>NZ_FNQN01000027.1 GCF_900107645.1 Desulfuromusa kysingii
TGACTTTGTCCTTGACCGCTAAATGCGTCAGAAAGGCATTGATTTCACTCTCACCCATATCTGCCGGATGGCGTTTTTGATGAAATAAGATATAATGCCGAACCCACTGGCAATAGGTTTCTTCCGTGCGTGCGCGATAGTGCCTGACGCGTATGGATTCCCGCATCTGATCAAGCAGTTTTGGTGGTTGCCCTGTACCATCCGCTTGAGATGGTAGCCCCCCTCTTTTTGTCATACCCCCTCGCTAATACTCGTTCTTTAAACAAAAAACACCGCCAACCAGCTTGATCCCGGTTCTGCGGTGTTCAGATTTTGTTTATAAGTCTTTCTTTCCACTCTTCCCCCCCCTAAGTGAAATGAAATCACAACCTCGTGTTATTCAAGCCGTATTTTACTATTTTGTCAAGCTGCAATAATTTGCCTTAACGGGTGCGCATCTATTATATATGTGACTACACGAGCTTTAATGTTTTCCATTCATTTCACAACTTAGAAAATTTGAATCCGAGAAAGGTCTGCCATCTAGCATTTTTCCTTCGGTCTCAAATATCAGGTCAAAAAGCTTTTCAAATGTCTATGGATTTTTGAAATAAAGAACTGACCCTATTTTAGCGTCTATTGTAAATGTAGTTCTTAAAGTAGAATTAAACATAATCTTTGACCAATCAATAAAGCATGCCCTTCTGATAGCATTTAAAATCCCTCCACGTTGCTATCAATAGACTTGATTATTTATTTATGATAGCCTAATATCACAGAGTCTTTGTACCGATTGATAGTAATAGGCTATATAAAAAAGGAGGACCACTTGGCTAATATCGGATATGCAAGAGTCAGCACAACAGGACAATCTCTTGAGATTCAAACAAATCAGCTTGAATCTCACGGCATCGACAAACTATTTAAAGAAAAAATTAGCGGAGTTAAGAAAGATAGACCGCAATTAATGGCCTTACTTGATTATGTCCGTGAAGGTGACAATGTCATAGTTACTAAAATAGATCGCATTGCCAGAAGCACAAGGCACCTTTTAGAAATCGTTGATACCCTTCATGAAAAAGGCGTTACTTTTAAAGTCCTCAACATAAACCTTGACACTAGTTCTCCAACAGGAAAGATGATGTTGACAATGTTAGGCGCTATAGCAACTTTTGAACGAGAAATGATGCTGGAACGTCAAGCCGAAGGAATAGCCAAAGCAAAAGCAGAAGGTCGATACAAAGGACGTAAACCAACTGCTCGTGCAAAAATGGATGAGGTCATTAATTTAGCAGAGAATGGCTTAACTCGAAAAGCCATCGCCGAACAACTTGGGATAGGCATTGCTAGTGTTTATAGAATACTCAAGCTTAGTAGAGAGTGACTTTCCCCCTTTTATTAGAAATAATATTCCCCCGTTGCCGGTGAAGATAATACAGAGCAAACCAAAGGTTTTGATCAGGTGGAGCAATAATCAATCGGCCAGAAAAAGTTTCCTTAACATTTTCAGGATGAAGTTTCGCTAAACTACTCTACTTCCGAGGGTGTAAAAAACTTTGTGTAAATGGTCACAGTCGGTTACAACTC
>NZ_FNQN01000026.1 GCF_900107645.1 Desulfuromusa kysingii
GTAGAGCCATACAGCGTGACTGATAATGGATTTTGGAAAACGATGGCCTTTGTAGACTGTGATATGATTATTCATTCCTCTATACTGGAGGAAAGAGCATTAAGTTGACAATACCATTCAAACCCTTCCACGCCACCGCTTATGGTAATCGCCTGGGGCGATTTTTCCCGCAGAACCTTTTCCCATATTCTTTCCTCATTTAATCCATATTTACTCCTTATTTCATTGTTAGTTCTTAATCAACGCTAACCTGAACCGCTGAAGGGTAACTAGTTGATTCTAAACTACTCTTGACCGGTTATTTAACCACGAGGGAGGTGGGGCATGCAGAAATACCGACACTGAAAATCGTAATAGGATGGCCATGCTGGCACTGTTGCCTCTCAGCGGTTTGTGCGAAAGGCGAGAGCCGTTTCGATAATCCGTGTCACTGACCAGCACCCGGTACAATCTCAGCCTGTAAAGATAGGCAGGTGGGGGATATTCTCTTCTGTCTTTTTGAGGGTCAGCTGGTGATTGTTTGTTTGATTATGATAACTCCACGTAAACGCAAAATAACCTTGCTAGAAGAAAGTGTATGACTATGACTACCACAATGGATAGATTTAATCGGGCTGTACAATCTGTTCTGCTGGGGTTACTGCTGATTGGCGTCCTGCTGATTTCATCTTGTGCCCCAAGAATGCATACGAAAACTGTTCAGGCGTCTGAAACAATCGAAGCTTCCCCTTCGAGGTCAATCTACTTTTATCCGACCCAAGGACAGAGTCAGGTTGTGCAGGATCGGGATCGTTATGAGTGCTCTTTGTGGGCTGTTCAGCAATCCGGTTTTGATCCCAGTTCGACTGAGTTGGCCCCCCATCAGCGAATTGTCGTTGAAACCCGGTTGCCCCAGGGGCATAACACCCTCCTGGGGGCCGCTTCAGGGGCCGTAATCGGGGCAGCTGTAAGCTCGCCACACCATGGGCCTGGAGCTGCCGTCCTCGGAGCCGTTGTCGGTGCGGTCATTGGTGCCGCGTCCGATGCCTCAGAAAAAGAACAGGCAGACGCCATCCAGGAAAGCTATGATCAACAGGACGCCCGTAAGTCTGCCGTTATTGAGCGACAGGCCGGCGATTATCGCCGCGCTCTAATGGCTTGTATGGAAGGACGTGGCTACAGCGTGCAATGAGCCCTGAGCGAGACAACCTTTTCAAGAGATGAAGGTCTAAAGTTATGTTGAATAAACGAATTCATTTTTACGCTATTCTACTGATAGTTAACGTGTTCTTGCTCTCAAGCACAGGATGGGCCGCTCCGGGGCATGGCCCCGTGGGGGCTGGCTTCCAAGAACACCCAGGCTATGTTTTTGATCAGCGATATCACCACAATAACTATTATCCGCCGCGAGGCGCCATGGTCAATGAATTGCCGAGAGGTTACCGTGTTGTGCACCACCGGGAAAACAGCTATTATTTTTATGGCGGTGCTTGGTATCGGCCTTCCGGACCGAGGTTTGTCGTCGTATCACCACCGGTCGGTCTGATGATTCCCTTTCTGCCCCATGCGTATACCACGATTTGGGTTGGTGGCATTCCTTATTATTATGCGGACGACACCTATTATCGCTGGGCTCCGGAGAGAAATGTATATATCGTAAGCGAGGCTCCGCCGGAATCGGAGGTTATTGAAGAACCGGCTGTCCCCAGTAAATTATTTGTCTATCCAAAGCAGGGACAGTCTGCACAGCAGCAGGCTACCGATCGATATGAATGCCATAGCTGGGCAAAAGGACAGACTGGTTTCGATCCGACCCTGCCTGGTGGTGGCGTACCTGCCGTTCAGAACGCGTCGAGGCGCCAAGACTACAACAGGGCGATAAAGGCCTGCCTCGAAGAACGGGGTTACAGCGTACGGTGAGCGCTGTCCTGCAGAGGTGTTTCGCTAGCCCTCAAAAAACAAATAAACGAGGGGTAGCACAAGGAAAATCTCAAATTTGTGGCACTCTTGTGACGATACCTGCCGGTGCGTGTCAGCCGTGCCGGTAGGGTTCCAGTTGGTATTGTCAACTTAACGAATACAGAGCAGAAATAGGCTGATTCGCTGAGGTGAATCACATCAGATCCATGTCGAATTGCAGACGCAGGTATCCTGCTCCCAAATTGCAAAGGCTCGATCACGAAGTGTGCGGTAGCTTTTTGCGCTCAGTAAATGGCGCTGATGACGAAAAAGGTTGTCTACCAGGCCATGAAAGAAGAGAAATTGCTGGGCTTGTCTTTGTGACTTGAAGCGCCTCATTTTTCGTTCACGCTGTCGGGTGGGTTGGTGCGAAAGTTCCGCCCGATTATTTTGATACCGACCCGTCTCATGTGGTGCCCCGTTGATAACTCTTTCAACGCGGCTCGGTAGCTACGGAGTTTATCGGTCACGATTTTGTATGGACGTACGCCTGTTTTTCGAAACAGCTTGCGGAAGAAAAGAAGCGCCGCTAGTTTGTTGCGCTTATGTTGAAC
>NZ_FNQN01000025.1 GCF_900107645.1 Desulfuromusa kysingii
TTCATAATGCAGGCTCCTTTCTTTGAGGGTTTGTCTGTTACTCAAAGGATAGCGGATGGTCCGTTATCTGTGGAGGGGGCCTGCACTAGTATCAATGCAATCAACGCGGACGGAATATACGGCTACTATTTGATTCGAATAATTTGGTGGTATGCGTAAGTCAGCCTGTCGCCGGTTATCAAAAACGTTAAGGGGAGATACAAATGCGTCCTATTTTTACTATTCATGCTGGAGAATTTCTCGTTGGAGAATATATCGAAAAGAATTTCCCCGAATTAAATGTTTGGATTCCAACGAAAGATACTGGGATTGATCTCCTAGTCACAAATAAGAAAAACTCATCAAAATCAGTTTCTATACAAGTCAAAATGTCCCGTGACTATAAGCCCGAACACGCCACTAATGACTTTAGTCGCAAACTTCTTGCTGGAGGATGGCTGAATCTTGCACATGACAAAATCGAGAAATCTCCAGCAGATTTCTGGGTGTTCATTCTCGTTTCGCATGAACGAAAAATGAAATCACAATTTATCATTATTCCTCCATCGGTTTTACTTAAACGCTTAGTTGGTATCCATGGAAAATCGAAGAGATATAATTTCTACCCTTGGGTTTTAGATAGTGGGACGACCCTGCAAGGGCGCGGATTGTCAAAAAAAGACAAAAAAGATCTAGCTACTGGTTCCTATTCATTGGGTGATCGAGATCTTTCTCAATACTTAGGGAACTGGTCTCCCCTAGAAGAGATAAGGATCCCCTAACAAAGAAATTAACTGGAGGGTTGATACTGCTCTGTTTTAATCTGAATAAATCAGTGGTTCGCATCGATTACGTCGCCACCGGTTATCAAAACCGTTATATGTCAAGATAGCTATGAAATCCGATAAAATGTTAACAAGATACATTTCATTTACCAAATTGATTTCAACTATCGAACAGGGATTGTTTATTCCTAAAGCCACTTTATTTGAAGATGAATTCGAGGGTGTTTTAGATTGTTTCGATGAACAAGATGATACAGCGCATGTGATTTCTCGAAGAGAAATTAGATCATGAATCGCACGCATGTAGAGCGCATGACCCAGAACAATGTCGACCCCCTCATCAGCACAAAGATCGACCAGCCAATACTAGGAGAACATGCACTCACAGCCGACAACAAGACGTTCGCGATAAGGTTTGATCAGACGTAAGAATGCTTTCGGTTTGGTGAAAATGTTCTTATGAACCACCATTTCACCGACAGAATTGAGGATACAGACATACATGGCATCGGCATGAAGATCGATACCACAATAAAAATGATGCTGTTTGGTGTAGAATCTCATAATGCAGGCTCCTTTCTTTGAGGGTTTGTCTGTTACTCAAAGGATAGCGGATGGTCCGTTATCTGTGGAGGGGGCCTGCGCTAGTATCAAATCAACGCAGCCAACCACTGACGCGTCGGCTGATTGAGACATCATACAAAGAAAGGAAACATGATGAAGTTTACATATCTATCAATATTTTTCTTTTTATGTTTTCCATATATGAGCATGGCTGAATCTACGCAACGTTATGTCGCACCACCTATCGATTCAACTACAGCGTATGTCCCAATAATTTCTGATGAAGAAATGGAAAAGTGTGTCAAGTTATATAACGAAGCAAAATGGATTTCAGAAAAACTAGAGACAACTTATGTTGATAACTACAATGAAAAATCAGTAAAATCTTACAATAAAATGGTTGAGCAGAATAGAGCAATGCTAAGCAAATTTAATACATATTGCGCGGGTAAAAGATCTTATTCTGCGTGCAAAGCTGCTCAAAAATTAAATAAAGAACAAGGGTTGCCTTACCAAAAGTGTGTAGTTGATAAATAAGTCTTGTGGTAATCCCACCTAAGTGTAGGATTTTGTTTCTTACTGCCGCTTGGTGAAACCGGTAAAACAGTCAAAGGGTAAAAGCTTTAGGGCCTGCTTGCAATAAGATTGCGAAAGGCAACCTGGATCCTTTTGCGGAAGTAGTATGTTATGATTTAGTCGTGTCCCCCCCCCACACAAAACGGAAATGATAAATTGCATTTTCAGTCTATTAAGGATTTTTCTGTATCCAGGGTGTGTCGAAAAACCTTACAATTGATGTGAATAATTTTGTTGGGTAACTGGGTCTCTTCTTATGGGGGGTAGTTAAGTCTAAAAATATAGTAGCTACAAATAGTGCTGTTTGGTTGCGTTTTAGTTGCGTATTAACACAAATAATCAGGATTTATCTGCTATTCATGAAAAATAAAATCAATAATAATAGGTACTTATGATGGTGCGTAGAGTCTCCCCTTCGGCACCAAAAAAAATAAGGGAATCAGCTTCTTAGCTGGTTCCTTTTTTAGTTTTTATGTGTACCACAGGTGTTCCACCCCTCTCAAACCCTTTTCATTCGAAGAAAACAGGTATAATTATCCTCTGGTTGGCTGCTGGGATTGTCCTTTTTGAGAATAAGCCAGTTCCAGCCTCGAGCGTGAGTTTTTTGGACGTCAAGAACTGGGTCTACACCAAAGAAAGGGGATGGACAAATATC
>NZ_FNQN01000023.1 GCF_900107645.1 Desulfuromusa kysingii
GAAGGGGTCCGTGGTTATTTGTTTCAAGGCCGCTTTGGTTCCTGTGTGCTCGACCAGCAGCACCTGCTGGCCGCAGGACGCTACGTGGAACGTAATCCAGTTGCGGCAGGCATGGTCGAGTCTCCTGTAGATCATAACTGGTCGAGCGCACGTTTCAATTGTGGTGTGGTCGAAGATGATCCGCTGGTACGAGAGCGAAGCTTACCTTCGATGGTCGATAATTGGATGAACTTTCTGGAAACAACAGATGGAGAACAAGACCTCAGGATTCAAAAAAGAACGAAAACCGGTCGTCCATTAGGTGGAGAACCGTTTATTAAGCATCTTGAAAAATTAACTGGACGGGCGTTGATGTTGAAAACAGCGGGGAGGCCACGAATTGATGAGTAATAAGTATTATGTCCCCGGAATAGATGCCCAGGATTCAAAAAAAGAACGAAAACCGGTCGTCCATTAGGTGGAGAACCGTTTATTAAGCATCTTGAAAAATTAACTGGACGGGCGTTGATGTTGAAAACAGCGGGGAGGCCACGAATTGATGAGTAATCGGTATTATGTCCCTGGAACAGATCCGTTTTCGGTTTGGGGTACGACCCCGGATCGGAGGCGGGCTGTTTGTGTTTGATCCGTTGACAGTGAACCGCTCAATCCAAAAGGGAAATTGACGAATTCCACAGTTTCTGGAGTCACAAAATGAAAGAAATATTGAATCTGGTATTGGTATTTTTCTTGTCCTCCTACTTGTTTATCGTTCCGATCGTTTTTCTGGTTGTCATGCTTTTTTTGTTGGGAACACGAAAAACAAAAAAAGGTCGTTGGATGATTGCCGTAGTCAGCCTGATCGGTGTGGCTCTGATGGCGTGGTATGGATTTGGAAGAGTTGCTTATTATGATTGGCAGGTTCGGAAACTGTGCGCAATTGATGGGGGCGTCAAAGTGTATGAGACGGTGGAATTAACACCGGATTTGCTTGATAAGTTTGGCAGAATTTCTATTCCGTATAAAACTAACGCAACAGCTGATGATTTGTATTTTTATGAAAAGGAGAAACAATACTTAAGGAAAAAGAAACCGACCCTAATTCGAACTCGTACTGTGATTATCCGTCTTAGTGATAATAAAGTTCTTGGTGAACTCATACGTTACGGACGAGGTGGAGGAGATTTGCCCAGTTTTGGACATCCATCGTCCTTTTCGTGTCCAGACCCAGTAAAAGGAAGTAATTTTGAAAACTCAATTTTTTTAAAGGGGGATGAAAAATGAGTACGATATCAGATTATTACAAGTATGCTGAGCTTTCTTGGGCATCATATGTTGATTTATCTTCTGGGATGGCTCCTCAGGATTATATTGATGCGCTTATGCATGAAGACGACGGCATGTCCCTCACTCAAGCCCAAACTTTCGCCAGCCATTGGCGTGTTATCGATCAGCTACCGAACACGGCTGAGGGTTTTTCGGCCACGGTGTTTCAAAGTGTTGATGATAACAGCTATGTGCTGTCGATTCGTGGAACCGAAACCTCCACCATCAAGGATGGTCTGATTGACTGGTCGACTAATTTTGGTGACATCGGGGCTGATGGCATTGCTATCGCGCAAGCAATCGATTTGTTCAACTATTATCAACGGTTAACAGTCAGACAGGGCGAGGACCTTGTCCAATACGCCTATTCCCATGAAGAAGAAGGAAAACAAAGGGGACAGATTTATTTATTGATTTTGCAATTGCCTTGTTCTGATAGGTTCAGCCATCCCACGAACTGGATGAACTTTCTGGAAACAACAGATGGGGAACAAGACCTCAGGATTCAAAAAAGAACGAAAACCGGGCGTCCATTAGGTGGAGAACCGTTTGTTAAGCATCTTGAAAAAATAACTGGACGGGCGTTGATGTTGAAAACAGCGGGGAGGCCACGAATTGATAAGTAATAGGTATTATGTCCCTGGAATAGATCAGAATTTTGGGGATTGTCAATGTGTAGACGTGTGTAGACGCGACCCCTGTGGGGAAAAAAAAGCAATCAGTTTGCGGAGCATCAGGACCCCGGGTTTACCCGGGGGTATCTATGCCTATTTTTGAAGAGGTGTTGTAAATTATGGAAGCGTTATTTGGATTTATCACATTGACCAGTCCTTTGTTTCTGGTTGTTCTATGGCTGCCAGTGTGCATTGCATTGGCAGTGTGGGTGAGCAGGAAGTTTAAAAAAACAAGCTTGTTGCTCAAGGTTGTGATTGGCTCTCTAACATTTCTAAGTTCTCTAATACTTCCCTTCGCTGATGAAATCGTTGGACGGATCTATTTCAATCATCTTTGTCAAACTGAGGCAGGGGTGAAAATATATCAGGTGGTCGAACTCCCTGCTGAGTATTGGGATAACACTGGAAAGGCGCTGTTTTATGAGGGTGCAAGTAACAATGATATTCCGCCAAATGCCTTTGCTCGGTTAGGGATAGATATAAATTCTAAACCGACTGCGCGACAACGTGTTTTTCAAATTGAGCAGTTCGGATCAATGATTTCATTAAAGGATTCTGAGCAGAGGTTGAGTGAAGTAATAGGTTTTCGTTACTGGGGCGGTTGGGTAGCACGCGAGATGACATCTAACAATTTGGCTACTTCGTGTGGTGGTGCAAACTCTTATGATGAATTAGTGACAAAGCAATTTATGCCAGAGAAATTGGCGGAGGGGGGCGATTTATGACAACGATCAGTGATTATTTTGAAGAAGCATGGTTGGCGCAAGCAGCATACGCTATAGGGTTGGAACAAAATTGGTTTGGTGGTGGGACAGAGGAGTTTCCAAGTCTATATGCCCAAAAATTAATAGATGGTGGCATGTCAAAACTCCAAGCCATCGCGTTTGCCAATGAATATACAGTTGTTGAGCAGTACACCGATCCGGAAAGTGGATTTTCGGGGACAGTGTTCAAGGATTCTTTCGGGCAAATCTTCATGGCAATGCGCGGTACTGAACCACTCTCTGTATTTAATGATTGGCCGACAAACATAACAAAGGGGACAGATTTATTTATTGATTTCGCAATTGCCTTGTTCTGATAGGTTCAGCCATGCCACGAACTGCTCGCATCGTCATACCCGATTATCCTCACCACATTATACAGCGCGGTCATAATCGCCAAGTCGTATTCTCCGCCGAGGAGGATTATCACTATTACCTTAACAATCTTGCCGAATGGAAAGAGGTGTACAATTGCAAAATCTACGCATTTTGTCAGATGACCAATCATGTTCATCTGATCATTAATCCAGGTGACAACCCTGAAAACCTGGGACGGTTGATGAAAAGAGTCGCTGGTCGACAAACCCGCTATATCAATTGTCAGGAAGGTCGCAGCGGCACTCTGTGGGAAGGGCGCTTCAAGTCGAGTCCCATTGACAGCAATAGATATCTGCTCGCCTGTTGTCGCTATGTAGAGATGAATCCGGTGGTTGCCAGAATTTGCGCTGATCCTGCCGATTATCCTTGGTCGAGCTGTTGTTCCAAGGTCTCTGGCAAGCGGTTTGAATGGTTGGATTTAGATTCCCTTTATAAGTCCTTGGCCCTGTCGGACGATGAGCGTTGCAAGCGATATCACAAATTTCTATCCGAGACCGTTTCCGACCAGGAAAGAGAGACGATTAGCAGGGCTGTTCAGCGTGGTCAGCTAACCGGAGGGTCGTCATTTGTCGATGAAATAGAAAGACGACTCAGCCGGCGGATAGAATTGCGTGGACAGGGACGACCTCGAAAGGTCAGAAAATAAATCTGTCCCCTTTTTCCTGTCCCCTTTTTCCCGTGCATGTATCTATGCCATCACTACAGCGGTGCAACATTGCGGGACATCGGTGAGAAATTCGGCGTCGGTGAGTCGGCTGTTTCTCAGGGAAGTAGGAGAATGCAGGTTAAGCTGGCAGAGGATGATGCATTGCGTGGTGAGATTGACCTGATCTGCCGAATTTTGGGGGTTGTCAATGTGTAGACGCGACACCTTTGTAGGCGCCTTTTGAAAAAAATGGCAATTCCCCAGGATATTCAGATTTTTGTCAGATCCCATATGTATCATGGTGTTTAATTGCTTCAGATATTGATGATTGCCCGGTACTGTTTTTCTGAGGGGGGAACATGATTCCAGGATGTTTAGATAGCAGCCCGTTTTCGGTTTGGGGTACGACCCCGGATCGGAGGCGGGCTGTTTGTGTTTGGCGGCATCTCATTTATTCAATGAACATACTCAGTATAAGAGAAGGATAAGCTATGGATGCAGGTGTTTGGGAAATATTTGGCACACGCTATTACACCCATGGTTTCGGATTGCTATTTGTCTTTCCGTTCGCCATCTGGTTTTTCGTGGCCTCGGTACTCACGCTGAAAGGGCTGGTCGTTGAACGAACCTTTAAATGGCGTGGATTGGCCTTGTCTGCCTGCTTAATAGTCGTAACTCTGGTCGCTGTGTTCTGGGATGTTTATCAGATTGGACAACAAGCAACCAAACTCTGTAACGAAAAAGCCGGATTGCATGTTTATCGAACGGCAGAGGCGGAGGGGGTTCTGGGTTTGTTCAGTATTGAACACTGGTCAAAATATGGATTTAAATTTGTTGAATATGAAGACGTCTTAAAAAATAAGACTAGATATTTTTTAGAAGGTGGAAAACCTGCGCATAAAAAGGTCAATCAGTTTTTAAGTCAATATGAATATCTTATAACAAGAAAAAACCTGACTTCAAGGATAGGAATTATAAAACAAGAAATTAAAGATAGAAACGCCAATGAAGTTCTTGGAGAATCCAATGAATTTTCAATTGATGGCGGTTGGGCTGACATGCTTTTTTATAACACAACAGGATTCAGTTATTCGCCATGGATATGTAGCGGCAGCAATGAAAGTCAGAAAATATATCCAAGCGAATTAGTTAAAGCTGTATTGAAGCCAGAGGAAATTCTGGGGACATAATACCTATTTAAATTCCTTGCAAGAGGGAAGTGAATTCGTTAGGCTGATAGTCACTTACCAATAACATGGATGACACCGATCCGGAGGGGGATTGATGGCACGTTTTGCTCGTCTGGTTATTCCTACCTATCCACATCACATCACTCAACGTGGTGTCCGCTCTATGGACATCTTTGCTGACGATCAAGACCGACTCACTTATTTGCAAGTGATGGCCGAGCATGCTGAACTCTCAGGCGTGACCTTCCTGGCCTGGTGTCTGATGACCAACCATGTTCACCTCATTGCTGTCCCTGAAAACGAAAATTCTCTGGCACGCTCCATCGGAGAAGCTCACCGCCGTTACACACGTATGAAAAATTTCACAGAAGGGGTCCGTGGTTATTTGTTTC
>NZ_FNQN01000013.1 GCF_900107645.1 Desulfuromusa kysingii
AACCAACTGGAGCCGTCGTTGGTCAACAACCATTTGGTGGAGGACGAGCCTCAGGGACCAATGACAAGGCCGGTAGCAAACAAAATCTGATGCGCTGGGCTTCAGTCCGTGCCATTAAAGAAAACTTTGTACCGCCACAAAGTTTTGAATACCCCTTCTTGGAGCAAGAATAAATTGACCCGCCCCGTCCGATAACGGTGACAGACGGGGCGCTCTCTTATTGAACCACACCGACCAGCAGGACAAAGTGATGTCAATTTTTAATTATGTTGTATCTAAATCCATTATGTACGTTCCAAAACCAATCATCAGCCACTTTGCCAAAGGGTACATTGCAGGATCAACATTGGCAGATGCCGTTCAGCTCACGAAAGACCTGAACCAACAAGGGATCATGACAACGATTGATATTCTTGGTGAGTTCATCACCACCATGGATCAAGCGGTCGGGTTTAAAAATGACGGTCTGAATATTTTACGCACCATTGATCGCGAAAATCTGGATGCCAACCTGTCAATCAAACCAACCCAAATGGGGCTGCTTCTTGACAAAGAGCAATGCTATGGAATTATTCGCGAGCTCGTCGCCGAAGCCAAAGAACTGAAGAACTTTATCCGCATTGACATCGAGGATGTTCCCGTTACCGACGACACCTTCGAATTCTTCCGCAGACTGCGTGAAGAGTTTCCAGGCCATGTCGGCACCGCACTACAAGGGTATCTCCGCCGCACCCCAGACGATGTCGTTGCCATGGCTGACGGCTATCAGAACTACCGTCTCTGCAAAGGGATCTACATCGAATCCCGGATGGATGCGTGGAAACACCCCCAAGCCATTAACCGGAACTACGTAATCTGCCTTGAACAACTCCTCAAACAAGGCGCTTATGTCGGCATTGCTACCCATGATGAGTCTTTGGTTTTTGAAGCGATGAACATAATTCGAAAATTGGATCTGAACCCTGACCAATATGAATTCCAGATGCTGTTAGGGGTTGATGAAGAATTACGGAAAATCATCCTTGCCGCCGGACACAGACTGCGTATCTATGTCCCCTATGGGGAAGATTGGCTCCCCTACTCACAACGTCGGCTCAAAGAAAACCCAATGATCGCCCAGCATGCATTGAAGCAAATGTTCGGTTTAAACAAGCAATAAAAAACATAAGACCTCCGCCTCAAAAAGGCGGAGGTCAAGAACCACCTGTCGATACAATTCCATCGTTGTTTTCGAAGGTCTTTTTGCCAATTCATTTGATCAAAGTCATTGAATTCAGCTTATAGACAAATCATAGGTGCAGTGATTGAATTGGAAAATGTTACAATAACGACTTCCTACCAACTGGAATCGATCCGGCAAAGCCGATATACAACCACTCAGTCGCGGTAGGATCTCCGGTTTTCACACCCGTTTCTGGTGAAAGGCTACTGCCCATAGCAAGGACATCCATCGCTAAGAACGAGCCCTGCGCCATTTCGTTTGCGGTGACTGCGACAAGAAATAGTCATTGGATTAATCCCATTCCGAGAGGGAATATTGCTGCCATCCAACGGACATCTGAGTCATCAAAATAACCAACCCGAGGACATTGATGCTTCCGGGTCAAACCATTGAACTGACGATGTTTTTACCAATGGGAACTTCGCTATTACGAATATGTCGATGGCTGATTATTTGACATTGGACAAAACGGCTGACGTAACACTCAAAGCTACTCCGACTCGAAAGGTGCAACCTCTCTAGAAATGACAGATTCAACCCATGCCACTTCATCGGTCAGGGCAAAGGAGCTTTCATTGGAGGGATAGGCTTGCTGACCATAGTCCAATAAGTCGATAGCAATCACCCCTCTTCGTTTATCGAATGTCCAGCATCTGGCTACGGAATAGCTCGGTATGCCGTTGCCTTTTTAACCATGATATTTGGCAAAGTTCTTATCATCAGAACAATTCAACTTCCGGGTTAATCTCATTAAATGTTTGTTTTTGTTAGACTAAATACAATTTTTTTTGTACTCTTATCTATCCCTACGGGTTGAAAATCTATATAGTCAATTGTTAACCAATCCACGCGAATATCTACTTGAAAGGTTCCTAAGAACGTATGGATGATCATCTCTTTGAAGACCTCAATGCCAGCCTGGACACCTTCCTGATTGTCTGGCCGAAACGTATGGGAGAAGCTGGTTACCTGGCCCATACAACAGCAAACAGACATGATTGTGTTGCATCGTTCCGAGGAATGCTTGAATCCATCCGTTGTATGCTCCCCGATCAAGGGGTGCCGCGGTTTGCCTCGATGTTGAAGGAAGCACAGGCAAATGCCCCCTTTCTGCTGCAAAACGCCCGAAACCATAGACTACGGGGGATAACTGGAGAGATGTATCTAGGGTGTTTCAAAACCTTAATTCACTCCCTGGAAGACACGGTCCTGACATTAAAATATAGTGCCGAAGAAAAGCTCAATGTTATTTTGAAGATCCGTCTGGCTTGCGATGTCTTGGAGACCCTCTTTATTGATGATTGGGAGCGCTCAAGTGCCCATGAAATGACGGAGCAACTCCAAGAGGTTAATCGACTTTTAACACTGAAAAAAAACCGTTATGAAAATATCTTTCGCAGCACCTCAGACTTGGTTATCCTCACTGATCACAATGGCGTCATCAGTGAAATAAATCCCGCAGCGAAATATTTTTTTGCTACCGAAAACTTACAAATTAAGCACTTCTGGGAGTTTCTGAGTATAGATTGTTGCCATATGGATCAATTACTTGATGATTACCCTATTGATGAGACCCATGAAGTGACCTCCCGTGTCAGTGGACATGTCTTCAATTTACGCATCGTCCCTCTTTCGAGAGTCTCCCTTGCCACCCTAGGTTATATGTTAATTCTTAATGACATCACCCTGTTCGTCAATTATCGTCAGGAACTGGAGCAGAAGGTTCACGAAAGGACAGCTGAGTTGATTTTGTCCCAAGATCTCCTTCGACATGAAAAATTACAGACCGATGAAATGAACGTAACCTTACGTAATGTCATGAAGAGTATCGAATCCGACAGGTGCAAACAAGAACAGAGCATCACCTCGAAAATTCGTTCGCAGATGCTTCCCGCCCTTGAGAAGGTTCGCCTTGAGACATCATCCGGCATTAGGGCAAACCTGATTGACCAGATAGAGCAGCAGTTAACCGCCTTGACTTCAGATACGAATCTGGAGTTGGATGCCAATCGTCTTAAATTAAGCAAAACCGAAACGCGTATCTGCGATTTTATTCAGGCTGGCTATTCTTCCAACGAGATCTCCGAAGCGATGAATCTTGCCTTTGATACGATCCGCACTCACCGTAAAAATATCCGTAAGAAATTGGGTCTGCAGGGAAAAGATATCAATCTCTTTTCTTACCTTACGAGTAGGAACCATCCCAGCCCAGAAGACAAATAATCAGCATATCTCCTTTACGGAATTCTTTTATGGGGTATAGATAAATACCCCATAAAAACCCCCAGAGATCCCCTTCCCAAAGTCAAGCATGACCATTAAGATAAATTCAACTGCTTAGAAGGTGGATTTATGCTGAATGGCCACAATAAACCTGTTAAAAATATACCAGTTATCCCTATTTTTTGGGGTCAACTGAAAGGCGCTTTTGTTGCCTGCTGCAGCATTGTTATGCCGGAAGTATTTGTCGATTTACGTTCCCGTCCTTGCCACCTCTCGTCCCAAGTTATACCCCAAAGATTACCCCATTTTGTCAGCTCCAAAGAAGCAGTCCTGCCACTTCCTGCTTCAGCGGTCTTTGGGAAAGTGAATTGATTATGGGACAAGCTGCGCCGGGTCTTGGAACCAACCTGAAATATTCAACAAAAGAAAAGATAAGGATATTTTCAGTCGTTAGAAGAGTCAGTCAAAGATGTCTGACTCAAATATAATCTGTCTCCAGAAAATGGGAGAGGTTCACTCACTAACTCAGGTGTATGAAAGGGAGGAGCATGTATGGATTCTGAAATTAGCAGAAGGAACTTTCTAAAAGGTGCCGCCGGGGTATCTGCCTTAACATTAAGTGGGCTATGTTTTATCGACATTTCACCCGCCAAAGCAGACACGGTAAAATACCCCATCACACGTTTTAGGAATGTATGCCCAAGGAATTGTCACGATACCTGTGGCATGATCACTGAAGTGCAAGATGGAAAGGTGATTCGGGTATACGGAGATCCAGACCACCCAATCACCAAAGGGGCCATGTGTGTCAAAGGGGTCTCCTACATTAAGCAGCTCTACTCACCTGAAAGACAACTGCACCCCATGAAGAGAGTCGGGAAAAAGGGGGAAGGAAAATGGCAGCGCATCAGCTGGGATGAAGCCATCACCACAATCACCGATAAATTCAAAGAGACCATAGCAGAAGACGGCAACGCGGAAGCGATCTGGGGTTATTGGTACTCAGGCACACTCGGTGCTGTAACGAACTACAGCATGAACAGGCGCTTTCTCTACAAATTAGGGGCCTCACGGATAGCTCAAACTGTCTGTTCCGAAGCGGGTAAGGAAGCCTGTAAGTACACATTTGGCACCCAGGAAGGGATGGACCCTGAAGACTTTGTCAACTCAAAGTTGATCGTCTCTTGGGGTGTCAACGAACAGGCGACCAACGTCCATGCCTTTAATTTTTACAATAAAGCCTTTGAAAAAGGGGCAAAATATGTCGTCGTCAATCCCCGCAGAACTGAAGGTGCGGCCATGGCGGATATGCATATCCAACCACGCCCGGGAACTGATGCTGCTCTCGCTCTAGGGATGATGAATGTCATCATCGCAGAAAACCTTTACGACAAAGACTTTGTTGAAAAAAATACTCTTGGATTCAAAGAACTCAAAGAGCGGGTTAAAGAATATCCAGTAGAAAAAGTCAGCCAAATCACTGACGTTCCAGTCAAACAAATTGTTGAATTTGCCCGCTTATACGCTAAAACTGACCCAGCAGCAATCCGCGTTGGTTTTGGTATCCAGAGAAACACCAACGGCGGCATGATGGTCCGGACCATTAGCTGTCTACCTGGGCTTTGTGGCAACTGGGGCAAGCCTGGAGCAGGACTTCTCTATATCAACACCAACTGGAAATGGAATTTTAAGCACCTGTACCATTTTGACACTCCAAAATCACGCTCTCTCAATATCAACAAGTTGGGCGAGGTCCTGTTAGAGAAAAAAGATCCTGTCAAAGCGTTGTACGTCTACAACAGTAACCCTCTGGGGATGACCGCAAACCTGAACAAAGTAAAAAAAGGGTTGGAACGGGAAGATCTGTTTACCGTTGTTCACGATCTGTTCATGACCGACACGGCAGATTATGCCGATATTTTCCTCCCCGCGTCACACTTCATTGAGCAGTGGGATTTCCATCAGGCCTATTGGGGTCTGGTCGTTCAGGTGAATGAAAAAGCGGTTGAACCTCTGGGAGAAGCACGACCCAACTATGAAGTCTTCCGGGCACTGGCAAAAGGGATGGGTTATACCGACAAGACCTTTGATGAGGATCCCGTCGATATCATAAAAGGGGCTTTGAATACCGACGATCCAAGAATGAAGGGGCTCACCTTTGAGCGTCTGGTCAAAGAGGGGGCAACACGGATTAACACTCCTGACAGCCCAGCGGTATTCTTTAAAGATCACAAGTTCCCGACCCCTTCAGGGAAAATTGAGTTCTACTCCGAACAGGTCGCCAAGCACGGTCTTGACCCTGTCCCCTTCTATGCTGCACCACTGGAGAGCCGGGATGGTTCACCAAAATTACACAAAAAATACCCTCTCGTTTTATTGACGGGTGCGACCAAAAACCTCCTCTCAACTCAGTGGTCCCAAGAAGCCTACAATCAAGAAATTGATCCGGTACGGAGAATTGAGATCAGCCCTGAAGATGCAAAGGCAAGAGGGATCAAAACTGGGGATCTGGTAAGAGTCAAAAACGACCGGGGCAGCATCCAACTCACAGCGCTGGTCATTGATACGGTCAGACCAGGTGTTGCTTCTGCGGATAAAGCCTGGTGGCCAAAGCTGTGTCCAGACAACCAGAATGTCAACTTCCTGACCCCTGACACTCTGGCAGATATGGCTGACAACTCAACTTACCATACGAATCTTATTCAAGTAGAAAAAGTATAATTTCACAACCTAAATGGGAGGTATAAACTGTGTCTACGAAAAAAATGGTGTTTTTCTTTGACCAAGCAAAATGTGTCGCCTGTCAGGCGTGTGAAATAAGTTGTAAAGTCGTCAACAAACTTCCACTCGGAGTCAGGTATCGAAAAGTTATATCAACCGCATATACGGGGACATCTATAGCCTTACGACCACATCTATCAATGGCTTGTAATCACTGTGACAATCCAGCATGTATGAGTGTCTGTCCTGTTGATGCCTACAGTAAAAATGCCGAAGGTCTTGTGATTCATGATCCGGAAAAATGTATTGGCTGTCAGGAGTGTATGGGCGCATGCCCTTATCATGCACCGCAATTCAATGAAGAGACAGAATTGGTACAAAAATGCGATTTCTGTGCTGATCGCTTAGAAAATGGGATCCTTCCGGGTTGCATTGAAGGCTGCCCAGCTAAAGCTTTGACTTTTGGTTATGCTTCTGAAATTGCAAGTAAATACCCAGATTTCAAAAGCGTACCCAACCTGAAGAAAACGTCTCCAAACTTCATGGTCAAAGAAGGAAGCCGGTTGCACACAACCAATGGAAAAAACAAACCTGAAGGGTACACAGGTGAAATTGCGGAATACTTAAAAGATGCTTAAGCATCAGTAACATCGACGATCGGTACAGTACCCTTATCGATCATTGATTCAAGCAAACAAGGGCGGAGTTCGGGAGTAGATCCTGAACTCCGTTCCTTTTACAGCCTCCGCCCTCTTTCCAATGCTCCTGCCTCGGTCAGATTATCCTCCTTCATCCTGAGTGAAAACTCACCGCAGCCAACAACTCGGTAGAAAACCCACCTTTACCGCACCAGCCGCTTGGTATAAGCTCCCTATTATCTATTACGAGCTATGTTCCGAAAAAGATAAGCTAAAAAGCCTTCAAGGCCTTAACAAAACTTTACATAACTATCCTATATTTAACACCATAGCCATGGCTAGAAGCGTAACATTGGGCGCTCCTATTTAAATTATAAGTACTGAACCAAAAGAGAGACCGACGCGATGACCCCTAAACAGAGCCTGCATCTGCTGCTGTTGTTACTGTTCCTGAGCGGCTGTAGCCCCTTTAAAGCAGAGCTTCAGCCAGAGAAACTGGCTGAACTTCCACCAAGCTATTCCGTAGCCGGAGCCATGACTGAAGTTCCTAGCCGTTGGTGGCACAGCTTTGCCGCTGATGACTTGAATCGACTCATTGATGAGGCATTGAACGACAATCTCTCCCTGAGACAAGCTTGGTCCAGGCTGGTACAGGCACAGGCGTTGAGTCAACAAGTCCGCAGCAGCCAACAGCCCGACCTGAATGCGACGGCCGAACAATCCTACAGCCACACCCGAACCGACGGCGACACGACAAACAGCGACGCTTACTCCCTTGGCTTAAGCAGTAGTTTTGAATTGGATCTTTGGGGTCGGGTTGCGGCTGAAGTCGAGAGCCAGAACAAAGAAGAGCAGGCAACCCGGGAAGATTTACATGCCGCAGCAATAAGCTTGGCGGCTGAAGTGACCGATCTCTGGTTACAGATAATCGCTCAACAACAGCAACAGCAGTTGTTGGCAGAACAGATTATAACAGCACAAAGCTATCTTGATCTGATTGACCTCCGTTTTCGGAAAGCCCAAGCCACGTCCCTCGACCTGTTGCAGCAAAAAGAATCCATTGCCGCCCTGCAAGCCAAGCTGCCGAGTGCATATGCCACTGAACAGCTGTTACGCCACGAGCTGGCCGTACTCCTGGGTAACACACCACGACAACCGCTGGACTTGATCACCACCAAACTGCCGCAACTGCAACCACTGCCACCGTTAGGGCTCCCTGCGGAATTACTGCAGCAACGTCCCGACATTCGTGCAGCCGATCTTCGCTTACAGGCCGCTGACTGGGACCTGACGATCGCTAAAGCAGATCGACTTCCGGCCTTAAAATTGACCGCATCTGTCACCACCAGTGGTGATTTTGGTGACCTATTCGACAACTGGTTACTCAACCTCGCTAACAACCTCACAGCACCACTGCTCGACGGGGGCTACCGTTCCTCTGAAGTCGAACGGCAACAAGCAATCATCTCTGAAAAACTGGCTGATTATCAACAAACCGTATTGACGGCTATCCACGAAGTTGAAGATGCGCTGATCAGTGAACAACAACTGCAGCAAGAGATGTCGGCTCTGCAGCACCAGTTAAGCCTCGCAGAAAAAGCCCTTTCAACTGCAAAATACCGCTACTTGAAAGGGCTCATAACCTATCTACCAGTATTGACCGAACTGCAGAGTGTAGAGCAGCTGCAAGAAGATCTGCTCAATCAAAAACTTAACTTATTGACCAATCGGGTCGTCCTCCATCGAGTTTTGGGAGGCGACTGGACTGAACAGCTGCCGGTGCAGCAACTTGAGGTGCAATTATGAATCATCCTGAAACCCACCATCCAGCCCCGGCAAACGCAAAAAAGAGAGGCTATAAATCAACCCTGCTGACACTGCTGGTCATCTGTATAATTCTCATTTCCGCCGTTCTGGCAGGAACCTTCCTAGTCAAGACCGCCCCGAAAGCAAACCGGGTAAAACCAGTAAAAGAGGCTCCTCTGGTAACAACAATGCCGCTTGCACCAACTCTGGAACAAGTCACAGTCAGTGCCATGGGGACTGTAGTTCCAGCCAACGAGTTAAGTTTAAAGACGGAAGTTAGCGGCCGGATTATCGGCGTCCACGACAGTTTTGAGCTCGGTAGCCAGATCAACCGCGGAGACAAATTGCTGGTTCTGGAGCCTGCTGACTATCAATTAGCCGTAGTTGAAGCCGAAAGTCAGGTTGCAGACGCTGCCTACGCTCTGGCCATCGAACAGGGCAATCAGGAAATCGCACAGCAGGAATGGGAGCTCTATGACGACCGGGATTCAGCCAGCGAGCAGGATCGTGAACTGGCACTCCGTAAACCACACCTCCTCAAAGCTGAAGCTGAATACCGTGCCGCCAAAGCAACCTTGGCCCAAGCGCAACTGGATCTACAGCGAACCACCCTATACGCCCCTTTCAACTCTCTGGTAACAGCCAAGAGCGTTGAAACAGGCAGCTACTTATCCGCGCAGGAATCAGTCGCCACCCTTGTCGGAACCGACCATTATTGGGTTCAGGTCTCACTCCCGGTTGATCGTCTCAGCTGGCTCGAAATTCCACACAAAGCTGGCGGTCAGGGATCAGCGGTACTGATCACCGCTGGCGACAAACAAAAAGTCGGTACCGTCTCCAAGCTCCTTGGCGATCTCGCAGATGAGGGGCGCATGGCTCGTCTGCTCGTTACCGTCGAAGACCCTCTGGATCTGAAAAAGCCAGCAGAGCAGCGCCAACCATTACTTCTTGGTGAATATGTCCGGGTCGAAATCGATGGCAAAATGTTAGCTGATGTCATCAGCGTCCCCCGCTCGACTCTGCACGATGGTGATCAGCTTTGGTTGTTAGATGAAGAAAAACAGACCTTGCTGATTAAAACCGTCGAGGTGCTCTGGCGCGACAGTGACCGGGTTTTGCTGCGTAACAATCTGCCTGAGAAAACCCAATTAGTGACCAGCAATTTAAGTGTTGCCGTCGACGGCATGCAACTACGGCCGGAAAAAGCTCACCAACCAGGGGAGCAGAAATGATGCAGTCGCAACACAACACCAAAGGCCCTATTGCGTGGATGGCCAGTAACCCTGTCGCTTCCAACCTGCTGATGCTGGTCCTGCTGATCGGCGGGGTATTCTTCATGGGACAGATCAAACAGGAAGTGTTCCCTGAATTCGACAGCGACCAGGTGACTGTCAGCGTCACCTATAGCGGCGCCAGTCCGGCTGAGGTGGAACAGGGAATTATCCTGGCAATCGAAGAGGCCGTCAGTGGTCTCGATGACATTGATGAAATCAACTCTAGCGCCAACGAAGGGCGGGCCACGGTCACCATAACCCTGCTCACTGGCGGTGATCTACAGAAATTAGCTCAGGATGTCCAGAGTGAGGTCGATCGCATCTCCACCTTTCCCGATGAAGCCGAAGAACCGTCGGTCGAAATCGCTACCCGCAAACGGGATGTCATCTCACTTGCACTCTATGGTGACCAAAGTGAAAAAGTGCTGCATGATCTGGCAAATGATTTCCGCAACACTTTACTGCAAAACCCAGAGATCACCCAGGTTGAACTCAACGGTA
Source organism: Desulfuromusa kysingii (assembly GCF_900107645.1). Lineage (GTDB taxonomy): Bacteria > Desulfobacterota > Desulfuromonadia > Desulfuromonadales > Geopsychrobacteraceae > Desulfuromusa > Desulfuromusa kysingii. The sequence goes on from NZ_FNQN01000013.1 coordinate 10,386, forward strand.
CCCGGCCACTGGAAATTTCCATCGAAATTCCGCAGGAGAAATTGCGGGCTTACAATCTGACTCTCGATGAAGTTGCGACAACACTCAGCACCGCAGCAATAGAACTACCGGGCGGGGGAATCAAGACGTCAGGGGGAGAGATCCTCCTCCGCATGCAGGAACGGCGCGATTATGGTGCCGACTTTGCCAAACTACCGGTCCTCACGGATAATAACGGGACACAACTCCTGCTGGAAGATATCGCGACCATCACTGATGGTTTTGAAGAAACCGACCGTTACGGCGAATATAATGGTAAACGTGCGGTAATGATTGATGTCTACCGGATTGGCGATCAGACCCCTATTGAAGTGGCTGATGCCACCAAAGCGGAAGTAGCACTGTGGCAACAGCAGCTGCCTCCGGGAGTCTACATTACCGCAGTTAATGATCGTTCTGAGGTCTTCAAACAACGACTTGACCTACTGCTTGGGAATGCTTATCTCGGACTCTCTCTGGTCCTCATACTGTTAGGGATATTTCTCGAAGCACGACTGGCATTCTGGGTCACCATGGGCATTCCAATCTCCTTTCTGGGTGCCTTTATTGTCCTGCCTGCGCTCGGCGTGAGCATCAACATGATCTCCATGTTTGCTTTTATCGTCGCCCTAGGGATCGTGGTTGATGACGCTATCGTCGTCGGCGAAAATGTCTACAAGTTTCGCCAGCAGGGAATGCCACCACTCCAAGCCGCCATCGCAGGGGCACGTGAAGTGGCTATGCCGGTCACCTTCAGTATCTTGACCAATGTGGTCGCTTTCATGCCCCTCTATTTTATCCCCGGGATTATGGGCAAAGTGTTCAGGGTGATTCCGGTGGTCGTTATCACCGTCTTCCTGGTTTCGTTGATTGAATCTCTGTTCGTGTTACCAGCCCACTTGGCACACTTGAAAGAGAACCGTCGTGGTGGCCTGCTGGGGGCCTTGCATAACTTCCAGCAGCGTTTCAGTCAAGGGTTCACCCGCCTGATCAAACATCGCTATGCCCCCTTTTTACAACTCTTGTTGCGTTTCCGTTATTTGACCTTAAGTGTATCCTTTGCCGTACTGATTCTTACTGCAGCACTGATCATCAGCGGGCGGATGGGGATGACCATGTTTCCGCGCGTCGAATCAGATTTCGCCAGAGTGACGGTTTCTCTCCCATACGGGTCACCGGTTGAGAAGACCGAAGCGGTACGGGACCGATTACTCGCCAGCGCCGCACAAGTAGCAGATCAATACGGTGGCGAAGATTTGGTCGTGGGAACTTTTGCCGATGTGGGAAAAACAGTCAACGGCACTTCCGGCAGCCACACTCTGGAAATCAAAGTGTTCATGGTTGACCCGGAAACACGGGCCATCCCAACCGCCCAGTTCATTCAACAGTGGCGCAAAGCAACGGGAGAGATCAGTGGTCTCGAAACCATCATGTTCCAATCTGACTCTAGTGGCCCAGGCTCGGGTAAAGCTCTTACGGTTGAATTAAGCCACACCGATCTAGATATTCTGGAACAAGCGGGTCAAGACCTGGCCGAGGTTCTATCCGGCTATTCCATAGTCTCAGATATTGACGATGGCTTCGCACCTGGCAAGCAGCAACTTGACTTCCGTATGCGTCCCGAAGGGTTGAGCCTTGGACTCAGCGCAAAAGAGGTCGCTCTCCAGGTCAGAAACGCTTATGACGGTGCCGAAGTATTGCAACAACAGCGCGGCCGCAACGAAGTAACTGTAACCGTACGAAAACCGAAGAATGAACGAATCTCCGAATTTGATCTGGAAGAGATGATTCTGCGTAGTCCCAGCGGCATCGAAATTCCGTTGCGGGAAGCTGTTGACATCGAACGTGGCCGTGCCTATACCAGCATCGATCGGCGTAACGGCCGGCGTTTTATCAGTGTCACTGCCGATGTCCGTCCTGACAGTCAGAGTGGACAGATAAAAAACGCCTTGCTTGCTGATGCGTTGCCACAATTGACCGATCGCTATCCTGGTCTGGCATTCAGTTTTGAAGGGAAACAGGCTGACATGGCTGAGAGTATGACCAGTCTGGTCACCGGTCTCGGATTGGCTCTGGTTATGATCTATGCGCTATTGGCGATACCGTTCCGCAGCTATATGCAACCAGCGATTATCATGATCAGCATCCCGTTTGGAATTGTTGGTGCCGTCATCGGGCATCTGTTACTCGGTTACAGTCTGAGTGTCATGAGTATGTTTGGGGTGGTTGCTCTGGCCGGGGTGGTCGTCAATGACTCGCTGGTGCTGATTGACTTTGCCAATCGTAAACGACTCACGGGAGAAACCGCTCATGCAGCAATCGTTGATGCCGGAATCCTGCGTTTCAGACCCATCATGTTAACGACTCTAACAACCTTCTGCGGACTGATGCCGATGATTTTCGAAACATCCCGGCAGGCGCGCTTTATGATCCCGATGGCAATTTCTCTGGGGTTTGGCATCCTCTTCGCCACCCTGATCGCCCTGTTATTGGTCCCTTGCCTCTATTTGATAGTTGAAGACATACGCAAGATCCTTAAAATCCAAACACCAATGACAGCAGCAACTGAGAACCCGCCGGTGAAAGCAGGATAAATTTGTATCAACCCGGCAATATAAAAAAAGACACCTGAATAACACTTGGTTAAGTTATTCAGGTGTCTTTCTTATTTTTGCACGCCAGTTCGAGACGCAGGAGGCCAGATAACGACTCAAAATTTCTCCGGTCCAGAAATGATTTTTTTACCCGAAGCAGCAGCAATACCTTGCAGCATACCGGTAAAAACATAGTGATGAAACGGCATGACTGCGTACCAGTAGGCCATTCCAAACAGACCACGGGGCAAAAAACTTGCGACCTGTTGTAATTCAGTATGTTGCTCATCTCGTTGTAACAACCGGAACATAAGCACCGCTTTCCCCGGCATTTTCATTTCAGCTGAGAGCACCAATAGATCAGACCTGTTCACAGCGACCACTCGCCAGAAATCAATCGCATCACCCGGATAAATTTCGGCAACGCTACGTCTGCCTCGACAGAGACCGACCCCTCCACAGAGACGATCTAACAGTCCACGAATTTGCCATAACCAATTGGCATAATAATAACCAACCTGACCTCCTATCGAACTGACTGCAGGCCAGACATCCTCCCGTTGAGACGCTAAAATAATTCTCCGGGAGTCGGTATAAAGACTTCCTCCAGCCCAAGCAGGATCGCCGGGATCGCTCCATTCTGCAGGAGGAATTGTTCCTGAATTAGTCCAGGAGGTTTCAACCTGATGCTGCTTGATGCGATCCAGAGCCAGACGGATGGATTTCCGACAATCGAATAGCTCCTGTGGCAATAAGGTCGCAAGTCGATTTTCATGACAAATCACCGGATTGCTCAAACCCTCAGCCAACGGTCGAGCAATGGCCGCCGGGACTGGTGTCACCAAGTGAATCCAGTAGGAACTGAGTCGGGGAGTTAACACCGGAACAGGAAGAATCAAACGCTTTGGCAATCCTGCTTCTTCAGCGTAAAGTTGCATCAGTTTGCGATAATTGATCACCTCCGGTTGACCTATATCAAAAGTCTCGCCGACAACGTCTTGATGTTCTAAGCAACCGATCAGATAGTGCAAGACGTTACGCACCCCGATCGGCTGACATGGGGTATCAACCCAGCGTGGGGTTATCATGACAGGAAGCCGATCAACCAGATAACGGAGGATTTCAAAAGAGGCACTCCCTGAACCGATAATCATTGCAGCCCGTAAAATGGTCACAGGAACAGACCCGTGGCGGAGGATATCGCCAACTTCGGTACGTGATTGCAAATGGTGACTGAGGTCGCCCTCCACTTCACCCAGACCACTCAGATAAATGATCTGCTCCAGTTTGGCACTCGCCGCAGCTGCCGCCATATTCTTAGCAGCCACACGGTCAGTCTGGGAAAAGTCTGTCACATCGGGGTTCATCGAGTGCACCAGATAATAAGCAGCCCGGCAACCATTCACCGCTTGACGCAACGATTCTGCATCAAGGATATCCCCTTTAACGATGGTGAGTTGAGGATGTTGAGCCCAGGGGCGATCTTTGAGTTTTTCTGGTGCGCGGGCCAGAGCGACAACCGCATAACCTGCATCCAGCAATCGAGGCAGTAATCGTCCACCAATATAACCGGTCGCTCCGGCCACAAAAATCGGTTGTGATTTTTGACTCATCATCCAACTCCTGTCTGAACAGACAACGTCGCTGATGGCGGTAACCTCCGAACGACACAGATTATTCTATCACTCCCCGATACGCCAAAGCGGCGCGTATCTTTTCAATCCGCCTGCGGTTGACACCGAAATCCGAATAACCTGTCCGCGCAGCAGAACGGATAGCAATAACCCCCTGCTCCGCCCGCAACTGGAATTCCAGCTCATCGACAAAGCCAAACACAGCGCTGCGACATTCAACATGGAGATAGTCACTGGTCGAAGTGATGACCTCTGTCCTTGGCATCTGACCGACCTGCTGCTGGAGTTCTTTCCAAGCGACATCATCCGCACCCTTGATCTTAAACGGAGAGATTTGCTGTTTGCTATCGCTGCTATCTGTTGCAACACAATTGGGCGACGATGGACAGGGCTTCAATTGAGAATTCTCTGCTCCGATACCGGGACTGCTACAGGCAGCTAACAGGATCGGTAGCAGTAAAAACGGGGTGACAATACGATAGTTATTAATCATTTTTTTCTCCTGAATCAAATACAGCAGCCAACCTCTCTTTTGCAGATTGCAAACGGATAAACATGTTCCAAGTGTAGCAGCTCTTTGCTGGCAACGTACACAATTCAACCGATTCCAGTGCGAAAGATATCTCATCAGGTTTTTATCGCCTCTAAAGCATAAACGGATGGAATCGAAAATATATTTTTCATTTACGAAGGCTATCGACATCGAGCCCCTTCCCGTCAACGATATTGAAGCGTAGTATGGCCTTTTCAGCCGCAGGGATATTTGCTTGTATGGATCATAAGCGATATATTTCTCTTATCGAGAGCTGTCGTTAACAGGAGGACATTCATGGATAAGAAACTCGAACAACTTTTTTACGCGGCCCTTGGCGGGGCTCTAGCAGTCAAAGAAAAGATTGAGAGCAGCAATGAAGAGATCAAAAACTGGCAGGAAAAAAGTGAAGAGCATGCCCGTACCTTTTTTGACGACATGAGCAAACGCGGCGAAAAGGAGAAAGAGCAGTTCAAAGGGATGCTTAAAGATCTGCTGAAAGAGATCATCACGGAAATGGATCTGGCAACCAAAGAGGATCTGGAAAAACTGAAGCAGGAACTGGATAAGTAGCTTGATCAAGCGTTTCTTTATTGCCTTATATCTCTGTCGGCCGCAGCGGAGCTACGCTGTCTTCAGGTTTCTGGTCACGGTGTTCCTGTTATTCCGAAGACGGCCACGTTGGTTGCTCTGGACGCCACTGAGCCCTACCGCTCTGGTCGAAAATATCCGCTCACTCGGTGCCAGCTTTCTTAAGCTGGCTCAGGTTCTGGCGACCCGAGCCGATTTTTTTGATCAGGAATATTTACAAGCGTTACGGCAGCTGCATGATCGCATGCCAGCCATGAGTAAAAAACACCGTCAACGTGCGTTTCAGCGCGCCTTTCCCACCCCAAAAGTATTTGCAGATTTCGACGAACAACCGTTGGCCAGCGCCTCAATTGGTCAGGTTCACAAGGCAATCCTCGCCGCTAGCGGTAAAACCGTCGCGGTCAAATTATTGCGGGAGAATATCCAGTTTCAGGTGCGTGTCGATATTCTGTTACTCAATCTGTTCCTGAAAATCTTCCGACCACTGTTTTCGGACCAGACCCGTCATTCGATTGAATCGGTCTTACAAGCCTTCAGCCTGGTCATCCGTCAAGAAGTCAGTATGTTGCAGGAATTGGCCAACATGGAACACTTCAGCCAGGTCTATGCTGAATCAGGGATCCGCTTTCCAACTCCCTACAAAGACTACTGCTCTGACTATGCGCTGGTAATGAGTTTTGAAGAGGGCACCCGCATTGATGACGTCGCTGCAATTCAAAAGTTGGATGTGACTTTCTCACAACTCATCCGCCAACTGGTCTCCTTTTATACCGAGCAGATGCTGGTAAAAGGCTATTTCCACGCCGATCCGCACCCCGGAAACCTGTTAGTCAGTCCCGCTGGCGAGTTGATTCTCCTCGATTTTGGCATGGTCAGCCGGATTCCCAAGAGCATGCGGCAAGCGATGATTTATGCCGTTAAGGCCGCCTACGAAAGAAATTTTGACCTGCTGATCAGCGCCACACGGAAAATGGGGATATTAACCGAAGAGGCCCATTTTGACACTTTGAGCAGTGTCGCAGAAAGTTTGTTTGATATTTTTGACAGCGAACACCTTGATTCTTCGAGCATGCAAGGTTTGGCATTCGGCGTCCTCGAAGTCCTTCACGACCAACCCTTCAAACTGCCTCAAGATGTTATTTATGTCATGCGGGTGAGTTCTCTTATCGAGGGTCTTGGCACTCAGTACGTAGAAAACTTCAATGGGGTCAAAGATATCCTTCCGATTCTGAAGGAGTCTCTCCCCCGTGCCCTTGGTGAGGATCGCCTCCTCGTGGAGAAATTAAAATATGAATTTCTCCAGTTGCCAATCACGGCCACCAAAGCACGCAAAGTTGTTGAGTTGGCAGAACAAGGGGATTTGATCGTGCGCATGGCACCCGCCGACCGGCAGTACCTGCTCGAGCAGATGAGTAAACACCTACGCACCCTTGGTTGGTTGATCTTTTTTCTTGGGGGCGCATTTTACTTCCAAAGGCAGCCACAGAGTTGGGCCACTTACCTCTCTATCGCCGCTCTGATCGCGGCCGCAATTGTCATGCTGAAAAAAAAACGTCATTAAATAGAGCGGTATCTTGCCACATAAAAGATCGGTAATCGCGCTGAGGCGGACTCTCTTAGCATCAGGATCGAAGATCAATTATTCAGAAGCCTGATAGCGTTTCATGAATTTGCGATCAATATAATTTTTCAACCGAAAAGTGCCAGGACCACCAAAGACAAATGGCCGTCGATAGAATATTCCCGTGTCGTCCCCCAGATTGAAAATCTGCAAATATTTCCCTTTCGGCTTAAAAGGTTCAAACTTGCCTCCCCCTAAAGCCGCATGCAGATTGTGATAAATCACCGGGTTTTGACGTACGGCATACACACCAACCTTATCGAGCGGAGCTGCAGTAAAGTGGATACAGTCTCCGCCAGCAAAAATTGTCGGATAGGCAGGGCATTGCAGATAGCGATTCACCAGTAATCCGCCATCCGTTCCGGTCGGTAGCCCTGATTCCCTGAATACCACGCTGGGTTTGACGCCTGTAGCGATAAAGATGACATCCAGGTCGCAGGACTGACCAGCAGCGAAAATCACCTGACCGGTTGCGACAGCCTGCACCGGACGATTCTCTTCAATGCGGATAGCCCTTTTACGCAACGAACTATAAGCCATTTGCCGCACTCTCTCTGGGTAGTGGGAGAGCAGTTGATGACCGGTAAAAAGGACAACATCGAGAGGATGCATCTGCGCTTCCTGGCCGAGACGCCAGACATTGCCTGCTATCTCAAGGGCAGAGACCCCGCCACCGACCACACCGACAGAGACCTTCTTTGTCCGCCCCAGCTTGAGGATACGCTGTCGTGCCTGAAACAATTTCTCAATAGGTTTCACTGCAAAGACATCATCCTGCGGCTCTGACAGCAGATCTGCGGAAACCTGACTGCCGAGATTGCAGGAAAGAACGTCGTAAGGGAGTTCTCCCCCTGAATCCAAGCAAACCCTTTGCCTGATCGGGTCAATCCGCTGCACCTTAGCCAGAGTAAAGGTTGCCCCCTGCTTCTCTGCAACTGTTTTTACACTGAAACGGATCTCTTCCGGGCTGTAAGTAAGTCCCAGCATTCCCGGCCCCATACCGGAATAATAATGATACGCAGATGGACCAACAACATGGACGTCATAACCAGCGTCGACAAACGAACTCAGTTTCTCCATGGTCAACATATGGGCATGGCCGGCACCGGCAATAACAAGTTTTTTCTTCATTTTACGCTCCACCTACAGGGTTAAACAAAAGCACAATTCTACTTCAACTGTTCGTGTACCGCTGCAGATATTGTTTGACCGAAAACTTCCGAGCGGTATTCTCCGAAGTCATATAACGGATTTTTCCAAAAATAGGTCGTTCTGGCCCCCAAGCACGATCATATCGCCCCAGACACCATAAGATGCCGTTGACCGAATTGGGGTCACGGCCATCAAGGGCATATTTATCGTTGAGCGTGAACATGACCTGCATCGCCGTTTCAGCATCAGGACTCCATTCAAGGATCTTCTTTCCCCAGAGCATACGCAAATAGTTCTGCATCCGCCCTTCTTGCCGCAATTGGTTCTGCGCTGCGTTCCAAAGAGGATCATGGGTTTGCGCCTGTTCAAACTGTTTCATACTGTAGAGATAAATCCGTGGGTCGTCTCGGTGTTTAGCGAGCGATGCTTGCGCCCATTCTGGCAGGGAATAATATTGATCATAACCCGCCCGCAAGGATGCAGCATTGAAACCGAGCTCCCGCCAAGTCACCAGCTCATCAAGAAAACTCTCTGCCGCCTCGCTCAGCCCCCACCAGCCACTGCGCTTGCCTCTGGTTTCAGGCGACAGCTGGCCAATGGTCCAACCTTCCTGTACAAACAACTGCTGCACAATCTGATGCGTCGAGATGTGCCCATAATGGAGATAGGGGGAAAGTTCGCTGGAGACTTGCTGATCGGGTTCACTTCGCTGCAAATACAAAGGTAACCGTTCAGCAAGAAAACGCTGCAGATACCGCTCCGCCGCCTTGAATCCGCCCTGTTCTGCCGTTGCTTCGACACAGTGATTGATCGGCAGACGGGCAAGAGTTTGCCGATCTGCACGTAACAATTGACCGGTGGCGGGCGGCCAGAAATCTAGCACCTCTGCAGCAACCATTTCCAGCCGTGGCAATTGAACCGCCCGTAACGGATCAGCCAGGGGAAGATCGAACAGGTGACCTGGTAGCTCCTTTTGCAAAAAACGACGAAAGGCATACGCGGTCGGGAAATCATGATCGGCAGCCCGCAACGGTAGCAGCCCATTACTATCGACGGCTTCCATGTAAACAGAGATTTTCGCAGCTGCAGCTTGAAGCATATGGGGATAAAAACAACCTGGATAGTCGTCGGTAATAATCACACTGGCAGTTTCTGCCAATTTCTGCAACAACCCTTTGCCCGCCCCTTTTTCAGTTTCAACAAAGGGGTAATAACAAGCCGCTGTAGTCGCAAAGTGTTCAGTATTATCCGCCATTCCTTGCAGAATAAAGCTGTGCATACGGTCGCTGGCATGAGGGTAATCGCTGCGCAGCGCTTCCAGAATCAATAGCGGTTTTTGCAGCTTTTCTGCCCATTCAACCGCTCGCTGTAACGCAAAGTTATAGAATGGGCGGCGAAAAGCCGTCATCCAGTAGAGGACAAACTGCCCCTGGTCAACGATTGAGCCATGGTTCAGCTTCCGCAGCCGCAGCGTCGGGATCTCAGACATGACCACCCTGTCGTGATGCGAGGAGAGAGGGGTTGAGGTAAACCTGTTGCAACAGATATGGTTGCTGATATTTATGAGCTAAATGATTGAGCAAGGTGATGGGGACAATAAGAGGGGCTTGCAACGTACGGAAGCGGTCAAAAGCAGACATAACCTCCTGTTTTTCAGCAGCGCTGAGATGTTTCTTGAAGTAACCAAATATATGCTGCAATACATTGACATGTTTCGGTATCGTCGTATTTAGACGCAAAGTGTTCAGCAACAGCTGCAGATAGTCCTGATAGAGAATTTCAGCCTCCATCTCTCCCGATCTGGCCACCAGTTTTCCCATCTGCCGATAGCTTTCGACCCACCGGGCCATGATCAAGTATTTATGACGGCTATGAAAATCGACTAGGTTTCCAGCAGTTTTCCCTTGTCCGAGGGTTTTCAGCCAGCGTTTCAACACAAAAGTGTTGATCATGAAATCCTCACGCTGCAATGCGTTCTGTCCACACCGTTCCTCACCAACATCCGGACAGACAAAAACATATTCAATTGCAGAGGCAAGGGTGGAGGTCACAAAACTGGCCAAGTCATTGTCACCAGCAAAGCCAGGTGCTATGTCAATCAAGCCAGGACAGATTCCAAGGCGAATTTTCTCTTTTGCCATGATCCCTCGCAGTGATAATAAATTGATTCTTTTCTCCGTCCGACGACCACCAGCCATGGTACATAGTTTTAATTTTAAAGGGATCATGAAATAATTGACACTCTAAAGTCCTTTTTCTGAAAGGAATTCAGACCTGCCGAGGATAACGATGAACAGAACGGCTTGGGTGCACGACCCCACAAACACATGATTCAAATCCGAAAGGGGCACATGAACAATCTGCTTGATATCTATCAAAGACTCACAAATCACTACGGCACGCGCAATTGGTGGCCCGCTGAAACCCCTTTTGAGGTGATTGTCGGAGCAATTCTGACTCAGAATACCAACTGGAAAAATGTTGAAACCGCGATTTTCAATCTACGCCAGAAAAATGCCCTGACGACTGATGCTATCCTGCAACTGGACTTGGAAACTCTGGAGCAACTGATCCGCCCCTCTGGCTTCTTCCGTCAAAAAGCGCAACGATTGCAGCTCTTCTGTCTTTATCTACAGGACCATTACGCAGGAAGCCTTGATGCGTTATTTGCTCAAAAACTTGATCTTGTACGTGATGAACTGTTGCGCTTGAAAGGGATCGGCCCAGAGACGGCTGATGCTATCCTCCTCTATGCCGGACGACTTCCATCATTTGTCGTTGACGCCTACACCAATCGCCTGTTTGGACGCCTTGGGATTCTCTCCGGAGACGAAAAATATGCTGACGTCAGGGACCTGTTTATGTCGCAGCTGCCAAAAGATATCCAGCTCTACAGTGAATATCACGCTTTAATTATCAACCACTGCAAACAGTTCTGCCGTAAAAAGCCACTCTGTCCCGGCTGTCCTTGTGCTGATATCTGCCTGGAAAAACAACCGAATTGATTAATTAGAGCAACTGCGCTAATGTTCCGCTTGTTTCTACTCTTTATTAAAGACTGGAGTGGCTATTGATGGATCACTACCTGTTTCTATTAAAAAAATTTCTTGGCAACTTGTTAATGCCAGTGCCTGTCACCTTGCTGCTGTTGCTCTGGGCCCTTTTATTACTGCTGCGCCGCAAGACCCGTTGGCTCGGCGTTGTCGTGGTTTTTCTTGCCACCGCGCTGTTATTTGTCACCAGTTACACCCCTCTGAGCAATCAATACGTCGCCCCATTTGAAGCCCAGATTCCCAGTTATCAACAATCTCAGACTCCAGTTGACTATATTGCCGTCCTCGGCCACTGGCACCAATCCATTGCCAATCAACCCGTCACCAGTGAACTCAGTCCGACAGCAATCGTTCGCCTTGCTGAGGGAATTCGTATTTACCGTCTTAACCCCGGCAGTAAACTGATTTTTACCGGTTTCAAGGGACTCGCTAAAGATCCGGTTTCCTACCCGGAAAAGCTGCGTGAACTGGCTCTGGCTTTAGGGATTCCAGCGGCAGATATTTTAATTTTTAACGGCCCTAGAGATACCATGGAAGAGGCGGAGGTCATTGCAGATCATGTCGCCGAATCCACCCTCGTCGTCGTCACCACTGCGGTCCACATGCCACGCGCCCTGGACCTGTTCCACCGTGCCGGACTTGACCCTATCCCCGCACCCACGCAGCACCTGAGTAAACCCACTAATAGCTGGTGGATCTTTCCTTCGGGCGAAACCCTGGCACACAGTGAATATTTGGCTCATGAACGACTGGGATTACTCTGGATCAAGTTGACAGGACAGGTCAAAGAATACCTCGACAAAGAATAAACTGATTTTGAGGCTAAACGATCCGGTTTAGCATCCGCAAGTGGCAAAAAAACCTACGCTTTCAAACCCTTTCCCCTTGAACTTAAAGGTTCTATTTGCTAGCTTGCGAGTTTAGTTTTATTCAAAAAAACAACCTCATAGCACAATCCCTGCGGAGACATGTTGGCATGGACTACAAAGACACTTTAAATCTACCCAAAACCGATTTTCCAATGCGCGCTAATTTACCCAAGCGGGAGCCTGAGCTCCTTAAACATTGGCAACAGATCGACCTCAATGAGCAACTTGAAAAAAACAATCAGGGCAAGGAGAGTTTCATCCTTCATGATGGCCCTCCTTATGCTAATGGTCATCTCCACATGGGCCACGCCCTGAATAAAATTCTTAAAGATATTATTGTTAAGAGTAAACGGATGCAGGGGTTCTTCACCCCGTACGTTCCCGGTTGGGATTGCCACGGGTTACCGATTGAATTGATGGTTGACAAGAAACTTGGCAAGAAAAAACGTGAAATGAGCAAGGCTGATTTCCGCCGTCAGTGTCGTGAATATGCCAAGGTCTGGGTGCAGACACAGAGCGAAGAGTTTCAACGCTTAGGTATTTTTGGCGACTGGGAAAACCCTTACCTGACAATGACCCCCGATTATGAAGCAACAACCGCACGGGAATTGGCGCGTCTGGTAGAACGGGGCTCGCTGTATAAAGGGAAGAAACCGATTCACTGGTGCTCCTCTTGTGTGACCGCTCTGGCTGAAGCCGAAGTCGAATATGATGAGCACGTCTCACCATCAATCTATGTGAAATTCCCCTATGTTGATGAGCTGCCAGCGGAGCTGTCTGAGCTGAGTGAAAAACCCTTAAATTTTGTGATCTGGACCACAACCCCATGGACAATCCCTGCGAACCTGGGAATTTGCCTGAACCCCGAACTAACCTATGTCGCCGTTGAAGCAAAAGGTGAGTATCTGGTCTTGGCCGAAGGCTTATACGAAGGGGTGATGCAAACCCTCGGGATTGAAGACTATTCAGTCGCAGCAACTTTCGCCGCAGAGCTGTTTGACAATAAAAACTGCCGACACCCCTTCTACGACCGCAACTCGCTGTTGATGCTCGGTGATCATGTCACCCTGGAAGCTGGGACCGGCTGTGTCCATACAGCCCCCGGACATGGACAGGATGACTATGTGGTCGGACTCAAATATGGCCTCGAAATCTATAACCCTGTCGATGACTATGGTCGCTATCGGCAAGACCTTGAGTTGTTCGGTGGCATGAAGCTTAAAGATGCCAACGCTGCGGTGAACGCGAAACTCTCTGAAGTTGGCGCGTTGCTCCACGAAACTCAGGTCAGCCATAGTTACCCCCATTGCTGGCGCTGTAAAAAGCCGATTATCTTCCGGGCAACGGAGCAATGGTTCATCAGCATGGAAGAGAATAATTTACGCCAGAAAGCGTTACAAGAGATCGAGAAGGTCGAGTGGATTCCCAGTTGGGGGCGCAACCGCATCTTCAACATGGTTGAGGCTCGCCCTGATTGGTGCATCAGTCGCCAACGGAGTTGGGGAGTTCCGATTACCATCGCCTACTGTGAAAAATGTGGCGAAGCACTGAACGACGGTAAAATCATGCACCATATTGCCGATCAGTTTGAAGCAACCGGCAGTGATGTCTGGTTTGAAAAAGAGGCCTCCGAATTGCTCCCTCCTGGTACGGTCTGCCCTGCCTGTGGTCATGATAAATTCACCAAAGAATCAGACATTCTTGATGTCTGGTTCGATTCCGGCGTTTCTCATGCTGCCGTCTGTGAACTTCGCGAAGAGCTGCAAAGCCCCGCCGATCTCTACTTGGAAGGTTCTGACCAACATCGTGGCTGGTTCCATTCCAGCTTGTTGGAATCTGTAGGCACGCGTGATCGAGCCCCCTACAAATCGGTCCTGACTCACGGTTTTGTCCTCGACAAAGATGGCCGACCAATGTCGAAATCCATGGGCAATGTCATTGCTCCAGAAGAGATTATTAAAAAATATGGTGCAGAGATCCTGCGCCTATGGGTCACAGCTACGGACTATCGTGATGATATCCGCCTCAGTCAGGAGACCTTGCAGCGCCTATCTGACGCTTACCGGCGCATCCGTAACACCGCACGCTATCTACTGGGCAACCTGAATGGCTTTGATCCAGTCGTCGACACCGTTGCGGACCAAGATCTACTGGAAATGGATCGCTGGGCGATGTCGCGCCTTAATCGCTTGACTCAAAAGGTTGCCAGCGCTTACGACAAGTATGAGTTCCACGTCATTTATCACGCGATACATAATTTTTGCACCATCGACCTGAGTGCCTTTTATCTGGATATCCTCAAAGATCGTCTCTACACCAGTCCAAAGCAGAGCATTGCCTATCGTAGCGCCCGCGCAACCATGTATCAGATCTTAGATGCTTTGACCCGCATTCTAGCCCCGGTTCTAAGCTTTACGGCTGAGGAAATATGGCTGGACCTGCCAGGTCAACGTGAAGCAAGTGTCCATTTGGCAGATTTCCCGCAAGTGAATTCAAGCTACCTGGATGATCAACTTGAAGAACGCTACGAACAACTGCACAAAGTCCGGCTTGAAGTCTCCAGACAACTGGAAAAAGCCCGAGCGGATAAACAACTGGGACAATCCCTGGAAGCCAAAGTCTTACTTGATGCCCCAGAAAACTATCAGCAGTTATTGACGGACTACCTTGACGCTCTACCCACGTATTTTATCGTTTCACAAGTCGAATTGACCAAAAATCTTTCTGCAGCAGTTGACGCAGAAAATATTCCCGGCTTGAGATTACAGATTCTCCCAGCGGATGGAGAAAAATGTGAACGCTGCTGGAATTACGCGACCAGCGTGGGACAAAATAATGAACATCCAACAATCTGTGCCCGCTGTACAGATGCTTTGGCTGCCGGTTAATATGAGCAAATACCGGATTTTTACTCTGGTTGCCAGCTGCAGTTTACTGCTGGACCAAATCAGTAAAATCTATATTGATAACAACTTTGAGATTTCTCAATCAAGGCGCATTATCAGTAATTTTTTTCATTTGACCTACGTTCGCAATCCGGGGGCAGCTTTTGGTATCCTTGCTGACAGCTCGATCCGTTTACCTTTTTTTATTACCATTTCAGTCCTTGCTACGCTTGGAATTCTCTGGTTCATCCGCAGAATTCCAAGCGAAAAGCATTGGCAACACCTGGCATTAGGCTTAATTTTTAGCGGGGCCTTGGGCAATCTCATTGACCGCATCCGCCTTGGTGAAGTGATCGATTTTCTGGATGTTCACTGGTACAATTATCACTGGCCCGCATTCAATGTCGCTGACAGCGCCATCTGCGTGGGGGTAACGATTCTATTCTTCTGCTCCTGGCATGAAGAAAAACTCAAAAAGAGGCAACCTGGTAAGGTCTGAAATAAATGGCCCAAACCCGCTACCCGATACCCGCCGAACGGTACCGCTGTGAAATTGAAGTCAAACACAGCCGCTTCATCACCACCGTTGTATCAACAGACACCCCCGACGCTGCACTCGACTTTATCTCTCAAATCAAACAGGAATTTCCTGACGCGACACATAATTGCTGGGCTTACCTGATCGGCCCCCCTGGTAGTACCGACCGCATTGGCCTCAGTGATGATGGCGAACCACACGGGGTCGCAGGGAAGCCAATGTTAACCACGATACAACACAGCAGACTCGGGGATATTACCGTCGTTGTAACGCGCTATTTCGGTGGTACGAAGCTTGGTAAAGGGGGGATGGTCAAAGCTTACACTCTTGCGGTCAAGACAGCTCTCGAGCAACTTACAATGACCGAAAAGATTGACTGGGTCGCATTATCGCTCCACTTTGACTATCAGTTTCTGGACAGCATCGAGCGCCTTCTTCCCCAGTTTGAAGTGGTCTTGATCGAGAAACAATTTGCTGAAAAGATCTATCTCCAGTTGAAACTGCCGGAGGAAAACTGTGCTGATTTATGTACGCGATTGACAGATCTGACTGCGGGACAGATTGAGTTGATCAGCGACCAGAACTCTGCGCAGATAGATAAAGATTAAAAAAAATCGACAGGGTCGTTTTCCACTGATATGATATTTAAGTGGTTGATCTAAATCGTTAAGGAGAATAATTATGCTACGCACTCTGTTGGTTTTGTTGTTGCTATCGACCCTCTTTATTTCTGGTTGCGAATGCGTCACTGGATTTGGACGCGACCTGCAAAAAGCTGGCAGCTGGATTGAACGAAATGCCAGCTAAGCCCTTTTCATCAATGCAAAAGGTCCCTTTCATCTCCTCCGGATTTTAACATGGAACCAGAGTTTATCACGCCAAACAGTCAACGATATAGTGTCAGACCCTTCCCTGCCTATCGGCATCTACCATTCACTAACGCCCACCCTTTTCTTGACCAGGACGGCCACTCTTATGGGGAAAAACTAACCCCTGTGGACTCCTTCACAACACAGAACTGGCACCATTGTGATGAATACCTCTACAGTATTGACCTGTTCAACCATGGCTTCTGGTGGGAAGCACACGAGAGACTCAAATATGTGAGTATTGGTGCCGGGCGGGAATCGGAGATCGGCCAATTTGTGCAAGGGCTGATTCAAATCGCAGCGGCACTCCTCAAGCACTTTATGCAGGAAGAGACGGGAGCGAGCACCCTGGCAGAATTGGGAGCCAAAAGGCTACAGACATTCACAGGGCTCTATCTGGGAATCGATGTGGATACTTTGCTTGCCCAACTCCAAGATTGTCTGAAAACTGCAGATGCAAAATATCCACAGATTCATTTAGTCATAAGCTAATCGCGTGGGCTCATCGGCCAGCGTCGGGCGAAGAATTTCTTCCCATTCGGGATCATTCCATGTCTTTAACTGGGAATGAGTCGTAAGATATTTTTGCGGGATGGGATGGGTGCCATACACCACCTCAAGGCCATATTTTGTTTTTATAAAATCACGAAAATAGCGGATATGAGGACACGGTGGATAGCCGACAATAAGTCCGGTCGCCAGATGAATCACCTCAGCTCCGTTTCCCTTCATTTCCTCCACAGCATATTCAATATTTCCACCAGGACAACCAGCACAGCTGGTATAGCCAACAACCTCAACATCCATACCCTGATAGCGGCGAAAAGCCCCCTCTTTGTTACGCACGGATTTGAAACACTTTCCACCTGCACAGCGGCTATAACGGTCGCAGATGATAATACCAATATTGACCTTTTTCATTGTTGATCTCCTTCGGTAAGAATTGACTCAACATGCTTAGAGATTTATTTTTTGCGGTAGATAAACGGTCTTGCGCATCTTAACCCACCTCAATCCCACTTTCATCAATAATGGGAAAAAACCTATGAGCAGAAATGAGACAATGATACTCGGAGAAAAGGCCCCAGAGAAAGAATCCATTTTGCTGAGTTGAGTCCCGGCATTGACATACAATGCATTATGAGGAAACTTTCCAATCTGAGTAACCCAGTAGAAGGTTGCCACACGCATCTTGGTCAAGCCCATGAGCAGGTTAATCAGAAAACAAGGAAAAAGGGGGATCATTCTAAGGTAGAAAAGGTAAAATCCACCCTCTCGGGAAAAGCCATGATTAACCGCCCTGAGACGCGATGGGTAACGATTTTGCAGATATTTACCCAACAAGCTCCGCGAGCTGAGAAAAGCCAGAGTTGATCCGAAAACATCCGCAAAAGAAACAATCAATAGCGCCAGAGGAAAACCAAACAGCGCCCCCCCTATCAAAATCATCACAGATAAACAGGGAATGGAAAGAGCTGTCAAAATCAAGTAAGCAAGAGAATAGCCCAACAAAGTTAGTGTAGGATTTTGTTCGTAGTATTGCTTATAGATAATGTGGCGGGTTTTTAGGTAGTCAAAGGTAAGATACTGGTGTAGATCAAAAACAAAAAAACTACCGATGAGCAGGAATAAACCCACCAATATGAGGATTTTAGCATAGAGCTGCTTCATCGCATGCCCCGATTATGTTGACAAAAAATCAATAGTTAAAAGTGATGTTTCTCAGTCTAGCTGAAAACCACGAAATAATAAACCTAATATATAGATATTACATTTTAATGATTTTGGCCGCATCTTTTCGCTTTGCAGTAGAGCGCAGGAGAGTTAGAGCAGGGGCGCTAGTATCCGGGCAAAGCCCTCTTTCAACCGCTGCATATGAGTTAATTGTCTGCGGCGTTCTGATGTCACTTCGTGAGCAAATTGGCTCATATAAAGAAAATCTTTTTCCAATTTTGCGGCAATTTCTTTACCAAAAAAGAACAAATTACCCTCAAAGTTTAAACGAAAACTGCGTTGATCCATATTGGCAGAGCCGGCCGTCGAAAAAACTTGATCGACAACGGCAGTTTTCGCGTGAGGAATGATATTGTCCATTTTAAAAATACGGACACCCGCATTGAGCAATTCGTCAAAGAAAGAACGCCCTGCATAATCCACAAGGAAATGATCTGAATGGCCGGGAAGCAACAATCTCACATCAACCCCACGAAGTGCTGCCGTTTGCAATGCCATAACGATTGGTGGATCGGGGACAAAATAAGGAGTTTCTATCCAAACCCTCTCCATAGCTGTGTTTATGGCAACAAACAGCAAAGTATGAATCGTTCTCCAACGCTCATCTGCTGGACCACTTGCCAAAAATTGAGCACAAATAGCGCCATGGCAACGGATATCAGGAAAATACTTTTTTATTGCTACGTCTTTGCCGGTCGCATAGAACCAATCCTGACAAAAAACCCCTTGAAGCTCATAGACGACCCGGCCACTGACACAAAGATGGAGGTCATTCCAGCGGCCACCCAAACCGAGATAAGTGTCTCCAATATTCATACTCCCAGTGAAACCTAGCTTGCCATCGATGATGACAATTTTGCGGTGATTACGGTGATTGACCGAAACCTGTCGGCTAAAGAGATTAAGGGGTAAAAATCTGGATACCTCGCCACCGGCAGCAATAAGTGAGGTGAAAAAACTTGTTTTGGTGGCATAGCAACCAACATCATCAAGTAACAACCGGATTTCAACACCTCTTTCAGCTGCCCGGGTCAGAGCCTGACAAAAACGGCTTCCAGTCGTGTCCATTTCCCAAATATAATAGGTCAGATGAATGTGTTCTTGCGCTGCATCTATGGCGTGTTCAAGGGCATCAAAAGCTTTGCTTCCATCTCGGTACATTTCCACTTCACAGCCGGGCTGGGGACCGCAGTCATCAAGTTTAGCAGCAAGAGAATAAAGAGAGCTGGCAACGATGTCATCAGTGTCAGATAATTTCTGCTGCCGGCGAAAGCGGGCAAGCGATGGCACAAGGTGCTGTTCTGCACGATGTCTTTTTCGGCGGAACATCCGAATACGCGTCGTTCCCAACAACCAAAATGCAAGCATTCCGAAAAAAGGGAGAAAAACAATCACCAGAATCCATGCGATACTCGCACCTGATTCACGGCGCTGTAAAAGTATTTTGGGAATTAAAAAAGTAATAACCGCAAGATGTAAAAAAACCAAACTGAAGATGAGCCAGTTTGTAGTCAAAAATATCATCATGGAAGCTATGCACTCTTTTCCTAAAGCCAAGGATGACAATTCATCCCCGCTGTGAATCTTACACATTCCCAGAATCAGACCGTAACAAATCAGGAAATCACCTCAGGACGATACCTTTCATCTTCCAACCGCATCAGTATCTCCTGAATATGTTCCGCCCCACGGGTTTCCAGGTCAAGAAGAACTTCTGCCTCTCCCAAAGGCAAAGAGGACTTATGGCGATCATGACTCACCTGAAAAATGTTCGCTTTTAGCTCACTGAGGATGTGGGTCAAATGCGCCAAAGCCCCTGGAATATCAGCTATCTCTAGACGCAATTGCAAATAACGCCCCTCGGTCAACAGCCCTTTCTCAACCACCCTCGCCAGATTATGAATATCCAGATTTCCTCCGGACAACAGACACAGGGTATTCTCTTTGCGGACTTTTCTGAAACCATAAATCAATGCTGCCAGACTGACAGCACCGGCCCCTTCGACAACCAGGTTGCTTTTTTCCATCAAACTGACAATAGCCCTGGTGATTGACTCTTCATCAACGGTGATAATTTCATCAACGTAGTGTTCAATAATTGGAAACGTCAACTCCCCAATTTTTTTAACCGCCACTTCTTCAGCAAAGGAATGGGTCCGCGTCGAGATGCTCTTGGGATAACCATTGCGGCGTGCCAAACTGGCACTGGCAACACCAGCAGCTTCCACCCCAATAATGCGAACTCCCGGTTTAACAGCTTTGATTGCGGTCGCAATCCCGGCAATCAGCCCACCGCCGCCAACCGGCACGAATAGAGATTCAATTGTTGGTAACTCCTGGAGGATTTCCAAACCAATCGTACCCTGCCCGGCCATAACCAATTCGTGATCAAAAGCCGGCACATACAGCAAGTTATCTTTTTCGGCCAATTGCCGGGCATAACTTTCGGCCTCTTCATGGGTGTCTCCATACAGTTCGACTGCAGCACCATATTGTAAAGTCGCCAATTCTTTAGATAATGGAGTACCATCGGGCATGATCACCCGGCAGGGGCATTTCAGAGATAAAGCCGCACTGGCGACCCCTTTCCCGTGGTTTCCCCCTGAAGCCGTTATGATGCCGTTTGCCAGCTGTTCTACGGGGCGTTTTGAAAGAAAATTATAAGCGCCACGAATTTTGAACGATCCGGTGTATTGATGATTTTCACATTTGAAGTAGAGAGGGGCTCCCAGCATTTTTGAATAGAAGGGCGAATGGATTATTTCCGTAGGTCGGACAACCCCTTTCAAACCCAGCGCCGCTTCATCAATCATTTGAGGTGTCAGCATCAGTCACTCCCATCAGCAAAGGTCAAAGAAACAAATGTCTGCTTTTGATCCGGGTCAGAAAGTGCACCTGTAGAGAATAGCTCAGGACTCTGATTTTTCTCCGTTTACTTACGGATTCAGGTTCGAAAAAGAAAGTTTAGCATAGATAATGAATTCCGCTGCCTTGCACCGAAAAGATCTGATAATATCATCTGTCTAACTTAAGATGAGGAGAGTTTTCAATGACAGACATTCCCAAACCGGAAGAACCTTTTCTCCCGCGACTACTTGCCAGCAATGCGTTGCGTGCCAACCTGAGCAAGCACATGGATTTAAACAAGATGGCTGACGCCAAGTCATCAATGATCATGACGGTTTCATCTCTGGTCATCACCATCACCCTGACCCAATATGACAAGCTTGAATTGATCACCATCCTGTTATTAGCCAGCTCTGGCATCCTGGCAGTGATTTTTTCCATGTTGGCGATTATCCCCCCATTTCACGTCACCGACCACACCAACCTGTTTTATTTTCGCTCCTTCAGTGATCTCTCAGAAGAGGAGTTCAAACAACAGTTTGCTGAAACCATTGCCGACAAAGAGAAGCTCTACAACGCCTATTTCCATGAAATCTATTACTTAGGTCGATATCGTTTGACCCGTAAATATAAGCTGATCCGTAATGGATTATGGAGTCTCCTTATCGGACTACTCAGTGCTACGGCATCCGTCATCATTTTACATTTTCCATTATGAACTTAATCCTGCTCAACAATGATGACTTTACAGATCCAACCCGGGTTCGATTGTCTGGACGCCGACTGGAGCATATCGTCAACATTCAGCGTGCCAGCATTGGCGATACATTGCGTGTTGGGGAAATCAATGGTTTATCAGGAACCGGAAAAATTTTAAGTCTGAGCAATGAAGAACTGGAAATGGAGGTTCAACTTGATCAGTCCCCGCCAGAGCCGCTCCCAATCACCCTGCTTCTGGCCTTACCGCGACCCAAGATGTTAAAACGGGTATTACAGAGTGTCAGCTCTCTGGGGGTGAAACAGATCTACCTGATCAATAGTTACCGGGTCGATAAAAGCTTCTGGGGAAGCCCTCTGTTGCAACCTGAAAAGCTGAGAGAACAGCTGATATTAGGATTGGAACAAGCCCGTGACACGCTACTACCTGAAGTTCACCTGCAGCCCAGATTCAAACCATTCGTCGAAGATGAACTCCCAGAGATAATCGGAAAGTCGGACGCCTATATTGCCCATCCTGGGGCCACGATGCCCTGTCCAAAGGCTCTCGATCAGGAGATAACCTTAGCCATCGGCCCAGAGGGGGGATTTATCCCTTACGAGGTCGAAAAACTGCAAACTTGTGGCTTTGTTCCCATCACCCTGGGAGAGAGAATTTTACGCGTTGAAACCGCCGTCCCTGTGTTACTGTCACGGCTTACCCCCTAACCGAATAATGAAATTTGCATGAAAAATAAATTTTCCTATATTTACCTGTTAATGATATTACCGCCGCTATTCTGGGCCGGAAATTCGGTTCTTGCGCGTGGTATCGCCGAGATGATCCCACCAGTGGCCCTGTCGTTCTGGCGCTGGACCATTGCGCTGATAGTTTTGCTCCCCTTCACCTGGAAACAGGTTCGGAGAGACTGGCCAACAATCTGCGCAGCGAAAAAGAGTATATTTCTTCTGGGTCTTCTGGGGATTGCTGCATTTAATACGCTGCTCTATACCGCAGCTCACACGACCACCGCTCTCAATCTCTCGCTGACTCAGTCGGTGATGCCAGTCGTGATTGTCGTCATCAGCTTTGTCCTGTTTCATGAGCGTATTTCTCGCTTGCAGCTGTTTGCTATCATTCTGTGCACTTTGGGAGCCGGCTACATCATTATTCAAGGAGACTGGCAAAGATTGATGCAGCTTGAATTTGTGAGCGGCGATCTGATCATGTTGTTTGCGGTTACCCTTTATGGACTCTATTCGGTCTTTCTGCGTAAACGTCCAGCAATCCATCCCATGAGTTTTCTCACCACAACATTCACCGTCGGTGTTGTGTTATTATTGCCCCTGTATCTGTGGGAGTGGCAGCATACACCGCCACTGGAATTAAACCCGGCGGTCATGTTCAGCCTTCTCTATGTTGCCCTGTGCCCGTCGATTCTCGCTTACCTGTTTTGGAATCGAGGCATCCATGAAGTGGGTGCCAACAAAGCAGGTCTGTACATCAATCTAGTGCCATTATTTGCCTCATTTCTGGCGGTGTTGTTTCTTGGGGAACGTTTTCAAAGTTATCACCTCATCGGCATCATCCTTATCGCTAGCGGGTTGCTGCTGTTCAACCTCCCTCTGCACCGCACAGGAAGGATCAGAATATGACCCTTGAAGATTGGGGTTGGACCCCTTTTTTTACTGCGCAGATGAAACCCTGGAAAAAATCTGGATGGCTCCCTGCACGGGTTATTCGTGGAGAGAAAAATTATTTCCGGGTTTGGACTCTTCAAGGGGAATTGACTGTCCGCTTTGCTGGAAAAATTCGTCATAAAGCAGGCAGTCGGGTTGATTTTCCAGTCGTGGGAGACTGGGTTATGGTCGAACCGCAGAGTGGACAACGTGGAATTATCCACGCTCTGTTGACACGCAAAAGCTCTTTTTCACGCAACCTCCCCGGTCGCCGGAAAACCAAAGGACAAGAACGGGCGGAACAGCAAGTTATTGCTGCCAACGTCGATCTGGTGTTCATTGTCAGCGGACTCGATCGGGATTTCAATATCCGCCGAATTGAACGTTACTTAACTCTGGTCAGCAGCAGTGGTGCTGACGCCGTTGTCCTGCTCAACAAAACCGATCTTTGCGAGAGCCCTGAAAAGTATAAAGCTCAGGTCGAGGAAATTTCCGGCAACACCCCCGTTCACCTGTTTATGGCCCGTCACCCTGGGCAGCTTGAGATTCTCTTTAACTACATGCAACCGGGAAAAACCATTGCCCTTCTTGGCTCTTCCGGGGTGGGCAAGTCAACGATTCTCAACGGTATGCTTGGAGAAGAGCGGCAGAAAATTGGTGCTGTCAGCCAAGCGGATGGAAAAGGTCGCCACACCACCACCCACCGTGAGTTAATTCTGTTTCCTACCGGTGGGATTCTGATGGACAATCCCGGTATGCGGGAACTGCATCTCTGGGGTAACGCCGATGACCTTACTGAATCCTTTGCAGATATTGAAACTCTGGCGGCGGATTGCAAGTTCTCTGACTGCCAGCATAAAACTGAACCGGGGTGTGCCGTCACCAAAGCACTTGAGGCAGGCACCTTGAATTCAGAGCGACTTGTCAGTTATCATAAATTAAAAAATGAACTTCAAAGTCTGACTCAACAAAAGAATAAATCTTGATTGTTACACGAAGGAATAAACCATTACTTTAATGACAATTTGAGGAAGAGTTTTTTGATTCTTACTTCCACGGGGGAATATTTTGCTACTGCGCTTGAAATTCCTGCTTCTTATCTGCATCCTTATCCCTTTTCCTGTTCATGGGGAAAGTACCACCATCAGGGTTGGGATTGACAATAACCCTCCGCTGACCTTTATTGATGCACAGGGTCAGGCCAGTGGCTTGCTTCCAGATCTCTTCACCCAGATCGCCAAAGCGAAAAAATGGACGATTAAATATGTCCCCTGTCAATGGCAACAATGCCTTGAATCGCTTGCGACAAATGATATCGACATTTTACCTGCGATTGCCTACACCCGAAAGAGAGCCAATCAATTTCACTTTGCCAATGAAGTCATCGCCAGTAGTTGGGGGCAGATTTATCAGCAAAGCGACAGCAAACTCACGTCGGTGTTGGAACTGGCAGGAAAAAAAATGGCTGTTTTAAAACAGGATATTTTCCTTCTTGGCGAACAGGGCATGCTTCACGTTGCTAAAAATTTCAACATAGAGGTTGAATATGTCGAGGTCGAATCTTACCGGGAAGCCTTTACCCAACTGCAACAGGGGACAGTCGATGCCGCGATGGTGGGACGCTTTTACGGGTTTAAAAATGCCCAGAAATTCAACCTCATTCCTACCCCCATCATGATCAACCCGATTCAGATCCGCCCCGCCTTTGCCACAGCAGTCCCAGAGCGCTACAGAGCCGAGTTTGATCAGTCACTCCACGAATGGAAACAGTCATCAAACTCGATCTATTACAACCTTATTGATAAATGGTTTGACGCCAAAACCCCGGACCGGCTCCCAACCTGGTTGATGCCAGCCCTTTACTCACTGCTGGGAGCATTGCTCCTGCTGCTGTTCATTACCCTATGGACGCGCAAGCAAGTCAAGATCAAGACCCTGGAACTCTCCAACCAACGACAGCATTACCGAGTATTCTTTGAAGAATCTCAATCAATAAAGCTTTTGGTGGACCCTGAAACTGCGAATATTGTCGATGCTAATCCAGCAGCTTGCAGATTCTACCAATACAGCCCCGACCAGCTCAAAAACATGAAAATGTGGCAGATCAATCAAATTGGAGAGGGTGAAGTCAAGGACAGATTAACCGAAGCAATAAGCCAAGATCAGCAGCAATTTGAACGGATCCATACTCGTGCAGATGGAACACAGGTTCCGGTGGAAGTCTATAGAAGTCCGATTCAAAACAGAGGTCGAACCTTGCTCTATTCCATCATCCACGACATCAGTAAAAGAAAAAAAGCAGAACAAGAGCTCGAAGAGCGTAATAAATTCCTCCAATCCGTTATTGATGGCGTCTCTGATCCGATGATGGTGATTGGTTTAGACTACCAGATCCTACAACTGAATGAGAGCGCTCGTAAGCAACAACCTGAAGAGCCCAATAGTCATCTCACCTGTCATCAACTGTCTCATGCTTCACAGGTCCCTTGCACTGGCGATAACCATCCTTGTCCGCTGGTCGAGGTTCAGGAAACCGGGGGTTCTGTGACAATGATCCACCAACATGTCACTTCTCAGGGCAAACGAATTTATGAGCTCTGTGCTTCTCCGCTATTTGACGCAAAGGGTGAAATCTATGCCATCATTGAGGTAGCGCGAGACATTACTGAACGGCTGCACATTGAAGAGCTTCTCAATGAAAACGAAAAACGCTTACATCATCTGGCCCATCACGATTCCCTGACCGACTTACCAAACCGGCTCCTGTTTGATGATCGATTAAAGCAAGCTCTCAGCAAGAGTCGGCGAAGTGGCAGACAGATTGCGCTATTTTTCCTCGATCTAGACCATCTGAAGTGCATCAATGATAATCTGGGGCACAGCTATGGTGATTTACTCCTGATTGACGTTGCTAAACGGCTGCGAGCATGTGTTCGTGAAAGTGATACTGTCGCTCGTATGGGTGGAGATGAATTTCTGGTTCTACTGGAAGACATTGAATCGATTGAGATGGTTGCAACGATGGCTGAACGCATCTGTGATTCCCTGACACACGAACTGGTCAAAGGAGAGTTCAAACAAAAAATCAGTGTAAGCATCGGTATCAGCATTTACCCTGACGATGCTAAGTCGGGACCAGAGATGATGAAAAATGCAGATCTGGCAATGTACAGAGTCAAAAAGTCAGGAAAAGCAAACTATCAGTTTTATTCTGCCCCTCAAGGCCGCTTTCTGTTTGATTAAGGCTTTACCCTTTTGCTGCACAGGTGCCCGCAAGATAACCTGTTGACCAGCAAAGCTGCAGATTATAACCTCCTGTTGGCCCATCCAGATCAATGACTTCCCCAGCAAAATAAAGATTTGCGATTTTTTTGGATGACATGTTGCGCATATCAATGCCTTGCAGCGAGATCCCTCCCGAAGTGATAATGGCTTTCTTGAAGCCTTCAACCCCAGTGACGCTCAACTCCATTCTTTTAAACAGTGACAGCAGCTTGATCCGTTCCACTTTGGTCACTGAATGACATTTTTTTTCCGCCACGATACCGGAAAGACGGATAAACAACGGGATCATGTCTTTGGGCAGTAGATTCTCCAATGAATTACGAAAATCTTTATTACTATGAGCTGACAATTCCCGTTGCAAACGTTTATCAAAAAGTTCAAGTTCAACGGCTGGCTTCAGATCAACAAGCAGTTGCACTGCACCCTGTTTTAAAGCATCACGGATCTCCGCACTCATATCAAGGATAATCGGGCCACCGATGCCATTGTTGGTAAAGAACGCCTCACCAAACCGTTGGGTAATAATTCTACCGTTATGCTGAACCGCAATATGGACATTTTTCAAGTTAAAATCGGTCAGTTCTCGAGTCCAATTTTCGGCTAAAAAAACGGACACCAGCGCGGGTTCGGGGTCAATCAGGGGGTGATTAAATGCTTTACCCCAGCCATAACCATCACCAGTACAGCCGGTTTCCGGATACGATAAGCCCCCGGTTGCAATGACAAATTTATCCGCTGCAAATGATCCCGCAGAGGTTTCGACTGATGTCAATAAACCTTCTTCGCAATTCAATTTCTGCACCGTGCATAAGGTCAAGAGCTCAACGCCAGAGGCGATAACAAATTGATCCAGAACTCTCTGGACATCGCTGGCTTTCCCTTTTTCAGGAAACACTCGACCACCACGTTCAACCCTTAATGGCAAACCACGTTGCTCAAAAAAACTGATCGTATCATCGACCCCGAAAGCAAAAAGAGCTGTCAGCAGAGCTTTACCATTGCGGCCAAAGGCTGCACAGAATTGTCGTGGGTCAGACTCATTGTTGGTAATATTACAGCGCCCCTTACCGGTGATGAGAAGTTTCGACCCACAACGCCGTTTTTTTTCCAACAATAAGACTTTTGCCCCTGACATGGCAGCAAACCCGGCAGCAAACATACCGGCTGGGCCACCGCCGATGACGATGACATCATATTTTTTCATGCTGTAGATTCATTCCTATTTGATCTCATAAACGCTCGACAGGTAGCGTAAATATTCTGCATCTTCACACATGCTCTTCCCTGGCTCATCAGAAATTTTAGCCACCGGCTTGCCGTTTACTGCAACCAGTTTGATCACCATATCAAGAGACGGAATACCAACATCATTGGTGAGGTTGGTGCCGATACCAAAGGATATGCGCGCTTTCCCCTTGAAATAAGCATAGATTTCAAGCATCGTCGGGAAATCCAAGCCATCACTGAATACCAGCGTTTTGGTCAGTGGGTCGATACCCATCTGTTGATACATGGAGATGGCTTTTTCTCCCCATTCATACGGGGAACCACTATCATGCCGCAGACCATCATAGAGCTTGATGAAGTAGGGATCAGAAAAATCGCGGATAAAAGCATCCATCGAGTAACAATCCGTCAGCGCAATGCCCAAACGCCCCCGATATTCACGCACCCAGCCTTCAAGGGCCGCTTTCTGCGCATCGGCCAGACGAGTTATCGCCTGCCAACTCTGGAACCATTCGTGCGCCATCGTGCCGATAGGCATCATCCCTAAAGTACGGGCAAAATGGAGATTGCTGGTTCCTGAAAAACATTTCGGCAGCTCTTGCTGTAATCGTAGCAACACCTGTTTCTGCCAGTTCTTACTGGCACGCCGTCGGGTACCGAAGTCAGCAAAGGAGAACCCGGACGTGTCCCCTTGCCGCTTTAATAGATCAATTTTCTCTGTCAGATTCTGTTGTGCGGTGGCCAACTCAAAGCCACCACAGTGCTTAAAAGTATGGAGTTCACTGATTATGGCAAGGGCATAAATTTCAAACAGGGTGACATGAATCAGTGGTCCACGAAAACGGAGCTCAATGTCATCTCCAGCGGGACGGAGTTCCACAAAGCGCATATCGAGACGGAAAATCCGTAAAAACTCAATCAGATCAACTTTAATAAAGGGGAAAGTTGCCAAATATTTCAGTTCGTCGTCAGTGAAAGAGAGATCACAGAGATGTTCCAGCTGACGCATGATTTCTGGAATCAAATCGGCAAGGTTATAACCTTTCAAATCTCGACATGCAAACTTCCACTCGACATCTACAGTACGAAATTCAGAGGCATGGTAAAAAGCCTGTAACATAGTGATCTTATACAGATCAGTATCCAGCAGACTGTCGATTAACAGATCGTTCTGAGCAGCCGAACTCATAACAAAACCAGATCATGACTGGAATTGACAAATTCAGCCCCTGCCTGACGTAATTCTTCCAAGCCTTGCTCACTGGTCGCAGTGGCAACGCCACGACAAGCAGCTCGGTTAAGAATCACCCGGAACCCGGCTTGCAAAAGTTGTAACCCTGTGGTCTTGACACAGTAGTCTGTCGCCAGCCCGCCCAGCAACAGGGTGTTAATTCCCTGTGTCTGCAGCCACTCAATCGCTCCGGTGCTGATCCTCTCTTGCAGGTCCTGAAAACAAGCGCCGTAGGGGTGCATCAAAGGGTCTTTACCTTTTTCAACGACCAGATCATAAACAGCCTCATCAGGAAGGCCAGGAATCAGCCGGTTCCCTTCCGTTCCCACGACACAGTGGGGAGGCCACTTGATATCCAGATTCGGATAGTCCCCCGCAACCGGTTGCATCACTTCAGCCGCTGAGTGCGCCACCCACGGAGCTTCGAGCGGGTGACAATCCTTACTCACCAGACGCAAGCGGGCAAATCGGGCTTGAGCATTCAGTTCATCCGCGATTTCATCACCTTGGGCAACCGGCAACTCAGCGGGACATAAGGGTGTAAATCCACGTTGTGGATCGACATCAAAACTCGCAGTCTTATCCTTATCGACCTCAATCATAATCTTCTCACTCAGGATATCCCTCTATTTTCAGAGCTTATGTTGTGTATCTGACGAAAGTACCTGTAAACTTTGAGAGCGTTGTAAAATCGTAAATCGGTAGTCCAAAGTAGCGCTGATTTGCTTGGTATAAATAGACCTAAAAACACCGTCAGCTATTTCAGGGAAAAAAGCATCTCCATCCGGTGCAATGTCGAGTTCTGTCAGATAAATCCGTTCTGCCATCACCAATGTCTGCTGATAAATCTCAGCTCCACCACAAATAAAGAGCTCCTCAGCTGATTTTGCAAGCTGCAGAGCGGCTGCTATTGTGGTCGCCACATCACAACCCGACACATTATAATCTGGGTCACGGCTTAAAATAATCGTTTGCCGTCCCGGTAGCGGTTGACCAATGGATTCAAACGTCCGCCGTCCCATGAGTAAAGTCTGCCCCATGGTTAATCTCTTGAAGCGCTGCAGGTCATCGGGAAGATGCCAAGGGAGCTGCCCGCCCTTGCCAATCACCCGGTTTTTCCCCATGGCAACAATAATGGAGATCAACAACAGCCCACCCCTGTCGCTGAGAGGTCTGTTTTTGTACGCCGCATCAGGTAACGGTCAAAAATAGAAGGGGGCAGCACCTTGACCAGACGAGCCAGCAGAAACACGACGAGCAGTGAAAACAGTAAGCGCCCCCATAAGGCCCCAGAGATATGCGCCCCCAGCACCATCAATAGCAGGGTATCTTCAAAAATACTGTGGCAGAGCCCCATAAGGGCGACCGAAGAGAATATATCACGCGGACTTAGGTGTCCCGATTGTGCTTCTTGGATAATCAGTCCACCACCGTAACTCAAACCAAGGGTCATGCCGATAATGGTAATCGGGGCCGCTTCACGCCCCATTCCCAACACTGTCAATACCGGTTCCAGCAGGCGCGTCATCAGATCACTGATTCCGAGCAATTTCAACACCCGTAAAAATGTCATCAAGGCCAGAATTATGATAAAAATCATCACCATGTTACGCAATTCTGCAATCGCCCAGGCACTCCAGTTGGGCGCCACTAACTCAGGATTCCAGAGGGCATGATTAGCTTGCTGCAAAGTTCCACTCAACTGATAAGTCAGATGCAGAATCCAGCCCAGCAACAGCGCACCACCGATACGGATCACCGCCATCACCCGGAATCGGGTTCCCGCTTTTTGCGCGATCCGCAATTCAACCGGCAAGCCGTGAGCGACCAGAATCATACTCCCCAGAACTGTCACCTGGGCGACAGTGAGTTCCAATCCCGGAGCCACCGAGGCAAAGACCACCATACCACCATATATACTGGTGACCATAGCGGTGGCCCAGACCAATCCAAGTTGTCCAGGCAACCCGACCAACTCCATCACCGGTCCCAGCAACACCCCCAGTTGATCAACAATTCCCCATTGCTGAAGAAATCGGGTCACAATGCTGATAGGGACAATAATTTTGAATAATTCTCCACTGGCATGCAACGCCGCGAAGAACAGTTCAACCAGCGATTTTTTGAATTGGCTGAAATTACCGGTAAAAGACATGATGAATCATCCTTCAACCCGCGACTGCTTAACTGTCATGGCCTCGATTTCAAGCTTGAAAACAGCTGTTGCTTGAATCATTTCATCAGGATAATTGAAAGCTGCATCGCTGTATTGTGCCATAAACAGATCCAGCGCATGACGCTTCTCTGCAAAACTTTCAAACAGAGTGATCTGACCATGTCCAACCACAGATTGAAACCTGACCGTCCAGTCACAAGCTCTGTCTCCAGTAATCAGTCCTAGGTCAAGGACTATGGTGAATGCTGACTGGCCATGTTTTCTGATCAGATCAATTTTACGCCCTTCCCGAGCGGCGTGGAAGTAGAGCGATCCTTCATGATAGCTATAGTTCAAGGTCACCTGATACGGAACCGGTTCAGCAGAAAAAGCCAGTTGACAAGTTCTTCCTGTGCGTAAAATTTTTTCAATGGTGTCCTGATCAATCACTGCTTTATCGCTACGGCGCATAAACCATCTCCAACGACATCATAAGAGGTGAATATGATATAAACCTGTTTAATATCTGAAACTACCTAAAAACACCTGCAAAAGACAAGAAAAAGCCCATCCTGTTTTTGTAGATGGGCTGTTTCTATGTGTTGATGCTGTCTTGTCAGGATCAATCTATTAACTGATGATTTAGAAACGGATCATCACCCCGGCAAAAGGCCCAGAAAATTGCGTTTCCACATAGATATCATCTTCGTCGATTTGCAAATCAAAATAGCGGTATCCAGCATAGATTCCAACCATTGGCACCGGTGAAAACTCCAGCTGCGCTTCGGCATCAAGAAAGTGATTATCATCAAATTCCATGTAACCGACCCGTCCGATCACCCCGAAGTAATCCGCCAGTGCAATCCGAGTACGTACGCCAAGGGTCGGGATTGGCACCGTGCCTGACTCCGACTCCGGTTCAGAAAAGCTTTCAGCGTCAAACATGACATCGACATCAGCAACCTTAACCGCCAACTCCAACCCCAATTGGAAGCGGGTGGGGAGATCGTCAAAGTTAAGCAGATAATACGTGTAACCAATATCATAGAGATCAATATTCAGATCTGACTTTGCCGTATCATTCACACTGAAGGAGACACCGTTAAATTCACCAGCGACGGTCAAGGTTCCCGTGCCAGAAAAACTGATCGGAAGATAATTGAATGAGAGCTGAGAGTCTCCCCATTTCAAGGCAACTTCGGCGGTGATATCTTCACTGTCCTCCAGATCCAGATCTCTTTCCAAATCCAGTTGAGTTCCGACACCATTGACATTCCCGGCGATCGACCCTTCCGGGCTCAGCAGTTGATATCCCCCCTTTAAAGAGAGAAATTCATCAGCAAAGGTCGTTGTAGACAACAGCAGAAAAATGGCACACCAAGGTAAAACTTTCCATTTATTGAACATGATCATCTCCTTTGGATTTTTGTTTGATCCCTGCGGAAGAGTAACAAACATTAAATTGAAAGTCAGTATTTCTATTCAGCTCGCAACTTTCAATCCTGTTATGATAAGAAGAACCATTGACGCGGGAGACAGATATGAGCGAAAGCATGCAAAAAATTCTCGTTATCGAAGACGATAAGAATACTGCCACCCTCGTTGCCACCTATCTACAGAAAGAGGGTTATGCCACCCTGATTGAGAATGATGGGGTGACAGGACTGCAGGTTGCCAGAAAGGATAATCCCGCTCTGGTCATCCTTGATCTGATGTTACCGGGGATTGATGGACTGGAAATTTGCCGTCATCTCCGCAACGAATCAAATATCCCGATCTTGATGTTGACCGCTCGTGAAGAGGAGATTGATCGGGTGCTGGGATTTTCACTCGGTGCCGATGATTACGTCGTCAAACCTTTCAGTCCGAGAGAACTCGTTAAAAGGGTCAAAGCCATTCTAAGGCGGACTCATCCGCCTACACCGGCGCCCAAGGTACTGCAATGGCAGCAATTACTATTGGATCCAGAGAAACACAAAGTCAGCTTGGGAAAAAAAATCATCAATCTGACCACCTCGGAATATAAACTTCTCTACACCCTGATGGCGTCACCGGGCCGGGTCTTCAGTCGGGCAGAATTATTGAAAAACCTTTATCAACAAGAAGAGGCAGTGATTGAACGGGTCATTGATGTCCATATCAATAAGTTACGGCAAAAAATTGAAGCCGATCCCGGTAATCCTACCTACATAGAAACCGTTCGTGGCTTTGGCTACTGTTTCGCTGATACAGGTTCTCAATAATGAAAAGATACCTGCTCTGGAAACTGTTGTTAAATATTGTTCCGGTCATCATCGTGACAATTCTGGTGGTCTGGCTCGCCATCGATAATTTAGCCGCGACCTACTTCATGAATCTGATGGAGAATTACGCTATTGAACCGCATGACAGCAACCGCATGTTTATTGAGGCCGTCCATCGCTACCTCCTCTGGGCCGCCCTGGTTGCCATGGTTCTGGCATTATTACTCAGTTATCTGATGACCAAGCGGGTCCTACGCCCTCTGTTACAGATGACTCAAATCTCCAAAGAGCTGGCCTCAGGTCATTTTGCCAATCGGGTAGAAGTTGTCTCCCGCGATGAGGTTGGTCAGCTGGGCTCTGCCTTTAACCAGATGGCCAATAGCCTTGAACAACTGGAACAGTTACGCAAGAATATGGTCACAGACGTCGCCCATGAACTAAGAACGCCGCTGACAAACTTACGTGGCTATCTTGAAGCTCTGAGCGACGCGGTTGTACCACCATCCATTGAAACGTTTCGCATGCTGGAAAATGAAATTCTGCGCCTGGTCAACCTTGTCGATGACTTGCAACAGCTCTCTAAAGCTGAATCGGCTCAGGCCTTTTTGAAACGGCAGAAGCTACAAGTTGACATTCTGATGACACAACTGCTGTCACTGTTTGAATTGCGACTCAAGGGCCAACAAATCGCCGTCCAAGTCAACCTAGAACCCCGAGACATACGCATCGCTGCCGATCCCGATAAACTATTACAAGCGCTGCGAAATCTGGTGGAAAATGCACTGCGCTATGCCCCCAAAGCAGGAACCATCATCATTGCCGCTCACCGCATCCAGGATATGGTCGAGATTTCTATCAGCAATACGGGAACCGGGATCGCAGCCGCTGACCTGCCATACATCTTTGAACGTTTCTTCCGTGTCGATCGATCCCGCTCCCGTGATCACGGCGGTGCAGGTATCGGACTCGCAATCGTGAAGCAGCTCGTTGAAGCCCATGGCGGGAAAGTCGGGGCAGAAAGCAAAAATGGATTGACCAAAATATGGTTACAGCTCCCCGCTTAGAGTTGCCTGCGCCGTTGCCATTTCTTTAAGATCTTGGACGTCTTAAACCACAGAAGTGATCGTCTTCTCAGCATTTTCAATTGCAGCGGCCCTTGCTTCGGCACCTGAACCAATTTTTTCAGCACGGATGAAAGTCAAATCCTGCAAGCCCATAAAAGCGAAGAGGGCCCGTAGGTAGGGTTCCTGAAAATCTCGCGACTGGGCTGGACCTGCAGAATAGAAACCTCCCCTTGACTCAATCACAATAACCCGTTTATCCGCCAATAAACCTTGCGGACCTGAAGCTGTGTACTGAAATGTCACTCCGGGACGCAACACATAGTCAAACCATGAACGTAACCCTGTGGGGATACTGAAGTTATACATCGGTGAACCAACAACCAAGACGTCTGCCGCCTGCAGCTCTGCAACCAGTTCGTCAGAACGGGCCCGGGCGGCATCTTCGGCTTCTGATTCCGGGACTCCGCGGATGCCAGCGACGGTTGCGGTATCAAGATGGGGTATGGGATCACAACCAAGGTCGTGTTCAATGATTTGCGCTCCGGGATTTTTGACCAGCAGTGCGGCAACAGTTTTAGCAACAAGAACTCTTGAGACAGAGTTCTCCGCTAAGACACTACTATTAAAAACAAGAATATTTTTCATAAGATCTCCATTATCCTATTTTTAAACAACAAGGAAATAAACACTAACGTTGTCAACGCGCAACACACAAGATAAAGTACAATAACACTATGTCGTTCAAATAAGAGTGTCTGGGCAAGAAAAATATCTCAAAAAACAAAAATGACCCTCAGCAACGACTGCATCATGACTGAATGGGGATCTCTTATGCAGAAAATCTATCTT
Organism: Desulfuromusa kysingii; assembly: GCF_900107645.1. Classification (GTDB taxonomy): domain Bacteria; phylum Desulfobacterota; class Desulfuromonadia; order Desulfuromonadales; family Geopsychrobacteraceae; genus Desulfuromusa; species Desulfuromusa kysingii. Next base: position 45,753 of record NZ_FNQN01000013.1, read on the forward strand.
GCGGGCCCAGATGTCTTCGAGCCCGATGCGATCCGTGTTGGAGAAAAACTAAAACAACTCGTCGCTGAATATGGCTTTTGTGGCTTGTTTCCTCTCGATAACGTTATTTCAACTCAAGGGAGCCCTCAGGCTATTGCCAGAGCTATCCGTGCGGCTAATATAAACCTTATCCAATCTGCTGATATTGTAATGGCGAATTTGAACCCTTTCCGCGGGATAGAACCTGATTCCGGGACAGTTTTTGAAGTGGGCTTTGCGACAGCACTAGGAAAAGAGGTGTACTGTTACGCCGCCGATTGCCGTGAGATGATCACCAGAATCAGAGAGAAACAACGTCTGGATGCCACCGCAACACGCTGTCAGGATGGCAAAATTATTGAAGATTTTAAACTCTCGCACAATCTCATGATGATTGATCAGGTGGTAGCGGTTGATGCCGCTTCATGCCTGGCTTATATAAAAAAACAACATCAAACTGATTGAACTGGGGAAAATCCAATTCCGAAGATATCATTCTTTGTTTATTCCTCAAGAAACGTAGTCTAAATCAGGTATTCCCAGTCTCCTCGACTAGATTCTAATTTTAAAAACCTCCCCTGATATCATCCTGCTTCACACTTCTTAACAATCTGTACATATTCATGCAATAGAGACATGGCAGATATATATTTGCTTGGGATAAACCTCACTAAGCACACACAATAGAGAAGCCCAGACCATTGAGTTCAGAACTCAGTGGTCTTTAACTAACGGTATCATTTTGATACGGTGTCGATCATTTGATTAAGGAAGGTAACATCATGAAAAAGAATCTGGCCAAAGCATTAATTGTCGTAACAATGTTCTTCTTTGCAGGCTCAGCACTTGCTGAACTCGCAGCCATCGGTCCGAATGATAAACCGATCCAGGTCGTGTTGGCGCGCAAATGTGTAAAGAATGTCATGATGGCCAATTTTTTGGCGATTAAAGAAAAGTTGAAGGCTGGAACGACTGATGGCATAACCCTCAATGCCCACTCTATTGCCTCTTTGGCGGTATCGATGCCACCGCTATATGAGAATACTTATGCAGAAGTCTATCCCATCGAGGGCTCAGAGTTTAAATATATTGGCGGTTCAATGTCCGGATATGTCCAAGCGAGCCAGGACACCTTTTCTCAAGCTATGGCATTGGCTGAATTTTCACAGAGCAACGATATTGCAGCTACGCAAGCACAGGCTGACAAACTTCTTGCATCCTGTAAGGGTTGCCATGCTACTTACAGGAGTAAGATTTAAGTCACTGTCCTTACAGAGACATCCTTGTGACTTACCTCCTAAAAGGCCACTCTGAATGTTGATGTAACGCAATCGGCTCTGATTCCAAAGCCGCTGCTTGAAATAGCAGCGGCTTTGGTTTCTCTGCTCGTCGGAAGTCGGCAGATTCTCTCCCCGATCCAGAGAGAAAAGGCCTTCAGTCAAAATCGTCACAGACATGGTTTTTAGAAGGGTCGAAGCTGTCATTCATCCCCTCAATCGCCCCTTCTGGAACAAACCCTTGTGCCATCTCGCCACACTTTTGCATTTTTATCAGGGTTGGATTTTTCATCGTTTTTTTACCAAACTTGATCGCTTCTTTCTGTGCTTGATCTCTTTTTCCCTGCTGACAAAGAGATTGGAGCATGGCTTCCATTTCCTCTGCTTCTTGCTCAAATATTCTCAGTTCCTCTTGATCAACCGTTGCCATACATTGCTGCATCTCCTGCAATGCCTCCATCATCTTTCCCATATCGGGTTGGTCCTGCGCAGCAGCAACAACTGGAAACAACAAAAACAACAGAATAACGATACTTTTCATGATTTTTTATACTCCTTATAAATTGATGTAGATTTCGGGGACATCTTATCTATTTCTAAAAATGCCATGATATCATCTTAATTTCTATATTTGAGATCAAAATAACCGCTAGTTGTTGTCCTCCCCTCCGCGCATAAAATAACGGTACACAGGAATAAGAGAAAGGAAGTTTCGACACCCATTCCCGGGTAACACCGCCAGAATGGAACCACTGCTTTGAAACCAAGTACGGAAAATGTTTGCGGGTTTTAGAAGTCATGACACGAGGCATAATTGTCAACAATCTAATCTTATTTTTTTCTTGCAAAGAATAATTTGCATTATATATGATGTTTAAAGGCTAAAAAAAGCTATTGCCTATTAATATTGTTAACAATAAAGAGGTTTTGATTTCATAATGAAACAAAGTGGTCGCACGACTCTGACACCAGGGATTGTTGAACAATTAAGTTTGGATATCGCCGAAGGCCATATTGAGCCGGGACAAAAACTCAGTGAAGCGATGCTAGCGAAGAGGTTCGGAACAAGCCGTGGACCAATTCGTGAGGGTTTGCGGCGCCTAGAAGAACGTGGACTGGTTAGTTTTCATCCAAATATTGGTGCACGCGTTGCCACATACAGTGTCAAAGACTACATCCATCTGTTTCAAGCTCGAGAAGCAATGGAAGGGATGACGGCTAAATTAGCGGCAGAGTCAATGTCTCTGGATGACAAAACCATCTTACGTACTGTTTTTCACGAACACGAAAAACAACTCATGAATCAACCAGACAGTCCTTATGATCAAGACCCTGGTGATTGGGACTTTCACTACCTGATCGCCAAACGCTGTGGAAATCCAATTTTATCCAGTCTTTTATGCGATGAATTATATCAGCGCATACGGCTGTGCCGAAAACAACATTGCAATACTCCTGGAAGGGGGGTTCGCGCCCTCAAAGAACATCGACGCATCCTGGAAGCAATAGAAGAGAACGACGGAGAGTTGGCGGAACTGATGATGCGAAGGCATATTGCAGCGGCACGAAAGGTTCTAGAGTCTTTCTTATTGGCAAACCCAACGACCATCAAATAAAAATAGGCGCAGCTATAAACAATCACAAAACTCACTAAAGTAAAGAGGTAATTATGAATTGGCTTGAAGGTAACAATGCAATAGAAGTACTCCCAGGAGAACGGCTTGATCAACTTCTCCAACGTGATGGTATTTTAAAGATTCCCGGCGCCCACAATGCTCTTGCAGGGCTATTAGCCCGTGAAGCTGGATTTGAAGCTTTGTATCTTTCAGGAGGAGCTATTTCTGCGAGCATGGGACTTGCGGATCTAGGAATCATGACCATTGAAGAGCTCTGCGGATTCGTTAAGACCATTGCCCGAGCAACCAACCTGCCCATTATTGTCGACGGTGACACTGGATATGGTGAAGCGCTTAACGTCATGCGCCTCGTTCGAGAATTAGAAACATCAGGGGCGGCAGCAGTCCACATTGAGGACCAGGTTTTACCGAAAAAGTGCGGCCACTTAAGTGATAAATGTCTCATTCCGGCAGAAGCCATGGCTGAAAAGATCGCTGCCGCTGTCAAGGCCAGAACGCACTTGAAAATCATCGCTCGAACGGACTCCTTTGCTTCAGAAGGGCTGGAAGGTCTAATCAATCGATCAAAACGCTATCTCGATGCCGGAGCCGATGCAATTTTTCCAGAAGCATTAACGTCTATCGAAGAGTTCCAAACTGTTGCGAACGCGCTGGACTGCCCGCTTCTGGCAAACATGACAGAATTTGGACAAACTCCCTACCTTACTGCTGATGAATTTGAGCAGCTGGGATACAAAATGCTCATCTGGCCCGTGTCATCACTGCGAATTGCCGCCGGTGCTATGGAAACCTTCTACAATCAACTTTTCGAAAATGGCACAGCAAAACCACAACTCGAAAAGATGCTGACACGTAAACGCCTCTATCAGGTTCTTGACTATGAGGGGTATGAAGCACTTGACAGCGCCATCCTCAAAAGCAGTTACAAGTAACGTTGACAATTCTCTTTACCGATCTTACAGCAACATATTGAACCAACGCCCTCCAACTGATGATCTTTATGCTGTAGCAGTCGCAATTTTCTCTGCTACAGCATAAGCGTTGGAAATCATCGTTTATCATCGGTAAATATATGTATGCATCGGAGTTGTAGGTTGGAGAAAATCCGACCAAGACGGTCAGATCAAGTTTTCGGGGTTACACTTTCGGCGTATTTTGGATGGCAGAGCTTTTTTCTGCAACCATCAGGTCCGCAGCGTTGCGATCAGACGTTGAGGTTTCAGTAACAAATCGAGAGCTGCTCGAATGTCGGGCACCAGGATATCTGCAGCTAGAACCGCCGCCATTGAAGCTCCTTCTGTTTGAGCAATAACCATACTCAATTTTGCAGCTTTCAACATCAACTGATCGTTGCGGCCATTCCCGACTGCAACGGCAGTTTCAGCACCAAGAGTGTTAATATAGTCCAGTTTCTCTTTCGCTTGAGCCGTTGTAGAGATCACCGCCAATTCACAGGGAATCGCGGTCACTTCCTGCTCAACACTGCCGAATGTATCTGCGGTAATAAGATGAATTTTGAGCTTTTCGGCCAGTTGCAGTAACCGCTCCTGAACCCCCGGAATCAACAAACCATCACAGGCAAGGGTCCCATTAAAATCAAGCACCAGATCATTGAACTTCAACTCCCCGCAACCGGGGACAGTAATTTGCAACATCGACTTGTTCCTCCCGCAGCCTGAGCCCCATGAGATACAGTGGCGAATAGAGTCACTCCCCGAAAGATCCAAAGGCTAAACCACGGCGACAGCAGAGATCCACTAAAGCCGTTTTTCTGGAGAGCACCAAAAGGGATTAACGGACCTTTTTCCGTCCTTTCGGGACTCTTTTTCGGCGACTGCGTCTTTCAGGGATTTCGACAACATCAGAATCAGCGTTCATCTCTTCTTTTGACTTCGCGGCACTCACATTAATGCAACGATCAATCAGTCGAGTGCCGTCCAGCATGTTGATTGCGTCTCTGTTTTCAGCCTCAGTCGCCATCCGGATAAACGCGATCCCTTTAAAGTTACCGTTTTTCGGATCCGTGAGCATGTGGATGGAACGGACCGTACCACAGACCGAAAATAGCTTGTGGAGATCTTCTTCCGTTGCCTCAAAGGAAATATCAGCAACAAATATATCTTTAATCTTAGCTTTGGGTTTCATTGGTTATTCCCTTTTCAAAGGCTCCAGGAGCTTCTTCAGGCCGCTCCAGAGAAATTTGCCCCAAACTCCCGGCTCTGAGTTCACGTAACAGTAACTCTGCGGCCCGATGCTGATCGACGCCACCGCCCTTGATCAAACACCCGCGGCGGCGACCGACTTCTTCAACAATTGCCAGAGACGTTTTTGGTAATTCCGATAATTTATAGCGCTTCATCAACAAAGCAGGATACTTTTCTGCCAGATATTGCGCTGTGGTTAAGCCAACTTCAAAAGTATCATAGGCGTTATCACCAATCGCTCCGCTTGCTGCAAGTCTGGCAGCTCCAGCAAGATTTTCCAGAATTGGCCAAAGGAGCCCAGGGGTATCCGAGAGGAGAATCCCATTACGCAAGTCAATTTGCTGCGGACAGGTAGTGATAGCAGGCTTGTCGCCAACCCGAGCGATTTTTTTCCCGGCCAGGGTATTAATCAGCGTCGACTTACCAACATTGGGAATCCCCACCACCAAAACCCTTAACGGCTTCTTCGCCAGAGAGCGGGCGGGAAGGAGCTTACGACATAGTTTTGGAATCAATCCGGCATCACGGCGACTCGTCGCTTCGATGGGAATGGCTTTGACACCTTGTTGTTTCTCTAGAAACTCAACCCACCTTTTGGTCACGGTCGGGTCGGCGAGGTCATTTTTATTAAGAACTTTGATACACGGCTTGTCACCGCGCAACCGCTGCAAAAGCGGGTTGGAGCTACTGACCGGAAGTCTGGCATCGAGAACTTCAATCACCAGATCTATCTTGGGCAATATTTCAATAATCTGCGCCCGGGCTTTTTTCATATGCCCCGGATACCAGTCAATAATCATATCTATTCACTTTCAAGAAACATGGATAACAATACAACTCAACGGAAAGGCGGTGAGAGGAAAAAACAACAAATTAAGTGTTCAGACAAAAATAAGGGTATTCCCTGCGGCCTCTGCGCTCCCCTCATCTCTCCGGTAAAATTATTGCAAGCACAATCTTACCCGCGGATTTTTTGCAGCATCACCAGATCGGCCAGAACCAGAGCGGTCATGGTTTCAACAATAGGGACAGCGCGTGGCACCACGCAGGGATCATGACGACCTTTCGCCTCTAGAGTTGTTTCTGTACCAGCATAGTCAACCGTCTGTTGGGCCTGGCCGATGGTCGCCGGAGGCTTGAACGCGATCCGGAAGTAGACCGATTCGCCATTTGAAATCCCCCCCTGAACACCACCACTATAATTTGTTGTTGTCCCCAATCGATCCCCTTTTTTAACGAAGGGATCGTTGTGAGCTGAACCATGCATGCGGGCGCCGGCAAAACCGGAACCGATTTCAAACCCCTTAGTTGCAGGCAAGGAGAGCATCGCATGAGCCAGTTTAGCTTCCAGACGATCAAAGACCGGCTCCCCAAGTCCAGCAGGAAGATTACGACAGACACAACTGACAACCCCACCAACAGAATCTTTCGCTTCACGGGATGCCGTGATCTCTGCAACCATCTTTGCAGCAGCTTGAGGGTCGGGACAACGGATCTCGTTGGCATCAACCTGCGCCCGGGTTATCGTCTCCATGTCGACAGCGGTGCTGTCGTGATCGCCGACAGAACTGACCCAGGCAACGATTTCAATGCCATATTCCTGCAGCAGATATTTCTCAGCAATCGCACCAGCCGCAACCCGACCGATTGTTTCCCGGGCACTGGAACGGCCACCACCACTGGAGGCGTGAATGCCATATTTCATCTGATAGGTGTAATCGGCATGGGATGGGCGAGGAATCTGACTCATGGAGCCATAATCACCGGGGCGTTGATCCTTGTTGTTCACCATCATGCCGATGGGAGTCCCAAGGGTCAAACCGTTCTCAACCCCAGAGAGGATTTTGACCTGATCTGCCTCATCCCGCTCGGTGCCGAGCTTGTTTCCACCGGGTCTGCGCCGGTCAAGTTGCAACTGAATATCGGCTTCGGTTAAAGACATCCGTGGTGGAACCCCATCAACAACCACCCCGACTGCCGGACAATGAGATTCACCAAAGGTACTGATTCTGAAAATACGACCAAAACTACTCGACATACTGACCTCTACTGAGCATCGCTAAAACGGAAAGAAGATATAACCCTTAAAGGAGTCAAGAGCATAACAGAAAATAGCCTGCAGGGCTATTTTGTCCGCTACCGTCATCGCCACAAAGTGACTCCATGTTTACAGCGTCCTGAAAGGGGATCTTCTAGCGTCGGTTGAGGAGGCGCAATAATCCATCGAGGGCGGTGTACGGGTGGGGAGGACAGCCGGGGATATAAAGATCAACCGGCAGCAGATCACCGATGCCATTGTTGGTCTCGGGGCTGTCACGAAAAGGACCACCGCCGATGGCGCAGGCCCCTGAGGCAATAACCAGTTTCGGTTCCGGAATCGCTGCATAGGTGTCCAGCAACGCGCTCCGCATGTTCTCTGTCACCGGACCCGTCACCATAATACCGTCAGCATGGCGCGGCGAAGCGACAAATTGGATGCCGAAGCGACCAAGATCAAACACCAGCGTTCCCAACACGTTCAGATCGGCCTCGCAGGCATTACACCCCCCAGCTGATAGCTGGCGTAACTTCAACGAACGGCCGAACAATTTAAGCATCCGCTTGTTGAGTTTTTCTGCCAGACGGTAAGTCTCATCGCCTAACAGCAAATCGTCACGGCTGCGGGTTGCAAGACGATAGTCATGACTGAATTCCAAAGCCCCTAGCTCGGCCACTGGGCAATCGGCGCAGAACAGGCAGCGCCCCACATCAATCTGCAATTGACCCGCAACGCTCTGCACTGCGGCAAAGGGACAACTGGCAACGGCAGCTGACTGCTGTTGCTGATCCAGATTCGGGGTGATTTGCGGCAAGCCGCGAAACCTCTCAGACAGAGTCGGTTCCTGTTGCGGAAATTTCCCGGTCCGGTGTCCCTGACGTAGGCGTTCGCTTAAAATATGCAGCATAATAATGGCTCCTTAGAGGTCAAAACCACAGTAGGAGAGGTTAAAACTCTTGTTACATAACGGAAAATCAGAAATTTGTTCGCCCCGTAGGACCATCGTCATCCCCGCCCAGTTATGGAAAGAGGGGTCGACAATTTTGTACCGGGCTAGCTGTCCTTGCCCATCAGTGAGACCAACATGAACAACTTCACCCCGCCAACCTTCACAGAGTGAAACCGCCAGACTGTCAGGTGCCAGGGGCCCGAGGGGGATACGATTTTCCCCGGACTGTAAAGACTGGAGAGCCTCTCGAATCATCCTATGCGATGCGTAAATTTCACGACGGCGGACATTTCCCCGCGCGAAGACATCGCCATCTGTTTCAATGATTGGCGCATCAAAAAGCTTCTGTCTCCCCCCTAACGGATGGTGCAGTCGAGCATCCCGCATTAATCCACTCGCGCGGGCGACAACACCGACCAGACCTAGCTCTTCCGCAGCATCGATGGACAACACTCCGGTCCCCTCAAAACGGGCCAAGACTGATGGGCTGTCGAAACTGAGCTCAATCGCACCACGTGTTTCCGTTTCTAACACAGAGAGGCGCTGTAATAACTTATCAACAAGCTCGGGGTTGAGGTCAAACTGGACCCCACCGGGTCGTACTAACCCGCGCCCGAAACGGCTGCCACAAAGGTCTGCCATAAGGTTGAGGTAATCGCCACGTAAGCGACCACAGAAGGAAGATGTCGGTAAATAACCCACATCACCGGTCATCGCACCAATATCACCGACATGATTGGCTAAACGCTCTAACTCCAGCGCAATGGCGCGCACGGCGTAAGCGCGGGGAGAAGGTTCAACGGTTGAGAGACTTTCCAGCACCTGACTGTAAGCAATGGTATGGCCGATACTGGTATCACCAGCCGCAGCCTCCAGTTGATAGATGCTCGCAGGATGTGGCCCGCCGATGAGCATCTGTTCAATCCCGCGATGCTGAAAGCCAAGCGAGATCTCCAGATTCATCACCTTTTCACCATGACATTGAAACCGAAAGTGACCCGGTTCAATCACTCCAGCATGGACCGGACCGACAGCTACTTCATGAACCTCTTCCCCTGCAACCTGGTAGAAGTCCATATCACCGGGGATGGGATGGAGATCAGGGTCCCGCCCCCAGATATCAGCCGCAGCGATCCAGTTTTGATGAAAACGCACCGGTTTCAACCACGGGTGCCCTTCCGGACGCAACCCATACTGTTCCGCCAATTCCCGCTCGAACAGGTGCAACTGCGGACATTCCGGCGTCAATGAAGGAAAACTGTTTTGCACTCGGGTGTGTAATAATGCCAGCTTGCCCTGCCAATCGTGGGCGAGAACAGCATACAGATTGACACCATCAGCATCAGGATGGCCAAAGAAACTGGCTATCCGGGCATCACCTGCAACCTCCTCCAGCAGCGATTCACGAAAAGTGGGAAAGTCAAGGCATGGCAACTCAGTTAGGGGCACACAGGCCCCATGATGAAAGGAGATCAGCTTGGCGCGGTTCATGGTTGCACCTCCAACAGTGCCGCGGCATTTTGCAACGCCTGCTGTAACGGTTCTGGGATATAGACCCCCAGCACCAACACCAGCAGGATAAAAACCGTCGGCGAGATACAGAGCAACAAACGATCACGGAAACCACTGGTTTTTGCTTCTGCTTTCCCTTGCGTTGCCGCTAACACCGTCGACCCCATACCGATGAAGACCAACGCCAGAAACAGCAGCACAAACAGGCCAACAAGCAGATGATGATTTGCGAAGATACCCCGCAGAATAGTAAACTCACTCATAAACGGGCCGAACGGTGGTGAACCGGTAATCGCCAGAAATCCAGCGAGAAAGAGAGATCCAGAGACCGGGAGCGCAGAAATTACGCCACGCACCTCAGTCAATCGCTTACTTGAATAGGCACGTTGGATATTCCCTGCCGCCAAGAACAGACTCCCTTTGGTCAGAGCATTGTTGATCAGATGCAACATCGCCCCAAATGTCGCTAAGCCACCAATGCCAACGCCGATGGCCAGCAGGCCCATATGTTCGACCGATGAATAAGCCAACAGCCGCTTGATATCCGGTTGCCGAACCATAAAGATAGCGGCCAGACACAGCGACAGCAATCCCATACCAAGAAGCGCCTGCCGTGCCATGGCTCCGTCACCAGCAGCGCTCATCAACTGGACACCACGTAGAATCGCGAGAAAAGCGACGCTGGTTAAACCACCGGCTAATAAAGCGCCAACCAGTCCAGGGGCCTCACCGTAGGCGTCAGGTTTCCAACTGTGCAGTGGGGCGAGCCCCATCTTGGTACCAAAACCAACCAACAGAAACACGAAGCCACCATGGAGCCACGGTTTGCTCAAGGATCCCGCCATTTGTAACAGTTCATCCAGTTGCAGACTCGCCGGAGAACCACTCCCTAGTGCAGCATAGGCCACAAAGAGCAATCCCAGCATCGCTAGGGCGATCCCCACGGAGCAGATCAACAGATACTTCCAGGTCGCTTCGATCGACAGTTTGTTGCGGTTATAGTAGATCAACGGCGCACTGGAGATCGTGGTTGCTTCAACCGCCATCCACATCATCCCCAAGTGGCGGGCGGCAATCGCCAGCGTCATCGCACTGAGAAAGATCAATAAGCAGGGGACCATGATTTTATTGCCGCGATCACGACGGATATCCAGATAACCGACAGCGTACAGAGCGCAACCAAAAAACAACAGACTGGTCACCACCAGCACCAGCGTCGACAGGGCATCGAGGCCGAGCCAGATACCCCGCAGAGGACGTTGCTCAACAGCGAGCCAGACGCTGCATAGAAAATGCAGTCCCCCACTGACCGGAAGGAGCCAGGAGCGGGTCTGGTAATTTGGAATCAGCAAACTGATGACCGCGACAACCAGCGGAAAAATAATTATAAATTCGAGCATTACCTTATTCCTTGAGAGCGGTCAGACTTTCGGTATTAATTGACGAAAATTCACGGTTGATCTGGTTCATAACGATTCCCATAACAAAGACGCCGACCAACAGGTCAAGCAACACCCCCCCTTCGACCATTAATGGCAGCGCCTCGCTGAGCAACACCCCAAAAATAAAAATGCCATTTTCCAACATCAGATAACCAAGCACCTGGGTAATCGCTTTGCGCCGGGTGATCAGCAGCAGAAAACCGGAAAACATGGTTGCCAGCGCGGTGGGAACAAATAAACTATCTAAGTGCTCCACAGCCAGGGGCAGAAAATCGGCAAACAAGAAGGCTCCAGCGGTCATGAGAACCCCAAGGATCAATGTTGGAACGAAGCCGATAACCGGTTCCACCTCACGCCGAATCCGCACCTCACGGATCGCCCGCAACAGCAACAAAGGGATAAATACCCCCTTGAAGAGCAGCGCTCCGGAAAACAACACGAGTGAGTGCAAGGAGAAGCCGTGAACCGCGAGAGGCAACAGCGCCAACAGTGCCCCCTGGAGCGCAACAATACGGATACAGGCTCCGAGTCGGGCACTGCCGAGGGTGAAAAAATTGATCAAAATCACCGTCAACAGCAGCGGGTTGGTTATTTCCATAATGGTTTTCTCTCCAACAAATGACTCGATAAAAACCGAGCGTTTTTTATTTCATCCTTCAACGTAAAACCAGAACCAGAGCAAAAATTGACAGCAGCGAAGTTCCGACCAGCACCTGTGGTACCCGAGGGAGTTTCAAACGTGCCATAGCCGACTCAATCACGCCGATAAGGACTGCCAGCACACTTAATCCCGCCAGGAAAATCAAGCTATTGGTCAACCACCAACCCGTATCCCACGGGATCGCCAACCGGACCAACAGTGCACCGAGAACCATCATCTTCAGGGCTGCACCATAAAGAATCATGCCGAAAGCCGGTCCGCTATGGTCAAGCACCATCACTTCGTGGATCATGGTCAGTTCAAGGTGCGTGGTTGGATCGTCAAACGGGATCCTCGAACACTCCAGCAACAGCACCACGAACAAACACACCAGAATCAGAGTCAAAGAAGCCCCTGCTTCACTGCGCCAGGATGCCAGCAGATGCTCTCCCAACAAAGTATTCATCGAGAGACCACCCGACAGCCGCGCAAGGACCAACAGGACAAACAATAAGGTCGGCTCTGCTAAACAGGAGAAGGTCACTTCACGCGCCGCACCCATCCCCTCAAAGCTCGATCCGGTATCCAGAGCAGCCGCCGCAGTGAAGAAGCGTGACAGGCCGAAGAGATAAACGAAAAGAATCAGGTCCCCCTCAAAGGAAACCGGGGCTGGCAGAGCGCCAAAAGGGATCATCAGCGCAGCCAGCAACGGAACCGCCAGACCGACAACCGGGCCGAGCAGAAACACCCAGGTTGTCGTCCGGCTGAAGACAAAACCTTTACGCCATAAGCGATTCAAGTCGTAATAAGTCTGCAACAACGGGGCGCCGACACGGCCAGCGAACCAAGCTTTGGTCTTGGTAATGATCCCCAGTAGCAGCGGGGCGAACAAGAGCAAAATGAACAGATGCAGAACCAGATTGGCCAACATGGCAGGTTCCCCTTTCAAAACGTAAAAAATGCCAGCAGGGTAAAAACTGCCAAGGCAACATAGAGCAAGTACAGAGCCAGTATCCCATTCTGAACGCTGGTCCTTATGAACCTGAAGAGTCCAGCAACAGCGTGGAATAACGGTATTAACAGCCGATCTAAAACCAGATCGGGCGTATGACTGGAGAACTCAATCTTTTCCGGGAACAGCCCAGTCACCTTCCCCCCATGTCGTTCACTCAAGAGTCCAAAGTGGAACAAACCGACCAGTGAATCAGCAAAAGAGCTGGAGGTATATTGAATCCGTGGTTGCAGAAACTGATAGCCGCACCCCCAGGTATTGATCGTGCGAGGGGATTTCCGACTGCGGACGTAAAGCCACAAACTGAAAACCGCGATCAGCAACAACAACAGCCAACTCACATAGCTGACCCAATTGAGCGGGGTCAGAGCCTGCGTCGTCACAGCGACGCCACTTGCTACCGACCAATGGACAACCGCTTGACTTAACAACGGAATCAGGGTACTTGGCAACAAACCGATCCAGATGCAGGCTAGCAGCAACAAGAACATCGGAACCAGCATCGATACAGGTGACTCATGGGCTTGCGTAGCCGCTGCAGTACGCGGCTCACCCAGAAAAGCAATGCCAAAGACTTTCACGAAACAGGCCAACGCCAAACCACCGATCAGAGCCAGTGCCGGAGCGGCAAAAACAGCTAGTTCCAACATTGAGGAGGGTTGCCTCAAGGGCAAGAAAGCCCCCAAATAGATAAGCCATTCACTGATAAAGCCATTAAAGGGTGGCAGTCCGCTAATAGCGACAGCACCGCCAAGGAACAAGGCTCCAGTCCAAGGTTGACGTTTCAACAATCCGCCATAGTGATCAATCTCACGGCTACCAACGGCATGGATCACAGATCCAGCACTTAAAAACAGGAGCGACTTGAACAACCCATGGTTAGCAACATGGAGCAGACAACCAGCGAGACCAAGGGCGACCAACTCTGGCAGATGATAACTCCGTCCGAGCAGCGCAAGCCCCAGACCAAGGGCGATAATGCCGATGTTTTCGACGCTGTGGTAAGCCAGTAATCTCTTGATATCATGCTGAGCCAACGCCAACGCCACCCCCATGATTCCAGAAATCCCCCCCAACACCAGGATAGTCCAGCCCCACCAATGTGGGATTTCTGCGAACATTGACGTCAACCGCACCAAACCATAAATACCGGTCTTGATCATCACCCCGGAAAGCAACGCAGAAGCATGACTGGGAGCCGCAGCATGAGCGCCGGGAAGCCAGATGTGCAACGGAATCAAACCGGCCTTCATGCCAAAACCAAACAGTCCAAGGAGAAACACCAGACCGCTTCCCGCGATCGGCAAACTCCCTGCCGCAGGGAACATCAACGATCCGGAAATCTGGCTGAGCAGTGCAAAGGTCGCGAACAGGGCCAAGGTTCCTGTGTGCGTGGCAATCAGATAAATAAACCCGGCGCGACGCACATCCTCTTTGTGATCCTCTGTGGTGATGAGAAAATATCCCGACAACGCCATCACTTCCCAAGCCATCAGGAACAGGATGCTGTTGCTCGCGATCAACAACAGAATCATTGCGCCACTGATCAGCCCATAAAACAATCTCAGTTTACGCCCGTTTTCAGGGTGTTCCCGCTGTGGCCAATAGCGCAATCCGTAGATCGAGCCACAGGCAACGACCAGCAACAAGGGCAAAATAAAAATGGCGGCGAGCGGATCAAGACACAGGGACAGGCGGCCACCGGGAAGAGACCACGGCAGATCGAAGATCATTTCACCATCAGACAGCAATGCCCGCGTAACCCCGGCCAGGCCGGATGCAGTCCCGATCAAAGTCAGGAAGCATGCGAGTCGTTCAGCTCCCCGGCCCTCTCGCGCACAGAAAAGCCCCGGAACCCCGGCGAATGTGATCAGAAAAATCCCACAGACGAGCCACATCATATTATCACCCTCCACGAGAGCCAGCCCAGAGACTCCAAACCATCAGGACGGTGCTGGCGATTAAGATATAGAGCAGATAGATCGGCAGTCGCCCCTGCTGCAACCAACGCAATCGTTGGCAGCGTGTGGCAATCGCGGTAAACAGCGGAGTCAGGATCTGGTACAGGACCGGATCAGTTGAATGTTGCGCCAAGCTGATTGGCGCGGGAAACAACCCGGCGACTTTACCGCCGGTGACCACAGGTCGCATAAATTTTGGCAGCAGGTGACGAAAGGCCATTTCCGAATAACCTTCCCCGGTATAGGCGATCCGTGGACTCGGAAACTGGAACCCGCACCCCCAAGTCGCCCCTTGCTGCTCTGGTCGCTGACGACGTAGGAGCAACAAGCCGCCGGACAGCAGACCTACCGTCAATAACAGCAACACACCACCGTGGCCGAGCGGAGTCAGCGCGGTGGTCAGCTCGTCACCAACCATTTGCCCGGCGATTTGTCCTAAAGGCAAGATCAAAAGGGACAGAACTCCCTGTGGATAGAGACCAATGAACAGACAACAAGCTAACAAGAGCCCCATACTGACTAACATCAGCGGAGCCGCCTCGTGGGCCTGTTCGGCCACGGTTGAACGGGGTTGACCCAAAAGGCTGATCCCGATCAAGCGTGAAAAGGTGACTAGCGCCAGCGCTCCGACGATCCCCAGCAGCCCAAACAACAGCAACGGTAGTAGCGCATTGAGGCCGTTGAGCAGGGTTCCGGCATCAACCAGACTGATATAAATCAACCACTCGCTGATAAATCCGTTAAAGGGTGGCAGAGCTCCGATCGCCAGGCTCCCACCAATCCAGAAGAGACCGGCGATCGGCATACGCCGCAGCAGCCCACCCATCAGGTTCATGTCCCTGGTTCCGGTCGCATGCATCACGGCACCGGCACCAAGAAACATCACCCCTTTAAACAGGGCGTGGTTCCAGAGGTGCAATAATCCTCCGGCGTAAGCCAACAGGGCAATCTGCGGATAACCCTCAGCCGTGGCCACCATACCGAAACCAAGTCCAAGCAAGATAATCCCGATATTCTCCACCGTCGAATAGGCCAGACAACGTTTGATGTCACGTTGTTGCGCCGCTAGCGAGATACCGTAGAGAGCGCCTGCCGCACCGAGCAATGCCAGCAACCAACCCCACCATGCAGGCGCAGTCGGTAAAAAGCTGAGAACCCTCAGGATTCCATAAATTCCGGTCTTGATCAACACCCCCGACATCAACGCGGAGACATGACTTGGTGCGACCGGATGGGCATCAGGCAACCAGATATGAACCGGAAAAAGTCCAGCTTTGACCCCAAATCCAAACAACGCCAGCAGGTAGAGCAGTGAAGCGCTAGCGGGCGACAACTGCTGCAATGCTCCAAAGTCACTGAAGTTAAAACTGTGACTGTAGCTCCCGGAGTAAACAAACAGGGCCAGCAACAACATCATCCCCAGATGAGCAGCCAACATATAGAGCCAGGCAGCTTTGCGCACCTCTTCCTGTTGATGATTCCAGGCCACCAGAAAAAATGAAGTGATGGTCATACATTCCCAGGCCGCCAGAAACAGGACGGCATTGGCCGCTGTCACTACCAGCAACATGGCGAGCACCATCAGGTTGAAAAAAAACCAGTGTCCAGACAGATAACGAGTCCGCCCCTCATCAGCCATATACGGCCCGGCATAAAGGGCGCACAGCAGTGAAAGCACCGAAATCGGCAGAACAAAAAAAGCCGCCAGAGGATCAAGTAATAAATTAAACTCACCGCCGGGAACAGTCCACGGCAGGGAAATCGCCAAACTTTGTCCTGAAATAAGGACGTGCAGCGCCAGATAGCCGCTCAACGTCGTCGCCAGCAAAGTGGTCAAAGTCCCCATCCTTGTGGCTAAAGAAGAGTTACGCGTCAGGAGCACCAGTAAGCTGCCGCCCAAGAGGATCATTAACGTGATAACAAAAAGGTTCATCGTTGCACTTCAATTCCTGCGGCTAAAAGTCCAATAGTCGG
This sequence comes from Desulfuromusa kysingii, assembly GCF_900107645.1. Classification (GTDB taxonomy): domain Bacteria; phylum Desulfobacterota; class Desulfuromonadia; order Desulfuromonadales; family Geopsychrobacteraceae; genus Desulfuromusa; species Desulfuromusa kysingii. The sequence continues at coordinate 62,417 of NZ_FNQN01000013.1, forward strand.
TATCACGCCTTAAGTTTCCCTTCAGCTTTTGCCAACGCGGCAAAGATTTTCTCCCGATTCTCTTCATTGTCCAAGGTTTTCCGGAACTCAGGGTCTTGAAGGACAAATCCTAGACGGGAGATGAGGTGCAGATGCGAACGCAGGTCGGGGGCAATCACCAGAAGTAAAACTTTGACCAACTGTCCGTCGAAAGAGAAGAAATCGACTGGTTGATCAAGAAAACAGAGGGTAATCTTAGCTCGTTGTGCATTCAGCAAGTTGGGATTACGTGGATGAGGAATCGCAACTCCATGACCAATAGCGGTTGATGCCAGCTCTTCCCGAGCCCGCAGAAACTCCAACAGAGCACCGCGATCGACATCTTCGGTCAACCGCAGATGGTTGACAGCATCTGTCAGCACCTCCTCGCGGGTGCGCCCTTCAATCCGGTAAAAGACCCCACCGCTCTCCAGTGCAGAACTGATACTTGGCAACGGCAACAGTTCTGTGTCCTGCGGCAGAGACACATTAACCAGTTCCCCTCTCCTTTGCGAGGTTGCCCACTCAAGAAGTTCGGTCCGGCTAAAACGGTAACAACCACTGATCTTGTAAGCGGGGAGAGTCCCTTGCTTGATCCAGCGATAGATTGATTTCTGCGACACAGACAACAATTGCGCTGCATCATTAACCGATAAGTTCATCTGCTCACCTTATGACAAATCAGCCCTTATATGGACAATGGTGGACAATGCTCCTGTGAGATTGGTGTTGTCAAGTTCAAAACCACCACGCATTTGGATTTTAATCCTTCGCTATCAGCACCAAAGCAACGGTGTCACTTCGAAGCCCCAGTGTCAGTTTCCTTGCAACACCTGAGGGTTCTACGAATCTCCATGGATTGAGTGCAAAAAGTCCTCATGCGTCTATCTGCACTCAAGCGGACAGAAGAGAGAACATTTGCAGCATTGCTTCCACCACCACCTGTGTTAAAATTCTGAATATCAGACCAAGGAGATTTAATAGCGATGGCAGACGTCACTAAGTTCTTATCTGGAATCGAAAATTTTCAACAACAGCACTTCGGTGAAAACAAGGAACTGGCCACGTCTCTGGTCAAGGGACAAACGCCTCAGGCCCTGCTGATCGGTTGTTGTGACTCCAGAGTCGATCCAGCGGTATTAATGGACTGTGACCTTGGCGATCTCTTTATCCTCAGAAATATCGCTAATCTGGTCCCCCCTTACTTGAAGAATGATGACTACCATGGTGTCAGCTCCTCTCTAGAGTATGCAGTTTGCTACCTTGAAGTCTCCGATATCATTATCCTTGGACATTCAGAATGTGGCGGGATTGAAGCCCTAATGGGAACGGCTGATGGAGAAAAAGCTGGTGAGTTCATTGGCAAGTGGGTCAGCATTGCAGCTTCAGCCCGGGACAAAGTCTTGCAAACGATGCCAGACGCAACTCCAGCCAAGCAAGCACAGTGCTGTGAACGAGAAGCTATCCTGGTATCACTGAAAAACCTGATGACCTTTCCCTGGATCAAAGACCGGGTCTCCAAAGGAAAACTAAGCCTCCACGGCTGGTACTATAATATCAGCACCGGTCAACTTAAATATTACAACCAACTGACCGGCGAATTCGAAATCCTCGTCAAACGCTACTCTCCAAGCAAGCACCAAACGGAAAAAGAAGGGTAAAACACTTTTCCCAATAGAAATTACATCGCTCAGTACAATTTTCCGCCGTCTGCAGTCGCGTAGTGCACCGCCCTTGCTGTCAGCTTTTCACCACAAAATTTCTTTCCAGATCTTTACCCAATCTTTATACACACGTTAAACTGTTGTTACACGGGTTTGTTATCATGCAATCAAGGACAACCAACCCATCCGTAGCTTCCAGGCACGGAAAGAATCAATGGAGGATCAAATGAAAATTTTCAAAATTACGCTTCTGAGTCTAGCGCTGATGTTCCTCGGCTTATCTGCATTACACAGCAAAGAGATGGATAAAATGGAGATGCACAAAGACGGATCACAAACGATGCATTCTGATGAAATGATGAAGGATCAGACCATGGCTAAAAAACCGATGTACAGCGTACCAAGCGATGCAGAACTACGGCAGCAACTGACTCCCCTACAATATGAGGTCACCCAGAATGAAGGGACGGAACGGGCTTTTGACAACACCTATTGGAACAATCATGAAGCAGGGATCTATGTTGATGTTGTCTCTGGTGAACCACTCTTCAGTTCTATAGACAAGTATGAATCAGGGACCGGATGGCCAAGTTTCACCAAACCTCTGGTGCCGGAGAACATTGTCAACAAGGAAGATCGCAGCCTCTTTTCAGTCCGCACCGAAGTCCGTAGCAAACACGCGGACTCCCATCTCGGTCACGTCTTTGGTGACGGTCCCGAACCAACCGGTCTGCGCTATTGCATGAACTCTGCGTCATTGCGCTTCATCCCGCTGGCCGATCTGGAAAAAGAAGGCTATGGCGAATACATGTCGTTGTTCAAATAATCGCCAAGAAAGGGAAGATTATGAAACTGAAACGGACCGTAATCCTCTGTTCCCTGCTCCTTGCCATCGCTACCCCCACTGTTGCTGCGACCGCGATTGTCGCCGGCGGCTGCTTCTGGTGTATGGAATCAGACTTTGAAAAACTCGATGGAGTGACCGATGTCATTTCTGGATTTACCGGCGGAAGCTTGGAAAAACCGACCTACAACGGTAACCATAAAGGCCATTATGAGGCCGTCGAGATCACCTATGACCCGCTGAAATTAAGCTACAGACAACTGCTTGATTACTACTGGGTTCACATTGATCCCTTCGATACCGGGGGTCAATTTTGTGATCGCGGACACAGTTATCTGGCTGCCATCTTCGCCGCGAACGATGAGGAAAAGAGGATCGCCGCAGAATCAAAACATGCAGTTCAAGCCCTGTTCCCTGAACAGAAGATTGAGACCCCCATCCTGTCAGCATCAACCTTCTGGCCGATTCAAGGCGATGAGAGCTACCATCAGGACTACTATAAAAACAACCCGGTCCGCTACAAGTATTACCGGTGGGGATGCGGACGCGACCAACGGCTCGAAGAAATCTGGGGAGATAAAGCCAAACATGAGATGTAACTAGACACGCCAAGACGTGCAAATATCGATCATAAACTGCAGAAAGCCCCGAATCAATGTGAGTCGGGGCTTTCTTTTGGAACAAATTGACAGCGGCTATCAATATAACAAGGCATGCTTATTCAATAAAATAACCAGCAACTCGCCAGACACTATCGGTCTCAAGCATAACCGTCACAGTTTCAGTCAAATCTTCCTTGTTCTGAAACGTTGAGTCAAATTTATACACCATATATTCGCCGTCTGGAATTCCCTCATTGATATTTTTGGTATAGATATAATCTCTTTGTTTGCGATCCAGCAGTTTGCCAGCGACAGAACGGACCGCAGAGAGGTTCTTGATCCACTCTTCCCTGGGCACCTCTTTCTTCAGGTAGGCTGCACAAACTTCCCAACTTTGTGCATATTGACCGGCATCGACCAGTTCAAAAAAACGGGTTGCAGCGACACCGGAGTCATCAACCCGCTGTTGATCTGGCTGACGGCTGATGAGCGGATAAAAAATAATAACCAAAGCGATGACGGTCAGAAAGATGTGGACTCGATACTTTCTCGGTAACATGCTGAACCTCCAAAAAGGTCAATTTAAGGATTTATGAACGACTTAAACCAGCCAAATTGACAGGGTGGAATTATTCTAACCCCGATTCAAAATTAAACTTGCTGCTCCCCTGTGGATCATATCCCCGCTTGACGGCATCAAGGACATGTTTCCCCGCTTGGCTGAACGGACCAAGATGGGACAGATCAATAATAAAATTGTGACAACCTGCATGTTCAAGCTCAGGGATATTGGCAATAAAAGAGAAGTCCGTTTCACTGGTCAGCCAAGTCAACCCTTGCCGCTGCTGCACCCGGAAGGCATCATCCCGGTCGGAAAGAACCGGGTTGTCGGAACGGACATTTTTAATTTTCACCCGCGATGTCAGCAGGGCAACGCTGGCGTACGCTGTTATCGCTGTCGGGATCGGTAACTGATGCCGGAGAATATCGGTGAGGTTCTTACGATCATCTTCGATATATAGCTCGGCTTCGTTGATTCCAATCTCTGCCAGAGCCGCGATCGCTTGACTATTTAACGAAAAGAGTCTGAAGCTACTGTACAGATTCATCCCCTCCATCTTGTCAAACAGGGGGAAATGTCCCAGATTATTGAGACGGAAATTGCGGAACCCCATCTGCCCCAATTGCCGGATAGCGTTGCGGGTATCCAGCCAATCTTTATCAAAAATGACAAATGGAATATCCCAGATCAGTTGCTGGGCACGACGTTGTAACTTATTGGCGTGCTGCAAGTTCTGGCCGCTCAAGGGGACGAGGATTTGATCGACAGATGGGTCTTGAAGGATCCGCTGATCCCGGGAATCACGCAGCTGCACCCGGATTTGTTGTCTACCGGTGCGGTCAGTTGCAAGCGGGAACAGGGCATTACGGGCGCTTTGCACATGCTCAGCCCGAATTTGTTGCCTTTGTGGTTGGTGATTCTGTCGCAACGCTGCATAAAGATCCCGGCGGATTTGCTTTAACTGTTTCGGTGGGATGACGACCTCTGGCAACTCACCGCAGGTCAACGTTCCTAGAACAAAGGGTTCCCCTGCCGTGGCCGCAAACGCCTGTTGCAGAATCTGTTGATCAAGACCCTGTTGCTGCGCAGGAAAACTGTCAATCGCATAATGGAAGGTCTGAACGTCAGAACCAATTATCGCCGTCACCTGAAGCTGCTGCGGATTGATCTCCAGCTGTAGATCGACCGTTTCAGCTGGCGTTCCAACCTGACTGAGCTTGCGGCGACAGGCAGAATCACTCATCGTAAAGGCGCTGGGCGAAGAAACCATAAATACCGTATCGCCCACCTTAAACAGATTATTGAAGGTGGAAGGGACACTGACCAAACTGTTGGCAGCAACCTGGTTGACGGTTTTCTTGCCGAGCAGCAACTGGCGAACAGTGAAGGCGGTACCACTTTTATCAATAGCAGGTTGCACCCGCAATCGCGCCCCTTGTTGCAGCGCTTCCTTGGTTTTAAAGGTGATCTCTCCACCACGGACCCGGGTAATCTCACCCAAAAACCGTCCCGTCGCCCCTTTGTGCGCCGGAATGGCCATATCACTGGGTTGTCCGCCTGACAAAAAACCTTTCGTCGGTTGTCGGCCAAAGCTCGCTTTCAGGAGCAATTTTGCCTCTTTCAAGACCGATTTTCTCTCCCCTTCCGGGGCATCAAGAACCTGCCGATAAGCACTGACAACCTTGTGCACATATTCAGCACTCTTCATCCGCCCTTCTATCTTCAAGCTGCAAATCCCTGCGGCTTCCAACTCCGGCAACAGATCAATCGCAGAGAGATCATTAGGAGAAAAATAGTAGCCTTCCTGCTGGCGATAGCGATGATTACGGCGACACGGCTGCGCGCAGCGCCCTCGATTCCCACTCTTGCCGCTGAGAAAAGAGGAGAAGTAACATTGCCCACTGTAAGAAAAACAGAGCGCCCCATGGATAAACTGTTCCAGTTCCAGGGTCGTCTGTTGACGGATCGCGGCAATTTCATCCAATGTCATCTCCCGCGCCAAAACACCACGGGTGAAACCCATCCGTTCCAGCATCTTGACCCCGGCAGCGTTATGGATCGTCAGCTGGGTCGACGCATGCAACTCCAGACCGGGGAAATGCTCCTTGGCCAGCTTCCAGACGGCCAGATCCTGCAAAATCAAAGCGTCAACCCCGATCTCTTCTAACGCTCCCAGGGTATCAATCAGCAGTGAGAGTTCATTTTCTTTAACCAGAGTATTCAGGGCAACGTAGAGGCGCTTGCCCCGTTGCTGCATATAGGAGGTGATCTGTTCGATCTCTTTGAGGTTGAAATTCTTGGCCTTGGCACGTGCTGAGAATTCTTTCATCCCGGTGTAGACTGCGTCAGCACCCGCATCCACCGCGGCGAAAAAGGCCTCCATACTCCCCGCTGGAGCAAGAAGTTCTGGGCGTTTTAACTGTTGCTTTGATTTCATAGGAACAAATCTACTTGTTCAAGAGAGCGTCAAATTGTTGTGGATTGTAACCAGTCACGTGTTGGCCATTGATCCAGAAATGGGGAGTCCCATTCACCCCGGCTTTGTGGGCAATATCCCGAAACAATTGCAGGCGTCCATCATCGGGAGCATCAGGGACAGGCTGATGATCATACATACCGCTAAAGACGTCCTCATAGGCCTGCTCCGGGTCGTCGGCCGCAAGGATAAACCGGGACTTGGCGATCGCATTGGGGTGAACCTGTCCGAGAGGAAACAGAAAAACATAGCGGGTCACATCATCACGTCCGGCAAAATAATCAGAACTGTGACGACAAAAAGGGCAATCCGGGTCCGTCACCTCAACCACCTGATTGGGTCCATCACCAATCTTAATCGCCTTATCCAAAGGAAAAAGCTTTAACTTGGCCGTCATCCGCTGACTGCGGTTTTCAGCGGTCAGGTTATGACCATCAGCGGACCAGAGATCACCAGTAAAGATGTGCCCAGAAGCGGGGACGAAATAGAGCACCTCCTCATTTTCGGTCACCACTTCATAGACCCCGGAGACCGGGGTTGGGTTCAGAAGTTGATACTGCAACTTTGGATAAGCCGAGGAAAGTGCCGCTGCAGGATTATCAGACGATTCTTGAGGTTGGATCGCACAGGCACCTAAAGGTAGAAAAACACACAATAGTAAAAGAGAAAAACGCAACATTAAACGACTCCTTGAAAGTTTTTTTCGAGCATACACTAGTGTTGAGCTCAGGAAAAGGGCAGATCACCAGGATAATCAGATATTGAGCCGGGGTTAAAATTATGTTTTACTGACGCCTCACTTTGTCCTGTGAGGAGGAGTTTGTATGCAACGAATTGTGACCGGTCTCTCCCTGTTACTCGTGCTGTTATTCTCAACCGCGCTCTTTGCCGCGGATCCACTGGCGGACTGGGTTCCCAAGTTTGATCCCAGTGGAGCAGAATATACCTATTTACTCTCGACGGTTGGTCATCCGGCGATCGAAGGGGCAACCGTCGGTTACCGCATTCGTGACCGGGTCTGGCAGGAAAGTGATGGGCGTCTCTATGTTGACTATCGACCCATTTCTCAACTCGGTGGAGAAAAAGACGTCCTGCGTAAATTGAAAATGGGAGCGGTTCAGGGGATGCTCTGCTCTTCGGTTCTAGCGCCGAATATTTCACCTCGCTTGGGGATCGTCAATCTGCCATTCCTTATTGATAGCTTCTCTTTGCTGGAAGAATTCCGCCAAAATAAAGAATTGTTCAAAGAATTTGGAGAGGATGCCGCAAGCAAAGGGATTATTGTCGCAGACTATACCGGCTACGGTAGTTACGGTTGGGCGACAACGTCACCGGTCACTAATCTGGCACAAGCCCGCGAGCAGTTGTTTCGCATTGCCCAAGCTCCTGTCAATGTCGACCTCTATAAAGCGTGGAAGATCCAGTTTACGGTAATGCCTTGGCCGGATGTTCCGCAGGCACTACAAACCGGGGTCATCAGTGGCCTGGATCACACCCCCATCGTCTGCAATATCACCAAAAAGTTCAATGTTGCTAAAAGTTACACCAATATTGGCTATGCCCAGGGGCTTTACATCCACCTGATCAATAAACGCTGGTTCAATAAACTCCCCCAGGACCTGCAACAGATATTGAGTCGTGCGATTGCAGAAGAGAGTGCCAAGGTTCGCGCTCTGACGGTGCAGCAGCAACAGGAGCAGATTGCCGTTGCCAAGGCGAATGGAATCGTCTTCATCGACCTTCCTGCTGAAGAGAAAGCCAAGCTGGTCTCTTTGGCTGAACCGGTGGTACAAAAATGGGGGGAAAAAATTGGCGTTGATTATCTCAACAGAGTGCGGGCAGCGCTGAAAGATTAACCTCGCCAAAACAGATAGACCATAGCAATTTAAGCTGGGATGAATCATTCATCCCGGCTTTTTTTATGTCTTGATTCCGTTGATTAGAACTTGACCAGAAGCAGCTTAAAAGCTATCTTTCCATTCCTAACTATTTGATTTTATTATTATTTAACATTTTTTTGAGGATACGAAACAGGCCCTGTCACTTTCAAATCAAGGAGGATTCAGATGAACAAAATTTTAACCTTATTGTTGCTGCTAACAGCTTGCCTGACCGTCACCAGTCAGGCAGCAGAAAAAAATGATCCACTGGCGTCCTGGCAACCAACCTTTGATCCAAGCGGAGCAAAATACACTTATATCCTCTCAAATGTTTCCCACCCGGTCATCGAAGGAGTTGCGGCAGGCTACCGGATTCGGGATAAAGTCTGGGAAAAAACCAACGGTCAAATCTATGTTGATTACCGTCCCCTCTCGCAACTGGGTGGCGAAAAAGATGTCATCAGCAAATTAAGGCTCGGCGCCGTGCAGGGAATGCTCAGCTCCTCTGTCGCTGCTGCCAACGTCGCTGACCGCCTCGGCATCGTCAACCTCCCCTACATTATTGATACTTTTGACAAACTTGATACCTTTCGCAATGATCCAGAACTGTGGCAACCCTTCGCGGAAGGGGCCCTTTCCAGAGGGATCTATGTCGCCGACTTCACCGGATATGGCCCCTATGGCTGGGCCACAACCACACCCGTCAACACTTTCGCTACAGCTAAAGCGGTGAACTTCCGCATTGCCCAAGCACCGGTTAATACAGACCTCTACAAAGCCTGGGGACTCAAGTTCACCGTCATGCCCTGGCCTGACGTCCCGCAAGCCTTACAGACAGGGGTTATTTCCGGTCTTGACCATACTGTCATTGTCTGTAACATCACCAAAAAATTCACCATTGCCAAATCCTTCACCGAGTTGAACTACGCGCAAGGTCTGTTTGTTCATCTGATCAACAAACGCTGGCTGGACCGATTGCCCGCCGATTTACGGGCAACCTTTCTCGAAGTTATTGCCGAAGAGAGTGCGGCAACCCGTCAGGCAACCCGAAAACAGTATGAGGTTCAGGTGGCCAAAGCGAAACAGGATGGAGTGCAATTCTATCAGCTGTCAGAAGATGAGGTCACCGAGTTAAAGAAACTCTCTGAGCCAGTGCTAAAAAAGTGGGGAAAAAAGATCGGTCCTGACTATTTGGCCAAGGTTCGCGCAAAACTTGGCAGTTGATAGTGAAAACTGTATAATCGTTTCGCTTTTCGAAGCCGGAGAGGACGTACTCCCCGGCTTTCATTCTTCTGCTCCATCCGTAACCAAGTCAAACAGGAACTGTCCGGGCAAAAAAGCGGCACCCGTAGAACGTACAATACTGGGCGATGGGAGGTTCTTACGTTCGCTGAAGCAGCAAATGCATCGGCAGCTATGCCACAGATGACGAGCTATTAACGGCCCCAGCATTTATGAGCTGAGAGAAAATCACTATGTTGAAAAAAATCTTTAAGAGTATTGATCGCGGATTCCTTTTCGTTGAAGACTGGTCCCTGTTTATCGCCGTCGCGGTTGCCCTGCTGACGGCCATGGCGAATGTCATTCTGCGTAAAACAACCAGCAATATCAGTCTCTATTGGTCGGATGAAGTGGTCCGTAAAGTTATCTACTTTTCAACCTATATTGGTTGTGTCGCTGCGATTCGGAGCCGCGCTCTGATCCGCATCGATGCCCTGCCACAGATTTTTCCGGTATTGAAGAAGCCCTTAACCTTAATATCCCACGTCGCCGTGTTATTTTTTGCCCTCATTATGATCTATCTGGGGGCGCAGATGACAGTGATGATGTTTCAGGATGAGTACGCTAAAACCGCGACGCTGCAAATACCTGAGTGGTATTTTTACGCCGTCTTGCCGATTATGGGAGCCATGATGTTTATACGAACGTTGCTGGTGATCGTTGAAGATTGGGGCAATCAACACGACGCGACGGGAGAGAACTGAAATGGATAGCAGCTACTTACTGATCCTCGCGATCCTGCTCGGCAGTCTGGCAGCCACCGTCCCCGTGTTCATGGCGCTGTTCTTTACCGGCACGTTTGGTCTTGTCTACCTGCTCGGTATCGATCCGCAAATTGTAATCGAAGTCCTCTACCGGAGTATGGATAAATTTGCTCTTGTCGTGGTCATGTTCTTTGTCCTTTGTGGCAACATCATGACCACCGGCAGTATCGTTGAAAAACTGATCAAGACAGCCAATGTTCTGGTCGGCTTCCTCCCCGGTGGCCTGGCCATGGCCGGCATCCTTGCCTGCGGCTTTTTCGGTGCCATCTCCGGTTCCACAGTGGCAACCGTGGTCGCCATTGGCGGATTTATGATCCCGGCATTGGTTGAAAATGACTATGACGAGAAATTTTCGGTCGGCGTGATGACCACTGCACCCATCCTTGGGGTCGTTATCCCCCCTTCGATTGCGATGATTCTCTATGCCATGGTCAGTAATGATCCGCTCGAAGAGCTGTTCCTGACCGGCTTTGTTCCCGGTCTGATGATCATGGGAGCGATGAGTCTCTATGCCTATTTGGTCTGCAAGAAAAAGGGGTTAAAAACCATCCACCGCCCGAATTTAAAAGAAGCATTGCCGGTTATAAGAGAAAGTATCTGGGCATTATTTCTTCCTGTCCTGATCTTTGGGGGCATCTACTCCGGGATGTTTACAGCCAATGAGGCCGCAGTCGTTGCTTGTTTCTATGCCTTCTTTGTCGAAATCTTTATTCACCGCGACATGAAGTTGCTGGATGTCAAACGGGTGATTGTCTCCTCGGCCGTCACCTCTGCGACGCTCTTGATTATTGTCGCCGGGGCTTCAGTCTTTGGTGAATACCTCACCTTTGAACAGATCCCCAACAAGATCGCCACCGCTGTTGTCAGCAGCATCTCTTCCCCATGGGTGTTTCTGCTTGCGGTCAACATCCTGTTGCTGATCATCGGCATGTTCATGGACATCATCTCGGCAACATTGATTTTGACTCCGATCTTCTTGCCACTGCTCAACAAGTTCGGGATCAACACCATGCACTTCGGTTTGCTGATGACCATCAATCTGGGGATCGGCTACTGTACTCCCCCTCTAGGGGTCAGCCTGTATATTTCCGGAGCGACGGTGAACCGTGATCTGGTTTACGTATCAAAAGCGGTGATGCCCTTTTTGCTGATTCAGATCGCAATCCTTTTGATCCTGACCTTCTTTCCTGATCTGGTGCTATTCTTACCCCGTTGGGTTTATGGATAACGGCGCCAATCACACTATCCTCATAAAAAAAGCCAGCCCCCTATGGGCTGGCTTTTTAGTCACCGCTTATTCTGCAGGCAAAATCAGACGCAAAGCTAGTTACTTGAGCATTGCTGTCAGCTGCGGATTATCACGTTTCATAACAAACATGTAACTCTCTTTGAGTTTTTTGGTAAAAACAGTTCCGATCCAGAGGGGACTCCAGACGACTCCAGCCATCAGCCAGCGCTTCATCGCACCAGTATCAGTCTTATCAGCCTTGATCGTCAGATCAACCCTCTCATACCCTTGATGGGTGATCTGAATCTGATGTTGGCTTCCAGTGCTCAGGGCATAGTCAAATTGTACTGGGGTTGCCCCAATATCCGTACCATTAATCGTCACCATAGCTCCTGGTGGTTCTGATTGGATAAGGGCGTGGTGGGGGGCGCATGCGCTGAGAAATGCCATCAGCACAAAAAGTGGGATCAGTTTACTTTTCATTTAGGTGCTCCTATTTGTGGAACCGACTGACAATATGTTTATTGAGTTTACACAGATTACTCTGCAATGCCTGTGCCTTTTTTAGGACTTAAGCAGATATTTATCTTCTCTGCTCACACCAGAAATAAGTCCGCAGATATTGCAGAGATAGAGCCTCTCCAATGAAAAAGTCATCAGTTCGACAGCTGCAAATACAGGTTAAGAGCTTATTTTAGCGCCATAATTTGTCCAAACATGCAGAGTTTGCATAAATAGACCCCAGCAAGTTATCCTTTCGACAGATAATCTTGCAAGAACCGTCCAGTGTATGATTCTGCGACTGAGGCAACCTTTTCGGGGGTTCCCGCCGCAACGATAGCTCCCCCAAGAGAGCCGCCCTCCGGCCCTAAATCAATGATGTAATCAGCGGTTTTAATGACATCCAGATTATGCTCAATGACAACGACAGTGTTGCCAGTTTCAACCAGTCGGTTCAACACTTCCAGTAACTTGTGGATATCGGCAAAGTGTAAGCCCGTGGTCGGTTCGTCCAAAATATAGATGGTCTTACCGGTGGCGCGCTTGCTGAGTTCACGGGAGAGCTTGACCCGCTGCGCTTCCCCGCCGGACAGAGTCGTCGCACTCTGCCCCAGCTTGATATAGCCCAAGCCAACATCGCGCACCGTTTGCAACTTATTGCTGATTCTGGGGATATTCTCCATAAAGCGGCTGGCCTGATTCACCGTCATATCGAGGACATCGGCGATACTCTTCCCTTTATATTTGACCTCCAAAGTTTCGCGGTTGTAACGCGCCCCTTTACAAACTTCACATTGCACATAGACATCGGGCAGAAAGTGCATCTCAATCTTTTTAATCCCGTCACCACTACAAGCCTCACAACGGCCACCCTTCACATTGAAGGAGAAACGCCCAGCTTTATAGCCGCGGATCTTGGCTTCCGGCAGTTGCGCAAATAACTCCCGGATATCGGTAAAGACTCCGGTATAGGTCGCCGGATTGGAGCGTGGCGTCCGTCCTATCGGGGATTGATCAATATCAATAACCTTGTCAAGCAGTTCCAGACCGCGAATCTCTTTGACTGGACCAGACTTTTCCCGTGCCCGGTGAAGTTTCTGTGCCAACGCCTTATAGAGAGTTTCAATCACCAGCGATGATTTCCCCGAACCGGAAACGCCGGTGATACAGGTGAGAACACCGAGTGGAATCTTGACATCAACATTTTGCAGATTGTTAGCTCTGGCACCGACAACCTCCAACCAGCGATCACTTTGACGCCGTTCAGGGGGGACAATAATGGATCGCTTCCCCGACATATATTGACCGGTCAGAGAAGCGGGGTTTTCCAGAATCTCTTCCGGCGTCCCCTGAGCCACAACCTCCCCGCCATGGACTCCCGCAGCCGGCCCCATATCAATGACATGGTCAGCCGCAGCAATCGTCTCTTCATCATGTTCAACCACCAGGACACTATTGCCCAGATCACGCAGGCGTTTCAGGGTGGTCAACAGGCGTTGATTATCACGCTGATGCAGCCCGATAGAAGGTTCATCAAGGATATAAAGGACCCCCGTCAGAGATGAACCGATTTGCGTGGCTAAACGGATCCGCTGCCCTTCCCCGCCGCTCAAGGTTCCAGCGCTGCGACTCAGAGTCAGATAGTCAAGTCCAACATGGGAGAGGAAAGAGAGGCGTTCACGAATCTCCTTGAGCACCCGCCTGGCAATCTCCATATCCTTGTCAGAGAGGGTCAGGTTATGGAAAAACGCTTCGGCATCGGCAATCGACATGTTGGTCACCTGCTGAATGTTTTTCCCACCGACAGTAATGTGCAGAGCTTCGGGCCTTAATCTCCCCCCTTCACAAGTTTGACAGGGGATAATACTCATATACCGCTCCAGATTTTCCCTCACCGTATCCGAATCGGTTTCATGATAGCGACGCTGCAGGTTAGGGATCACCCCCTCAAAAACCTTTTCATAAAAGTGCCGTCGCTCACCCTGATCGTAAAAAAACTGCACCTGCTCCTCGCCTGAACCGTAGAGGATAATATTCTGAATCCGCTCGGACAGTTTTCCGAACGGGGTGCGGATGTCGAACTGGTAATGACTGGCAAGGGCTTCCAACAACGCCTGATAGTAGTAGCCGGTCCGGCTGTCCCAAGGGACAATGGCGCCATCCCGCAATGAAAACTCCGGGTTAGGGACCACCTGTTCGTGGTCAAAATACATCTTGGTCCCCAATCCGCTACAGTCAGGACAGGCACCATGAGGGTTGTTAAAAGAGAACATCCGTGGCGACACTTCGGGGTATGAAAGGCCGCAATCGATACAGGCATGATTGGCGGAGAACAGCTTACTCTCCCCTTCAGGAATCTCAATCCGCACCATCCCGTCGGCTAAACGGAGCGCGGTTTCAATAGAATCAGCGAGGCGTGATTCAATGTCAGCCTTGATCACCAACCGGTCGACCACAACCTCAAGGGTGTGGGTTTTTTTCTTGTCCAGCTCAATTTTATCACCCAACTCGTACATCACCCCGTCAACCCGGATGCGGACAAAACCATCAGCCTGTAACTGTGCCATCTCTTTGCGGTATTCCCCTTTGCGACCACGAACAATGGGAGCCATAACCATGATTTTGGTTGTTTCCGGGAATTGCATCACCTGATCCACCATCTGTTCAACGGTTTGTGAACGGATCGGGCTGCCACAGCGGTGGCAGAGAATCTGACCAACCCGGGCATAGAGAAGACGCAGATAGTCATAAATCTCCGTCACCGTACCGACCGTCGAGCGGGGGTTCTTCGAGGTGGTCTTCTGTTCAATCGAGATCGCCGGGGAGAGACCGTCGATCTGATCGACATCAGGCTTCTCCATCTGTTCCAGAAACTGCCGCGCGTAGGCGGACAAACTTTCAACATAGCGACGCTGCCCCTCGGCATAGATGGTGTCAAACGCCAAAGTACTTTTCCCCGAACCGGAGACCCCAGTAATCACCACAAGTTGATCGCGGGGGATGTCAATATCAATGTTTTTCAGATTGTGTTCACGGGCACCACGGATTTTTATTTTATCAATCATAAATTATTTCTATCTTTGAGGGTCATTAAGAGAAAATCAGGTCCTAAAGTTTTGAACGGAGAGATGGAGCTCGCAGAGAAACCCCGGTCACCCGTCTTTGTTTAAAACTCTAGAATATTTGTTAACCGGCCTCAGCCTCTCTCCGTCTCGACGTTAAAGTTTTCGATTGTCCGCCATCTGTTCCGCCATCTGCAAGGCGGCAACCAGACTGGAGATATTAGCTTTCCCCGTTCCTGCCAGATCGTAAGCAGTGCCATGATCCACGCTAGTTCTGATAATCGGCAAACCTAATGTCACATTAACCGCATCATCAAAATGGAGCAGCTTCAGTGGGATCAAGCCCTGGTCGTGATACATACAAATCACTGCGTCATAAGCCCCTTTGACGGCAAAATGGAACAGGGTATCCGCACTGTGTGGGCCATCAGCCGTAATCCCTTCAGCCTGAGCCGCCTTGATCGCGGGGGCGATGATCAACTCCTCTTCATCACCAAACAACCCTTCTTCACTGGCATGGGGATTCAACGCCAGAACGGCCAGGCGGGGTTTGGCGATCCCGAACTGCTGCTGGAAAGCCCTTGAGGTGATCCGCAGGGTCTGTAAAATTTCGTCACAACTTAATCTGGAAGGGACATCCCGGTGAGCCAGATGGGTGGTGACGAGACAAACCTTTAACCGTTCACCCGCCAGCATCATCACCACCTTGTCGACACCACAGCGTTCAGCCAATAACTCGGTGTGGCCGGGAAAGTGGTAGCCTGCCGCGTTGATCGCCGCCTTGTTAATCGGGCAGGTCACAATCCCTGCAGCCGAGGCGTGCAGACAACGGTCAATAGCATATTCAATATAGTCGGCCATGGCTTTGCCACAACTGGTATCGGGTTGGCCATAATGAATTGAGTCCACATCCAGATCAGAACGAGAGTGGACGATCAGGCTGCTAGCACCAAAGCACAGGGCGTAGAGTCGGTCATCCAGCTTTTCCGTCTTCGCTGTACAGTCAAAAATCCTTGCGGCATGGCTGAGAACGTTGACATCGCCAACCACTTGGACTTCGTGGCTGAGATCGGTAAAGACCTGATCCAACAGAGCTTTAATGATTATTTCCGGGCCGATCCCTGTCGGGTCGCCCATGGTCAGTAAGAGAGGTTGCATATTCAATCGTCGCTTCAAGAAGAGGGTGGTGAAATTTCATCATCAATCGGACAATGGATCAGTATAGCGGAAGGATGATGGGAGAGACAAGCTCTGAGACAGAATGGTTGGATGATGCAACAACTGAGGATGGAAACGGCTGGGGATAAAGCAGCAGGATTCAGACTTCCGCTCCCTGCATAAGCACAGAAAGCGGAAGTAAAAGGGTCTAAATCTTGATTTCAACGTAAGCGTTATCGCGTAGCTCTTTTTGCCACTCCTGAAAACGGCTATCAGTTTTTTCCCGCTTCAATTTCTCTTCAATCTCAGCCTGAACCTGCAAGAAGGGGTCGCCATCGCCGCCGGTCCTTTCCGTCACTTGAAACAGGTGTAATTGACCGTTCAGCTCCAGCGGCTCACTCACTTCCCCAACGGCTAAATCAGCCAGCGCAAGTTGCAAGGGTTCAGCAAGATCAGCCTCGACAAGATCCCCCATATCCCCGCCACTGGCGGCATCCCCTTGCCCTGCTAACACGGTTTGGAAATCCTCACCATTAAGCAGCAGATCGCGGGTCACTTCAGCTTGTTTACGCAACGCAGCGATCTCTGCTTCGTTATCCGTTGGCAGCTCGTAGCTGATCCGGTTGACGCGAATCGTCGGTTCGACCGCGTATTCGTCAATATGGGCGTCATAGTAAGCACGGACTTCGCGACTGGTGACCAGAATCTTGTAGTTCACTTCGCGACCGAGCAACTTATAGCGCAGTATTTCATCTTCAATCTGCTGCTTATATGCGGCAAAACTCATCCCCTGAGAGGTCAGGGCGTGTTCCAGCTCTTCCCGGGTCAGCCCGTTCTTTTTTTGCACATCCTCAATCGCGTCATTCAGCTCGCCATCAGCAACATGGAGACCCAGCTCTTTAATCCGCAATTTCAACAGTTTATCGTTGACCATTTTATCCAGAACCTGAGTTTTCATCTCCTCAAACTGTTCGGTCGTTAACTGATTCTTGTTTGGACTCTTAGCCAAAGCAGCAGCGACTTCCTTGTCCACCTGATAGGTCGTGATGATCTCATTATTAACAATGGCGGCAACCTTGCTGAGAGTTTTAGCCATCGCTACAGGAGCGGTCAGGAACACAGAGAGAAGCAGAATGAAAAGAATACGTTTCATAAACATATAAGTCCTTAGGATTAAAGAAATCTATTGAATCGGTTGTGGTTGTAACAGCTCCCAATTGATATGGGTTTCGGTGGTTTCCTGTAACCCCTCCAGCCAAAGATGAAAAGCTGCCTCTTCTTTTTGCTGATAAAGTTGTGCCGCAATTTCATCTTTAACTACGGCGTATGGGCGAAGCCCTGCCTTGCGTTTCCGCTCGACCACAAAAAGGTGAAAGCCATAAGGGCTCTCGACCGGATCGCTGACTTGCTTCACTGGAAGTTTAAATAAAACTTCGTCAAACTCGACCGGCAGTTGCCCGGCGGAAAAATAACCCAGAGCGCCACCACTTTCGCGATCTGGCGACTGTGAATATTTTTGTGCCAGGGTCGCAAAGTCGCCCCCCTCTTTGATCATCTTGTGGACCCTGCTGGCTTCTTCACGAGTACTGAAGAGCATCTGCCGGGCACGTATTTCTACCGGACGGCGAAATTCTTCGCGCTGATTTCTATAGTAATCTTCACATTCGCTGTCGCTGACCTGCACAGCCGCTGTCTGGGCGACCTGCGCAACCTTGGTTGTCAACAACCGCAGCCGTAAAGCCGCAAGCCAACTGTCCAAAGTCTTCCCGGTTTGCGCCAGAACCTTTTCAAATTCCTCTTTGCTATAGCGACCACGAACTTCCGTCAGCGCGGCATCGAGTTCATCCGGCGTGATTTGTACGTTCAAGCGGGCGGCCTCACCAAGAATCAACTCACGATCGATAATCTGCTTGAGGAGTTGTTTCTTCAGTTGCAGCTGCTCCTCATCCGTGAGGGCCGAAATATCAGGGTAGGTCTCTTGTAATTCCCGGTTGAACTGTTGCAGCGTCAATTGCCGCTGACCCACTTCCAGCAACAGCCCCTGGGGCTGCTGTTCCTGGGATTGACAAGAGAGCAGAAGCAACAGCAATAAAAACAACAGACCTCTGGTTAATTTATGTGAAATAATACCCGGTCCCTCATCTTTTCAGCGGTTCAAATCGTCCTCTCAAGCCCTAAAAAACGGTCTTTTAGGTGCGGTGATGACGTTAGCATAGTCAGAAAAATAGTTGCAATTCTTTTCTGACCCTGACCAGCAACTCTTCAGCTGGCAAGCGACCCAGATCAATACTGAGTTTGAAGTCGGCTCCCAGCCGATATTTATCAGCTTGTTGCGTCACCAGTTGCCGGATAAGTTCAGGGGAGACTTTTGTCGATGCATGGAATAACAAGCTGAGGCGTTGATTGTCGTATTCCAGCAATTCCACACAAAGTTTTTTCAGCAGAATCCGTAACCGCATCGTGGCAATCAGAATCTCGCCTGCTTTTGGTGGTTCACCGTAACGATCACGAAGCTCCTCAACCAGATCAAAGATCTCTTCATCATCGGCGGCTGCGGCCATGCGTTGATAAAACTGCAACCTCTGATTCGGATCGGGGAGATATTTCTCCGGAAAAAAGGCAGACAGACCGAGGCGGATTTCAGGGTCGATCCGCTCTTCACGCTCTTTACCGCGTAAACGGTCGATGGTCTCTTCGAGCAGTTCGGTATAGAGCTCAAACCCGATGGCAGCAATCGGGCCCGATTGTTTGCCGCCGAGGAGATCACCCGCACCCCGCAGCTCCAGATCGTGACTGGCAATCCGGAATCCGGCCCCCAGTTCGGTCAACTCTTGCAGGACGCGCAACCGTTCCCGGGCATCCTTGGTCAGAGCCGCTTCCCCCGGAATCAACAGATAAGCATAGGCTCGGCGATCACTCCGCCCAACCCGACCGCGCAGCTGGTAGAGCTGTGACAGACCAAAACGGTCGGCGCGGTTGATAATAATGGTATTGGCGCTGGGGATATCGAGACCGTTTTCGATGATCGTCGAGGCGATCAGCAGATTACTTTTCCCAGCGATAAAGTCGAGCATCACCTGCTCCAGATCTTTTTCTGTCATCTGTCCATGACCGACCGAGACCTTCGCTTCCGGAACCAACTGCCGCAATTGTTCTGCCATGGCATCAATGGTTTGCACCCGATTGTGGACAAAGTAGACCTGCCCGCCCCGGCGCAGCTCCCGCAGGATCGCCTGACGGATTAACTCATCATCAAAACGGGTCACATAGGTGCGGATCGCCAAACGATCGACCGGCGCCGTCTCAATGACCGACAAGTCCCGCATTCCAGTCATACTCATATGCAGGGTACGGGGGATCGGCGTCGCGCTCAAGGTAAGGATATCAACTTCGGCGCGGAGCTGTTTCAGCTTTTCCTTGTGGCTGACACCAAAGCGCTGCTCCTCATCCACAACCAACAAACCAAGATCCTTAAAGCGGACATCCCGTTGTAGCAGTCGGTGGGTACCGATGAGGATATCAACCTTCCCCGCTGCCGCCGCTTCCAAGGTTTTGCGGTTTTCTGCGCTGCTGCGAAAGCGGGACACCATATCGACACAGATGGGGAAATCCTCCAGCCGATGCTGAAAACTCTCCCAGTGCTGGCTCGCCAGAACCGTGGTCGGCACCAGCACCGCCACCTGTTTACCATCGAGAACCGCTTTGACCGCCCCACGCAGGGCCACCTCGGTTTTTCCATAGCCGACATCGCCGCAGATCAAGCGATCCATCGGTCTGCTCGATTGCATATCCGCCAGAATATCGTCGATCGCCTGTTGCTGATCCGCCGTCTCTTCGTAGGGAAAGGTCGCCTCAAATTCACGAAACAACTTATCTGGTGGTGAATAAGCAAACCCCTGGCGCAGCTCCCGTTTGGCATACAGTTCCAGCAGTTGTCGCGCCAGCTCTTCAACCGCAGCCCGGGCCTTAAGGTGCGCTTTCGCCCAGCCCTGCCCCCCCATCTTATCCAGTTTGGGGGTATAGCCTTCACCGCCGACATATTTTTGGACCTTTTCAATCCGTTCAATTGGCAGATAAAGCTTATCGTTTCCCGCATATTGCAGATTTAAAAAGTCACCCTCTATGGCTCCGGTTTTCAAATGGGTCAAGCCAAGGTAGCGACCGATGCCGTGATCGGTATGGACGATGAAATCACCATCTTTTAATTCCGCCAGGCTGGTCATCAATTGCCGCGCCCGCTGCCTCCCGGTTTTTTTCTGCCGGTGACTGCGGCGGCCAAATATTTCTTCTTCGCTGATAATGTTCAGCTTTTCATCGGGGAGATAAAACCCCTGTCCCAGATCCCCAACAGTAATTTTTGGCACGGTGGCGATCAAAGTCGAGACATTCAAGTTGGTATCAATTTCCAGATCCAACCCATGCGCATCCAGCAACTCATGGAGTCTTTCTGCCTGACTCAACTGATTGCAGACCAGCAAGGTTTTGCCATTCTTGCCTTTATTGTGCTGCAACCGTTCCAGAAGCGGTTCGAGACCATCCTGATCAGCGCTGGGCTTGACCCGCAGAGCATCATTCCCCTGACAGTTGAAGTGATAACGCTGCCGCACATCCTCCAGTTGGATCACCTGCAGACGCGATAGTTCAATCCGTAGCGGATTATGCAACAGCGGCTGTAACTGGTCCGGCTCCAGATAGAGATCCTGACGTCGGGCGTGAGGCAACCCCTGCTCCAACATCCGAGCCTCGCCATCACGGATATCACGATGAAACAGATCGATCTCCTGCTCAATCGCGGGGGGATCGACCAGCACCAGACGAGGGTTATCAAGATATTGTTCCAGGCGGTCCAGTTGTGGATAGTTGAAGGGCAACAGAAATGCCCGCCCCGGTGCAAGGATTCCTTCGCGCAGTTCGGTCATGATCGCTTCACGATCCGTCCGTGGGATCGCCAGCTCGTCACAACGATCTTTCAATTTTTGTCCGAGGGTTTCCAGAAATGGACCGTGGAGAATCATCTCCTTGGAAGGGATCAGCGTCAAACTCTTCAAGGTGGTCTCGCCAGAGCGTTGACTGGCAGGATCAAAAGGACGCATTTTCTCAATAAAGTCACCATAAAAATCGAGGCGAACCGGTTGTTGTGCATCCGGTGGAAACAGATCAATAATGTCACCACGCACGGCAAAACTCCCCCGCTCTTCAACCAGAGGAACCGGCTGATATCCCAGTTGAGTCAAGGAGTTAAGCAGTGGTTTGCGCTCATACTCTTCATCAGCGAGCAGTTCCAGAGAGATCGTATCCAAAACCTGCCGGGGGACGACCTTTTGCATCAATGAGCGGACTGGCAATACTAAAGCTTTCACCTGCCCCAGATTCAAAGCCGCCAGCGTCGTGATCCTGATCGCTTCGAGTTCCGGGTGCGGGGTCAGCGGATCATAAGGGTTCAGCTCCCAGTGGGGCAGCAGAGCAATATCATGGGCTCGCGGATGAAAAAATTGCAGTTCAGCAACCAGTTGGCGGGCCGCCTCCAACTCCGCACAAAGAATCACCAGAAGGCCAGTATCAGCCTTGATCAGCTGCGATAGCAGGTAAGCATCGGCCGATCCATGCAGGCCGAGCACTTCAATTGTCTGTTGTTTGGCGGTGACACCATCAATGAAACTGTGGATTGTGGCGTTGCGGATATTTTGTTGTTCTTCTTGATCCATCATAAATCATAAACTTCGTTGAACAGAGTTAAACTACGTAACAGGAAAGAGCCTTTATAAGACATTGTCGAAAAAATTGGAATGGACGAAATCCGGCACAAGTCAGTAACGCTTGATCCTATCAGAAATGATTCAACAATGAAGCTTTCAAAAACCAGAGAACTGTTTGACAAAGAACCATTCACCCGCTACTAATAATAGAGTATTTCTTCTGGGGGGGGGTGGGAACATGTGGAACAACAACACAATAATGAAAAAACTGACGCCGTGTTTCTGAATATTTTCAGGGATATGGCGTTTTTTTTACAGTGAAAGTTACAATATCGCGGGTATAGTCGAATATCGCCATTGTCTTTACCAGAAAACTGACCGATTTGAGTTTAAAAGGAATCGAGACTGATTTCAGGCTGACAAAGTACAATATCGTAAGCAGTATTGTTGTTAGAACAGAAGCTCTGCTGTATCAGGAGAAGAAGTTGCAAAAACAGGTTGCAGAAATAAAGATGCTTATGATCAACAATAAGAGTCAAGCAAAGACTTGACCCCTAAATACTTTATAATGCAGGCTCCTTTCTTTGAGGGTTTGTCTGTTACTCAAAGGATAGCGGATGGTCCGTTATCTGTGGAGGGGACTGCACTAGTATCAAACCGATCAACCGGACGGAAAATACGTCTTCTTTTGGCCAAAAAACAAAATCTAAAATTGAGGTGGTGGCCGTAACTTCGCGTCGCTGCCGGTTATCAAAACGTTAGATGAGTCACACCATCAAATATCGAGGAATCAATGAAAATAGAAGCCAAAATTGAAAACCTTAAAAAAATACTCGTTGATGATGAGAAATTTTATCAAATTCCAGACTATCAAAGGCCTTATTCTTGGGATAAAGATAATCTATCTGACTTAATAGATGATTTAGTCTCGGCTTACCTTGAGAATAAAAAAGAAACGTATTTTTGTGGTTCTTTAGTTTTAGTCAATAATGAATCGGATTCTAGATTTGACATTATAGATGGACAGCAAAGAACAACTACATTCACGATAATTTCATGTGTATTTAGAGATGTGTACTTGTCAGAGCTAGGACCGAAAGCAAAAGACTTCATAAGCTCTTCAATTCAAGACAAATATGAAGACACTAAAAGGAAGTTGAAGTTTTTAACAAATGAGCAGTATCAAATTGACTTTGAAGAGACTGTTTTAAAGGGTATTGATTTTAAATCGACAAAACATATAGAAAAAGATTTTCCTAATAATAAGTATCTTCAAAATGCACATTACGTTAAAGGATTTCTGGAAGAAAAATTTACTGAAAATGAAATCAAACCAGATGACTTCGTCATCTGGTTCTTTGAGAACGTAGTCTTAACGGTTATAACCTGCCCATCTCAAGACAGTGCAATTCAAATATTTAATGTTTTAAATGACAGAGGGATGCCTCTTAGTTCTATTGATATATTAAAGTCAACTTTAATGCAAAAGTTAGACGGAAAAGAAGATCGTAATGCTTTTAAGGTAAAGTGGGAGTCTATTAATTCAAATATAAAGTTTTCTAATTTTGATTTAGATAGCATGCTGAACACATACTTGTATTATAAATTATCAACTAACCCTAAGAGTAGATTAGATAAAGAACTTATAAGTGTTTTTTCCAAAGAAGGAAAAAGTGCTTTAGAAATAATTAAAGAAATAGGTGATTTCTCTCAGGCTTATGTAAAAATTCTGAATGAGGAAAATAAATATCTGTATTGCCTGAAATATTTAAAGCACAGAATATACTGGGTCAGCATTATGTCTACAGCCTTGTTTACAAATTACTCCAATATTGAAGAGCTAAAAAAACTATTAGTCGCCTACTACTATCAAAATTGGATTGCAGGGGCTACCGTAGCTAGGATTAAGCAAACCAGCTTTAATATATTGAAGCTAATAAAGTCTAATGCTCCAATATCTGATATATCAACAGAAATGCAAGATAGTTTAAAGAAATACTCAACAACTAAAACATTCAAAGAAGAATTAGAGGGGAGTTGGGTATACGGTCGAAAATGGGATAGAGCCATCTTATTGTTAGTCGAATATTTTTCTAGTGACGACAGCAAGCAGAGTTATATTCCTATTGGAAGTAAATTACATTTAGAGCATATTTTACCTCAAAATCCAGATGATGAGGCTGGCTGGAAAAGCATCTTTAGCGTAGAGGAACGTGAAAAGTGGACTAATTCCCTAGCTAACTTAACATTGCTTTCTATGAGGAAAAATATCCAAGCACAGAATTATTCCTACGAGAAAAAAATGGAAGCTTATCAAGACAAGGATAATGTGGTTACACCATTCTTAATAACTCAATATATTATCAAGTGCGGAAAATGGGATATTGAAGAGCTAGAAAAAAGAGGCAAGCACTTACACAACAGAATCATGGATAAATTGGATATATTCTAAAAAATCATCTAACACTTATCAGGCCCCCGGCCGTCAAGAGTAAAGATAACCATTAACGCAAAAGATTTACTTTTCGTTCTTTGACAAGCGACTGATCAACCACGAATCATCCGGTTTCTGACTTGGGCTTTACGAACTGGCTGCAGATTTCGGATATGTGGATGAGATGATCTCGCAAACGATCAAATATATAAAACCATAACAAGCGCATGTTGTCGGACTAGTTTTCCGCTGCGCTCCAAACTAGCCGCAAATGCGAGCGTTAGCCATAAAAATTATAAATATGAAAACCATTGAAATCATACTTGAAAGCATTCTTTATATAAATATTTTGCTCTTCCCGTTAAGCACAATTCTACTG
>NZ_FNQN01000024.1 GCF_900107645.1 Desulfuromusa kysingii
ATTGGCAAATCATGGCGGAACAACTGGGAACGAATTACACCGCTGTTTTCGTATCCACCGGATATCCGCAAGGCGATCTATACGACTAACGCCATTGAGTCGGTCAATATGTCGCTGCGAAAGGTGACGAAGAATCGGGGCTCGTTTCCAAACGACGAGTCGATGATTAAACTGATGTATTTGGCTCTGCAGAATATATCCAAGAAATGGACAATGCCGATCCGCAACTGGCGATCGGCACTGAATCAGTTTTCGATTATGTTTGAAGGGCGGATGCCGCTACTTTAACCGGCGGGCTATTTACACAATTTACTTTACAGGCCCACAATAGGTGCCACTGTTTCAGGCGTTATGTTGCGGTCTTTGCAGTATTTTGTTTGTAGCCAATCAGATAACTTTTTTTGCCCCTTGCTCGCATTGCATCCACAGCAGCAGAGGGTGATGTTTTCTCGTGTAATTATTGACGCATCATTGATAATGTGTTCCCAACTTGCTATCGATTTGCGCGAAATGGTTGCAGGGGTAAAGTCTGCGCCGCAATAGACGCATTTTTTATCTCTTTCGCGTACTTCAGCTTCGAGCCATGCGGGGATATTCCATTTGTTTGCCATAAATTCTTACCGATATGCGTTATGGGGCGACAACTTTGAAGTTGCCGTATGAATTCCACTGCGCCATCTGTCAGCAGAAAAAGCAGCCGCCAACCTACATATTTGCAAAGCTCAGCAGAAACTTCGGAAGCTGAGCAATGTATGAATGGCACTAGTAGCTATTCTGTAAATTCCAAGCAGATAATGACCGTATCATCTTGTTAAAGGAGTTTTTGCTTTTTTCAAAATCAGACACCGGTGCTATTAAGGAAAAATTGACAAAGCATGTATCGTCTTTGTCGCATAATACAATGTAGGATGTTAATTCTTTTTTTATCATTTCTTCTTTGTCGTTACACTTAAGCTTGACTTCGATTATTTTTGATGGCAATGAGGCTAAATTATTTTTATTGAGGATGTATGTAAAATCTTCAATAAACCTATCGCTATTTAAGATCTTTTCTTGTTTATCTAAAGACTTTTCAAGTCCATCATAAAATGAATCTATTAGTGTTCGACTAAAAGTTGAACTATAGTAATTATCGCTTGCACCCTTTAAATTTAAAAAGGTTTTGACTATATCTAGCTGTATAGTTGCCTTTATATCTTTGTTTTCAAAATAGGCTTGTAGATTTTTTGGGGTTCCTACGCAGACGGAGTTCTCAAGCCAATTCGGAATTTTTTTGCTAACTTCCCAATTGTTCGGTAGGTCGATTGAAAAGTTGTTTGTTGGATTAAAATATTTGCTATTTTCAACGTAAGGTGGTTGAACTGGGGCGCAGGCAAGTATTGTTATCGGCAATAAAATAACAATGAACGCTCTGATTAAAATTTTTTCAATCATACCTTGTCCATTATGGTGAATGCGTAATCTTGCAAGTATTAATAGCCTATGACTTGACTGCATACAGCTTTAGTGTTTTTGATCATTTCGTCAACACTGTCCCTATGTTTTGTGTCTAAGCTGTTATAGTTGTGTATGTCTGAAAAGTACTCAGATAACCTTATGTTGGTGAGGCCCCTTTGTAAGCCATACTTTATTATGTCCCCAACTAAAAAATGTTTGCCCGAAAATTCCTTATAATAAACAAAGCAGCCGTCACTGTTTCTTTTTTTGTCCTCATAGAAAAGCTGTTCTTTTTCATAGTTGACACCAGTCCAATAAGCATTGCTGGCGGGCATATATGCCTTGTCTATGTAGACAATGGTGTTTGCCTTGCTTGTTCCTAGTGTTGTTAATTTGTGGGTTATTGCTACGTCACCACTTTGATTGCGTACGGTGTCTTCTGAGTTTAGCCATACATTGAATGGAAACTGTATGTCTAATGATGGGATATTTGGATCTATGTATTGGTTGTTTGAAATTGTTTTTTCTTTAGGCTGTGGCAGTGCGCAACCCGTAACCATAAATAGCAATAATGAGAAGCAGATAGCTAAGCTGACATTTTTCATAAATTAAACCTCCGTTGCTTTAGGGGGATGCAATCAAAGAATTCAGTTTAATAATGGCGTCTAACAAATTTCTGACGACGCATTTATCTGCTTTTGCATTATTTCTTGTTTAAGAGTTGATCTAATGTTGCAGAGAATAAATACGCATAAGAGAGCTATGCTTTATTTGTATAGATTTTAAAATCTACCTATACTGAATATCTTTAATATCAGTTTCTACGGTGACTGATTTAGTAAACTGATTAAGATTAAATTTCATATTGAAATTATCCTTAAAGACCAAGCCAGAAGAGATGTCAACTAGTGAAAAACCTCTTATGCTAACTTTGTAATTTAAAGTAAGTCCGCTGAAAGGGTCTACTTTTGAATAACTCACATAGGCCCCTTTAACTAAAGCCTCTTTGTCTTTATATTTCGTAACTCCTATAACTTTAGAGTCATGCTTAAAGTTTTTGATTTTTTTATTATTTGTCAGATATTCTTTGTCGAATTCAGTGCGTGAAATGAGACTGTTTTCAAAATCATAAATATCTTGCCAGTATTCATAGCGATTTGATCTGAAAAGATTTTTAAAATATCCGCATAAGGAATTTCTACTTTTAGGTAGGTATTCATCAATCTTGCCTGACTTTTCTATATAGTCACTTCCAAAACCATTGTTTATCGATAA
This sequence comes from Desulfuromusa kysingii, assembly GCF_900107645.1. Classification (GTDB taxonomy): domain Bacteria; phylum Desulfobacterota; class Desulfuromonadia; order Desulfuromonadales; family Geopsychrobacteraceae; genus Desulfuromusa; species Desulfuromusa kysingii. Next base: position 2,713 of record NZ_FNQN01000024.1, read on the forward strand.
TTTTTCAAATTCATATCTTCTTAAATTTCCATATATTATTGATCCATCGCTTTTATTTATTTCACATACATATTCCATTGCATCTGAATTTGATGTTAAAATATATTTTCCTTCTTTTTCTTTAATATCAATTTTTTCTGAAATTGTAATTGTCCCATTAAATTTACTATTCGAAATACTTTTTGATTTTATCTTAGTTGTTTTTGTAAAACCTACAACATTGGATGGACTTATTTCTATAGTGCCTTTAAATTCATCTACTTTATTGTTTAGTCCATAATGCTTTGGACTTGTGGCGGAAACGCAACCAGAAATAAAAAGAACAAAAAATAAAATGATTACTTTTTTCATAGCCCCTCCTTTAAAAGTTGTTTTTTTAAGATATATTTTAAGTTATCTTTTATCAAGCAACTTCTCTAGTAGCTGCTTCATCTGCTGATTTTGCTCTACAAGTTGTTTCATCATTGAGCTATCTTCTTCTTTAGCCTTTTGTTTTTCTCTCGTTGCTCGCAGCTCGTGCCCAGCAAATTTATTGGGGTTGTCGCTGACTTTGAAGTGGCTGTAGTGTTGCTCTAGCATCTTTACGCTCGTACCCATTTGTACGCTGAGATCGTCAAAGCTAATACCCTTGTAGCGCATGCGTGATGCATAAGTGTGACGCAGTGAGTATAGGGTTCTCTCTTCGCCAAAATCATCTCTTAGTAGGCCGTCTTCTTTGCCGTCAACCTGTATCCATTTCAGCATTCTTTTAAATGCTTTGGTCAGTTGCTCTTGTACGGCAAGTTCACCGTTTGGGTAGCGGAAAATATATTCATCACTTTCAAACAGTTTGTTCCAATCCAAATCTTTCAAATTGTCGAATTTGTTTTTTATGTTTTCTAATGGCTTCCAACAGCCGTATTTGACGCCATCTTCGCGCACAAATGGCTCATATCCAATAACAACGCGCCTTTTTGTTTTGCTGTGTGGCAATGAGAACTGAATGCTTTCCATCCCGTGCTGCTTTGTAATACTTAAATTTTTCCATTTTAAGCTGAGTATTTCGCTGCCAGGCCTCATGCCTGTATTGACTAATATGAGAACAACATCCCTTAATAACTCTCTTATCCAATAAGTTTTTTGCGAAATATTTTCAATACCGTTGCGGCCTTTTTGATTTAACAACTTTTCACTATGCTTGAGGTAGCGCCACATATTGGCATTAAGCTTCTTCATCTCTTTATCGTTAAAGTATGGTCGTCTTTTCCCCTCAACTCCGTCGTTTATGGTTTTGGGTATGAATTGAATGAAGTTTTTTTCTTTTGCTTTACGGAAAAGATAGTTGAGAGCTGAATTGTGGGTGGCAATTGTGGATTGGGTTGGCGTATGGCCTATAATCTCTTTACGTTTATCTGAATATATGCGCAGCGCAGCCGTATCAATGTTGTGACACATGTAGCTGCCTAATATTGGCTGAATATACTGGCTCTACCTCAAAGAAGGGGGATAAAAAGATCCTGACCTGAAAAAAGGCATACCAAAGAATTATGGTATGCCCCATAAATTGATCAAATTTCCAACCAAAGAAAGGAGATCAATCTATGGAAAGATTATTAACAGGATTAGTCGATTTTTCAATCAAAAAGGTCATCAGCGTCAGGCCTGCTCGATTGGAAGTTGTTTACAACAGAGAAACCTGTTGTCCCCAATGCGGGAGTTTGAGAAAAAGAATCAAGGCGAGTTTCTGGCGAAAGATTAACAGCACCCCACAGCAGGGGCACCCTGTTACCTTGCTTGTTTATTGCCA
>NZ_FNQN01000018.1 GCF_900107645.1 Desulfuromusa kysingii
GGGGAACGGCAATATCAAGCTCGCCGAACTCCCCTTTGATCTTCTTCTGGTAACTGCCGTTGCGAGCGTTACCAGCTTTATTGTTCGAAAGAGCGTTCTTCTCATAACCAAGATGATCGGTCATCTCAGCCTGCATTGCGCGCTCCAGCAGTTGCTTGGTTAGTTGCTTCAGCAGCCCGGTTTCTCCGATGAGATCTTCAGGATTCTTGTAGTCCTTCATCAGGGTATCGAGCAAGTCTTTCGGTATGGTCATTAGTGCCTCCAGTGGTTATGAGTTGTAACCGACTGTGACCATTTACACAAAGTTTTTTACACCCTCTGGCCTGGGCAATCTGGATTTCTTCCCGGACGATTTTGCTGTCGAATGAGTTTTGTAGTCTAGCAGCAAGGATGTTCTTAAATGTCAGGGTTTCAGCGTAAACATTTGCACTGACCAGGCCGAGAGATAGCAGTAAGGCAGGGATGACTGTCCAGCGTGGCGATAGATGAAACAAGGAAATCCCCCTCCGAATTGATGACTTTTCAGCTATTCAAATTCGATACACAGACCCTGCAACCAAAACGAAAAGGAGCATAATCAGCCTCACGCTCGTTCACTCTGCTCACTCAAGCCGCAAAGACCACAGAGAAAACCTTATTCCAGGGCTTATACCTTAAAAGCTTGAGCCTATCTTTGCTTCTCTTTGCGAGCTTGGCGGCTTTGCGCGAGACAAGGTGTTGATTTCCCCCCGCAGTTGCCCGTGTACTCCACCAAAGCAGTCTGGCTACGGCCACCGGGCTGCGTTAAAATTTCAGCTTTCAGGTTACGCCGTCTGCCAGGAATCAGCAATCATTGTCATCAACTGCTCGTCCTGACGAACGTTATCCAGGCTGTCCAGACTGATCCCCTCTGTTGTTGCATAGGCGGACATCTCTTGAATCAGCTGATTGATATCGGCATCGGTCATAGTGCTGCCGTCGGCCAGGGTGATGGTTTCGATCCGGTTGCCGGTCTCTGAGTCGCTATAGCTGTTCATGGTGATCAGATCATCAGTGCCATAACCAATCTTCATGGTGGTACCGGTTTTGAGGAAAGCAATTTCTTCCTTTATGACATCAGCGGCGAATGTGATTTTATCGGTTCCCAAAAAATCGCAAAGGATATCACTGCCGTCACCAAGGTTGAAGGTGTAGGTGTCGTCACCGGTGCTGCCGTTTAAGATGTCATTACCCTGATCACCCCATAGCCGGTCGTTGCCACTTCCGCCAAGCAATAAATCATTCCCATCGCCGCCAACCAGGGCATCATCACCGCTATTGCCATTCAGAGAATCCCAGCCATCGTCCCCAAATAGCGTGTCGGAACCGTTGCCACCGACCAGCAGATCGTAGCCGTCACCACCCACCAAGGTGTCATCACCATCATTTCCATTCAGCAAATCGATACCATCACCACCAAAGAGAATATCGTTCCCCCCACGGCCATACATGAAATCACGTCGCCAGGTACCGGACAGTAAATCATTGGCGGCATTCTGACCAGAAAACCATTCGACCGGCCACCAGCTGTTGCCGCCTTCCTGGATGGCGTCCTTGGCAAGGTGCACCAGACCATCGGTGGTCTGTAGCCAATCAATGCCATTTTCTGCTACGGTAAAATAGTCCTTAAAAGATAAGGTTCCCTGTTCGTCGACAATAATATTCAGATCGTCACCCTGGCGGGTCAGATGGAGCTGATCTTTACTGATGCCATCCAGCAACAACCCCGCAGATCCATTTCCCTCAATTGTAAGATCTCCACCACTATAGACATTGACCGTGAAATCGATGGTGGTTGTTGCGGTGCCACCGTTGCCATCATCAACGGAAACAACTGCCGTATCCGCCCCACAATAGCCGTCCTCGGCAGTGTAAATCCAATGCCCCGTTTCATCGAGAGAAAGAGAACCATGTTCCGGCAATGTATCAACAGCATAAGTCAGCGAATCACCATCAACATCAGATGCCGGCACATCTCCTTCTTGAACCAGAGTGCCAAGTAATTGATATGGTTCTTCAGTGCCTTCAATAATCGGCGCATCGTTGACGGGTGCAATGGTTAGATTGATAGTTGAACTGGCAGTGCCGCCAGTACTGTTAGTAACGTTGATAACGACGGTGTCGCTGCCATAGTAATTTTCAGCGGGTTGATAATTCCAGCTGCCGTCCACATCAAGTGAGAATGTACCGTTGGAGCTGTTCTGTTCGACAGTGAAAACGATGTCCTCAGTTGCACCACTCAACTCAATCATTCCAGCGAGAGGCTGATCTTCTAACAGATTAAGGACGTAATCTTCAACCTGTGGTACCAGCAGCGATTCGATAGCAAAAATGGTTCCATCACTGAAACGAATTGATTCAACTTTATTGTCCGGCAAGACCCAGTCTTTAATATGTATAGTGCTGGCATCATTCAGGGTAACAATTAGGTCATTACCGGTACGAACAATCTGAATATCAGATGGCGTTGCACTGTCATCCAGATACAGTGTGTCAATACCACCAGTATCAAAAAGTTCGTCATGACCGTCGCCAAGGTTAAAATGATAATGATCGCCACCGGTTCCGCCGTTCAGAATATCGTCTCCAAGACCTCCAGTTACATGATTACCTTCCCCGAGCGTATTAATAGTGTCATTCCCGGCTCCGGAGAAAACCGTATCGGCACCTTCACCGGTATAAATAACATCATTTCCACTCGCGGTGGTTATGCTATCGCTGCCATGACCAGCATCGACAATATGGTTTCCGGCACCCAAAGTTATCGTGTCATGCCCCCCTTTGGCCACTATGACATTATCGCCTTCAAGCCCGAGAATAACGTCATCTCCCTCTGATGTGAAAAAATGGTTGTAAAGATCCATAGCACTCAACACCGAACCAGCGGCAAAACTGAAAACCTCAACCCTGGTTGTCTCTGCATGCCAATTGGTCAAAATAATTTTCTGGGAAAGCGCATCGGCACCTGGATCATAGGTAGAACCTGTTGCCTTCGCAGCCAGTTTTTCAACTTCATCAATGATACCGAGAGTCAAATTGCCAGACACAGCATCGATAGTCGCAACCAGATCACTTAAACGGATATCTGATCCGAATTGCAGTGTATCAATCCCTCCGGCATCAATAATGGTATCACTGCCATCCCAACGGTGATAGATGTAAGTATCATCACCCGCTCCGCCATCAATGGTATCAGAACCGAACCCGGCATCAATAATGTCATCTCCCTGGCCCGCGATAATATTATCATCGCCATCTCCGGCATCGATAATATCAACTGCCGCCGTTCCGATATAATCGTGATCAATACGTTGCCATTTGTTCAGCAGAATCTGATCAACATAGCCCTTGGCATCTCGACCGTCGCTCTCAATTTCAGAAAGGTATGAAAAGTTGTCATCAATATAGGTCTGACTCTCGTTAAGACCCTCTTCAATTCCAACATTAGTGATTTTGCTCCCATCATCCAGAATAAATTCTTCTACAGAATTTCCTGCGCTGAACTGGTCAGGCAACAGGATATCATCTTCGTAGACTCTGTAATCTTGAGTACCAGAGCTACCAATGCCCGTGCTGAAAGTGAAGTGGTCAACAACAGCATAATCTCCATTTATCTGATCTGAGTCAGCTTCTGAAATTTGTTTCTTATCTCCATACCCGACATAAAGGTCTGACTTCCAGTAGGTTGAGCCACCACGGGCAAAACCGATATCTTGAATCTGTAGATCCTCACCAAACTGCACCCGGTCAAAACCACCAGCATCGGCTGCCAAAGATTGGGGATAAGAACCAACATATTGTCCCGATTCATAAGAGTTACCACGGCCCTTCCAGGAACGAGCCTCATCGACCTTTTCGTAGAAATCGTAGGGACTATCTTTCAGAGTGTCATGCCCATCACCCCTATTAACAATGTAGGTATCATCACCCCGCATCCCGTTAAGCAAGTCGCTGCCTGCACCACCTGAAATAGTGTCATTCAGCTCACCACCAATCACGGCATCATTGCCGGCTTTGGCATCTATAGTGTTGTCTTCCCAATCGACCCCACGAATCATCTCGGAGTTGTCGGTCGACATGATATCCATGATGTCGTTATTGGTCAGGGTTATTCCCTCTACCTCAAGAACAATATTTTCAACGGTATAATCCTTGTCGTAGAATTGTTCGATCCTAACCGTATCTTCCTCGGCCCGCTTTTCTTCGAACCAGGCTGTTTGTCGCTCAGTCTGCTCTAGAAAGTAAATAATTGAATCGTAACCGGAAGGGAGAGCTTCAGCCTCCCCACCATCTGTTATTTGATAGGTAAACTGCCGAAGAACTTTATCGCCATATTTATCCAGAGTTTCAGCAGTCATTTCTGCCGGTATGTAAGCACTTCCATTCCATGTCTCCAGCGTTAACCCAGCACAATAATTGAGAATTGTATCGACACTGGTCTCACGGTCGCTCCAGTCGCCGGTCGACTTGAGTCGCAGCAGAAGATCATTGGCATCGTTGCTGGTGAGATCATCACGATCCGTCGCCCAGTAAGCTTCCAGATCCTCTAGAACAACATCTCCTTTGAAAATCAGTGCGTCATCCGACGGAGCTGGGTTGGCTTCAGGCTTCCAAACCTCGCCATTCTCATTATTGTCATCATTTATGATGGCAAAATGGAAACCGTAATCCCCATAGTCATCCTTGCCACCGTAAGGATCCACAACAATAGTACTCGGATCCTCAGCATCCAGGATGATATCGTTATTATCACTTCGCTGAAAAATGTAAGTATCGTTGCCATTTCCGGCGTTCAACTTATCATCACCACCATTCCCCTGAAGAATGTCATTACCGCTATGACCAGCAAGAATATCGACACCCTGGCCACCAAGAACTTTTTCATTCTCAGTAATCCCGATAAAATTATTCCCATTATCATACCCCTGGAAGTCAACAAACATGTCGGTCCAGGCATTGTATTGGATTGATTTTAAATCAAGGTTTCCAGCAATCTGATCAGCAGTAATCGAATCAACAGAAGTACCAACTGTTACTGAAATCTGTGTCAGGGTTGCATCGATCTCTTCACGGGAGAGATAAGACCCGTCGCTCATCTCGAAAGATTCAATACTGTTGCCAACAACCACAACCTGATTCTGCAACTCCAACCCATAGCTAATGACAAGATCTGCGCCCGCTTTGGTAAAAATGATATCTTCGCGGGCAACATCATTTAAAAACAGAACCTTGTCGATTCCATCGCTATCGGTAATGGTATCTGAGCTGGTTTGATTGATCCACGGTGGAGTATTCTCACTGCCGATAACATACGTGTCGTTACCAATTCCACCATCCAACTGATTATTCCCATAACCGCCATCCAGACGATCAGTACCTTCACCACCGAACAACAGATCATTTCCGCTATCGCCAACCAGCACATCATTTCCGGCAAGACCGTACAGGGTTGAATCTTCACCGATAACAGCTTCGATACGATCATCACCGACACTTTGCATTGCGGCAATCAGATTATGACCACTGAGGATCGTACCATCTGCAAAAGCAAAGTTTTCAATTTGACGGACATACTGCTTCACAGAAGGATCGTAGAAAAGGTGGTTACTCCAATCAGCAATCTTTGTCGGATCTCCCAGAACATAACTGTAGTCGACAGTAATTTCTTCTCCCTGTACCAGATTTCCCAAATCAAATGCCAACCCGATACTGTTGCTGCTGTAGTCATCACTCGGTATGTACTCCATAGTCCCCTGCAAAAAGACCTCAGGATCATTCGAACGTGCGGAAGACACCCCGGAATTATGCGTAATTTCAGAGTTGGAGTAGATACCAACATAATCCCCGCCATAACTGCCTCTGGAAAGGGCCAGATGTTCAGGAGCAACATCGCCGGTATCATCAAAATCTCCGTCACCATTACTATCAAACCCGCGCCCATCAATAGAATTTAAACTTTCGTATCTCATATCGGGATCTGCGTCCAGAGAACGCAGGAACGAGACATTCGTCAGGTCGCTTAACGCAGTCACCTTGGTCGTCATACTGATACGTTCATCACCCTGGTCGAAAAAGTAATCGGTCTGAATCATAAACTGGTCAGAATAGGCACCTGTCCAGCGGATATGATTATCAAACCTTGACATAGCACTTAAATCTTCCATACTGACGGTACTAATAGAATCATTTTCATTGTTATTATTATTGCTCTGGAGCCCAGTCTGATCACTTTTAACCGAAAATAATTCCCACCCCCCGTAAGGATCCTGACGCATGGAGTTCCAACCGAAGGAACCGGAACCAGCGGGATCGTGATTAATTCCTACACCAGGCTCATCGCCATCCCCTCCATATTCGCTACCTTCATACTCACCACCTTCATACTCGCTGCCGATATAACCTCCCAGGGTACCGTCACGACCAATTGCAGTTTTAAGATAATCCCCTTCAACAACAGCAATCGGGATTTCTTCCCCACCTGAAATTTCGGGCAGAGTAATCGGAGCAACCGCTACCGCCCGATAATACCAATCCTTAAGAACAACTTTATTGGTTAGCTCATCAATAGTTGCATCTGGATTATTTGGATCCTTCAGAGCGACTATCAGGTCGTTGCTGCCGATATTCTTGTCGCGATTGACGGAATTCCCGGCAGTATCCTTAGCGTGATCCCAGTAAAAAATGACATCGTCAGGAGTGATCCCGGCACCAAACCTCAGGGTATCATTGCCCCCATTGAGAGCTTTCTCTACGGTAATCCATTCGCCATGACCGAATCGATCATGCTGATATTCAGATAGTTGGTAACCAGCCGTATCGATAACAGTGTCGGTTCCATCGCTACGAGAGAAAAGGTAGCTATCGCTATCGCCACCACCCATCAGAATATCGTTACCCGTATTTCCAGCAAGGGTGTCATCTCCACCAGCTCCATACAGGATATCGTCTCCCGCACCACCACTCAGGGAATCATTACCGCCGCGGCTGCCGTAACGATAATCGGGTTCATCATCACCATGCAGGACATCGTTTCCAGCCCCACCGAAAATACTATCCGCGCCCTGTTTCCCTTCGACCAGATCATCACCATCGCCCGCTACAATCGAATCATTGTGATGCGAAGCAATCAGGGTATCGTTTCCACCCAAACCATTGATAATCTGGGCTTGATCAGCGGCAGTCAAATCGACCAGATCTTCACCATCAGTAAAGATCGCGTCCATAATAGCTTGTTTATCCAAGCTGGTAGCATCATCAAAGAGCAAAGTTTCAATCTGAGTTTGGCGGTTAAACCAGTCCTTCACTACAATTCGATCCACAAGCTCAGATAAAGTTTTACCGTCCTCTTTCAGGGCGATAACCAGGTCGTTTTTATGCTCATCACCAAGCTGACCACCCCAGGCAATAATAACATCGTTTCGGGTCAAACCACCGGTCAGATGAATGGTATCGTTACCAGAGCTCCTCTGCCACCACTCCAGAGCCCCTTTATCTTCCACCAAATCCCGACCATCCCCACGGCCAAAAAGATAGATATCATCCCCGAGCCCGCCATTCAGTTGATCATCGCCCGCCCCACCAGTCAGCTGATCATTGCCGCCACCTGTGATTACAGTATCGTTTCCGCCCTTGGCTCGAACAATCTGATCGATGTCATTGTTGTAACTGACGACATCATCCCCTTCGGAGTACATCAGATTGAGAATATCCTGAGGAGCAAGATTTTCACCGCCAGCAAAAGTAAAGCTCTCTATCTGCGTATCCCCATGATAAAAATCTTTGATGGTTAACTTGTCACTCAAATCTTCAAAAAGAGTATTTCCATCTTTCACCCTGATAATGATATCGGTACCGGAAGTCCGCACCAACAGATCTTCGGGCGCAATGCCGGTGCCAAACTGTAAAGTATCGTTACCACCTGCGACCGTTTCAAGGTATTCCTGCCGCCCCCAGTTGTAACTGTTCGTAGCATCGTTCCACACCTGACCATACTGCCATCTTTTTATTGTGGCGAGATCGTGGATCGTATCGATGCCATCGCCACGGTTGAAGATATACGTATCGTCTCCAGCTTCACCTTTGAGAGTATCGTTACCAACACCTCCGGCAAGAGTGTCATCCCCGGCACGCGCTTCAAAAACATCATTCCCCGCGCCACCCACCAGACTGTCATCACCAACATTTCCATAAAGAGAATCATTACCAAGACCACCGTCCAGCAGACTCCCTTCGGAGAGGGCCTTGATAATATCATCGCCAGCAGTTCCCATCGCCGCCATAATATCGGCAACTTCCAGTCGGTCACCGGTTTCGGTCAGCTCGATTGCTTCGATACGGTTTTTAGCCAGATACCAGTTATCAATAGTGATCAGATCGGGTAAATCCTCAAACAGGACATCAGGGTTGGCGGGATCAGCAATGCCGATTTTCAGGATATCGCTCGTTGGATCGATCCGAAACAGCAGGTCTTCCCTGGCAATTCCCGGTCCCAGACGCAAAGTGTCAAAACCGGCATCACTGACGTTGCGGTCATCATCAAAAATCAGATCATGACCGTCGCCCCGGTTGAACAAATAAATATCGTCACCTGATCCGCCCCAGAGGGAGTCTTCACCAGTTTCACCGGCCAGGGTGTCATTGCCAGCTTGACCGTCCAGACCATCATCACCAGCACCACCGTAGAGGGTATCGTTGCCTTCATAGGTGCTGATCAGATCGTTACCACCGCGAGCGTTGATCGTGTTGTCCTCCCCGATCAAACCGTTATAGACATCATCACCCTCGGTTCCCATGGCAATAAGGATATCGTTTGCTGTCCAGATAATCCCGCCGTTAAACTCGAAGCTTTCAATCCGGTCTTCACTTTGATACCAGCCTTCAACAGTCAACTCATCGATCTCGTTCCCGGCAAAGGTGATAACAATATCGTTCGTCCCCTGTAGCCAGGTGATGCGAAGATCTTCCGGTGCCACACCTTCGCCGATAATAATCCGGTCAATGCCACCACTGTCATTAATTCTGTCCCTGCCATTGCCCGGAGCAAAGTGGTAGGTATCGTTTCCTGAGTTGCCGAAGTAGTTATTGTTTGCAGCGGTATTGCCAAATACCGAATCGGTTTCAATACCTATAATATCTTCGTCATCATCAGCCTGCATAAATTCGATCAACTCTCCAGCAATAAGGCTGACCCCGCCAGCGAACTGAATAGCCTCAATCCGATTTTTCGAATCGTACCAGTTATTAATCCTGATTGAATCTGCCAGCTCGGCAAAAGCCACCCCGTCTTCTTGCAGGGCAATAGTGATATCAGTACCCTGCCGCTGGACAATCAAATCCTCCGGGGTAATGTCTGCCCCGAAGATCAGAACGTCATTGCCGTTAGCGGTGATAGAATCAAGCTCGCCATCAATGATGACATCTCTGCCATCACCACGATTAAAATGGTAGGTGTCGTCACCCTGACCGCCATCAAGTAAATCATCGCCGCTATTGCCAGTCAGGGTATCGTTACCCGCTTCACCATACAGTGAATCGTTACCCCCCTGGCCGGTCACCTGATCATTGCCTCCGCGGGCAAAAATCACATTATCGTCTTCATTACCGACAATAACATCATCCCCTTCCAGCCCATACAAAACCCCGGCTCCAACCATGCTGGATAAAATCTCAGAGGTGTTCCAGATGGTTCCATCGGCAAAGGTGACCGTTTCTATCCGGTCTGATCTCTCATACCAGCTGCGCAGGGTAATCTGGTCGTGTAAATCAGCAAAATCGACACCGTCTTCTTTAAGACCGATAACAATGTCATCTCCCTGTCTGATAACAATCAGATCGTCCGGGTTGATCCCGGCACCCAGAACCAGAGTATCCTGTCCGGCAAAACCTTGTTCGATGGCAGATTGATCGATGATGATGTCGTGGCCGTCGCCCCGATTAAAGAGGTAACGGTCATCGCCGTCACCACCCTGCAGGGTATCATCGCCAACACCGCCGCCAAGCTGATCGTTGCCCTGAGCAGTCATGATGGTGTCATTACCGGCCAGACCATCGACGCTATCGTGACCATCAATAAAGCGGAGATGATCATCTCCGGAGGTTCCGGTCTGAAGTTGTAGAAACCCCTTAAAATCGAGGGTGGTATTGTCGGCAAAAATATACTCTTCGATAGTGCTGTCGGTTGTAAATCCATCCTTTATGGTGATTTTATGGCTCAAATCGGAAAAATCGACACCTTCTTCTTTAATCCCGATCAGCAGATCATCGTTATCGATACCGGCCTGAATCACAAGGCTATCGGGTGTGATTCCTGCGCCAAAAACCAGCTTGTCGGTGCCCCCGGTATCATGGATGACAACCTGCCCCTGATCCAGGGTGTAAGTGTGGGTGGTGTCATATATTGTACTACCGTGAAGGAGCTGATTAAAATCAAGGATCTGATCAGCAAACTGGTAACGTTCGATTTTGCCAGCGCCGAAACCATTGTTGATCACAATTGAACCAAAATCGTAATCGAGTTCAGGGAAGGCACGCAGCTTCAAGAGAAGATTATTGCCTTGCCTTTCCACCTGAATGTCATCACGGTCAAGACCGTCCAAGATAAGGATGTCGGGGGTTGTACCAACGCTACCGGTGTCGGTTATGGAATCATGACCATCACCATAGTTATAAACGTAGGTACTGTTACGATAGTTACCAATCAGGGTATCGTCTCCAGCACCGCCAATCAGGATATCGTGACCGTAACCTCCTCCGGCAGAAAGGGTGTCGTTACCATCCCCGCCATAAAGGATGTCGCTACCGGCACTGCCACGCAGGATATCATCACCTGCTCCGCCGTGGAGTGTATCGTGGCCGCTGGTACCACTTAGGGTGTCGTTACCTGCCATGCCATAAAGGGTACCGCCGGATAATGTATCGGCGCTGCTGCTACCAAACTGTTTATCTAAAATTGTTCCTGACACTTCGGTATCGTTGGTTACAGATAGAGTAATGCCATTGGCTATAAGCTGTTGCTGTACTTCGGTATTGTTCAAAGCAGTGCTATCGATAGTATCAAATACTGACAATTGATCACGACTCAGCAGAGAAGAGAGCAGGTTTACTGCGGTTTGTTGCTGGATGCTATCGACTGGGGTGAGCAGGACTGCTTGTAGGGTGACTAAGGTGTCTTCCTGCAAGGTTCCGGTTTCGGCGTTGTAAACGTCTTTGCCGAACAGCGATTGGGACAACAGATTTATCGTCAGGGTGTCACGCAGGTAATCGTATTTAACACGCACGGCGTGGGCGGTTTTGCTGTCCATGACTTGATCGGTTACTTCGCCATCAACTTTCATCTGGAACAGTTTACCGGCAAAGCGTTCCAGGATTGTTACTTACTCGGTTGCTGGCATATTCCCGATAAACATATTTTGCTTGTGGATTATTGTAATTGTGATTAAGGACATGCTGCTCACCACGGGATTCATCTGTAGCGATATCATCAGCATGTGCCCAGCGGGCGAGAACTGCGTCGGCATTGCTGTAAATAGTAGCAAGGTCCCTGTTAGCGGAAGCCAGTAGGGTTTCGACCTGCTGTTGCAGGGTGGCATCTGCGACCATGGAGTGGGAGAGATTCATTACTCGTCCCATTCCTTTCATTTCCGGTAAGGCGGCAATGTCCGCTGATACTTCGCCCTCATACTGGTAGGTAGTGTCCTGACGGTCACTGGCAAACCAGACATCATGCACCGCTTTTACTTCAAGTACGGCATTACCATCTTGGTCGGTGACAACATTACCGTCGTCATCTACCGCCTGCTGGGTAAAGGTCGATTCATGGCTTATCTGGTTCCATTTTTCTTCGGTGTTTACTTCGGTGGCATTGAGGTTGATCGATTCGATATGCAGATCGGACAAGCTGTGGAGTTCGCCATCCTGGGAAATGCCATCGGAATTTGCATCTGCCCACACTTGTAGAGATTCAAACACATCATCGTCAGCATTGATTATGCCGTCATTATTAATATCGTAATCAGTCAGGGCGGCAAAACCGTTTTCGGCCAAGTGACCATCTTGGTTCTGGCTGTAATTACCAAACAGCTCATTACCATTATCAACGTTGCCGTTTTGATTTTTATCGAGTACCAGTAGACCGTCTTCGGCTTCGATCCAACCGGTGCGTTCGGCAAAACCATCACCGTCTAGGTCGAAATAGGTATCAGCCATCATGAGCAGTGTTGATGTGCGATCATTATTATTGAGATCCAGAACCAGTGGGGAGGAGAAATCCTCAGACGACAAATCATTTTTGTTATCTGAGCTGGCATCCGGGTTGGTGGGGTCAGAAAGGCCATCAGCTGCTGGATATCCACCCAATAACCTGGCGAGACTATCGACCATTGTTCCGATACCGTGTTGATCTACTAAAAATTCTAACGTGGAAGGAAGGAGCCTGCCAAAGTTAGTCATAAGTACCTTGATTGCATCAATAACAGCTTGAGAAAGCTCACCGCCAATAGTTATACTATTCCCTAACTGTTCTCCAACCATATGGATTGTATCGAGAAAAAAGTTGTTATTCTTTATGTTGTCGAACGTGGCAGTTTCCGAAAAAACCCCAAAGGTTGAAGGGTTGTTGTACAAAACGTCTTTAACACCGGGAGCATTATAGGTTTGTGTTTCCGCGCCAGTGACCGCTCCAACCAACTGTGCCAGGGCGCCACCGAGAGAATGGCCGGTTAGAGTGGGAGAATTTGAAGAATCTGTGTTAGTTTTATCGAGAACCGCATCATAAAAATCCTTCGCTTGCTGGTATTGATTCGGCACATTCTGACCAAGGCCCGCCTGCAAATCGGGGGTCACATCTCGTGGGCCGTCGGTTCCGCGATAGGCAACAACTACTTCTTTGGTATCTTCATTCCTAAAGGCGACCCCAGAAAACCCGGTATTGTAACCACTGGTTTCGGAAACCGTATATACTGTCCAGTCTGATCCGTTCGAATCGGTAAAAGCGGTCGTCGCATTATCCACGTCTGTTGGATCAAAATCGCTATAGGCTTTTTCACTGAGTTGTGCATTGACTAACTGATCAAAAGAACTCATATGTCCCTCCTCCAAAGATTGGTTCAATTATTGGTCACTTTTATCTCTTATGACTGCATTTATTTTTCTGTTTGCCTCTTTTGCCTGATTTCCCCATTGACGGATTTTCTGTAAAACAACTTCAGGGATCGAGAACTTGATAAAATCGCTTGAATCAGATTTGATCCGGCTTCGGTAATCTGTATTGCCCCGCTGTTGAACCCAGATATCAACACCATTATTTACCTTATTAATCATAAGAGAAAACGGTGAAAAATTGAGTTTTAAATAGTCCAAGTTGGGCAAAATGTTTTTATGGAATTCGATGTAATCCAGATCGGATATGGCTCCCTGTTTTCCAGGCATATAGTTTTTTGTGGCCATCCTGGCCTTGCGGTTGTATTTCCCGTCCAGACCTGTTGAATATCGTCTATCTTGAAGCGACCATTCCATCCACTGCTCATATGCTCTACCAAAAAAATGTGTGGTGGTAATGAGCATATATTTCTCCCCGGCCACCCCTTCTTCCGGGTATTTGATCGGCAGAGAACTATCTACATAGAGATAAAAATTACAGTAGTAACGGGGTGCCCATTTCGGCCCCTTTTCAATTGCAAACTCGATGGCTTGCAACCCACCACTGGGTTCCGTGCCCGGTGGTGGGGCGGGCAACCCGAATCGTTCGGCAAACGCTTTTGTGTAGGCCGCAATCCGCATTTCCTGTAAAGGCAATTCCGGGTAAGCTTGCGTCCCGGCGCAGACCGGTAAAACCAAAGACAACAACACCAGAGTCATTACAGCTAAAACAATTTTGACTGTCATTCGTTTTGGCATACTAATCCTTCCACAATAAAAACAGCCCATCTCCGACACAGGAATAATTCCTGACCAAAAATGGGCTGATATTTGAGTTTCTTATTTGCATATCCCCCTCCAGGACAGCGTACATTTTCATGAGAATGTAACGATGCCAACGTAGTTTCTTTGTTGATTACTGTCAAACACTTTTTGAAATCGTGGGAAAGTTGTTGGCTTTCTATCCTTGATCGTATCCCCCGACATGGCAAAATAGCGGTCGTAGCCGAGATCCCTTTCGAGAAGATCGTTGCCTTTGCGGCTTAACAACCAATCGTCTCTGCCAAATATCTGGAGACATCATACCTATTTCCACTCAATCCACCATTTCGGGTAGTTCGTTAAATTGGTATTGCGTCCCGTGAATGTTCCTAATCTTTCTGAATACTGCTAATCGATCTGCCTCCACATCAACCAGAAGAAACCTTTATAACATAAACAATATCTGCTTCATCAGTCAGTGCTTTCGGCTTTTTCTGCCACAGTTTCACATATATTTCCGTTGATGTATCCCGCTGTCGGAGCGTCACCCAAGCTCTTTTATCCCTCGGGCTGATATTGTTCACTCCATACTGCCCAACATGATAAAAGTATGATCGACTATGCACAGAATTAGTAATGTGATTTGGTTCACTGCTGGCTAAAACATTTTTCGACTGTTCGACATCAACATGGGCGTATTTAAACCCTGCATCCCATGCGTTAACCATGAACAACCAGAGTGTGCCATGTTCTCCATGAGGTCGATACAGGGTATCGAACCAGCAAGAGGCACTTGCGCCAGTGTGAACTTCTTCGATAATTCCGGCGTCATAAACAATTGAAACGTCAGGGCAAGCCAGGTTAAGCGGGTTGATGAATGGTGCATGGGTTGGAATAATCAAAAGGTAAGGGTTGGTAAAAAAATATGCCGCCGGATTCATCCAGTTTTGGAATTCTTCTATCTGCCCATAGATTTTGTTGTTATAATTCTCAAACGGATGATAATTCGGTGGATAGAGCTCCAATACGTCATACGCACCAACCTGCGACATCCTGAGATTCGATAATTCGTCAAAGGATAAGCCATCAAGAGCATTTTCATCTTTCCCACCATAGCTTGACAAATCAGTTTGTTGCCCGATATCCACCATCCCCCAAAAGGGTTCAAATGGTGGGTAATTTTCAGAGTCCCCATTCAATACAGACAGAGCAGCATTATCCGCTCTTTGCGTTTTAAAAAACTTGGCTTGATAAACAACGATCAAAACTAAAACAGCAACCAAAGTGATTAGCAGCTTACCTTTTCCCATCAACAACATCCTCCTTATGCAACTCCATTTTTGTTCCAATGTTTGGAGATATACTACCTATTTCCCCCTCCGAGTCGGCATCATTTCATAAGAGTGTGTAAAAAACTTTGTGTAAATGGTCACAGTCGGTTACAACTCGTAACCACTGGAGGCACTAATGACCATACCCAAAGATTTGCTCGATACCCTGATGAAGGATTACAAGAATCCTGAAGATCTTATCGGGGAAACCGGGCTACTGAAACAACTGACCAAGCAACTGCTGGAGCGAGCCATGTAGGCCGAGATAACCGACCATCTTGGCTATGAGAAGAACGCTCCCTCGAACAATAACACCGGCCATGCCCGAAACGGCAGTTACCAGAAGAAAGTTAAGGGGGAGTTCGGCAATCTCGACATTACCGTCCCCCGTGACCGTGATTCTAGTTTTGAACCGGTTATTCTCCCAAAGGGATAGAGTCGCTTCACCGGGTTCGATGATAAGATTATCGCCCTGTATGCCAGAGGCATGACCACCCGCGATATTCAGGCGCACCTGGAAGAGATGTACGGTGTTGATATTTCACCGACGCTGGTCTCGCAGGTGACCAAGGCCGTTCAGGAAGAGATCATCTTCTGGCAGAATAGACCGTTGGATGAAGTCTGGCCGATTGTTTACCTTGATGCGATCCGCGTTAAAGTCCGTCAGGACAATAGAGTCATCAACAAAGCCGTCTATCTGGCGGTTGGTGTCAACATGGACGGGCTTAAAGAAGTTCTCGGGATATGGACCGCTGAGACCGAAGGAGCCAAGTTCTGGCTTCAGGTTGTGACTGAGCTGAAGAACCGTGGTGTGAAAGATATTTTTGTCGCTTGTGTCGATGGCCTCAA
>NZ_FNQN01000010.1 GCF_900107645.1 Desulfuromusa kysingii
CGTTTGGAAACGAGCCCCGATTCTTCGTCACCTTTCGCAGCGACATATTGACCGACTCAATGGCGTTAGTCGTATAGATCGCCTTGCGGATATCCAGTGGATACGAAAACAGCGGTGTAATTCGTTCCCAGTTGTTCCGCCATGATTTGCCAATTGTCGGATGGCTACCATTCCATTTTCCCTCGAACACTTCAAGGTGATATTCAGCTTCTTCGATGGTCGGAGCAGAGTAAATTGCCTTCAGGTCAGCGGCAACTTCCTTGCGCTGCTTCCAGGAAACATAGTTCAGACTGTGCCGCACCATGTGGACGATACAAAGCTGAACCTGCGTATCCGGGAAAACCGTTTCTATCGCTTCAGGGAATCCTTTCAGGCCATCGACGCAGGCGATGAAGATATCCTTTACGCCCCGATTCTTTAGCTCAGTCACGACCTGCAACCAGAATTTGGCTCCTTCGGTCTCGGCGGTCCACATACCGAGGACCTCTTTCAAGCCATCCATGTTGACGCCGACGGCCAGATAAACGGCCTTATTAATGACTCGGTTATCCTGTCGCACTTTGACGCGTATGGCATCAAGATAAACAATCGGCCAGACTTCATCCAGCGGTCGGTTTTGCCAGAGGGCTATCTCCTCTTGAACAGCCTTGGTCACCTGAGAGACCAGCGTCGGTGAAATATCGACACCGTACATCTCTTCCAAGTGCGCCTGAATATCGCGAGTGGTCATTCCACGAGCGTAGAGCGCAATGATTTTATCATCGAACCCGGTGAAACGACTTTGACCTTTGGGCAGAATTACAGGATCAAAGCTGGAATCACGATCACGGGGAACGGCAATATCAAGCTCGCCGAACTCCCCTTTGATCTTCTTCTGGTAACTGCCGTTGCGAGCGTTACCAGCTTTATTGTTCGAAAGAGCGTTCTTCTCATAACCAAGATGATCGGTCATCTCAGCCTGCATTGCGCGCTCCAGCAGTTGCTTGGTTAGTTGCTTCAGCAGCCCGGTTTCTCCGATGAGATCTTCAGGATTCTTGTAGTCCTTCATCAGGGTATCGAGCAAGTCTTTCGGTATGGTCATTAGTGCCTCCAGTGGTTACGAGTTGTAACCGACTGTGACCATTTACACAAAGTTTTTTACACACTCTAGCTTTCTAGTTAGTGGCCAAAATAGTGGCCAAATCACCTTATCTAACAAACGTCTCTACCTAGCCTGCCTAGCTAGCCCCTATCTATCTTCCTTCACTAGGCAAGCTAGACAGCTCAAAATTGAGCCTCCTAGCTAACTAATTAGTTAGTGGCCAAGCTAGTGGCCAAACCACCTTGTCTAACCAATTTCTCTAACTAGCTTGTCCAGCTAGGGTCTATCTTTCTTCCTTCGCTAGAAAAGCTAGTTAGCTCTAAGTTAAACCTCCCAACCAACTAATAAGTTAGTGGCCAAAATAGTGGCCATATCACCGCAATCAACTAACGTCTCTAGCTAGCTTGTCTAGCTAGATCCTACTTGCCCTTCTTCGCTAGGCAAGCTAAGATGCTCCAAGTTGATCTTCCAAGCTAGTGGCCAAGCTAGTGGCCAAATGAGTAGTCTAGTTGTTTTCTGCATGCTATGCTCTGTTATCATTAACGATAGCAAAAAAGAAAGGAGTTCATTGTGGTCCAAGATGTTCTCTACAACAAAATTCAACAGATGGAGCCAATGTTCCCTACCTCCAAAGGTGAAGAGCTAAGTGATCTTTCTGTTGAGGTAATACGTCAGTCTGCAGCACTAGGGGAAAGACTGCATCCGGTGACCCGCAGGGGAGTTGTAGAGCTTGTGCGTACTATGAACAGCTACTACTCCAACCTAATTGAAGGACACAATACTCACCCTGCAGACATTGAACGGGCCATGGCTCGCGACTATTCCCATGAGCCCGCAAAGCGCGCACTACAAGTGGAGAGTGTTGCCCATATAGACGTACAACGACTAATCGAACAAAAGCTCGTTGAAAATACGAATGAAACTATATGCTCCCATGCGTTTTTATGTTGGATTCACCAAGAATTTTATGAGCGTATCCCTGATGAGTTCAGGGAGGTCGAGGCACCCAGTGGAGAAACCAAAATAGTTATTCCTGGGAAGTTGCGAGAGGACGAGGTCGAAGTTGGTCGACATATTCCCCCTGCCTCAGGAACACTTGTTTCTTTTTTGAAACGTTTCGAGGATTGCTACGGAGATATCAAGCTGGGAGAGATACGAAAGGTAATAGCAGCGGCAGCAGCACATCATCGCCTAGCCTGGATTCACCCCTTTCTGGATGGCAATGGCAGAGTGACGCGGCTTTTTACTCATGCCTATCTAGTCAAAGCACGCATAGATGGGCATGGATTGTGGACTGTGTCGAGGGGGCTTGCACGAAACCGAGCTGCCTATATGGAAGCTTTGGCTGGTGCTGACGAACACCGACGTGGCGACTTGGATGGGAGAGGGAATCTGTCCAACAAAGGCCTACTTGATTTCTGCACATTCTTTCTAAGAACGGCCCTAGACCAGATTACTTTCATGTCAGGACGCTTAGAGCTAGATGGTTTTCTGCGTCGTTTAGATGGGTATGTTGATCGGCAGGTAAGCTTTGGAGAATTGCAGCTGGAAGCAAAATATTTACTACGCGAAGCTTTTTTCCGTGGAGAAGTCCCAAGGGGTGAGGTTGCGCGCATTACTGGCAAACCCGACCGAACTGCACGTCGTATTCTCAAAGATTTACTTGAAAAGAAGCTCCTAACTTCGGATTCGGAAAGAGCTCCTGTTCGTTTAGCATTCCCAACCAAAGTCGCTGGATACTATTTTCCGCAACTCTATCCAGAGGGGGTGGAGATGACGGAAGCATAACCCTCTAGATGACAAGCGATACAAACCGAAAGTATCTAGTCGAAGGAAGTTCTTACCTTGCTAGGGATTCCATAGCTAAGGTACTTTCTTGGGGAGGGGCCAGCCATCTTGGTTTCCGTTGATCCGAACGTGAACTAAACGTGAATCTGACCAGCCATAAGAATGGGGAGCAGAACCAAAACCCTGCTCCCCGAAAAAACATTAAATGCCAACAAAACCTAATAGCAACTAACTACAACTACTACATTGTCTCCATCTTCCAGTTACTGAAAATCCTCGTGTCGGCAGTTCGATTCTGTCTCTGGGCACCAGAGAATTCAAGGGGTTACACTTTATTGTGTGACCCCTTTTTTTCGCTTTGCTAAACCGACCAACCTCACCGGGACATTTTAGTGGTGTCGTTCTGATCATCGTGATCAACTCTCACCTTGATAGCAGATACCGATATTTCCCTTTGTAGCTAAGTTATTAAACGACTTGCTCTCTGACACGGAGATGATATTTTTTGACTTGGTGGCTTGGATGATCCTGTGGTAGGAAAAGATCATGATCAGCTTCTTGGCCATTGGTACCATTCTTGGATTATCTGCAGGGTTCGCTCCGGGGCCATTGCTGGCACTGGTTATCTCTGAAAGCCTCCACCACAATATTCGCTCTGGCGTTAAAGTTGCCCTGTCACCCATAGTGACCGATCTGCCCATTATTTTGGTTGCATTCTTTGTTTTTGCAAAATTATCCGATTTCAATGCTGCGTTGGGAGCTATTTCTCTGGGAGGCGGGTTTTTTCTCTTGTTGACCGGTTACCAGAGCTTAAAAATGGCAGATATCAACTTGGAGACAACAAACACGCGGCCAACGTCTCTTGCCAAAGGGATCTTGACTAACCTTTTGAGTCCGCATCCTTACCTGTTCTGGCTTACTGTTGGCGCGCCAACAATGGTTTCAGCTGTCAACCAGCAGCCGCTTGCAGGGGCTGCTTTTCTCGGTGGTTTTTATGTGTGTCTTGTTGGCTCTAAAGTGATCGTTGCGATCCTTACCGGAAAATCAAAAACCTTCCTGACAGGAAACAGTTATCGCGCTATCATTCGTTGTCTTGGTTTCGTTATCATCATTCTGGCAGGAAAGCTGTTTTATGATGGTCTGAAACTGTTACAAATTCTAGCCTAAAACCGACTTACAGAGGACACAATGAACCATAAAATTACTAAATCTCAACATATTTCCAAGCAGTGCCTGGTGTGCGGAACCGAGAATCAATTCGGGTTGAAAACACGTTTTTTTGAAACCGATGAGAAGGAGGTCATCGCTCTGTTCACACCACGGAACGAACATCAAAGTTATCCCGGTATTGCCCATGGCGGCGTGTCAGCGGCTCTACTGGACGAAGTGATTGGCAGGGCGATCATGGCACATTATGATCAGGATACTTTCGGTGTCACCATCGATTTGCAAGTCAAATATAAAAAGCCCGTTCCCCTTGGAGTTGAATTAAAGGTGATTGGCCGTGTCACTAACGACCGGGGACGCTTGTATGAAGGGACCGGAGAGCTCTATTTACCTGACGGCACCGTTGCCGTTCTGGCACAGGGAAAATACATGAAAAGGACCTTACAGCAAATCACCGATAGTAATTTTATTGAAGAAGAATGGTTTTCTCCCGAAGGTGAACTTCCAGATGAGATAGAACTGTAAGGGGGGATGAGTAAGTGTAAGGAGATACGCCGTATCCCCTTACACAGCGCCAAAATAACCATTTGGGAGGATTTTTTTGGCGAACGGTAATGTATCGCAACTTTCATATATTTGCAATCAGCGATTATTTAAATACAGAATCAACAGACAAAACAACTGTTATCAGGACGTTCACTTGTTCCGGCTTATGGCAACACTTTATTCCAGCGATCAATCGTCTGTTGCTCGAAGAGACCTGCCTGGGCATAAGGATCCCCGGCAGCAAACGTTTCAGCTTCCCCCTTATCTGCTAAGTCAACGATGACAACAGAACCACACATCTCTTCGTTTTCATCCAAAAGAGCTCCAGCAGCAAAAAGTCTGTCACCAAATCCTTTCAAGTATTCCACATGGGCAGGACGATTTTCCAAACGTACAGGTAAATGACCTTTTTTATCGACACTACGTACAACAAAAAGCATGACAGATATTCTCCATTGAAAATAAGTTAACGTATTGATGATCTTCAAATAATCTTTTCAGGATGATTTTATCCCATACTGCTTCATTTTTTCCCACAGATTTTTACGACTGATCCCAAGGATCTCTGCTGCCGCCGTACGATTGCCACTGGTCTTTTTCAAGGCGCGGCGAATACATAGCTTTTCTGCGACAGCGACAGCTGCCGCAAGGTTGATCTCTCCGGTTTCCGTCGATTGCCCTTCGCCTCCACGAATTTCAACGGGTAAATCCCAGAGCTGAATGTGAGGAGCTGGAGCCAGTACCGTTAAACGCTCCAGAATATTTTTCAGTTCGCGGACGTTTCCAGGGAAGGGATAGCCATTTAATGCTGCAGCAGCTTCAGTGGAAAGGGTGAACGTCAAGCCTCGTTCCCGCCCAAACTGTTGCAGAAAATAACGACTCAATGCAGGGATATCTTCGCGTCTGTCCCGTAACGATGGCACTGTAACGGGAATCACTTGCAGGCGATAATAGAGGTCTTCCCGAAAGGTCCCTTTTTTGATTTCTTCGCTCAAATTTCTAGCGGTGGCACAGAGAACCCGAACATTAATCGGAATCGGTGCGTTGCCCCCAACCCGCTCAATCTCTTGCTCTTGTAGCACGCGTAATAATTTCACCTGCAAATTAAGAGGCATTTCGCCGATTTCATCGAGGAGGATCGTCCCCTGATCGGCCAATTCAAACTTACCCAGCGTTGTTTGCTCCGCGCCAGTGAAGGCCCCTTTTTCATGTCCGAACAGCTCTGATTCCAGCAGTTCTCCCGGAATCGCCGCACAGTTGACTCGAATATAAGGTTTATCAGCACGACGACTTTCGTAGTGAATAGCGGCAGCGACCAGTTCTTTTCCGGTGCCGCTTTCTCCTTGAATCAAAGCCGTGGAATCCGTTTGCGTGATCTGGCTGATCAGATTGAGTAACTGCTGCATCGGCGCACTGGATCCGATCAATGGTTGCCGTTGACCACAACAATTCTCCAGAGAAACACAACGGATCTTGATGGCCTGAATATTCAACAACCGTTGCACCCGGAAGGTGAGATCATCCAGATCAAAAGGCTTCAGAATGTAATCTGCCGCGCCTTGCTTCAAACAATTGACGGCACTTTCGGTATTGCCGTAGGCCGTCATCAGGACAACTTCTGTTCGCGGAGCACATTGTTTCACTTCTAAAAGCAGCTTTTCGCCATCCAAACCCGGCATGCGGATATCGGACAGAACCAGATCGTAACTCCCCTTCTGGATGCACTCTAAAGCATCAGTCCCATTTGTCGCCGCATCGACATGCCAGCCTTGATGGCGGAGATGGTCCACCACGGTGATCCGCATGATTTCTTCATCTTCCGCGACCAGAATTCGGGTGTTCATTCATCCCCCTTCAACAAAGAATGCCCTGCTACAGGAATCTGCAAAGTAAAGCAGGCGCCACCGGCGGGTCTGTTTTTTACTGCTATCGAGCCACCCAACTGGTTGATTAAAGCCGCGGAGACCGAGAGTCCAAGACCCGTTCCATCGCCAACCTGCTTGGTCGTAAAAAAGGGCTCAAAAATTTTATCCAGATACTCTGGCTTGATCCCTGGTCCCGTGTCGGACAGTTCGATAAAAATCTTCTCGTCATCCAAGTGACTGCTGACCCTTATTTCCCCTTCGTGCGCACCAATCGCCTGGACAGCGTTTCCGGCGAGATTCATAATGACTTGTCGTAACGATTCTATCCCTGTTGTCACCAGCTGATTGATGCCAAGATCCAGGTTGGTTTGAATATTTTTGTGCCCGACACAAGATAACTCCAGACAATCGCGGATAACTTGATCCACATCACCTTTACTGACCTCCAGAGGCTCTTTTCTGCCAATATTTAATAGTTTCTGAACGATCCCTTTGATTTTTTCCGTTCCCTGACCGAGCATTGCCATATAGCGAACTTGCAATTCGGGCCGATCCATATTCCGCTGCATGGTCTGGATACAATTCTGCATCCCCCCTAAGGGGTTGTTAATTTCATGTGCAATACCGGCAACCAAGCGTCCAAGTGCTGCCTGTTTTTCGCTTTGGAAAACCTGCTCACGACTGACATCAAGGTCCTTCTGCGACGTTTCTAGACGGTTGCACAGTCGCTGGAAGTGCTGACTTAGCACCCCGATCTCATCATTGCGCTCAGCCACAGTAGGAAAGGATTGCTGCGGATATCCATCCATCGCTGCGGCAAGCAGTGACAATCGCTTAGCAACCAGAAAATTAAACAACAGGTAGATACTCAACGAGACGATGACAATGGTCGCTAGGGCAATCCAAAGTAACATCCGGTTATTCCCCTTAATTTCTGCGTATGCCCAATCCATTGGCACGGTAACATTCATCCCTCCACGGATATCCCCGAGGGCGTAACCCTGTTGATCATGGCAGACCAGACATTGGGAATCGACGATCAATGGTGCCATATAGCGGAGTCTGTAGCTTCCCCCAAGCTGCTCAATTTCTACGGCTTCAGGGAGCCCCTGTGCAAATTTAAGTAAGCTACGGCGTTCAAAAGCATCGGGAGCATTTACCGGGTTCATTGGTTGTAAGCTGGTCACATTAAACTGTCCCATCCCCTCTTTCGCTGCATACAAGGAGAGTTCCCGGGTCACCATCGCCGGGTTGCGCTTCACCAGCCAGTGCCCCTGATCATCTTGAATTTCGCCATCCTCAAGAAAGGGATTACTTTCAACGCCAGAAGTCTTAACCAGAAAGAGGCCATTGTGATCGGAGACCCATTGGCGCGTCAGACGGATCTGGTTGAAAAGCATTTTGGCTTGCCGGGTGGCTTGTTGGACAACGAGCTCTTCCTGGAAGCTGGATGTGCGATAGAACGTGATCCCGTAAGAGATACAGATCACCAGACTGATCAACAGGATAAGCTTGGTTTTTAACTGCATAGAAAAGAGACCCCCTTGATCGTGAGAGGAGCAACCGCTGCTACCGGACGGTAACACACAGAGTGCCACAAAAGCTACCGGATGGTAACGAAAATAACATTCTATCTTTTATATATTGCTGAAATATAGAGTTTTTATTTACGGCACACCCATTGCAAAACAATATCGATGGTGAGCTTGTTATTGAGCTTTATTATGATTTAATTATTACAATTGATTATTGATGATGAAATTATTCTCAACATGGAAAGGATAACAGACTGCCACTCAAGTAAGGAGGTGATTGAATGTCAAGTAGACAGACCCCAAGGATATCCACGGCGAAAAAGATGTGGATGCTAGGAGCCGTTTTTGGTGTTGTCGGTGCAATGGTTTTGGTTCTGGCATCGGGCTTTATGGTCGAATCAACCAACACTGATGAATTCTGCTCAAAATGCCACGTTATGGAGCCCTTCAGGACCGCCTGGCAAGCATCCGTTCACGGGGGCAAAAATCCACAAGGGTTTACAGCACAATGCGTTGATTGTCATCTGCCACATAGCGGCTTCGTGAATTACTTAGTCACCAAGGCAATAACCGGAACAAGTGATATCTATCACAATTTCTTCATTGATGGGAAAAGTTTCGATTGGGCTGCAAATGCCGAAGAAAATCGTCTCAAGTTTACCTTTGACAGTGCCTGTCACCGCTGTCATCACAATCTGACGCCACCAGGCATATCAAGTGGTGGTTTGATCGCTCACCGATCCTATTTAAGAGGTGAAGCAAACAAGATGTGCGCTGAATGTCATATGCACGTAGGTCACAAAGATATGTTGCAGACGGTCGAAAAATTTTATGCAGCGGAAAAATAATTGAGAGAGAAGGAGGTTTAAGATGAAACACATTTATGGAAAGATTGGATTGATCACCCTTGCTGGCCTGCTGGTCTGGGCCGGGATGGCCATCGCCGCTGACACCCCCAATCTGGCACCACGGAAAATCGAGATCCAGCGTGGCTACACTGAAGAAGCAGCAAAATGTATTGAATGTCATGCCGAAAAAACTCCCGGAATTTATGAAGACTGGAAGGTCGGCAGAATGGCCAATGCTGGCGTCTCCTGTTACGATTGCCACAATGTTGAGTCTAACTCACCGATGGCCGGTCAGTGCTCAGGATTGAAGGGGACCAAAATATTTATTTCGCCGATGGTCTCAGCAAAAACTTGTTCTCGCTGTCATCCGAGCGAAGTTGATGAATTTATGAAGAGTGGTCATGCTGATCTGTCCAGAGCTGCTGTTTATGATAAAAATAAATCTGGTGGGGGACTGGTCAAACTACAGGAACATTATGAAGGTGCGGCTTTTCTTGGTGTTGAAGACGGCTCTCTGACTAATCAGGCCGCTCGTACTTCTGGTTGTAAGGTGTGTCATGGTTCAGTTGTTGAACTTGGCCCCGACAACAAACCCATTAATAACACCTGGCCCGGCGGTGTCGGTACCCTCTACCCAGATGGTTCCGTCGGCACCTGTACTGTTTGCCACACCCGCCATGCTTTCTCTGTTGCCGAAGCGCGTAAGCCGGAAGCCTGTGCCAGCTGTCATCTTGGTCCAGATCATCCCCATATCGAAATTTATCATGAATCGAAGCACGGCCAGATCTTTTTGACCGAAGGTGAAGAGTGGACATGGGACAGTGCCTCTGGAACCTGGCAGCCCGGCGATTATCGCGCCCCAACTTGTGCCACCTGCCATATGTCTGGTATTGGTGAATTGCAGACGACCCACAACGTCAACGAACGCCTCAAGTGGGACCTGGTCCACCAGCGCAGTGAGATTCGTACCGGCGTCCGTGGGGACGGAGTCAAAGGGGACAAGTTGATGCGTAAAGTCTGTATCAATTGTCATGGTCCATCTCATATCGATGAGACCAGACAAACCCTGGATAGTGCTGTTGCCCTGTATAATGTCTACTGGGATGAAGCGGTGAAAATGAAGACCGAACTGGCCGCCAAGGGTCTGCTTGGTGACGATCCATGGAGTGACGGATTCCAAGAGCTGATGTACTTCCTCTGGCACCACACCGGCCGTCGTGCCCGTCATGGTACCGCGATGTTTGGTCCTGACTACGCCCATTGGCATGGTTTCTTCCAGGTATTCCAAGTCGTTAAAGATATGCAAGGTATCTATAATTGGCGCCTCGAAAACAATAAGATTGAAGATTTGAGCACGGTTATGAGCACTGGACCGATTTAACAATCATCTCTTCTTAAGACGCACAAAAGCCCCTGTCGCAAGATAGGGGCTTTTAATCTTTATTCCAGCAAATAAAAGGGTTAGATCATGAAGAGATTGTTGATTATTTTTCTGCTGTTGTCTGTTGCTACTACCTGCTTTGCCCTGACAGAGAGCTTCGGGCCTAAGTATGATGAGATTGTCATATTTTTCCAAGGGGATGATGAACCAGGCGCTCTCGATGCGATGTGGGAATCTAAATCATTGTTGAAAATTGGTGTGTTCGATAACAGTACCGGTTATGACTCCTACGCAGAGCATGCTTGTGAGATCATCAAAGAGAAAGAGATTGTAGATAAAAATATCACGATTCAGATTATCGATATCAAAAAACTTGCACAGCATGAGGAGTGGGTTGTTCTAGGAAGTGCTCAGTGTCAGTAGGCTGTGAGGTCCTGATTAACGGGTTCGATGCTGTCTACAATGAGTTTTTCTTGAAAATTTTTCCAGCGGATTTCGTAGTTGTCGAACCGCACTCCATATTCTTGTGAATCTTCGGTTCCACGGCGGTAGGCAGGTCGCGGGTCAAGACCCAGGACTTCCCGAATCATCAACTCTAACCTTGGAGCCTCGCTTAAATATTGCTGCAATTGCTGTCTGGCAACCTCGGTAAATTCCACCTTCAAAGTCGCTTGCGGAGTCTTTTCGGCGAAACCTCCCTGGGCTTCCGGGATACTGTCGCTGTAAGGGATGTAGGGTTTGATATCGAGGATCGGGGTTTCATCGATTAAGTCTGCCCCTTCCACGAGTAGAGAGACATTTCCTTTATCAACATGGATATCCAGCAATTTAACCGCTGATAGGCCGACCGGATTTGGTCGAAAAGGGGATCTGGAGGCGTAAACCCCAACTCGTTGCTTGCCTCCCAGGCGAGGAGGACGAACGGTTGGTTGCCAACCTTTTTGCCAGTTCTGATGAAACAGAAAGATGAGCCAGAGGTGGCTAAAACCCTCCAAACCACGGATGGCTTCCGGCGTCGCAAAGCCGGGATGAAAATCAATTTGAGCGTGAACAGAAGGGACCAATCCCGGTTGTCGCGGCGTCGCAAATTTTTCTTTAAATGGAGTATGGATAAGTGCGATTGGTTCCAATGGATAATTTATCATAGCTTACCGTTTATTCGACGGGCTGTTGTTTAAGGGAGCGACCACCTCGGCTGCTCAACCAGACACCGTAAAACACCAATCCACAGGCAAACCACTGCGATAAATTCAACTTATCCCCTAGGATCAGCATTCCCAAAATGACGCCGAACACCGGAATCAAGTTAACATATCCAGCAGCACGGCTGGCAGGAATCCGACTGACGCCATAATTATAACAACCATAGGCGCCGAAAGTGATCATCGTGCCTAGGTAGAGAACTGCCAAAGCTGGGGCGAAATCCCAGCTCGCGGGCCAACCAACTCCAGGGAGGAGCAGAAAGGGAAAAAAGAACAGGCTGCCGACAAACGCTTGTAGTGCGGTGATAAACAGGGGTGGATAATTGCTCGACAAACGTTTCAGAGAAACTGTATATGCCGCAGCAAAGGCCATCGCCAGAAATTCATAAAAGTTCCCCAATAACGGGTTCGGTGCATTTGTACTGGCTTCACTGGCCAGGCTCAACCAACAAGCACCGAGAATTGCCAGACAAAAACCTGCCAACGTTTGTTTCCCTATATTTTCCTTTAACCAACTCCAAGCGAGAATTGCCACCATTAATGGCAGCATGGCTGTGATCATCCCCGCCTGCGATGCGCTGGTCAACTCTAATGCTTTGGCCTCAAATATAAAATACAGACAGGGTTCGCAGATCACCATAACCAAGAGATATTTAATATCCTGACGCCGCCAGTTGATCTTCCGGAAAGAGGGGAGGAAGGCAACAAAACAGAGGCTGGCAATAAACATCCGCCCAAAAATCACCTGCATCGGGTGATAACCCTGAAAGGCAATCTTCAGGGCAACAAAGGAACTGGACCAGAGCAGCATCGCCATAATCAGGCTGATCGATGGCAGTAGATTGTAAGTTTTGTCGGTCAAAAGGGGGCTCCATAAGTAAAAATGGAACCCAAGATAAGCTGACGGGAATTTAGATGCTAGAAAAATCGAAATGCACCCCGAGTATTTAAATGAGCCCCTTGACTAGAAATAAATCAAGGGGGCAAATACCATAACCAACAGAATTCCTCTGGATTTAATTTTTTTCATTGGGGTAACGATACAGGAACAGGATACAGATGGATGTAAGTCGGGATACAATTGGAGAAAATACTTTAGGAGAAAGAGGCAGGAGGAAGTTTAAGTCTACGGGGAAATAAAATTTAAAATTGTTCTCGAAGAGCATCCAGATTGGAAAGCAGAAGTGAACGATAAGCCGTTTTCACCAGCCCGGCCCGTTTCATTGTAGCAAGCTCTTCTGCGACAGATTCTCGGGTTGCACCAACAAGAAAAGCAATATCTTTTTGAGTTATTGAGAGCTTTATTTGACCGTTTTTATCCGCAGATCCATATTTTTCAGCAAGGTGCAGTAACGTTCCACGAAGACGCTCGGCGACCGTCTTAAAAGCCAGATCTTGCAAGCGTGTTTCCAGTTCACGCAAGCGAAAACCAATCAGCTTCATCATTTTAAAGGTTATGATCGGGTGTTCTCCAAGAAACTTTTGGAATTTATCCTGGGGGAAAACACAGACAAGCGTATCTTCGGTTGCTTCTGCAAAATGAGATCGATGTTGTTCATCAGTGATGGCGAGTTCCCCAAATATTTCACCAGGTCCCAGCACGCTGAGGGTAATTTCATTTCCATCTTTATTGACTTTTCCCAGACGTACTTTTCCTTTTTTGACCAGATAGATTTTGTCGCTCAACTCATCTGATAAATAAAATTGATGTTTACGCTGGCACTCGACCATTCTGCTAATATCTGCGAGGGTTTGCATTTCTGACTCATTCAGACCTGAAAATACACCGCCAGATTTTTTTATATACCAGAGTTTTTGATCCATTGGCCCTCCATCTCATTTCCTGTTTGTTAAGCATACCAATATCCGGCTGGAACTGTCGCAAAAAAATCTTTTTCTGTTCTTCGCAAAACAATGGCTTAATTGTAACCTAGCTTATAGTGGTAGCATGTTACTTCTGATTTACTACCTGTATATCGCTTCGATTTTAGGTTGAAAGGGAAAGAAACCATGCGTGCTACCTGCAACTTTTTTTTCATCATGAGCTTTCTGCTGCTGCCAGCAATTGTTTTTGCCGCTCCAAAGGCTGAACTCTGGCAACGTTGGCAAACGAATGATCCCCAGAGCCGTACCCATATTGATCATGCCGTTTGGGCGAATTTTTTGGACCAGTATCTGGTGGTCGGAACAGCGGAATCTACAAACCTGGTCCGCTATGCAGAGGTCAAACCTGACGACAAGTCTGCCCTTACACAATATATCGCCAGCTTAACCGCCTTACCGATATCCAGATTGAACCGTGCTGAGCAAAAGGCACTATGGGTTAACCTTTATAATTCTTTGACTGTTCTCACTATTCTCGAACATTACCCAATAAAGAGCATCAGAAAAATAAGCTCAGGTTGGTTCAGCTCTGGTCCCTGGGATTTGAAACTTATTAAAGTGGAAGGGATAGAACTGTCTCTCAACGATATTGAACATCGTATCTTGCGCCCTATTTGGCAGGACAACCGCGTTCATTATGCCGTGAATTGTGCCAGTCTGGGGTGTCCGAACCTGCAAGCAGAGCCTTTTACTGCAGCCAACATGGAGCGCTTGCTGGATAAAGCGGCTCAGGATTATATCAATAGCCTGCGAGGAGTGAACTTTACTGAAGAAACATTGCAGCTTTCAAGTATCTACGATTGGTTCCTGGTTGATTTTGGAGGCTCAAAAGAAGCTCTATTTTCTCACCTGGAACAGTTTGCGACACCGGTACTGGCGAGTAAACTCAAAACCTATCGAGGAACAATTTCGTATCAGTACAATTGGGATTTGAATGAACAACGCTCTTCATTTTAAGAGAGGGTCCACTCTGAAGCGAAGGCGTGAGTTTTCAATGGAGCATTACCTTGCGATTGTTGCCGATCCCTAAAGCTAAAAGTGCTGGAACTGCAGATGGATGGTTTTTGTTGCTCAACCCTGAAGAAGATTAGATCCCCTGCAGTTGGTAGCGGTTGAACTATCCAGCTAAACGGGCTCAACAAAGGAAAAGTTACGTTGTGGAATACCGATGACAATGAAATCTCTGCTATATTGAAATTTACGGGGGACCACCATGAAGACATTGACTGTCCATAAAGTCATCTTTAGAACTGATGAGCTGTTTGAGTTGCAGCTTGAACGCGAGACGATCCAGTTTGAACCTGGTTCTTGTCTGGCGCTATTCAACGATGATGAATCACGTCCCTACAGTATTGCTTCTGGAACTGGGGAAGACAAATTGCGATTTCTGCTCCGGCAGGTTGTCGATGGCACCGTGAGTCAGTGGTTGGCACTGCGAAAACCGGGAGATAAGGTGCAGGTCAGTGCCCCTTTTGGTTGGTTTCGTCCTGGCGCAGCCATCGGTTCACGCTCAGTATTCATCGCAACCGGGACTGGAATCGCACCATTTTTAAGTTACTTTCGGAGTCACTCCCTAGCCCCACCTGAATGTTGTCTTTACGGTGTGCGTCGATGCGTCGAGGCTTTCAACCTTGAGGAACTTCAGCGGGTTAAAAATTTTTCGCTGGCTTTATCTCAGGAACAAACCGACGACCACTTTTATGGGCGAGTGACTGGACTCTTGGAGCAGATACCCCTTGCCGATGATATTCATTACTATCTTTGCGGGCTCGATGCGATGATTGCTGAGACCAGTGTCTGGCTGGAAAATCATGGTGTCGCCTACACACAAATTCACCGGGAGATCTTTTTTTATGAAGATGAACAACACTGATCAGTGGCTCTATACCAGTCAGAACGAATCGCGGGGGTACATCCAGCCACAAAGCCTTGATGAACTCTGGTTTCATACCGGGACTAACTGTAATCTGCGTTGTCCATTCTGCCTCGAAGGGTCAAAGCCCGGTGATAATCGTATCGAATTTCTCACTTTGACTGAGAGTCAGAAATTTATTGATGAAGCGCTGCTTCTTGGAGTCAAAAAGTTCTCCTTTACCGGCGGTGAACCCTTTGTCAATCCGGAATTTATTTCGATCCTTACCGCCGCTTTGGCGCACCGCCCCTGTCTGGTGTTGACGAATGCCACTGAGCCACTGATGAATCAGATGGGCGCGATTCTGCCATTATTAAAACAGCCAAACCCATTAAGTTTTCGGGTCAGTCTCGATCATCCCGATCCGATCAAACACGATGAATCACGCGGTAAAGGGAATTTTCGCAAAGCCCTTGATACTCTGGGGCGCCTCTATCAGGCAGGATTTGGGGTCTCAATCGCTCGGCATATGCTTCCCGGTGAGGACAGCGCTGCAGTTGATCAAGCCTATGCTCCCTACTTTGAAACGGCAGGGGTGCCTGCCGATTTAACCATCATCAAGTTTCCGGAATTTCATCTCCCCGGTTCACTGCCGCAGGTCACAGAAATCACCGAGGGCTGTATGACCCGCTATTTAAGCGCCGAACGCCGTGCCGCATTTATGTGTAACTTCAGCAAGATGATTGTGAAAATAAATGGTCAATGCGGGGTTTACGCCTGCACCCTGGTTGATGATGTTGCTGCCTATGATCTCGGCGACACTTTACACAAAGCGATGCAGCAACGTGTCATGTTGGGGCATCACCGTTGCTACTCCTGTTTTGCTGGCGGGGCCAGTTGCTCTGAGGGGGTAGAAAAAAAATAACAGCCATTACTCCTATGGAATGAAATCAAGGCAACATATGATGAGATTAACAGTGAGTCCAATAAAATTAATCTTCGGCACCCTTTGGCTCAGCCTGTTTATTGTTGCGCTATTCTTCTGGTGGAGATCAACCATCACTTTGGTCGAAGTTCCTTTATTACTTCAGCATTTGCTGAATGATGTCGGCCTGTACAAAGCGGCTTCTATCTATATCTTGATCTATGCTGTGCGCCCCCTGATTCTGTTTCCTGCAACACTCCTGACGGTTGCTTCAGGACTTATCTTTGGCCCCTGGCTCGGAACCCTTTTTACAATTGTGGGAGAAAATGCCAGTGCCAACCTGGGCTTTTCACTGAGTCACTGGTTTGGTCGAAAAACCGTGGAGACATATTCCACTGGTTGGCTTAATCATTGGGATACAAAATTGCGCCAAAACGGCATCGTCACAGTCATGACGATGCGACTCATTATGCTCCCCTTTGATGCCGTTAATTTTGGCTGTGGTCTCACCGCCATTCGCCATCGTGATTACGCCATTGGAACATTTATCGGCATTTTACCATCGCTGGTCGGCTTCGTCCTTTTAGGGGGGATTGCCGCATCTGGCGTTCAACACCGCTTCTTAGTCTTGACCCTTTCGATCTTTTTCATGGTCTTGGGCTTTACTCTTGCTCACCATCTTAAGCGTCGGGAAGGGGCAAATTTCCAACAAAACTGACTCTGAAATGTTCATTTTTTGAAGTTTATAACTGTTTTTACTGCATTTAACAAATTACTCGATACACTTCAGGTTGAACTTCGGTCATCGCAACAACAGACTAAAAAGGAAGGTTATGACGAATCGTTCTATAAAAATATCAATTCTGGCTGTCATTCTAGTTCTGATTGTCAGCTTTTTCGCCTTTGATTTAGGCCAATATTTAACCTTGACCTATCTCAAAAGTCAGCAACAGGTATTTAACAATTATTATCAACTCCACCGCTTTTCAACTTTGGCGAGTTATTTTGTTATTTACATTATCGTCACGGCTCTCTCTCTACCAGGAGCGACAGTCATGACTTTGGCCGGAGGTGCCCTCTTTGGCCTCTGGACAGCCCTCATTGTTGTTAGCTTTGCCAGCAGTATTGGTGCAACCTTGGCTTTTCTGGTTTCCCGTTTTTTGTTGCGTGACTGGGTCCAGCAAAAATTTGGGGACAAACTGCAGGCAATTAACAAGGGGGTAGAAAAAGAGGGGGCTTTTTATCTGTTTTCGCTTCGGTTAGTCCCACTTTTTCCGTTTTTTGTCATCAACTTGGTGATGGGATTAACGCCACTAAAGACCTCTCTCTATTACATCGTCAGTCAAGTTGGGATGTTGGCGGGAACCTTTGTCTTCGTGAATGCCGGAACTCAACTTGGTCAGTTGGAAAGTGCCGGAGGGATTCTGTCTCCTGGATTATTAATTTCGTTCGCCCTGCTTGGCGTATTCCCCTTGGTTGCCAAGCGCATCGTTGCCATTTTTCAAGCGCGTAAGGTATTCGCCGGGTATCAGAAACCGCAGAAGTTCGACTACAATCTTGTGGTGATCGGGGCCGGAAGTGGCGGGCTGGTCAGTTCGTATATTGCTGCTGCGGTCAAAGCTAAAGTGGCGCTGATTGAAAAACATAAAATGGGTGGCGATTGTCTGAATACCGGCTGCGTACCCAGTAAAGCTCTGTTGCGTAGTGCTAAAATGCTTTCCTATGCCAAACGGGCCAAAGAGTTTGGTTTTGAAAAAGCCGAGGTTGCTTTCGATTTTGCCCAGGTCATGGAACGGGTGCAGCAGAAAATTGCACAAATTGAACCGCATGATTCGATCGAACGATATACCAGCCTCGGAGTTGAGGTGATTGAAGGGGAAGCAAAAATCACTTCTCCGTGGATGGTTGAGGTCAACGGAAAAAGCTTAACCACACGGAGTATTATTATTGCCACGGGGGCTAAACCCTTTGTGCCACCGATCAAGGGATTGGAGCAAATCGACTATCTAACCTCAGACAATTTATGGTCACTGCGTGAACGACCGGAAAAATTGGTGGTGCTGGGTGGCGGGCCGATTGGTAGTGAGATGACGCAGGCTTTTGCTCGCCTCGGCAGCCACGTTACTCAGGTTGAAATGGGCGACCGAATTGTCGGACGTGAAGATCCAGAGGTCGGTGAATACCTGCAGAAAAAATTTATTGAAGAAGGTATTCAAGTCCTAACTGGGCATCAGGCGCAAGAGGTGCAGGTGGATGCAGGTCATAAACGGCTAATTTGTGCCCACCTGGGAGAAAAAGTAACCATTGAATTTGACCAGATTCTGGTTGCTGTCGGTCGTAAAGCGAATGTCAGTGGCTTCGGATTAGAAGAGCTTGGAGTTGAAATTAGTCCCCGTGGTACCGTTGCCAGCGATCCATTTCTGCGGACGAATTTCCCTAATATTCTCTGTGCAGGTGATGTCGCAGGTCCTTATCAATTCACCCATACTGCGGCACATCAGGCCTGGTATGCTGCGGTTAATGCGCTGTTTGGACAGTTCAAAAGTTTCAAAGTCGATTACCGGGTCATCCCCTGGTGCACCTTCACCGATGCTGAAGTTGCCAGAGTTGGGCTCAATGAAGCCGAGGCAAAAGAACAGAATATTTCTGTTGAAGTGACCCGTTACGGGATTGAGGATCTGGATCGTGCCATCGCCGACAGTGAGGATGATGGGTGGGTCAAGGTTCTTACTAAGCCCGGCTCTGACAAGATTCTTGGGGTGACAATTGTTGGCACCCATGCTGGAGATTTGTTGGCTGAATATGTTCTCGCCATGAAATATAACCTCGGCTTGAATAAAATTCTCGGAACGATTCATACCTATCCGACCTTATCCGAGATGAACAAGTTTGCGGCTGGCGAGTGGAAACGGGCTCATGCCCCAGAGAAACTGTTAAGTTGGATTGAAAAATACCACACCTGGCGAAGAGGATAGTCTTAGCAATGGATAGACTTGCGAAACAACTTCTGCATTTGCAGTTTCAACAACTAAAGCTAAAGGAGTTACCAATGAAAAAGATTAGCTGGTTCCTGACACTATGTTTGTTCCTCATCAGTACTTCATCAGTTTTTGCTGCCGACGGTCTAATCGCTCTCAAAAGTTCCTATTCTCCAGAAGAGACCATGAACCGCTTTGAAGCGATTGCCAAACAAAAGGGGTTGAATATTTTTGCCCGCGTCAACCACACCGCTGGTGCGGCTAAGATTGGCAAATCATTGCGTCCGACGGAAGTGTTGATTTTTGGTAACCCCCAAGGTGGAACCCCGTTTATGGAGTGTGCACAGACCGTTGGGATTGATCTGCCACTCAAGGTGCTGGTTTGGGAAGATAGCACTGGACAAGTATGGCTCGGTTATAATGATCCGGCCTATTTAGCTGCGCGGCATGGTGTCTCAGAATGTCCTTCTGCCGTAAACTTGAGTAAAGCCTTGGCAGGGTTATCGGCTGCTGCTCTGGCTGGGGCCATGTAATGAAAGCACTTTTGGTGTTAGGTTTTCTGTTGCTGCCGACAATATTAATGGCCAATGAAGCTGATGTTGTCAGAGTCGAGGTTGACAAAGTCGGCAGCGGCTACCGATTTGACGTGACCGTTCAACACCACGATGAGGGTTGGCAACACTACGCCAATAAGTGGGAGGTTGTGACGGCCGATGGTCAGGTTCTCGCGACCCGGGTGCTGCATCATCCGCATGTCAATGAACAACCCTTTACCCGTAGCTTGTCTGGCGTTGAGATCGCAGCGGAAATCAGCTCAGTAATTATTCGCGCCCACGATCTGGTGCACGGCTATGGTGGAGAGGAGATGACAGTGATGCTCCCCAAGTAAACAATGAATTGTGGAGTGGCTACCGTTACAGTGTCCCTTCCATATCCAAGCGGAAGAAATCTTTGGCTTTCAGCTTTTCTTCACCGCTGTAGCGGGTTGGAGCTGTCCCTGGAGCGAAGACCTCAAAATAGGCATTCTTATCGTCTTCAGGCAGAAGCAAGCCGGTTTTTTTATCAATGGCGTGGAATTCGATGCTGTCGGGAATCTGAAAATTCTCAACCGGATATTGCTTCGACGCCTCTTTCATAAAGTCAACCCACGCTGGCGCTGCGGCGCGTGAGCCTGTCTCACTTTTCCCCAAAGGCCGCTCTTGGTCATATCCGACCCAGGAGACACAAGCAAGCTGGGGGATGAAACCAACATACCAAGCGTCTTTCAGATCGTTTGTTGTCCCGGTTTTACCCGCTGAAGGGCGATTGATAGCTTTGGCACGCCAGCCGGTCCCTTCTCTGACGACGCTCTCCATAATATTGGTGATCAAATAAGCTGTTTCTGGTGAGATGACCCGACGTGGCGGTTTTCGAATCAAACGTTGGTCGTCAGCCATCCCTGTCGCAAAATCCGCTGGATCGATCGACTCCAGAATCCGGCCATTCCGGTCACGGATTCTGGTGATATAGGTTGGAGGCACCAAAACCCCACCATTAGCAAACACCGTATAGGCCGTCAGCATCTCAAGGGGAGTCACCGCTGTGGAGCCCAGCGCCATGGACAGATCGCGCTGTTGAGGCGTTTCTAATCCCAGTTTTTTTATATAATTGGCGGCATAGTTGACACCGATATCTTCAAGGATTTTGATGGTTACCACATTGCGGGAATGGGCCAGAGCTTCACGAAACCGGGTTGGACCATAAAACTTCTCTTCGTAGTTTCTGGGTTTCCACTCTTCCAGCTTTCCCGTTTCTTCTTTGATGTTTTCATAAATAAGTGGGGTATCCAGAAGGATACTGGCAGGCGTATAGCCCCGGTCTAAGGCTGCAGCGTAAATCAGCGGTTTAATTGCGGAACCGGGTAACCGTTTGGCTTGAATGGCGCGGTTAAACTGACTTACAGCAAAATCGTAGCCACCCACCATCGCCTTAATTTGCCCGCTGAAAGGATCTACAGCAACCAATGCTCCCTGAGCCAGAGGTGTCTGTTCCAGGCTCAGTTTGACCACTTCAGACTCAAGATCAAGAACCTCGACCTCGACGACTGAACCGCGAGGAAAGAGGGTCACCTTTTTCTCTCCGGCATTGCCGAGAGGTTCGGTATCGTTCTGAGTAAATTTAATCGGAGCAGCCCATTTCGACTTGGCTATTGAGATTGTCCCCTCTCGAGAACCAATTTTACACAGCAGCGAATCCCCTTCTTGGCCGACAATAATGGCCTCGGTCACACGGCCATTCTCCAGTGGTTCTGTTGCCCATTGTTCTTCCTGTTTGGTGAGAAATTCGGCTATTCCTGCATCATCAAGGACTTGTTGTGCCCCACGGTAACCGCGACGCTTATCGTGATGACGCAGATTATTTTTGACGGCCTGTTGTGCAACCTTCTGCATCGGCAGATTAATACTGGTTTCTACCTGAAGCCCGCCAGTGTAGAGGACCTCTTCACCGAACCGTTCTTCGAGATAGCGACGGACCTGCTCATTGAAGTAGGCGGTCACATCCAACAGATTATTGAGGCGGGGTTTAATTGCGACCTCTTCTTGTGCGGCCTGGACATATTCCTCAGGAGTGATGAAGCCCTCCTTCACCATCCGTTCAAGGACATATTTTTGTCGCTCCATGGCACGCTCATAGTGTCGATAGGGAGAGTAACGGCTCGGGGCCTGAGGTAATCCGGCGAGGATTGCCGATTCTGCCAAAGTCAATTCTTCCACGTTCTTATCAAAATAATTTTCTGCGGCGGCCTCAACTCCGTAAGCACGGTGCCCAAGGTAGATCTGATTCAGATAGAGATAGAGAATCTCCTGCTTGGTCAGAGCTTTCTCCATCCGCCAGGCCAGAATGGCCTCTTTAAATTTACGCGTGAAGGTCCGCTCTGAAGTCAGTAACAGTTTTTTTGCCACCTGCTGGGTGATTGTACTTCCCCCCTGAGCAATTCCCCCGGCTTTAACATTTTTAATTGCTGCCCGCAGGATAGAGACAAAATTAATCCCTTGATGCTTAAAAAAGCTTGAATCTTCCGCAGCAACAAAAGCTTGTACCAGGGTTTTTGGCATCTTCTCAAAAGGGACCAGAATCCGTCGTTCACGTGAATATTCTGCAATGATAGAGGCGTCATCGGCATAGATCCGGGTGATCAACGGGGGTTGATAGTCGGAGAGGGTCTCTACTTTTGGTAAGGTGGTCGAAACAAAGAAATAAGCCCCGATAAGACATGCTGCGGCAAGCAAAGGCGTTGCGAACAACAAAAATAAAAAATACTTTATGTAGTTATTCATTTATATCTTTTCTTTAAATGGTAAGTACTGATCTTTGAAACGAAGAAAATCAACTTGGTTTTATAACATGCAGCCGATATAGGAGCAACTGATTGGAGGCTTGACCCACCATAAGGTTCGGCTTATTCTTCACCTTTGGTTATGGACATTCAATATTAAAATAGGATTGTGATAAGACGAAAGAAGGTTGGCAATGAAAAAAGCGGTCGTCCTCTATAGTGGAGGCCTTGATTCTACGACCTGTATGGCAATTGCACGGGAGCAAGGATTTCAGCCCTATGCCCTCAGTTTTGCCTATGGTCAAAGACATACGGTTGAATTGGATAAGGCGCGTAAATATGCTCCATTGATCGGCGCAGAAGAACATATGGTCATTGATATCGATCTACGCAAGATGGGTGGTAGCGCTTTAACCGCAGATATTGATGTGCCCAAAAGTGGTGTCTGTGCAGATGAGATTCCGGTGACTTATGTCCCCGCGCGAAATACCATATTTCTTTCCTTTGCGCTCGGCTGGGCCGAGGTGCTCGGAGCCAGCGATATTTATATCGGTGTCAACGCCCTGGATTACTCCGGTTACCCGGACTGCCGTCCCGAATTCATCCAGGCCTTTCAGCAGATGGCAAACCTTGCAACCAAAGCCGGGGTCGAAGGTCATCCCTACCAGATTCACGCCCCATTACTTAATTTGACCAAAGCACAGATTATTCAACAAGGATTGTCTCTGGGCGTTGATTATCAACTCACCCACTCCTGCTACGACCCGACACCGGAGGGATTATCCTGCGGTCAGTGTGATTCCTGCCGCCTGCGGTTAAAAGGATTTGCCGACGCTGGGCAGGAGGATCCGGTCTCTTATGTCTAATCATCATAAACAACAGCGCCCCGCTGTCATGCCCGATATGCAGCAAAGCCGTGATACGCGAAACATTGCGATTGACAAAGTCGGGGTCAAGGATATCGGTTATCCAATTGTGGTGATGGATAAATACCGGGAGAAGCAGCACACTGTCGCCAGGATAAATATGTTTGTTGATCTCCCCGAACACTTTAAGGGGACTCATATGAGCCGCTTTATTGAAGTGCTCAATCAACATCATGCTGGTATCAGTGTTGAAAACATGGAGACCATCCTGACGGAGATGAAATCCCGTCTCGGCTCTGGCCGAGCCCATCTGGAACTTGATTTTCCTTATTTCATTGAAAAACGGGCCCCCATCTCTGGGGCGCGGAGTCTCATGGAATACCAGTGCCGGATGATTGGGACTCAAGCTGAAACCTATGACTTTATTCTCGAAGCAAGCATTCCGGTGACATCACTGTGCCCTTGTTCCAAAGAGATCAGCGAACGCGGTGCCCATAATCAACGCAGCATTGTCACCGTGCAGATCAGGTACTCCGAACACATCTGGTTAGAGGACCTGAT
Source organism: Desulfuromusa kysingii (assembly GCF_900107645.1). Classification (GTDB taxonomy): domain Bacteria; phylum Desulfobacterota; class Desulfuromonadia; order Desulfuromonadales; family Geopsychrobacteraceae; genus Desulfuromusa; species Desulfuromusa kysingii. The sequence goes on from NZ_FNQN01000010.1 coordinate 23,796, forward strand.
CGAATGGGTTGAAGACTGTGCAAGCTGCCCTGTTTATGCACTCCTTAAACGTGAGGATGAAAAGGCTGTCACTGAACAGGCTTATGACAACCCCATGTTTGTCGAAGATATGGTCCGTGCGGTGACCCAAAAGTTACGTTCTATTCCACAGATAAGTTGGTTCAAGATACAATGTGAGAATTTTGAATCCATCCACAATCACTCCGCTTACGCCATGGTCGAAGGGGGTAACAACTAAATGTGGATAAGCCTGTGGATAAAGTGGATAACTTCAGAAAACACAAGGATTTTCATTTAAAAAAGACTTTTTTAACAAGTTCTCCGCCGCAAAATAGATAGAGACAGGATCACTATTCGCTCAACACATTGTTAGTTTTTTGTTGAATCCGGTTGACTGCTTGACTTGGCTTTGCGACTACCGGATAATTTGCCGCCAAGCTGACATGGCTTTACCAACTACTGACTTTTGTTGTAAAGTTGACAATTCCACTAGCTGTTTACCGTACCCCCTTAAAAGGAGAAAACTTTTGCTGGACCTGATATTTAGCGCCGGACCTGTGGTCAAACTGGTTCTTTTGATTCTGCTCTATTTTTCGCTCGTCTCCTGGGCAATCATATTTTACAAAGTTGCGGTGATTCAACGTGCGATTAAAGAATCTGACCGTTTTCTTGATTTTTTCTGGACCAAGAAGCGCTTTGATCTCATTGGTCAAGGGATCAAGGAATTTAGCCACTCGCCGATCGCCATCCTCTTTCGCGAGGGCTATCATGAGATGCTGCAACTCAAAAAGAAATCTGCCGACCCTGCTGAATCTGGTGACTTTTCTTTAAAAATGGAGACCACCGAAATGGTTGGTCGGGCCTTGCGTCGCGCCACAACCCAAGAGACTCAGAGACTGGAAAAGTACCTCACCTTCTTGGCCACAACCGGTTCCACCGCCCCCTTTATCGGGCTATTCGGAACCGTATGGGGAATCATGGACGCTTTTCATGGAATCGGAACCACAGGGAGCGCCTCACTTGCTGTGGTTGCCCCAGGTATTTCAGAAGCTCTGATTGCCACGGCAATTGGTTTGGCCGCGGCGATCCCCGCAGTTATGGGGTACAACCATTTTCTCAACAAGGTCAATATTCTGATTGGTGAAATGGATAATTTCAGTCAGGAACTCCTCAATATCGTCGGGCGGATGGAGCAGGGAAACTAGATGGACACAGGAAGCCCGTCTCGGGGCCGGCGCAGTAGCCTCTCGCAGATTAATGTGACTCCGTTTGTGGATGTCATGCTGGTGCTCTTGATTATCTTTATGGTGACCGCACCGATGCTGGATCAGGGTGTCGAAGTGAGCCTCCCTGAGGTCGCTGAAGCGCCGGGGTTACCAGCCCAAGAAGAGCCGTTAGTGGTTACCTTGGAACGCAGCGGTCAGATTTTAATCGGCAAGGCAAAGATTGACCAACTCTCAAAATTGGGCCCCGTGATTCAACAAGCATTGAAGGGCAAACCCGATCGTGAAGTTTTCCTTGAAGCCGATGAAAAGGTCCCCTACGGTCGGGTTGTACAGGTGATGGCAGCAGTTAAAAAAGCTGGGGTAGAAAAGCTCGGCATGGTCACCCGCCTCCCTGAGGAATAACGGCTTGAGCATGGAATCTCCTCGTAAACAACGCTGGCAGCAGCTACAGTCGGTGTTTGAACCCGGTTTTAAGAAGATGTTATTGATTTCGGTCCTGCTCCATTTACTGGTGCCGATTCTGTACTATTCCCCTTTTTTCCCTAAACGCGCTATCGAAAAGCCCCCTGTATATCGCGTTAACCTCGTCAATAAAATTGTTAAGAATCCACAGGCTGGCCGACCTGAAGCGGCTCCGGTAAAAAAGAAGGCAGTGGTGAAACCACAACCAAAGCCACAACCAAAACCTGAACCCAAGCCAGTCGTGATACCAAAACCGATTCCCCCAAAACCGAAACCCGAACCGGTCAAGCCGAAACCGAAACCGCCGGCACCGAAACCCGAACCCAAGCCTGAGCCAATAAAAGTGAAACCGCAGCCCAAACCTGAGCCGAAGCCAGCAGTTTCTCAGGCTCAGGAGAATTCGCTGCAGCAGCGATTGGAACAGATGCGAGCAGCTCAAGAGAGAAAAGCGAGTGAGCAGGCTCGGAAGGATAAAATTGCCGCTCTGAAAGCAGCGGCGCTGGCTGAAAGCAACAAAATCACATCACCAATCACTGACGCTCCGGTTGGGGTGTTAGACGGTAAAGGGGATGAAGCTGGAGTTAGTGCTGTCGCTTATGTTCAAGAGTTTATTCAACAACAGTGGAGCTTTGCCAAATACCAGGCCGCTGGAAATCCAGAAGCTGAAGTGAAAATGTTTTACAGTGCTGAAGGGACATTACTTCATTATAAATTTGAAAAGAAATCGGGTAATAATGCCTTTGATGAATCTCTGACTCGAGCCATTGTTAAATCCAAACAGCTCGACCAAACGCTTCCAGAAGCGATGGAATTTCATATTTTCTTTAATCTTAAAGACATGATGGACAAGCCATGAAGTATTTTAAAGCTAATCTTTTCATCATCTTGATCCTGTTGTTCCTCGGTTCTACTGCTTTTGCAGCCAGAATTGAAATCAGTGCGCCGGGAGAACAGACCATTCCTCTCGCCATGCCCCGTTTAGTCTCCATGGGTGTCGGATCGGTGCAACCAGCAGTGGCAGCAGAATTTCAGCAGGTGTTACAAGGCGATCTGGAACTCTCAGGTCTTTTCGACCTCGTCAATCCCGCCTCTTTTTTGAGTGACGCTCAAAAGCTTGGTTTGCGGAGAACTGATATCGATTTTCAGCAGTGGCGAATACTCGGAGCTGAAACCCTCATCAAGGGGGGGTATAGTGTCTCTTCCGGGCAAGTCACCGTTGAGCTGCGTCTTTTTGACGTCATTACGCAGAGATTATTAACTGGCCGACGTTATACCGGTAAACTGGCCGATATCCGTAAGATTGCTCACACCTTTGCCGATCAAATACTCCTGAGTTTAACTGGTGAAAAAGGCCCCTTTGCGACCAAAATTGCCTATATCTCAAAGCGGACGGGTCACAAAGAGCTATACTTGATGGATGTTGATGGTCATCAGTCGAAACAGATGACCAACCATCGCTCGATTGTTCTCAACCCCGACTTTTCCCCTATGCGTAAGGAGTTGATCTTTACTTCTTACAGTAAGGATAATCCAGACCTTTACCGCAAGGAGGTCTATACGGGACGCGAATCGCGCTTATCCCTGAAACAAGGTTTAAACATAGGTGGTCGCTATAGCCCGGATGGGCGCGAGATTGCCATCACCCTCTCCAAGGATAAGAACTCAGAGATCTATTTGATTGGTACAGATGGGACAATTCATAAACGTTTAACCAACCATTATAGTATTGATGTCGATCCGAGCTGGAGTCCCAAGGGGAACAAGATTGCTTTCGTTTCTGACCGACGTGGGAATCCCAACGTTTTTATTGTTGATATTCGCACCCTCGAAGTGAGTCGCCTGACTTATGAAGGAAAATATAATGTGACCCCAGCTTGGAGTCCAAAAGGGGACAAGATTGCTTTCTCTCGCATGGTTGATGGTGTCTTTAATATTTTTACAATTCGGGAAGATGGCACCGATGAGCGGCAACTGACCTTTGGCTCGGGGAGCAAAGAACATCCGCGCTGGAGCCCTGATGGACGGTTTCTGATTTACTCTGTGGATCAGAGTGGGGGCGACAAATCGATCTGGGTTATGCGTGCTGACGGCACCGGAGCGAAACGAATCTCAGCCCCAAGGAGCAATGATTCTCATCCGGCGTGGTCCGGTCGTTGGTAAAATGATACAATTCTTCCATCAAACTGCTGTTGTTTTTATGCGCGGCTTCTGTATAATAAGTAAGATATGTGTAGAATATAAATCTGTAATCAAATCGCTAATGCGAAAGGAGTCTTTAATCATGACGAAATCAACCATTACCCGCCTGGTGGTGATGCTCTTTGCCCTGACCCTGTTGGCCTCAGGTTGTGCAAAAAAACCGGTTGCCGAAGAACCTGCAATGATGGAAGCACCTGCTGTTGAGATGCAACAGGAAGCGCCTGCTGTCGTTGTTGAAGAATCAGTGACCGAAATGGCACCTGCCTATGATGCTGCAGCTGTCGCAAAAGCAGCTGAACTTGCAGCAGCCAAAGGTTTGGAAATGATCCACTTTGACTTTGACCAATATACCTTAACTGAAGCAGCCAAGGCCACATTGGTCAGCAACGCTGGTTTGCTCAGGGCAGCTCCTAAGGTTAATGTTCTCATCGAAGGCCATTGTGATGAGCGCGGTTCTGACGAGTACAACCTTGCTTTGGGCGAAAAACGTGCTCTGGCAACCAAGAATTATCTGGTTTCCCTCGGTGTCTCAGTTGGTCAACTAAACGTCATCTCCTATGGTGAAGAGATGCCGATTGATCCAGCACATAATGTCGATGCCTGGGCTAAAAACCGTCGTGCAGCTTTCAAGGTTAAACGTTAATCCGAGCCTATAGTTTATCCGGGCCGCTCATTTCCCTTGAGCGGCCCTTTTTGTTTCAGATCTTCAGGAGGATATTCAATGCGCTTTATATTCATACTACTGAGTTTATTGTTATTGTCTGGGTGTGTACCACCTAGTCAGAATCAGTTGCGGATGGAAAAGGATCTGGCAGAAATGAAGCGTCGTCTGGCCCAATTAGAAGTGCGCACAGTCGAGACTTCTCAAGCCAAAATCGCTGGTGGAGATACTCAGCAACGGCAAGCGGCAGAGCTGTTGGCAGGTGTTGATAATCTGCGCGTTGAATTTCAGTCGGTCAATGGTCGCATGGATGACCTCGGGCAAGAAAACCGAGCTTTGGCCAACGAGCTCCAATTGATCAAAGATGATATGGGGCTGCAGCTTACTTCATTGACGAATCGGGTCGCCGAACTGGAAGGTCAGGCCCTTACCCAGCAGACGCAATCCGCACAACAACAGCCCGAACAGAACCTTAAGCCAGAACCGACAGCAGAACAGCTCTATCAGGATGCCCTTGATGCTATTCGCAATCAGGACAAATATTCTGCTGGTCGCAAGATGCTGGAATCCTTTGTCAGCAAATACCCAAAGCATGAATTATATATCAACGCCCTGTATTGGATTGGGGAAGCTTACTATGGTGAGAAGCAATACGAATCAGCCATCCTTCAGTTTCAGGATGTGATCAGTAAGTATGCTTCGCACCCCAAAGCTGCGGCGGCAATGTTGAAGCAGGCGCTCTCCTTTGATGCCTTGGGAGACAAAGAAAATGCAAGAACCACAATGCAGAAAGTGATGGCTGAATACCCAGACTCTCCTCAGGCCACGACAGCAAAAAGCTATTTAGAAAAGGGTTAACCAGCCCTGAACTTCAATTCAAAAAAAGCAGGACAGCTGTGATGGCTTGTCCTGCTTTTTTTATTCTTCCAGATCAATCCGGCGAAAAGCAGCAAGAACGTCATTCTGGCTGAGAATCCCAAGTAACTTTTGCGGTTCATCGGGATCAATAACCGGGAAATAACTGATATTCCGTTTCTTCTGAAAGGTTTTTAGGGCGATACGGAGTGGGGTGTCTGGTGGGATGGAGTGGTGTGCCGATGAGACCAGATCCCGCGCAACAAGGAGACTTGAAAGGGACTGGTCAAACAACAGATTGCGGATCTCTGTATAGTTGATGATGCCGATAAAGTTCTGTTCGTCATCGACAACGGGAAAACGGTCATAGCGACTATGGGCAATAATATTCAATAGTTCCTGAAATTTAGTGCCATGGTGAATGGTCTCAACATTAAGGCGCATGACATGACGCACCAAAATATCGCCGGGATTATCCAAATTGTGACCAGCAGGAAGACCCAAGTTATTGCGAAAATGGTTAGCGACACTGTGCATCCCTTCCATCCCCCCTTGGGGAGCCCGCTTGCGTAACAACGAGAGCAATGGCACTTCACCTGCTCTGACCAATCCACAACGGACCGCCAATGGTCCAACCAGTTCAAAGACAACGACTGAACCCAGGATCACCGTTTCAACCAGTTTCCCCCCTTCTGGCCATTGTTTTGCCAAAGTGGCTGCAAGACCGATAGCCATCCCGGCCTGTGCCAGCAAAGTCATCCCGACCCACCTCTGCTCTCTTTGACCAAAGCCCCCTAGGTGTGCACCCAAAGAAGCACTCGCCAGTTTTGCAATGGTTCTCGCCAGCACATAGGCAACCCCTAACAAACCAATGCGGGCTAAGGTTTCGATATGGAGATTGGCGCCAGCAAGGACAAAGAAGACCACATAGAGGGGATAATCGACCTCATTGAGAGCTTTGAGGAGACGATTCCAACGAGGAGAACTATCAGCCAGGATCATACCCAATGCCATGCAGGAGAGGAGAGGTTCGATACCAAGATAGCGGCTGATCACGGCCACAACAGTAACTCCTCCCAGCAGCAAGATCTTGTATTCACTGGGCAGTTCCATACGCTGTGCCCACAACGACATGACAAAACCGACACTGCCTCCCAGAATCAAAGGGATACAAAGTTGGTAAATGATGGATATTATTCCACCATTTGGGGTGACTAATAATTGCGCAGCTATCGAAAAAGCAAACACTGAAAACAAGTTATTCAGGCTGACCAGCGTCAACACCAAGCGGGTAATGGGCCCCTCTGCCTCATATTCACGGATCACCATCAAAGTGGCTGCTGGTGCTGTGGCAATGCTAATGGTTCCGGTAAATACAGCAAAAAAGAATGATGTCTGGATCAGACTCAAACCCGTCACGGTTTGCTGTACGATAAAATAATTGACCACAAAAACGGATGCTCCAACCAGCAGTCCGGTAGACAATGTTTCGGTCAATGAAAAAATTAGCAGGCGCTGTTTCCAGCGACGCAAATTCTCGGTCCGGAGCTGACCACCGATGTTCATCAAGATTAATGCTAAAGCGATATCCGATATCAGGCGTAATTCATCCAAGTCAGGATGCGAGACGAGGGCTGGAAGATTCAACAGTTCGGCAAATGAGGGGCCGACAAGCAACCCTGCCAGCAGATAGCCCGTGACCCGAGGGACGCGAAAGAACGCCGCAAAGCGCCCGCCTATCAGTGCTGCGGTCAAGATCACCGCAAGAGAAAAAATGATGTGAAATGAATCAGCTGGCATAGGGAACCGTAATTAAAGAATCATTAAAATTAATAATCTTATCATAGTATTTCATCAAGATGACAATTTGTAGATAAAACTGCGCTGCTGAATTAACCCTTTTTTAAACTATTTTTTGAGATCAGAGAGGGGAGGCATCTATCTGAGTTGACACGATTTTTGTTGATACGCAAAAAGGGCATAAATCGTCCCATTGTGCATCCCTCCACAACCAATATCTGATGTTGAGATGGCGAACATGAAAGCAGTCTTTGTCGCCACAATTTCAGCAGCGATTGTTGCGCATTTCTCAATCCGAACAGAGGCCGTATAGTCTTCTATCGTGCCATAAAAACCGTTCTTGCACGCCTCTTCGTAGCGTTTTTTCAGAACCAGTTTGAACTGTTGGGCATCTTGATCCTGTTGCCATGCATAGCTCTGAGCCGCAGAATCTCCCCAAAACAGCAGATGCGGGCAAATATTTTGCTGAACTCCGAGAGAAAAGATAAGTTGGCCGCAGACGGGACAGTGCAGATCAACGGGTTCACTACAGAAATCCAGAGTGATTATCGGAATAGACATGATAGCTCTCCAGTATTTTTCCGGTTCAAGAACCGATACATTGAAACCGTTCCAGAACCTGTTTTTTTTGCATCCCGGCAATCATGAAGTCACGAAAGGTTTTTTCCGTCAAAGTTGGAACCTTATCTTGTAGTTGCACCAGTGAAATCATATTGACCATAACGTTTTTAGTGGTCGCGATAGGGATAATCTCACCCTTCTGAATCTCTTCCCAGATGAGATAGGATGTCGCCACTCCTAGCCCCATCCCTAACTTCAACCCTGAAATCAAGGCTTCATGACTATCAAGGGTCATCACAACGTTGAGACTCTCCGGAATTTTCTGAAAATGGTGCTTGAACCATAACGCCAGAATTGAGGGATCATCTTCATCGGTGATATATTCCTTATCAAGAAGATTCTTAAAGGAGTGATCGCCTGCTATCCTTTCTTGATAATACTCTTTCGAACAGACCAGCACCATCTCTTCCTTGAGGAGAGGATCAATACTAAAAATATCGGGGAAACTGGGCAATTCAACCTGATTAAAATAGACATCGACCAGGGCATAATCCAACTTCCCTTCGCGAATCATGGTGAGCAGAGGAATTGATTCTTTAAACTTTAACTTAAACATCACATCGGGATAGAGTCGCCGGAATTCATGACAAAATCGGGGCAGGTATTCTTTACCAAACTCCCTGGGAGCACCTATCCGTAAGGTTCCAGCTGGCCGGTCTGAAGGTTGCCGGATATAAGAAATTTCATCCTCCAGCTTAACTACAAACGGCTCAACCAAAGTAAATAACCGTTCCCCTGCCGCCGTAGGAACCAGCTTCTTATGCAATCGGGTAAATAGCGGAACCTTCAGTTCTGCCTCGAGCTTCTGCAGTTGCTGACTGATCGCCGGTTGAGATAGATGCAGCTTATTTGCCGCACCGACGATGCTGTTCAGCGTATAGATATGATAAAAAACTTTAAGGCGATTAAAATCTGGCAGCATAATTAAAACTTATCCTATAGCTAATAATGAATAATTTTACTTATACTTCGATTCTGGCTAACATGCAAGCCATGACAACATGTTTTGTCCTATCTTCTGTGAGGGAATCGTTATGACTTATATTTTTTTAGCTGTATTTGGGGCAATCATCCTTGGACTCATCACCCTCGGAAGTTGGGAAGGTGAAGGACGAATGGTTAACGCCAACTGGTTAGAAGATGATGAGAAATTTCATTTTATTTCCCGCTGGGGAGCATAGTTAGGCGCTCGCACAGAAGCAATGATATTGACTTAATTTATAAAGCAGCCGTTAACGGCTGCTTTTTTGCGTTGAGGATAAGTTAAAAGCAAATTTACATTTGCCCTCAACCTTTAAGCAGCTGTACACTAGCGAATCGTAGCACCGCGATGACCAGTTTCAAAAGAGAAAGGGAAGTAAACAGTGTACACTGAGACAGTGATGGAGCATTTCAAAAATCCACGTAATATCGGAGTCATAGAAAATCCAACTGCGATTATTCAAGTTGGTGATCCTGATTGTGGAGACACCCTACTTTTATCTCTAAAGATTAAAAAAGATCGGGTCGTTGATATAAAGTATAAGGTTTATGGTTGTGCTGCCGCGATTGCGACCTCTTCGATTGCCAGTGAAATGGCCATGGGAAAAACCCTCAATGAGGTCTTAAAGATTGATGAGAAAGCGATCACTAAGGCGCTTGGAGGCCTTCCGGGAGAGAAAAACCATTGCTCAAACTTAGCCGCAGGAGCTTTGCGCGGAGCCATCAACGAATACCGTAAGTCCGCATTAAAAAGGGCATAGTCTGCATGACCCTCTACTTGCTTCTTATCCTTGCCTATTTTATCGGGGCCATCCCAACGGGAGTTATTCTCACCCGCTTGATTGGGAACCACGATATCCGCAATACCGGTAGCGGTAATATCGGTGCAACCAATGTTTATCGAATTGCAGGGCGCAAACTCGGAATTGTCACCTTGTTTGGTGATTGTTTGAAGGGGGTCGTTCCGCTGTTGATAGCCCAGCATGGTTTCCATCTTTCAGAGCAGGGAATTGCTCTGGTCGCACTGGCAGCATTTATTGGTCATTGTTACCCGGTTTATCTCGGATTTAAAGGTGGCAAAGGAGTTGCCACGGCATTAGGGATTTTTCTGGTTTTGTCTCCCCTTTCTGTTCTTTGTGTCCTTCTCATTTTCATTTTGGCTCTCAGCATCTGGCGCTATATTTCTCTGGCCTCGCTTTCGGCTGCTGCGGCAATTCCCCTGCCGGTTCTGTTCTTTGAGCGTTCTTATCCTCTGTTTGTGACAGCCCTGATTATTGTGGCGATTGTCATCTGGCGACACCGAGCCAACATTGAACGACTTCGCAATGGCACAGAAAGTAAATTCAAGGTCTGAGAAAACCTATGCGTCGATATCTCTTATCCTTTGTTAGTCTCCTCATTCTCCTTATTCCTGTCGTTGCCTTCGTCTCCTATGCTCTCCTTTTCAGCCCTAAGACCCCGGAAAGTCCCGTCCAGTTCGAAATTCAACCGGGCACTGGTCTCAATCAGGTTGCCGCAAGTCTGCAAAAGACAGGGGTGGTTCGTAATGCCTTGGCTGTCAAATTGCTAGCTCGCTGGAAACAACAGACGGGTCAGATTCAAGCAGGGCACTATGTTTTTAAAAATCCGGCATCTGCGGAAAAAGTTCTTGATCGTCTGGTTCAAGGAGATGTTGAAAAAGTCAGCCTGACAGTCCCTGAAGGGTTTACTCTGAAGCAGGTCATCGCCAGAATTGCAGAAAAGGGTTTCGGTCAAAGTGAACGCCTGCAGAGGCTGGCGACAGACAAAGGATTTATTCAATCTTTAGGGATTGAAGCCAATAGTCTGGAAGGGTATCTGTTCCCTGAAACCTATCTGTTTGCACCGGGGATTGATGAAAAGGCGCTGTTGACGATGATGGTCTCCCAGTTTTTTGATCACACTGGATCAAAATTCAAGGCGGATATTGCAAAATTAGGACTAAGCCAGCATCAGTGGGTCACCTTAGCGTCGATCATTGAAAAGGAGACGGGAATCGTTACCGAGATGCCTTTGATCTCCTCGGTTTTTCACAACCGGCTCAGAGGCAATATTCCACTACAGACAGATCCTACAGTCATCTATGGGATTGATGACTTCGATGGCAACATCACCCGTAAGCATCTGAAAACACCAACCCCCTACAATACTTATACGACCAAAGGGCTACCGCCGGGACCGATTGCCAATCCTGGACTTTCGGCCCTTGATGCCGCAGCGCACCCAGCAATCACACAACTGCTTTATTTTGTCGCCAGAGGCGATGGGAGTCACCAGTTTTCAAAAACACTCAAGGAACATAATGCTGCGGTACGGAAGTATCAATTGCGCAAACGGAAATAATGTAGGTTGAATCCTTCTTCAGTCGGGAGAAGGGGGATGTAAGCGAGTTGAGGGGAAATGTCAGTATGATTAATATCTGTATCGGGAGGTGAGGCAGGTAATGAAAACCTGCCCCACCGGATATTCTTAAACCGTAGCTAACGCTTTTTCTAGTGCAGCGATAGTTTTATCCAGATCTTCCTTTGAGTGCGAAATGCTTATAAATCCAGCTTCAAATTGTGCTGGGGCCAGATTTATCCCTTGATCTAGCATACTCCGGAAGTAACGACCAAAGGCCTCAGTATCACTTGCCAATGCAGCGTCAAAGTTATTGACCGGTCCCTCTTGAAAGTAGGTACAGAACATGCCGCCGACGCGCTGCCAGCATGTTGCAATCGGACTGTTACCTGCGACCTGCTGTACCCCTTTTTCCAGGTAAGCAGCTTTCTCCTCTAACTGCTGATAAAAGCCTTCTTGCTGGAGAAGTTTCAACGTCGCAATCCCTGCGCTCATCGCTAGAGGGTTACCCGATAGCGTCCCTGCCTGATAAACGCCACCTTCCGGTGAAAGGCTATCCATGATTTCGCGCTTGCCACCAAAGGCCCCTACAGGTAATCCACCACCGATGATTTTACCGAGACAGACCAAGTCACCACGCACGCCAAAGCGTTCCTGTGCTCCACCGTATGCGACCCGGAATCCAGTCATCACTTCGTCAATGATCAAAATGATCCCCTCAGCAGTACAGAGATCCCGCAACTCCTGAAGGAAGCCTTTAACCGGAGGGACGCAGCCCATATTTCCAGCAACCGCTTCCAGGATAATACAAGCAATTTCTCCTTTGTTGGCAGCGACGAGCTCCTGAACATTAGCCAGATCATTGTAGTTTGCCGTTAAGGTATATTTGGCAAAATCCGCAGGAACCCCTGGTGAGGTTGGTACCCCAAATGTTGCTAAGCCACTGCCGGCTTTAACCAGGAGGGAATCCGCATGACCGTGATAACAGCCATCAAACTTGAGGATTTTATCGCGACCGGTATAACCACGCGCCAAGCGGATGGCACTCATGGTTGCTTCGGTCCCCGATGAAACCATGCGTACTTTTTCGATATTCGGATAAGCCTCACATACGATCTCAGCAAGTTCGGTTTCTAATGGTGTTGGGGCTCCAAAAGAAGCACCACTTGCTGCGGTCTTTTGAATCGCTTCCACAACCTTGGGGTGACAGTGCCCCAGTATCATCGGTCCCCACGATCCAACGTAGTCGATATATTCATTGCCATCGACATCGTAAATCTTGCTTCCAGCGGCTTTAGCAATAAAAATTGGATTGCAGCCTGCCGATTTAAAAGCCCGGACAGGGCTGTTCACTCCACCGGGTATAATCGCTTTTGCCTTGACAAATAACTCTTCAGATTTTGTATGATTCATAGCGGTTGCTGACTCCTTTGAAAGAAGCGGTTAAAAGGAATATCGATATTTACAAACAAGTCATTATATAGCATAGATACGCCACTCGCAAAAATGAATAGAATGTTTGTTATTGTCTCTCAGCTCTAGGCGCGAAAAACGAACAGTGTTATAAAATAAGATTGACCTTCGCGTAAAGGTACGATAAAAAGAGATTGATATCATGTTTCTTAAAAACAAATCAGCGATTCTCCTTGAAACAAAAGGATAAAATTTACCAAGAGAAGAATAAATACGTTTTGGAAATGCTCAAAACACCTTTTTATTCTTGCGATCAAGACAGGTCGGAGCTAGTATCGACAAAAAATTCATAAATCGGCAGACAGAACTTGCTATGAACCCCATATCGATTTCTGTTGATTTTTTCTACGCAATGCCGACGAGTTGACTTGTTTACTGAGGTTGTTGATTAAATCACGCGCTCCAAGGAGGACACATGGGAATCAGAATGAAGAAAATAAAATTTAAATTAAGGGTACGAAGCACTTGCCTAACCCTGCTGGCTTTGGTATTGACTGCTACCTTTGTAGCACCATCTTTTGCCTTTCAGTTTGGATCTGGAGATCTCACCGGTAGCTTTGACTCGACCCTCTCTTATGGTCTTGCCTGGCGGATGGCCGATCAGGATTCCGACTTGATAGGTGTTGCCAATGGTGGGAATGCCTATTCCCTGAACTTTGATGATGGCGATCTTAATTATGATAAAGGGGATCTGATCAACAATACTGCAAAAATTACTAGTGAACTTGGTCTTCAGTATAAAAGTTTTGGTCTTTTCGTGCGCGGTAGCGCTTTTTATGATTTTGAAAACAATGATGGTGACCGTGCCAGAACCGATCTTAGCGACGAAACTTTGGATATGGTCGGCAAAGACGCTGAACTTCTTGATGCCTACATCACCTGGGATTTTGATGTTGCGCAAATGCCGGCCCAGATTCGCGTTGGTAGCCAGGTTTTGAGCTGGGGAGAAAGTACTTTTATCCAAAATGGTATCAATGTCATCAACCCTTTCGATGTCAGCAAGCTACGCGTTGCCGGGGCGGAGTTGAAGGAAGGCTTAATCCCTGTCGGCATGGTGTCTGCCTCTATCAGCCCAACGGAAAATATAACTTTTGAAGGTTTTTACCAGTACGATTGGCAAGAGGTGAAGATTGATCCGCCAGGCTCTTACTGGAGCACGAATGATTTCGCTGGTGAGGGTGGCGATCAGGTTATGCTCGGTTTTGGGCAGTGGTCCGATCAAGGTGAAAGTTGGACAGGGGCATTGTACGAAGATTCAGATGAAAGATTTAATATGGTCCCCCGTGGATCAAATGTCTACGCCGATGATGATGGTCAATATGGTGTCGCCATGCGTGTCTATGCCGCCAACCTGAATGATACTGAATTCGGTTTTTATTACATGAACTACCATAGTCGCCTTCCAGTTCTCAGCGCGAGAACTGGTTCTGCAGTTGGTGCGCTTAAAGCGACAACAGCAGCTACGGCTGCTGGAACATTTGCGGCACTCTACGATCCTCAAGACCCTACGTCGGCAACAGCTGCCATAACTGCGGGGGTAACGGCTGGAACAACAACTGGCGTAACGGGTGGTCTTGATGTCGCTGAAGCTCAAGCTATTGCGACCGGTGCCATAAATGCAGCAACCGCAGGGGGAAGTGCCTTAGCCTCTGCATATGCGGTCAATGAATATGCCCAGACCGCCGAATACATGATTGAGTACCCTGAAGACATTCAACTGTTTGGGGTCAGCTTTAACACCACCTTGCCTGCCAGTGGTATTGCCCTGCAGGGAGAAGTGTCCCACAGATTGGATGTTCCCTTGCAGATGGATGATATTGAGCTTATCTTTGCGGCCCTTGGGCCGATAAGTCCGGGATTGGCAACATACAACCAAATTTACGATGCGACGGGACAGTATGAATATTATATTCAGGGGTACAAACGCCTGGACGTCACTCAGGCCCAGATAACAGCAACCAAACTTCTCGGTCCCACTTTTGGCGCTGATCAATTTGTCCTGGTTGGGGAAGTTGGCTTGACGCATGTTCATGGGATGCCGGATAAAGACGATTTACGTATGGATGGAGTAGGAACCCCAATCAGTGGTAATGCGCTTCTTGCAAGCTCCCACTATGATGAAACTGAATCCTCATCAGCTTTTGCCGATGCCACTTCCTGGGGCTACCGTCTGGTTGCCAAGCTCGACTTCAACAACGCTATCGGCGCTGTCACTCTGTCACCGCGGGTTGCCTGGGCCCATGATGTCAACGGTACCACCCCTGGCCCCGGTGGTAATTTCATTGATGGTCGGAAGACTGTCACTTTAGGGCTCGAAGCTAACTATCAAAATCAGTGGACTGCTGATTTGAGCTATACCGATTTTTTTGGTGCAGGCCGATATAATCTGATCAATGATCGGGATTTCTTGGCATTTAACATCAAATATTCATTCTAAATTGATACAGGGAGCAAATATTATGCTGAAAAACGCATTAGCTGGGGCCTTTGCCCTATTACTGATCACGGCATTGGCAGGGCTTTCTTTTGCCGCCATTACTGCTGATGAAGCCGCCCGTCTGGGTAAAGACCTGACTCCGGTCGGCGCTGAAAAAGCGGGAAACTCGGATGGTTCCATTCCCGCCTGGGACGGTGGCATCACCACTCCACCTGAAGGTTATACCAAGGGGATGCATCACCCTGACCCCTATGCTGATGATAAAGTTCTGGTGACCATTACTGCTGCCAACATGGATCAGTATAAGAACAGGTTGACCGCCGGACATCAGGCCATGCTTAAAACCTACGATAGCTTCAAGATGAACATCTACCCAACACATCGTAGCGCCTCATCGCCACAACGCATCTATGACATGACCAAAAAAGTCTCCCAAACCGCCGAACTGATTAATGGTGGTGATGGAGTCAAAGGTACCGTGAACGGCATCCCCTTTCCCATTCCTGAATCCGGGATTGAGGTTCTCTGGAACCACATGCTGCGTTATCGGGGTGATGCCGCGTCACGTAAAATTGCCCAGGCACCGATGACCCGTGGTGGAAGTTATACCCTGGTTAAGTTTGATGATGAGTTCAGCCTGAGTTATTCACAAGAAGGGATGACTGAAGAAGAATTAAAAAACCGGATTCTGATGTTTCGTCAAGAGGTGACAGCACCAGCGCGGTTGGCAGGTAATGTCTTGCTGGTTCATGAAACCATGAATCAAGTCACTGAACCACGTGCTGCCTGGGTATACAATCCTGGTCAACGGCGGGTTCGCAGAGCTCCGAATGTTGCTTACGACAACCCGGGGACAGCTGCGGACAGCTTGCGGACGGCGGATCAATTTGACATGTTCAATGGCGCACCTGACCGCTACAACTGGAAGTTGATTGGCAAAAAAGAACTCTATATTCCTTACAATAACTACCTGCTTCACAGCGATAAATTGAAGTATAAAGATATCCTCACCCCATTACATGCAAACCCGGATTATTTACGCTATGAACTCCATCGGGTTTGGGTGATTGAAGCCACGTTGCGTGAAGGGGCCCGTCACCTCTATAAAAAGCGAGTTTTCTATATTGATGAAGACTCCTGGCAGATTATGGTTGCCGAACATTACGATAACCGTGACCAACTGTGGCGGGTTTCTGAAGGTCATTCCATCAATTACTACGAAGTTCCAACCTTCTGGACAACGCTAGAAACCCATTACGACCTGCAATCTGGACGCTATCTGGCTCTTGGGCTGGACAATGAAGCGGAAATGTACGATTTTAGTATCAAACGGACCGATCAGGACTATTCTCCCGGGGCTTTGCGTCGGGCTGGCCGTCGTTAATAGGTCTTCAACCATTTAGTCTTGGCCGAGTCGGCAACGGCTCGGCCATTTTTTATGCCTTTTCTGAGTGTTGGATATGATAAAAATTTTTGCACAATTCAGCGACCTTGCCCTCGCTATCAGCGTCAGCCTGCTGGTCATTTTCTATAGTGCTTCCCCAGTTATTAGCGCTGATACCGCAGTGATTGCTCCACTGGCAACCCAGTCATTGCTGCTTGATGGTCAACGCATCGACGATACCCTGGTCGTCGTTGGTGAGCGTGGCCATATTCTCATCAGTGAAGACAATGGCAGCAGTTGGATGCAATGTCAGGTCCCGACAC
Organism: Desulfuromusa kysingii; assembly: GCF_900107645.1. Lineage (GTDB taxonomy): Bacteria > Desulfobacterota > Desulfuromonadia > Desulfuromonadales > Geopsychrobacteraceae > Desulfuromusa > Desulfuromusa kysingii. Next base: position 40,576 of record NZ_FNQN01000010.1, read on the forward strand.
GTGCCACCTTGACCGCGGTCTATTTTATTGATCGTCAAAATGGTTGGGTGGTCGGTCATGATCAGGTTATCCTGCGAACCAGAGACGGTGGCAGCAGCTGGAAGCTTGTTTATGAAAATCCGGAAGCCCAAAGCCCTTTGTTAGACATCCTTTTTCTTGATGACAACCACGGCTATGCCATTGGTGCATATGGACAATTCCTGGAGTCTTTTGATGCTGGCAGCAGTTGGGAGGGGCGCTGGATCAGTGAGGATGATTTCCATTTAAACCAGATCGTTGCAGTCGGAGACCAGCTGTTTATTGCAGCTGAAGCCGGTTTTGCCTATCGCTCCGATGATCAGGGGCAAAACTGGACGCTGCTGGACCCTGACTATCAGGGATCCTTTTTTGCGATCTTCCCTGCCGAGCATAACCGACTCCTGTTATTCGGCCTGCGTGGACATCTGTTTCTCTCTGATGACGCCGGGGAAACCTGGTCGACTACGACCACAGGCACAGAGGCGAGTTTAACCAGTGGCATCCGGCTTGACGATGGCTCCATCGTCATAACCGGTCTCGCCGGGGTGATTTTAACCAGTCACGACAATGGCTCTACCTTTGCTCTCCATCAAGATCCGGAGCGCAAAGGCTTCAGTCAATTATTACAAGCAGCAGACGAGACTATTATCGCAATCGGTAATTTTGGTGTAACCAAGCTTTCCCAACAAATTTTTATGATTAAGTAGCGGAAAAAGCAGGAGATTTAGATGAAACTGAATGCCTTCAGAACGGGGCTTGAAAAGCTCATTTTTAACAATCGGCGTATTTTGCTGGGCTTTTTTATCCTGGTCACCCTGCTTATGTCTTATTCTCTCACCAGCCTGCGCATCGACGCGGGCTTCAACAAACTGCTGCCGCTTGAACACGAGTATATGCAAACCTACGTTGAACACCGCAAGGAGTTTGGCGGTGCCAACCGGATTTTGATTGCACTGATGTCCAAGCAGGGGGATATTTTCACCCCCGAATTCTTCACCACCTTGCAAAATGCCACAGATGATGTCTTCTTTATCCCTGGAGTCGATCGTGCCCAGGTGACATCATTGTTTACTCCCAACGTCCGTTTTACCGAAGTCGTTGAGGATGGCATCTCTGGAGGCAATGTTGTTCCTGCAGACTTTGAGCCGACCTCAGAGGGGTTGGAGAAAGTCCGCAAAAATATCCTCAAAGCGGGGATTCTCGGACGCCTGGTCGCCAATGACTTTAGCGGGGCGGCAATCAGTGCACAATTGCTGGATGTCGATCCGGCAACCGGTGAAAAGCTCGACCTGATCAAGGTCTCACATCTGCTTGAAGAACGGATAAGGGATAAGTATCAGAGCGATCAGGTCAGCGTTCATATCATTGGCTTTGCCAAGGTCATTGGTGATATTGCCGATGGGGCACAACGGGTTATCCTGTTTTTCTGCATTGCCTTTGCGATCACCAGTTTGCTGGTTTTCCTCTACACCCGCTCTTTCATCCTCACCCTGATTCCCATAGGTTGCTCCTTGATTGCAGTTATCTGGCAACTGGGGCTCTTACCAATTCTCGGTTATGGTATCGATCCGATGGGATTGTTGGTGCCGTTTCTGATTTTTGCAATCGGGGTCAGTCACGCAGTACAGATGATCACAGCCAACACTGCTGAAGTGCGTGCTGGAGCAGACCGTCTGGAAGCGGCCAAAGCCTGCTTTCGGCAACTGCTGATTCCCGGCTTTATCGCTCTGGCCAGCGATACCATTGGTTTCATTACGATTCAGTTGATTGAAATCCAGGTCATCCAGGAGATGGCGATTACTGCAAGCTTAGGTGTTGCTGTCATTATTCTCAGCAATCTGATCCTGCTGCCAATCCTCCTCTCTTATGTCAAAACCGGGCGCCGTTACAAACGCCGGGTCGATGAGCAGACCCGAACGCTGAAACCGATCTGGAATTTCTTTGAACGGGCCGCAGAACCCAAGTTTGCGACAGTCATTATCGCGATCGCCATCATTCTTCTCGGTTTTGGCCTCTGGAAAGGGTCCGATATCAAGATGGGAGACATGCACCGCGGCGTCCCTGAGTTGCGGACCGATTCCCGTTATAACCAGGATAGTAAGGTCATCACTGAAAACTTTTCTATCGGTGTCGATCTGATTACCGTCATTGTTGAAACCAAACCAGACGGCTGTATTGATTACGATATTATGACCGCTATTGATCGCTTTGCCTGGCATATGAACAATGTTGATGGTGTCCAGTCGGTCATCGGACTTCCCGGTATTGCCAAAATTATTAATGCCGGATGGAATGAGGGGAGCTTAAAGTGGCAGGTTTTGCCACGGAATCAAGCAACCATGGTTCAGGCCGTTGGTTATATCCCAACCAGTAGCGGTTTGTTGAACTCCGATTGCAGTGTTATGCCGGTGGCCATCTTCACGAAAGACCACAAAGCAGAAACCATCGCCAATATTGTTGCAGAAGTCAAAAGTTACCGTGAACAGCATGTTTCTGAGAATGTCACCTTCAGACTGGCTTCCGGTAATGTCGGGGTGATGGCAGCAACCAATGAAGAAGTCTCCGCTGCACAGTTTCCCATCCTCCTCTATGTTTTTGGTGCTGTGACCCTCCTTTGCTTCTATGAGTTCCGTTCCATAAGGGCGGTCCTTTGTATCATCTTACCTTTGGCGCTGGTATCTCTGCTGGCCTATGCCTTGATGAGTATTCTGGAGATTGGCTTAAAAGTCTCCACTCTCCCGGTTGTTGCTTTGGGGGTTGGGGTTGGGGTTGATTACGGTATCTATATTTTTAGCCGTTTACGCAGCTACTTGCGCAAAGGTCAGACTTTGCAGGAAGCCTACTTGCACACCTTGGCGATTACTGGAAACGGGGTTGTGTTTACCGGGGTAACCCTCGCTATCGGCGTTGCGACCTGGATTTTTTCACCACTTAAATTTCAAGCCGATATGGGAATCCTGCTGACCTTTATGTTTCTGGTCAACATGCTTGGAGCTATCTTGCTGCTTCCCGCCTTAGCCTGCTTTTTACTGCCAAAATCGAGAAATATCTTCTCGAAATAACCCTTGTATCAGCACCTTTTTACTTAGGGCCATCTGTCAACAGATGGCCCAAGAACGACTCTCTTCTCCATAGCTTCAAAAATAGAACAATTTTATATTTTAGGTTGACCCGAACGTAAAAGTAAGTAGAATATAGACTCTATCTTTAAAATAAATCTTAATCGCAGCTTGGGTTGCAGATAGTCGAAAAGACATTATCATTAATTGACCTAACCTGGTTAAAAGGGAAATGACGATGACTGAAGCCAGAGCCAAAAAACTTCCCTATCGATCCATTCCGCAAATGATGCAGGTCAACGCAGAAAAATATGCTGACCGGCCAGCGATCAGTTTTAAAAAAGGGGGCGGATACATCACTCTGAACTATCAACAGTTCTATTCCCGGATTCTAATGACAGCCCGCGGGTTGCGTAAAGCGGGGATGCAAGCTGGTGACAGGGTGGCGATTTTTTCTGAAAACCGGGCCGGCTGGGTTATCGCAGATATGGGGATTCAAGCCGCTCTCGGGATCAGCGTTCCAGTCTACGCGACCAATACCGGGGTGCAGGCTGCATATGTTATTAACCATAGTGGCTCTAAAATCGTTTTTGTTTCTGATCGCAGCCAATACGAAAAACTGCTTGCCGTCCGCGATCAAATTCCCCAAGTGGAGATGGTTTTCTCGTTTGAGCGTTTTCTTGGGGAGCGAAATCTGCCAGTCCATACTCTTTACCAGCTGTCTGAAATTTCTTATCCTATCCAAGATAAAGAAAAACAACAGATTGAAGAGCAGATAGCGTCGATTGATTCAACCGACCTAATCACTGTTATTTACACCTCTGGAACCACAGGAATCCCCAAAGGGGTGATGTTGACCCAGCATAACATGGCAATCAACGCATGGGATGGTATCCAGCGGGCAGGTGAAGCACAAATGACCGGAACGTTTTTAAGTTTTCTCCCTTTGAGCCATGTTCTGGAACGGACCGCTGGATACTATGCTGTGTTGATGGGTGGCGGGCATATCGCTTTTGCTGAAGATGTGAATAAAGTGGTTGAAAACATCCTTGAGGTCAAACCCTCAGCCATGATCAGTGTCCCGCGCCTATTTGAAAAAATTTATTCGCGGATTTATGAAAATATCCACCTGTTGGGCCCGGTTAAACGGCAACTTTTTCATAGTGCCATCGCCACAGGACACAAATATATCCACGCCAAATATATTCGGCACCAATCCATAGGACTCCTCGGCCTCAAATACAAGATATATGATCGGTTGGTCTTTCGTAAAATTCGTTCCCGTTTTGGTGGCCAGCTGAAATTCTTTATTTGTGGGGGTGCCCCTCTAGATAAAACCATCAATGAATTTATGTGGATTATCGGTATTCCGGTTTTTGAAGGCTACGGTCTGACCGAAACCAGCCCTGCGATTGCCTTGAACAGTCTGCATGAAAATCGTTTTGGCTCTGTCGGCAAAGCGTTGGGTGACACCGAGTTTAAACTGTTAGAGGATGGTGAACTGCTGGTCAAAGGGTCGGCAGTGATGCGCGGGTATTATCAGGACCAAAAAGCGACCGCTAACGCATTTGTCGACGGCTGGTTTAAAACTGGAGATATCGCCCATATTGATGAACAGGGTTATGTTTATATTGTTGATCGGAAAAAGGAGATTATTGTCACTGCTGGGGGGAAAAATATCGCCCCTCAACCTCTGGAAAACACTTTAAAGCTCGACAAATATATTTCTCAAGCCTATATCCATGGGGACACTAAACCCTACTTGATCGCGATATTAACCCCGAATTTTGAACGACTGATTGAATTCGGGCACGAAAAACACATCAACTATCTCAGTGTTGACGATTTAGTCGCTAATGAACAGGTGAAACAACTGTTTGCTGAACGGATAGCGCTATTCAATAAAAACCTTGCGTCCTATCAGACGATCAAAAAATTCATCTTGCTCCCCCGTGAATTTTCGACAGAGGGTGGGGAATTAACCCCGACGATGAAACTGAAACGCAAAGAGATCTATAAAACCTATAAAGATAAAATCGAACAACTCTATCAGCACAATGGTGAGGGGCAAAACTCCCAGCCACAATCTGAAAATGGAGGAAAAAATGAGGCAAATTAATCGTGTTGCCGTGCTTGGGGCCGGCGTTATGGGCGCCACTATCGCGGCCCATCTTGCCAATGCGGGTCTGGAAGTTCTGATGTTGGATATCGTCCCGCGAGAACTCACCAGCGAAGAGGAAGCACAGGGGCTGAACCTGCAATCCCCCCAAGTCCGTAACCGCATCGCCAATGCCGGTCTGGCACAACTGTTAAAAATGAAGCCAGCACCGTTTTATCTACAGCAATACGCGAAACAGATCAGCACCGGAAATCTGGATGATGATCTGGCAAAGCTGAAGGACTGTGACTGGGTTATTGAGGTTGTTATTGAGCACATGCCGATCAAAAAAGATCTGCTGTCAAAATTGGTTCCGAATTTAGCGGCTGGGGCCATCCTTTCAACCAACACCAGCGGTCTTTCGGTGAATGAAATGGCCGAAGTTCTCCCTGCAGAGATGCGGAAGAATTTTCTTGTCACCCACTTTTTTAATCCTCCGCGTTACATGCGTTTACTGGAAATTGTCCCCAGCCAATATACCGATCCGGCTATTGTCTCTGAGTTGGCCGATTTCATCAGCCGCAAACTGGGTAAGGGGATTGTCTACGCTAAAGACACCCCCAACTTTATCGCCAACCGGATTGGGGTTTTCTCCATTTTCAATGGCATTAAACACATGCTCGATCTGGAGATGACGGTTGAAGAGGTCGACAGTGTCGCTGGACCAGCTACGGCCAGACCGGGATCTGCTGCCTTCCGCACCAGTGATCTGGTCGGCATCGACACTTTGGTGCACATCTGTAAAAACACTTATGAGTTACTTCCTGACGATGAATGTCGTGAAACCTTCCAGATTCCTGAATTTATGCAACAGATGGTGGACACAGGACTGCATGGAAATAAAAGCAAAAAGGGCTTTTACAAGAAAGAGCAACGTGACGGTCAGCGACAGATCTATTACTACGATTACACCAGCGGTGAATATAAACTTGCAGAAAAACCGAAATTCCCATCCGTCGTCGCCGTCAAGATGGTTGATGATCCGGCGCAAAAGGTGAAGATGGTGGTCAATGGCAAGGACAAAGGGGCTGAGTTTGCCTGGCGTTCCTTGCGTGATTCACTGATCTATACCGTCAACCGTATCCCTGAAATTGCTGACGACATTGTCAATATCGATAATGGCATGAAGTGGGGCTTCAACTGGGAAATCGGTCCCTTTGAAATGCTTGACGCCATTGGTGTTGAAAGTTTTGTCAAACGGGCAGAAAAAGATGGCGTCGCGGTTCCTGAAAGCTTGAAAGGGGTCACCAGCTTCTACCGCTACAACGATTCCGGACAGCAGGAATACTACGACTTACAAGCAAAAAACTACCATCTGATGGCGCAAAAAGAGGGGCAGATCAATCTGCAAATTCTTAAGAAAACCTCGGGAGTGGTAGAGAAAACGGCAAACTGTTCAGTGGTCGATCTGGGCGATGGTGTCTTCGGGATGGAATTTCATTCGAAGATGAACTCTATCAGTGGTGACATTCTGGCCATGACCCACAAGGCCATAAAACGGGCGGAAGAAGAGGGTGTTGGGCTAGTGATCGGCAATCAAGGGAGCAATTTTTCGGTCGGTGCCAATCTGATGTTGTTGGCGGTTGCTCTGGCTGAAGGGGCTTATGAAGATATTGATTTAAGTGTCCGCGCCTTCCAGAAAGCCACCATGGCAGTGAAATACGCCAAAGTCCCTGTTGTTGCTGCCCCTTTCGGTATGGCTCTGGGTGGAGGTTGTGAATTCTCACTCCATGCTGATGCCATCAACGCCTCCGCAGAAACCTACATGGGGCTGGTTGAGATTGGTGTGGGGCTCATTCCAGCAGGCGGCGGGACTAAGGAGATGTGTCTCCGTGCTGTGGAATTAGCCAACCAATATGATACCGATGTCACCCCCTTTATCTTCAAAAACTTTCAGCAGATCGGCATGGCCAAAGTCTCCATGGGAGCCGCTGAACTCAAGGGAATGGGGTATATGCGCAACGGCGATAGTATTAGTATGGATATTGATCGTCTTCTTGCTGATGCGAAACAGAAGGTTCTGGCGCTGGCAACCAACTATCGACCTCAACGACCTGCGGAAGATGTCCCCGCCCCTGGCCGGAGCATCGCTGCCAGCATCAAAAGTCAGCTGTGGAATATGAAGATGGGTGGTTTTGTCACTGCATACGAAGCTGAAATGGGTGGCGTTATTGCCGATGTCATTACCGGCGGAGATGTTCTTCCGGGGACGCCGATTTCAGAAGAGTATCTCCTGCAACTGGAACGGCAGGCGTTTCTCAAATTGTGTGGCAATAAGAAGACCGCCGAGCGGATTCAACATATGTTGAAAAAAGGCAAACCGCTGCGCAATTAAATGAAATCTTTGTCGGGGCAGACTTCGGTGTCTGTCCTGCCATACGCAAGGGCGTACACACAGATGCGCTCCTACAGACGGAGAATAAACGATGAAAACAGCTTATATACTTGCCGCCTACCGCACCCCTGGCTGTCGCGCCAACAAAGGCAAATTCAAAGATATGCGTCCCGATGATCTGGCTGCAGCGGCCTTGGCCGGCTTGATTGAACGGACCAAGATTGACCCTATGCGGATTGATGACGTGATCCTCGGCTGTGCTTTTCCGGAAGGGGAACAAGGGATGAATGTTGCCCGGGTCGCTGCGCTGAAAGCAGGGATCCCTTACCAGGTGCCGGCTCAGACAATTAACCGCTTCTGCTCTTCTGGTCTACAGAGTATTGCCCTGGCAGCAGAACGGATCATGGCAGGATTTGCCGACTGCATCATTGCCGGAGGGACCGAATCCATGACCACGGTTCCTATGGGAGGCAATAAATACAGTGCCAACCCCGGACTGGTATCACAGTGGCCTGAAACCTTCGCCTCTATGGGAGTCACCGCTGAATTAGTCGCGGAAAAATATCAAATCAGCCGTCAGGATCAGGATGCTTTTTCGGTCGCAAGCCATCAAAAAGCGGCTGCAGCGATCGCAGCAGGACGTTTCAGTGATGAAATTATCCCTGTAGAGATTGAAAAAACCGCCATTGTTAAAGGGAAGATTCAGAAAACAACTGAACTTGTTGACATCGATGATGGCGTTCGCGCCGACACTAGCCTTGAAGGGTTGGCCAAACTTAAAACCCCTTTTAAGCAAGGGGGGTCAGTCACCGCAGGGTCATCGTCACAAATGACCGATGGCGCTGCGGCAGCTCTGGTGGTCTCTGAAGACTTTATCAAACAAATCGGTGGTGAACCACTGGCCCGCTTTGTTGCTTTCGCGGTTAAAGGGGTCCCACCTGAAATTATGGGAATTGGCCCTATTGAGGCCATCCCTGCAGCTCTAAAACTCGCGGGACTGCAACTTGGCGATATTGGTCTGATTGAGCTGAATGAGGCCTTTGCAGCACAATCGCTAGCGGTTATCAGAGAACTCGGCTTAAATACGGAGACCCTCAATGTCAACGGAGGCGCGATCGCCCTTGGACATCCGCTGGGTTGCACAGGAGCGAAATTGACAGCAACTCTATTGCACGAAATGCAGCGGCGTGAATTGCGCTACGGCATGGTCTCTATGTGTATCGGCGGTGGTATGGGGGCTGCCGGAATTTTTGAAAAGATTTAAATTTAATTCTTTAGATAAGAGGAGGTGAGATTATGGCTGGAAAAATTATGAAAGGTGGCGAATTTCTAATTGTCGAAACCGACTGTCAGGATATTTTTACTCCGGAAGACTTTACTGATGAGCAGCGGCAGATAGCTGAAACAACAGAACAATTTGTCGAGAATGAAATCATCCCCCATCAGGATGAGATTGAAGCGCAAAACTTCGATTACGTTATCGATGGGATGCGCAAATGTGGTGAACTCGGGCTGTTAATGATGGATGCTCCGGAAGAAGAGGGAGGATTGGAACTGGACAAAGCCACCAGCATGTTGGTGGGCGAAAAGATTTCCACCAGCGGCTCCTTTTCTGTCGCTTTTGCCGCCCACACTGGAATCGGCACTCTGCCTCTGATCTATTACGGAACCGCAGAGCAGAAGAAAAAATATCTGGAAAAAATAATTACCGGTGAATGGTGTTCGGCATATTGTCTGACAGAGCCCGGATCGGGGAGCGACGCCCTGGGGGCACAATCCTCTGCCATTCTTTCCGAAGACGGGACACATTACATCCTCAATGGCACCAAGCAGTACATTACAAATGGTGGTTTTGCCGAACTCTTTACCATTTTTGCCAAGGTTGACAAGCAACACTTTACCGCCTTTCTGGTAGAAAAAAGTTTCCCAGGTCTGGTCGTTGGCAACGAAGAGAAAAAAATGGGGATCAAAGGGAGTTCAACTACGCAGATTATCCTTGATAACTGCAAAGTCCCTGTTGAAAACGTTCTCGGAGACATTGGCAAAGGCCATAAAATCGCCTTTAATTCCTTGAATATCGGTCGGTTCAAACTTGGTGCGGGGGTTACAGGTGCAGCGAAAATGGCCCTCGCTGAAGGGATTCGTTACGCCAATGAACGTAAACAGTTCAGTCGGCAGATCTCTTCCTTTGGTGCAATACAAGAAAAAATTGCCGATTTAACGGCCTCGATCTATGCGTCGGAATCTTTAGTTTACCGCCTGGCGGGTCTCCTTGATGATAAACTTGCAACCATCGAAAAGGGAGCCGATGACTACTATGAGCAATATCTCAAAGGGATAGAGGAATATGCTCCCGAGTGTGGTATCTCCAAGGTTTTCTGTAGCGATGTGCTGGCCAAAACCGTCGATGAAGTTGTCCAGATTCACGGCGGCTATGGGTTCTGCAGCGAATACCCTGCTGAGCGCTATTATCGGGATGAACGGATCAATCGGATTTTTGAAGGGACCAATGAAATCAATCGATTGTTAACCTCGGGGATGATCCTCAAACGGGCTATGAAGGGTGAACTCCCTTTACAGGCAGAATCCATGAAGGCATTTGAAGCATTGATGACCCCTTCGTTTGAAGACGTCGATGATTCGATCCCTTTTATTGCCGAGAAAACCACGATCCAAAACCTGAAAACCCTGTTCCTGATCCTGTCCGGTGCTGGCGTGCAGAAATACATGGACAAATTGGCCGATGAACAGGAAATCCTCATGGCTGCAGCCGACATTGCTATCCAGATTTTTGCCATGGAAAGTGCGGTTCTCCGGGCAGAAAAGATTATTGACTCGCTGAGCCCGGCCAAGCAGGAGCAACTCCGTGCTGCGGTCAAGGTTGCCACCTTTAACGCCACCGAAATCGCCGCCAGCGCTGCAAAAAAAGGCGCCTATATGGTCGAGGAAGGTGATACCCTAACCATGATCCTCTCCGGGGTACGTCGTTTCACCAAATATGACGCCACCGGGTTATTGCAAGCCAAGCGCACCCTTGCTCAGGCAGCTATCGAGGTGGAAAAGTATATTTTCTGATTCTGGACATTCGCAACGGGGACAGAGACCCGTTCTTAACGTCATTGACTATTTATTGTGTTGGGGGAGCCTCTCTGTGGGCTCCCGCGTTTCGTTTTAGGCAATCATATTATATGACACCGATACAGCACACCATCAATACCGCCTATGTCGTTGGCCCGGTCCATTGCTACAGTAGCGAAATCAATGGCCAACTGGTTCTCTTTGATACCGGGCCACCATCCGATGAAGCTAAACGATATCTGCAAAGCAATCTTCAGTTTGAGCGTCTGCAACATGTCATTATTACCCATTGTCACATTGATCACTATGGGTTAGCCAACTGGCTGAGTCAGCAGACCGATGCCACCATCTACCTTCCGTTCCGGGATCATCTAAAAATTACCCGGCATGCGGAGCGGTTAGAGCTGATGTACGACCTGATCTTGCAGATTGGCTTTGCACCTGACTTTTTAGATCGCTTTCGCGCCAATATGGGGGATGGAACAGTTTTCCCGCCATTACCAGAAAAATTTAAGATTATTGAAGATGGATTGCCGCCAGAACTGGGGTTAACCGCTCAGTCCTGCCCTGGACATTCTCAAAGCGATATGGTTTTCACTACCGCAGATTGGGCGATTACCGGGGATGTGATGTTACAAGCGATTTTTCAGACCCCGTTGCTTGACGTTGACCTGTTGACTGGAGAGCGTTTTCACAACTATGCAGCCTACTGTGAAAGTTTAAAAAAACTGGTCACCTTGCGGGATAAAATCATCCTACCGGGCCATCGGGAGACTATTGAAAGCGTGGACAGTTGCCTCCTTTTTTATCTCCGCAAACTGCTGGTGCGGGCAGGGCGAATTAAAAACCTGTTGTTGAACATGAACGCCGCAGACATTGTCATTAATCATTTAAACGATGACACTAAGCATCCCTTTGTCAGTTATCTAAAAGCCTCTGAAATTGTTTTTTTACAGGATTTTATGGCTCATCCTGAACGGTTAAAGGCAACCCTGATTGAGATCGGTCTATATCCGCAGGTAGCAGATAGCTTTACTTATGCCATCACATGATGGTCTAAGTTTTGGGGCATGCACTCAGTTTTTTCCGCTGTTGATTTGCTCCAGATGCGGCTGGTCTGCTGTTCAGAATCTCTGTGACTACAAGGACTAAAATATGAAAAATAGAACCGAGTTAGTGAGAACCAAAATAGATCGGGGAATTTTACAAATTACCATTCACAGACCGGAAAAGAAGAATGCCCTGACATTGGCTATGTATACTGCCCTGACAACAGCTTTGGACGAGGCGGAGATGAATACTGCAATCCGGGTCATTCTGTTGTGCGGAGCAGAGGGGTGCTTTACCAGCGGTAATGATTTAAATGATTTTGCCACGCATCCCCCGCAAGGGGAAGAGAGCCCAGTTTTCCACTTTCTCCGCGCGATCAGTCAGGCCAATAAGCCGATTATTGCCATGGTCAGTGGTGCTGCCGTGGGTATCGGTACCACCATGCTCCTTCACTGTGATCTGGTTTATGCTGATCAAACCGCCAACTTTCAACTCCCCTTTGTCCCCCTTGGCCTTTGCCCCGAGGCGGCTTCAAGTTATCTGCTGCCAAAGCTAGTGGGTTTTTTACGTGCATCTGAGATATTGCTGCTGGGGGAATGCATCAATGCTGAAAAGGCTGAGTTGCTTGGATTGGTCAATCAAGTTTTTCCCAAAGATAAATTGCGGCAACATGTTATGGATAAGGCCCTGCGACTGGCGAAACAACCCCCTGCCTCGGTTCGCCTGACCAAATCCTTACTGCGAGAAAGTCAAGCTCAGCAAGTGGCCGAGGTGATGAGTAAAGAAGGAGCATTATTCCTCCAGCAGCTTGCTAAACCTGAGGCACAAGAAGCGATTAAGGCTTTTACAGAAAAAAGGCCAGCCGACTTTTCACGCTTTTCCTGATGAATGCGTGTTTACTGTTTGATGGCAGAGCCTTTTGATATCGATTATTATGATAATGACAGAAATTATTGTTTTGACCCGGTGAGTGTATGGCGGCTGTAGTTATCCTGAATAAATGCACTGGTTGTGGCGCCTGTGTGGCCAGCTGCCCACTATCTGCGCTGACGCTGGAAGCCGAACACGCCAATGGTTTCTGCTGTAAACGGGCGATCGTCAATAAGCAAAAATGTCACATCTGTGGCAATTGTATTTCCGTTTGTCCGCATCTGGCGCTGGTTTTCCTGCCCCAACAAAAGCAATAAAGTCGCTCGCTATAATCAAAGTGTTGTTACTTTGCACTTGCTTCCCACAAAATTTTTAGATTTATGCTACTGACCAACCTGCTATTTTTTAAGCACTTTTTGTTGCTTTTCTTGCTCCTCAAGAGGCGATGGTTAAAATTCATCTGGATAAAAATTTCAGAGATTATATACTCACGTATGCTTGATCGGAATTATGATTAATAGTTTAGTGAATCACTGGCCTTTCTCTGATATGTTCTGGATCTAACAGGGGCCTAATCCTTTGTTACCGCTCACTTTTAAATTGAGTATTCAATCCGCTTTTAAGGGGAATTTATTTGCTTGAAAAAAACAGCGTTTTAATGATCGAAGCGGTTGACCATGAGGTCACGCTCATGCTACATATGCGAGGTTTTCACCTTTAATGTGAGATTTCCCGTAAATTAACCCGAGAGCAATCAAACCTTATATTGGAGTCTGATGCAATGAATTCCCAGAAGAGAACGTTTCTTAGCTACAAACTGCAGAGCTATCCCTGGATCAAGTATCTCCTTCTCAGCATCTTTATCCTGAGCGCTCCTGTGACATCCGCCTTTGCTTCTGCAGCTGCAAGCAGCGAACCACAAAATATGACCGGGACCTTTTACGGCATATTTGCATTAATACTTTTTGTCGCTGCGTATTCTCTGGTTATTTTTGAGGAACAACTCCACTTACGTAAAAGCAAGCCAGTCATGCTGGCAGCGGGAATTATCTGGGTTCTTGTTGCACTTGCTTATATTGGTATCGGAGATACCCATACCGCCCACGATGCCATCAAACATAACCTGATTGAATATGCAGAGTTATTTCTGTTTCTCCTGGCAGCAATGACCTATATCAATGCCATGGATGAACGTAACGTCTTTCAATCCCTACGTTCATGGTTGGTCGGTCGCGGATTCACTTTACGAGCAGTGTTCTGGGTCACCGGTCTTTTGGCTTTCCTGATCTCCCCCCTGGCAGATAACCTGACCACCGCCTTACTCATGGGTGCAGTCGCAATGGCTGTTGGTGGTACCAACAAAAAGTTTATGGTCGTTGCTTGTATCAATATTGTTGTCGCAGCCAATGCCGGTGGTGCCTTCTCCCCTTTTGGCGATATTACAACTTTGATGGTCTGGCAAAAGGGGATGGTTGACTTTGCCGAATTCTTCGCGATTTTTATCCCGTCCCTTATCAACTGGTTAATCCCGGCAGCGATCATGAGTATGACTGTGAGTAAAGAGCGACCAGAGGCTTTGGATGAAAATATTAAAATGAAGCTTGGTGGCAAACGGGTGATCTTCTTGTTTCTTTGCACCATCACCACCGCAGTCTCATTTCATAACTTTCTCCATCTGCCACCCGCAGCTGGGATGATGCTTGGCCTCGGTTACCTGGGCTTCTTTGGTTACTGGTTGAAAGGTCAGGAGCATCGTCGTGGTACAGGTGACCACCCTCTTGATATGATCGGTCACAACCCCGATGATCACAAAGCACCAGTATCCAACGGCCATGGTAGTGTGATTGGTTTCGATCTCTTCCGTAAGATAGCCCGTGCCGAGTGGGATACGCTGTTGTTTTTCTATGGAGTCATCCTCTGTGTTGGCGGACTCGGGCAATTTGGTTATTTAGCTATGGCATCACACGCGATGTATGAAGGTTTGGGAGCTACCAGTGCAAACGTTCTGGTTGGTGCGCTTTCTGCGATCGTTGACAATATCCCGGTTATGTTTGCTGTTTTAACCATGAATCCAGATATGTCACACGGGCAGTGGTTGTTGGTCACCCTCACTGCCGGTGTCGGTGGCAGCTTGTTATCAATTGGCTCTGCCGCAGGCGTTGCTCTGATGGGCTCTGCTCGTGGAATCTATACCTTTGGATCTCACCTCAAATGGACCTGGGCTATCGCTCTTGGCTATGCAGCAAGTATTATCGCTCATATTTATATCAATGCGAGCCATTTCTGATTCTGTCTTAACATTTAAGTAGCAAACTAAAAATGCCCTCTGTCTTCAGGGGGCATTTTTAGTTTATAGTTATCTCCTTCCGCTTCGATTTCAACTGGGTCTGCGTGTAAGTGATTGAGGTAAACGTTGTATGCCTAAAGTGATCGGGGGTGACTGCAGGAGGAGATAACAAGTATTGATGCATGATGCTTGAGCAAATAAATTTACTAGCGTAAAAGAACTTCTGGACTCAATTCTGATTCAACAGTTATTTCTGCAGATTGTCTTTCCTGGACAACCGTTTGGTCGTTGATTGACCGCAAAAATGTAGACTCAACTCTATGAAGTATGGGAAAATTTTGAGGAGGTATACAGTGCTGACCTCAACAGCTGGATGGTTATTGACCTTGGCTTAAAATAGTGGAGAGACGAATGAACATAAAAAAAACAAATTTGATCATTATCAGCCTATTGGCCCTTTTTCTGATTGCTGGGCCGGTTAGCGGTGAGGACACCAATATCATCTTCAAACACGATCGAACCGGTGTTGCCGATGAAGTCAATAAAATGAAGGATTTTGATTTTGAACTGCAGCAACGGGAACGGGATCGGATGAAAGAATGGAACATTGAAGACTCAATGGACGCCATGAAGGTTGGCGATACCTACTTCAATAAGGATGAAATTGACGATGCGATTTTCTTTTATCAGGTGGCGATTAAAATTGATCCTGCCAACACTGAAGCCCATGATAAATATATTACCGCCAGAAATCGGGAAAAAGAGATGACCAGTTCTCATTATCATCAGGCCATGGAGTATTACCGCAAGGGGATGAGAGATAAAGCGATTGATGAGCTGGTTCTGGCCATCAAAGAGGATCCTGATAATGAACTGGCTCGTATCAAGCTGAACGAAATCGAAAGCCGGTAACGTTACGTTGAAGCAGTGTTAAGGTTTCAGGTCTTACGCAAAACACAGCATGGACTGATGGCGATGTGCTGCATCCATGAAGAGGGCTACCAAAAAGGGATCAGCACTGGGGAGAAAGAGGAGCCCTTTCAGAAGAGGACTCCTCGGTCATCTCTCAGGTTGCGTCATCAACTTTTGCATCTGCAGCATTCTTTTTTACCGATTCAATCCCGTTTTCCATCGCTGCTTTTGCAGAGTAGTATTCACTGCGCCCTATCTCCTGGCCGTTTGTAGCTTTTAGGATGAAATAGGGTTCTCCCTTGGAATTCTCTCTCACCTCAAAAGCGCCATCACGGTTGGCGTTCTTGCGGACAGATTCAATCCCTTTTTCCGCACTGCTTTTTTGCTTATAGCGTTCACTGGTGAGGATCACCTGACCGTTTGCCGCCTTAAGGTTGAACATTATTTGCCCGTCTTTAGCTGTTTTGAGTTCAAATTTGCCTGCCATAACTTTTCTCCTCATGATTTATAAATCAATTCGTATTTCTGTAATATATGACCAATATGGTCAATTATCGTCAAAACGGTGAAAATGTCAAACAGGAAAAGATTTTTTGTTGGCTGAGAGATGCTCCGTTTTGAAGGGAGATCAGTCATGGCTCCATCTGTCATTTGCCCAATCTTTTCGGTTACATCATGATTGGCGGTGTAACGGTTGGCTTTTTTTGCTACTGATTATCCTGAAAGCGCTTTGAACAACAGCATAGCAGCTATGAGAACTAAGAGGATATGGATTGCCTTACGGAATTTCTCAGGAGAAACCTTTTTGTGAAGCTTCGATCCGAGCCAAATAGAGATGATGACGACCGGCAGTGATAACCCGTAGAGGGTAAAGACTCGCTGATTCCAAAGGCCACCTAGAGCGTGGGCGCTTAGCAGCATGAATCCTGTGACGAAGAAGTATCCTTGGAGGGTAGCGCGAAACTCGGCAGGAGGCCAATCCCTCATGGAGGCAAAGAGGACGACCGGAGGTCCATTGGTATTATAGGCCCCACCAAGGAGCCCAGCGACAAAGCCGAAAAGATAGGAACTTTTTTCGCTTTTTAACTTAGGCACGACAAGGTTGGAGAGGTTAAAACCTGAAAACAGCAGGAGCACGCAGGCCAGCAGAAATTGCATAATCCTCTCATCCACCCCTTTTAAGAGGACAATGCCCAGTGGTATCCCCACCATCGTTGAGATAATGAGTCGAAAAGCTGATCTGACTTTCAGACTCCTCCAGGTACTAAGTAGGATGATGGTGGCGATAGTAAAGGCGATTAAGGCCACGAGAGGAGTTGCCGTCTTGAGACCAAGGATCATTGCCAGCAGCGGCATGGCGATCAAAGCGTCACCAAAGCCGAACACGGATCGTATCGTGGTAGAGAAGGCAAGTACGGCAAGGGTCGCCAATATTGAGGGGTCGAAGAAAATGTCCAAGAAAACACTCAGGAACAGATAGAGGTTATATCCACAGCAAACAAGCCAGAATCAATTTACTCCAGAATCCTACCAAGGTAAAGAATGCTGTCGCATTTATAGGTTTTAGAATTGATGGGGGAAATGAGGCCGCCTATACCATTTTTACCGGGCGGCAGATCAAGGTCAAATCTGAACAGATTTTATCTGGTCAGTTAAATATGCTGACACTAATTCTATTGATTCGTATTTTTCTTCTGCTTTTCATAATCGATGAGAAAATCGACAAAGGCTTGATTCGCCATTGAAAGATGACAACTCTTTTTCCAGGCTATGGCAAAATCAAAAATAATTGGCGGGTTAAAAGAAATGCCTTTAAACCTCGGATCTCCCTCAATGACTGGCCGTAAAAAACTGGTAACTCCATGGCCAGCACTGACAAGATTTTTGATTAATGGGATTAAATTTGTTTCAAAAATAACATTAGAATCAATATTTTCGGCTTTACAGGTTTTTTCAATTAACTCCCTCTGAACGGCTCCCCCCGTAAAGACCAATAATGGTTCGCGGATGAATTTTTTGTATGTGATCGTTTCATGCTGTGCCAGTGGGTGTAAAACGGAGGCACAAGCGACGATTTCATCGGTGAGGAAATGGCGTCCAGTCATGTTGTTTGGCATATTCTCCAGCATAACAACCCCCATATCCAGTTGATCTTCTTCTATCAATTGTTCGATTTTGCGCATTCCAAACACCTGTACAGAAAAATTGAGGTTGGGATGTCGTTGCTTAAAAGCCTCAATAACTTTAGGGAAGTAATACATACCAAGGGTATTCGTGACCCCCAGCCGAACTTCTCCCCTTTCCATTTGACGCAATTCGACCATTTCTAATTCTGCTTTTTTGAATTGTCCCAGAATGATCCGAGCGTTTTTGAGTAAGACCTTCCCCTCGGTCGTGAGTGATACTGACTTGTCTTTGCGCATAAAAAGCGACATTTGCAACTCTTCTTCAAGTTTTTTGATCGTATTGCTCACCGCAGGTTGAACAATGTTTAGCGACCTTGCCGCCTTTGTAAAATTGCCCACTTCGGCGACTGCGACAAAAACCTGTAACTGTCTTGAATTCATGCGGCACACTCCTGACGATAACAATTAGTGATCACTGGGATAAAATCATAATATTTTATTATGACGTAAGCAAGAGATAGAGTAACGGCATCTGCAGATAACAAACAAAATACGGCAGCATTTCTTTGTCGCTGGTAGATAGATTCGGGTGCGTCATATTGGTAGTCAAGAACGGTTTTGGCGTTGCGGAGAATCATGAAAATTTAATTATAAGAGGAATAATCATTATGCTGAAACGATACAAAATAATTTTTAAAAACGGTTTCGTTGTCGATCCGGTTAATCATCGCAACGGTCGTTTTGATATCGCTATTGTGGACGGTCAGATTGCTGCCATAGCCCCAGAGATAGATCCCACTTTAGCCGATGAATCCTTTGATCTTTCGGGGCAATATGTAGTTCCCGGCATCATTGATCCGCATATCCACGCTTCAGCATGGTTGGGTGGACAGTTTGCCCATAAAATGTTAGCGCGAGCCGGAGTCACAACGGCCCTTGATATGTCGGGACCTATCGATAGTGTGTTGGATATCGCCCAAAAGCACGGCACCGGCTTGTCTCTAGCGAGCGTACAATATGTTCGTCCAGAACATACGGTTGCCAACAGCAATCCCGGGAGCGATGAGTTTCGTCAGCTCCTGACCGACACTCTCCGTAAAGGAGCCATCGGCTTTAAGCTGCTCGGTGGTCATTACCCCTTGACCCCTGAAGCCACTGCCAGAGGAATTGAGGTCTGTTATCACCATGGTGCCTATGTAGCGTTTCATGCCGGGACTCTTGCAACGGGATCTAATATCGAGGGCTTTCATGAGGCGATTGAGCTGGCACACGGCTATCCCCTCCACATCGCCCACATAAATTCTTATTGTCGAGGGTCTGTCCGTCCTTATAGACAGGAAACGGAAGAAGCCATTTCTGCACTGGAAGCCCACCCTAATATCGTCTCGGAATCATATCTTTCACCATTTAATGGCACCAGTGGCGAATGCAAGAATGGAGTTCCCCTCAGCCAAGTCACGGTTACGTGCTTAGAGCGTCAAGGTTTTGCTCCAACCGAAAAAGGTCTGGAAGACGCGATCGTGTCGGGATGGGGACAGGTGAATGTGGAATCGGGGGGGGAAATCATTCTTGCTGAGGGAGAAAGCGCTCTGGCCTATTGGAAGGCTCACGATACAGACACAACGATCAGTTTCAGGGTCAACCTTCCTGAACCGAGAATTAATTTAGCAACGGTCAAGCAGGCAGATGGCAAGTTTGTCGTGGGCTCTATCAGTACGGATGGTGGTGGTATCCCACGCAATGTCATCGTTGAATCTGGCTTAGCTTTAGTCCGACTTGGGGCCTTATCGATGTCAGAGTTTGTGATTAAGACCAGCCACAACCCGGCAAAAATGCTCGGTCTGGATAACAAAGGTCATCTGGGTATTGGAGCGGACGCTGATATCACCGTGCTGAATCTTGAAACCCAGAAACCCGTTATGAGCATGGCCAACGGAAATATGGTGATGTTTAAAGGTTTTGTCTGTGGCCACGGAACCCGATTCATTACGACAACAGAAGGGGAAGCTCATGTCCGTAGCAAAGGTCTGACCCCATTGGTGATTGATCTGAATTCGCGCCCCTTTTGTAAAAGAGACTAACCTCTAAAGAATTTGTGAGTCGTTATGAAAACTAAAACAGTCGGCATTCTCGGTGGAATGGGTCCAGAGGCAACGGCCTCTCTCTACCAGAAAATCATCAGACATACCGTGGCGACAACGGATCAACAGCACCTGCATGTCATCATTGATGCAGATCCAAGCGTTCCAGATCGAACGGAGGCGATTCTGCATAACGGCGCCTCACCGGTACAAGCTCTCGAAACCATGGCACTACGGCTTAAAAACGCAGGTGCAGACGTTTTGATCCTGCCCTGCAATACCGCACATTTTTTTATTGATGCTGTTCTTCGTGACGTCAACCTCCCTTTTGTCAACATGATTGATGAAACGGTTCGAGTCTGTCAGGCCATGTTATCCAAAACAGGCCGCGTTGGGCTTTTAGCTACGAGTGGAACACTGGCTGCCAAAGTTTACCATGATCGTTTTTTAACAACGGATATGGAGCTGCTCGTTCCTACAGATATCGACCAGCAAAAATTGATGGATGGAATCTACAACGGAGTTAAGGCTGGCCGCCTTGATTATGGGGCGAAGCTCCTAAAAGAGGTAGCACAGAGCTTGATAGCGAAAGGAGCTCAACTGATTATCGGTGGCTGCACCGAAATTCCACTGGCCATCAACGATAAAGATTTAGAAGTTCCTTTTGTCGATACATTGGATGTTTTGGCAGCTGCAACAGTTGCTTATGCTCAAGGACTGAAAATATCTGCAGACGGAGATACCGCAGTTAACAAAATCAGTTTTCTGTCCACAATTCAGGACATTAACAAACGACCAACCATTGAATCAGGAGTGAGTACCATGACTAAAGAGTACCGATTAGAACATGACCTACTTGGTGAACGCAAAGTGTCAAATAACTGTTATTACGGTGTTCAGACCTTACGCGCAAAGGAAAATTTTGCCATGACGGGAATTCCTATTTCATCAACACCATCAATGATTATTGCTCTTGCCTACGTGAAAAAAGCGGCGGCATTAACCAATCTTGAACTGGGTTTATTGAATACCAAAACGGCCAAAGCAATTTCCGAAGCCTGTGATCAGCTGATCGACGGACAGCATCATGACCAATTTGTCGTCGATGTTTTTCAAGGCGGAGCTGGAACCTCCACCAACATGAACGCCAATGAGGTGATCGCTAATCTGGCTTTGGAGATTCTTGGGGAAGAAAAAGGTGATTACCGCCATTGCCATCCAAACAATGATGTTAACTGTTCGCAATCGACTAATGATGTTTATCCAACCGCCTTTCGAATTGCTCTGCATCTTGAATTAAAAAAATTGCTCGACAGCATGCGGGTATTGCAGCAGAGCTTTGCCCAAAAAGGGACCGAATTCGCGGATGTATTGAAAATGGGGCGTACCCAGTTACAGGACGCAGTGCCAATGACTCTGGGACAGGAATTTGCGGCTTATGCGACGACGACCGGTGCCGATATCAATCAGGTTGTTGAAGCTCAGAAACTGATCCATGAAATCAATCTCGGTGCGACTGCTATCGGCACTGGGCTGAATTCACCACCGGATTATACCAAAAAGGTGACCGAATGTTTACGGACCTTGACCGGGATTCCTTTGAAATCTTCAGCCGACCTCGTGGCCGCGACTTGGGATACCGGTGACTATATACAAGTTTCTGGGACCTTGAAACGATTTGCCATCAAGCTATCAAAAATTTGTAACGATCTTCGTTTGCTCTCTTCTGGTCCACGAGCCGGGTTTAACGAAATTAACTTGCCTAAAATGCAACCAGGCTCATCGATTATGCCGGGGAAGGTAAACCCGGTTATTCCAGAAGTCGTGAATCAAATCGCCTACCAGGTCGCCGGGGCTGATCTGACCATTGCTATGGCTTCAGAAAATGGACAACTTCAGCTGAACGTTATGGAGCCAGTGATTGCTTATAACTTATTTCAATCAATTTTACTCCTGAATCGGGCGTGTCTGACTCTGTCCGAAAAATGCATCGTTGGCATCACCGCTAATCGGGAACATTGTCAAGAGTTGGTGAGTCGCAGCATTGGAATTGTCACGGCATTGAATCCTTGTATTGGCTATGAAAATGCGTCTGCCGTGGCAAAAGAAGCGTTGGAAAATGGTCGTTCTGTCTATGAGTTGATCTTGGAGAAGCATCTTCTCTCTAAAGAGAAGCTGGATGAGATTCTCTCAGCAGAAAACATGATGCATCCACATTTTATCAGGGCCTGAGAACGGTCGTTTTAAACGAGTCAAATTGTGAATCTAGAGTTCACAAAAATTTGTTGCCTGCAAAATGAATCGCACCTTGATAACTCTTTTTAGGTAAAGGAATCAAATTATGAACATTGTCCTCGGCATTATAATCATCTTAGCAACCATCTATTTGCTGGTAAAACAGTATGACACCCGTATGGTATTGATCGCTGCTGGTTTTCTGATGGCAGGGATCGCTTTAGAGCCACTGTCTGTCCTTGATGCCTTTGCTAAACGGATGACGACTGGCAGTCTGATTCAGGCAATTTGTTCGGTCATGGGTTTTGCCTTTGTCATGAATGCGACCAAATGTGACCAGCACCTGATTCATTTAGTTGCTAAGGGCCTATCAAAGGTTCGCATGGTTCTTATTCCTGGTGCGACTCTGGCAACCTTTGCCATCAATATGGCGCTTCCGAGCGCCGCCGGATGCGCAGCGGCGGTGGGCGCGATCTTTATCCCTCTGCTGATTTCTACCGGTGTGCATCCCGCAATTGCCGCCACCGCTGTTTTTGCCGGGACGTTCGGGAGCATGTTGAATCCGGGGTTGTCACATAACCCCTTTATTGCCAAGCTCGCTGACGTTGATGTGATGAGTGTTATCAATACCCATGCGAAAGCGGATATCATCTCTGGTGTTATCGGGGCTCTTTGCTTGACCGCTGTCGCCATTTATCTGAAAGAACATAAGGGCTATGTTCCGGAAGAGGGTGAGTTAGACAATACTATAGACAAAGCCAATCCGTTGTTCGCCATTGTCCCTTTAGTTCCTGTCACGATACTCGTTCTCGGTGCTAGTGGTCTGGTTCCGGCATTGAAGATGGGAGTTGCCCAAGCGATGATTATTGGTTGCTTGCTCGGTCTGGCTCTGACGCGGACTTCGCCAACTAAAGTGACGTTGAAATTTTTTGAAGGTATGGGTTCCGCCTACGGTAGCATTATGGGTATCATCATCGCTGCGGCTGTTTTTGTCGGTGGGATGCAGTCCCTCGGCTTGGTCAGCGCATTTATTGACCTGTTAACCAACACTCCAAGTATTGCTAAATTGGGTGGCACTTTCGGTCCCTTTATCCTTGGCCTGATTTGCGGTTCCGGTGATGCTGCCGCCTTTGCTTTTAACGAAGCGGTCACTCCGCATGCTGCCCAGTTCGGGATGGAAGTGGCTAATATGGGGAGTATTGCTGCACTAGCCGGAGCTTTGGGGCGGACTATGTCACCACTGGCGGGTGCTGCTATCGTGTGTGCTTCGATTGCTAAAGTCAATCCGATGGAGCTTGCCAAACGTAATGCTCTGGGGATGTGTATTGCTGTGGTCGTCACCTTTTTCATTATGTAGGGAGACCGGATATGAAGTGTCAACAACAACGATTGGAAAACGATTTTACTGAGCTGAGTAAATTCGGGCCGTTGGAAAATGGTGGGTTCACCCGGCTCGCATTTTCCCGAGAGGATGTGGCGGCACGGGGATGGTTACAGAAAAAGATGGAGGATGCCGGCCTGGAAGTCCGTATTGATGCTTTTGGCAACATCAGCGGTCGCCGCAAAGGGCTCAGCGCTCTGCCGGCGGTGGTAATGGGCTCGCATTTGGATACCGTTCCCGAAGGTGGCAATTATGATGGAGCGGTTGGAGTTCTGGCCGGGTTGGAAGTTATCCGTACCCTCAATGATAATAATCTGGAAACCAAACGGCCGATCGAAGTCATTAACTTTTCTGCCGAAGAGTCGAGTCGATTTGGTATGGCGACGATGGGGAGTAAGGCCCTTGCTGGCAAGTTCGATCTCGATACTTTGAATAAACTGGTCGACAAAAATGGTACGTCTCTTTATCAGGCGCTTAAAGAGTGCGGGTATGCTGCTGATGAAATCGCTTCTGTGACGATTGAACCGGGGCAGATTCATGCATTTATGGAAATGCATATCGAGCAGGGACCGGTTCTGGAGATGCAAGGCCTCCCGATCGGTATCGTCACTTCGATCGCAGCGCCGACTCGGTTTAAGGTGAGTATCGAGGGTCGGGCCGACCACTCAGGAAACACGCCAATGGCGATCCGTAAGGATGCGTTGACCGGTGCCAGTGAGCTGATTCTTGGAGTTGAACGGATTGCCAGTAAGGAAGCCGGTGAGAAGACTGTCGGCACCATTGGTTATCTTTATGTCACCCCTGGAGCAATGAATGTCGTGCCTGGGAAGGTTGAGCTAGGCATCGACATTCGTGATGTCAACATGGGTGATAAGGATAAGGCGGTGAAAGCGGTTATCGAACTGATGGATGCGATTGCTGAACGGCGCGGGCTGAAAATTTCTTATCAACAGCTCTGTAACGATGAACCGGTCGCTCTTTCTGACAAGATCATCAAAACCCTAAAGGATGCTGCTGATAAGTTGCAATTGCCCAGTTTGATAATGCCGAGCGGCGCAGGACATGATGCCATGAATATGGCGCGTTTGACCGATACTGGGATGATCTTTATCCCCAGTGTTGGCGGTATCAGCCATAATATTGCCGAGCTCAGTAACATGGCAGATATCTATGCAGGAACAGAAGTTCTCCTGCAAGCAACCCTTCAGCTCGCACAGGAGTGATTCAATGCAGACTCAAGTTAATCAAATGATCGCTGCGCTTGGTGACAAACTCATTGCACGCCGGCGCGATCTGCACCGCCATCCTGAATCTGGCTGGACCGAATTTCGGACCAGTTCGATTATTGCTAAAACACTCATCGACATTGGTTACGAGGTGAAGCTTGGCGAGCAGATCATTTGTCGCGAAAGCATGATGGGGGTGCCAACTGAAGAAGAGCTACAGGCTCATATGGAGAGAGCCATAAGTCAGGGAGCTGATCCCGATTTAGTAAAGCAGATGGCGGGCGGCTTGACCGGCGTTGTCGGAGAGCTAAAATGTGGCGCTGGACCGTTGTTAGTTCTCCGTTTTGATATCGACGCTAATGACATCAGCGAAGCAACGGACGAGAAGCATCTGCCCTATCGTGAAGGATTCAACTCAATTAACCCCAAGGTGATGCATGCCTGCGGCCATGATGGTCATGTCTCGATCGGGTTAGCCGTTGCCGAGATCCTGTATAAATTAAAACAGCAGCTAAATGGGACCATCAGGCTGGTTTTCCAACCGGGTGAAGAAGGGGTTCGTGGTGCTGGGCCGATGGTCGATGCCGGAGTACTCGAAGGTGCTGACTACATCCTTGGCGGTCATATCGGGTTTCAGGCAACCAAAACGGGGATGCTCATCTGCAGTACTGACAAATTTCTCGCCACGACCAAGTTTGATGTCACTTTCACCGGCGTTCCAGCGCATGCAGGTGGAGCCCCAGAAAAAGGGCGTAATGCTCTCCTGGCAGCATCCTGTGCTGCTCTCAACCTGCACGCCATTCCCCGGCACGGACAAGGGGCTTCGCGGATGACGGTTGGCACCTTGCAAGCTGGACAGGGGAGGAATGTTATTCCACCCAACGCTCTACTCAAGGCGGAGTCACGCGGTGAAACTTCGGAGATTGACGATTTCATGTTCGCCAGTGCTAAACAGGTTATTGCCGGGGCAGCGCAGATGTATGGGGTCGACTTCGATATCAAGCTGATGGGCAAAACCAAAAGCGGTCAAAGTAGCCCCGAAATGATGGCACGGGTGAAGCGTGTTGCCGAACAAATCGATTTCTTTGATCCTGAGCAGATTATAGAAAATACCGAAATGCGCGGCAGTGAGGACTACTCACATATGATGACTGTCGTTCAGGAACATGGTGGCCAGGGAACATACTTCATGATCGGCAGCGATTTGGCCGCAGGGCACCACGATTTCTATTTTGATTTTGACGAAAAAAGTCTGGCCGCCGGCGTTGAATTAATCGTCAATTGTGTCCTTGATTTGCTGGCGTAAGAAGCGTACTTGAATAGACCAGATAGGTCAGTAGTCCAGAATAGAATAAGCCTCAGCCGGTATCAGCAGGCTGGGGCTTTTTGGTTTGCTGACCAATAATTATTGGTTAAGTTGTTCAACTTCTTTTTGTAGCAACTCTGACCTGTTTTAGCGTTTGACTTACAGGATTCTGTCAATGCTCGATTAAATTTATCTGCATTCATTTGCACAGAATAACAGCTCCAGGAGTGGACAAGTCATTGCAATACTGTCATATTGCCAATCTTAAGAGAAAAACTATGCTGTCAGCAGCCGATTGTTGATGGTCTTTCTCGGAAATAGAAAAGTCTGTACTGTCAGGGTGCAGATGCTTCATTTGAAGATAGATGGACGATATGAAAGTTATTAACCAAATAAAAACCGCTAAAAAAGTGCATCTGCTCTGGCTTGCTGTGGTTGCGGTTGCATTGTTTTCTGCTGTGCTGACTCTACTGGTGACTGAACGCGCTTCTGGCAAGGTCAACATTGATAAAGTTGAATCCCATCCATTTCATCAACCTTATACCTTGATGGTCTCTAGCGATTTCCATTACCAGCGGAACATCGGTGATAATCATACGATGGTTATGGGGCAGATGCTCTACAACCATGAGATTGTCGATGCTTTCTTCTCAACAGTCGCAGAGAAAGCTCCCGATGCATTGTTGTTGTGTGGGGATAACACCCATGCAGGATATGAAGAAGATCATGCGGACTTGATTGAGTCATTAACGGTATTAAAACAACAGGGGACCGATGTGGTTATGGCTTTTGGTTCTCATGATCTGGTGAATTCCACTAAGGATGAAATCAAAGCGCAATACGCTGACTTGATCTTTGCTGATGCGGTTAGCGTTGATGCAACGACATTGAGTTATATCTACCCGGTTTCTGCAGAGCTGTGGATTCTGGTATTGGATCCCTTCATTGAGATTGATCATCTGCATCTCTCCAGTGAGACACTCGAATGGATGATTTCTTCGCTGGAACATGCCAGAGAGAATCATATCCAGGTCATCGCTATGTCACACTATGGCGTCACGCCAAGCCAAATAAACAACAACGAGCCATACTCTGAAATCATAGAGAAGTATGCTGTCATTGATAATAATGACCGTCTCTTAGAACTATTTGAAATCTATAATATCTCTCTGTATTTGTCCGGTCATCGACATAAGCAGCTATTGAAAAAACAGCAAATGCCGACAGGGACTATCTATGAACTCATCAGCAATACGTTGATGAATTATCCAAATATCTATGGTGAAATCGATATCATAACCGAAAAAGATTTGAGTTACCATGCCAGTTATTTAGATGTCTCTGGGTATGCTAAGGCACATCATTTAAACAACCCTGATCTCCTGAGCTTTTCGACTTTCTCCAGAAAATCTTTTTTAGATCAGGCCAATAAGTCGATAGCCGGGACAACGGAAAATTTGAATCTGAGCGGTGATGATAGGGCTGAAATGGAGGATTTTGCGGTTCGGGTTTTATTTTCATTCGCTGTGAATGAATTCCATGAACAACAAAGTAAATTCAAGAGAGAGCCCGCCTTTCGCTTGTGGAAAAACCAGTACCTCGCATACGGATATGGTTTCTACCTGGAGCATCTGCTAACAACGGCTGCGTATGATAACAATAATTTTTCGTTTCATCTCAATTGATCTGAACGGGTCAGAGCCTTTCACCAGACGTTTACTCAGTTCGATCCTGCCCTCACCTTTTATAGCCATAAGGGATGTTCAGCTTTTCCATCCGTTTGCGTAACGTGTTCGGATTAATTTCCAGCACCTCTGCGGCGCCACCGGGGCCATTAATTTTTCCGTGGCATTGTTCGACAACGGTGCAAATGTGCTCGGCCATGACCGAATCGAGAGATTGAGCGTGCCGGCTTTGATCATGTGCTGGTTGTCTCGTTGAGGCCTTGAGGTCCATCTCCTCTAAAACTTTGTGAACCTCCTTTTGGACTAAACTTTTCATGTAGTCTTCGTTGTTTTTGTTGCTGATATACCAACTGGAATCCTGTGGTAGATAACGACTGATATTCAAAGGCCCTTTAGGCGATATGGTCAGGGCACGTTCGACAAGATTTCTCAGCTCACGGACATTACCTGGCCATGAATATGCTTGTAATAGTTCCCGACATTTGGGGTTGAGTTGAATTTCATCAGACAGTTTCAATCGCTGTGAAAATTGATTGATGAAGTGACGAACGAGCAGTGGAATATCCTCATCGCGCTCTCTGAGCGGCGGCAGCTGAATCGGGAAGACATTGAGACGATAATAGAGATCTTCTCTGAATGTTCCCTGTTGCAACATGGTCTCCAGCGGTCGATTGGTGGCCGCGATTATCCGGACATCAACCTTAATTGGTTTTTCTCCTCCGACCCGCTCAATGGTTTCATTTTGCAAAACTCGCAGGAGCCTGACCTGTGCTTTAGGTGGTAATTCCCCAACTTCATCGAGAAACAGCGTGCCGCCATCGGCTTGCTCAAAGCGACCAATCTTGGTTGTCAATGCGCCAGTAAAGGCCCCTTTCTGATGACCAAATAATTCACTGTCGATCAGGGTTTCAGGAATGGCTCCACAGTTGATTTTGACATAGGGCTTGTCGGTTCGGGGAGATATCCGTTGTACGGCATCGGCGATTAATTCTTTGCCGGTTCCCGTTTCGCCAAGGATCAGTGTCGGAGCCTCTTTTCCCGCCAATTGTTCGACCATCTCCATTGTTTTCCGCAGACCGCTGTGTCTCCCTATGATCGAAACGTTCTTCAATAGTTTGACCTCTCCGGCGAGTTGTAACCTTTGCAGGTCGAGGCGATGCTTGAGCTCGTGTGTTTGCCGATGCCTTTGCATGTTCATCATCGCCAAGCTGACGGGAGATTGCATCAACATAATTTTATGTTCGTGCTCTGCAGTGAAGCAATCGACCGTTTTGCCGATCAAGCACAGGTGGCCCAAAACCCCCTCTTCTGTTCTTAACATCATGACCAGATAGGCGCGGTCTGCATTGCCAAGATAATCTTTGAGGGCATTCAAATGTCTCTGAGCGACCGGCCATTTTGAGCAGTGGGTGAAGTTCTGAGCCGTATCTTGTTTTTCTGATTGTTCAATTTCCGGGATGTCATCATACAGTGGAACGATAATATCTGGTTCCAGATAGCAATCACTCATAACCAGAAATTGCAGATGTAAGGAGGCTAGCTGGGAATCATAGCTGTGCAGTGAAATCGCATCGATAGGAAATTGACTGGCGAGGAATTTAAAGGTTTTAGACCAGGCATTGCCCGGATTCAGATTGCTCGAAATACACAGATTCAAATCTTTATAAAAATCAAAATCTTCCATAGAGATCTCACACCCTCATTCAGCATAATTTTTTTCACAAAGCATAAAAACTTTCATATAGCGTAACCTTACTTCATCTTAAAATCCAAGTAAAATCATAACTATTTGAAATTAAACAGATAGTTGTTTTGGCATGGATATCGCTATACCCCTCGATATCAGAACACATTAATTCTTTGTGCTTATTGGCAAAACAGGATGAACGGAGGACTTCATGCTTGCAGGGGTTAAAGATGCTCAACATTTATGGAATGAAGATGAATTAAAGCAAGCCATTATCGATTTAAAATCAAACCAGTGTCAGCAGGATCTCAAGCGCTTTCTTTCTGACCGAATTGAAGATCCAGACCCATGTTGTTGCAGTAAGAGAGCCAAGCTGTGGAATGAGTTAGGTCTGGCGATGTTGAGTGAAGAGAACATCGAGCAAGCCGATCTTTGCTTCACTGAAGCGCTGAAGATCGATCCCATGGATATCTCCGCGGTTTATAATCTTGCTAACGTCTCTTTACAGCAAGGATCCTTCGAGCGGGCTAACGGCTTATATGAAAGGGTTCTGCTCGCTGAACCGGACTTTTTCGGCGCAGTTTTTAACCTTGCTCTCAGTTACCTTTATTCTGATCAATACGAGAAGGCACAGCCCCTCTTTGTCCGCGCAGCAACACTCCAGCCGGATAACCACAGCGCTCATTACTGGGCCGCAGAAACTTTGCTGCGGAGTCGCTCTTTTGCAGCATCCTTGACGTATTTCAAACAAGCTTACGCCCTAAATCCCAATCACTTTGAAACGGTCAATGGTTATGCTATGGCGCTTCATCAAGCCGGCCATAACGCCGAGGCGATTTCAATATGTGACAGTTCTCTGATGAATCTTGGCCCCTCTGTGGTGTCATTGCGTACCAAAGCTGATGCTTTGATTGAACTAGATAGAATCGACGAGGCCGCTCTTTGCCACCTTGACATTGCCCATATTGACCTGGATTCCCGCGACACGATTGTCAGTCGTCTACAGGCCCTTTATCGACAATCACCACAAAAATTTACCTGCTATAGAAACTTCATGCTCGACCGTGCTCCAAGTTTTGAACCCTTGCTATCAGTGATCAAAGAGTTTGAAGCACAACAAACAGCTGAAGTTAATCACTGCCACTAGCCCTTTTAATGGGGTGAAGAGAAAGGACAGATCCATGGCGAAAGAAAAAGATGCACTCGATATCATTACTGACCCAGAGAACATGGTCAAAAATAAGGACCTGGATTTTGATGAGCCAGCGGAAGAGGTGCACGTCAAAGCGTCTGAGAACGAGGAGGATGGCGGCATCTCCCGACGTAATTTCCTCAGATGGGGGAGCGCTGCGGCCGCCGCTGCAACAGTCGCTGGAGCTGGAGGGGCCGGTTTTGCTATTGGCCGTTCCGATGATGCTTACACCGGTTATGGCCGCACCTACCAGGGCGGCGATATGTTTTTCAACCGTGAGCCTTTCCGCACCAAAACGGCGGCCATGATGGAGCCTGTGAGCACAGTTATCCGTGCAGATCGGACCGATTTTATCTTTGATCGTATCAAAGGAATTATCGGCATGATTGAAAAAGGTGAGTGGAATCCAGGTCTGGGATTAGACAAAATGCCCGGGGTCATCGGGGATTACTATCGGAAAAAGCCTGAAGATTTCAAGATCATGATGGACTCTCTAGGCAAGTATGCGAAGAGTCGTGAAGATTGGAAAAACGGTAAACATCTGCGCTACACCCTACCGGCTGCTTATACTGAGGCGTTGGCTCACGGTGGCATGTACAACCGTCATGGTTCCACCATTCCAGAAGATCCAGATGATGTTTATATGGAAACTGGTGAGGAACAACCTCCAGAAAAATGGGATTTTCGTCATGTCAAGCGCGACAAGCCGATGGAGTTTAAATCTCCCAAACATGCGACAAAACTGATCAAGCGGATGGCGCATCTGTTTGGCACCTCGATCGTTGGTATCGGCAAGTTTGACGAACGCTTCATGTTCACCAACAAAATGCGTGGAATGAAAGATGGAGGGGCCCACTGGGGCAATAAGGTTCCAGAACACTGGAAGAGTATTATCATCTTTGGCGTCCCTATGTATTGGGACCAGACTTATGCTGCGATCGGCTACTGCACCTCCTATGACGCCTATTTCCGTTCTCGCGTGACTGCTGGGCTGCTCGAACGGTTTATCCATGAGCTTGGTTATCCGGCCCGGGCCCAGTTTCCTGGTTACCACTATGAAATCATGATGGAACCGTTCCTGTTGACCACCGGGTTGGGAGAATATAGTCGCTCCGGCATGGTCATGGTTCCTGAGCTTGGTTGTAACGTTCGACCAGCAGCCGTGGTTACTAATATCGAATTTGAATACGATCAGCCCATTGACGTAAAAATGGCAGACTTTTGTCTCAAATGTAAAATTTGTGCCGAGACTTGCCCATCCGGTGCCATTCCCACAACGGACAAACCTGAGACTGTCGTGCGCGGCTTCAAGCGTTGGTATCTCGATCAAGAGAAGTGCTACAACCAGTGGGCGAGTGGCCAGACCGTTGATGCTCTCGGCTGCCGTGTCTGTATGGGTGTCTGTCCTTATACCCGCAAAAATACCTGGATTCATTCGATCTCTCGTGAACTTGAACCGCGTGACCCGACCGGGCTTGTTTCCAGCGGCTTGCTCGCGATGCAGAAAAACTTTTTCAAATATCCAGAAGCACAGGATTTCAGGTCGGACTGGTTGGGTGGGACCGAAGCGACTTATCACAATCCACCATGGTATCTGCGTGCTGAAGAGGTCTTTAAGGGGATTGATAAGACCTGGGAATACCATGGCATGGAGTAGTTGCTGAAATCTGAACAATGTCTGAAAAAATATAAATTTAGGAGGTTTCTATGTTTCCTGGAACAACAATATTGAATTACCTGTTTTGGATGGCCATTGGCATGCTGCAAGTTCTAATTGTCGTCGGTGCTTATGAGTGGTTGAAGCGTTACGATAAAAAGGTCAGCTGGTGGCAGATGGTGCTGATGTACGGGTGTTTTGCTTCATTCTGTCTGACAATTGCCGGTGGTGCCACCTTGTCCGGCGAGTTTGAAACCCGTGGTGGCCTGTTCTTTATCGGCTTCCTTGGGGTGCCACATATTATTGTGGGTGCCATCATGGCTCGGCTGTTCATTTTTAAAAAACAGCTTGTGAAGTAACGCCATGAAACGGGTCATAAACATTATGATCGCTGTCATGATTCCTCTGATCCTCGCTCTGGCTTGGATCGGAGGAGAGCACCGGACTGAATCGGCGATCATGGAACAGATTCAGAATGTTTCCAAAGACATTACCGATGTGACACCGATTGGAGAAAGGCTCTATCAAGGGCGCAAATTAGATTCAGAAGTCCCGGTCTATATTGCTCTTGATGATAAACCGAGTTATGGCGGGCCATTGACGGTTGCAACTGTGGTTGATGATAAGGGGACGATTGAGCACGTAGCCATTTTACAGAGTACCGACACCAGTAGTTATTTGGATCAGGTCGTGGGACTGGGAATTTTGCGTGCATTCGTCAAGCAACCGATTGACGCAATGCCACAGGTTGACATGATCAGTGGAGCGACAATTTCGTCGTCTGCAATTACCCGAGGGGTCGAACAGGCAGCAAACAATATCGGAGTCGCTAAGTTCAACCTGCCAAAAATCGAGATGGAAACGGCTCCTGCCACCCCGGAGACAGCAAAGCTGATCACCATCCTCTTGTTTTTTGTCGCCGCTTACTACTTGACCAGCAAACACTTCCCTTGGGATCGAAAAAAAACGCGAGTTATCCTGATGACGCTTTCTGTTTTAACCTTGGGATTTACCTACGGCGCGTTGATTTCTCTGTCGACGGTCGTGACTTTGCTCAGCGGCAACTGGGTCAAAGGGTTGGCATCATATGCGCCGTTGTTTTGCCTTGTTCTCGCCCTGATCCCCTTTCTGTTCGCCCGTAAAAACCTTTATTGTTCCGTTATTTGTCCTTTTGGTGCCGTGCAGGAAGGGCTGGGGAAAATCACTGGATGTTCAGCTCCGGTTCGTGCTCGCTGGATGGTTTGGTTAACGAGAAGCTGGGTTTTTATGCTGTTGGTGGCGGCGGTCTATTTTCATGCTCCATCCGATTCTATTTACGAGCCCTTTGGCAAGGCATTTACCTTTATCGGTTCAGGAACCGTCTATGCTTTGACAATCCTAGTGGTGATCTCTTCACTGCTTTTTAAGCGTCCATGGTGCAAACTTTTCTGTCCAGCCACAGTCCTATTTGATTATTTCAGTTTCGCGAGAAATGCCCTTTTAAAGCGGGAAGTGGTCTCTGAACCAAAACATGGAGGATCTCAATGAAGAAACTAATGACGACCATTATTTACCTGTCAATTGTCATGCTCTCCAGCTACGAGGTTGTCCCTAAATTGGTCAACTCAATAAATCAGAAGCAAAATTCCATTCCCTATGTCGCTCACGGTGATGAAACCGCCACAGCCACGAAACAGATTGATTACAAGCACATGCTAAAAAAGAGTGGCGCTCATGCAGAGATGAGGTTCTAAGTCCGAAGACGATCACATTGATAAAAATATATTTTTTGCCGCTCGAACTCATCCATTGGTGGATGTTCGTTCGAAATCAAAACATGCATAAATTTTAACGGAGGAAAATACTTATGCACTTCACAGTAAAACTATCTGCCACATTTGCCCTGTTGACTCTTTTACTGAGTCCTTTTACTGCAGCATTTGCCGCAACCTCGGGGTCCCACTACCCCTTTGGAGCAGAAGGAGTTCTGGCGGGATCGGTGCCCCCCCCTGGTTACCATTACCGGGTTTACAACACATGGACCAATCCAACTCAGATGAATGACAATAATGGTGATGACAGCGGTCTTGATTTTGACGCCGATATTTTTGTCAGCGTACATCGTTTTATTCATGTCACCGATATCAAGATTTTTGGGGCTGATTTTCTCTACAATGTTCTGGTCCCGCTGGTTTCAAAAGATGTCAACATCGCCGACTACCATATCAGCGACAGCAAATCACTATCCGTCGGAGATATTGTTTTTGAGCCATTTGCGCTCGCATGGCACGGCAAACGCTGGGACGCCGCGCTCGGTCTTGCCGTGATTGCACCGACGGGTGAATACGATGTAGATGAGGCTGCCAGCCCTGGTCTCGGTTACTGGTCAGGCATGTTGACCTTGGGTGGAACCTACTTTTTTGATGATCATCGTTCCCTTTCAATCAGTGCCGCGACCAGAACCTTGGTGCATACCGAACAAGACGACACCGGCGTGACCCCAGGCTCTGAATTTGTGATTGAATATGGTCTGGGCAAAGAGATTAAGCTCAACGATAAGTTTCTGGTGAGACCGGGGATCTCGGGCAGTGCTTATTGGCAACTGGAAGATGACAGTGAGGATGGCCCAGGAACCGTCGCGAGCGAACGTAAAGAAGCGATGTCTTTGGGGTTGGAAATGAACATCATGCACCTCCCTACTCTGATGCAGGCTAACTTGAGGGTGTTGCGTGAATTCGAAGCCAAAAACACTTCCGAAGGCTCACAAATCGTTTTAACTTTAACCAAGTCATTTTAGTTTTGCCCGCAGCGACCCGGACAAATCTCCGGGTCGTTGCGTTCATCGCTCAGGGGACTATGTATGTTTGGACTCGGGACTCAAGAACTGCTGATTCTTCTGGTGTTGGTTATGATTGTTTTTGGCGTCGGCAAATTGCCGCAGGTTGGTTCAGCGATGGGGCAAAGCCTCCGAAATTTCAAAGCGGGTGTCCGTGATGTTGAAGCTGATGAAACCCTGGTATAAGCGTTCATTTTTTAAAAGGAGCAGACTCAATGCAGGTTATTGGAATCTCGGGTAGTCCGATAAAAAACTCAAATACCGATCGCCTTGTTCAAGCCATCTTGGCAAGCACAGGTCTTGAATCAGAATTTATAAAGTTGTCAGAGTGTAAAGTTCAGCCCTGTACCGCATGTATGGCCTGTGTCAAAGACAATGTCTGTAAAGTCAATGACGATTTTCCCGAAATTGCCGCAAAGGTACGGCAGGCAGGTGCGATTGTGGTGGGCGGCTACCCACCCTATGGTTCTCTTGATGCTTTTACCAAGTCTTTCCTTGAGAGGCTGTTTTCGCTTCGGCATCAGGAGGGCTATAACCGGGGAAAATTGGCCGTCACCGTTGTGACCGGGATCGGCAATGGGGTCCCAGGTCTGAATGAAGCCAGTGATCAGTTGGGATTAGCCCTGACGATGGAAGGGATGGAAGTCCTTGGTCAGCTTAAAGTGAGCGGAAATACCGAATGTTTGACCTGTGGTCATGGGCAAAGTTGTCCGATGAGTTCTTTACCATGGATTTATGGCGATAATACCGCAGTGACAGCCGATAAGTTCTGCAAGGCTGAAGAACAAACTGAGATCTGGCAGCAGGGACAACAACTCGGGCAGGAGATTGCGGCACGGCTGAAAATATAAAATCAGTTAAGGTCATGACCCCGGAGGTGAAACACTCGATCTTTTTTAACTATTTGCATGTTGGTTGATTTTAACGCCGGTCCCATTGTGGGGCCGGCGTTTTTTAATCCGTCCCCGTAAGGTCTTGACTGGACGCGTCACGAGGTTGAAACGCATGGTGTTTTCCCCAAAACCTCTTACGTCCACATGTCAACCCTTTGTCATCTGCTGGTGATGGTTGTTTATGAAACCGAGGAATTTTCATAAATCAAGAGTTCGCCCGATCAAGGCAAAGATCAACTTCAATAAAGGGATCTGTGAGGAAGCAAGGCAGCCGTAAACCACGATTTCTGACAAGAATGCATCCATTGATGTTGCATTCTTGATGGATTCATAATTGACACGTCTGTTCTGGAAATTTTATCAGAAAATGAATAAAAAAAGCTCCTGAAAGTCGGAGGGGGGGTGACCATCAGGAGCTTTTATCTCCCCCCGAAAGGGGAGAACTGAATTCGTTTCTCACTTCTAATCCAATTCAACACCATTTGTCAATCGAAAGAATTTAATTTTTTTGTTCGTACCCTCTTCTGGCACTCACATTTGTGTACGACCGCATGATTTCGTCTCGCCAGCAGTTTGTCAAAGCATTGCGATCAGCCGACGCTACTCTGCGCAGCGATTATTTGCCGCTTTGGGTTCGGTATCACTGCAACCACAGCGAGCCGCCTTGAACAATGGAGATGAGCAGGTTAAAGTTGCTGCAACCAAAGGTCAGTACCGATGAGGCAAGGAGCATGGAATTAAAATTGCTCTTTCGACAATCGCCGAACCGGTACAAGATAATGGCAAACAGTCAGGGGGAATGTCGAAAGCTCAAAACCACGAGCAGTGGGAGGAGTTTTTTTCGTGGGGGAGCTGTCACTAAATTCAATTCAAAAAATTTAAACCTTCCGTTCTTCCTTGCAACTTATTAGATTAGGCTTATAATAATGGGTTAAATCGTTACTATTCATTGTTGGTGAAAGGTTATAAACAGTGTCAATTGATCGTAAATACAAATTTTCATGGGATCTTTTAGGGGATCTTGAAATAGGGCGCCCCAATCTGGGGAATACCACTCGCGTCGAAGTGTACCGCCTGCTCCAGTTTGCTTTTCGTGATGTGATTGAACAACATGTCGGAACCGCAGAAACGGACAAGATATTTTATGAGGCTGGTGCCTTGGCAGGCAAAGAGTTTTACCAGCATATGATAACTCCACCAACAAATTTGAATGATTTTGTGCGGCAATTGCAGGACGTTCTTAAGGATTTGGGGATTGGGATTCTTCGCGTAGAACAGGCTGATATGGATAAAGGAGAGCTGGTTCTGACTGTCTCTGAAGATCTTGATTGTTCCGGCCTGCCAGAGCTTGATTATGAAATTTGTAGTTACGATGAAGGATTCATTGCTTCGCTTCTGGAATGTTTTTCGGGGGCAAAGTTTGTCGTTAAAGAGATTGACTGCTGGTGTACGGGTGACCGGACCTGCCGTTTCAGTGCCAAGGCGGTAACCAATTAAAGATGAAACAAACATCGGAAAAAGAGCTGTTAGAACTGGCAATTAAAAATCTACAATATTCGCTCACCAGTCGGACTGTCCCGCAAGATCTCCCCAACGAACTGACGCAACTGGAGGGGTATGTTGAGTTACAGGAGACATTGCTGGATATTCGTAGAGCGATTATGGCAATAGCCACGGGGAACCTTAGCTATAAAATCACTACGAAAGGTTATCTAGCCGGGGCGATCAAGACATTGCAGGCGTCCCTTTCTCATCTGACATGGCAGACAAAAATGATGGCCTCGGGGGATTTTTCGCAGCGGGTTGACTTCATGGGAGAGTTTTCCGAGGCTTTTAACAGCATGGCGAAGCAGCTTGAGGAGTCAACGAAAAAATTAGAGCGGATGGCGCGGATTGATTCGCTCACGGGGTTGAATAACCGCCGCTATTTTATGGAGTTGTTAACTATCGAACTTGACCGCGCACAGCGGTATAATCGGAACTTTTCGCTTATTGTCCTCGATCTAGATGATTTTAAGTTGGTTAACGATAACCAAGGGCATGCTGCTGGAGATGAAGTTTTAAGGTCGATAAAACAGATTTTTGCAAACTCAGGATTACGCAATTACGATTTTTACGGACGTATCGGCGGGGAAGAATTCTCACTTGTACTGCCAGAAACAGTGGGCCGGGAGGCAATATTAGTCGCAGAACGGATCAGGCAAGAGTTTGAAAACACAAACATCAGCTATGAGGGCCGCCATTTGTACGTGACGGCGAGTATTGGTATCGGTGAGTACCGAACAGGTGACACCGCAGAAAGTCTGATAAAACGGGCAGATGAGGCGATGTACAAGGCAAAGGCCTCAGGCAGAAATAAGGTTTTTCGCACGCCATGATGGTGCCAATAATCTAGACTGTGAGCTGATTCTTTTTCCGTTCTATAGCGTCAACGACAATCAGCTACGCAAGTCCAGTGAGCCCTTTGATATATTGCAGCCGCTCGTAACTTTCTGGATCGTTGCTCTTTTTCTGACTTAAACGACCGCGAAAATCGTTAATCGTGTTGAAGCCGTGTGTCTCCATCCAGCTGTTTAATTGTTCAAGAATCACGTTGATCTGCGCAAACCCATTGGTGTAGATAGTTGAACAGATTTGAGTTGCCGTAGCTCCAGCCAGTAATTGTTTGGCGACGTCGAACCCATCGTGGATTCCCGTTGTTGCCGCCAACTGGCAATCAACCCTGTTGGCTAATAGCATGATCCAGCGCAGGGAAGTGTGGATTTCCGCCGCATTGCTGAACGGGTTGCCGGCAGTCACCTGGAGTTTGTCGACATCGATGTCCAGACGATAAAAGCGGTTGAAGAGAACCAGGGCGTCAGCTGCGTGTGGGCCTTGGCCGAGCCGCTGCGCTAATGAGGCAAAGGAGGAGAAATAGGGGCCGATCTTCATTGCGACCGGAATTTTGACCTGGCTTTTGACGGATTGTAAAATTTCTTCATAGCGACGTTCAACGGCAGCGCTCGACTGTTCGGCA
Source organism: Desulfuromusa kysingii (assembly GCF_900107645.1). Lineage (GTDB taxonomy): Bacteria > Desulfobacterota > Desulfuromonadia > Desulfuromonadales > Geopsychrobacteraceae > Desulfuromusa > Desulfuromusa kysingii. Next base: position 79,643 of record NZ_FNQN01000010.1, read on the forward strand.
GAATTAGCCAGAAAGCCAACATTGACCTCCAGCGCAGCGGCTCCGGCGATTTCCAGTTGTCGCGCATAATCAGCCCAACGCTCAGCGGTGATACAGTTGATGCTGGCGATAATTGGGATGTCGACCACTTTTTTTGCCTCACGGACGAGGGTTAAATAGGCCTGTGGATCGCTGGCTTGACCGTTGCCCATGAGGTCGTCCAGGGTTTCGTTGTCGGGGAAATCAACCGCTGCAGCTTGCAAGGCGGTGATGTCAGAGTTGATCTGCTCTTCGAAGAGAGATTTAAGGACGATCGCGCCGGCTCCGGCGTAGGCACAGTTCTGCACCCCTTGCATCCCGGAGGTGAGACCGCAGCTGGCAACCACCAGAGGGTTCTTGAGTTGAAGTCCAAGATAGCTTGTGGAGAGATCAGGCATCTAAAGGATCCTTTCTTATGGGTATTTAGCCGTTGCACGTTCCTTGAGAGTGACTATAATGAGAAGTAAAATTTTCCCCATCTGGTAATATCATCAAATCTTAACATGAAATGAGGGAGTCAGGGATATGAGAATCGAACATGGTATCGGTAATATCGCCAAATGTCTTCGCTTGATGTTGTACGATAAGCCGGGCCATCTTGCCAGTGTTGCCACTGAAATTGCCCGCCACAACGGCCGGATTGGAGATATCCGTCTGGTGCGTGCCGGTCGGACTCATAACACCCGTGACCTTGTCATTTATGTCTCTTCGGAAGAACAGCTGGAAGATGTCGTCGATGGTCTGGCGCAATTGGATGGTATCATCGTTGAGGATGTGACCGACTTGGTTCAAGACATCCATAAGGGTGGAAAAATTGCGACCAAGAGCCGGGTGGAGATTAACACGATTTCTGATGTCAGAAAAATTTATACCCCAGGTGTCGCCGCGATCTGTACAGAAATTCAGCAGCGTCCGGAGTTGGCTTATCAGTATACTGTCATCCCGAATCAGGTGGCGATTGTCACCAACGGTACCGCCATTCTCGGTTTGGGTGATATCGGTGCGGTCGCCGGGATGCCGGTCATGGAGGGCAAGGCAGCACTGTTCGACCGGCTCGTTGAAGTCAGCGGTGTGCCGATTCTGATCCAGAACCACGATCCACAGGTCATTATCGATACGGTGCGCAATATCGCTCCGACTTTCGGTGCGATCAAACTGGAGGATATCAAAGCACCGGAGTGTTTTGAAATTGAAGACGTGCTCGATGCTGAACTTGACATCCCGGTCATGCACGATGATCAACATGGCACCGCCGTGGTGGTTCTCGCTTCGCTCCTGAACGCGACCCGTTTCTCTGGATTGATGTTGCGTAAGTCCGTCGTCGGAGTGATCGGTCTGGGGGCCGCGGGAATGGGGATCAGCAAACTGCTGACCTCTTACGGCGTCAATTCCCTGATCGGCGCTGACTTGGATGAAGCTGCGTGCGCACGTTTCTCTACGATTGGTGGCAAACCCTGTTCGTTAGCCGAAGTGATGAAGAATGCTCATATCGTCATCGCCACCACCGGTTGTCCTCAATTAATTTCACCACAGATGGTTCGCAAGGGTTCAGTGATTCTGGCGCTGTCCAATCCTAATCCGGAGATTGAACCAGAGTTGGCGATGCAGAGCGGCGCCTCTTTTGCTGCGGACGGTAAGAGTGTTAATAATGCCTTGGCGTTCCCCGGACTGTTCCGTGGGGCACTGAATATCCGTGCAACCAAGATCAACGACAAGATGAAGATTGCCGCTGCCCGGACCATCGCCAAATACGCTGAAGAGAGTGAGCTGGTCCCAGCGCTGCTCCACCCAGAGGTGCATCAGGCGGTCACGGCTGCTGTGGAGCGGGCCGGACTCGAATCCGGCGTTATCAAACCCTGGTAAGTCTCTTCGGTTTTATTTGTTGTAAATAGTCTCACCTCAAAAAAAATCTGCTTCGATGACCGAATGCACGTCGATAAACATATTCAGTTGCCATCTCAGAGTTCTGTTGATGGCGACTGGATTGATCGCCGCTATTCTCACTCTCTCCTTAGCTTGAATATCACGCTTCGTTTCAGCTTGATAACCCCCGAGCCACCAAGACTATCTGCCTGCGAGTCGCGTCAAAACCGGCAGATATGATAAAGTTGAATAAGAGTGCAAAATTCAGGGAAGTATCATCGTCCTCTTGTTGTGGAGATCATTATTATGACTATAGATAAGAACGTCAATCGCAGGGTTGTTCTGGCGTCACGTCCCATTGGGGCACCAACTGCTGATAACTTCAGGCTTGAAGAGACCGCAATACCGACCCCCGCGGAAGGTCAGATTCTGTTGCGGACTCTGTATCTGTCGCTCGATCCATATATGCGTGGTCGAATGAGCGATGCTCCGTCTTACGCGCCTCCTGTCGAGATCGGAGCGACGATGATCGGTGGTACTGTCTCGCGGGTAGAAAAATCCCTTCACCCCGATTTTCAAGTAGGAAACCTGCTCCTCAGTTTTAACGGTTGGCAGGATTATGCGCTGGCGGATGGCGTTGGTCTCACTAAACTTGATCCCCACATGGCACAACCATCGCTGGCACTGGGAGTTTTGGGGATGCCGGGCTTCACCGCCTACATGGGGTTGCTCGATATTGGTCAGCCACAGGCGGGTGAAACCTTGGTGGTTGCGGCAGCCAGCGGCGCGGTCGGTGCCGTTGTCGGTCAAATCGGGAAGCTCAAAGGGTGCCGCGTCGTCGGTATTGCCGGAGGGGCGGAGAAGTGTCGCTTCGTCACCGAAGAGTTAGGCTTCGACATCTGTATCGATCACCACAGCGATGACCTTAAAGAGCAATTGGCTGCAGCTTGTCCACAAGGGATCGATGTCTACTTTGAAAGTGTTGGTGGCAAGGTCTTTGATGCGGTCTTGCCCCTGCTGAATTCATGCGCCCGGATTCCGGTGTGCGGGATGATTGCTCATTATAACGACACCGCCCTTCCTGATGGGCCGGACCGTCTCGGATTGTTGACTCGGACAGTACTCACCAAACGGATTAAGATGCAGGGGTTCATCATCTTTGATGATTATGGCCATCGTTATGGCGAGTTCTTTAACCAGATGAACGCCTGGCTTAAAGAGGGGGAGATCAAGTATCGGGAAGATATTGTCACCGGGCTTGAAAACGCGCCACAAGCCTTTACCGGGCTACTCGAAGGGAAGAATTTTGGCAAATTGATCATTCGGGTTGCCAACGACTGATAGCTGATTCAACAGGTGTGATAATTATAGTAAAGAGTAATCTTTTTCCGCCTCTTTTGTCTGGCTGAGGATGGTCGAATCTCCTGGCTTCGGACTGGCATCAACCAGATTCAGCTCACCCAGCGGGATTGACTGTTGCAGTCCCGCCAGACTAAATCTGCTGGCGGCGTTCCACAACATCCAACCATGGCTGCCGCTGGCATCACTGGCATTGATCTGTGCATGGATCTCAGTGGCAGTAAAACTTCTCCGGTCAAAGGCGTAATCTCTAAATGCCTGTAACCATGGGCGAAATCGGATTGACGGCAGCCCCGTCAATGTGCTCGCTCGCTTTAACGAATGGGCGACGACCTCGTAACTGTTTTCCAGCGGATTTGTATAGTTTGGAACTCCATATGGAAACCCGGAAGGGTAAAGCATGGGGGAGAGATAATCGACATTTTCGGCCAGATCAGCCAATCTTTGACCAATTTTCTGATCTTTATGTTTCCAGCAGATATAACCAAAAATATTGGCAGATGTCATTACCGGATACTCAGCAAGCTGTTGTTTGGCGCGGTGTAAAAAACCGTTGATAGCTGCAACCCGATTGGCACCGGTATTCTCCTGAGAAAACATCAGGTCAGATTTTGCGGGAAAGCGGATATAATCGAACTGAATCTCATCAAAACCCAGAGCTGCAGCCTCTTTTGCGATATCGATATTGTAATCCCAGACCTCAGGATTAAATGGGTCGGTCCAGCTGATTTTTTCACGATCCTCCCAGAGATAGCCATCGAGGGTGTGGATCGCTAAGTCACGTCTGTTTTTCGCCAGAGCCCCATCTTTGAATACGACAATCCGGCCAATGGTATAGATTCCCTGCTGTTTCAACGTGGCGATAAATTCGGGGAGATCTTTTAAGGTTCTGACTTTTTGGGCCCCGACAGCCGTTGCCAAAGGGGTCTGGCTACGAAAGGCAATATCTCCTCGAGAGGATTTCAGATCAATGACAAGCGCATTCATCCCCGTCTCGTTAATCAGCTGTTGCAACTGTTCACGGCGCTCATGACTATCGGCGGCCCAGTAAGAGAGATAGAGCGCTTTGGGAACGAAAGGTTGCAGGTGGAGATGGAGTGGCGAGGTGATGGTTGCTGTTTGGGGGAGATAGCCTGGACGTTTGACGATAATTTCTACTGCGTCTGACATGAGTTGGAAAGAGCCATCGGCATTACTGAAGGTAAAGTTGTCACTGGTACGCAGCTCGACATCGGTGAGTAAGGCATTGGTTTTAGCATCTCTGACTGTGCCGAAAATAGGGTTCAGCTCCGCGACAGCATATGCAGGAAGAACGATGAGAACGGCAACAATGATTGTTACGAGATATGGTTTCACCTGTAAGCTCCGAACTGTGAGAAAAAGTTATCAGCAGTCTACATGATGGCCAGCAAATAATAAACAATTATTTAAAAATAACTAATATTAGAAGAGGCTTTTAATCGTCCAAATATTGACTGGCATTGATAAGGAGCTGCTGGGAGAAATCTTGCAGTGGCTGAGCTGCCAAATTCCAGCAGTGCCAGTAGAGGGACATCCGCATTGTTGTCCCTGGGGCCAGTTCCTGCAGTTGTCCTGAAGCAAGTCCTGCAGCGCTCTGCCAGTCCGGGACCATGCCATGGCAGTGCCCCGCAGCAATCACTTCGAAAAATTGTTCGGGTGCGGGGACATAATGGGTGGGGAAAACTTCTGGACTGCGACCGAAGTATTGTTGGTAAAATTGCTGATGGAGGCGGTCTTTACGGTTAAACAACACTGCAGGTGCCTGTCGTGATGCGTCTAATGAAAATCCATCTGCAAACCAATGATTGATAAAATCAGGAGTTGCCAGCAGTCGATAGGTTATCGTTCCGAGCTTTTCTACTCGACATCCCTGTATCGGGCTGGCTTCTGTGCTGACACAACCGATAACTTCACCTTTACGTAAGAACTTATGGGTCTGTTCTTGATCATCAACCCGCAAGTCAATCAAGAGGCCTTTACGTGCTAATACGGGGCTGATTGCCGGGATAAACCAATACGCCAGACTGTCAGCATTAACACCAATCGCCAAGGTTGTCATGTTGGCTTCTGGAGCTGTCGTCAACTCCGAAGAGAGCCCAGCTTCCAACAGTTTAACTTGCTGATAGTGTTTTATCAGTGCTGTGCCGGCAGCAGTTGGTGTTGGCGGTGTTGTGCGGGAGATTAAGATCTGACCACAGGACTCCTCCAGTTGCCTGATGCGCTGTGACACGGCCGATTGAGTGAGAAAAAGGGCTTGAGCGGCGCGCTCGAATCCCCCTTCCGCGACCACATTGGCTAAAGCTTCAAGATGTTTGTAATCAAGCATAAATAAATATTAGCAGAGATAATGAGATATAAAAATAAGTAATTTTACTTTTAATCCTTTCAGGGTTAGCTTCATTGCTCAATGAACTTATTCAACGGAGGATAACAATGTTGCCTTATTTGCAAGGGATTGGGATCGGTGGCGGATTAATTATTGCCATTGGTGCACAAAATGCGTTTGTGCTGTCGCAGGGGGTCCATCGCAATTTTCCAGTCCAGACCGCTATCGTTTGCAGTCTCGGTGATGGATTGTTGATCTTTCTGGGGGTCAGTGGGATCGGCACTCTGGTGGCGTCGCATCCTCTTTTGGCTCAACTGGCGACCTGGTTCGGTGCCTTGTTTCTGCTCTGCTATGGTTTCCGTTCTTTTCGTGCCGCAATTCAGGGCGGGAGTTTGGACGCAACCACAAAACAGATCCCATCGAGACGACAATTGTTCCTGGCCACTCTGGCATTGACCTTTCTCAACCCACATGCCTATCTGGACACTTTTGTCCTTATCGGTGGTCTCAGTGGTGAACTCGCTCTGGCTGATCGTTATCTGTTTGGAGCTGGAGCCACAACGGCTTCCATCCTCTGGTTTTTCTCTCTGAGTCTTGGTGCCGGGTTCCTCGCTCCGTTGTTTCGTAAGCAACTGGCGTGGCGTTTACTCGATGGTTTTGTCTGCCTCACCATGTGGGGAATTGCGACCTCTTTGCTTTGGCCCAAACTACAGCCCTATCTTAGCTAAGCATCTTTACTTGCAGCGGGGACAAGGGTAGACTTCTTTCTGTCCCTGTCTGCGAGGAAGTTATGGCTCCTGAAAACACCAAGCATCCGTTTGAAAAACTGACTCCTGACTTCATTATGGATGCGGTCGAATCGCAGGGTTATCACTGTGACTGCCGGATTTTAACCCTGAACAGTTATGAAAACCGGGTGTATCAGGTGGGGATTGAAGATCGGCAACCGTTGATTGCCAAGTTTTACCGACCTGAACGGTGGAACGATGCGCAAATTCTAGAAGAACATGACTTCACTCTGGAACTTGAACAACTGGAGCTTCCAGTGGTCGCCCCTCTGGTCAATCGGGAGAAAAAAACTCTGCATCAATATGAAGGTTTTCGCTTTAGCCTTTCTCCCTGTAAAGGTGGACATTCCCCGGAGCTGGACAATCTGGAACACTTGCTGGTTATTGGCCGCTTGCTCGGGCGGATTCATCTGCTGGGCAGCAGACAACCCTTTCGTCATCGACCGGCCCTGAACAGTCAGAACTTCGGTCATGAGTGTGTTGCTTTTATCACTGAAAACTTTATCCCCAGCGAATATCGTGAATCCTATCAAACCTTGACGCGTGACCTGTTGCAGCAGATTGACGCACGGCTGGCAACATCCCCCTCCATTGTTCCGATCCGCGTCCACGGTGACTGCCACAGCGGCAATATGCTCTGGCGTGAAACTGCGCCCCATTTTGTCGATTTTGATGACTCCCGGATGGCTCCGGCGATCCAGGATCTATGGATGTTACTGTCTGGTCCGGAGGATCAACAGCGGCGCCAACTGGATAAAATTCTCACCGGTTATGAACAGTTTTGTGATTTTAATCTTGCAGAATTACAATTGATCGAACCACTGCGGACCTTGCGGATGTTGCACTACAGCGCTTGGCTGGCAAAGCGTTGGGACGACCCCGCTTTTCCCCGCACCTTTCCTTGGTTTAACAGCATGCAGTACTGGGGTGAGCATATCCTTGAATTGCGTGAACAGTTATCAGCATTGCAGGAACCCCCCTTGCATCTTTAACCATTGTTGTAACCCACCAATAAGCACGCAAAGCTATTCCCGTCTTAGTTAGTCAATTTCAACATATGCAATAACTTCATAAGCTATGTAATAATCTATTTATTCAATAATACTAATAAGCTGTAAAATTAAACATAACCAAATCAGTCCCTTGACGAGGCATTATTTTTTTTATATTGTTCCGCGTTTGATCGGGGTATGGAGAGCTGCTGGACAATAAATATAGTTTTCGCTCTATCCATCCGTATTGCCACTATTGTTTTTGCTTCAGATTGAGGCACGTGGAGGGACCATGCAAAAAATACTATTGTTGCTGCTTTTATTGTTGTTACCAGTCAGTGCATTGGCCGATTTAGGGGCTTCGGTGACTCTTGTCACGGGAGACCCTGCAGCGATATATCCGGGGCAGGAGACACGTCTGGAAATTACTCTGGCGAATACTGGAGACACGGAAATCTCTGCTGTTGGCTTTGATGTTCCACTTCCTGGCACCTATCCTGATGGTTTGAAAATTTCATCGGCCGCCACTTATACATGTACCGATCCTGAAGGAAACACGGAGGTTGGGACTGGAACTCTCACTGCAGCGGTTGATAGCCAAAGCATTAAATTGACGGGCGGTTCTATCCCTGCTCGAGCTGATAATACCAGCGGTGTTTGTAAAATCATTGTTCCGGTGACGGCGGGGACATCCACGGGCAGCAGCGTTACCTACACTTTCGAGATAGAGGATGGGGCAGTAACAGGGGACGATAGCAGTGACACTGTTGCCAATAACGGAGCAGTCAGTCAGAGCATCAATGTTCTAGACTTGGCAAAACCAACCATTACTAAAGAATTCGATTCTTCAAGCGTTGACATCGGGGGCAATGCGACCACCCTGACCTTTACTGTTGCAAACAGCAATCCTGTTCCGATTCCAGATTTTAGCATCACCGATACCTTCCCGACACTGGGAGGCAGTGCAATTATCGAAGTGGCCGATCCGCCCAATGCAAGCTCAAGTTGTAGCAGTGGTGGTGCACCAGATTTTAGTCCATCGGCGACAGCAACGAGCGTGACCGCAACGGGTACGATACCGGCTAACGGCAGTTGTACTTTTTCCGTTGATGTGATCGGTGTTTCAACCAACGGCAGTTATGATACAGGCAATCAAACCAATCGAATCAGCAAGGATGACGACTTTAGCAATGACCTTGGGATTTCTGCCGCAAGCGATGCCACAGCAAGGATTCGCGTTCGCTCACCACTTGGTGTCACCAAGAGTTTCAGTCCGTCGCGGCTTGCCAGCGGGACAGAAGGTCAGCTGACAATCGAGCTGACGAACGTTGCAAATACCCCTTTAGACATAAGCAGTTTTACGGATAGTCCTATTGATGGAGTGGTTGGTGTTGGGGGCAGTGTTGGTGAATTAGGGTCAGGGCTTAGAGCAACGGAGGGCACAACCACATGTGGTGGTACTGTTAATGTCATTGATGGAGGTGATGGAATTGAGCTGTCTGGGAGTAACAGTATTCCTGCTAATGGCTCTTGTACCATCACCGTAGATTTTACTGCCGCAGCAATGGTATCACAGGTCCCTATCAGTTATATGAACAGTCTCGCTGCTGGTGCTGTCGATGTCGATAATGATGCGATTGTCAGTCAGCCTAGCTCTGCTTCTATTTTGGTTGCTGATATTCTGAGGGTGGAGAAATCTGCCAGCCCCGCTGAAGTCGCACCGGGCAATCCGGTTCAGTATACCGTCACCGTACAAAACTTCTCAGATGAAGCTATTTCAAATGTCACCGTTAACGACACCTTACCGGGCAACGTGACTTACCTGACAGGGACAATCAATGGCAATGATTACTCCCCTTCTTCTACTTGTGGAAACTTCACTGAAACCAGTGTGCTGGGGGCTGCCAATGCGCAATTTACCATCCCAACTCTACCAGCCCGAACAACGAGTAGTGTCCCTGGTGTTTGTACCCTGTCGTTTTGGGGAATGGTGGATTCCGAAGCTGGTGACGCTGCTTCCATTGTTAACACAATTGCAGCAGGTGATATTTGCTACAACGATGGCATCGAAAAGTGTAATGGTTCCGCAGCGACATCTGGAACGGTTAAGACGGAAGCGACCGTCTTGTCAGCGGAGAAACGCTTCAATGACACCACCGACACGGTGATACACCCTGAGGGGACAATTGAGACCTTAAGTATTACCCTGACAAATATCTCTGCCAATCCGCTGACAGCTGTTACTATCTCCGATACCTTCCCCACTGATGGTTCGGGGCAATTGCAAGTTGCCAACCCAGCCAATGCTGTTACCACCTGTGGTGGAACTCTGGAAGCAATACCAGGTGCCAACTCTTTTACTCTGAATGGTGCAACGGTTCCTGCCCGTGCCAATAATGGGACGGGTGCCAATGGCAGTTGTGTCGTCAGTCTTGATGTGATTGGGCCGGCAGGCACATATGATAATGTTGCTCAGGTTGAAGCGAAGCAAACCTATGCAAATGGGGATTCCGCAGAGAATGTATTTGTCAATACAAATACTGCCCGTTTGGTCTATCTATCTTCTTTAACTGCAGAGAAGAGCTTTACCCCCGGTAGCATTTCATCTGGCGGGACTTCGCGGGTGACTGTGAGGCTGGCAAATGAAGGCGCAGTCGCTTTGACAAATGTCACCGTGACGGACCCCTTACCAGAAGGGATGGTTCTGGCGGATCCGGTGAATGCCAGTAGCACCTGTGCTGGATCCCCGATTTTTACCGCAGCAACGTCTGGTGCCAACACTGTGACGATGTCTGGGGCATCCATCGCCGGAAGTGGCTCCTGCGATGTTCAATTTGATGTGACTGTCACCGGGAGCAGTTCTTGGAGCAACGTCATTCCAAGCGGGAATATTACCGCTGACGGTGGGGTCAGAAATGTGGCTGATGTCAGCGCAACATTGGAGTACCTCGATCCAACTGCCATCAGCGTTACCAAGACCTCCAATCCAAGTACTTTGACCTTTCCCGGTCAAACCAGTGAATTGACCCTCTCTTTTACCAATGGCAATCTGGCAGTGACTCATTTGGCAGTGACCGACTACTTTACGCTGGACGGTACGGCAGAGTCAGCTGCCAACGGTATGGCGATCGCAGCAACCCCAAATATCAGCACCACTTGCCCTGGGGGCGTGGTCTCTGCGACAAGTGGAGGCTCGAAAATTTCGGTCAGCAACGTCTCTCTGGAGGCAGGTGCATCCTGCGAAGTCAAAGTCAATGTGACCTCGAGTGCCGTTGGTGGTATCACCAACGTTATCCCTATTGGTGCTGTCAGCTCTGATCAGGGTTTGAGCAATAATGGTCCAGCTTCAACCAGTTTGACGACGCAGAGCAACATTGGGGTGGAAAAAAGTTTTAGTCCTAAAGTTGTCAAGCCGAATGAGCGCTCAAGGTTGCGGATCACCTTTTACAACCCAACGGGTCAGGCGATGGCGAACCTCTCAGTCCTCGACACGTTGCCCGCCGGGGTGACGGTTCCCAGTGGCGCAGATCCCATGTCCACCTGTAGCGGCGCCAATGTTTCTGCCCCTGAAGCCAATCAGGTTCAGGTCAGCGGTGCCAATCTTGGTGCTGCAATAGATGGAACCGCAGCATCTTGTTATGCGGAAATAGATGTTATTGGGGCTGCACAAGGGGAATATACCAATACCATTGCAGCTGGCGCCGTCACCGCAACCGCTGGGGGTGTTGCGGTCGATAACGCGCAACCAGCCAGCGATACCTTGTTCGTTAAAAATCCGCTGGTGATTCACACCGCGTTTGATGATTATACCCTGGATAGCGGTGATCCGGTCGGCATGACCACGGGGAGCAGCAGTGCCCTCCCTGGGAAGACATCGCGGCTCACAATCCGGCTGGATAATCCCAATCATGAAGCTCTGACCGGAGTGGCACTCCTCGATGCCCTGCCGGAAAATCTGGTTATCGCCCAGACCCCGAATGCAAGCACCACCTGTGATGGTGGATTTGTTGATGCCCAAGCTTCGGCGACAGCTGTCCGTTTGAGTGGTGCGACCGTTCCGGCTACGGGTTATTGCACCCTATCCGTTGATGTCTTGAGCAACGTCTCTGGAAATTACGTCAACACTATTCCAGCATCTGCCGTGACCAGTAACGAAGGGGTGAGCAATGAGGAGCCTACCAGCGCGGAGGTGATGGTTTCTGCTCCCCCTGTAGTTGACAAACAGTTTGCCCCGGCGGTTATTGGTGCAAATGGGGTCACGACTCTGACGATTGTTTTCAGCAACGATAATGATAGCGACACAACATTAACCAGCGAATTTGTCGATAATTTACCGTCATTGCCGGGGAGTATTGTTGTCGCAGACTCCCCCAATATTGGCGGAACTTGCCCCGGAACAGTAACTGCTGCTGCCGGTTCTACTTCCATCACCTACGCCGCTGAAGCAACGATTCCAGCTGGCGGTTGTACCATACAGGTCGATGTCACCGGGGACATTCCGGGGGAATACAATAACAACATCCCGGCAGGGAGTTTACAGACAACCGTAGGTGCGAATCAGCAGGCAGCCAACAGTGGCTTGATTATCAGTTCCTTTGGTTATATTTCAGGAACGATTTACAACGATAATAATGTCACCCCGAACGGGATCTTTGAGATGGGTACAGATTCCCCCGTCTCTGGTGTCAGCGTTGAATTACGTGAAGGCGACAGCTGCTCAGGAGACTTAATTGAGTCGACTCTGACCGACAGTCTGGGGAATTATCTGTTTGCCACCCTCGAGGCAGGGACTTATTCGATCTGTCAGCCGATGCAACCCGAAGGGACGATCAACGGAGCTACGACCGCAGGGGCGATCGTCTCCAGTAACAGCAGTACCGGTTCATCAGGAACCGAATCAAACCCGACGACAACCAGCAGTCAGATTGTCGGAATTGTCCTGGATGATGATGGGACCTCTGGTGAAATCAGTGGTTCAACGGGCAACAACTTTGCTGAAATTATCCCTTCCACAATTTCGGGGACGGCGTTTTTAGACCAGAACAATAATGGTGAGATGAATGGCACCGATACCCCTCTGGCAGATGTCGTCATCGAACTTCTCAATGCCGATGGTGATCTCATAGCGACAACAGTGACGGATGCGAACGGGGGCTATAGCTTCAATGATCTTATCCCTGGAAATTATTCGATTCGCCAACCGAGCCAGCCTGACGGAACTTCAAGCGGGTTGACCAGCGCCGGACCGGTCACCAACGGTGGGACTGCTGGGACGGTTACGGACCCAACCACAGTACCAAGCCAGATTAACTCTATCCAGCTACCTCCGAATACCACTACAGAGAACAATAATTTTGCTGAAATTCCCAACAGTCGTCGTATCTCTGGAACGCTGCTGCTTGATTATAACAACAACGGGATTGTTGACGGTACCGATCACGGTATCGGCAATCAGACGATTACATTGACCGGGACCGATATCAGCGGCAACCCAGTCTCAATGACGACCACGACAGCAGCTGATGGGAGTTACAGCTTTACCGATCTGCCCGAAGGGACCTATACCCTGAATCAATCGACGCAACCGGAAGGGACCACCAACGGCGTAACGACCGCAGGAAGCGATGGAGCAACGGCGAGCAATCCGACAGACACAAGCAGTCAAATTGCTAATATTGTCCTGTCTGCTGACAATCCAGTCTCCGGTGGCAATAACTTTGCGGAAGTTCCCGGTGCTGCTGCGGATCTGGCACTGGCGAAAACCCACTCACCGACCAGCCTTGGAGCGGGTTCAAGTACCGGGTTTTATACCCTGACGCCGAGCAATATTGGGAGTTTGGATACTTCTGGCACAATGACGGTTGTCGATACCCTTCCGTATGGTCTGACCAGCCTTTCAGTGCCAACCAGTGGTGATTGGAGTTGCAGTACGGCTGGACAGGTGATCACCTGTACCTCAAACGAAGTGATCGCTGCAGGTGAACAAGGCTCTGATATTATTTTACGGGTGGCTGTTGCCGATGGTCTGGCAGGTCAACTCTTGACCAATACTGGAACCATTTTCGGTGGGGGTGAACCATCAGGCTTTGATGGAAACAACAGTGCTTCCGATCCGACTGCAATTTCTGAATCTGCCTCAGTATCTGGACATGTCTGGAGAGACACGAACCACAACCAGATTTTGGATAATAGTGAGACCCCCCTGGCAGATTGGATTGTTGAGCTCACCCTTGATAATACTCTGGTTGCCAGTACCACAACCGATAGCTCGGGAAATTACCAGATTTCTGGTATTGCACCGGGTAGCGGTTATCAGCTTCGTTTCCGCGATCCAGAGAGTGGCATTATTTATGGTCGACCTGTCCCCAATGAGACGGGGGCGACTTATAGCAATGGCGTTGTTAGTGAAGGGAACCCTGCCGGGGCTGATAACACTGACGGGACATTGGCAGGACTGACCTTTGTGGCTGGTGCTGAAGTTGTGGAACAGAGTCTCCCCTTTGATCCTTCAGGGGTGGTGTATGACGCTGTCACTCGCAGTCCAGTCGCAGGTGCAATTGTCAGCATTTCCGGTCCAGCAACATTTGATCCAGCAATCCATCTGGTTGGTGGTGAGGCGAATGTGACCCAGATAACCGGGGAGAGTGGTTACTACCAATACCTGTTGCTTCCAACCGCACCTGCAGGCACTTACACCCTTGGGGTCACACCACCCGCTGGCTATTTACCGACTGCTTCGACAATGATCCCCGTTTGTAGCAATACCCCAACGGTTGGAGCATTGCCTGATCCGGCTGCGGTGCAAGCGAGCGCCGATCCGCCACAGGCATCGGCGACACTCCAGGATGGTGATTCTTGTCCCGCAGATTCCAGGGATTTTGCTGCCAGCGGGAATTCCACCCAATATTACACCAGCTTTAATTTTGAAGACGGTGTATTGGCAAATGTCATTAACAATCATTTCCCCATCGATCCGGTGCTGGAGGGGGCGATCACGCTGGTAAAGACCTCTCCACTGGTCAATGTCTCCATTGGACAACTGGTCCCCTACACCATCACCGCGGTCAACAATCTGGCAGCACCGCTGAGTAACATTGATCTGTATGATGTTTTGCCTCCGGGGTTCAAGTTCAAATCGGGGAGCGCGACGCTGGATGGGGTGACGGTGACTCCAGAAGTGAATAACCGCACGCTGCGGTTGACCGATATCAGCTTTACTGCCAACGGGCGCCGGACGGTGAAGATGCTGCTGGTCGTCGGTTCGGGGGTACAAACGGGCGAATATGTCAATACCGCCCAGATGGTGAATAATCTGGTCCCTGCCCCGGATAATGCGGTCTCCAACCGGGCTACGGCGACGGTGCGGGTGATTCCTGATCCGCTATTTGATTGTTCCGACGTCATTGGCAAGGTGTTTGATGATCAGAACGCCAATGGTTATCAGGATGATGGCGAACCGGGACTCCCCAATATCCGGGTGACGACCGCCCGAGGGTTGTTGGTCACCAGTGACGCTGAAGGCCGTTACCATGTGACCTGCGCGATGGTGCCCAATGAATTCCGGGGTTCCAACTTTATTATGAAGCTGGATGAACGGAGCTTGCCATCCGGTTATCGGGTCACCACAGAAAATCCCCGTACGGTCCATTTGACCCGCGGGAAAATGGCTAAGCTCAATTTTGGTGCGGCCATCCATCGTGTGGTCCGCTTTGAAATGACCAACGCGGCATTTGACGCCGCGAGCAACGCACCGACAGAAGAACTGATGCAGGCCATCACCGCCTTGCCGGAGCAACTGCGTGCTGCTCCATCGATCATCCGACTGGCGTATAACCAGCAGGGTGAATCGCCGGGACTGATCAAATCGCGACTGAGCGAGGTCCGCAAACAGATTGAATCGTTATGGGAGGCGCAGGGTTGCTGCTACACCCTTGTTTTTGAGGAGGAAATATTCCAACGAGACCTCCAGGTTAAAGGAGGGGAAAAATGAAAAACTTAACTATTAGCGCACTGGTTATCGTCCTTCTCGGGTTGGGTTACAGCTCTGCCGTTGCTGCAAACTATTGCCAAGAAGATGGCAGTTGTTCCCCTTGTGACGGGGACGGTAGTTGTCTCTCAGTGAATGGTAAACGGATTGATTCGGGTGCCAGTCTTGGTGCCCGACACAATCCTCCGGCAAACAGTGAACGCCAACTTGATGAAAGTACCTGGGAATTATCCCCCTATCAGCAAGAGACTGTGTCACAGGTGGAAGAGGTGCCAGTCACAATCAACCGGACGGAACTCAAGCAGGTGATTGATAGTTCTGTTGCCCCCAAGTTTGGTTACGGTAAAAGCTTTCTGACACCATCATTACAGGCCGACCTGAAGCAACTTGCTGCGCAACTTGCCGGAAAGCAGAATCTGCGGTTGCGGATCGTGGGTCATACCGATCCCGATAGGCTTTCTCGCAAATCTGCTGCCATTTATGGGGATAACTTCGGTTTGGGGCAGGCACGTGCCGATGCGACGGCAGAATATCTGGCAGCGTTGCTGAACCTGGAAAAGGAACAGATCGAAACCTCATCGCGGGGTCCGTTGGAACCCATCGCCCCCAACGACAAAGGGGAAGGGCAAGCGCGAAACCGCCGGGTTGAGATCTTTGTCTCATACGACGATCCGGTTATTGTCGCGACTGATACAACGGTCACAACCACCAAGGAGACTCCGGTGGAACAGAGTCCGTTACGGGCTTGTTCAGAGGTTCTCAGTAGTCGGACTGCTGCGACCGCTGCCCCCTTCAGGATCAGTATTGACGGTGTACCGTTGGCAGATACAGGGACAATTGATCCCGATATCCAGCGTTGTACCGATGTCGCTCTGGAAAAAGCTGATATTCAGATCCATTACGACGATCTGGAATCGACCCCTTGGTTGAATGTCAGTGCCACACCCAACAGTGCAGTGCGACAGGAAAAAGTCACGTTTACCGCTTACAGTAATTATGACCATTGGATTCAACGGCGCGAAGTGAGGATTTTTGCTCCGCAGGATTCAACCCAATCGACCCCGCTACAGGTGCTGCCGATTACGTCACCGGGACAAGTTGAATGGTTCCCGGGGGATCAGGTGCCTAACGACATCCGTTATGTCCTCCGGGTCTATGATGAACAGGGACAATTTGATGAAACTGCCCCTAAAGCGCTGCGCATTGATCATCGTGCAGAACCCCAGAAAAATCAGGGGAGTGGTCCACGTGAAGAGTTAATCGGCTATGGGGAAAATAGTTTACAGATCCACAATATCCCCGTTCACGGTGGGGCAGTGACTGTCAATGGCAGCGACTTGCCACCTGACAGTCTGGTCAGCGTCATGGGACAGCGGGTTCCCGTTGCTGCCAATGGCCGTTTTGCCACTCGGCAGATCCTTCCGGCTGGTCCCCATGTGGTTACCGTTGAGGTCGAAAATCAACAGGGCCAGTTGAACTTTGCCCGGAATCTCTATGTGCCGGATCAGGATTGGTTTTATATCGGTATTGCCGATCTGATTGCGGGTGAAAATAGAACTTCAGGCCCAGCGAGTTTGGTCACCACAGATGATCAACACTATGAAAATGACCTCTATATTGATGGGCGGCTGGCATTCTATCTGAAAGGGAAAATCAAGGGGGAGTGGCTTTTGACGGCAGCTGCCGATACCCAGGAACAACCCTTTGAACACCTGTTCAGTAACTTTGATTCCAAAGATCCGGAGTATCTGTTGCGGCGTCTTGATCCCGATCTCTACTATCCGGTTTATGGTGATGATTCCACCACCGTTGAAGATGCGCCCACAAGTGGCAAGTTCTATGTCAAAGTGGCGAAGGGGGATTCCCATGTGATGTGGGGGAACTTCCAGACCCGCTGGACCGGGAGTGATTTTGCAAATATCAATCGCGGTATGTACGGAGCCAATGCCCACTGGGAATCGCCACAGCAAACCAGCTACGGTGAGAAGCGGGCAAAAGTCGATCTGTTTGCCGGTGATCCCGGGACTCTGGGCGCTCGGGACGAATTTCGTGGCACCGGCGGGAGTCTGTACTACCTGCGCCATCTGGATATCACTACCGGATCGGACAATGTCTGGGTGGAGATTCGCGACAAGGATTCCGGTCTGGTGCTGGAAACCAATCAATTGACCGCTGGGCAAGATTACGAGGTCAACTCTCTACAAGGACGACTGCTGTTGACCTCCCCCTTGCCTTCCACTGCCGATGATAGCCAATTGGTACGCTCCGGCTCCCTTTCGGGGCACCCTGTCTATCTGGTTGCGACCTATGAATATACCCCCGGTGTCTCTGAAGCCGATAATATGACGGTGGGCGGACGGGCGACAGCTTGGGGCAATGACCATTTGAACATTGGCGTCACTGGCTATAAACAGGGGGATGACGATACCGATCAAACCCTGGGCGAAGTGGATGCCACCTTGCGTTATGCTGCTGGAACTTACGTTAAAGCAGAGGTTGCCCGTTCCGATGGTTCGGGCAGTGGTAACAATAGTTCTTTGACGGGTGGTTTTGAATTCGAGACCGAAACCGCTGTCGACACGGAAGCCATGGCGAAACGGGTTGAAGCAGGGATCGATTTTGCCGAAGTGAGCGATCAGGTTGGACATGCCCATGTCTATTGGCAGGATCGGGAAGAGGGTTTTTCGGGTCCTGGGCAGATTGCAGCCGAAGATATTGAGCAGCTGGGGGCTGCCATATCCGCTGAAATCACCGATTCCTTCTCCGTGGAGACCCGCGCCGATATGAAAGAGGCGGACACGCAGGATAGCGTCGCTGCCAGTATGACAGGGATCTATCAGCTCAATCAGCGCTGGAGCCTGAGTGGTGGAGTCCGTTATGATGATCTCGATAACCGTGTCGCCAATTCCAGTTCAACCCTTTCCGAAAACGGTTCCCGAACCGATTTGGCGGGACAGGTGAATTATACCCCTGCTGCGACCGCTGATCACCCGGACTGGTCCGCTTATGGTTTTGTCCAGGGGACGATTAAAACCACGGAGAGTCGAGAAAACAATGACCGTTTTGGTGTTGGTGGGCGCTACAAGCTTTTTGATCCGTTACAAATAACGGGAGAAGTTTCCGGTGGCGATGGTGGTTTGGGTGGCTTGATTGGCGCTGATTGGCGCGTCAATGAACGCAGTCAACTCTACATGAATTATACGCTGGATACGGATCGGACCGACGATCTCTCCCGTGGTCGTCAAGGGCAATTTACCAGCGGTGGTAAAACGCGGTATACCGATAGTCTGTCAGTCTATGTTGAGGAGCGGCTGCAACACGGTGATGGCCCTTCTGGGCTGATCCACTCTTTCGGCCTCGATCTGGCAGCATCAGATGCCTGGAACTTTGGATTCAAGGCCGAGAATGGCGACCTTTCGGATGCCGATATTGAGGATTTGGAACGGACTGCCTTCTCCTTCTCTGCCGGTTATGCCAAGGAAAAAACCCGTTACGCTGGTAATCTGGAATGGCGCAAAGACGATGGTACCACTTCAGGTAAGCGGACCACCTGGCTGATGCGCAACAATGTTGGTTATCAGACCACGGAAGACTGGCGTTTCCTGGGGAAGTTGAACTTCTCCTTTGCCGATAGTGATCAAGGGGATACCTATAATGCCGATTTTGTCGAGGCGGTGTTGGGTTACGCCTATCGACCGGTTGCCAACGATAAATTGAACACGCTGTTTAAATACACCTATTTTTACGATCTCCCCTCATCGAGTGCGCTCACATCATCGGAGACGCTGGCAGATTACGCCCAGAAGAGTCATGTTTTTTCTATCGATGCCATCTATGATCTGACCCCTTGGATTTCCATCGGCGGGAAGTATGGTTATCGCCGCAGTGAAATCCGTGAAAACCGGGTTGATGGATCTTGGTATAGTTCCAATGCCCACTTGGGTGTGGTCCGGACCGACTTGCACTTTACCCATAATTGGGATGCTTTGCTCGAAGCGCGGTTGTTAAAAGTGACGGCCGCGGAGGATCAACGCGCCGGGTTCCTGGCAGCCATTTACCGGCATATCAATAAGAACATCAAGTTTGGTGTCGGCTATAACTTTACTGACTTTTCGGATGATTTGACCGATCTTGATTATGATTCCAAGGGGTGGTTTATCAATCTGATTGGCAAGTTGTAGGGAGTATTAGCGGGAAGAAAACCGGGGAATTCAACTGTCCCCGGTTTTTTTAATTTCATTAATTTCGCTGCAAGCTTTTTGGCAGCAGCAAGCTCAGGATAAAAATCAAACAGGCTGCAACAACAATGGATGGTCCAGTCGGAGTATCCCACTGAAAAGAACCAAATAACCCTGCACTGACCGCAAGACAACCAAAGGTACTGGCCAGAATAGCCATGATTTCCGGGTTGCCGGCAAAACGTCTGGCCGTTGCCGCAGGGATGATCAGCAGCGCTGTGACCAGTAACATCCCGACAACTTTCATCATTACCGCCACAATTAAAGCAATAAGTCCCAGAAATAACCAGTTAATGCGTTCCACCGGAACTCCTTCAACCCGTGCCAGATCTTCATGGATTGTAATAGCCAGTAATGGTTTCCAAAGTATCAGTAAGACCAGCAGTGCGATCCCGCCACCGATAAAAATCCAGCCCAGATCGCTGTTACTGATGGCGAGGATATCGCCAAACAGGTAGGCCACAAGATCAATACGGACATCTTTCATAAAGGCCAGTGCGACGAGCCCTAAAGAAAGTGCTCCGTGGGCGAAAATGCCAAGCATGGTATCACTGGCGAGCTGTCGCTGGTGCTGACTGAGGAACAGGAGGATCGCCAAACCTTGGCAAATGACAATAATCCCCAGAGTCAGGTTAATATGCAGCATGAATCCTAGGGCGACCCCAAGGAGGGCGGAATGGGCGAGGGTATCACCGAAATAAGCCAGCCGTCTCCAAACGACGAAAGAGCCAAATGGACCAGCAATCAAGGCAACTCCCAGTCCCCCTAACAATGCGCGAAGCAGAAAGTTATCAATCATTTCCGAGTCTCCTACTGCAAGTTGCACATTCATCGTGATGATGGTTCTGGTCGTGAACATAGATCGCGATATCCTTCACTGCTGAAGGTCCGAACAGTTCAAGAAATGCGGGGTCATTGGTGACTGATTCGGGGGTGCCACTACAACAGATATGACGATTCAGGCAAAGCACATGATCGGTCGCTGCCATCACCAGATGGAGATCATGAGAGACCATGAGGACCGCACAACCGCGTCGATCACGAACCTTAGATATGAGCTGATAGAGCTCAATTTGACCATGTACGTCAACCCCTTGAACCGGCTCGTCAAGGACCAATAACTCTGGGTCGCGGATTAAGGCCCGAGCGAGTAATACCCGTTGCATTTCCCCGCCAGAGAGATTTTTCAGTGCTGATTCAAAAACGTGGGTCGCGCCGACTTCTTCCAACAGCGGCAGGACTTTTGAGCGGTCATTTTTGCAAGCGAGAAAAAGAAAGCGTTTAACCGTCAGCGGGAATGTAGGATCCAACTGTAGTCGTTGGGGCATATAGCCAATCGTTAATCCCTGGCGTTGGCTCACTCTCCCCGTTGTCGGTCGTTGGAGGCCAAGAGCGACCCGCAATAGAGTGGTTTTCCCGGCGCCGTTCGGGCCGATGATCGTTAAGATCTCTCCGGGAGCAATTTTGAAATCAATTTTTTCCAGCAACAGCCGCTTGTTCAAGACGAGATCCACGGCAGAAACTTCCAACAATGGTTGTTCAGTTTGACTCATGATCAGGTATCCTCACGACAAATTTTAATCCGACACCGAGGACAGAGCCCCATAATCTCAACAGTATGTTGGTGAACTTCAAAGTCGACATCAGCGGCACTCTGTTCAATAGCTTTGGTGATCAACGGTGAATCTAATTCTGCAAAAGCTTTACAGGATTCACAAATAAAAAAATGGCCATCGTGAGGATACTCAGGATGAACACAGCCAACATAGGCATTCAATGAATTGATTCTGTGAATCAGACCCAGATCAAGTAAAAAATCGAGGGCCCGATAAACCGTTGGCGGCGCGGCTCGACCGTCGACTTGTAGTTTTTCAAGAACCTCGTAAGCGCCGATTGGTCTATGTTGCTGCCAAACGAGCTCAAATACGCGTCGACGCAAAGTGGTAAAGCGTTGGCCTCGTTGTTGACAAAGCTGCTCGGCGTTCGCCATGGCACTGGAAATGCAAAGTTCATGGTCGTGCTCACCGCGGATAAATTGGAGTTCTTTAGGCGTTGACATAATGAAAATCAATACTCCCACTTGACTCTTATAATGTTATATTATAACGTTTCAACAGGTAAGATATTCTAGTCCAATTTAAGGAGAAAAACAATGAAGAGGATATATTTATCCCTACTGCTGTTAATGGTAACGGCATTGCCCCTGTGGGCAGCGGAATCGGCGGTTCCCCAGGTTGTTGTCAGTATTAAGCCTTTACATTCTCTGGTTTCTGGAGTTATGCAGGGTGTTGGCACGCCAGATTTGGTCGTGAAGAGTGGCGGCTCTCCGCATGGTTATGTCCTGCGCCCTTCTGAGGCACAACTGCTGTCAAAGGCACAACTGGTGATCTGGGTCGGGCATGAGCTGGAAAGCTTTCTTAATAAGCCTTTAGCAACCCTTGGACAAAAAGCTAAACAACTGGAGCTGGCCGATGCGTTAGAACCTTATCTGTTGTCAGTCCGGAAGGGGGATGGCTGGGAATCACATGCTCATAAACATGTTGGTGATGATCATGATGCTCACGACGATCATCACTATATCAAGCCGGACCAACATCTCTGGCTTGACCCAGCCATGGCAAAACGAATTGTAACCCTGACGGCTAAAGCTCTGGTTGAAATAGATCCAAGTAGACAGGATCAATATCAAGCCAACGCTGAACAAATGATCGAGAGACTCGATCAACTGGATAAGCACTTGAAAGAGAAACTTGAGCCGGTTAAAGGGGTTCCCTATATTGTTTTTCATGCCGCCTATCAATACTTAGAAGCGGCTTATGGCCTGAACGCAGTGGGATCCATTACCCTTGATCCAGGGCGGACACCGGGTGCAAAGAAGATCAGCGAGATCCATCATAAGATCAAGGAACTCAATGCCAAGTGTGTCTTCAGTGAGCCGCAATTTGAGTCGCGACTGGTGGCAACGGTGATAGAAGGAACCAATGCCAAAACCGGAATTCTTGACCCTTTGGGGGCAGATATTCCCAATGGCCCTGATGCTTATTTTGAATTAATGACCCGTTTAGGGGATAATCTTTACGAAGGTTTGAAATAAAAAAACCGGTTAGCTGTAAAAAAAGCGCCCTTGAATAGGGGCGCTTTTTTTATGCTGATTTATTTATTCAAGCGATCTCACATTAACTGGATGGAATCACCATATCGAGAAGCAGGAAGACACCTTCATCGACATAGGGGTCGTCAGCGATCTTTTCATCGAGAGTGAGTTCTTTATTGTCATCGTCTTCCTCAGAATCCATCATCCCGTGTGGAGTCATTCTCTTTAATTCATCACGAAATTCATCACGTTCAGCTAACATGTCGGTGAGTAACAGGGACTGCTGAGTCTCGGCACGTCTCTTTTCAGCGTTGGTAGCATCGGTAATGATCTCCTGAAACTTTTCACTCTGCTTGATCCTGGCTTGACTGGATTGTTGCAGTTCAACAATATTCTCAGGAGAATCTTGCCAGCGTTGATACTTTGCAGAGTCAATATGATCCCATGGGAGTGCATTATCGAGATATTTTTCACCGCTCTCTAGTCCGTCCAGACGCGATGGCAGGACGATATCGGGATTGACCCCTTTTTCCTGGGTTGACTCACCACTGATGCGATAAAATTTCTGGATTGTCACCTTTACGGCTCCAAGCGGCATGTATTTTTCCATTCCCCGCAGGTTAACAAACCGATCAAGATCCAACAGCGCTTGAACTGTCCCTTTGCCGTGGGTATGTTCATCTCCGACGATCAATGCCCGACCATAGTCCTGAAGAGCACCGGCGAGAATTTCTGAGGCGGAAGCACTGAAGCGGTTGACGAGCACAACCATGGGTCCGCTATATTCTACGGAGCTGTCATCGTCGCTCATGATCCGTATTCTCCCTGAACCGTCGCGAATCTGTACCACGGGTCCAGTCTTGATAAAGAGGCCTGTTACGCTGACAGCGTCGGATAGCGATCCGCCACCATTGTTGCGCAAGTCAATGATCAATCCGGAAATATTTTCCTGGTTTTGTCGTTGTAATTCTGCCCGTAAATCGTCGGTACAGTTACGGTCGGTTTTGCCACTATAGTCACGATAAAAAGAAGGAATCTTGATATAGCCAAAGCGTTCCCCACTTTTTTCATCGGTGACGGTTGTCCCTTTGACAAAAGTTTCTTTGATTTCAACAACATCACGAATAATCGGCACAATCAACTGACGACCGTCAGGTTTTTTTATCGTTAAGCGAACTTCTGTCCCTTTCTTGCCACGAATCAGAGCGACAGCGTCACGGATCCTGGTATCGGTAATATCAACCGCATCCGCCGTTGCTTCTGCGACTTTGAGAATAATATCATCTGCCTCCAGTTGTCCTTGCTTTGATGCTGCGCTACCGGGAATAACCCGCACGACTTTGATATAACCATCATCTTCCCGCAAGGTTGCTCCGATCCCTTCAAGGGAACCACTCATCTGGATATCAAAATCTTCTTTGGACGTCGGTGGCAGATAGCTGGTGTGGGGATCAAAGGCTTGTGAAATGGCATTGAGATAGCGATCGTAATGGTCCTGAGGGGTTTCTTCTAGCATCCGCTTCAGACGGCTGTTTGTCCTCTTTCCGACCTTCTCTTTGGCTTGTACCAATAACTCTGCATCCATCTCGGCATCAACGGGTAATAACGCACCCTCATCATCGACACCAACCTCATCTTCACGCAAGGTAATATAGTCACTTAAGGTCTGCGCTTTGATGATCTTTCTCCAGCGTTCACGCTGCTGCGTTAAGTCGGTCACATAGCTCATCTTGTCAGGATCAGTTTCAACCTCTTCTTTAACCGTCGGGTCGATCTTCTGATCAAGAAGTTGAGCAACCAGTTCCTGAACTTGGGTGATGCGTTGGTTGAGAATTTCCCGTCCCAAAAGGGGGAGTTCCAGACGGCCTCGACGGATCGAGTCATCAATCTGATCTTTATACAGAGTCAACTTGTCAGCATCTTCCTGCCAGAGGAAGCGTTTCTGAAAGTCGAGTTGTTTCAGGTAGAGATCAAATGCCGCTTCGGAGAGGGCATCATCGGTCGGTTTCTGGCTGTAGTGTTTTCCGCTGAGTTGTTGTTGCAGCATATGCCCGAGGAGTCGAGCTCTGTTGGTATCAAACGGTTCAGCGTCTTGGGCCCAGGAGCTGATGGGAAGCAGTGTAAGCAAGACAACGAAAACAATCCGACTGATATATTTTCCAGGAAAAAACATAAAAAACCCCATATAATTTATTGTTGACTGATCAAATGTCGTAATTCTTAAGACAATGTAACCCTGACAGACAGGCAACCGCAAGAGACAAATCAAGATCAGCTCTCAAGACAGGGGGAAAAGGTTTTTCTGGAAACGGCAAAGTCGCAATTACCTGCTACAATAGTATTCAGAGAATGTGCAGATGATTTCTCTTTTTAAGGCTGAATCGAAGGAATGTTGCGATGACAGAACAGCGCGATTACCGGCGGCTCAATTTCCGAACAGAGTCTGATATCACGATTAACGATGCGGTTTATCGTTGCGATATCGTTGATCTGGCTCTGCAGGGGGCGCTATTCAGGTCGGAGCTTCAACTTCCCATTCCGTTGGGGGCTAAGGTTCCTCTGAGTATCTATCTGCCTGAAACATCAATGCGGATGCAATTTATCGGCGAGTTGATTCATCAACATGGAAACTTTTATGGGTTTATCTTTGTCTCCGCAGAAGATCAGAGTTTGGCGCATCTGCGTCGCTTACTGGAATTGAACTTTGGCGACGCTGAATCGACAGAGCAAGAATTCAGTCACTGGCTCAGAAAGAGTTCTTCTTAGACGCCTTTCTCTTGGCAATCCTAACAGAGTCGACTATGATATAAGGCTTCGATAAAAAATTATCTTCAAGTTATGAAGTGTTGGCAAGTTATGAAGTATTGGAGTGAGTGATGGCCATTAAACGATGTCAAAAATGTGAAGAACCTCTTAAAGGAGAATTTTGGTGCAGTCACTGTAAGACCGTATTTAAATGTCCAACTCCTGGATGTGGGGCAACTATTAAGCCCGGAGCAACTGAATGTCACCGTTGTGGTCTGTTTTTTGAGGATTACCTGAACGGTCGAAAAATGTATCGCCGCTGTCCGAAGTGTAAGAAAAAGCAGGGGCTTTCTGAACAACAATGCCGCTTTTGTCACCATTGGTTCAATTGTCCGACCTGTGGAGAAAAGGTTTCAACCAATACAGTTCTAACCTGTCCCCGCTGTGGGACATCGCTACGTTAAGAATACCGAGATAAAAACATGATCTTGTCCCCGGGGAGATACCGTGCTGACCTTCTTATTGGCCATCCTATGGATATTCTCGCTGCTGACAGCTGGGCACGCGTTACTGACCAAGCGTGATCCACGAGCCGCAGTGGGGTGGATTATCACCTGTCTGGCTATCCCCGGGATTGGAGCTCTCCTCTATTGGTTGTTGGGTGTCAACCGCATTCGTACCCGCTCACGAGAGCTGCAGGAACATGGTCGAGGAATGCACTGGCTACATGTTGATCAGCCGCCTCGATCTAACGATATCGCCAACTTCCCCGACAACAGTACCAGCCAGCCGCTGATCAAACTCTCTGATACGGTCACCCGTCGTCCTCTGACTTATGGCAATAAAATCAAGGTTCTTTATAATGGTGAACAAGCGTATCCAGCCATGTTGGAGGCGATCAACGGTGCGCAGGAATCCATCTATTTATCTAGCTATATCTTGAAATTCGATCAGATCGGTCAGCGCTTTGCACAGGCGCTGATTGCCGCGGCTGAACGGGGTGTTGATGTCAGAGTATTGGTTGATGCCTTTGGTGAGTTCTACTCGTTCAAAAAAATTCGACATCAGTTTCGGGGCACAAAAGTTCATGCGGCGACCTTTATGCCCCTGACACTGGTGGGCAGTTTTTATTTTAACTTAAGAAATCACCGTAAACTTCTTATTGTTGACAATAAAAACAGTTTTACCGGGGGGATGAATATCCGTGATCGTCATATGGTTGAGAATAAGGGCAACTCCAACCGGGTGATTGATATTCACTTTTGCTTTGCAGGACCAATTTGTGCGCAGCTGCGCGATGCCTTTATGGAGGACTGGCACTTTGCCACCAAAGAGACGCGGGCACCGCACAACTGGCCAACTCCGCCGATTGCAGGGGAAGCCTGCTGCCGGGGGATCAGTGCCGGACCGAATGAGCGGCATGAAACTCTCAACTGGATCTTGCTCGGCGCTCTGGCCTGTGCGAAGTCTCACATCCGGATTATGACCCCTTACTTTATCCCCAACCGGGCACAACTCGCCGCAATCAATACCGCGTCTCTCCGAGGGGTGCGGGTTGATATCCTCCTCCCCGAAAAAAATAATCTCCCTTATGTGGCCTGGGCGTCCAATGCTCTGTTGTTTGAATTACTTGAATATGAGACCCACATATATTTTCAACCCCCTCCGTTTATCCACAGCAAGCTGCTGTTGATCGATGATCAATATGCCTTGATTGGCTCTGCCAATCTGGATCCCCGGAGTTTGCGTTTAAACTTTGAGTTTAATGTCGAAGTGTTTGATACCGAAACGGTTGCTGAGTTGACACAGCATTTTGATCAGTCGCGTGAGAAGTCACGTGAAATCTCTCTTGAAGAAATGGACAGCCGGTCACTACCCCTACGTTTGCGGGATTCTCTTTGTCGGCTGTTTTCACCTTACCTCTAATTTCTAGCTTTTTTTGAGCAATCGTTGCAATGCGGCTTCGGCGTTAATGTTCCGCTCTTGTCCGAACCCTTCGACCTCTTCATAGGGGCGCTGCAGACGAATAATTTCATTGCGGTGACGCAGGTAAATGCGTTGACAGTCAGATGGGTTTTCCCGTAGCGGGTCGGGTTCCCAAGGGAGGTCCGGTTTGCAGAGCAGATAACGGTGCGTCGATTCTGCATTAATCGCATTGTTGATTGCGATCGGACAGCAGCCGAAGACCTCTTCTGCCCAGATCTTGTAATTGAGAAGATCGGTATCAAAAATTCCCAGTGGTGCAGTCACAGGAACTTCATGTTGTTGGTAGTCAAGGTGTAATAGGCTCATTCTGGTGAGCAACTCGAGGTCGTACTCAGGGCCATGTTTTTCAAGATAATAACGTGCATATTCCATGGCGTAAGGGATTTTCAGTGTCACTCCCAGATAGTGAGTGAGGCTGCTTTTCCCCGATGATTCAGCACCGGTAATGACAATTCTTAGCATGGGATTGCGTCAATCTCAGAGCTGTTTCTGCTGCCGGGAAGAGTGATGCCACTGGACCCAACCGTAGATCCCCAGGCCGAGGAAAATAGCATATTGAATCGAATAGATCGGCGCTCCCTTGACCCAGTAGATATGGATACCGAGAAGATTTACGATCAACCAGAACAGCCAGTTTTCCATCCGTTTGCGAGCTTGAAGGAACTGGGCAAAAAAATTCAGCACCGTGGTTGTCGAATCGCGCCAGAGCAGGGTCGGTTCAGGAACCCAACTCACTTTAGCGGCGAGCCCGGAGATGCCAACAGCCCAGGCGGCAATCGCAACCAAGGCGGCAATTGTGATAAAGCACTGTTTTTGCCGAGGCATCCAGGTGGGGATAAAAGGTTGATCCTGCTGAACCCCACCACTCCGGAGCCAAATGCTCCAACAGTAGAGTTGAATGGGAATGTAGGCGAGATAGAGAATTCCATCGGAAACCAGTTGCCACTGGGTAAAAGCCAACCAAGCGGAAATAACCGCCCAGAGGATCCCCAATGGCCAACCGAGAATATTTTGACGGGCAATGAGGATGACGCCCATGACAGCGCTTAAGGTGGCAATAATTTCTAACGGCGTTGTCCCAAGCAACTGAAGCCATGGGATCGCGCCTGAGAACAGGTTGCTGATGAGGTTATTTTCCAACGTACAATTCCTATGGATATTTCGTTGTCACAAAGATTCAGCATGGACAAAAAATTATTTTTTGGCCGAAAAAAGGCAACTTCTGGCAACAAAAAAGGTCGCTCTGTTAAGCGACCTTAGGTTTAACATTATTTTTTTTCATTTTCCTCGGAAGAATCCGGATCAACCTTTTGCTTACCGTCACGCGGAAGCTCGCAGCTAGCAGACATTCATGTTTGCACACCCAAGCGGGGTAGAATCCACCGATTCAGAGCGTACCAGACAACAACAATTCCGAGCAGATAAAACCAATCCATATGGGGATCTCCTTGATGATTTACAGAGTATTGTAACTCTAATATATATCGTTGGGCAACCTTTTACCGATTTCTATTTTTTAACCGGTAGGTTGATTTCGATTAACAGCCCCCCTGTAGGGAGGTTTATTGCCGAAATGTTTCCGGAATGAAGCTTAATGGCCCGTTCAGCTATTGCCAGACCAATCCCTGTTCCACCACTTTGACGGTCCCGGGCGGCGGCGACGCGATAGAAAGGTTCAAAGAGTTTACCCAACGCCTCTTCAGGAACCCCTGATCCTTGGTCTGCGACGCGAATAATTATCTGTTCAGCGGTCTCAATTAAATCAACAGAGACCGCACTGCTATCCGCTGTATATTTTACCGCATTGCGAATCACATTTTCCAGAGCTTGAGCGAGCAGAGTCTGCGAGCCACAATAGACAACTGCATCTGGGGCCTCATAGGTCACTTTGCAATGGCGTGCTTTGGCTTCATAGTTGGCATCTGCGACCAAATCAGCGAGTAATCCCTGCAGGTCGAAGTTCTGAAAGGGTTCATGGTTAGCGCTATTTTCGAGACGGGTCAAATTGAGTAGCTGTCCAATCATGGTATTCATCCGCTCAGATTCCAACTCAATCCGGTTCAGTGGTTTCGCCAGAGCCATGTCGTGATCCTGTTGTCGCGCCAATTCCAGAGCAATCCCTAAACGGGTCAAGGGAGAGCGTAATTCGTGAGAGATATCCCGCAGCAGGTTTTTCTGTGTGTCTACCAGAGCCTCAATCTTTCCAGCCATCTCATCAAAGTCATGCGCCAAGCCGGAAATTTCATTTTTCCCTCTGACGCGATTGCCGATCCGCACCGATAGATCCCCGGCGGCGAACTTACGCGTTGCCTGACGTAGACGGCTGATCGGGGAGGTTAAAGAGCGCGCCAGGAAATAGCAGACGCCAGCTGTTATTGCCAATAAGACCAGTAACCTCCAGCCGAGGAACCCGTGGGTTATCCCTTTTACCAGATCTCTGGAAGGGGGCTGGTCAGGCAGGCTGAGAGCGATGAAATAGGTTTGTCCTGAAGCGCTTTGAACTGCACTGGCCAGACCATTGCGTGATCCGGCCATTGGGAAGACAACCTCACCGGTCTCTAATGCTCGCTGGGTCATATGTTGCATCCGTCTCGGTACTCTGCGGGCTGATAATGGTTGCCCGTGACTGTCCGATAACAGCAGATGAACCCCTGAGTGAATGAAAATCTTTTGCGTGAGTTTATCGACCTCTTCAATGCCATCGTTTTCAAAAGCCTCAATCGCTTTGCGTCCATATTCTGTCATCGCCTTTTGGGCGAAATCCTGATGGGCTAACGGTGGAAATTCCTGGTCGCGAAAATAGGTGAGAACGATGACAGCTGTTGATACCAAAAAGAGAATCAACAGAAAATAGAGAAAGATTTTCAGAAACAGACTGCGCATGAAGTTAGTTTTCCCCTAGAGAGTAGAGGTATCCAACTCCACGAATGGTCCTGATCCGCTCCATGTTGCCATCATAATGGCCCAGTTTTTTACGTAAAGCACTGACATGGACATCAATACTGCGATCGTAGGCAGAGAGCCGCCGACCCAGGACTTTTTCGACCAGATCATCGCGGCTGATGACCTCCCCGGCGTGAGACAGCAGCACCTCCAGAAGATTAAATTCAACGGAGGTCAGGTCGATCTTCTCTCCGTTACGTTTAACTGTGCGGTTGCTGCTGTAGAGAACCAGGTCGCCAACTTTCAACTCAGCAGGTTTTTGCTGTGTTGGTGGCAGTTCCGCCGTTTCGACGCGACGCTGAATTGCCCGGATGCGAGCTACCAATTCACGTGGATTGAAAGGTTTTGGAAGGTAGTCATCGGCCCCCAGCTCTAAGCCGACAATGCGATCAATATCATCTCCTCGTGCGGTGAGCATGATAACCGGAACTTTACTGTTCTCGCGGATTTTCCTGAGGACGTCAAAGCCGTTCATTTCTGGCAGCATCACATCCAAAACCACCAGAACATATTCTGCCGCCAGAGCCTGCTCGGCACCCAATCGGCCATTATTAACGGTCGCAACTGCAAACCCTTCACCACTGAGGTAATCATTCAACAGTTCACAGAGTTCAATATCATCATCAATCACCAGAATTTGATTCATTGGGCATCCTTATCTGTTATCACAGAATAATCATAACTGGAGTCGTCTACCAAACGGTGTAAAGAATTGTTAAGAGCAACCGCTTTGCAGACTTTACATAACTTTACCTGATTTTCACAGCACTTAACCCCCTCTTAAGATTCTTTGCTCTATAGTAGCTCCATCAAATAAAAAACACCTCATGACAACCTTAAAGGAGAAAATCATGAAAAAGACAGCAATTCTTCCGATGTTATTGATCACCCTGCTCCTCTCTGCGGGAACCGCTTTTTCTTGGCCCGGACAACAAGGCCAGCGCGATTGCGACAATTCATGTAACCGTCAAGGGAAGCGCATGAATGTTGAACAACATGAACAACGGATGGAAAATCGCTTAGCTAAAATGGCTATCATTCTTGATCTGACTGAAACACAGCAGAAAGAGATCAAGGGACTCGTTGAAAAGCAGTGGCAGGATCGTCAATCCATGCGTGCAGAAATGCAAACCAGTCGAGACGACTTGCGTGCTTATAAGCAAGGAAAAGAGTTTGATGAGTCCGTATTTCGTGCCAAGGCCCAAAAACTGGCCGATCTGAAAACCGAGATGATGGTCCAGCAGGCCAAATCGAGACAAGCGCTGTTTGCAGTTCTGACTCCAGAACAACAACAAAAAGCAGAAAAACTACGGGCTATGCATGCTGATGGTTTCTTTGGTCGCGATCATGCAAGACCAGGAGATTGTGATGGTCAGGGCAGACGCGGCGAAAAAGGGAACGGATCTCGCTGGAATAACTGATTATCTGTCCTTACTAACCTCACTACAAAGCGGGTCCCAATGTTGGGGCCCGCTTTTTTTTGGAACCGTTTTGATTGTAAACTTTCTTAGCTTAAAATAGGCCACTGACGCTGATCATCCCTTTTGTCAATATGAATAACCCAAACACCATTAACAAAGTTGCACTGGTGAGGCGAACGACTAGAGGGTGCATATTGACCTGTTTGATTTTTAGCCGAACCGATTGTGAAGCGTAGCCCAGCAGAAGCATGGGAATTGCGAATCCGATAGAATAACAGGCCAACAGGATGATCCCGGTAGAGAGTCTGCCGTCGGTGGCGACCAGAGTTAATACCCCTGCCAGCATCGGCCCAACGCAGGGGATCCAGACCAGCCCCAAAGTTAACCCCATAATCAATCCGGACCAGCGACCTTGACTGTGACTTTGAATATTAGAGAAAAGGGTCAGATTTTTAAACAGGTTGATATCAAACAGCATCAACACACCAAAGACAATGATGACGATACCGGCTATTTTTTCCAGCACCGGCATGATTCCGGCAATGGCTCCGCCAAAGAGTGATGTCATCAACCCCATTGCCATAAAACTGAGACTCAAACCCAGCACAATCAACAGAGGGCGGTGTTTATGATCGTTTTCTGTGCCGGTGACAATAATCGGGACAACGGGCAGAACACATGGTGACGCGATGCTGGCAATGCCAGCGAATAAAGTCATTGCCATCGTTGCTATACTGAGATCCAGTGGTGTCATTAGGCTATTCTCCAGGGATTTGTTTGAGGAGTTTGCGAATCGTTGCTGCAGCATGAACCCCAGGAGGGAGACGTGAAACCTCTTTACCCGAAGAGTCGACGAGTATTATTGTCGGCAAGGCGCGGATGCCGTAAGCATAAAAGATGTCCATGTCCGTTGAGACCGTTGTTTTTAACGGATGAACCAAGACGGTGTCAGGCCATTCAGGTTCCATCTGGTGCAGAATGTTTTCTTGCATCATGCAGGGGTCACCGTCAGGGTTGATGAAGAACAGTAACCGGTAGTCAGCTGCTTTTGCGACGCTTGGTGTTTGTTTGGCTTCTTTTTCAGAGGCTGGCGCAGAACTGCTTGACGGCGCAGTCTGTTCTTGAGAGCAGCCCGACAGGGTCAAGACGGTGATCAGCAGAACGATAATTTTCAACATATAAATCAATACTCCTTAGAATTTGGTTCTATATATGAGGATTTGACTATGTATGTCAAGTGATGATGGGTGAAAGTTCTCTGGGCGCGGAGTTGGCTATGAAAAAATTGACAGGTGCCAGCATAAGTGTAGAATTTAACGAATAATTAAATTTTCATGGGGAGGGCACGGTCAATGTCCGATGAAGCCACCTTTTTTCTTCCGGTTAAGGATTACTGCCGCCGCCAACTTATGACCTGTCATGTCAATGATACGGTGATGGTGGCTGCCGAGATCATGCGGGATAAAAGTGTCTCCAGTCTTATCGCATGTGATGATAATAAGCAACCGATCGGGATTATGACCGATCGTGACCTGCGCAACAAGGTGGTTGCTGGTGGTGTGGATCCTCTGCTTGCCCGGGTTAGCTCGGTAATGACGACCCCAGTGATCTCTGTTAATGAAGATGACACCCTGTTTGAAGTCCTTTACCAGATGTCGCGTAATCGGATTCACCGTGTTGGCGTTGTGGATACGGATAAAGCCTTAGTTGGTTTGATTAATGAATCCGATATTATCCGTTTGCAAGATCGTTCACCGCAAAGATTGTTGCAAGCGGTTGACGAAGCTGAGTCGATAGCAGATCTGAAGAAAATTTATCATGACAGCGAACAATTGGTTATTTTTCTGCATCGGAATGGAGTCCGTACCAATGATTTGATTCAAATGATTGCCTTAATCAACGATCAGATTACGGCTCAATTGACAGGTTTATTAAAGCAGGGACGCTTTAAAAACATGGGGCAGAAGAGTGCCTTTATGGTTCTCGGGAGTGAAGGTCGTCGGGAACAAACGCTGAAAACCGATCAGGATAATGCGATGATTATCGCTGATGATGCCGGTGGTGATGAGCTGGCTGATATTGAAGCCTTCTCCCACGTTCTTATTGATGCATTGATTGAAATAGGTGTCCCCGAATGTCCCGGTGGGATCATGGCCAGAAACAAATTCTGGCGACGGCGACTGGTCGATTGGAAGAGCGCTATCAACCACTGGGTCGGCACCCCAAATGGTCAGAATATCCTCAATTTCAGTATGTTTTCCGACATGAGGACCCTCTGTGGTGATCCGAATTTGGAGGACCAACTGAAAGATTACATCATCAAGGTTGCAGAAGAGAACTCGATTTTTCTCGCCCGAATGGCGCAAAATGTTTGCCGGTTTTCGCCCCCTCTGGGGATGTTTGGTCAGATCAAGGTGGAATCCTCAGGGGTCCATCTCGGGAGTCTGGATCTGAAAAAAGCGGGAATTTTTGCATTGACTGAAGGGGTCAAGGTTTTGGCGTTGAGTGCTGGGATGCTAGGTGGTAGCACCCATGAGCGGATGACTTTTCTGCAACAGCAAAATATTCTTAGTAAAGAGCAGGTTCTCGATATCGAGGCTAGCTTTAACCTGTTGACATTTTTACGCTTGCGCGGACAGGTTAACGCTGTAGCTGCGGGGCAGGATATCACAAACTATATCTCACCTGGATCTCTGGATCGAGTTGAAAAAGGGCGATTAAAGCTTGCCCTGGAGGTGGTGAAATCCTTCCAAGGGTCATTGAATCACCATTTCCAATTAAATATGCTCAAAAACTGAAGTCCTTTATGGTATGACTCAACAACTCAGGCACTCTAGCAGTCCCCTTTCTTCTGGTTTCTTTTGATAGCGAATCACGGCGGTTGAAAAATATATGAACACAAGCCTATCTCCTTTTAAAATCCATAATGTCAGGATGTTTATCCTTTTCAGGGTGCTATTTAACGCGCGCTTTTACTATCCGGTTTTTTCAATTTTATTTCTTGATTTTGGTCTGACGCTGTCACAATTTGCTGTTCTCAACGCTGTTTGGGCCGCCACGATTGTCATCTGTGAAGTCCCTTCAGGGGCTCTGGCTGACACCATCGGCCGTCGGAATCTGCTGATTTTTGCCGGCTCTCTTATGGTCATTGAGGTTGCCATCTGGGCTTTTGTTCCGCGCACGAATCTGACCCTGTTGTTCTGGATTTTTGTTCTCAACCGGATCCTGAGCGGCATGGCGGAGGCCGCAGCCAGCGGCGCCGATGAAGCGTTGGCTTATGATAGTTTACAACAACAGGGCAATATTGATGACTGGGGGCGTGTTCTGGAGCGGCAGGTGCAGGTGCAGGCTGTCGGCTTCTTCATCGCCATGACTCTCGGTGGGGTCATCTATGATCCCCAGCTGATGCAAAAGGGGGCAGATCTGCTGGGATTGGGGTTGGTTGTTACCCGAGAACAAACTTTACGTTTACCGATCTACTTCACTCTAGTCACCGCCGTTTTTGTTTTTATTACGACGTTACGGATGAAAGAGGTGAGAGATAAAGGAAAAGTTCGGTCGCAAAAGAGTCGCGAGACAATTCGGGATTCGTTCCGACTTGTCTGGGAGGCTGGTCGCTGGATCTTCAGGACTCCATTTGTTCTGGGTATGATGTTGTTTGGTCTGCTTTATGACAGCGTGGTGCGGATGATTGTTACCATGTCCAGTCAGTATTACCGGATTATCGAAATTCCCGAAGCACTATTTGGTGTTCTTGGCTCCGTAGTGGCTGTGTTTGGTTTTTTCATCCCTGGAATAGCACGCCGCTTGTGTGCGAAAAGGTCAGCCCTCTTCAACCTGTTGTTTAATGGTGCGTTAATCCTTGCCGGACTTATCGGTATGTCGATGGTCTGGCCCAAGGTCGGAGTTCTGCCTGCATTGATCTTGTTCAGTGCCCTCTACTTTGTCGGTTTCTTTCTCAGCCACTATTTGAATCGGGCCGCCAGCTCGGAAAGGCGGGCTACAGTCCTCAGTTTTAAAGGACTGTTCTTGAATCTAGGTTACGGTGGTATTGGGGTTCTCTATTCGCTGTTGCTGGCCCATTTGCGCGGACAGATCCATCCAGAGTCAGGACGGTTAGCTGAGGAGGCGGTCAAGAGTATGGTTTTCGTCGATTCTCTCCCCTGGTTTGGGTGGTATTTTATCGTCTGCCTGATTCTCCTCCTGCTGGTTTTTGCCAAGTCATTGCGGAGTAACCCCCTTTGAGATACGCAGATGATTTCATCTCTTTTGTGCAGAGTTGTTTACCGCTGCGTTCAATCTGTTCTTTGTTGCTAAGCATCCTCTTCATTTTTCATCTCTGCTCTTGCGCCCCCTCTCCGCGGGTAGCCACACCGGTGGTTGCTACGCCAGACCCGATTGCCGCAATCTTAGGGACGGCAGAACCCCTCCCCGGAGCGTTGCTGAAGATGGGGTTCTCGATTCAAGTTGGCGCTTTCTCAGAGCTTGATAATGCTGTCCGGCTGGAACGATCATTAGCGCAGCATCGAGCTGATGCCTACTATTTTCGCCATGAGTCGGGACTTTATAAGGTCCGTTTCGGAAATCATAAAAGTTATGTAGAGGCCCAAAAAGAAGCAGAATCGCTCCGCTCTCAAGGGATCATTGGCCGCTATTTTATTGTCATCCCAGAGAATTATGCGGCGGCGAAAATCCAACGCAGTGGTCAGGGCGATCTGCGTACTGAGTTGGTGGCCACAGCACAACGATTTCTCGGCGTTCCTTATCGTTGGGGAGGGGAAGATCGCAACAATGGCTTTGATTGTAGTGGCTTGACGATGGTCAGTTATCGGCTGAACGGTTTGAACTTGCCGCGCAATTCTCGGATGCAGCATAGAGCTGGCCGCGCAGTGACCAAAAGCAATCTCAAAAAAGGGGACTTGGTGTTTTTTGCTACTCAAGGAGGAACCCGGGTCACCCATGTGGGGATGTATGTTGGCGACGGGAAATTTATCCATGCGCCACGCACCGGAAAGACGGTGCGAGTGGCCAGTTTGTCCAATAGTTTTTTCAAGAAAACTTATGTCGGTGGACGATCCTACCTGTCGGGGCAATGAACTCTGTTCGCGTCGCTGTT
This sequence comes from Desulfuromusa kysingii, assembly GCF_900107645.1. Taxonomy (GTDB): domain Bacteria; phylum Desulfobacterota; class Desulfuromonadia; order Desulfuromonadales; family Geopsychrobacteraceae; genus Desulfuromusa; species Desulfuromusa kysingii. The sequence continues at coordinate 116,540 of NZ_FNQN01000010.1, forward strand.
CTTTAGCCTATGCTTCCAAGACTGGCCAGTGCGGTGACCGCTGTTAGATCATCGAGCGGCTCCTGACTTTTGCACATCAACTCGTTTTGTCCCGCAATCCTGAAGCCATGTTGCCGCAATAGCAGATCCAAGGATGACGATTCGACAATATCCATAATCAAGGGAACCGCTACAGGGGTTGTTTCGATGATGGCAGTCAGCAGGCGGCGCGTTTCCTGGGGGGCAGATAAAGGGGTCAACCATGGGCCGGCTTGCCAGAATTCTGGCCCCGGTTGCAGAAGAACCATGCTACCCCCCTCCTTGAAGATGATACCATCGTCTGCCAGTAATCTCAGCAGTGGACGTCTCGATTCTTTCCAACAATCGAGATCCAGTTGAACCAGCTGTTCCACTGTTGCCGCAGAACCGCTTGGTGATGGCTTATTCCTCTGACCGCTTCCTACTCCGGTCCAGCGGATAATTTGCTCAACCTGAACAAACCCGCGCTGGCGATAGATGCCTGCTCCCTGTGCCGAAGCGGTGAGCCAAATCCGCCCTAACTGATTCTTTTCCAACTGTTCAAGAGCAAAATCGAAGAGAGTTGAGCCATAACCTTTGCGCCGTTTTTCCGGATGGATCAAAAGGTTGCCGATCCAGCCGCTGGTTTTATAGATGACGACAGAGATAAAGCCGCAACAGCAACCTCGCTCCCACAAAGTGAAAAAACAGGGTTGCCATTGATTCTGGAACAGCCGTTGCTCTTGAAATGAGATCGTCCACCCTTCCTTTCTGGCCCAGGAATAGAAGGTGGGAAAATCATCATGGCTGAGAGGTTTGATGACCATCGCGTTTCCTATCAGTGAATAGCGCAGAGGTTGAGCAGGTCCTGATCACTTAAAGCCCTTTTATTTGTTTGTGAGAAATCACGGACTTTGGTGAGCAGTGAATTGACCTCGTGCGGGTCGATGGCGCAGTTTAACTGTAACAGGCGTTGCTCTAAGCCATGTCGACCGGAGTGCTTGCCCAGAACCAGATATCGCTGTAATCCAACCTCAGAGGGATTGAACCCTTCATAATTCTCAGGGTTCTTCAGCACTCCATCGGTATGCAGACCGGATTCATGTGAGAATACCCGCTCCCCGACAACTGCTTTCCATGGCGAAACCGGACGTGAACTTGCTTGGCCGACATAACGGGAGAGTTCAGTAAAGCGGCTGGCGTCAATTCCCGGATCAAGAGCGCAGCTATGTTTGAGGGCCATGACGACCTCTTCCAGCGCGGCATTACCTGCCCGCTCTCCGAGGCCGTTGACGGTGGTACTGGCAAAACGGGCCCCTGCCATGATCCCTGCGACGGCGTTGGCCGTGGCCATACCAAGATCGTTATGGGTGTGAACTTCCAAATCCAGGTTTGTAGACTCAGCTAATTGTTGCACCTGGGAAAACATGGTCATCGGGTTGAGGATGCCCAAGGTATCACAGTAGCGAAAACGATCTGCACCTTCCTGTTCGGCAATCTGTAACAGCTCAATGATAAAGTCCATGTCCGCACGGCTGGAATCTTCGCCGCCGACGGAAACATAAAGCTGGTGTCGTTTGGCAAAAGAGAGGGCCGTTCGCAGTTGTTCTTTGACCCACTTGCGACTCTTCTTCAGTTTATGTTCAATATGGATATCTGACAGGGACAAAGAGATGTCGACAGCGGTCACTCCGCAGTGCAGAGAATCCTGAATGTCGGAGATCAGGGCACGATTCCAGGTCATCAACCGGGCATTCAAACCCAGATCGACCAGCGCGCGGATGGAGTCCTGCTCGGCTCTGCCCATAGCTGGGATGCCACATTCGAGTTCCTGAACCCCAATTTCATCGAGCATACAGGCAATTTGTCGCCTCTCTTGCTGACTGAAGACAACCCCTGCTGTCTGTTCCCCATCACGCAGAGTCGTATCGGTAATGATAACCTCTTGAGTCTGCTGTTCAGCCATAATCTCCTCCTGAATAAAAAAGCCCTGAATATCCCAAGACTAATGATATTCAGGGCTCGCGTAGCCGACACCGGCACCATGCCGAATGGTCAATGCTTAAGAGATATCAGCAAGGAGTATGCCTGTCTTATAAATGTCTGAAACTGGAAGAGGGCGGCAATTATGGCTGGCAATTCTGCTTCTGAAATAGGCACTCTGATTAATTTTTAACCATATCGCTGCACAAATTTGCAGGGTGGAATCAGTAATATGGCTTAAAATATATATTTACCAGTCTGGCTGGACTTTTGCATTTGTACTTTATAAACCCCAAAATCCCCTCCCAATGACGCGAGGCTATGCAGAAAGGAGTCGTCGTGTCATCGAAGCCAAATGTCAAAGAATTACTGATTGAAAGCTCTTGTGAACATAACAGCAAGAAGAGAACCCCCTGCAATGCCCCCACACCAGGAGCGACTAGCGGAGGCTGTGCTTTTGAAGGGGCGCAGATCTCCCTGTTCCCCTATGCTGATGCTGTCCACCTGGTCCATGGGTCGATGACCTGTCTCGGTTCCAGCTGGGAAACTAGAACCACAAAAACCAGCTGGCAAGGGCGCGATTTTACCCAAATGGGATTTGCAACCGATATCAGTGTCAACGATGTGATTTTCAGTGGTGAAAAGAAACTGACCGGAGCCATTGCTTATATCGTCGAGCTTTATGCTCCCGAAGCGGTGTTTGTCTATTCCACCTGTGTGACCGCTTTGATCGGGGATGATATTGATCAAGTGTGTGCACAGTCAGCAGAAAAATACGGGATTCCTTTTGTCCCGGTTCACGCTCCCGGGTTTGTCGGCAGTAAGAATCTTGGCAGTCGTCTGGGAGGCGAGGCGGTCTTCAGGCACCTGATTGGAACCAAAGAGCCAGACAAGGTGACCCCCTTCGATATCAATCTGATTGGTGAATATAATGTCACCGGTGATATGTGGCAGTATTCCCATCTTTTGGATGAGTTGGGAATCCGGGTTTTATCTTCTTTAAGTGGTGATGGTCGGGTTGCTGCGATCCGCACCGCCCATCGTGCCAAGTTGAACGTTATTGTCTGTGCCAAATCGTTGGTCTCTTTGACCCGGAAGATGGAAGAAAAATATCAGATTCCGTGGATTTCCCTATCGTTCTATGGCAAACGGGATACCTCTGATGGTCTCCGTTCTATCGCTACAGCCTTGGGAGATCCTGATCTGATCGAAAGGACGAACCAACTGATTGCCCGGGAAGAGGAGCAACTGGAGCAGCAACTGCAACCTTACCGGGTTTTGTTTGCCGGTAAAAAGGCGGTTTTGAACACCGGTGGTAACAAGTCCTGGTCGATCGCTGCGGCATTGCAGGATCTTGGTCTTGAGGTGGTTGGTACCTCAGTCCGTAAGGCGACAGAAGATGATCGGACCAAGGCCCGGAAGTATCTGGGTGAAAACGGCGTCCTGATGATGAATCCCGGAGCAGAACAGGCCAAGCTGATTGATGATACCGAAGCCCATTTACTCCTCGCCGGAGGTCGATCTCTTTACACGGCGATTAAAAAGGGGATTGCGTTTATCGACGTTAATCAAGAAAAAAAGAAAAGTTATGGTGGTTATCAGGGACTCCTGAATCTGGCTGAAGACGTTAAGAACGCGCTCGAAAATCCAGTGTTCTCGCTGGTAGGAAGAAAGACACCATGGTCACACTGAAAACCGCTGCGAGTAAACCGTTGCAGGTGAATCCGTTAAAATTATCGCAACCGATGGGAGCGACACTGGCTTTTCTCGGTGTTGATGGCTGTATGCCGTTGATGCACGGAGGGCAAGGGTGCGCAAGTTTTACCAAGGTCTATCTGACCCGCCACTTCAGCGAGCCGATCGCTCTGCAAACAACGGCCGTGACCGATGTGACGGCGATTCTGGATGGCGGCGATTACAGTATCGTTGAATCGATAAAAAACATCCGTAAAAAAGTCCTCCCGGAACTGATTGGCCTTTATACCACAGGATTGCCGGAGACCAAGGGGGATGACATCTGTGGGGTTGCCAGCCAGATTGACTGTCCGCTTGTTTACGTCAATACCGCCGATTATGAAGGGGGGCTGGAAAGCGGTTGGGCTTTGACCTGTAAAGCTCTGATTCAACAACTGACAGCAGAAACAGATCAGATTGATGATAACAAGGTGGTCCTCTTGCCGCATGTCAGCATGCAACCGATTGAAGTGGAAAAGGTGAAGGATTTTATTGCTGCATTTGGGTTTCAGGTGTTGGCCTTGCCCGATCTGGCAACTTCACTGGATGGCCATCTAGGGGAAAAACAGGCCGCCCTCAGTCATGGTGGAATTACGGTCGAAGAGATCGCCGGATTAGCTGACGCCGGACTGGTGATCAGTGTCGGTCATTCTATGCAGGCAAGTGCGGAAGTGTTACAGCAGAAAAATAGCTTTATCCGCCATCTCCATTTCCCCCATTTGAGCGGCCTGGTGGCAACTGACAGTCTGGTTGAACAACTGTTGACAGAGACGCGATTCCGTCATCCGCCAGCGGTCGTTGAGCGCTGGCGGAAGCGGTTGCAGGATGCCATGCTGGATAGCCATTTTTCCATGGGACAAACCCGTTTTCTTGTCGTGGGGGAACCCGATCATCTCGTGGGATTGTGCGAATCCCTGTATGAAGCCGGGGGCAGGGTCAGTGTCGCTATTGCAACCGTCAATTCACCACAGTTAGAAGAGATCAAAGCGGAACAGGTTCTTGTCGGCGATTTGGAAGATGCGGAACAGATGGCAGATCAATATGATCTGATCGTTGGTAACTTTCATTGTGAAGCTCTGGCACATCGTCACCATAAAGGGCTGGTGACGCGCGGATTTCCCAATTGGGAACAGGTCGGCAACCAGTTAAAGAACGATCTTCTCTATGAGGGGGGAGCCTACTTCCTCTTCGAATGCGCGAATGTCGCATCAGCGCATCGTGAACAGCTGGAAGCGTCCTGAAAGTAAACGTAAGAGCGAAGTGAGGATTGTCATCGCCGCTGCTGGAGAAAAATGATTGCTTACACAGAAACTATTCGCAGATATGCCGCTGACAACCGTTATGTCGGCCAGCTTGATAATCCTGACGGTATTGGAGAGGTCGGTCTCGACAAAGGAGAAGTGGGCAGACAGTTAGCCGTCCGTTTTACCCTCAATATGGATCATGCTTTGGTCAAGGAGGTGCGCTTTCAGGTTTTCGGTTGTGGTTTTACCGTTGCCGCCTGTGCTGCTGCTGCCGGGCTTGCCAAAGGGGGAAGGTTGGTGGATCTTCAGGGTTTAAGTGCAAAGACGATTGCGCAGCAGCTCGGAGGTTTGCCGGAACAACGGAGTTATTGTGCCGAACTCGCCTGTCAGGCGTTGCAAGCCGCATTAACAAGTGTTAGCAAAGGGAGTCAACTGATCCGTTCACAATTGACGGAAACCTCAGGTGGGGGCAGCCACGGTCCGAGAGTCACTGTGGACGATGCTGTCTATAAGGCGTTGCTGGCAACCTCATCCCCAGCATCGATTTCAGCTGTTGATCGTAAGTTATTTGCTTGTTTGCTTGCGGTGACCAGTGCTGAACCCTATCCAGTTGACGTCAGTTTGGGGCTTGCACCTGAGATCGTCGACAAAATCATCGCGACCTGTTTTCCAGGGTTTGATGGTTCATGGGGGCAAAACAAACTTATTGATCACCAGCATCCCAGGCTAGAGATCAATTCCGATGTGCTTTCCTTGCTGCTTAGTCACGTTGAAGCTAGTGGGTGTCGGGAGATGGCAGGTTGGCTGGCTCATATTATTGCCGCTCGAGCGGCTCAACCAGGCCATCTCTGGATTGCTATGGGGTTGTTTGAACGGCCGCAACTTACGGCGGCAATTCGTCGACACTTGCCGACTCTGGCACAGGCGAATAATCAAGGCATGCGTTGGAAACGTTATCTGTTCAAGCAGGTGTGTGAGGCGAACGGTGGCTTGCTCTGCAAATCACCCAATTGTCAGGATTGTAGTGAATATGAATTGTGCTTTGCCCCACAAGAGAGTTAAGGGCTGGGGTTTGACTAACAATTATTTGCGGAGTATCGAAGTATGGCCCATATTATTTTCTGGGAAAAGCCTGGTTGCCAGGGAAATCGACGTCAAAAAGAAATTTTGATCGCCTCAGGACATCAGCTTGAGGTGCGTGATTTGTTGATAGAACCATGGACCCCGGAAGTCCTCACCCGGTTTTTTACTGAACAACCTCTTGCGCATTGCTTCAATCCCACTCATCCGCGCATAAAATCAGCAGAATTGATTCCGACAGAGATGAGCCGTGAGGATGCGCTGAAGTTAATGGTTGCCGATCCATTACTGATTGTCCGCCCGCTGATGCAAGTTGGTAATCAACGCCTGGCAGGTTTTGATGTCAAGCAGGTGCACAACTGGGTCGGTTTGGCTCTTGCCTCGGTTGGTGAACGAGATCCGAAACATTGTCCTTGTGTGACGACGGTAGCAGATCAGTCGTAACGTCGATAAAGGGTTTGTCTCGTCTGAAGTTTAATCCTCAAGCTACAATTCATTTTATAGATAAAAAAGAGGAAGTGCATCAGCCATAAAATATTGCATTCGCCCTTCTCCTTTTAGGTTTCTACAACGGGAACAAATTGTGGTTTAACTCACTTTGCGTAAGCCATAAACTGAGCGCCGCATGATGACATCGTTGGCGATCAGGACCAGATAGGAAATGACAATCGATACCAGACAGAGGGATAAAGCTCCGCTTTCGCCTCCCGGGGTGTTGGTGTAATCGTAGATAGCCAGAGGAATGGTCTGGGTCAATCCGGGAATATTTCCGGCAAGGATGATGGTTGCTCCGAACTCACCGAGGCTACGGGCAAAGCAGAGGGTTCCACCAGTCACCAGAGAGGGGATTGATAATGGTAGAACCAGGGAAAAAAGGGTATCGAAAAATCCGGCACCGAGGGTGCGCGAGGCATGAATCAGCTGTAGATCAATCTGTTCCATGCCGAGGCGGATCGAACGAACCATCAATGGCAGACCGATGACCGAGCAGGCGATCACGGCCCCTTTCCAGGTAAAGATGATCTGAATTCCCAGCGTTTTGAAGAGCTCTCCGAGTGGCCCTTGCCGTCCCAGAAGCAATAATAACATATAACCGATGACGACCGGTGGCAACACCAGTGGCAGGTTGATCAGCCCATCAAGGAGCGGCTTCCAGCGGATGCGGCTGAAAGCCAGCACCCAGGCAATGGCGAAGCCGAGTGGTAGAGTTATCAGGGTTGCCGTGGTTGCAACTTTGGCGGACAACCATATCGCCTGTACATCGGTTGGTGAGAGGTTTAGCATCTGGTTCTACTCCCGTTTCCCCTCCCTGATGTTGCAGGGAGGGGCTCTGAAATTTAGTTTGCTAGTAAAAAACCATATTTCACAAAAATTTGTTGCCCTTCAGGGCTGAACAGGAAGGCATAAAATCCTTCGACATCGGTTTTTCCCTCCGCCCCTTTGAGCAGTGTGGCTGGGTACGTGACCTGTGGATAGAGATCTTGGGGAACCTCAAACAAAATTTTTGCCTGTTTGGCTAACATCGCGTCGGTCCGGTAGACAAAAGCTCCTGCAACCTCACCACGATCAGCATAGAGGAGAGCTTGTCTGACATCTTTGGCGAGGATCAGCTTTTTCTCTTGTTGCAGTTGTTGATACAGGTTGGCTGCTGTGAGTGCCTGTTCTGCATATTTCCCGGCAGGGACAGATTTAGGACTGCCGATAGCGATGGATCTCATCTGCAGAACATCTTTCAGAGCGGTGGCTTTGGCGTTTGGAGATCCTGCTAGAACCAGACTGTTATAGACCAGGGTCTTTGTGGTCTCTTCAGCAACGACACCCTGCTCCTGCAAGTACTTCATCCATTTAGGGTTCGCCGAAATATAGATGTCGGCCGGTGCCCCGGCAACGATTTGTTTGGCCAGTGCCCCAGACGCAGCAAAGTTGACTAACAGCTCTACCTGTGGATGGCTCTGCTTATAAAGCGCGGAGACCTCTTTGATGGCATCAGTCAAGCTGGCTGCGGCAGAGATACGTACTTCACCGGCCAGTGCGGGGGTGGCAAACAACAATAACAACAGTAACAGACAATAGGCTTGCATGTGCTTCACGGTGTTCTCCTTTTGTTGGTTGATTCTTAAATTAAAAATTAAGTGAGGCGGCGAAAAGCGGATGCTTTAAACGCTGCGTAAACGGTTTTCCCAATATCGAGTTCAAGTTCGGCAACGGCTTGACTGACCACCTGAGCCAAGAGGATTTCACCGTTGCAGTTCAGTTCTACGCCAACGGCCCCCTTATGAGGCATAATCCCGGTGATTGTTCCGGTCAAAAGGTTACGTGCTGACATCGCATGGGGGTGTTTTTTACATAACAGAATGTCTTTGCTCGATAATCCAAATAATCCATCTTGCAGGCGCTCATTGGCCGTCAGGAACAACTCATTGGCCCCCCAGCGATAACTGATCAGGTTGTCAACCTCATGCGGGTCGCTCAGAGTTAAATGGTTGAGATAGCCGTGACGATTACCGGCCATCCGCTCGCGTTCCAGAGTGTCAGCATTGGTGATTTGCTGTAAGCGACCATCGGCGAACTGCATCACCTGATCAGTGAGTAGGCGCATTTCACTCAGCGAATGTGAGATATAGAGGTAAGGGATCGCGAAGTGGCGCAATGTTGTGCGCAAAAAGGGGATGATCTGCTCTTTAAGTTGCTTATCCAGAGCGCTGAGAGGTTCATCCAGCACCAATAGGTCGGGACAGGCCAGTAGTGCCCGGCCTAGTGCGACCCGCTGCTTTTCCCCTCCAGAGAGTTGCGTTACATTGCGTTTGAGCAGATGGTCGATGTTCAGTGCTTTGGTGACATCGGCCAGTTCCAGCTGACGTTGTGAAGCGGGGGTGCGTTTGTGGCCATAGAGTAGGTTTTTTCGGACATTCAGATGGGGAAACAGGTGTGCATGTTGAAATACCACTGCTACTCTGCGGTGGTCCGGGGAAAGATTGATTTTCGCATCGCTGTCAAATAATTTGCGTCGATCAAGCTGAATCAGACCTCTATCTGCCGTCAAGAATCCAGTGAGGAGGTTGCTGAGGGTCGATTTACCGCTTCCGGATGGTCCGAAGATCCCAATCCGCTCTCCGTCGACACAAAAATCGGTGTCAAAGCTGAAATCACCTAAATGCTTTGTCAATGAAACTTCGAGTTTCATAAGTGGCTCCATCCAACGGGGTGAGAGGGGTGTTGGTCCCCTTTTGGTGCGAGGTTATTCAATTGACAGCCAACAGAACACTGGAAGCTTTAATCAAAGCGGAGACGCTGCTACCAGTTTTAAGGGCCATGTTCTCTGCGCTCTCTTTGGTGACCATTGCGGTGACCGTGTTGCCGCCGGGTAAATCGACGGTCACTTCACAGGAGACCGGTCCTTCAACGAGCTGTGAAACTTGACCCGAAAGGATATTGCGGGCACTGATTTGTTCAGGATTTAAATCACGAGCGAGTAAAACCGATGATGATTTAACCATGGCAATGACGTCGCTACCTTCGCTTAGACCGAGATTCTCGGTGCTTTCACGGGTGATAACCGCGACGATCTTATCGCCACCGCGTAGAGCGACTTTCACCACGGCGTTGACTGCGCCATCGCTGATGGATTCAACCTTGCCACTCCAGACATTTCTTGCGCTTACTTTCATTTCCATTCTCCTTAAAGTGAGGAACATTGCGGCAGTGTCAGCTGTCTCTTCGTTGATAAACTGTAAAAACTTACCGTATTCATGTTCCATTTTTCGATAAAATTGCAGCAGGTTAATCCCCGCTGCCGTCAACGTTGCTCCCCCTCCTCCTCGACCGCCGACCGATCGCTCCAAGAGCGGAGCATCGACAATATTGTTGAGTTTTTCCAGCTGTTGCCAGGCGGCTTTGTAACTCATTTTTAATTGCTGTGCTGCTTTGTTGATAGAACCACATGTCGCCACGGCCTCGAGAAGAGCAATGCCGCGATTTTTCCCGGCAACAAAACCAAGCATCTGCAGGGTTTCAGCCTTTGAGTTGCATTCTGTCATAGAACCTCCACATGGTTATTCTATTTTGGAATAACGCTAGTCAAAAAACAGGTCGCTTACTTCGGGCGTCTTCTTTCCCTGCCTGAAAGCAAGCAACCTGTTGCAGATTAGCCGTTTAAGAGCTCTAAATCAATATCTTTTCCGATCAAGCCGGCGGCATCAGCCCGACATTGTTTACAATGCCGTGCCTGAGAAAGGATCAATTCAGCCTGATTACGAACCAGATCCATTGTGACCTCTGAGGGAGGTTCAATGTCTTTGAACTGCCCAACAGGAATAATCGGGGTGATGTTCATCATGGTGGCCCCAAGTGAACGCACCTTCACTGCAAGATCAATGGTTTCGTGATCGTTGATTCCGGGGATGTAAACATGGTTGACCTTAACCATCAATCCAGCGGCTGCAGCAAGTTTGAGACCCGTAAACTGGTTATGTAGCAATTGTTCAGCCCCCTCAACGCCCGAGAGTTTCTTGCCTTTATAGCGGATCCATTCGTAAACTTTGGCCCCGGTTTCGGGGGTTAAAGCATTGATTGTCACCGTCAGACTGGTGACGTTGGCAGCAATGATATCGTCAATCGCTTCTGGTAGGCGTAATCCATTGGTTGAGAGACACAGAGTCATGTCGGGAAAGGCTTCACGCACCAGCTGAAAGGTCGCAAAGGTTTTCGGGTTGGCCAGTGGATCACCAGGGCCAGCGATACCGACAACTTTTAAACTGGGTCCAGATTGCTTATCCATATGTTGTTTGACCAGTTCCACCCGTCTGACTCCTTGCTCTGGAGTCAGGACTTTGCTGGTCACGCCGGGACGGCTTTCATTGACGCAATCATACTTCCGTTCGCAGAACCCGCATTTAATGTTGCAGCCGGGAGCCACCGGGAGGTGAACACGTCCAGCTTTATTGTGATCGCCACCAAAACAGGGGTGATCGCTCTGTTGCTTGAATTTCATCATCGGGCAGGTACTTGCCATGGTCTCTCTCCTGTCGCAGCATTTTTTACTGGTTCAAGCACCTTTGCTCATATATTGAAAAAGCCCTGTGTCCGGTGGAAACAGGGCTTCTTTGCCGGTTTTATTAAGGCACATCTTTGTGCTGGGAAATTGATTATTTATGTCAGTTGGACTTGCACTCCAAACATCGCTGTTTACTGGTGTGGACATCCCCCTGGGACTGAACCACCCTGACATTTCCCAGTGCAGACTGAATCGTGCGCAAGTTTGAGCGCTTCAACGATTGTTGCCTGGGTTTTGACCGGTTGAATGCCGGACAGAATCAGTTGTTGTTCCGGGATTTCACCGATTTGCGAGACAGCTACGGCTCTGCAGCCTTGGAGTGCTGCAACGACCTGGCTAAACCGTTGCTCTGAAAAGCTGTGCCCTGGTGTTTCGTCGGAAAATTTATTGACGCTGACTGCCGATATTTGTTGTGGATTGTCTTTTTTGTAATCATAAATTCTGAACATTTCTGCCTGTCCAAAATGTTGATCGACCAGTTCGCCTGATTTGGAAGCAATGGCTATAAGCATTTGCCTACCCTTTCCGTTAAGTTTTCAGATCTCCAGGGTTGTGAAGGTGAAGCATTTCTTCGGACAGGTGACACCACAACCTGCGCAACCGATGCAATTATCTGGTGCGACGATCGACATCACCATCCGCGTGCTATAGTTCTCTTCATCTTCGATGTCCATCGGTCCCAGAACTTGACGTGAACAGGCTTTGTAGCAACGGCCACAACCGATACATTTTTCTGGGTCAATACTTTCCGCGAATGTCGGGGTCCAGTCTGCTCCCCCCCGAGTTTTTCCTGTCAGTACGGCCATTGTTTTTGTTCTCCTCTTTATAATAAGTTATCAACGCTAGCATTGAGAAAATGGTTATAAAAGATCTCTCGATCAGTTTTTGAGCAACGCTTTTCTCAGCCAGGGGGGAGGACTATTGCGTAAAACCTCCTGGAGCTTGCCGACAGTGTCAGCAATAGGGGCCCGTTCTTTACTTTTAATGGGATGGATCTTCTTTGCGACCAACCGGGCTGCAGCTGGACCACCGATTTCTGCAACGTAAACGACAGCGCACTCAGAGAGACCAGAGCAGCGGGCTTCAATGCGATCTGCTTCGTCACTGCCATCACTTTGGACCTGGATGATACCGTTAAATTTGGCATCGTCTGGACCGATATCCCATATATAAAATTCTTCAGCACGACCAAAATGTTCGTTAACATGAACTCGATCTGTACTTGCAAATGCAACTTTCATGAACGCTCCTGATTGTTTATTTGTTTCAACAAGTTTAAGTTTCCTGGTTCGACTCATGTTTTCTCCAGCGCAGCAAATGTGTGATCCGGCACGTGAGCTGTTTCACTTTTTTTCATGTGTCCCTACCATCGCTTGTTAGCGCATCATTTCAAACCACTGGTCTTCGCAGGTCTCATCCACAGTATCCAGAAACTTGTTAACAATCACGGTGAGAAAATTGATCGCACCCTGATAGCCGATCACTGGAGTTCTGTGGATATTGACGCGATCCATGATCGGGAAGCCGATCCGGAAATGTGGAATCTTCGCGTCGCGGGCAACCCACTTGCAATGGGTGTCGCCAATAATGCCATCGACGGGATCGGTCATACAGAGGCTGCGCATGTGCCACAAGTCCTTGTTGATGTAAATTTTCCCCTGACTGCCGTAAAGTGGTGAGGTGTCAAGCAATGCCTGGAGCTCTTTCTGAAACTTCTTGGTCGAGCGGGAGCAGAGAATATGGTAGGGGACTGCGCCCATCTCCAGGAGAAATGAGACGATCCCGAGCAGATAATCTGGATCACCGGCGATAGCGAACTTCTTCCCGTGGATATATTGATGGGCATCAGTCATAGCATCGACAGCGCGCCCCCGTTCCGCTTTCAACGCTGCGGGGATAGGCTTGTCAAACAATTCGCTGAGCTTCATCAAGAAGTCGTCCGTTTTCCGAATTCCCATGGGCAAAGGTAAAATATCTTTGCTGCCAGAATATTCACTGTCGATCCACTTCATTGTATGGGGGGAGCAGTGTTTCATCAGTGAAATGGTTGCTTTACCATTAATGGTGTCGGCCGCATCTTCGAGTTTTGTACCACCAGCATACATACGGTAGGTTCCGTCACAGACCGAATCGAAAACATCGGTGATATCTGCAAGCATGGTGTAAGGAATATCCATGGCTTCAAGATATTTTTTGTACTCTCGAAGATTTCCGGTGTTCCCGTCAAAGCCGGGGATCAGGTTCAATTTTCCGGTACATTTTCCTTCGACCTTTTGTCCGACAGTAAGATCCTTGAGAATGGCAAGAAGCATGCTGTCGTAACCATGAATATGGGACCCTTTAAAGCTTGGTGTGTTAGCGTATGGGGTGGGGAGATCTTCTGGAATCAGGTCCTTTTGTTTCGCATTTTTGATATATGCATTCAGGTCGTCACCAATTACTTCTGGCATACAGGTCGTGTAAACCGGAATCATTTTCGGTTTGTAAACCGTATAGGCATTTTCCAGACCTTCGAAAAGGTTGTTTTGTCCTCCGAACACGGCACCATCCTCAGTCATGGCGTCGCTGGTAGCTGAAGCCGGTTCGCGGAAATGGCGACTGAAGGTACTGCGAAAATAGGATGCACAGCCCTGTGACCCGTGGACAAAAGGCAACGCCCCTTCAAATCCATGGGCTACCATTTGTGCTCCGAGGGGTTGGCAGGCGTGGGCTGGATTGATAACCAGCGCTTCGCGAGCAAAGTTCTGTTCCTTATATTCTTCGGTATTAATCCAATTTTGAACCTTCTCGATCTCTTCGGGAGAGTGTTCAGTCAATGGTTTTACTGCAGCTTCGCTCATGGCGATAAACTCCTTTATCGTCACCACTGAGGCGCAAATGACATCTGTCGTTTGCATTTGCGCTCCAGTGATATTTACATTTAGATTTGGTTTTGCAGCCTTTAGAAAGGTGCTTTTACCAGATCCCATGTTGGTGAATTGATGGCCATATCTATATCCCGGGCGAAGATTTCGAAACCATCGTAACCGTGATATGGACCGGAATAGTCCCAACTGTGCATCTGTCGGAAGGGGACCCCTGCCTTTTGAAAGACGTATTTTTCTTTAATCCCGCTGCCGACCATGTCAGGTTTGAGCTCTTCGACAAATTTCTCCAATTCGAATTCCGAAACATCATCATAAATTAATGTCCCCTTCGCCATTTCCGGTGAGGTCCGATCATAATCGTCCTGATGGGCAAACTCATAACCCGTTCCAGTGATCTTAATTCCAAGGTCCTCATAGGCGCCAACAGTATGACGAGGGCGCAATCCACCCACGAACAACATCGCTGTTTTACCTTCAAGGCGCGGTCTGTATTCATCCAGCACAGCCTGCATTTTTGGCTTGTATTTTTTGATCACCTTTTCCACGTTCTTTTTGATCTTTGCGTCAAATCGTTCGGCAATCGCGCGTAGACTCTCTTCAATCTTTGTCGGTCCGAAGAAGTTGTACTCGATCCATGGGATACCCCACTTTTCTTCCATAACTTTGCACATGTAGTTCATGGAGCGGTAACAGTGGATAAGGTTCAGCTTGACCGTGTTGGTAGCAGCAATCTTTTCAATCTCGCCATCTCCAGTCCAGGTTGCTTTGACATTGAGTCCGATCTCTTCGAGGATGGGAATCGCAGCCCAGACGTCGCCACCGATATTGTAATCGCCGATCAGGGCGATATCGTAAGGACCCGCTTCCTCCTTGAACTCCCGTTTACCGATGACATGATCGCGGATGGAATCGTTGGAGATATGGTGGCCAAGGGACTGACTGACACCACGAAATCCTTCACAGTTACAGGGGATGACAAATTTATCGAGTTCTTTGGACATTTTTTTGGCAACTGAGTTGATATCATCGCCAATCAAACCAACGGGGCATTCGGATAACACCGAAAGGCCCTTGTTTAGCGGGAAAAGTCCATCTGCTTCACGTAACAGTTTTTCCAGTTTGATGTCGCCACCGTAAACAATGTCCCGCTCTTGAAAGTCGGATGTGAAGTCGATCGGGAACGAGGTGACCCCTGGAATTCCCTGCATCAGATTCCGCCGGGTTCCCCAACTGTAGACACCGCAGCCAACCGGACCGTGCGATACATGGATGACGTCGCGGATTGGTCCCCAGACAACCCCTTTCGCTCCGGCGTAAGCACAGCCGCGCTGACTCATCACCCCAGGAACAACTTTTTTGTTCGATTTGACTGCACAGGTGGATGCCTCAGGTTCGTTGGCACCTAAATGCGGCTCCCGTTTTTTCTTTGCCTTTTCCGGCAATACAGCGAGAGTTTCCTCAATCAGCTGCTCGACTCTTTCTTTGGTGATTCCTTTTATGGGCTTTCTTTCAGCCATACAGATTTCTCCTGTATAAATTTAGGGACGAATCTACCATTCGCCGGTCTGTCAAGATTGACGGACTTCGTTGTCTCTGCCCGCCAGCTACAGTTCTGCCTAAGCACCTTCAGCCACGCCGATGATCGACTCGTCTTCCGCTTCCATGATCCCAAATTCCATCAGCAGATCTTCCAGATCTTCCATTTCCAGCGGTGTTGGGACGATAAACATCTCGTTATCAACGATTTTCTGCGCCAAAGCCCGGTATTCTTGTGCTTGCGGATGTTCCGGTGAGTATTCAATGACCGTCATCCGGCGTAGTTCTGCACGTTGAACCTGATTATCACGTGGGACAAAGTGAATCATCTGGGTCCCGAGGCGGGCGGCGAGAGCTTCAATAAGATCTGCTTCGCGGTCAGTGTTACGACTGTTACAGATCAGGCCGGCCAGGCGAACACTGCCAGAAGCAGCGTATTTAACGATCCCTTTACAGATGTTGTTGGCGGCGTACATGGCCATCATCTCACCAGAGACAACGATATAAATTTCCTGCGCCTTGTTTTCACGAATCGGCATCGCAAAACCACCGCAGACAACGTCACCAAGGACATCGTAGAAAACATAATCAAGATCGGGGGTGTAAGCACCTTCCTCTTCGAGAAAGTTGATGGCGGTGATAACGCCACGGCCTGCGCAGCCGACGCCTGGCTCTGGACCGCCCGATTCAACGCACATGACATCACCATAACCACGGCGACAGACGTCGTCGAGTTCGAGGTCCTCAACGGTTCCCAGTTCACGGACTTTATCCATGACCGTATCCTGAGCCTTGGCGTGTAGAATCAGACGGGTTGAGTCCGCTTTAGGGTCGCAACCGATGATCAGAATCCTCTTGCCGAGGGATGCGAGGCCGGCCACAGTGTTTTGTGTCGTTGTTGATTTACCGATGCCGCCTTTACCATAGATTGCAATTTGACGAAGTTTCTTTTTCTCAGACATAATATTTCCTCCTGAAATATGTTTGACGACTTGGTCGCCGGGATAAGGCTGATTATCTCGTCATTACACAGAAGCGGCATCGCCTTTGATGTTGTGTAATGATTTTATAATCAGACTGTTGTACTGAAGTTGGATGGAATCTCTCTGGCTCAAATGAAGTATTAGCAGAGGAAGAATTCCTAGTTTCCATCGTGGAAAGAGCAGAAAAAGCCCGAACGTCATATGAAAGATCGTTCGGGCTTCATTGCCAGGGAGGAACTACGTCAATGTAATTCTATTTGGTTTCTTACTGTCTTTTAAAGCAGGTTCTGTGCCAGATATTATTATTTTCTATAACTGGTTGTTATCTTAGCGTGTTTATGAATCAAGTATTTTTTCTGCTAAAAAAAATTCCTATTTGCATATAATTTAGGACCTATTGCTGAGTAATTTTTAGGCATGTTTTCTTTGAAAGGCTGAAAAAACAGACAGTCTTTCAGCTTAAAATATCAGCAAGTTTAAGGGCAAAAGTTAAATCCAGCCCTGCCAGAGGATGATTTCCATCCAGAGTCACAGTCTCATCATTGACTTTGATGACCAGCATGACCCGCTCTTCACCGTCGGCAAACTTGATAGCGAGCTTCTTGCCAACTTCAACCGTCTCGTGGGGAGGAAATAACTTTCTTTCAACCACCATAGTATTGTCTGTCAGCCTCGGCCCGTAGGCATCTGCAGCTTTAATCAGGATATTTTTGATCTCATTCCGTTTCATGCCGATGATCTCCGCTTCCAGAGCCGGAAAAATTTCGTTGTTGCCCAAGGTCACCAGCATCGGGGTTTCATCATCACAACTGTCAAAAATTGCGCCATTATCAACCGTGCCGACATAGTGGATTATGACCTTGTCCCCTTTGTTAGCAAGTTTTTCCATTGATCTTCTCTCCTTCCTGAATAATGTAGAAGCGGGCATCGAAATAACGCTCAAGGATAGGCTTGACCTCATTCCAGGTGAGTCCGCCATGACCGCAGCCGGGTCTGGGAACGATGATCCGGGGCCACTGCTTAAATTCGACCAACTCGACAAGTTCACGGCAGGATCGTTCGATAATCTGTAGGCTGGGGTTTTCGAAGGGGCTGTCTTCCACTGGAAAGGAGACGATACGTTGACCGAGATCAAAAACATGCATCCCAAAATTGCGGATTTGACTTGCAAGGGTATAAGGCAGGGTGGGAAATCGGTCAGCAGCCTGTCGGGCACAACCCCGCGGCATTGAGCATCTGCCATCTTTGAGTAAAAGTCCGCCGGTCGTAATAGCGACGACTGCTCCGTTGCTGTGGTGTTCCCATAGATCGCCACGAAGAAGTTGTGGTTTTTGCATTTATTCCAGTCTCTCCCGGATCAAGGCCAATAAAAAATCAAATACCTCTTCGCGGCTGTGGATGAATGTCGGCATCTGTTGAATCATGATCTCTTCCAGTTTTTCCAGCACCGCTCCGTCAGTCGAGCCGACACTGTCCATGACCATCTGTAGCATCGGGATGACCTCATATTGATCATCCCGATCGAAAGGGGTCGGGTCGGGTTTTCCGGTAAATTTGGGATGTTCACGAAACTCTTTTTTCCGTGGGTACTTGTAATAGAGGTCCGACGGTTTGATTTCGATAGCCATAAGAGTCCTAACTACAAGAGCCACAGCCGGAGTGACAGCAATGAGTTTTACAGGTCACAACCGTTGCTGATCGTTCAGGCGAGGACAAAAACATATTCAGGCTTGCTTGGAGAACAAACCACTTGCCATCTACTTCCTCGGCTTGCAGGTTATTCTTTTTGATATGCATCAGGACGTTCAGTTCTGTTGTGCCCATTTGTTTGGCAACTTGATCCAGAGGTAACCAGGTATTTTCTTTTGTCATCCGTAAACTCCTGCATGAAAAACGGGTTGATTGATCCACTGAACGAGCTTTGCCACGCGATGCAGCTGTCAGCTCTGTGAGCGTTTTTTATAGAGTTAATGCAGCGCTGACAAGTGCAGTAGTTGAGGAGTCAACGCTTCAATCTCTTTTTTTACGTGACCATCGAGGCTCTTTAACCAGGCTCGCGGTAGTTGTTCATGTCCATACAGCGCCCCGGCAATCATTCCGGCGATCGCGCCCGTAGTATCGGCGTCGCCCCCTTGGTTGACCACCCCGATCAGACATTCTTCAAAGGACCCGGTGGTGAAGATATAATTGAAAACAGTCTGTAACGTATCGACGATGTAGCCGGAGGCATAACCTTTATAATGATTAAAACGAAAGGTCGGGTATTCGGTTGTCAATTCTCGCGTCAAAGCGTGTAGAGCAAATCTGTCGGCACCAAGAATCGCTGCCTGGACCATCTTCCCGACACAGAGGCAGCCTGCATCAGACAACGCATGATGATGGGTGAGGTGTGCCTGTTCCAGAGTACAACGGCGTAGTTGTTGTTCATCTCCTAAGGTCACTAAAGCGACGGGGGCCATTCGCATCGCTGCACCATTACCGGCATCCCATTCGTTAACGGGCACCTCCAGAGTTCCATTGTTCATATACATCCGGATCCCTTTGCGCACGGTTGAGCCAATGTCGATGGGCTTACCGCGCATCCAGGCGACAAAGTTGTCGGCAATTTGTCGCAGGTTCCAACCATCTGTCTGGATGATAGCACGGGCGAGGGCGAGGGACATCTCGGTGTCATCCGTAACCTGCCCCGGTTTGAGGCGCAGCCAGCCACCGCCAATTATTTTGCGATGGAGCTTGTGCTTTACCCTAATCTCGGCAGGGGTCATGAATTCTGTTGTCGCGCCTAAGGCATCTCCCAGGGCTAGGCCGAGAAACGCCGCAGTAGCGCGAGAGACTATCTGATCTTCCAATGTCTATCCACCGATCATACTCTTGACTTCAAAATCTCCACCGATAACCATATATTCATCTTCCCCTTTAAATAACGATTTTGACAGCAGACCACTGAGGAAAAATATCTTGGTCAGTGGCACTTCCACCCTTAAAACCCGTGAACCGAACTCCCAGGCTTTTTCAAAATCGGTGGTAAACGAGTTGAGATTATTCAGGCGGATGATGAAGTGATTTTTCCCCAACGTGTCGATGATGCTGTGTTCCTCCAAGTCATTGACGCCTCGGAACAAAGTGAGGAATCGTTTCCCCGGCATCTGCCTGCGGAGTTCATACTGGACATATTCGTATAAGAGATCGAGCTGCGAGAGGATCGCACTGGTTCGGGAGGAACCTTTCATGCGATCCACCATATAGCGGTAGTACTCTTCAGATTCAATATTTCTGATCGGGCAATGATGAAAGGTTGGAATTAACCCCAGTCTTGACTCGACCCAACCTTTTAAGACCGCACCTTCGATAGAGTTGCTGTCAAATAACCACCCACGCAAAAATCTGAGATAACAGTTCTTAAGGCTCTTCTGACTGCTCCGAGAAGACTCCCGTTGCCACTGATGAAGTTGAAATTGTACATCCATATAGTCATGAAAGCGGGAACCCCGTTCCTCCGGATGGTGAAGCAGGTTCAATTCAGCAAAGAGCTTCTTGCGGATATGGCTGGTTCCCTGAATCGTCAGTGGCTGAGGATGTTGATTGTAGTCCTTCGATGCAATAACCCAAGGGGGGATATCGCACATGTTGATTTGGGTGACATGACCGTTCAGATCATCCCTCCATCAACAGGAAGGCTTCAGCGACCTCTTTTAAGCTTTTACGCTTATTCATCGCCAGTTTCTGCATCTTCCGGTGGGCTTCGGGTTCTGTGAGACCACGCTTTATCAACACCCCTTTGGCCCGGTCAACAAGTTTGCGGGTCTCAAGGTTCTCTTTCAAGGCTGCAACTTCATCACGCAGATTAGAAATTTCAATAAACTGATGAATTGACAGGTCAATGGTGATTCTCAACTGTTCTGCGTTGAAGGGCTTCATCAAATAATGGTGGACCCCGGCATCATGAGCTCTGGTGACTGTTTCACTGTCAGCTATACCGGTTAACAGGACAATCGCCCCGCTGGGGGTACGATTCATCTTGTCTGCTGCGGTAATTCCGTCCATGACTGGCATAGTAACGTCCATGACGGTCAACAGAGGCCTATGCACCGCAGCCAGGGCGATAGCCTGTGATCCATCAGCGGCCTCATAGAGCTCATCAAAGCCGTAGTCAGCGACAATTTGGGTCACTTGCTGTCTGATCAGGGGTTCATCGTCAACGATCAAGGCTTTTTTCACGGTATTTCCTGCGCAGGTCAGGAGCTGTCTCTCGGTTGGAAAGACAGCTCCCGAAAGGGTTTAAGTCAAGTTTTCAGGGTAACGAATGTCCCCTAGGGCCTGGAATCTGGTGAAGAATAATAACCAGAGATTCCTGAAGAGCCACCAATGCTGACAGTTTGAAAGTCAGGATAGGCTTCCATGCCGATTTCGGAGGAGTCACAACCTAACATCTCATCTTCTTCACTGACTCTGATGCCGATGGTGTATTTAAGTGCCAACCAAACAATTGAAGTGGCGATGACAACAAAAACAGCAGTCGCGATGACACCAACAAACTGGGTGACAAAGCTAGCTTCGCCGTCGGTGAATGGAACGGCCATGGTGCCCCAGATCCCGCAGACAAGGTGAACAGAGAGGGCGCCAACAACATCATCAATCTTGAGTTTATCAAAGAATGGTACAGCCAGCACTGCTAAGACACCACCGACAGCGCCGATTAAGGTTGCGGCCCCAAGAGATGGAGTGGCTGGACCGGCAGTAATTGAAACCAAACCTGCCAGGGCACCGTTGAGGGCCATAGTAACATCCACTTTTTTATACAGAACCTGCACCATGATCATGGCGGCGATCATCCCGCCACAGGCAGCCATGTTGGTGTTGACCATAACGTTGGACATTTCGATAACGGAAGCCGCATCGCCCAGAGCGAGGACGGAACCACCATTAAATCCATACCAACCCATCCACAAGATAAAGGTACCCAGAGTTGCCAGAGGAATATTGGAACCGGGGAGTGGATTGACTTGACCTGATTTGCTGTATTTACCTTTACGGGCACCGAGAATGATGGCACCGGTTAACGCTGCCCAGCCACCGACGGAATGGACAATCGTTGATCCGGCATAATCAGAGAAACCCATCTCTGCAAGCCAGCCGCCGCCCCAACCCCATGAACCTTGGATCGGATAGATGACGCCACAAAGAACCACACAGAAAGCCAGAAATGACCAGAGTTTGACCCGTTCAGCAACACAACCGGAGACCACGGAGCAAGCAGCACCGCAGAAGACCATTTGGAAAAACCAGTCGGATGAAGCGGAATAGCCAGCGGAATAATCTCCAGCGGCTGCCGCTGCATCATCAGCTCCCCAGACTCCTAAGCTGCCGATGAAGCCGCCATCAACACCTGCATACATCAGGTTGTAACCGATCAGGTAGAAGAGAATTCCGGCGATTCCGAATAGCGAGATATTTTTCAGACAGATCGTAGCAACATTCTTCGAACGGACCAAACCTGATTCAAGCATGCCGAATCCGGCAGCCATCCACATGACCAGAATGCCCATCACCAGGAAGGAAAAGGTGTTGAGGATATAGGACATCTCTGAGACAGGGGCGTCTTCCGCCAGAGCCAAGGTGGGTAAAATCAATAACCCAGCCAATAGAAACATAAACTTTTTCATCTTAAATCTCCTTTTTAAAACTGTTATGACCATGATAATTGCTGGATTAATGACTAAAGAGAATCTTCACCTGATTCCCCAGTACGGATCCTGATGGACTGTTCAATAGCGCTGACAAAAATCTTGCCATCGCCAATCCGACCGGTGCTTGCTTCACGCTCAATAGCGGCCACGACAGCGTCGACTTGATCATCACCGAGGACCAGCTCGATTTTTATTTTAGGGATAAAATCAATCTGATACTCAGCTCCGCGATACAATTCGGTATGTCCTTTTTGACGTCCGAATCCACGGACTTCGCTGACGGTCATACCGCTGATCCCCATTTCTGTGATCGCTGCCTTGACGTCATCAAGTTTGAACGGTTTGATGATGCATTCAACTTTCTTCATCCTGAGATTCTCCTATGAGAGTAGTTATGAAAAAAAGGCGCACTAACTCCAATGAGGGAGTCATGAGCGCCTTTGCTCGTGCATCCTTACAAGGTTATCTCCGTTTTACTGACGGAGTTTGAACTCGATAATTCTTTGTTCTGCAGTCTTCGTACCAAAAACGAAAAACAGTTTTTATGGGGGAATAAATCTCTTTTTTAATCGTTATCTGTCGTTTTTTTATACAGAGTCGAAAGCTGATGAACAAAAATTAAGCACCTTTGAGTTTAAGATACGATATTTGTTGCAGCCAGTCTGACCTCGAAGCAGCTGCCCCGCTCAGGTGCATCAGTGACGCTTAAACAGCCATCGTATTCGGCAACAATCTTGCGACATAGATAGAGCCCTAACCCGGTTCCTTGACCCTCCTTTCGGGAACTGTAGAAAGGATCGAAGATTCTCTGTTTTAACTTGTCAGGGATTCCGGGGCCGTTATCACAAAACAGGATAGAGATGCTGTTGTCATTGTTGGTGACGGTTGATATCTCAATTATCCCGCCTCTCTCCATGGCCTGAACCGCGTTGAGGATCAGGTTGATGAAGATCTGCTTGAATTTATTTTTATCGATATTCAGTCGTGGTATGGGGGTTAAGTTCTCATTCGAGGTGATCAACTTTTTGTTTAACTCATAGCGCATTAGGCTCAGAACTTCTCTCATCGTGACGTTGATATCGGTTGGTTCCCGCTTATCGTCATGCGCTGCAGAAGAATAGGAAAGCAATTCAGAACTCAGCCCTTTCAGCCGCTCAACTTCATGGTCGATCCGTTCAACAAGCTCGCGCTGGTCGGCAGTGAAGTTGTCATTATCAAGCAGAATCTTGTTGGCAAAGCTGATGACCGTCAGCGGATTATTGATTTCATGTGCAATACCGGCGCTCATGCGTCCGACTTCAGCCAGTTTTTCAGATTGAATTGTTTGTGCCAATAATTGTTCAAATTCCGTGATGTCCTCGACAACGACTACCACTCCATGAGTTTTGCCGTTCTCTTTCAATGGGGATAAGCGCCTTTTCTGTAAGCGATTTTCCCCGGCTTGTCCACGGTGTAGGAGGCGTAATTCAGCCGCTTCACCGGTCTCCAAGACGCGTCGCAGGCGATCGGCTATCCCCTCCTCTTCGAGAGTGGGGAAAGTCTCCAGCAGCTTGCGACCCAGAGCTTTTTCCGCAGGAATTCTGGCCATCTGGGCCATACTGTCATTCCACGAGGTGATCCTCATGTTTCTGTCAATGGTATACAAACCGAGGCTGATACTTGAGAGGATCTTGTCGTTGAGGTGATTAAGGTTGTTCTTTTCCCGTGAGACGCGACATAAGTCCTGATACAGATTGGCGTTATCAATGGCAATGGCGGCTTGACCGGCAAGCAGTGACAGAGCGTCACAGTCATGCGCCGTAAAAGCATCGGGCTGCCGGTTTTCAACGTTGAAAACGCCGATAATCCGATCTCTGGCGATCAGGGGAACTGCCAGCTCTGAGCTGGCCGCTTCAATGCCGGGGATATAATCTTCCGTAGAGCTGACATTATGAATCAAGTAGGGCTTACCAAATTGCGCCGCCTTGCCCATGATCCCTTGGCCCAGATAGATCGGCTTATCTATGGCTTGCTGGCTATAGCCGAAAGAGGCAACGGTTTCCAGCGCTTTGCTGTCATTGTTCAGTAAGCGAATAATGGCATTATCAAAGAGGAATACGTCTTGAGATATCTCCAGAATCCGTGGCAGTAAAAAATCAAGATCGGTGATTGTGGCAAGCTCCTTACCGACATCAATGAGAGCTCTGAATAACTTCTGTTTTTGGTCAGTCATAACCGGGAATCGACTCCTATAAAGAAAAATGAGGCAAACAACGACAGATTGAGAAGCATGAAAAATGCCAAAACGCTGCCTTTTATCTGGAATCGGAAAAGTAACCAACAATGGAGGGCCGTCTCGTCTTTGTGCAGAAAAACTTGATGTCGATGGAAGCGGTGGTCTCAGCTCCCCGCCGCTCTTTAGACGAAGGTTTAGTTATCGTCGGACGATTATAATATCCGGTCATGAGAAACTAACCTGTTGCTAACCTTGAACTAACATATTCCCCGTAGAACTCCTCCGATTAAATGACTTCCAATTAAACCCTGTCAGTTGCTTCCCCGGTCTGACAACTGCAACCAAAGTCAGCAACCAATTGACTGATCGTGCGGAGACCTAATGATTAAAGCAGTGATTACCGATCTTGCCGGAACGACTATTGATTTTGGCAGTTGCGCCCCAGCCGGGGCCTTTATTGAACTGTTTCGCCGTCACCGTATTCAGGTCAGCCCGGAACAGGCACGAGTGCCGATGGGGTTGGAGAAGCGAGCTCACATTGTCGCTATCGCTTCTATGCCGGAGATCGCTCAGCAGTGGCGCAGCAATCACGATGGGGTCGACTGGACCGAGACCGATATCAGCGCCCTCTACGCAGAATTTATCCCGCTGCAACTTAAAGTGCTCCCCGCATACGGTGAACTGATCCCCGGTGCCGTCAAGCTGATGCGTTGGTGCCGAGAGCAAGGGATCAGGGTTGGCGCTACCACTGGATATAACCGGGATATGCTGGCTGTCGTCCTTGGTTGCGCAGCGGAGCAAGGGTTTGTCCCGGACAGCTCTTGTTGTGCCGAAGATGTTCCAGATGGACGTCCTGCCCCTTGGATGATCTATCGTTGTCTGCAACAGCTTGGGGTCTTTCCACCTGCTGCGGTGGTCAATGTTGGCGATACCCTTCCCGATGTGGTGTCTGGTCGCAACGCCGGAAGTTGGAGTGTCGGGGTGTTACAGAGCGGCAACATGTTGGGTCTGAGCCGTAGTGAACTCGCGGCATTAGACGCAAAGGTGATGGCGCAACGCTGTGCCACCGCACGGACTGAGATGCTGAAAGCTGGCGCCCATTTCGTGCTCGACAGTATCGAACAGCTCCCCGAGCTGATTGCAACAATCAATCGAAAAATGGCTCAAGGGATAAAACCTTGAGTCGCTGACATCGTCTGTGAATTCCTTAGGAGGAAACACCATGAAAGTGCTTTTCAGGCAGTTGAAACTCAGTCTTACCCTCTGTTTTACCCTGTTGACCGTTTTTGGCAGTCATGCTGCTATTGCCGGTGAACTGGTCGTCTACACCGCGTTGGAAGATGATGAAGTGGCCGTCTACCGTAAGGATTTTGAAGCGAAGTACCCCGATATCGACCTGCAACTAGTCCGCGATTCCACCGGAATCATCACCGCCCGGTTGCTGGCAGAAAAAGACAATCCCGTCGCCGATGTCGTCTGGGGGACTGCAGCCACCTCATTGCTGATCGCCGATGATCTCGGCATGCTTGCTCCGTACAGCCCGAAAGGTAACGAGCAGGTCAAAGTGGGGATGAAAGATCCGAACAACGCAGTTCTTCACTGGGTCGGTATCAAGGCTTGGGTGACCGGGATCGTCGGCAACACGATCGAGATGCAGAAGCTAGGTCTGAAGATGCCACAATCCTACGCCAACCTGTTGCGGCCTGAATATGCCGGTCTGTTGGTGATGCCGAACCCGGCGTCTTCCGGGACCGGTTTTCTGACGGTCTCTGCGGTCCTCCAGTTGATGGGTGAAGAGGCTGGCTGGGATTATCTCGACAACCTGCACAAGAATATCGCCCAGTATACTCACTCTGGATCCAAGCCTGCAAAAATGGCCGGTAAGGGGGAATTCCCGATCGGTCTTTCTTTTGCTTACCGTGGTTTTAAACAACGCAGCAGTGGCGAACCGGTGGAAATCGCTTTCCCGAAAGAAGGTTCTGGGTACGACGTTGAGGCCAACGCTCTGATCAAAAAACCACGGATCAAGCCAGAGGCTAAAACCTTCCTCGACTGGGCTATCAGCGAAGATGCGATGAAGATGTACGCCAAGGTCTACCCGATCGTGGCGACTGATATCCCGGTGGCTGCTCCACAAGGCTGGCCAGCAGACCCAGCTTCAGTGTTGATCGACAACGACCTGATGTGGGCTGCGAAAAATCGTCAACGTATCCTCGATGAATGGACCAAACGCTACGATGGCAAAAGTGCTCCACGTTAGTGATCCACAGTCAACCGGCAACGGAGTACTGCTATGATCGGAAACACCAGAGCAACCGACCCCTTTCTGGAAGTGCGCAATATCAGTAAAAGTTTCGGACAGTTCGTCGCGCTCAACGATATCTCATTGGCGGTGAAGAAGGGGGAGTTTGTCTCCATTCTCGGACCAAGCGGTTGCGGTAAAACCACTTTATTGCGGGTGATTGCTGGGCTGGAGGTGCAAAATCAGGGAACGGTCTGGCTCGCAGGTCAGGATGTTTCACGCGAACCCGTTGCTCGGCGTAACTTGGGAATTGTGTTTCAGTCTTATGCCCTGTTTCCGAACATCAGCATTGTCGGTAATGTGATGTACGGGTTACGCAACCAACGCTCATCAGCACGGCGTGCCCGCGCCATGGAGATGCTGGAACTTGTAGACTTGGCGGATCAAGCCTACAAGTTCCCTGCCCAGCTATCGGGAGGTCAGCAGCAACGGGTCGCCTTGGCCCGGGCATTAGCTCCTGAGCCATCACTGCTGCTCCTTGATGAACCTCTTTCGGCGCTTGACGCTCAGGTGCGCAGCCATCTACGCATTGAGATTCGTCGTATCCAGAAGCAGCTTGGAATAACAACGGTGATGGTTACTCATGATCAGGAAGAGGCGTTGACCATGGCCGATCGGGTGGTGGTCATTAACGCTGGCAAGTTGATGCAGTTCGCGACGCCGCGCGAGATGTATTGTCGTCCTAACAACACTTTTGTGGCCGATTTTGTCGGCTCGATGAATTTTCTCAATGGTTGCAAGGGGAAAGATTCCGATTCGGTCTTTTTTGACCAGTACTCCTTGCACACGTCTCCTGGTGCGGCCAGCCCTTTTCAGGGATATCCTGTGACTGCGGCGATCAGGCCCAAAGATATCCGGATCGTCGCGCATGGTCAGGATGCGCCAAATGTGTTGCGGACCTGTATTGAAAATATTGAGTTTCGCGGTGCCAGTGATCGCCTCTACTTGCGGGTATTGCATCAGGAGGGGGGTCATACTGAGCGGCGACTGGAGATCGACGTCCAAACCGAGGCGTTTGAAGATTTCAACCTGCGAACCAATATGGAACTGCGAGTGCAACTCCCGGCAGAAAAGATGCGGTTGTTTCCGCCGGCAGCCAGCGTTAGTTGATGTCCCATTCTGATAATATTGAGGGGTTCTCCCTCAGTCCTCCAGCTGATGAAGTGCGGCTGAAAAGCAGCGGTGAAGATTTGTTGCGGCGTGCTCTGATCATCCTCAGTTGCCTCTGGTTGCTCATCGGGGTTGTTCTGCCTCTGGGTGAGGTCTGGAATCGTGCCACCCACGTGGAATTTGTCGTCAAGATCGAAGAACCGACCGAGGCGGAGAAAGTTACGGACAGTTTTCGTGGCCAGATTAATATTGCTGGTCACAGTGTGCTGTTGATTGAGGAAAATATTGGTCCACTCGTCTACTTTGATAACAAACTTCTGGTGTTGGTGGGCAATCAGGCTAAATTCGGACCGATTCAGATTACCCTTGGTGACCAGCGTCTTGACAAGGTGGTTTACTCGCCGACACGCGCCGATTACGCGAGCTATCTCATTTCACCGCTGGTGGTTGAATACAGCCCGGAACGACATTGGTTAATCGATGGTAAACCGTTCGACAGTGGTGTTGCCAGTGTCCAGCGCTTTATCGGTCTGCAGAACTTTTTTGCCTATTTCGGCATTGAGGGGTTGTCTCAGACGAAGACCATTGGCCTGCTGGTTTACCTGATCACTACGCTGGCACTGTCAGCTTTTCTGCTCTATAGCCTGTTGCGCCGATCGCTCCCCGCTAATCGGAACTATCTGCTGACCTTCTCAGTCTTATTGCTGCTGGGGACGCAGTCAGTACTGGCTATCAACTATTTGGGACAGCACATTACCGACACCAACCTGGCCCAGTCCGTTCTCAACTCATTACGGGTGGCCCTTTACAGCACCAGTATCTCGGTGGCTCTGGCCTTTGCTTACGCTTATGGTATCAACCGGACGTGCATGCGCGGCAAGACTTTTTTCCGCCTGATCGCTATGCTTCCGCTGTTTGCGCCGACCATGCTCTACGGGTTGTCGCTGGTCTATCTGTTTGGCAACAAAGGGGTGATCACGACCGGTTTTTTTGAAAAATTCCCTTGGTTGGCCTGGGATATTGGTCTCTATGGTTTCACCGGAGTGGTGATGGCTGAAGTGGTCTTTACCTTTCCGCCGGCCTTTATGATCCTGATGGTGGCGATTTCTACTTCCGACGCGCGTCTCTACGAAGCTGCCGAGAGTATGGGTGCGAGCAAACTGAAGACCTTCTTCACTGTCACCCTGCCGAGTATCAAGTTCGGCTTGCTCAGTGCTGTTTTTGTGAGCTTCACCCTGTCGTTCACCGATTTCGGTGCGCCCAAGGTTGTTGGTGGTCAGTTCAACGTGTTGGCAGTCGATATTTATAAACAGGTGATTGGCCAGCAGAACTTTGGCATGGGTGCCACGGTCAGTATAGTCCTGCTGGCACCGACGATTCTTGCCTTTGTCGCGGATCGCATTGTTCAACGTCGCGCCGTGGCGGTCGTCACCGCGCGCAGCGTCCCCTATACACCGAAATCGTTGGCGTTGCGGGATGGCTGTTTTTTTCTCCTCAATAGCTTGATCGCCCTGTTTATTTTGACGATGGTGTTTATGGCCGGGATCGCCTCGTTGGTGAAGATGTGGCCTTATTCTTTCACCAACCCTGAGCTCTATCCGCAAGCCTGGACGTTAAGCCACTATGCTTTTGAGGCTGTCGGTGGTGGTGGCTATGGTGCCTTCTTTAACAGTATCCGCATGGCTCTATGGACGGCGTTGTTTGGCTCGATAATTACTTTCACCAGCGCCTACTTGATCGAGAAAACCAAGGGGATGCGGCTGTTGCGGCAGCTCGGTTACTTTCTTTCGATTATCCCGTTGGCTTTGCCGGGGTTGGTGATTGGTATTGCCTATATCTTTTTTTTCAATGCCAGCGAGATCAATATTCCTCTGATCGGGCTGAGTGTGCCGAATCCATTCAACGTCTTGTATGGAACCATGGCGCTGCTGGTGTTGTCGAATATCATTCATTTCTATACGGTCAGTTTTCTCACTGCGACTACCGCGTTGCGGCAGCTCGATAAAGAGTTCGAAGCCGTTTCCGAATCGATGTCGGTCCCTTTTTACACCACTTTCGTGCGGGTCACCGTACCGGTCTGTTTTCCGGCGTTGTTGGAGATCGCTTCCTATCTTTTTGTCAGTTCGATGGCGACAGTTTCAGCGGTCATCTTCCTTTATAGCAGTGACCTGTCACTGGCTTCAGTGGCTGTGGTGAATATGGATGATGCCGGTGATACGGCTCCGGCGGCGGCCATGTGTATGTTGATTGTCTTGACCAACGTCATCGTCCGCATGCTGTTTGAGCGCATCAGTTGGTTGTTCCGTCGCCGCACACAGATCTGGAGGCACTGATGTCAAAAGTCGATAAATCCGCTGCAGACCGCACCGAGGGTGATATTAATCAGTCTGTTCACCGCTCTTCGTGGCAGAAGAAAGTTTTGAACGAAGAGACCTGTGCCCTGTTGGCAGAGGATGAAAAGTATTTCATCCATCAGTCGTTGTCGACCCCTTGTTTAACGGCATTGGAACGCAGCCACGGGAGCTATCTCTTCGACACCAACGGCAAGAGCTATCTCGATTTTCACGGGAACAGCAGCCATCAAGTTGGTTACGGTCATCCCCACGTGGTTGCTGCGATCACCGAAGAGATGCAGCGGTTGCCTTTTTCACCGCGTCGCTTTACCAATCGTCCGGCGGTCGAGTTGGCAAAAAAGCTGGCCCAGCTTTCGCCGGGCAATTTGAACCGAATGCTCTTCGCGCCGGGGGGTACTTCGGCCAATGGTATTGCCCTGAAGCTGGCGCGATCGGTCACTGGCCGGTTTAAAACTCTGAGTTTCTGGGATGCTTTTCACGGCGCATCTCTCGATGCGATTTCCGTCGGTGGAGAGGCTCTGTTTCGGCGCAATATGGGCCCCTTGTTGCCTGGCTGCATTCAGGTTCCGGCACCGGGTTCCCACTGTTTTGGTGTTGACAAACTCGACTGGCAGAAGGCGCTGGGCTATATAGAGTACGTCATGGTTCATGAGGGGGATGTGGCTGCTTTTATCGCCGAACCGATGCGTTGCACGACCATTGATATTCCACCGGTGCAGTTCTGGCGGCAGATCCGGGAGATCTGTGACCGTCATGGGGTCTTATTGATTTTTGACGAAATCCCGCTCTGCCTTGGTCGCACTGGATTCATGTTCGCCTGTGAATATTATGCTGTGGTTCCCGATATTCTCTGTCTCGGTAAGGGGTTAGGTGGCGGAATTTTTCCGATGGCTGCGACCCTGATCCGTGAAGACCTGGAAATCGATCCCGCTCAGGCCCTCGGTCACTACACTCACGAAAAAAGTCCGGTCGGATGTGCCGCAGCGTTGGCGACCCTTGAAGTGATCGCCGATGAACATCTCCTCCAACGCTCTCGCGAGCTTGGTCGTCATACCCTCGCAGCTCTCCATCGGCTCCGCTCTGAACATCCGTTGATTAGCGCAGTTCGTGGCGTTGGTTTGATGCTGGGGATCGAAATCACCCCCCCTGCTGGCTTTACTTGTAGCGCGACTGATGCTGCTGAACAGATACTTTATGCGGCTTTCACGCAAGGGTTGAGCTTCAAAATCTCCGCCGGTAACGTCCTCACTTTGACCCCGCCGTTAACTATCAGTGATGCGGAAATGGATGCCGCTCTCAACATCATTGCCGCCAGCATTGCCCAGGTTGAAGTTAAGTTCGGCCTCAACCGTCAAAGCAGAAACATCTGAAAGGAACGTATTATGGATCTTGACCTTATTCCCGCTAACCCCTATCTGTTGTTGACTCCTGGACCTTTAAGCACCACAAAATCGGTGCGCGCAGCGATGTTGCGTGACTGGTGTACTTGGGATGATGACTATAATCAGATGGTTGAAACGGTTCGTAGCCGTCTGGTTGCGTTGGCCTCGCCACAACCGGGGTACAGCTGCGTGTTGATGCAAGGGAGTGGCACCTTTTCTGTAGAAGCGACGATCTCTAGCGCCATCCCTGTCGGCGGCAAGTTACTGGTGCTGAATAATGGTGCCTACGGCGACCGGATCGTCAAAATCGCCCAATACCACAAAATTGCTGTCCTCGCCCAGGACAGCGGTGAGCTTGGCGCTCCAGATCTGCAACGATTGCGACAGAATCTGGAGCAGGACAGCGCCATCACTCATGTTGCCGTTGTTCACTGTGAAACCACCACCGGCATGCTCAACCCGATCTATGAGATCGGTGCGATAGTCAAAGAATTCAAGAAGACCTTCATCATCGATGCGATGAGTAGTTTCGGTGGCATCCCCATTGATATGGATGAAGTCCAGGCCGACTTTCTCATCAGTAGTGCTAACAAATGTATCCAGGGGGTCCCAGGTTTTGGCTTCATTCTGGCGAAAAGAGAGGCCCTTGAAACTTGTCGGGGGCGGGCCCGTTCCTTGAGTCTTGACCTGTATGACCAATGGCAGGCGATGGACAAAGGCAAAGGAAAGTGGCGCTTTACCTCACCGACTCATGTGGTTCGGGCATTTTCCCAGGCGTTGGATGAACTGCAACAGGAAGGGTTGGTTGAGCGCTTTAACCGCTACCGCAACAATCAACGACTGTTGGTCAACGGCATGCGTGAGCTTGGGTTTGAAACCCTGTTACCCGATGCACAACAGTCGCCGATTATTACCTCTTTTATCAGCCCGAAAGACCCGGATTATTCTTTTCAGAATTTTTATACTGCGCTAAAAAAACGTGGCTTTGTCATCTACCCTGGTAAGGTGACGGTGGCTGCCACCTTCCGGATTGGTAATATTGGCGATGTCCACGCGGCAGACATGACTCGGTTGCTCACAGCTATCGAACTCCTTTGCTAGCGTTCACTGTGCCTTCTCCCTTGACCATCAGCTTGCAGCAGCATTATGGACTAAAAGATATCGCTTCTGGTTCAGTATCGGTGGTGGTAGCGGCTCTATTGCCGTTATTCTCGGAGTCGCAATGTCGATGTTAATTGATATCGACCATCCGTCTTAAGCTCCATAATGAACACTTCACCATTATGTGGGTTCCTGACTTTCTCAAAGTACTCGACCGACCAATGAAACCAGCGCATCAGGAATATTCTGAGAGTCATCCCATGGGTGACAATCAAGGCATTATCCGGGAACTTCGGTTTGGCAAAATCGCGGTGCAGGGTCTCGAGAAAGGTGCTGACCCGATCATAGACGTCCGCTCCTGACTCCCCGTCCGGCAGGCGAAAGTAGAACGGCCCATAGGCCATCCGTTCGTTCTGGATGTTGTGCAGTTTCTCAGCAGATGAAAGATGTCCCCAGTCTTGTTCTCGGATGCGTGGATCTTCAACCTCCTGGATGATTTGATCACCGAGAACCGATGAGATTCCTGTAAATGTTTCCCTGGTGCGATACCAGGGAGAGACATAAGCACGTACCGACTCTCCACAAATCAGAGCAGAAATCTGTTTGCCCGCCTCGACAGCTTCAGACTTTCCTTGCCGAGTTAAACGCAAAGCATAGTCCGGAGTCGTTTCGTAGTGATCAGGTTCGGCGTTTCCCTGTGATTGCCCATGGCGGACCAGAATGATTCTTTTAGGCTTCATGGTGGCAGGTCCTTTCATCTTTAATCAAGCCGCTGCTTGTCAATTTCCCTCAGTTAGCAAGAATTTATCGACAATTTGTGGATAATCTCGATGGTCAATTTTGGGATAAATGTTTGCATATGGCCAGAGGTCAGCATAGCAATTAGAGTCATTGACAAGCAATATCGCTATTCTTATAGTGAAAAAATTTAAACCGGACTCTTTAGTCGTGGGCAGTTACGACGGCATCTATACCGTGAGCATTGGGTGCTTTTTTGCCGCTTGGGGCTTTGGAACCCGCTGGAATCATTTTATTGGTGTCTGTTTTTCGTTATTGAGGGGGGTGTTTTTAGGGATATTTTATGTACAGTACACAGGTCGGACATTGTTCCGGTTGTAAAGATAATGTTCTTGACCGGTTTCTCAAGAGAGTCAAAAGCTACGCGGACGCCAGGTTATTTATGCACTTCGAATCAAGCACAGGTGCTCCGGGATGAGAATAGTCCTGCTTGTGACGATGTTCCTGCTTGTCTTCACCTCCCCACTCTTTGCACAATCCCCGTTATTTATCGGCAGTGCTTTTGAGCCACCTATTTCCGCTCCCGGTCAAAAAGGAATTGTTGATCGCATAGTACGGGAAGCCTTTGCCAGAATCGGCAAAGAGGTGTTAGTGACTCCCCTTCCAGCTGAACGCTCGTTGATCAATGCAGATAAAGGTATCAATGATGGTGACTTGATCAGGGTGACAGGATTGCAACGTCATTATCCAAACCTTATTCAAGTTTCTGAGAAACTCATTGATTTTGAATTTGTCGCTTTCCACAAAGGGCCCCACATCAGGATCGAGAATTGGAATACTTTGGCGCCTTATAGTGTGGGCATTGTCCGGGGTTGGAAAATCCTCGAAAGAAATCTTTCAGACGCACATTTGACCCAGGTAGAGAGCCTCTCGTTGCTGTTCACCTTGCTTGAAAAAGGGAGGACAGACGTAGTGGTCTACGAACGCTTGGCCGGACTGCAAGCAATTCATGACCTTGGGTTGAAAGATATCAGTCAGCTTGAACCACCACTGGAGGTCCAACCTATGTATCTCTATCTTCACAAAAGGCATAAGATGTTGATTGCTCCTTTGATTGAGGCCCTTAAGGCGATGAAACAGGATGGCACCTACCATAAGATCGTGGCTGATGGCCTGCAACCGCTGTTACAGAGGGTTCCGTCGTGGCTGGATTAGATCGGAACTGGAGCCGATTGAAGAGTGGTATTGCCCGCAAACTGGTTATTTATCTGTTTTTGTGCAGCTCTGTCATTACGATCGTCGGGACTTCGTTGCAGCTGTATCTTGAATATTCCAGAGATATCCGCAGTATCGAAACGAGTCTTTCGCAGATTGAGGTCAGCTATCTGCAAAGTCTGATCGCCAGTTTGTGGGTTTCTAACGACTCTTTTCTGGAGATCCAGCTCGACGGCCTGCTGAAAATTCCGGATATTGAATACGTCGAAATCCGTCGGGAGGGTGAAGCCTCGATTTCCGTTGGTCACCGTGGCCAAGCCAAGGTCATCGAACGGGAGTACCCTCTGAACTACCAATATCGTGATAAAGAGATTCCTCTGGGGACCTTGCACGTTGTTGCGGACTTACAGGGGGTGTATCAGCGCCTGATTGACCGGGCGTTGATCATTATCAGCACTCTGGCAGTCAAAACCTTCCTGGTCTCGTTTTTCATGCTCTTCCTTGTCTATGCTGTGGTAGGCCGCCATCTCCATAGTTTAGCGGCATATACCAATGACTTTGATCCCGACAGTGAGGATGCTCCGTTGCGGTTAAACCGCAGATCAAACAAGGGTGAAGATGGTGATGAGTTGGATCTGGTGGTCCATTCTATCAACCAGATGGGCACGAACCTGAAAACATCTTTTCGGGAGCAGCAAAGAATCAATGACCAGTTGCGTCAGGAGATTGCTGAGCGTGAGCGGGTTGAGGTTGCGCTGCGGCGCAGTGAGCAGAAATTTAAAGATCTATCTCAGGAGTTTCAAGTTATTTTAGATGGCATTCCCGACGCCCTGACTCTGTTGTCTCCTGATTTGAAAGTTGTATGGGCAAATAAAGGGGCCGCTGACCTGTTAGATAAAGAATTGATGACCCTCTCTGGGCAACATTGTTACCAACTTTGGCATCAGCATGCCTCCGCCTGTGAAGATTGTCTCGGCAGCGCCTGTTTTAAGACTGGAGAACCTCTCGACGGAACTCGCACCACTACCGATGGTCGAGTTTGGGGAAAGAGGGTCTTTCCTCTGAAGGACAAAGAGGGCAAAGTGACCAACGTGATTGAGTGGAGTAGTGAGATCACAGAAAAGCTCAAGTTGGCAGAAGAGGCGGCGACTGCGAGTCGTCTCGCCTCGTTGGGAGAACTCTCTGCAGGGGTAGCTCACGAGATCAATAATCCCATTGCGATGATTCTGCTCAATGTCCCCGTGCTGCAGCAGGCTTTTGATGCGGGCATCCCGATTCTTGAACAACATTGTCGTGAGCACGGTGACTTCGAGCTGGGTGGGATGGATTACTCGGAGGTGCTAAAAGAGGTTCCACTCCTCCTTGCCGGGATGATTGACAGTGCTGAGCGCATCAGGAGAACCGTTGATGACCTCAAAGACTTTGTCCGTCAGGACAGTAATGATCCTACAGAGACGATCGATATTAATCAGGCGGTCCAGACCGCCGTTAGATTGGCGAGAGGCGCGATCAAAAAAGCCACCGATCATTTTATCAGCAGCTGCGCAGAAAACCTGGTGCCGGTTCGGGGTGGGCGGCAGAAGATCGAACAGGTGTTGATCAACCTGATCATGAATGCCTGTCAGGCGCTCCCCGACCGGACACGGAAGATCTCGATCACAACAACCTACGACTCAGCGCAGGCAGCCAATATCGTGACCGTGTCCGATCAGGGGGTTGGGATTGAGGCGCACCATCTTCCCTGTATCATGGATCCTTTTTTCACCACCAAACGTGAATCTGGCGGAACCGGCCTCGGCCTGTCAATTTCGGCTCGAATTGTTAAGGAGTATGGTGGTCACCTTGATTTCAGTTCTACTCCAGGTGAGGGAACCACCGCCGTCCTCGCCTTGCCGATTCTTCAGAAGGAGAACCAACGTGGCTAAAAAATACCCTCTTTTGCCGTTGCTGCTGGTGGACGACGAACCTGTTTGGTTGCACAGTCTGGCGGTCAATCTTAAGTTGAACGTCGGGATCAACAATCTGATCGAATGTAGTGACAGTCGCGATGTCTTAGAGCTGCTGGATCGGCAGGAGATCGGTTTGATTTTACTGGATCTGACGATGCCACACCTAAGCGGAGAAGAATTATTGTCGTTGATTGTCGAGAATCACCCGGCTGTTCCGGTCATTATCCTCAGCGGCTTAAACCAGTTGGAGACCGCTGTGCGCTGTATGCGTCTCGGGGCCTTTGATTATTTTGTTAAAACCACCGAACAGGAACGTCTGCTGGCAGGGATCCGCAGGGCTCTGAACCATATGGAACTAGAGCGAGAAAACCGCACTCTGAAGGCGCAGTTTATGCGTCACGAGCTACAACATCCAGAGCTCTTTGCGGCGATTATCACTGGCAACAAACACATGCGCTCCATTTTTCAGTATATCGAGGCGGTAGCCGGCAGCCCAGAACCGGTGTTGATTACTGGTGAAAGCGGTGTCGGCAAGGAGCTGGTTGCCAAGGCGGTGCACCAGGTGAGTACCCCCGAGGGCCCCTGGGTCGCGGTTAATGTTGCCGGACTTGACGACAACACCTTTGCCGATACCCTCTTCGGTCACACTCGTGGTGCGTATACCGGCGCTGATTCTCAGCGGGCGGGAATGATTGAGAAGGCCACCTCAGGAACCCTGTTTCTTGACGAAATCGGTGATTTGAGTCCAACGTCTCAGGTGAAACTGTTGCGGTTGATGCAAGAGGGAGAATATTTCCCCCTCGGCAGCGACACCGCCAAGCGGCTTCAAGCTCGGGTGGTATTTGCCACTAACCGGGACTTGGCTGCGATGCAGTCCTCAGGAGCTTTTCGCAAGGATCTCTATTATCGTCTTCATGCCCACCATGTTCAAATTCCGCCCCTCCGGGAACGGCTCGAAGACCTGCCGCTGCTACTCGACTTTTTTCTCCAAAAGGCCGCAGACTCTCTCGGCAAGAAAAAGCCGACCCCACCCGAAGAGCTGGCAGTTCTGCTTGCCACCTACTATTTTCCAGGGAATATCAGAGAGTTGAGGAGTATGGTCTATGATGCCGTTAGCCTTCATCAGGGACGAAAACTTTCCATGGACTCTTTCAAGCAGGCCATAGGTTATGGTGACGGAGAGCCCCTTGAAGGTTCGAAGCAGGAGATCGAATCTGCTTCTTCAACAGAGTTTATTTTTCCCGAACGTTTGCCGCCTTTGAAGCAAGCGGCGGATCTTTGGGTCGCCGAGGCGCTGCGGCGCTCTCAGGGCAACCAGAATATTGCTGCTCAGTTGCTAGGGATAAGCCCTCAAGCCTTGAGTAAACGCTTGAAAAAGCAACAATCCTGATTTTTCAGAGATTTGTCAGCTCGACCCTCCTGAATCTTAAAGAACCACAAATAAAAGGGGTCAACCAAAGTTTAATCCTCAACTTTGGTTGACCCCTTCCTTTTTCCGCTTATTTCCTTACAAAATGAGTTTTTAGCCATTCCTCTATCAACTTTAGTTGATCCCTTTTGTTTTCTAAAAAATAAATAAATAGCCGTAATTTCAGGGACATAAATACTTTATCCATCTTGGCACCGAGGTTGCTATGAGAGGACTGAGAATAATCAGAACACCCATAACCACACCGCGAAAGGAGTTATAGATGATCAAACGCCGTACTTTGTTGAAGGCCATGGGGGCGACCGTTCCCCTGACCTTGATCCCGACTGCATTGATTTTTGCAAAAACCAAAACCGACGCCAAGCATTATGCCATGGTGATTGATGTCAGACGTTGTACTGGTTGTATGTCCTGCAGTATTGCCTGTGCCATCGAAAATGGCACCCCGAAGGGGATGAACCGTAATCAGGTTCGCCAATTCACCGTAGCTCAGGAGGAGAGCTTTGGCACCATGGCAATTCCTACTCAATGTGGGCAATGTGAGGAACCACCTTGTGTTGACGTCTGCCCGGCAGATGCCACCGCTAAAAACAAGGACGGCATCGTTTACCTTGACCGGGATGCCTGTATTGCTTGTCAGGCCTGTGTTGAGGCCTGTCCCTATGGCGCTCGGGCTGGTGACGAAAATGAAGAGATAGCACCAGAAAAATGTGATTTCTGTATTTCCCGGTTGAGTTATGGCCTGTTGCCGGCCTGTGTGGAGAGCTGTGTCGGTCACGCCAGGATTTTTGGCGACCTCAACTCTCCCGATTCAAAATTGGTCCAGACCATCAAGGCGAATGATGTTTATGCCATGTTACCCGAGGCCGGGACGCAACCGTCGATTTTTTATATCGGTCTCCCAGGTGACACCGAGGACCAAAAAGTGTTGAACCTCAACCATTTAAATTGGCAGCGATAAAGGGAGTTGATAATGGATCGAAGAAAATTTATCAGTAAATTAGGGGCAGCGGCCGGAGTTGGTGCGGTTGCTATTGCAAACTCTGCGCATGCAAGCAAGAAAGAAAATGAAATACCCGAGCCGCCGCTGAGTTCGGTCGCAAAAAATGCTTTACCCCCAGAGTTCAAGGTTGATGAAGTGACCGGTGAAATAACCCAAACTCCAGGGCAACGAACCGCTTTTCAGCGTTGTTTTGGTTGTTTTGATAACTGTGGATTGCGGGTCAGGGTTGATGAGAAGACCGACAAGATCTTGCG
This sequence comes from Desulfuromusa kysingii, assembly GCF_900107645.1. GTDB lineage: Bacteria > Desulfobacterota > Desulfuromonadia > Desulfuromonadales > Geopsychrobacteraceae > Desulfuromusa > Desulfuromusa kysingii. Next base: position 155,756 of record NZ_FNQN01000010.1, read on the forward strand.
ACTGAGCGGCAACCCATACTGTGAGAATAACAATGGTGCACCACTGGACCTTAAGGTGCCGGTCAAAGAGGCGTTTAAGCGGCTCACCGGCGATGCAGGATTAGCCAACCGTGCTACCACCTGTGGCCGAGGTACAGCTGCAACCGATGCCGTTGACGACGAACGGCGTATCACTCAGGTGCTTAAACGGGCCGGTAAGCGGGGCGAAGGGAAGTGGCAGACGATCCCTTATGAACAAGCCCTGGAAGAGATAGTTGAAGGTGGTGATCTCTTCGGTGAAGGAAAAGTCGCTGGTCTGCGGGAGATTCGCCAGCTCGATAAAGAGGCCGCACCGGGGCAGCCAGAATTTGGTTCGGCCGCCAACCATCTCTGTACCACGTATCTCAGTGAGCATGCTCCCCGAAGTGATTTCTACACACGTTTTATGTACAGCTCCTGGGGAACCCGCAACGTTGGCAAAAAATCGGCTTATTGCGGTGCTCAGCAGCGACTCGGTTTGGCACTTGCTGCGGTGGATCCGTTGCAGGGAGCCTGGCATGCCCACCCGGATTGGAAAGAGGCTGAATACGCGATCTTCCTCGGCACCAGCCCTGGTAACTCCGGTAACAGCCTTAACAGCTTGGGGCGGCAGCTGGCCGATGCCCGGGTCGATAATAAATTAAAATACATCTCCGTCGATCCGCTTTTGCGCACCACGCCCAGCGCCAACACTGGTGGTGAATGGGTGCCCATCAAGCCGGGTCGGGACACCCCGTTTCTGTTCGCACTGATGAGGTTGATCTTTGAGAACCACTGGTATAACGCCAGCCATCTCGCAACCCCCAACGCAAGCGCAGCTAAACTCAAGGGTGAACTCCACCATACCAATGCCAGCCACTTGGTGATTATGGACCCATCTCACCCAAGACATGGGAAGTTCTTACGCTGCTCAGATCTGGGGATGGCAACAAATAATCCGGTCGTTTTTGACAACAAGACTGGCAAAGTGGCAGATGCTGAAACTGTTCGCGACGGAGAGTTGTTTGTCGATGCTGAGTTGGAAGACGGTAGTGGCAAGAAGGTAAAAGTTCAAAGTTCCCTGAGTATCATGCGAGCGGAGGCCATGCGTACTTCGTTGTCGGATTATGCTGAGGCGACAGGCATTAGTGAAGCAAAGTTGAAGCAGATTGCTAAAGATTTCACCAGTCATGGTCGCCGCTCTTGTGTCATGTTATCCACGGCTTCCAATAGTGCTGACGGGTTCGTTACGGGTTGGATGACCGGAATGCTTAACACCTTGATCGGCTCACACCACGCCAAAGGAGGAGCCGCTTATTGGCATGGTTTCCACCGGGGAAGCAAGGGAGATCGGTACGAATTAAGCAAAGTCGAAGGCGGTTTTAGCAAAAAGCAACTCGGCATCAGTGCGAGCCGAGAAGGCAAATATGAACTGTCTACTGAGTACAAGACCAAGCTCGCCAAGGGGCAGTCGCCCTATCCGGCAAAATCTCCTTGGATGCAGATTGCACCAGTTGGTCACGCAGGGGAGATGCTGACGAGTCATGCTAATAGTGATCCCTATCGGTTTCGGGCGTTTTTCTGCTGGCGGAACAACGTCACCTATGGCAATAGCGGCCTGAGTCAGAAGGTGATCGAGAGCCTCAAAGATCCGAAATTACTTGGATTGAGTGTTGGTATTGACTGCCACCTGAATGAGACGACCTCTCTGTGTGACTATATTATTCCCGATCTGTCGGCGCATGAAGAGTACGCTGCCGATCGCATGTGGGGCGCAGAAATGAAGGGTTTTTCTGCCGGTGCTCCGGTAGTGAACCCCAGAACAGTCAAAGATAAACAAGGTCGACATGTCTGTATGGAGCGCTTTCTTATTGATGTCGCGCTGATGCTCAAGCTCCCTGGTTTCGGCAAGAACGCAATAAAGGCCAAAGACGGTCGTATGGTCGATCTCTTTACCTTGGAAGACTGGAATGCCCGTTACCTGGCCAACACGGCGATGCTGTGTCAGAATTTGCCGCAGGTTACAAAAGAAGATATGCGATGGTCCGGTGCCGAGCGGGCGATGCAACCCCTCAATGACAAGTTGACCGCTACAGAACGAGCAGCTGTCGCCGCGGTGCTCTCTCGAGGAGGCTACTATGAGAATGTTTCGCGCTACTCTGGTGATTTCCTGAGTGGTCATAAAGGGCGTTGTTTGCGCATTTACAATGAAGCGGTCACCGATTACATTCATGCCTACAGTGGTCAACCCTATCCAGGAATTCCAACGTATCGACCAAACCATTTCTGGAACGGTGACAGCTGGGAGCAACACTGGAGTCAGAAAGAATTCCCATTGTTGTTTTCAAGCTACAAGTCGGTCATTCGTTCGCCCTATTCGGTTGCCTTCAAACGCACCGCAGAGTTCAGCCCGACCAACTATGTGTACATGAACGTTCACACGGCCCAAGAGTTCGGTTTGAAATCCGGTGACAAGGTGAGAATAACCAGCCCTTCAGGTCAGCATACCGATGGGGAGTTACAGACCGATGACGGAGTGGTCAAGGGCGCCATTTCGGTCAGTACCGGTTTTGGCCATACCCGTGGTTTCGGTGGCGATGAGCGGATCATCGACGGCAAGGTCATCCAAGCGATTAAGGAAAGAGCGACAGGAACCAGCGTCAACCCGATGTTGCCAACGGATCCGACCCGCTCTGGTGCCAGCTTGCTTCTCGATTACTGGACCGGATGCACTGCCCGGCACGGTGTCAGCGTCAAGGTCACCAAGCTGTCCTAAGTTTTGATACAACATGGTCAAAGTAAGATGAATCTGTCGGCTACCTTTTTGTTCGGTAGCCGACAGTTTTTTCTCAACTAAGCGCATCGGCAATAAGATATTGGGTCTCTTTTATCTATGTTAACCCTCCTGCCATTTCCCTAACCAGAATCAAAAAACATAAAATTAAACAATATTATTTGTTGACATTAATTATGGGCAGGGTGTAATAATTCAATCACCGCTTAAGGATTTTTGGCAGAAAAGAGTAATGTATCTCTAGTCTTAGAGTTTCAAAAGAAGTCACCTGTCTGTATTTCCTTAGTACAACACAAAGCTTAACTAAAAGTATTTTTACGAATTTAAAGATGGTTAATAGTGGCTTATGAAATCAGCTAATGAAAAATTTTGTCGTGAATGTGGATCTTTAATAAGTGTGAGAGCCGAAATCTGTCCGAAATGTGGCGTTCGGCAAATGGATCCGAATACATCGATTAGTGTAACGAAGGATGGGACCTTATGGTTGCCAGTTCCCTCGATGATCTTGGGCATGATGATGTTCTTAACCTTTTTTGACGACAGTGGTTGGGACTCTGACACAATTATTGGATGCGCTTTTTTTGCTATCTTGGGTCTTGTGCTTGGGATCGTTAGTGTCTCCACACAAAGAAAAGGTAAAGGGATGGCTGTTACCGGCATCCTGTTATCTACGTTATCACTGATTGCTCTTTTGGGACTTTTTGTCGCACAAGGTTAATGGATATAATTATTACCTCTCAGCAGTGGGAGGAAGGTTCTAGTATCTAGAACCTGATTGGCATACAAACGTAACGAGAACAATGGAGAAAATCATGACAAATGGAGTCGCAAAAAAGAAAATAACGGCCGTAGTGCTTTGCTTATTGCTTGGAGGTCTTGGCATTCATCGGTTTTACGTAGGTAAGACAGGGACAGGAATTCTCCAACTTCTGACTTTGGGAGGTTTGGGCATATGGGCTTTGATTGATTTTATAATGATCCTAACCGGCGGCTTTACCGATGCCAACGGCAATGCACTAGTTTAAATTGATCATCCGGTCATTTAAAGTACAAAAAAGGAAAATAATGGTGACGTTATTTTCCTTTTTTATTCGGGATTCTAAAATTGTAGTGGTCAAGTATTTCCGGACAGGATCGAGGCAATATCTTGGGAGCCAGATTCAGGGTATTTCGGGGGCCTGTAAAGTAAATTGTGTAAATAGCCCGCCGGTTAAAGTAGCGGCATCCGCCCTTCAAACATAATCGAAAACTGATTCAGTGCCGATCGC
>NZ_FNQN01000005.1:0-49187 GCF_900107645.1 Desulfuromusa kysingii
AACCGCTGGAAGAACAAAAAAACCGGGGAAGAAGGGCGTCATCATGTGCACGAAACACTGCTTCAAAAAGCAGTCAGGTCGGCAGTTTTCAGGGCTGGTATTGTAAAGAGGGTCGGCTGTCATACTTTTCGTCACGCATTTGCGACGCATTTGTTGATGGGTGGTTATGATATTCGAACCATCCAGGAGCTGATGGGTCACAAGGATGTGAACACGACCATGATTTATACTCATGTATTGAATAAGGGCGGACAGGGAGTCAGCAGTCCTTTGGATGGTCTTTAAGCCAGCTTAGGCAGGTCTGCCTATATTAGGCTATTAAAATTACACAAAGTAAGTGAAAAGCAGAAATGATAGGCGATTATATCGGATTGGCGGGAGTTTTGTTAATAGTTTAGACAGACAGGTTTGTGTCTTTGTTTACAGTTTTATACAGACCTGTCCATTTATAGTTAGCCCTCAAGGAAATAAGCAATGAGCGTCATTATTCGAAATGAAACACCTGAAGATGATACAGCGATTGATGCTATTACAATCTCAGCATTTCGGGAAGCTCCGCACACTAGTCATACAGAACAGTTCATCGTCAAGGCCCTGCGCAACTCAAGAGCACTTACAATTTCACTCGTTGCGGAAGAGGATGGTGTAATAGTCGGACATGTCGCCGTATCCCCTATTTCTATATCTGATGGGACTCCTGACTGGTTTGGCTTAGGTCCGATCTCAGTCATCCCAGAATGTCAAAATCGAGGGGTCGGATCAAAGCTCATGCATGAAGCAATCAGTGCTCTTAAAAATACTGGGGCCGCAGGCTGCGTCCTTCTCGGTGACCCAGCATACTACAGTCGTTTCGGCTTCAAACCTAACCCAAATCTTATTTTACCAGATGTTCCTCCAGAGTATTTTCAAGCACTATCTTTTAGATCGCGCCTGCCACAAGGCATCGTTGCCTACCATGATGCATTCAATGCGCAGGGCTAACAAACTAATGTCTTTGGGCTTGTCAACCGATCTTTCACAATTGAAGACATAACACTCCCTTTGATGCTTCGTGAATGTGTTTAAAACTGGCGATAATGTCTCTTCGGCTCTTCAGTCTGAGAGCAGGTCTACCTTATAGGCCATGTCTTAAACAGTATTCGCATCGAGTGGCGGTAACGATCAACCAGATCATCTCTGGTGCGAGCGATGTAAGCCGAGATGACCGATCACCTTGGCTACGAGGAGAACGCTCCCTCGAACAATAACACCGGTAATGCCCGCAATGGTAGCTACCAGAAGAAAATCAAAGAGGAGTTTGGCAATCTCGACATCACAATCCTTCGCGATCGTGATTCCAGTTTTGAACCGGTGATCCTTCCCAAAGGGCAAAGTCGCTTTACTGGTTTCGACGATAAAATCATCGCTTTGTATGCTCAGGGCATGACGACACGTGATATTCAGGCGCACCTGGATAAGATGTCCGGCGTTGATATTTCACCGACTCTGGTTTCACAGGTAACCAAGGCTGTTCAGGAAGAAATAGTTCTCTGGATGAAGTCTGGCCGATCGTCTATCTTGATGCTATCCGCATTAAGATGTGGCAGGATAATCAGGTCATCAACAAAGCCGTTTATCTGGCGGTTGGTGTAAATATGGATGGCCTTAAAGAAGTCCTCGGGATGTGGACTGCTGAGACCTAAGGAGCCAAATTCTGGCTACAGGTTGTGACCGAACTGAAGAATCGGGGCGTTAAGGATATCTTCGTCGCCTGTGTCGATGAGCTCAAAGGATTTCCTAAAGCGATTGAGACAGTCTTTCCAGAGACCCAAGTTCAACTCTGTATGCTTCACATGGTGCGCCACTGTCTGAACTATGTTTTGTGGAAGCAGTGTAAAGATGTTGCGACGGATTTGAAGTCTATTTGCTCAGCTGTAAACCTCGAAGAAGCAGAATATCACCTTGAACTATTCTAGGAAAAATGAAACGGTAGCCATCCGACCATCGGCAAGTCTTGGTGGAACAACTGGGAACGGATTACGCCGCTGTTCACCTATCCGCCAGATATTCGCAAGGCGATTTACACGACCAACGCAATTGAATCGGTTAATATGTCGCTACGTAAAGTGACGAAAAACTGGGGATCGCTCCCCAACGATGAATCGATGATCAGGCTGATGTACTTGGCGTTACAAAATTTCTCAAAAAAATGGACAATGCCGATCCACCATTGGCGATCGGCACTGAACCAGTTTTCAATTATGTTTGAAGGGCGGATGCCGCAACTCTAACCAGCGAGCCATTTACACAAAAATACTTTACATGCTCTAAATCCCATTAAACTTTATTACTGTCATCACCTTTATTCCTCTCACGGATCACCTTTTGCAGTTTGTTTAAGTCGCGTCGGACAGCAACTAAGACAGAATAAGTTTCCCGATAAAAAGCAAGACGCTTCTCAATCTCAAGGACCATTTCCACTTCCCAGGGCTGACATCTTCGGATCAGTGTGCTGTCACTGTAGACAGACTTGTTCGTGCCCTTTTTGAGATAGTGGCTCACAGGAATATATTTGCCCTTTTTATCTTTCACAATTTCGTTATAAAACCACTCGATCGTGTAGTATTTGCCTTTGTTTCTTACCCTTACTCCCAGTTTGCTAGTGTGTTTAAATTTACCTCTACGCTTGCAGTTTTCACAATATCTAAAATCCCAGAAAACAGTAGCAACGTCTATGGCCTCATCCATTAATGCCACAATCCGCGAATTGATATCGGCTACACAAGAATCTACCCATCCCGAGAAATTTTTTGAACCTTCAACTAATGTGGTACCTTCAATATTTTCTTGATCTGCGCCATCACTCATAAAAATCTCCTATAGTATTTATTTCTCCAAACTATTATCTCTATGGGGAACAAAAAAATTCCCAAAGAGCTTTTTGACCTTCTTTTCGGCTATCTTCTCTTGGGGGAAAACTTTTCATTGTCTCTAGTGATCTGAGATAATTTGTTATTCCATATTTTGAGAGTTGAATAATTCTTTCATAAAATAAGGATGCGATTAGTCTGTAAAAGACGTTTTTTCCGCTTTTTATCAGACGGTGAGAATCTAAATGTTTGGAGTGTTGGTTGCGATTGTAAATAACTGAAAATTTCTCAAGGGTTTTACTATGTTGCTATAGTAGAAATAGAAAAGACTTTTTCTGAGTTGGGGGGGGGGGACGCTAATCGACATATGACAAATACCAATTGAATGATGAATTTAACTCCGGCGGTTTTTTGTTTCTATACTGGTATGTATGAAAACCAGCTTCTACAATGTATTGCCCCTCACATGTTCACTTTGCGGTCAAAAATTTTCTGAAATAATGAGTAATTAACTGATATGAAATAGACCTTATCTCGCCTCGAAAACCTCCTGCTCACTGCTTGTGATGAACTGCGTGGCAGCATGGATGCCAATGAGTATAAAGAATATATCTTCGGTATGCTGTTCAGGGCCAGTGACCTGTTCGATCAGCGTCAGACTGAGTTACGAAAACAATTCAAGGCTCAGAGAATGTCGGACGCGGACATTGAGCTCGAACTTAAAGATCCAGATCATTACTCAGCTGCAAACTTCGAAGAAGCAGAATATCACCTTGAACTATTCGAGGAAAAATGGAACGGTAGCCATCCGACCATCGGCAAGTCTTGGCGGAACAACTGGGAACGGATTACGCCGCTGTTCACCTATCCGCCAGATGTTCGCAAGGCGATTTACACGACCAACGCAATTGAATCGGTTAATATGTCGCTACGTAAAGTGGCAAAAAACCGGGGATCGTTCCCCAAAGATGAATCGATGATCAGGCTGATGTCCTTGGCGTTACAAAATATCTCAAAAAAATGGACAATGCCGATCCACCATTGGCGCTCGGCACTGAACCAGTTTTCAATTATGTTTGAAGGGCAGATGCCGCAACTCTAACCGGCGGGACATTTACATAAAATACTTTACAGGCTTTCTTTTTATAGTGGATGCCATTCCGCAAAGATTATTTCAGCTTATTTCATGTCATTGATGATTCGGTAAACACTACTTAGGCCAATTCCTAACTCTCTGGCAATATCGGCTTTTTTCTTGTCTTGACCAAGTAACACAAGGATTTTGTCTTTTTGCATTCTGGCTGTAGGCTTTCGTCCTTTGTACTTGCCGTCAGTTTTGGCTTTTTGAATCCCTTCTTTTTGCCTCTCTAACATCAATTCTCGTTCAAACTCAGCAATAGCCCCTAACATAGTCAGCATCAGTTTGCCGGTCGGTGTGGCTGTGTCGAGGTTGATGTTCAGAACTTTAAAGGCAATATTTTGTTGTTTAAGTCTATCGACGATATTCAGCAGATGCTTCGTCGACCTGGCAATCCGGTCCATTTTGGTACAGATGACAGTATCGCCCTCGCGAACATATTCGAGCAGGGTGTTAAGCTGCTCCCTGTCCGACTTAGACCCAGAAGCTTTTTCTGAAAAAATCTTCTTGCAACCAGCTGCCTTCAGTTGCTCGATTTGAATATCAAGGGATTGATCCGTTGTACTGACTCTGGCATAGCCAACGATTGCCATATATTTCTCCTTGAGCTTTAAACCCTGTGAGAATTCCTTCCCAAAAGGTCACAACAACTCTATTGGTAAATTGGAAAGGGGGGTGAGTTTGTTCCCACAAGAGCACGGTCTATTGAGACGTTGAGTCCTGTGATTTTGCCTGTAATCCCGCCAACTGTTTGACGACTTCAATGCGCTTGTCGCGTTCACTGTCCAATTTTTGCTCAGCACGTTGCAGATCCTCTTTCATGCTATTGAGTTGCTCTTTTGTGAATTCCAGTTCGGCAACCGCTTTTTCAACACGTTTTTCCAATGTGATGACGTGAGTTTGATGTTTTTCAACGGTCTCTTGCAGACAGGATCGTTCCGTCGTGAGCGATTGGGTTTTATCTTTTTCTTGCGCAAGCAGGAGTGTGGTTTCGCTAAGGGAGGCTTGCATTGTGACAATCTGATTCTGTAAGAGTTCTCTTTCTTGATAGAGCTGTTGCTTCTCCTGCTCAAGGTCTATCACCCTTTGTTTCAGGGCCGCTTGTTGTGAATCCGCAGATCGGTTTTGGTCTTCTACCAGGGCGCTGGTCTCAGACAGCTGCATTTCGAGGTGCTTTATGGTCTTTTCCGCTGTCTGCAGATTTTCTAAAAGGAGACGTTCGTTATTCAGAGCCGAATCTAAGTCCTCTTTCACTTCTGTTTTCGCGTTTGAGATCGCCGCCATCACGTCATTGATGTAGGCATCACGAAACTCCTGAGACATGACACAGTTGAGCTCCTGCTCTCGACGCCTCTGCTCTTCAAAACGGCGCAGCAGAGGTGTGACTGTGGAGTTGCTGCCCCCGATCAGTTCAACGATCTTTCTAACGCTCGGTTTTTCCCCTTGTTGTTTCAAGCTGAGATAGGCTTTACAGACCTTTTCATACGTTGCTGTTTGTTTCATGGTTTCATCCTCTTTTTACTGACTGTGACAGTAACAAACCGTCACGTTACACTGTCACGTTACACTGCACTGTTTGCATCGAAACCAGTTTAACCCTGAAGATTTGTCGCTAGAGGTGTAAAAACACCGGAAAAAGTGCCTTTTGTTGACCCCCTCCATAAATCATTATGATGCCCCCGGCCATAAAGACCGGGGGCCGAGGTGTCAGGTTGGACAAGACTCTTGAGTCTTAAGGTGACAACGATGGTAGGCCGGCAGTGGTTTTGAGCAGCAGGGTGTCAGAGAGCGGTTTTTCCATTGTTCAACCGGCAACGTTGTTTCCTGACCGCAATGTCGACAAATTCCCCTGACAGGTTGCCGTTCACCTTGGTATGTCGAAAGGTTGACATCCATGTCGATGCCCCGTTGTTTCATCTTGTCGACAAACTCGTGGGCCCGATCCAAACGTTGGCATTCACTGCATGTCCGTTTTCCTTGCTGCCATTTGTTCCAGGTTCTTGTCACGAGATGACCATGCTGGCAGAACATCTCTAAGGGTTGATGCGCATTGGTATAGGACAGCTGCTCAGGATCTGCCAAAGACCATCCTTCCTGCTGTAATTGCTCCGTGATATGATCCAGTGTCAGGCGCTTATTCCCGGCGCATTCAGGACACCAATGGCCGTTCCTGACTAAATAGGGGAGCGCCTGAAAGCGATGCCCGTTTTCACAACGGACAGATAAGGGTTTCGTTAAACCCGCATAGTCATGGCTCTCAAATGATCCCCCTTTGTCCGCAACGATCTTCTTGAAATCCAGAAACGGAGCGTCGGCATAGGTATCATAAATCTTACGCGGATCAATCTTCACATCTCGCGGATCGTGCAGGGCCATTATCCCTGTTTCCATCAGCATTTTGGCGAGGAAGTTTCGCGTTTCTTCAAGGCCTTTGTCGGTCACAGAGTAGGGAACGGTCACCAACATGACCAGGTTGGTTTGGCAGCGCACAGCCTTCAATGCATCCCGTTCCATCTGTGCGTAGAGATCCTCTCTTGATTTATGAAAACGATTGTTCTTCTGATAATGTTGACTGCCTTGGCATTCGAAGGCCAAACCCAATTCCTTATTATAGCCATCCAGATGAAGTGACGACCCTGAGGTTGCCAGAAAGTCTGGTCGGGAGACCGGGAAGGGACGTTGGTAAGTGGCCTCAAAGATTGCCCGTACCATGTTTTCGGCAATATTTGACTGGCAGGAAGGGCACCAGGTTCCCTGTGTTGCAACGCTGTCCAAATTGGCATGCCATTGATGTCCTTGACTGCATTGCCAGGAGAGAGACTCTCGGGTTGAAAACATTTGTTCTTCCGTCAAGCACTTCCCCCCACGCTCTTCGGCAATCGCTAAGGCTCTCTCTCGATTTCTGTTATTTCGCAGTTGGGTGATCGATATTTGCTGGTTGCGGCAATGTTTGCAGCTGCTCGGCCGCCTTCTGATGTCATGTGCAGACTTAACAGTGACAGCACCACATTGGCAGCGCAGGTGAACGGTGGACATCTTTCCTGTGACGTCGCCGGAGATGTAACTGCCACCATGTTGTTCAATCAGAGCTTTAATACTGGCCGTTGTGTATCGCTGGTAGTTTGCACAGGTTTGGCAGGGGGTATTCCTGCGCCTGGCCAGATTGTCAGCACGGACCGTTTCTTCTGTGCCACAGGTGAGACATTGAAACGTGAGCATCGCCGTGCTTTTAGTCGTCGGGCAGTCATAGTCGATCAACTCAATGTTGTGTTCATGAAGGTAGGCTTTCCATTCGGCTTCAGTGCGTTTGTACTGTTTCATGTAATACCTTTCTTTTAGAGGAATAAATTAACTTTAAATAAATAACTGAGACATAAATAAATAATGAACTAATGTCAAGAGAAATAATTAATTTGAGGGGAATAAATTATTGTGGTAGAAATAGGTGAATTTCCTGTCCGGATCGGACATTTTTTTTAAAGAGAGAGAATGATGAGGAAGATATGACGGTTTTTGCTCAGAAGTTAAAGAAGGTCAGAGAGGAGTCGGCATTATCGCAGAAGGCCTTTGCTGAAAAGCTCGGTATTGGTCCTGTTTCCATGAACCGTTTGGAAAAAGGCAACCAGTCCCCGGATGTTCATGTCTTAGTCGGACTGAGAACCTTGTTCGGGGTGGATTTGAACTGGTTACTCAATGACAATGCCGCTCCAGAGAGTGCGATAAAACCATCTATCCCTGTTTATGATGCGTCACAATTGAATCTGCCTGAGGATCAGAGACAGCGCAGCACCGTGCTTGATATCCCTGCTGTGGAGGGTGACTATGCTTATCGAGTGAAAGATGAGGCGATGTTACCCCAGGTTCGGCAGGGGGACTTTGTGGTCGTTCAACAGCATCAACCCGTTTTAGGGGATCTGCTTCTCTGTCTGACTGAGACAGGGCTTGTCCAAGTCAGACGCTTGTCTCGGGTGAACAACCAAATGGTTCTCGCAGCTGATAACCCGATCTATGATCAGATTGTGCCGGCAGAGAATCGAACTGTGTTGGGTAAAATCCTCAGGGTTGTCAGGACCTTTGAAGTTTGAGTGCAATAGTTGATCACTGAAATCTATTTGAAGTCCTGATATCTGCCATCTTGTTAGGAACTTCTAGGGAGTTTTGCGATCTATTTTGAATCAACTTATGAGAAGGAAATACGTGGTTTATGATGGCTTCAAAGATCGGTACAACAATTCCATAGTTATGAGATGCAAAGTCCATTACTGTAGCAAGGATTGTTCAAGTTCTTTTCTGGACTAATTGTTCCGGAACGCGTATTGTCTCGCTTATGGCGAGACCACGGAATTTCAATGAAGCGCAGGCACTCAAGAGTGCGATGCATGTTTTTTGGCAAAAAGGCTATGAAGCCACGAAGGTTCCTGACCTTCTTGCAGCCACCGGCCTAAGCCGTTCCAGCCTCTACGAAACCTTTGGCGATAAACAGGCGCTGTTTGAGGCATCAATCAAAGAATATAACCGCAGCATCACTGGCGTTCGTTTAGTCCAGTTACAGCGAGGACGAACCGCAAAAGAAGGGCTGACGCTGTTTTTCGATCATTTGATTGCAACCTGCCTTGATGAATCGACTCCGAGTGGTTGCCTTATGGTCAACACCACGACTACTCTGGACCCTCACGATCAGCGCATAAAAGAGATTGTCAATGAGTCGGGAAAAGGCTTCCACGAGGCTTTTTTGGCTCTGCTGGAGCGAGCTAAAGCCGATGGAGAAATTTCTTCAAGCCAAAACCTTCAAGATTTGGTCCACATGTTGGTTGCAATTATTGTTGGGATAAATGTCATGGCTAGAACGACAATGGACGCAGCTACGTTGCAGACAATGGCAGACAGTACCATCAATGTGGTTTTTTCATGATTGTTTAGGCAGATTCGCTTGAAACTGAACAGCCTGTTTATCAGGCCTATTTTTTTACCCAATTCGGAACAAACGTTCCAAAACGGCAATTCAAGGAGAAACGAAATGGATGTAAAACAAATGACCGCACCATGTGGACTGCCCTGTTGGGCCTGCGCGTACCACAAAGACAATATTACCGATGAACTAGCTCAGCAGACGGCTGCGGGTATAGGTCTGGCGGTTGAAGAAGTTCCCTGTGATGGTTGCAGAAGTGAAAGAGGCTGTTCTTTCGAAAATGCTTTAACCGATTGTACGGGCTGTGCGACTAAGAACTGTGTCGAAGAAAAGGAGCTACATAATTGCTCTGAGTGCAACGAATTCCCCTGTGAATACTTGATGCCGGTCGTAGATATGGCAGATCGTGCGCCACATAACACCAAGCTCTACAATTTAAGCCGAATCAAGCTTATCGGCATTGAAGCTTGGGGCGAGGAGGCTGCAATGATTCAGCAGAAATACTTCATGGGGAAGTTTGCCTACGGTAAAGACCCTGAACTTTTATAGGAGGAGATGGAGAATATCGAGCCTATCACAACAGGTGTACCCATATAGGTCATCGGCGGTTAGACCCTGTTCCGGGGACAAACACTGTGCAGTGTTGCAGCGTCAACCATTCAACCTTTGATTGCTGCGGCGAGAAAATGGCTGGTCCTGCTCGTCATTCGATCAAGAGTTTCCCCGTAGAAAACGATCAGGGAAAATTGATCATTTCGATTTCATAATAGGATGCGAGAAGATGGATAAAAAGTTTGTTGTTAAAGATTTTGTCGTAATCGCCTTGCTCACCAGCATATGGGTCAACATCTCCGAATTGGTCCGCTACTTTGGATATGTAAGACCACAAATGCAGGAGTACTTTACCTCTATTCCTGAAATGGGCACAATCTGGGATCTGCAAATTCTGGCCGTCTGAGGATTTTAGGATACCCTGATCACTGCTTTGTACGTTTTCCTTTTTTGGTTGTGTGCTCAGGTTTTCGGCAACAATAGCAAATCCATTTTAATCAGTGGTGTTATGTCCTGGGCTTTTTTCTTTGTGCTGTACTGGGTCGGTTCGGCAAATATGTTCCTGGCAAGTTGGGGTGATTTGATTGTCGTTCTACCGATGGCGTTGCTTGAAACGGTCGTCGCATCCTACATTGCCTCAAGATTATATTTGCGAAGAAGCGCCTAATTCGATGTCCGTATCAAACGACTTTCTTGAATATATTCTCGATCAATTTTCGGCGTGGGACGACGTCTCTACCCAAAGAATGTTTGGCGGTGCCGGTCTCTACCGTCACGGCAAGATGTTCGGCCTCGTTTTTGATGATGTTGCTTATTTAAAGGTTGATGAAACAAACCGTGGAAAGTATGAGGAATCAGGGTCCTCTCCTTTTAAACCGTTCCCTGAGAGACCAACCAGTGTGTCATACTTTGAGATCCCTGCAGACATTTTGGAAGATCCAGAAGAGTTGATAGAATGGTCAGCAGAGTCGCTATCCATTCAACAGAAGCGAAAATGATTTTTCCTGCGAGATAATACACTTTTGGCATTCCCCGCCCCAAAAGTTGTCGCAAAAATGAAGCCCCGGTTTTAACCGAGGCTTTTGCCTTTTTTATGTCTCAAACCGCGTAAGTTTCATGATCAACGCAGCCTCAACCTGCACATGCGGGCTGAAGCTTTCTTAGAAGTTGCCTCATAATGGATTCTTGGATGAGCTAAGGATTAATAGTCCACTTTGCACTAAACGGATCTCATATGTCGTAATATTTTTTTGTTTTAGGATATAGTTGTCACTAGACCATCATGTTTGAAAATTGCTTCTCCTTTAACCGATTGGTTTTATGTATGCAACTTCGTCACTGGTGGATGTGTTTTTGGCATGTGCGTGTACTGCTCATCACGTTATTGTTGCAATTATTATTTCTGAATTCCCTGTCCGCTACAGTTAATTCTCCCCACATTCTTATTTTGAACTCTTATAATCAAGGGCATCCCGGAACAGATAGTCTTATTCAGGGATTCCAACGAATCATAACTGAGAAGATTCCAGAAGCCCAATTTCAATTTGAATATCTTGATTCAAAAAACTATTCAGGTCCACTCTATGACGAATCCCTCTTTCAACTTCTGAATTACAAATACAAAAACCGTCCATTTGACCTTATTCTTGCATCCGATGATTACGCATATAATTTTGTTGAACAAAACTATGCTGCACTATTTCCTGATGTCCCGGTTATCTTTTGTGGAACGAACAATTTTGATATTAATCGTCTGGAAGGGAAAAATAATTTTTGGGGTGTAGATGAACGTCTCAGCTTCAAAAAGACAGTCGGGCTAATCTTCAGGCTCTTTCCCGCAACAAAGAAAGTCATCGTTATTCATGATACCTCCATAACGGGCACACTGAACAGCAAAGCTTTCCGAACCGAGATCGGCAACTACGAAAAGCAAGCGGTCTTTGACTATTGGGTTGATCAACCCCTTGAAGTATTACTAGAAAACATTCAAAACCTCCCTACGGGTACTGCAATAATTTATTTCACGTCTTATGTCAAAGGTCTTTCTGGAGAATTTCATAACAACTATGATGCCCTGAAAATCTTGTCCGCGGCAAGTTCTGCTCCGCTGTTCGGTTTTTGGGAGTTTGGCCTCAACCACGGGTTTATTGGTGGCAAGGTGATGAAACTTTCTGAGCATGGAGCATTGGCGGGGCAGATTGCGACAAAAGTGTTAATGGGAGAGAAGAACGAGATCAAATCAAAACTGTATGATAGCCCCCAAATTTATATGTTTGATGATGTCAAATTAAAACAGTTCTCCATCCCTGACAGTAAACTCCCCAAAGGGAGCATCATCGTCAATCGTCCCCCTTCGTTCTATCAGCAGCACAAAGTGACATTGTTTGCGGTTTTAGCTTTCATTTTCGGACTTCTTGCAGTGGTAGCTTCTGTAAAGTTTTATACAAGCCGGAATATGATTGTCGCCTATCGTAAACAATTGCTGACAGAAAAAGCCCTTCAAAGAGAGATGGCCTTTTCTACGACTCTAATCAATACAGCTCAATTAATTATCCTGATCCTAGATGTAAATGGTCACATCAAAAAAATTAACCCCTATATGGAGTCAATTACCGGATACAAAGAGACTGAAGTTAAAGGCAACGACTGGTTCGATACATTTTTACCACCAGCAGACAATACGGAACTCCGCGCGAAGTTCAGAAAAACTATTGCAAACATTGATGTCAACAGAGAGATCTATCCTATTGAGACTAAGGATGGACAACAACTGATGATAGAGTGGCACAACAATACCCTCAAAGATGAAGCAGGAGCAGTTCTTGGTTTACTTTCGTTCGGGATAGATATTACTGAACGGATGCAAATTGACGAAAAACGGCAGGAACTGGAAACTCAGCTCAATCAAAAACACAAGATGGAAGCCGTTGGAGTCATGGCCGGTGGAATGGCCCATAACTTCAACAATAACCTCTCTATTATTCTCGGTAACATTGAGCTCGCTCAAAAGAAATTACCGGAAAATATTGAAATGGTTGGTTATCTGAATGACGCTAAGATTGCCGTCTTACGCTCTCGGGATCTGATCAGACAGATTATGTTCTACAGCCGTCAAGACACCCAGTACAAAACCTCTATCCAACTTTCCGTGCTATTGGATGAAACACTTCAATTGCTTCGAGCCACCCTGCCAGCAACGATCAATGTACAAACAACGGTCACTGAAGACGGACGAAATGCAACCATTCATGCAGATGCTTCACGACTGCAAGAATGTCTGATCAATCTCTGCAACAATGCTATGCAGGCGATGGATGAAAAAGGAAATCTCACTATTTGTCTGAAGACAGAAGATGTACAGAAAGAAGATATTCCCTCTATGTATGATGCCCACCCGGGACATTACGCTAAGCTCAGTATCACTGATACCGGTTGTGGCATGGCAAAAGAAACTATTGAAAAAGCCTTTGACCTCTTTTACACCACCAAACCGGTTAATGAAGGAACAGGCGTTGGGCTTTCAACTGTTCAGGGAATTGTCAATCAACACAACGGTTTAATAAAGGTCAAGAGTCACCTTGGTGAAGGAACGACCTTTGATCTATTTTTCCCGGTTACAGCACAACCACAAGTTTCAGCACCAAAAAACAGTGATGAAGAAGAATACAAAGGTGCAGAGAGAATCCTGTTTATTGATGATGATGAAATGCTAGCTGACATTGGAAGTAAAATGCTTACAGAGATGGGTTATCAAGTAACAATGGTCACGGAGAGCCAAAAAGCCTTGCAACTTTTCATGACCGATGCTGACAGCTTTGACCTTGTGATCACTGACCAGACCATGCCCTTATTGACCGGGAAAGAATTGATCAACAAACTCAAACAAATCAAACCTAGTATTCCGACCATTATCTGTACTGGATATAGTAGCAAAGTTGATAAAGCAGAAGCCAAGAAACTAGGAGCTGACGCCTTTATGATGAAACCGCTAGAACTTTCTGCCTTACTGCAAATAATAAGACAGGTTCTGGATAGGAAGAAGGAATAGTTTCTGGTAATTATATTAGTAGATTGCCGGCTATCTGCTTATTGTATGTTTTTTTCACGTCTCTAATAAACTTAATTGAGCGATACTTCAAAACTGCTACGTTTACAAACGGTACCGGGTCTCCTTGAAGCCACTACAGGCTATTTTGAAGTGTCCGTAATTTCGGGGTGGAACCCCAATCTATCTTCAGCTTTTCATCAGACACTTTCACAAAAAACATTCAACTCGTCTCGCTTGATCATGACACAAATTTCGCGTTCAAAAGGATCAATCATAAAACAACGCTTTACCGCATCAATGGAATTTTCGTCAAAAATAATACCTTGCTTCAGCAATAAAACTCCGGTGCCACTGTGAAGATCTCGTCTTAATTGCATTCCTGGTTTCAAGTCTTTAGGAGCGATCTTTATTTCAATCACTTCAGATGAAAGATCAAGATAGGTATAAACTTCTTGTGCACTCTCCTCCAAAGCCGCTCTCATTGTCGGGTCCAGTGACGTCCCCCATTCCATTTCCAGAGAGTTTAAGGCGGAAGATAAGGCATCACACTCTGGAAATTGATTGAGTTTACGTTCAAACATATCCACCGCACAGATAATACGCGCCCCTAATGGGATCGCGTCTCCTTTTAACTTGTCGGGGAAACCCTTTCCATCGTAACGTTCATGATGATGGCGAATCAGCACACTTACCTCACGCAGAGTCGGAACCATATCGATAGCTGTTTGCCCCCGAATGACATGAGTCTGATATTCCTGACGTTCCTGGCTATCCAGTTCCTGAGGCAACTTGACCAGTACTTTATCAGAGATGCCAATCTTTCCAATGTCATGCAGAAGCCCAGCAGAACAAATTTGATTTTTTTCCTCTTCAGGCAAGCCTAGTTTGCCTGCCATGGCTCGAACAAGCTCGGCAACATTACGACTGTGTCCAGAAGCACGGCTGTCCCGCAACTCGAATAGCCCAGCCAAAGTTTTAATCGTTTCATCAAAGCTTTTCTTCAGTAACTTATTACTTATGCTAAGTTCGTCGCCTCTAGCTCTGATCGTTGCAGTTTGATCAAGTACGCGCTGTTTTAATCTCTGATTCCACTCTTGCAACTCATCCTTTTGTTTCAAAACCAGGGCATTCAGTCGTCTGTTCTCGGCCACCAGCCAAAAATTTCTCGCTGCCTCGGCCACCGCCTGTAGAATACTATTGTCATCCCAAGGCTTACTCAGATAGCGAAATACCGCTCCCTTATTAATCGCTGCAATGGATGCTTCAATGTCTGCATACCCAGTCAACAGTATACGGATTGCTTCAGGTACGATATCCCGGGCTTTTTGCAGAAACTCGACTCCCGTCATCTCAGGCATGCGTTGGTCAGAGATAATCACACCAATGTCTGAATGCTTGGTCAATAGAGTCAAGGCATCAGCCCCTGAATTGGCAATGTAAATCTCATACAGATCTGCATCCATTAGCAATCTGCGCAGTGCTTTTGCTATATTGACTTCATCATCAACCAATAAAATTTTAATCATTTTTTCAGGAGCTTTTTTTTCGCTCATATTATTACCTCTAATAGATGATCTTATTGGCCATTGAAATGAAGTTCAGGAATCAGAACCAATACGCTTCCCTGTGATAACCTCTCATGCAGTCGTCGTGCTTCACAGTAAAACTTTTGGTTGTTCATGTTCAAAACCATCTTTGACACTTTCGCTTTTTCTAAACCATCGAGTAATAGATTTATATCTGCAGAAAACACAACCTGTCGGTCATGCCCTAAAGGTCCAAGTTTGCCACAAGGAAATAATTCCAGGGCATATTCATTACAATGCACAATCATCTGTTCTGCATCGATGCCATAGACAGCGACAGGCAGGATATTCAGGATACCCCGTGATAATTGCAACACGTGGTTGCGTAACTCCAAAGCTTCAGTCCGTTTTGCTACTAGATGTTCCAGGTTCCCATTCATTTTTTTCAGTTCAATATTCATCTCCTCAAGTTCTAAATTCTTTTTCTTCAGTTCGTTATTCAGATGATTATTTTCCCAACGTAATTCCTGATGCTGCAAGGCTACTTTGATAGTTGATAATAATTCCTCATCATCCCAAGGTTTTGGAATAAATTTGTATATTTGTCCAAGGTTGACCGCCTCGACTACTGCCACCGTATCCGCATAGCCTGACAACACAATCCGAATTGTTTCCGGCCATTTTTCATTCACTTGCCGCAGAAATTCAACCCCGGTCATCTCGGGCATCCGGTAATCGGAGATGACCAGGCGGATGTCATTATTACTTTTAAGTATTTCCAAACCTTCTTTGCCTGATTCAGCAAGCAAAATTTCAAACGATTCCTCATCCATGAACAGGCGACGAAAGGCTTTCAAAACATTTCTTTCATCATCTACACAGAGAATCTTAATGTCTTTAGGCATTGGTCATCCCCTCACTTTTCAAAGGCAGTTCGAGCCTAAATGTCGTCCCGACACCTTCAAGGCTATCTAGTGTTATTCTTCCCTTATGTTTTTTAATAATTTCATAGGAGATACTCATCCCGAGCCCCGTTCCCTTGCCAACATCCTTAGTAGTAAAAAATGGTTCAAATATCCGTTCTTTAATATCCTCAGGGATGCCAATACCATTATCACTGATACTGATGTTGATTTTATCTTGTTCCGTCCAAGTCTTAACCTTGATATTTCCAGTATCTGGGATTGCTTGCGCAGCATTGAGAAGAATGTTGAGAAAAACCTGATTCAGGTGTTGCGGATAACAATCAATCATGGGCACTTCACCATACTCTTTAACCAACGTGACTTTATATTTTATTTCGTTCCACGCAATCGCAATGGTACTTTCCAGGCATTTGTTGATATCAGCCTTGGCAAAATCTGATTGATCCAGACGGGAAAAACTTTTTAAATCCTGAACGATCTTTATGACACGCGCGGCACCTTCTATCGACTCATCGATCAAATCCTCAATATCTTCAAACATGTAATCTATTTTCTGATCTTTTTTTAAACCTTTTTGCTGGTTCAGAACCTCATATGGTGCAACAAGATCAAGATAATCCTCCAACTGATGAATATATTTGGAGAATTTACCTTGATAACGTTTCATAGCTGATAGGTTGCTGTTGATGAATCCCATCGGATTATTGATTTCATGTGCAATACCGGCTGCGAGTTGCCCGACTGAAGCCATTTTTTCCTGTTGTAAAATTTGTGATTGACTTGACT
This sequence comes from Desulfuromusa kysingii, assembly GCF_900107645.1. Lineage (GTDB taxonomy): Bacteria > Desulfobacterota > Desulfuromonadia > Desulfuromonadales > Geopsychrobacteraceae > Desulfuromusa > Desulfuromusa kysingii. The sequence goes on from NZ_FNQN01000005.1 coordinate 16,735, forward strand.
TCAACAGCTGATAGGCATCATTTAACTTACCTGTAATCTCTTGCAACTCGACGAAAGATCCCACCAACCGGTGGTAAAGTTCGTTGATGATTCTGCTGAGGGGCCCAAATTCCACATGTTTAGACAGGATTTCAAGCTTTTCAGTTTCAGCAACCAAAGCTTCCTCTATGTTCTTTGTCGTCTTCTCCGGTATCGACAAATTTGCAGTGATAGATTCTAGAGTCTCCAAGTCCCGCATACTGCGATGAACAAAATATGAACCAACCAGTGCCGAACTGGCGCTACCGAGACAAATAAACAAAATAAACAACTGCTGATTTGCCCACAACGGTGCCAGAGCATCCGCAATCGGAACTTGGGTAGCGACAATCCAATCCGTCATCAAGACAGGTTGGAAAGCAACAAACATTTTGATCCCTTTGGAGGTCACTGTTTCAGCCGTACCGGCAAAACCATCTATTGCCGCATCGAACATCTTGTTGGCACCAACTGGCACATCCCGGGTCAGTATTCTTTCGGCATTAGGATGCAGAACCATTAACCGAGTCTTATCAAAAACATAGCTATAACCGGTCTTACCAACTCTGTTAGTTCTGATCTTACCCAAGATATCGTTTGCCTCAAGTGGAACTGAAGCACCCACCATCCCAAGCGGTTCATCATTTTCATCTTTCAAATAAACAGTAAATGTCAGTACCCCTTCATCAGTCCGGGTTGAGCGATAAGGTTGATCGATAATCCCTTGTTGTGTTTCCATAGTTTCTTGGAAATAGGGACGAAAGGAAAAATCCTTGCCGTGTAACTCAGGGTGGACGGGGTAATCGGCCTGTAAAATGCCATTCTTGTCAAGAAAGAAAAATCCATTTGTAAATTGATCAAAATCCTTAAAATATTTAGAAAAATATTCTTCTATCCAAGTGAATTGATGGTGTTTGATAACCTCGGGAGGTATCATTATCCCGATATGTTTTGCTACGTCATGCTGAATTCGTAAATAATCCGCTAGGGATTGCGCGGTATTCTCAGCAATGGAATTAATCGATTCGTATACAGAATTACGAAACGCAGCTTTATACTGCTCTAAAAAAAATAGACCGCTCCCCCCCATGACAACAACAACACTGAGAACCAGAATCATCATTACCTTTGTTCGCAGTTTCATGAAGTTAGCCTTTTCCGGCTCAAGTGTAAGTGGATGACAAACATCGTGCCTTGTCTAATTTCAGGTTCAATCCTCATAACTCTCCCATAGCGCTTGATTATTTCGTAACCGACAAGCATACCGAGCTCCGTCCTTTCTCGCGGTAGCTAGGTTGTAAAAAAAGGCTAGAAGTCTCATCGCTGATTTTCTTTTGGAATCTCTCATTTGTTATCTGAGAGACTGAGTAATATCGTTTCTTCCTCGAACCAAAAATGGACACGAATCAAACCATTCTTTACCGTCACCAAGGTTCTGTTGTTCATAATATTTATAAAAAACTTGCTAATTCCGATTATATTGCAGCAGCAAACTTGTCGTAAAAATCTGTAATTTATATTTGAGCTCGCTCCAGATACTTGCAATGGTGTTCTTTAGGCATTCATTGAAATCAACATGCTGTTCTTCTGTCTGGCTTACCTAGGAAAACATTTTAAGGCTTTGAACATTCTTGCGAACCAGTTTAAAACGAGTGAGAGATTCGGTGATCTGATCATTACAAAAAGACCATTTTCCTTTCAGGACCAGTAATCACAATATTTGCTCACCAGTACGAAAAAGCAAGACTGAAACAATACTCTTCAGGTCGTTGGAATAAACTGTTGCTGCAATTTTTCTCCATCATCTTTTGACTTATGCCAGAAAGTCCTTGCGATTCTCTTCGAAAATCACACGAAACCCTTCAATCAGTTCGCTCAGTTGCTCCAAATCAAGATTTAACCGTTGTGGACCAGACAAGTTTTGTAAGTTCAGCTCGATGGGACGCCCAAAAACCCCAAAATAACCAGGCAATTGATCAGCAATATTCACAATAGAGGTCAAGTTAATGACGTTAGCATTTGGTTCCTGCTCGAACTGAACATCTGAATGATGCAAAGTCACGAGGCAAAGGGTATCTGAAAGTTTCCAACTTTCAAGCACAGCAGCCCCTATCTCAGCGTGAGTGGCACCGAAGATTTCACGCTCTTGTTTGGCCATGTTGTTCCTGCTTGATTGTAGGGTGCGAAAGATAAACTCGGCAGGTATGCCCTTCTGATTATTCAGAACAATTAAGCCGATATTCCTAAAAAGCCCAGCAATGAAAGCTTCTTCTGGATCGGCGATTGCTAGCTTGCAGGACAGATAACGAGATGCCAGAGCACAAACTATTGAATCTTGCCAAAGCATTTTTTCTAGCGAACCAAAAGTCAGATTGATCCCTTTCAAACTTGTCGCCAGAACTAGATTCCTAAGCGTCGTTTCGCCAAGAAGCACAATCGCAGTAGGAAGGCTTGTTACTTGGCGAGTCATGCTATAAAAAGATGAATTTGCAATTTTCAATACTCGCGCTGCAACTGATGGGTCTTTTGTTATGACTTTTGTAATAGCCCTAGCTGAAACATTTGGATCATTGACTAACTCCATCATTTGCGCAGCAACTGTGGGCATAGCTGGCAAATTATCTAAATCAAAATTTATACTCTGAAAACTTTCCTTCATTGGTACTCTCCGATTCTGAGCGGGTATTTAGTCAAAAGACCAACACTGCCTTAATTAGGTTGATTTAATTTACTTCTAGTAACAATTTAACTATCTTTATTGGTCTATTGCTAGTCACAGAATGAAGTTGGTGTGTCTGTTTAGATTGAATTTAAAACAGTCCAAATTCGCTACAATCACATTACATTCAGAGCCTTCAATACCGCTATTATTAGCATATCGAAATATCAACGGATTCGACTGTCTCATGCGTGTTCCAATAATCATCTCTTAATTCGTTCCATCAGTTAAATCATGGTTTTTGATGAACTGAATCGGCACATATATTTCTTAAAGAGGGATATCCATTTCGGCTCTTCGTTAGATATCAATACCCCTAGAAATAGGATCGGTCTCGGTTTTTCCAAAAAACATCGTAGGTAATGATATGGTAAATTCTGTTCCTTGCCCTACGGTGCTTTGCACCGCTAATTCCCCACCGTGTTTTTGTATGATCTCACTGGTAATGCTCATTCCCAGACCAGTCCCCTTGCCAGGTTCTTTGGTAGTATAAAAAGGGTCAAAGATTTTTTTCAAATTTTCTTCGGGGATGCCACAACCGTTGTCGGTCACTGTGACAATGATGATCTCATCACTGAGATAACTTTTTATTTTGATAACACCTTCCTGTTCAATGGCATGCGAAGCATTGACCAGAAGGTTCATGAAGACCTGAGCCAGTTGCTGATGATATCCAATAATGCTTGGGAGTTTGCCAAGGTTTTGCTCCAGCTTGATATTGTATTTTATTTCATTCTGGACAATCGTTAATGCGTCTTGAATACACTCATTAATATCTACAGATTCTGGTTCCTCAGAGTCTGTTCGGGAAAAACTTTTCAGGCCATGAACAATTGTCTTAATCCGGTCGGTTCCTTCAAGGGATTCAGCGAACAAATCGGCAAGGTCTTCCATGACAAGATCTACTTTAAACTTTTTCTTATTGGCCTTAATCTGTAGCTTCAGGTTTTCGGGTAGCTGTTTATGTATTTCATCCAGTTGCTGAAAGTAGCCTATCAGTTTGCTCAAGTATTTGTTCGCTGATGAAAGATTGCCAGAAATATAACCGACGGGGTTGTTGATTTCATGAGCAACTCCGGCGGCAAGCTGCCCAATTGCAGCCAATTTTTCCTGTTGGATAAGCATCGCTTGAGAGGCCTTAAGCTTTTCCACTTTCTTGGCAAGTTGACTTTCTAAGTCTTCCTGATAAGAGTGTTGAGCTAGAAACAAGCGTTGTTTCTCAAGGGCATTTTTCACACTGACTAGGACTCTGCTTAGACTGAATGGCTTAATGATATAATCATCTGCACCAAGATCCAGACATTGTTCAGCCAGATTAAAGTCATCAACCGCTGTTAACATGATGATCACGATATCGGGAAATCGTTTTTTAGTTTCCTTCAACAGTTCAATCCCCGACTGCCCCGGCATATTGATATCTAACAACGCCAAGTCAATGGACTGTTGTCCAATCAAAATTAAAGCTTCGTCATAGCTTCCAGCCAGAAAACATTGATAACCATAGTCTTCTAGATAGCGTTTCTGCATTTCACGAATCATCTCTTCGTCATCAACGATGAGAATTTTTTTAATCATCAGTCCCTCCATTATAAAAAGATTTCATCTAGCTGATTAAATAAGGATATAGTTTCAAATGGTTTCTGGAGAAAATATTTGTACTTGTTAAGCATGGCGGTCTCACCGCTGTGGAATTCTCCGTAGCCTGAGGTAAAAATCACAGGAAGATCCTGCCGAACGTCGGTCATTTGTTCAGCCAGTTCAATTCCAGTCATCCCTGGCATGCCGATATCGGTAAGAAGTAAATCGATTTTCTGCGGGTTTTGTTTCCATTGATCAAGAGCCATCTGTCCATTTGAGGCTGATATGACAATATGGCCGGCGTTGATGAGGACTTGTGCGATGATGTTCTGGATCCCTTCCTCATCATCGACGACTAGGATGGTTTTACCGGTTACTCTTTTCAGCCCTGTTTTATCGGGTACTTTGCAAGCGACCGCTTCTTTGTCTGTTAAGGGAAGAAAAATAAAAAACTTGGTGCCGTTCCCAACTTCACTTTGGAGAGAAATATACCCATTTGATTGCCTGACAATTCCATAAATTGTTGACAGACCAAGGCCGGTCCCCTGACCTTGACCTTTCGTTGTAAAAAATGGGTCAAAGATTTTATCTTGTATCTCTTTCGAAATACCGTGACCACTATCTTCAATGGTGATAAGACCGTAGAGCTTCGATGCTTCCTGTGGGAACTGAGCGACTAATTCTTCTGAAAGTCTAGACTGACTGATTGAAAATCGAATTTCCCCAGAATTTTCACCAATCGCATCCCGGGCATTAACAACCAGATTGATCAGTACCTGGTCCAGTTGACTTGAGTCAGCGGTAACAACAATCGGCTTCTCTGCGGCACAGACTGACAACACGATATTTTCACGGAGCAAGCGCTTTAGAAGCTTTTCTGACTCAGCCAAAAAGAGGTTCAAGTTGACCGCTGTCGGTTTTAAGATCTGCTTTCGACTGAAAGCCAAAAGTTGGCGTGTTAGTCCTTCGGCTTTTTTTGCTGCCGTTATTACTGTATTTACATCTTGCACTAATTTCTCATCAGACAAAACTTTTTGTTTCACCAAACTACCGTAACCTAAGATAATGGTTAGGACATTATTGAAATCGTGGGCTATCCCGCCTGCAAGCTGACCTATGGCCTCAAATTTTCTGGTTTCAAGCAGTTGTGCTTCAATGTTTTTTCGTTCATCACTTTCAGCCCTTAACTGCTCAGTTCTTTGCTGAACTTTTTCTTCAAGTGACTCATTGAATTGAGAAATTAGTTCGTTTTTTTCATTCAATTCTTTTTCTCTTGTCTTGAGCTCTACGATTGAATATTCAAGTTGTGATCTTACATTACCAATCTGTTTAAAAACTAAAACTATCAGACCACTGATGACGCTTAGTATGAACAGGGCATCAATCAAGGCCATTTTACTGCTTTTTACCAGCAATGCCTCTCTTTTCTCATGTAAATGAAGTAAAGTTGTTTGCGCGTCAACAGACAGTTTATTCGCATCCTCTTCAATCCTATCGATAAGAAAGCTAAGCTCTTTACCAAATTGGGAAAAATTAAGTCTTGGAGTCTCCTGCACTGTAGATATTTTTTCTTTCAGATCCTGAACTTGTGTGCGCAAAACGAGGGCATCCAGATCATAAGCCCGTATCTGTGGTGGACGAGAAGAAACGTCCATGTTGGCTTCTTCCAACTCCGAGATATTCGTTGGGATTTTTTTTATCAAAACGCCACCGTTAATCAAGACATCAAGGACTCGATCAATGTCATCTATGATGGCTAACGCGTCTATCAGCAAGAACTGTCCTTGTTCTTTCCCTTCTAACCGATAGAGGCCTATGTTTTGAGCCACCTGAACAAGATCAACAACAACCGTATGACCCAACAACATTTTGGCTTCAGCATTATGGATATCATCGTTAAAGGCTTTATGTTGTTTATCGGTCTCATGATGATTAAAGATATGCCAAGAGAACCCCAACAGGAGAATCAGCAGAATCAGTATGAGTGGTACGTTGCGCTTTATTTTAGATCGTGTTGTCAAGGTTATAGTTTCCTACCAATGCCGTAGTGTACGAACGTTTCTTTGTCTATCTCCGAACCAATAAGATTTAAGGACTGCTCAACCTTGTTGATAACTGAGCCATTAGTTGCGGAACCTAGTACCTTCCAAATGTCTTTGTTGTATAAATTTATTAGTTCAGGAGAAATGATAAGAAAGTTGCCCTTTGTTACGATCAATGCGACCCAGTCATAACTGGCAATCCAAGTTGCGGTAATACTGCCATCGACAAGAGTCTTTTTATATAGACTTCACTCCATGGCAGAGAAATATCTCCAGCACAAATAAGAGTAAAGGTTCGATAAAAGAGTCCTGCCCTTCAACTATGAGTTTAAACTTCTTTTTGATCTTCATAGCGTTTCATGACCCATCTATTGTTCTACAAAATTTAAAAACACCACCTCTACAAACAGAGATGACGTAAAAAATCTCGAACATTTATGGCCATCCTTCAGTCTTTAGCTGCCCTTTTACGGCCCAAGAGAGAGGGGGGATGGATTTGTATCATTTGGTTCCTCTAGTCTTTATCTTATCGATTTTATTAATGTTCACTTTTTCAAAAAACTAAGTGAATAAACGAAAAAGGTCAACAATTCTAATTTACTTTAAGCTTTTGAATGAACTGAGCTAATTTATCCTATAAGTTTAAATTGTCATCAGTATCCTAGATGCTCACGGCTTTATCAAAACTTGGCAGTTATGAAAGCCTGAAATCAACCAACCATAGCGGCGGGTGTCAAGATAGTTGTCGCCTCAATTCATTCATGCCGCTTTTGATCTCAGGTCCTCTTCGGAGGGCCTTTTTTGTTCTGGGTTGAGTCGAACGATCTCAATTGGCGACCAGTTACGAATCTGATTCGCCCAACGCTCAGGTTTGTTTTTCCTAGCCTGCTCGTAAACATCTTTGCGCTTGTTCAGCTTGGCAATATCCTGACCATAATGTCGATCATTCGGAGACACGAAACGAATCTCGCTGTGCAGGTGCTCGGTGTTGTACCAATGAACGAAGACATCGACCCATTCCTGGGCTTCTTTCTCGGTTTCAAACGGCCGCGATGGATATTCCGGCCGATACTTCATAGTTCTGAACAGAGACTCGGAGTATGGGTTATCGTTGCTGACTCCGGGTCGGCTGAACGACGGAACAACGCCGAGTCGCTGGAGCGTCGAGAGCATCGTCGATCCTTTCATCGGGCTGCCGTTGTCAGAGTGCAGGGTTAAGCTGTTTGGGTCAACGCCGTGTCGGTGGAACGCTTTGACGAACAGCAGTGCGCTATTATCTCCGCACTCTTTGGAGAAAACGGTTGCAGCAATGATCTTGCGGCTCCAGACGTCCAGGATCATGTAAAGATAAAAGAACTGACCTCTGATTGTGGAGCGCAAGTAGGTAATATCCCAAGACCACACCTGACACGGTCCAGTTGCCGTTTTCTCTTTCGGGCGACGGTGTGTTGCCGGGCGACTTCGTTGCCGATGGGACAGTTGATTCGTCTCTCGCAAAATTCGGTAAAAGGTCGACTCCGAAGCCATGTACCTGCCTTGATCAGCGAGCCGGGGAACGATCTGCTTCGGAGACAGTTCCCGATACATTGGCGAATTGGCCACCGATAAAACCTGCTGCCGTTCGGCGGGAGTCAGTTTGTTTGCCGGTGCGGTCAGGGGACCATGTCGCTTATCATCCCCTCCTGACTGGAGCCGCCATCGCTGTACAGTGCGAACCGTCAGCCCCAAGACTTGGGCGGCCGGATTCAGTCTGGAACCCTGGGTGACTGCATCATCAATCAATCCAAGAACCCGTTGCCGTTCTAACTGCCCGTGTCGTCGTCCTCGTCCCCCCAGATTTCCTGGGCTTTTTTTTTGAGAACCAGCAAGGCCGCTGTTTCAGCCAAAGCTTTTTCTTTACGTCTGAGATCCTTTTCCAACTCCCGAACACGTTTACTTTCTGAAGCATTCTTTTTGTTTTGCACCGGAATGGGCTTCAACCCAGACAGCATCTGTTCGCGCCACTGTTGTAAATGGGCTTCATGCAGACCTTTGTTGCGCAAAAAGGCACCCAGTTCTGCATCGGTTAACGACGCTGCTTCAAGTACAGCTGCCAGTTTCTCTTCGGGATTCCAGTCTTGTGGTCGTTTCATTTTAATCGGCTTTGGCAGGCAAATGGGTTCAACTTCTGGAACGTCGGGCTCAGACTCTACCGTTGCGGCGGCTTTTACCCATCGGTAAATGGATGCAAGAGAAGCATCGAACTCTTTCGCCAAGGCTTCAAGAGTAGGAGCATTAGGGCCAGTTGCCTTCTGAACCACAATGGCTCGGTATGCTTTGTTATACATGTTCCTCCAAGCTGCCCCCAATATCTTTTTTTGGAGTTCAGTTAGAGGCGACAACTATCCTGGCACAGGGGGGTTATTCAAAGGTATGGAAAATCATAAATTTGCATGTTTTCTAATTTCAGAAGACGCTTCGAGATTGACCTTATAACATCAAGGGTATTCAAACCTTCATCCTTTGACCTTTGACCTCTCAGGGGGAAATTTAATAATCGTAATTCATCTTTGAGAGTCAAAAATAGAACGTGCAGGCCGTTTCTCATAAGTAGTAAGTTATGGCAGTTCTAGGGTCTCTTTCCAGTGCCCACTTTCAGCAAGTGTGGGGAGCCATAAAATACAGGGACTTACGGCTTTGAGCTGTGAGTCCCTTTTTTATTTTGGGGTTTGTCCCTACACTGTCCCAACTTTTAGGTTTTTGTCGTTTTACGTTGCCTCTTTTTCAGGTTTTTCTTTCTGCGCTTTGATTGATTCAATAATCCCCCACCTGAAATCCTCAAATATCTTATTGGCTCTTTCTGTCGTCAGGTTATGGGCTTCAACTTTTACACATAAGCCAATCCACATGGCATGAAGAGCAGCGACAATATCAGAGTCGGGGTTCTCTGCAAGCATGTTGTCCCACTTCTGAAGTTCAACCGGATCTTTGCAAAACTTATTATCGTACTTGTCTACAGCTCCAGCGTAGAGGGGAAATAACAGACAAACCATCAATAACGTCATTTTCATATAATCCCTCTTTTATCTCTTGATCCTTATACCTAAAGCACTGAGTAAATTCATTTAGTAGGAACTTCACTGGTGATAGTAACTCAAACTTGGTTCGGCAGTCATTTAAGTTTTGCCTCGATCAGAACTTCTATAGATATTTGCAAATATGATTTGACCGGAGGCCTGTTAACGAAGTGTTGACAGCAATTGATCGCTTTTGGAATCAGTCACACCTGATAACATCAAATACAGCTCCGTCCTGAACACCCAGCAAAACTGAAACTCATTTCCTCGTCGTGCCGATTGACTATACTACTCCAGTGGGGCAATATCTGATATTGCCTGTCTATTGGAACCACACGACTTCTAGAAACGGATACAAGATGGAACTCAGTACTGTATTGTTCGCTTTTGGACTCACCTTTTTTGCCGGTTTAGCGACCGGTGTCGGCAGTGCTCTTGCTTTTTTTACACGAAGAACCAACACCAAGTTTCTTTCGGCAGCACTGGGCTTCTCTGCCGGGGTAATGATCTACGTCTCCTTTATTGAAATCTTTGTAAAAGCGCGTGAAGAATTAATGTCAGCACAGGGAGAAGTGTTCGGTACTTGGATCACTGTCCTCTCCTTTTTTGGTGGCATTGCTCTCATTGCTATAATCGATAGGTTAGTACCTAATTACGAAAATCCGCATGAACTACATTCGATAGAAGAAATGGATAAAAAGCTGGAGTCCCTTCCTGACAATGAAGCCCACGACTTTGGCAAACTGAAACGGATGGGGATGTTCACCGCTTTAGCAATTGGTATCCATAATTTTCCAGAAGGTTTGGCAACTTTTACCGCGGCACTAACTGATCCAAGTTTAGGGATCGCGATTGCTGTGGCGATCGCGATTCACAATATTCCAGAGGGTATCGCTGTTTCAGTACCGATTTATTTTGCAACTGGAAGTCGCGCCAAGGCCTTTAAATTATCATTCCTGTCCGGTCTTGCAGAACCAATAGGTGCGTTAGTGGGCTATCTGATTTTGATGCCCTTTTTATCGCCGACTATTTTTGGCATTTTGTTTGCTGGAGTTGCAGGAATCATGGTGTTTATTTCTCTGGATGAGTTGTTGCCTGCAGCAGAAGAATTTGGCGAACATCATCTTTCAATATACGGGATGATTGCCGGAATGGGAGTGATGGCATTGAGCCTGCTGCTGTTTCTGTAAATGTTATTATTCTCCTCAGACTTCAAGACTCGTAAGATCCGTCCATGTGGATAAAGATACCTCTTCCAGCTTTTTTAACTTCGGCTTACGACCAAACTTTATACCAGCCGCCATTGCTCGCATCCGTCCCTCATTGACTCGCTTGGTGATTAATTCCCGTTCAAATTCACCAATAACAGCAAGAACATGGAAGATTAACCGACCTGTCGGAGTTGAGGTGTCTAACCCCGGATCAAGAACTTTTAGATCACAGTTTTTATCCTGCAGCATCTGGGTGATCGGCATCAGATCGTGAACTGAACGAGCAAGACGATCCAGCTTGGTGACAACAAAGACGTCACCATTACGGCACATAAGCGAGAGTTTCGTTCAATGCCGGACTTATGACGGGAAAATACGCTTAGAAAAGTTGCTTGAACCAGAAGGATGGCAGGGTCGGAGCCTTTATGACATGACATTTGACAAGGAAGCTATTGAAAACTAAAGATTCTAGTAGTTTATCCTGTTCGACCTTGGGGACAATATAGTTCCTAATATCCTGCCATTACTTTTGGGGCTGAAAACAGGGGAAATCGAACAGTCGCAATCGCGCTTTCGCCGATTTGGCCAGATCGGCTGTATTTAAGACGGGCTTTCTTATCGTCGCCTATGTTTGCCACTACTGAAACCAGGCAACCAGAAGTCCTGCTCCCAGTGATAGCAGCATAGGCCCGGCCACATAGATCCCTGTTTGTCGGTTACCGATTACCCAAGCCATGCCGGATTTAACCAGATTATTGGTGGCAGCCGCAATAACGATACCTAGAACCGCCACATCCATTGCCAGCTCATTATTGGACATGCGGGAAAGAGACAGAGTAATAGCATCCACGTCTGCAATGCCCGAGGTGGCAGCCAACATATAGACACCGGTATCGCCCAACCAGTTTTTAAAAAAGTCGCCAAGAAGCAGAATAACGGTCAGCAGAACCCCAAAAACCAAAGCTGATTTTAAATCAAGCGGGTTCTGCCCGAACGTAGGCTGACTAACTTGGCTTGTTCCGGAATTTCTGCTCCATATTATGATTGCTGGTACATAAAGCAGCACAGTCATCACCGCCACCGGCCAGATCAGGCTCGGTAGAAGGTCGTGATTGATAATGAAACAGTACACCAGTATGCGTGGGAACATAGTGCCACAGGCAATCAGGATTCCAGTGGCAAACTGTGCGTTCAACGCCGGGTGCCGTTTTGCTTGACGAGCAAAATGCAAGGTCAGTGCGGTGGATGAGGTCAGGCCGGAAAAAAGGCTGGTAAAGAGAATACCCTTGCTGGTGCCGGCGACCCGCATGGCGAAATATCCAACGAAAGATATGGATGCGATCATCACTACCATCCACCAGATTTCTTGGGGATTAAGGACACCACCAGGGCCCATTTGTTGATTGGGCAATAGCGGCAACAGCACCACAGAAATAACAAGAAGTTTGAGCCCGGCGTCCAGTTCGTGTGCTTTAAGCTTGTGTACCCAGCTGTGAATTTCTTCCTTGTTGTCCAGAATAATCGCGGTGACCACTGCAGCAGCAGTTGCTATCACCGGGTCGACAGCAACTGCAACGGCACCAAAGCAGAACGTCAGCACCATGCCAATCATACCGGTAATGCTGAAGTTGCGGATGTGATCGAGCCGTTCACTGTAGGCCACGATCGCCATGGCGACTACACTCAGGAGAAGAACAGGAAACGCCCAGACGGTAACTTCCTTAGCCAGAACCACAGAAATTCCGCCCAGAAGGCCAATAAGAGAAAATGTGCGGATACCGGCTATACGCTCACCGGATTTTTGTTCGCGGGCTCCCCAGCCGCGCTCCAGCCCTATGATGGACCCCAGAAGGAGTGCTACAGCAAGATTTAGCGTGGTCTGGTTAGCAGCCAGAAACTGGGATGCAACATCGTCCATGAACGAACTTAACTCCTTTTGATGATTTGCGTTATTAGGACAACAGCCAGCAAAGCTAAGAGGACAGGTGAAGATTGAGAAGCTGTTGCGTCAGTGAGCATTTAAATCTCACTATTATTTTAACACTTAATCAAAACATTTTTTAAACATGAGGACATGATCCATACGCATACGGTACAAAGCTTCTTCTTGAAATAGATTGATCCTCTTGAGCTGCTGATCCTGGTTTAGACCTCCTTGTTATGGGCGGTTAAGGCGTTCCCGTTTGAGGGAATGGGCTTGGTGGGGCGACCCGAACAATACTGGAATCAATGATGCTAGCGGTACCTATGTCACACTAGCATGCTTTTGTAGTACGAACTGATTTGCAAAGGGAGTCAGTAGAAAAATATAGCTTCAGGTCGATATTGATCTCGGTTTTTTATTCATAAAATGAAACAGAGTTCCAGGGACATAATACTTAATTGGCTTGGAATACACGCTCTGAAGTGGTGAAATAGGGGTGCTGTTTTTACCTGCGGGCTCAACACGCAGAAGAAGGAACGGACCATGGCAACAATGAAGTCAAGTGGCGGTGAAGTAGTTTTGTTTCAAGCTGAAGACGGAAAATCCTGTCTTGAGGTGCAGCTTGATCAAGAGACCGTCTGGTGAAATCAGCGCCAGATAGCTGAGCTGTTTGATAAAGATACCGACACTATTGGTTTGCATATTCGTAATCTGTACAAAGAGGGTGAGTTGATTCAGGCGGCAACTGCCGAGGAATCCTCGGTTGTTCAGAATGAAGGTGGTCGTCAGGTCCGCAGAAAAATTCAATTTTATAATCTCGACGTCATTATCTCCGTCGGTTATCGGGTTAAGTCACTGCGTGGAACACAATTTCGACAGGGGGCAACGCGGATACTGCGTGAACATCTTGTCAAAGGCTACACAGTCAACGAGCAGCGTTTGCAAGAAGATGCTGCAAAATTTCGTGAGCTCCAAAAAACAGTCGATTTGCTGACCCGCACACTGAAGACGCAACAACTGGTGACTGACACCGGTGAAGATGTGTTGCGAGTTATCAGTGATGGCAATAAACGTATCGCCGCCGCCCTGTTTGTCTATTTTCTCGTCGCTAATGACATTCTTTACAGACCCGACGGTTCTAAGCGGCTGGCTGATAATGCACTAGTAGCATTGACCCTGCTTATCGCCGAAAGTCGACCTGAAGAGAAAGAGACCATTGTCAAAGTCATCATCACCCTGATCAACTGGAATAACGACTAAATATTATGACCCCGGCAGCAATTGTATCCAAGCTATGGCTTCGACGTGAATTCAGACTTATATATTCAGCCAGGCAATCCACAGCAGAATGCTTATGTGGAACGCTATAATCAGCCCAATATGGCCATTGGAGGAATAACACCCAAGCAAAAGTTGGCAATAGCGGCATAACTCGACTTCAGGCGACTATTAAAAATGGGAGGATTACCGATTCAGTCTTTCCAAATCATATAGTAATCAGGGTCGACTTGATGGATGTAAGGGGCAGCCAAAAGATGCGGCAACTCCTCAATACATTGGTGGCCTTCAAGCATCAGGGGCTTCAATTTTTAAGTTCTCAACCACAACCGATCAACCCTTTTTACTTATCGAGAAATCTATGAAATGCCTTATTTTTATACTGGTCCTACTGGCCGGTTTTATCAACGCTCCGCCGGTCATTGCAGAAGATTTGACTGTTTCACGCGCCGTACTGGAAGACAAAACCGGCACTCTGTCGATCGACGATGTGACTGAACGCGAGTTTTTGCCAACTGGATCCAAGCTTTCCAAAGGCTTCACCACCTCCGTGCATTGGCTGCGCCTCCAGGTCCGCGCGCCAACCAAAGGGAGCGAGGTGGTATTGTTCATTCGTCAGCCGTTTCTCAATGAAATCCGTCTTTATGAGTCCGTTGCAAGCGATCCTCCGAGCTGGAAATCGAGAGTTACCGGCAACTATTACCCTTACGAAGAACGTGATCGAAATCAGCAAACCCTGAGCTTTGTCGTCAATGTAACCGCTCCTGAGACAACTTTTTATCTGCGCCTCAAGACCAGGGGCGCATCGCTATTAAGTGTGGAAGCACTCACCCCCGAAGAAGCCGAACGCAGTGACCACCAGCTTGATCTGCTGGCGGTATTTTTTGTAACCGCCATGCTGTTTCTATTGCTCTGGGCAATCAACAGTTATTGGCTAGACCGGCAGCTGGTCGTGGCCCTATTTGCCATTCACCAAGCTGTTTACACCCTATACGGCCTAGCCATAACCGGTTATTTGGCTCCTTGGCTTCCTAGTGGTTTTCCCCAGCTGGCTGATCTGTCCACCACCGTTCTCTATTGCGCAGTAAACTTTACAACGCTGCTTTTTTGCCGAGAGCTGTTCAAGCCCTATCAACCCGCGCCACTGATGTTACGCGGACTCAACCTCTTTTTGCTGGCATTTCCCCTGCAACTTGCCGCAATGCTTCTGGGCTATACCCCCTTTGCCGTAATTCTCAATGCTCTGCTGCTCAGATTCACTTGGTGGTATTTTGTCATCATGACCTTTACTCTGCGTAAGGAACAATTGCCGAGCCGGCGTATGCTGCAGATCTTTTTTGTTGCGATCACCCTATTTTTTACCATCTTCTGGTTTGTCAGCAGTACGTCGACGAATATGGATAATAAATTATTAGGCCGACAGGTCCTCGTTGTTAACGGTATTTTGATCGGCGGCATATTTGCCATGATCTTAAACTCGCGTTCGCGTCGGTTGCTGCTTGAAGCACAACAGTCGGCTCTGGAATCGGAGGCCAAATCCGAGTTTCTGGCTCTGGTTAGCCACGAGATCCGTACCCCACTCAATGCTCTGGTCGGATTTAGTGCTCTGGCCCGCAAGACAACCGATCCTGCCCAAAAAGATGAATACCACGCTATCCTCGAACAATCGTCCCGCTCGCTGATGGAACTAGTTAACGGTATTCTGGATATGAGCAAAATCGAGGCTGGTCGGATGGAGTTTGAGACCGTGCCGTTCAACTTGCGACAACTTCTCGATAATCTGGAAGAACAATATCAACCTCTGGCTAACCAAAAAACGTTGAAATTCCAGCTTTCTATAACCGACAACGTCCCCGTATGGGTCCTCGGCGATTCGATCCGGCTTCGCCAGATTCTCGCCAACCTACTGTCCAATGCAATCAAGTTTACCAATAATGGAGAGGTCTCCTGTCGCGTCAGTGTGCCCGGCCAGACCGATGATGGAGGCCCTTCGTTAGTGCGCTTTGAGGTCAAGGATACCGGAATCGGCATCCCTGATGACAAACGTGACTTGCTGTTCCAGCCCTTCCAACAGCTAGACCCGACGATCTCACGCAAATTTGGCGGTACCGGCCTTGGTCTGGCCATTGCTCGGAATCTGTTAGCAATGATGGAAGGAAGTCTCACTCTGACCAGCTGCGAACAGGTTGGGAGTTGTTTTGTTGTCGAGCTGCCTCTGCCAGAAACTGAAGCACTGCCGGAAACACAGAATACTGTAACGGCGCTACCAGCAATAGGTACGGTCCTGGTGGTTGAGGATAACGAGTTCAACCGCCGACTTTTGGGCGATATCCTGACGAGCTGGAGCCAGCAGGTTGTGCTGGCGATGGATGGTCATCAGGCCCTGCAGTTTATGGAGCAGCAACATTTCGATCTGGTTCTGCTGGATATTCGCATGCCCGGCATTGACGGTATTGAGGTCTCCCAGCGTATCAGGCAGAGAGAAATTGAAGGAGCACAGACACCCGTTACGATTATCGCGATTACCGCTGATATTGATATCACGACGCGCAAATTATGTCTCGCCGCCGGCATCAACGCGGTGCTGGCAAAACCGGTGATTCCCGATCAATTGGCCAGGACCATTGCAGAACACTGCGAAGGAACCATGGCGGTGCCCCCCACAGCTGAACTGCAGCTAAACACGCGGACCTGCCATGACTTGAGGAATAATGCTGAACGCAGTCGGCAGTATCGGAAACTGTTGATGGCCGATATCAACGAAGAACTGAAATGCCTGCAGGCCGCGATGGAACGCGAAGCCCGCGATGAACTGGGTCAGGCAGCTCATACTCTGAAAGGGTTGTGTGGACACCTGGCAGACCAAGAACCAGCGGAACTCGCAGGTTGGCTGCAACTCAATGCCCCGTCTGCTCCTAACGAGCGGCTGCGGCTGGTGATCGAACAACTTCAGTCCAGGTTATCACAGGAGAACAATTCATGAGTCGTGGTGCACAAATACTGGTGGTTGATGACAAACAGAGCTTCCGCTTCATGGTCAAAGGCTATCTTGAGGATGCTGGCTACCAGACCAACTGCGCTGCCCACGGAGTCGAAGCTCTGGCAAAACTTGAGCAGTCCCCCTTTGACCTCGTGCTGTCCGACATGGTGATGCCGGAGATGGACGGAGCCATGCTGCTGCGCAAGGTACGCAGCCTTCATCCACAACTTCCTTTTGTGCTATTCACCGCCCACGGTAGTATCGATAGCGCTGTGGCAGCCATGAAAGAGGGAGCGGCTGACTTCCTGCTGAAGCCACTCAACCAGGCAGAACTGCTGGTGGTGGTTGAACGGCAGCTGGAACATACCTGTTTGCAGGTCAGCTATAACCGGATGCTTGAATCGGAGCAGGAAAAATTTAGTTTTCAGAACCTGTTGAGCACCGCACCAATCATGGGAAGGGTATTGGCTGCAGCTCAGAAGGTGGCAGCCACGCCGCGCACAACGGTGGCCATCTTTGGCGAAAGCGGAGTCGGCAAAGAAGTTCTGGCGCGGGCTGTCCATATTGCATCCAAGCAGGACATGACCCGCTTTGTCGCAATCAATTGTGCGGCCATCCCGGAAACCCTTTTAGAAAGTGAGCTGTTTGGTCATGTGCGGGGGGCATTTACCGGTGCCGACCGCGACCGCCAGGGAAAGTGCAGTCGGGCGGAAGGCGGCACCCTGTTCCTTGATGAAATCGGCGATATGCCACTGTCACTCCAACCCAAGCTGTTACGTCTGCTTGAAGAACGGACCTATGGAAAACTCGGTTCGGATCAACAGGTCAGTGCCGACTTTAGAATTATCGTCGCCACCCACCGTAATCTGGACGAATGTTGTCAGCAGGGTAGCTTTCGGCGCGACCTCTACCACCGGCTGAACATCTTCCCCCTGACCATTCCGCCCCTGCGCGAACGTCGCGAGGATATTCCGCAACTCACCGAACATTTCCTGAATGATTTTCGCCAGCATCTCGGAAAAGCCCTGCCCGGCATCTCGCAAGCGGCCCTGAATCTGATGCTCGACCATGACTGGCCCGGCAACGTTCGCGAACTGCGCAACCTGCTTGAATATGCCTCCATCGTCACCAATGGCGAGCTGATCCAACCGGAACACCTGCGCTTGCAGCTCGCTCCCCTGGATCACGAGGAGAGCGACGCTGGCCGAGTCATGCTCAACTTCAATTTCTCCGCCGAAGAGTTCTCACTTGATGCTGTCAACCGGCGGGTTATCGAATGGGCGCTGGAAAAATGTGACAACAATAAATCCTCAGCAGCACGTCTTTTGAAGGCCTCGCGTAAACTCTTCTACTAAAACCCACTTCGCACACTTGTCCCATATCGAACAGGTTGTCCCAAACGGGACAGCCTGTCTTTTCGTTGGACTTTTAACCTACCGTAATTAAAGCAAACCCATTCTTGGCACGACTCTCGCTACTTATCTTTGTTGCTCCCTACATAAAGGCCATAGCTGTCCCATATCGGACAGATATCTATTGATTGGGGGTAAGCATGTCACTAGAAATCGTTGAGCACGTACTGAGTTGACTGATAACTGACGAACCAGAAGCGTAAAGTATTTCAGGGCAAGGAAGCCCGAATCATCACCCTCACGGAGGACAGTATGTCTTTAACAATTAATACGAATGTCGTTTCACTTAACGCGCAACGGAATCTGAACAGGTCTCAGTCAAAACTCGTAAAATCCATGCAACGGCTCTCCTCTGGTTTTCGCATCAACAGTGCCAAAGACGATGCTGCTGGGCTAGCGATCTCTAATCGCATGACCTCGCAAATTCGTGGACTAAATCAAGCAGCACGAAACGCCCAAGATGCTATCTCTTTAGCACAAACGGCTGAGGGTGCCCTGCAAGAGAGTACCAATATCCTCCAGCGGATGCGTGAACTGGCTGTTCAATCGGCCAATGACACCAACAGCTCCAGCGACCGAACCTCCTTGCAAGCAGAGGTTTCACAGCTAAAAGCCGAGCTAGATCGTATCGCTGAAACCACCGAGTTTAACGGTAAAAAGCTTCTCGATGGCTCAATGAACGATGCGACTTTTCAGGTGGGTGCGAATTCTGGAGTCAGCCAAACAATCTCATTTAGTATTGATAGTGCTAAAACAACCGATCTAGGGAGTGCTGAAGAAACGACCACAGGTGGTGATGATTTTACCGGCACCACTGTCGCTACCGATGCTGCTTTACTGGCAGACACTTTGACAGTTAACGGTGTCGCTGTTGCAGCGGCCACTGGCATAACGGATATTGTTGCGGCAATCAACACCGCGGCAGGAGAAAATATTGCATCGGCCACCAATCAACAAGTTTTTACTTTTGAGGAAGTGATACTTCCGAGAATTGCGGCAGATTCAGCAGCGGCCTCAACGGTACGAGACGGTGACACTTTGACTTCAGAAAAAGCGGAAGTTGAAGTCAACTTTATGGAAGCTATACTAGATGATGGTGACAGCATTACCATTAGTGTTGGCGATGGTGGAAACGATACAATTTCGTACACCAACAATACCGGGGCACTATTGTCGGGAGAGGACTTAGCCACTGCGATTGCAGATAATTACACTTCAACGGGAGCTATTGCGGCTGATTTTACTGTTACTAACGACGACGGCGGAGGTTTCCCGAGTTTTGATTTGACCATTATTCAAAACGTCGCGGCTGATTATACAGTCACAGCCGAAGCCGATGTTTTAACAGGGGACGCTATCATTATTGATCCTGACTCGCGGTACTCTCTTTACGTAGCGGGCAATGGCTGGACGGTCTCCAACGGTATTGGTGCCGCACCTTTTACCGCGGCTGATGCGGTTGAAAAAATTAATGATGGGACTGATCATCATGGTGTTTCTGCTATTCTGAATGATGCGGGTGAAATTGTCCTTTCCTCGGATAACGTTGCAGGCTTTAGCATAAGAGAAAACCACCTTGATGCCAACGGTAACGAAACCACAGGCGGTTTTGTTGGTATTGACTCCACTTACACTGAATACCTTGCCGACAAAATAGCGATCAGCAGTGGGGCAGATGTCGTATTTGATGGCACCGGCATGACTATCGCAGGTTTGGCCAGTGAAAGTGAGGCAACGACGACCACCATTAATGGGGTGGACATCTCAACCCGTGAAGGAGCTGTTTCTGCTATCAGCAGCGTTGACTCAGCTCTGGCTACGATTGGCACGATACGTGGTGAACTGGGTGCAATTCAAAATCGCTTTGCGAGCACCATCTCTAACCTACAGAATGTTTCGGAAAATCTTAGTGCCTCCTGTAGCCGGATTTTAGATGCCGATATCGCCATGGAAACTTCGTCGATGACCAAACAGAACATTTTACAACAAGCGGGTATCTCCATCCTGTCCCAAGCGAACCAAATGCCTCAGCTGGCGCTGAGTCTGCTTGGTTAGTCACTTAACAAGCCGTCAATGTTTACCCATATACAGCCCCAGCATCAAGATTGTACCTTCCTGACTCATAGTATGGTTCCCCATCTGTCGTAGAAAGCCTTCTACTCAATATCAAATCCTGGAGGAAGATTATCCTGCTCCCCGTCAAAGTGCTGGCATCTAACCTATTAAAGGTTAGCGCCTTGCCTGAATCGAACGAAAAAGAGTTATCATGTCTCGGGAAATATCGTATTCTTCTCGACGCTTGCCAATTTCATTCCCGACAAGGGAATAAATCTTAACAAAACCATAGTGCAATCAAGGGCGACTCGATGGAGTTCAAAGACAAACAGGAAATAAAGGAACTCTTCGATGACTATGTGCGGATGTACGCTTCTCGCGATGATCAACTCACTGATTATTTTAGTGCGGATTTTTCTGGTTTTACCGGTGGCGGTGATTTTCTGGTCAAAGATCGTGATACCTGGGTGGAAATCACACGTCAGGATTTTGCACAGGTTAAAGAGCCGCTACAGATCGAACTTTTGGACCTATCAGTTCAATCGTTGTCCGAGACTCTTGCCGTAGCGACAGGTTTTTTCCATATCCATCTCCCGATCAAAGATGAGATTCTGTCGCGCGAAACAGCCCGTCTGGTCCTGATTTTCCGTCAGGAGTCTCACGGCTGGAAGATCTGCCACAGTAGTATTTCTATCCCTTACAATCTGGTGCGTGACGGTGAAGTCTACCCACTCCAGAAACTGGTGGAGAGTCATCGTGTTCTGGAAGAGCAGGTGGCTGAACGCACCCAACAACTTTCTGAAGTAAATGCAACACTGCAACAGGTCAATGAACAACTGGCACACGAAATTGCAGAACATCAAAAAGCGAATAAGGCACGCCAAGAGAGTGAGGCCCATTTCCGGCTCATTGCCGAAAATGTTTCGGATGTGGTCTGGAAGCTGGATCGTGACTATCGCTTCACTTATATCAGCCCCTCTGATGAAAGACTGCGTGGTTACCGCGCCGACGAAGTTCTCGGTCAGCATATTTTTGAACTTTTTGACGAAGCCGGGGTTGCCACAGTCAAAAAGTTTGCCGCTGCAAGACTGCAGGCCGAATTGCAAGGAATAAACACCGGCAGCATCATGTTTGAGGCGCGTCACCGCTGTAAAGATGGCCGCTGGCTCTGGGTGGAAGTCAGCGCGACTCCAGAGCGTGATGCTGACGGAGCTGTTATTGGTCATTATGGGATCTCCAGAGAAATCACCGAACGTAAGCAGATTGAAGACGAAGTAAGACAGGCCAAAGCGGCTGCGGAAGAAGCCAACAAGGCAAAAAGCCAGTTTCTTGCCAGCATCAGTCATGAAATTCGGACCCCACTCAACTCGCTGCTCGGATTCAGTACCCTGGCCCGCACAACGACCAATCCAGAGAAACTTGATCAGTACCTCAATATTCTTGAACAATCTTCCCGCTCTTTGATGGCACTGGTTAACGATATTCTTGATATGAGCAAGATCGAGGCAGAACGCATGCAAGTCGATGCCGTTCCATTCAGTTTGCAGCAACTGATCAGCCAACTTGAAGACCAGTATCGGCCACTGGCAGAGGGAAAATCGTTAGTCTTCAATGTGGTTGTGAACAGCGATGTGTCGAATTGGTATATCGGTGATCCAGTCAGAGTTCGCCAAATTCTCGATAACCTTTTGAACAATGCGATCAAGTTTACCCACAAAGGTGAGGTGAACTTTACTCTGGGCTTGAATAAATCAGTTGCAGATGTCGAGCAGCAACGACTCTGTTTCGAGATCTGTGATACGGGTATCGGTATTCCGGGTAGTTACCACGATCAGCTCTTTCAACCCTTTCGGCAGCTCGACCCTTCCATCACGCGTCAATTTGGTGGAACCGGCCTCGGATTGGCGATTGTCCATAGTCTGGTTATGCTGATGCAAGGAGAGATCCGGGTCAATAGTCATGAAGGTCTTGGCAGTTGTTTCATCGTCGAGCTGCCACTCAAAGAAACGGAAGTTGTTGCGGAAGATCATATCCTCTCAGCGTTAACGACCCGTGTAAATACCTTGTTAGTCGAGGATAACGAGTTTAATCGCCTCTTACTGGCAGATATCCTCTTGTCCTGGGGGCATCAAGTGGTACTGGCAGAAAATGGTCAGCAGGCGTTACAGCTTGTCGATCATCAAACATTCGATCTGATTCTGTTGGATGTCCGTATGCCGGACATTAACGGTATTGAAGTTGCCCGTCAGATCAGAAAAAATGAACAGGAGCGCGTCGTGTCTCCACTGCCGATTATCGCTATAACCGCTGATGCCGACACTGTTACACGGACTGTCTGTTTTGAGGCCGGTATGAACGCAGTGCTGGCAAAACCCATCATCCCGGAACAATTGGCCCGAACTATTGCGATCCACCTTAATATGCCTCTGACCACCCCAGTTGGGGAAGTTTTGCCCTTGAACGTACAGACGCAAAAAGGTCTGGGTGATGACCCGGTGCGAACCTGCCAATATCACGATTTATTACGCAATGATATCGACGCTGAATTGCAGCGTTTGCATCGCGCCCTGCAACAGCAAAAGCGCAGCGAAATGGAACTCAGTGCTCATACGTTGAAAGGCTTACTTGCACAACTCTCCAATCCAGCCCTTGCCAAACAGGCCAAATGGTTGCAACAGAATGCCGAAGCTCCCTTTGCACAACTGCAACAAGCCGTTGATAAACTGGAATCCGATTGTCAACATTTGACCGGTTGCGGAATTTAAAAAGGTGAAATATATGCAAAATTCCACCCACATACTCGTTGTCGACGACACCCAGAGCTTTCGCTTTTTGCTTAAAAATTGTCTGGATGACGCCGGTTACCATGTAACTTGCGTCGCCAGCGCTGCTGAAGCCTTAACCGAACTGGCTCAAAACCATTATGACATGGTGTTGTCCGATATGGTCATGCCAAAAATGGATGGCCTGGAGTTGCTGCGTCAAATCAACGCGCTCTATCCACAACTGCTCTTTGTCCTCATCACCGCCCATGGCAGCGTCGATAGTGCTGTGGCTGCGATGAAAGAGGGGGCCAGCGAGTACCTGCTCAAACCCTTGAACTGGGATGAATTGTTGTTTAAGGTGGCGCGGTTAGTCGAGTCCGCGCAGCAACAACGTAGCTATGCGCGAATGCTTGCGTCAGATCAGAAAAAGTTCAGTTTTCAGAACATCGTCAGCACCTCACCGACAATGGGGCAGGTGCTCGCTTCAGCGCAACAGGTGGCAACTTCGCCGCAGACGACGGTCTCCATTTTTGGCGAAAGCGGAGTCGGCAAAGAAGTGCTGGCGCGGGCCATTCATATTGCCACTAAAAAGGATATGACCAGCTTCGTCGCGATCAACTGTGCTGCCATCCCGGAAACTCTTTTAGAAAGTGAACTCTTTGGTCATGTGCGCGGGGCATTTACTGGAGCCGATCGCGACCGCCAGGGAAAGTGCAGCCGGGCTGAAGGTGGAACTCTATTTCTTGATGAAATCGGCGACATGCCCCTGTCACTGCAACCCAAGCTGTTGCGCCTGCTTGAAGAACGGGTCTACGAAAAAGTTGGTTCGGATCAACCAGTCAGCGCCAATTTCCGAATTATCGTTGCTACCCACTGTCATCTGGACGAATGCTGTCATCAAGGCCGCTTTCGGCGTGACCTCTACCACCGGCTGAATATCTTTCCCTTAACCATCCCTCCCTTGCGCGAACGGCTTGAAGATATTCCACAACTGACGGAACATTTTCTGACAAGTTTTCGTCAGCACCAGGGCAAAACGTTGCCCGGCATCTCGAAAGCAGCTCTTAACCTGATGCTCACTCACGACTGGCCTGGCAATATTCGCGAACTCCGCAATCTGCTAGAATATGCCGCCATTGTCACGAATGGTGAGTTGATCCAACCGGAACATCTGCGGCTGCAGTCCTCTCCTTTGAGCCTTGATGATAACGGCACAGACCGGGTCATTTTCAACTT
This sequence comes from Desulfuromusa kysingii, assembly GCF_900107645.1. GTDB lineage: Bacteria > Desulfobacterota > Desulfuromonadia > Desulfuromonadales > Geopsychrobacteraceae > Desulfuromusa > Desulfuromusa kysingii. The sequence continues at coordinate 41,009 of NZ_FNQN01000005.1, forward strand.
CAATTTCTCCGCAGAAGAGTTTTCCCTCGCTGCCATTCATCGCCAGGTCATCGAATGGGCGCTGGAAAAATGTAACAACAATAAATCTTCGGCAGCCCGGCTTCTGAAGGCCTCGCGTAAAATTTTCTATTAACCCCCCCTTTTTTTTTCTCGCGTTTGTCCCATTTCGGACAGATTGTCCCGTATGGGACGGTCTGTTTTTTGATTAAATCCATAATCCCCCGCAATTAAACAAATCTAACCTTGGCACAGTTCTCGCTATTTACTCTGGTTATCCCTTGCGCACAGAGGGCATCTGTCCCATTTCGGACAGAATGGATAAATTGGGAGTTCGTATGTCACAGAATGTTGTCGAACAGGTGTTGGGACGACTGATAACGGATGAGCGGTTCCGTCACCGTGCAGCCGAATCATTCGCGAAAGCATGTCAGCAAGAGGGCTACCTTCTAGCCCCGAATGAGGTTCTACTGCTTGCGAATCTGAAGCAGGGATGCATCGCCGCACTTTCTGACGAAATTAATCCCGGCCTGCGAAGGGCTGGAGGTTAAGTCATCAACGCAATCACTGAGGTATCTGTTTCGCATCTAGGTTTATTTGATAGGAATCCCTAGCATCAACAGGAGAGTAAAGCATGAACCATATTTTTCGTAGTATCTGGAGTGAGGCTCTTGGCACTTTTATCGCGGTCGCAGAAATCGTTTCGGCGCGTGGCAAAGGGTCCGGTAAAAGAGGCCGCTTACGCTTGCTTGCCATCTCCCTGTTTCTGACGCTGACAATCTGCTCCGGCTTTGCCAATGCGGCGGATCTGCCCACTGGTGGCAATATTGTCGCTGGCTGCGGCACGATCAACCAGAGCGGGGCGACCCTGACCATTAATCAAGACAGCCAGCGCATGGCCGCCGACTGGACATCTTTCTCCATCGGGCAGAATAATACCGTGAACTTCGTTCAGCCCTCCAACACTGCCGCCGCGCTGAACCGGGTGACCGGAGCTGATGCTTCTGTGATTCAGGGAGCCCTCAACGCCAATGGTCAGGTGTACTTGGTCAACCCCAACGGCGTGCTCTTCTCTTCTACAGCACGAGTCAATGTTGGCGCACTGGTGGCTTCAACATTGAATATAAGCAATGACGATTTCATGGCCGGCAATTTTACTTTTGCAGGCACCAGCGCCAATGCCATCATTAATCAGGGCAACCTCAACGCCACCAACGGCGGCACCATCGCCCTGATCGCAGCGCGCATCATCAATCAAGGCAGCATCGAAGCCCCACATGGCAACGTCCTTTTCGGTGCCGGACATAAAGTCACCCTCGACCTCGGTGGCCCGGTTAAGATAGAAGTCGAACAGGCTCTGCTTGATACCTACATTGAACAGGGCGGAGCCATCAAAGCCGATGGCGGGATGGTTTACCTTACTGCCAAAGCCGCCAGTGAGTTGGCCAGCAGTGTCATCAACCACAGCGGCATCAGCCAAGCGCAAACCCTGACCACCGGCGAAAACGGTGCCATCTACCTGATGGGCGACATGGTGCACGGCGAAACCATCGTCGCCGGCACCCTCGATGCCTCTGCCCCCAACGGCGGCGACGGCGGCTTTGTCGAAACCAGCGCGGCAAAGGTGCGAATACAGCATGATCTGATGGTCACAACAACAGCTGAGAACGGAAAAACCGGCGAATGGTTGATTGATCCCAACGATTATACCATTGCCATCAGCGATGGCGACATTACCGGCACGCAACTTTCTACCAATCTTGGTAGCACCAACGTCACCATTGAAAGTGTTAACGGTGCAGACACCGGCGGCAACGGCGATATCTTCGTCAATGATGATATCACTTGGAGCAGCGGAAATACCCTGACGCTGAACGCCCAACGCAATATTGAAATCAATGCCACGATCGACGCGAGCGGCGGGAGTGGGGGCAAACTCGCCCTCGAATATGGTCAAGGCGCCCTTGCCACCGGCAACACCGACACCTATTCCCTCGGCACTGGCGCACAAGTAAATCTGCTAGCCGGGCAGAATTTCGACACTAAACTGGGTAGTGACGGTGCCACAGTCAACTACACCGTCATCACCGCACTCGGCGCGGCGGGCTCAACCACCGGCACCGACCTGCAAGGAATGAACGGCACCCTTAGCGGTAAATACGCACTCGGAGCAGACATCGACGCCAGCACCACCAGCGGCTGGTACACCAACACCGGCTGGAGTCCAATTGGCTATTACGAAACAAGATTCACCGGCACCTTTGACGGCCTCGGCCACACCATCGACAGCCTCACCATTAATCGCCCAGGCACTGACTATCAGGCTTTGTTCGGCTACACCTCTGGCGCCACCATCAGCAATATCGGGCTCACTGCTGTCAGTATCACTGCTGTCAACACAGGCATAGGGGGAATAGCAGTCGGCGGGCTGGTGGGGCATAACGATGCCTCCACCATCAACAACAGCTACGCCAGCGGCGTGGTCACAGGTTACCTCCATGTCGGCGGGCTGGTGGGGTATAACAACTCCTCCATCGACAACAGTTACGCCAGTGTGGCGGTCACAGGAAGGAGCTTCGTCGGCGGGCTGGTGGGGGTGAACTCCTCCTCCACCATCAGCAACAGCTACGCCAGCGGCGTGGTCACAGGTGAAGACATTTACGCCGGCGGGCTGGTGGGGTATAACGAAGTCTCCTCCTCCATCAACAACAGCTACGCCAGCGGGGCGGTCATAGGTCAACGCTTCGCCGCCGGGCTGGTGGGGTTTAACACCACCAGCTCCACGATTAGCAACAGCTACGCCAGCGGAGCGGTCACAGGGTGGAATGCCATCGGCGGGCTGCTCGGGGCTAACGATCCGGACTGCACAGTGACCAACAGCTTCTGGGATACCGATACCAGCGGGCTAGAATTCAGTGATGGCGGCACTGGCAAGACCACGGCAGAGATGATGCAGTTGGCCACCTTCACTGGATGGGATGGGGCTATTTGGTCATTCGGGGCTGGGCAGTCAGTTGAGGGTTACGGGATGTCCAGACCCTATTTGACCAATGTGACAACCGAAGCGGATCGCCCGAATCAAACACTCCTTTTTGCCGATGGCTGGGGCGATACCAGTGGTGACGGCGCTTACACCATCACCAACTGGACACAGCTGCAGAATATCAACACCGTTGTAGACCAAGGCTATGATTTTGCCCTGTCCAACGATCTGGGCACGGCAACCGACGGCTACACCACCCAAGTAAAAGATGGCGCAACCCTCGCCAACGGCGGCGAAGGCTGGACGCCCATTGGCAACTTTACCACAAAATTCTCCGGCACCTTTGATGGCGGTGATCACACCATCGACGGTCTCACCATTAATCGCTCGAGCGACTATCAGGCTTTGTTCGGCTACACCTATCTCGCCACCATCAGCAATATCGGGCTGACCAATATAAATATCACAGGGCAAGACACTGTCGGCGGGCTGGTGGGGCGGAATGCTTCCACCCTGATCATCAACAGCTACGCCAGCGGCAAGGTTACAGGTGTAAGTTATGTCGGCGGGCTGGTGGGGTATAACAGCGACTCCACCATCAGCAACAGCTACGTCAGCGGCGTGGTCGAAGGAAGCCACTCCGGCGGGCTGGTGGGGGTTAACATCTCCTCCACGATTAGCAACAGCTACGCCAGCGGCAAGGTTACAGGTGTAAGATATGTCGGTGGGCTGGTGGGGTATAACAGCGACTCCACCATCAGCAACAGCTACGCCAGCGGCGTGGTCACAGATGGAAACCAGCACGTCGGCGGGCTGGTGGGGCAGCATTTCGGCACAGGCACAGTGACTAACAGTTTCTGGGATACTGAAACCAGCGGGCAAGAAAGCAGCGCTGGTGGCACCGGAAAAACCACGGCAGAGATGGTCAATATTGCGACCTTTACTGATACAAACACGGTTGGTCTTGAGAGTGCCTGGGATGAAGCAATCTGGTCATTCGGTGCCGGGCAGTCGGTTGAGGGTTATGGGATATCCCTACCTTATTTGATCGATGTGACAGTCGAGGCGGATCTCCCGGATCAAACACTCCTGTTTGCCGGTGGCTGGGGCGGACTGACTGAAGCTAACGACAGTATCACAGAGGCTGATGGCCGCCCATACACCATCACCAATTGGACACAACTGCAGAATATCAACACCGTTGCAGACCAGAGCTATGACTTCGTCCTGTCCAACAATCTGGGCACGACAACCAGCGGCTATACCACCCAAGTAAAAGATGGAGATACCCTCGCTAACGATGGTGAAGGCTGGCTACCCATTCCCTCATTCACCGGCATCTTTGATGGTGATGATCATACTATCGACGGCCTCACCATTGATCGCAGCAGCACCTGGTATGTGGGTCTTTTCGGTTCTGTTGATACCAATGCAGCGGAGATAAAAAATCTCGGCCTGATCAATGTCAATATAAAGGGATTGACTGATGTCGGCGGACTGGTTGGATATCTCGTCAGTGGAACCGTCGACAACTGCTATAGTTCCGGCACCGTAACGGGACTCCATCAATATACCGGCGGGCTGGTCGGACGCACCTGGAAAGGTACCATCAGCAATAGCTACAACACCGCAAGCGTCTCGGGAGGCCTCTATGATACCGGCGGGTTGATTGGGAGAATCAACTCCGGATCCATTAGCAACAGCTACTCCAGCGGCGCGGTCTCAGGGGCAGACTATGTTGGTGGGTTGGTTGGATATGCTGACGACTCAAGCATCAGTAACAGCTACAACACTGGAACAGTCACAGGGAATTACTATAACGGCGGGCTGGTGGGGCATAACAATAACAATTCCACCATCAGCAACAGCTACGCCAGCGGCACGGTATCAGGGCGTGGCAAAATTGGTGGGCTGGTTGGGGCTAACAGCACCTCAACAATCACAAATAGCTATGCGAGCGTTGCGGTTACAGGAACTGAAAGCGACGTCGGTGGACTGGTAGGGAGAAACGATGATGATGATAGTGTCACCGACAGCTTTTGGGATACCGAAACCTCTGGACAAGCAACCAGCGCTGGTGGCACCGGTAAGACCACGGCAGAGATGACCAATAGTGCCACTTTTACTAATACAAGCACCGATGGTCTTGATATTGCCTGGAATGAAGCAACCTGGTCGTTCGGTGCCGGGCAGTCGGTTGAAGGTTATGAGTTATCCTTGCCATATTTAACCAATGTAACAACCGCAGCAGACCGACCGACAACTACCCTGTTTGCTAGTGGCTGGGGAGGATTGACGGTTGGAGACCAGACTGGTGCCGATGGCAGCGCTTACACGATAACAGGCTGGACACAGCTGCAAAACATCAACACCGTTATAGACCAAAGCTATGACTTCGCCCTGTCCAACAATCTGGACACGACAACTGACGGCTATACCACTCAGGTGAAAGATGGCAACACCCTCGCCAACGGTGGTGAAGGCTGGATGCCCATTGGTAAAGAGAGCGCAGCATTCACCGGCACCTTTGACGGCGGGGATTACACCATCGACGGCCTCACCATTGCCCGCAGCAGCGCTGGGTTTATAGGTCTTTTCGGTTCTGTTGATACGAATGCAGCGGAGATTAAAAATCTCGGCTTGACCAATGTCAATATAGAGGGATTGAATGATGTCGGCGGGCTGGTTGGATATCTTGACAGTGGAACCGTTGACAACTGCTACAGCTCCGGCATCGTAACGGGACTTGATCAATATACCGGCGGGCTGGTCGGACGCACCTCAGAAGCAACCATCAGCAACAGCTACAGTGGCGGTAATGTGTCAGGAAACGATTATATCGGTGGATTAGTTGGAGGCACCTACACCACAACCGTCAGCAACAGCTACAGTAGCAGTAATGTGTCAGGAGACGATTATACCGGTGGGCTGGTCGGACGCATCTCGGAAGGAACCATCAGCTACAGCTACAGTAGCGGTAATGTGTCAGGAGGCGATTATATCGGTGGGCTGGTCGGACACAGCTCGAAAGCAACCATCAGCAACAGCTACACCAGCGGTGTTGTTACAGGTACTGGAAACTATGTTGGCGGGTTAGTGGGAGACAACTTCGAAAACGCTTCCATCAGCAACAGCTACGCCAGCGGCGCGGTTACAGGCAATATTGGGGTCGGCGGGTTGGTGGGGTATAACCATGATTTCTCCACCATCAGTAACAGCTACGCCAGCGGCGCGGTCTCAGGGGCTAATGCTGTTGGCGGACTGGTGGGGTATGATGATTCGGATGGTGTCAGTGACAGCTTCTGGGATACTCAAACCAGCGAGCAAACAGCCAGCGATGGTGGCACCGGCAAAACCACGGAGGAGATGACCAATAGTGCTACCTTTAATGCTTGGGATGAGTCGATCTGGTCATTTGATGCGGGTAGTGGTGACGCGGTAGAGGGCTACGAAGTCGCTTCCCCCTATCTGACCGATGTCACCCGTGAAGAAGACAAAGAGGCCTTGTCTCGTTCCACTCTCTTTGCTGCGGGCTGGGGCGATACCGATGGTGGTGGGGCTTATACCATCACCAACTGGACGCAGCTGCAAAATATCAACAACGTTCTGGCTCAAGGATTCGATTTTGTCCTCTCCAACGATCTAGGCACGGCAACCGACGGCTATACCACTCAGGTGCAAGATGGCGATACCCTCGCTAACGACGGCACTGGCTGGGCGCCTATTGGTATTGGCTATTTCGACGATGATGTCAAACCTGACACTGACAACAGCACCCCGTTTATCGGCACCTTTGATGGCAACCATTACACTATCGACGGCCTCACGACTGACCGTTTAAACACTGAATCACAAGGGCTGTTCGGTTACATTCTTGACACTACGATCAGCAATATTGAGCTAACCAATGTGAATATTACAGGGCAAAATGCCGTCGGCGGGTTAGTGGGTTATAGTCATGGAGGTTCAATCCTCAACAGCTATGCGCGTGGGAATGTTACCGGGGGGATCTACGTCGGCGGACTAGCGGGAGTGGTTAGTGGTAGCAGCATAGACAACAGCTACACTAGCGGTACGGTTACAGGCTTAAGCATTGTTGGTGGGTTGGTAGGAGGTAATTTAACTACCACGATTGGTAACAGCTATTCCAATAGCTCTGTTGCAGGAACTAATGCTGTTGGCGGACTGGTGGGGATGATTTCCGAAGCTTCCACTATCAGCAACAGCTACGCCAGTGGAACGGTAGAGGGAACTAACACTGTTGGTGGGTTGGTGGGGTATAACGAAGATGACAGTGTTGTCAGCGACAGCTTCTGGGATACTCAAACCAGCGGGCAGGAAACCAGCGCCGGCGGCACCGACAAAACCACGGCAGAGATGATGCAGCTGGCCACCTTTAGCGGATGGAATATCGATGCAGAGGGCGGTAGCGAAAAAATCTGGCGCATCTACGAAGGTTTCACTTCTCCGCTGCTTCGCAGTTTTCTGACTCCGCTGACTGTCAGTGCTACAGTTTCCGGCAGCCAGGTCTATGACGGCACCACCGATGTAACTGATTTGGGTAATACACCAACCTACAGCACATCTCCCGATGCCAACCTGCTCGGCACCTTGGCTATCAACACCAGTAGCAAGAATGTTGCGACCTACACAAGTGGATTCAACGGATCGGGACTCTATTCTAACCAAATGAGTTATGACATCAGTTATGACCTGTCAGGATCGGTTGAAGTCACGGTAAAAGCCCTGAATGTCACCGGGTTGATCGCAGCGGACAAAGTCTATAATGCAAGCGTTGTTGCATCATTGTCCGGTACAGAAGCAATCATCAACGGTGCATCAGCTGACGACGATGGTTTCTACTACACCGACGATACGGTCAGTCTGACCGGTACTGCAACCGGCGAGTTTGCCAACAAGAATGTTGGCGTAGGCAAAACCGTTACCATAACGGGTCTGAGTCTCACTGGGGCAGATGCGGACAACTACAACCTGATTCAGCAAAGTGGCTTGACTGCGAGTATTACCGTCCGCCCGATTACGGTCACCGCTGATGATCAGAGCAAAGTCTACGGCAACGATGACCCCGCACTGAGCTACCAAGTCACCACCGGCAATCTGGTTGGCGACGATGCCCTTGCCGGTAATTTGAGCCGCACTGCTGGTGAAAACGTCGGCAGCTACACCATCAGTGCAGAT
>NZ_FNQN01000005.1:50192-300127 GCF_900107645.1 Desulfuromusa kysingii
GGTGAAAACGTCGGCAGCTACACCATCAGTGCAGATGCCCTTAACAACAGCAACTACGATATCAGTGTGGTCAACGGCGAGCTTACCATCAGCGCCCGCTCGCTGACTGTTACCGCTGATGCTAAGAATAAAACCGCAGGACAAAGTGACCCGGCTTTAACCTATCAAGCAGAAGTCATGAACGGAGATCGGGGACTGGTTACCGGCGAATCGTTAACCGGAAGTTTAAGCCGGGTTGCCGGAGAAAACACAGGCAACTACGAAATTCTGCAAGGCACCCTCACTGATGCGGAAAATCCTAACTACGAAATTGATTATGTTGCGGCTAATCTGACTATAACTCCGGACTCAACTCCCGCTTCTGGTTCTGAGGAACAACAGCTGGAAAATATCATCACTGACGCTCAGCAGACGGCGACACAAAGTCCTGCAAACACCGTCATGACGTCCCCCACGGAATTTTCGCAAGCTAGTGGTCGTGGAACCCTTCAGGATAGCAACCGATCTAATGGTGGCTTGATTTTCGTCAATGTATCAACCCATCAGAAAGGTTCTGCGGACAATGGCGACAGTGACGTCAATGGCAGCGGCGGAACTGAGACAGCAGCCGCTGGATCTATGTTAAATGGCGGGCAGAATAATTCCGGTTACGTGCATGTGTTTGTTGTCAATGGTGGCATCAACCTATCCGGAACCGGTCTCGGGACCGGAGAGGACGACAATTCTGACGCCAATCAGCCGCAGATCAACTAAGCGGCGTCGTGACCATGATTTACTGTATTTCTTATAAGGATGTATTGACCATGATGTATAAAACCCTGCTGTTGTTGATCCTCAGTTTACTTGCTGCTTTCCCCGCCATCGCCCAGACGCCGCCCGATGCCGGGCGCACCCTGCAGGAGTTGCGCGAACCACCCCAACTCCGTCCCCCAGACCAGGGACTGGTCATCACCCCACAAGCTACTGCGGCGGCAGCTCCCGGTGGCCCCAAAGTGGAATTACGGCAGATCACTTTCCACGGTCACAGCTGTTTCAATGACGAGCAACTTGCAGCCGTTATCAGCGACAGCCTAGGTGATCAATATGACCTTGCCGGGTTACGCAACATCGCCGGACAAATCACCCGCTATTATCAAAGCAACGGTTACCCCTTTGCTCGTGCCTTTCTGCCGGCCCAGAGTATGAACGATGGCACTTTGCAGATCGACATTGTCGAAGGCCGCTACGGTCAGTTTATCGTCCAGGGCGATGAAGATGTCATCACCCCCGTCAAAGCCTGGTTACAACCACTGCAAACCGGTGAGGTGATCAGCAGTGACCAGCTCGAACGGGTAACGTTGTTGCTCTCAGATCAGCCCGGTATCAGCACCGCCCCTTTGATCCGACCGGGGCAGGAACTCGGTACCGGTGATCTGCAGGTTAACATCGAACCTGATGCCCGCTTCGACGGTGAGGTTGGTGCAGATAACTACGGCAGCCGCACCACCGGCGAATACCGTGGCCGTTTTGACTTGAATATCAACCGCCCTTTCAGCTTCGGCGATCAGTTGCAACTGCGGAGCATCATCAGCAACGAAAACTTGCTGACAGGCTCTCTCCAATACAATCGTCCTCTGGGAGCTAAAGGGATGCGCGGTCAGATTGGCTACGCCCACACAGACTTTGAGGTCGGCAAAGAATTCTCAAATCTTGATGCCACCGGAAAAGCCCAAGTCGGCAGTCTGGGTTTGAGTTACCCGCTAATCCGCTCCCAAAAAACCAACCTGAGGTTGGCCGCCGTTTATCAGCATAAACGGCTTGAGGATAAAATCGGATTGACCCATAACACCACCCGTCGTAGCAGCAACAGTATCCCCTTTAGTCTGTTTTTTGATCACCGTGACGGGTTGGCTGGGAGTGGGATCAGTTATGGCAGCATCAGCTGGACAGTGGGTCGTGTCACCTTCAAAGAGAACGTCAACAACAGTCCCGAAGGAAGCTTTCAGAAAATCAACCTCGATATCGCCCGCATCCAGCAACTCACTTCCAAATCCAGCTTGTTTGCACGCGTTGTTGCCCAGAAGAGCAACAGCAATCTGGATTCCTCGGAAGATTTTGGAGTGGGTGGTATTTACGGCGTTCGTGCTTATTCCAGTGGTGAAGGCTATGGCGATCAGGGAATTCTCGCCCAACTGGAACTGCGCTACCGAATCCGGACACTTACCCCTTACCTGTTTTATGACTTAGGTCATGTGCGGATCGATAAATCCAACGCTCATCCCGCTAACCACAGGCGCATCGAAGGTGCCGGTCTGGGGCTGCGTGGTGAATACAAAAATCTGTATACCCATGTTGCCGTGGCCTGGCGCACCAAAGGGGGCGCATCGCTCACAGACAGCAAAGACCGCAACCCACGCCTCTGGGCGACTCTGGGATACCGATTTTAATCCATAGCGCGTTGATGACAACATCAGCGCCGCATTGATCCGCTAGTGAAGGTTTTCGGCAACCAGGTCATCAGCCGCAAGCCCCCCCGCTGTTAATAGCTGGGCCGATATGAAAAATCGTCCCCCTTTTCACCCTCAAGGAGAATCAAAAATGCATATATTTACCGATGGCTTTACAACTGTGTCCCTGTCCAATGGCAACCTGCGGATCAAACTGGCACAAAATGGCCCCGAAAACGAACCGCATGAGGTAGCGACACTGATTGTCCCGGCGGTTCAGGCTCCAAACTTTATCAACGGTCTGGCCAAGGCAATGACCCAGCTTGAAGAGCAGATCAAAACAAAGCAGGCAGAAGTTGCCCAAGATTGATGGATCTGACCCATCCAGATCAGTCCACCTGTAGGTAGGAATAAAGGTGAAGCTAGAAACAATGTTACCTTGTCCTGGATGCTCAGGGTGCTCAAGTTCATTGGAACTTTTCACGCTTTTATTGTCTTTATTGACAGAAGTTTTTTCAGATCATGCTTGCTAAATGTCCATAATTTTAATAGATTAAGAACACAACATGTGCGGCGGCTAATTTTTCTAGTTTTGTTAAGTATGAGTCCTGTCGTCATAAGTTTTTCTGAGAATAGCAAACCCGGTGCAATCCGGGGACGCAAAACCACGGGCCCTTCTGGGGTAGCCAGGTTGCCGGAGAATCCTTTCAAAAGCCTTTCTTCGACATGAAGTGAGGCTTTTTTAGTTGAGATGATCGCACCTTAAATCGATGTAGAACAATGGATGAACTTTTTTACAATTGGAGAAATTGAATGAGACTGTTGAAGACGGACATCATGAAAATGATTGTTATGGGTTTGAGCTCGATACTGGTATTTGGATGTTTGTCCGGTTGTGGAAGTGATAATCATGGAGAAGAGGACGCGGCAGTGGATCCTTCAGGGATCTGGATCGGTTATCAGACCTCTATCGAGAAAGATATCGACGGAAACACGGTGAGCAATGCCTTTGACATGCGCACCATCATTTACGATGGTGCATTTTATGGCATCTCCGAAGATGCCAACATTATTTACTCAGGAACTTATGAAATGGGATCCAATGGCCGCATGGTCAGTGATGGATCGGAAGGCGGCAGTCACTCCTATAAAATGTACACCATATCAGACGATGGTGCCCATTGGACTGATGGGGTCGCGATTATAGATTTTGCAGAAGCAGAATCCTTTGTCGGAATATACCAGAACTCTGCCTATCAGGAAGGGGAACTTGTGAGCGATTACAGCTCCCTGTACAACAAGGGAGCCTCGCTAGATTATGTGGATGGAGACCACACTGAGTCCAACGTTAATATCATAATTGACTCTATTGGCACGATCAGCGGGACGAAAAATGGTTGTCAGATCAGTGGCGTTATCTCTGTGCCGAATGAAGAAGTCAATGTATACAGCTTGAATTACACCCTCTCCAATTGCACCGAGGAAGGTAGCTATACCGGTCTTGGTATCGTCGCCACAAATAGCGACGACAGCTCGAAAACCCATTTTCTGGGGCTCACTAAACATGCTAACGAATCACGTATGGATGGGCTGGGTTTCTCACTGGAGAGTACACCTGCAAGCTTCAAAATCGCCCGGTTGGAGCGGACTGTTAGGGGGTGGCTAGGGATAGAAAACAAAGATTCATTTATGGCCGCCTCTCTGGCTTATTTGAAAAACATCCGGCTGCCGGAAGTGATTGGCAGCGCACATGCTGCATCTGTCTTCGGCGGGCTTGATGCCGTCGTTCGCTTTGTTTTGCAGTATGATTTATCGGACCAAAATCTTCGTGGTGTCAATTTTGACAGTGAAGAATTTGAAAGCCGTGGCATCTATCCTGAATATAATTCTAGTAACGGTGACAAGTGGTATCATCATATTGATTTTAGTCATTCGGAAATGGTTTGGAGCGATATTTACGTCAATCTTGGAGTATCTACATTTGAAGGAGCCGATTTAAGTCATGCCTATTTACAAAACCCAGACCATTGCATATTCATAAATACAAACCTTGAAGATAACCGGAATATTGAAGATATTTCTGCTTCGTCTGTTTTCGAAAACGATTTTTCCAATGCTTGGTGGGTCGATGGACATCGGTGTGGAATCGATGTTTCAATTATCTCTATAGGAAGCAATCAATGCGAAGACAATTGGATTGACACCGGCCTGACATACGAAGAATGGAAAAGCGGAAAGTGGGAAGCAGAAAAGGTGGCAGAGAACCTTGTAGAAGAGCTCAAGGACACCGCTGAAGAAGCGGAAAATTTCATCAAAGATACTGGTGGCACGGTCAAATCATTCTTCGGGTTCTAATTGCTGCTACCAATTTTGCAGCAACAATAGGCGAATATCACCGCTTCGATGAAGCCAATCAACAATATAAGTCACAAATTACGTTACTTTCAGGGCCTCTTCCTGATGCCCATTTTCACCTCGCTGCACGATGTCAAACAGACCCGGGACTCACAACATTAAGCTGTGGGTCCCGGTTTTACGTTCGGGAGGATTCCCTCGTGGTAGTGCCTCTTTTGACGTACCTTGGCAGTCATATCTTCGATACGGAAATCCTCTCCATTTCGATTCCGGTACGTTGGCAGGAGAGATAGACGGATGAGAATTGTCAAGAAAACCGACATCCTTAACCTGTAAGGTCATGTTTGATGCCGAAATCGTGTCGAAAAAGCTTACTTTTCCAATACACAAAGCATAACTAATTGATAGTATAGAAGTATTTTAATGGCACCCATATTGCTTACCAAAATAGTTACACATAAACCGAAAGGAGCAAAGCAATGAAAAAACCTCTACTGACATTGTGTATGACTATTTTATTGGTAATTGGTTTCACAGGATTCGCTGCAGCAGTTCCTTTTGGGGGTGTTGAGTTTCCTGGTGGTGCCGAGTCTTTTGCCGACGCGGTGGTGGATTATACACCTGTCACCTATGGTCCAAGTAACCAGTACCCTGCATCACAAGATCCTCAAGCGGCATTGGGCATACCCGACTACACGAGTGGCGCTGATGATTATGTGACTCTCGGGCCAGGTGGGTCCCTGACTTTACAGTTTACCGATAATTCATTGTCTGGCAGTGGTGACAACGGTCTTGACCTTTGGATATTTGAAATTGGTGGGGATGTCGAGGACACATTTGTGTGGATTAGTAAAGACAACACGACTTGGTCCAATGTCGGTAAAGTCGGCGGAAGCACAAGCGGGATCGATATTGATGCCTATGGATTCGGTATTCTCGACCGTTTTTCCTACGTTCGCTTACAAGATGATCCCAATGAAGGTCAAGGATTAGGCGCTGGAACAACTGCTGGCGCCGATATCGACGCGGTTGGCGCTATTTCATCAGCCCCACCTGTTGTTCCTGATCCTCCTGTCGCTCCCGTCCCAGAACCTGCGACCATCCTTCTTCTCGGCAGTGGCCTTTTAGGTCTCAGTTGGTACGGACGGAAGCGCAAAAAAGCATAGAATTAAGAATTTCGACAGAATAGTCATCGAAGCGGGGTCAACAATGGCTCCGCTTTTTATTTTATCAATCAGAATTGTAAGTATCCACCGAGAAACGGAGGAGCCGAAAGCTTCACCTTAGCGCGCCCGTTTTCCTATGGACAGCAAGATAATAGGAAATATGGGTTGACCTAAAAAGATCTTAAAGTTACAAATAATTGCTACACGAAACAGATTCAAGTGCTTATTTCCTTTGAGCAGCGTTCTATTCCTGTCATTTTATTTCTTTGGAGGGGTCCGATGAAGTACTTAGTTGCATGTCTTCTTTCTTTTTTGATCTTAGTTACACTAATCCCAACACCGTTTGCCGAAGCTAAAACCTGCAAAAAGTATGGTCCAAGTGGTCAGGTGATTTATTATGCCTGTCCAGAAGCTTCAGAAAAAAACTACCGCCCCCAATGGAAAACCACGACGACGAGAAAAAACGGCAAAATAGTTAAGAAAGAAATTCTAAAAGATTCGATTTGTTATAACTATCCAGAAGGAAGCATTGACTATCGAAGATGTCGCAGACAGACCGAAGATTACTTCGAAGAAAAATGCAAAGAATTGAAACGACGATACCGGACAACGAAAAAACCATACGATCGAGAAGTGAAGATTGATATGGAAAGTTTTTGCAGGGTTGGAAGGTTGTTCTGATAGCTAATGTATTTTGAATCCTCCGTGTTACTGCAACGGGGGAGGGATGGGCAAAAAGCCAAGCAAAGAAATAAAAGAGTGTGGTATCCTTTCATAAGGATCAAGCATTAAAAAAACCTAACCACATGGAATACGCCGATGCAGAATGACTTTGTCGATTATAAGTATAAAAAAAATTACTTAACGAATGTTATTTTCAAACTTGATTTTTCAGCTTTAGACCACGAGGAATTCGTGGATGAGTTTAGCAAGGGAATTAAGGATAGTTTTCCCGTAGTTGAAAAGAAGGTTTTGAAAGAGCTTAAAACTGAATTTAAAGAAGGCAATGCAGTTTCAAGTGAATCTGCGGCTAACCACTATAATTTTTTTGACTCAAATAAAGAAAGAAAGGTTTCTTTATTCAAAAACTATCTAGCTGTTGAATTGTATAAATATAAAGATATGGCAGATTTTAGTGCTGCAGTGGCTTATACATTTAAAATGTTTAGTAAGCTTTATGATAATGCTGACTATAGAAGGCTTGGCGTTAGGTATATAAATCAAATAATTCTTGAAAAGGGCAATCCTTTTGCGTGGAAAGACTACATTAGCTCGTATTTGACATCAATTTCAGATAACTTTTTTGTTAGAGATAGTTCGCTGTCTAGGTCAATGTCACAAGTGACATTAAATAAAGAAGATTATAAAATTACGTTCAGTTTTGGAATGTATAATAGTGAATTTCCAGCAAAAATAAGTAGGAAAGAGTTTGTGCTAGACTATGACTGTTATACGGAATTCGTTGAATTAGACAGCGTCTGTAATACTTTGGATAAGTTCAACCATGAAATAAAGTCTCTTTTTGAAAAAAGCATAAACAATGGACTTCGTAAAAATATGGGGGTAATAACCGATGAAGTACTTTGAGCAAAATGGTGGGGATAGATATTTCGATCAATCAACGACTGAAGAGGATTCTTCAAGGGTTTCCTTTACAGGAAGGTCTTTAAATACTCTTCCATCTTCAATCTCTGACGAGCGTTATATTTCTAGCAGGTCTACAATTAAAAAAGTAAGCAATGATAAAAAGTAACATCAACTCTCTATATCGGGTTCACGGCAGTAAAAGAGTTTCACAAGGGGACCTTTATAGAGATTTAAGTTTTTTTTCTATTGGAAAAAATGGAGAAAAGTACGAGGTTTTCTTCCAATATGCAATTATTCTTAGTCAAGAGTGTGACTTGGATCACGGCTATAAAATACTAAGTCAAAAAAAAGACGGGGAAGAGTTAAAATTCAATCAATACCTACATTCTGTGCTTTTTGCTCCAGCCTTTCCTGCAGAAATATTGAGAAGAGGGGAACACTTAAAGAGTTTATACAATATAGTTACTGATAGGATTAATTCTTCAAGCTATAAAATAGTGAAGAATAATGAAACTCCCAGGTATCACTTTCTCCCTTCTTGGGCTGATCTTCAAGTTCCAGAGCTAATTGTCGACTTTAAGGCATACTATACTTTACCTTTTGAATACTTTTATGAAATTTGCCAAGATCGTTGCCTTGCTTCAATAAATGAATTATTTAGAGAAGATGTATCACAACGGTTTGGCAATTATCTAAACAGAGTCGGGACCCCTGAATTGACCACATATGACTAAGTTTTACACTTTTAGGCGCATCGTCCAGTGCCCAGACTTGTCATGTTCGGGGACCCATATAAATCAGGAATTTACGGGTAATCATCCCATTTTTAATAGCTATCAAAAGTAAACTTATACTGCCATTGCCAACTTCTGTTTTGGTGTAATCCCTTTCAGTGCCATATTAGTCCGTTCGTTATGATTGGCTTTCACAATGCATGTTCATTGATGGCCCTGTCATGTTTCCCTCAAGAAAACAGGCAACAAAAAAGCGGTCGGACTTTACAGTCTGACCGCCTTCGATTATTGATAATGATGATGAACTTGCAGATTACTTACTGTGACAAGTGTTACAAGACTCCATGTCATCAACCTGATCATGACAAGAGCTACACAGGCCATGGCCGCTGGCCATATCATTGATAATGATAGTAGCGGGCTCACCTTCATGACAACTCGTACAGTCCCCATCTAAAACCTCGACATGCATGTTATGATCAAACATAACAACCCCTTTGGTTTCACCCTCGTATTTATAAACACCCTCCTCGAGGACTTCAACCTTGGTGATAGGAGCCTTGATTCCATTTTGCTGCGCCAGAAATACTGGGACAAAAGAAAAAACAACTGCAAGGACGATAAACACTAAATTCTTCATCAACATACTCCGTTATTTGCACGATTATCCTGAATAAGTAAATTCCGCATATGTCTTCTACACCGAAGGGCAACATATGTCAATTCAGATTTCCTCGTGAATTCTCGGGAAAACACTTATCCCCCTAAAAATCAAGTGACTTAGTGACCGTTATCAGTATTTTTAACCATGACTTTTTATCAGGACCAATGGGATCAAACGGGAACCAGTCGGCAAAAAATGGTAAAAATCTGGCCGCTCAATATTGAATCAAGCGGCCAGATGAAGGACAACCTTACGATTTATTTACCAAAGGTATTTTGCAATCCGCTGATAAATTTTGCTTTTTCTTCATCTGTAAGTCGTGCTTCAGGATGAGGAAGGAGATACTTCGCTGGCGGCATCTCACCAAGCTCTACCTGTTTTGCGATCCAGCCACCCATATTGTTTTGCGGATCCCACTCTGAAACATTAAAATGTGCCCGTCCTTCATCGACATCGAGAGTCACCATCCACGAGGCAGGGGCAAAGTTACTATACCAGGGCCAATGGGTTTCATTGCTATGGCAGTCGGCACAGGCGCGGACAAAGAATTCTCTGGTTTCAGGTTGATCCCATGGTGGTTCAGCAATGACGGGAGGATTTGAATGGTCTTTTCCGTACGGAACAAATTGAATAGCTATCAACAATACGATACCGGCAATGAGACCTTTTACGATTAATCCTTTTAGCATCATCTCAACTCCTTTTCTGATCTGGCCAGATGGCGACTCCAAGATTGAGCACGAACCGTTATTTAAACACTTTTATATTTACAAGTAAACAAATCAGGTTAGGCTTTTATCATTATATCAGAGTTCAAAGGTTGTTGTGATCGCCAAAGTCGAAAATCTGCCGATGATAATTCTGAATCTGAGCGTTCAGAACTGATTCATAGCGCTACCACCCGTCTTTTTCTGTCGGAGAGGAACAGTTACAACCGTAATTCATCCACCCCCTTGACCAGAGATGAGACGGTCTCAAAATTCGTCCAATCGCTGGTTGCAACGGCGGGCCTGCCCAGTAACACAATGGCACATCCTGCATCAGTTGCAGCAGCTATCTTCTCCGGCACCCCGCCGGCAGTACCGCTATCCTTGCTGACCAGAACGCCGATATCAAAGCGACGGATCAACGTGCTATTTTCCTCTTCACTAAAAGGGCCACGGGCGTAGATGCATGATTCATCCGGGAGTCCACTGGCCTTACAGGCCTCTATCGACTCTCTGTGCGGCAAGACGCGGACAACGAGGGGGATCTGCGTTTTTTTGGCCACTGCGACATAAGGTTCAAGATGTCGTGATCCGACCGTTAACAACACTGGGCGGGCGAAGGAAAAGGCTAATTCTGCAGCGGCCTGATGGTCTCCCACCCGGTAAACATGCTCGTCATCAATAACGGTTTCCTGGCGTTGAAAGCGGAAACATCTGATTCCCGTTTTTCGCACAACTCCCGCTATGGTCTGATGTAATTCGTCAGCATAAGGATGGCCTGCATTGACGATGAGTCGAATGTCGCTACGTGTCATCAGATCGACCATGTCACTCAGACCCAAGCGACCACAACGATGCGTAATCAACGGATGATTTTCCGCACCGGTTTTAAGAGGAACATCTGTTGCTGTTGAGACCATGACCGGAATATTCAAGTTGGCCAGAGCGGTCGCTATAGATTCTGTTTCACTGGTACCACCGAACAGGAGAATCACCGATAATATCCTCTTGGTGTGACCATCCGACCATCAATCAGGCGGGTGGTGCTATTGCCGATAATCACCAGAGAGCGCATACCAATCTCTTCATCCAGAAAGTGTTCCAGATCCGAGTAAACCACCTGCTGATTTTTATCGCCGGCGGCGGTAACGATCCCCACCGGGGTTGTCCCGGGACGATAATGGCGGAAAATCGCAGCGGCTTCCTCCAGCTGCCGAACCCGTTTCTTGCTGCGGGGGTTATAGAGAGAAACCACCATATCGGCAGCAGCGACAGCCTGTAAGCGAGTGATGATTGTCTCCCAGGGGACCAGAAGATCACTTAAACTGATGGTTGCTGAATCAAGCATCAGCGGGGCTCCCAATTGGGCAGCAGCGGCGTTTGCGGCACTGACCCCGGCAACAACCTCAATCTCCACAGATAGGTTCTCAGCCGCAGCCATTTCCATAGCCAGTCCCGCCATCCCATAGACCCCAGCATCTCCGGATGAAACCAGAGCAACAGTGGCTCCGGCAACCGCCTTTTGTAGCGCCATCCGGCAACGATCTGCTTCTTGCATCATCCCAGAGGTGTAAGTATCTTTCCCCTCACAAAGGTCGGCGATGGATTCCACATAAGGAGCATAACCGACAATGGTGGAACAGCAAGAAACCGCACGTTCTGCGCGATGAGTTCGATCTTGAGGGTTCCCCGGACCTATGCCAATGACAAACAATTTTCCTGTGCTACTGCAACGGTTATCCCGTTCAGAGCTTGTTTCTGCACAATTAATGATGTCCTCCTTCCAGCGAGTAACGCTGCCGGTTCGGCAACAGCAGGTAAATTTACTTTACCGGCAACAAATTCTGATGATGTAAATTTTTGCGGACACTGACGGATGGTTTCCCCAGCAATAATTCGCAAGGGAATATTCAGGATTCTGGCCGCTTGCAGCAAACCTAGCTCATCCGCTTTAACATCAGCCGTGGCCAGGTAACGCACCCTTGCCAGCGACAGTGCCTGCTGCTCCATCACTTTCTGTATCGCAGCTACAATGTCAACCGCAGCCTTTCCCCGGCGACAGCCAACACCGATAATCAAATCCTTGACCGCCTCTGTGGTCGTGGAAATAACCGGTTCTGCATCGATAATATTAGCCACCCGTATGGCCAGATCATTGGCACCACCTTCATGGCCACTGAGCAGGCTGACAACATGCCGCGCTCCGACATCAACCACGACAACTGCGGGATCTGTAAGCTTACTCACAATTGAACCCGCCAAAGAGCGGACCACCACACCACAGGGAGCCACGTAGATCAAACCATGGTATTTGGAAAAAATCGTAGGTGTCAGCTCCATTACCCGGGTGAAAGACTGTGCACCTTCACAAAAGTCCAGAGCATCATGTAAATAAAGTTGCAGCTCGGGAATTTTGTTCTGTAACTGCTGACAGACCAGCAATCCCTGAGGTGAAAAAGTGATGGCAGCGAGCTTCATTCCGCTGATCCCTGACGGTAGCCATGCGTAAACGCATGATGATAGAGCTTAGAAACCGGGATATCTCGCGACAAAGCCTGACCAACAATAATCATCGCGGTCTTTTTGATCCCTTCGTTCGCCACTTTTGCGGCAATATCCTGCAAGGTTCCGCGAATAACCTTTTCATCTGGCCAGGAGGCATGGAACACCACTGCAATGGGACAATCATCGCCATACCACCGGCCTAACTCTTGAGCGACCTCGGCAATCTTGTGCACGGAAAGAAACAGACAGAGGGTCGAGCGCATCTTCGCCAGCTGTTGCAGATCTTCCTTTTCCGGCATTGGAGTCCGCCCCGAGGTGCGGCTCAGAATGACGGTTTGCGTCACTTCTGGAGCAGTTAATTCCGTTTTTAGTGTGGCTGCCGCCGCCTGAAAAGAGCTGATGCCAGGGACAACGGCATACTCAATCTGCATCCGGTCCAGAGAGTTCATCTGTTCACGAATGGCACCGTAAATAGAAGGGTCTCCCGTATGCAATCGCACCAGATCGACATCTTCCTGTTGCGCCTTGCGAAAAACCGTCTCCATCTCCTCCAAAGTCATCTTGGCAGAATCATAGAGCTCAGCATCATCGGGAGCGACGGCGATAACCTCTGGCGGAATAAGTGATCCGGCATAAATACAAATTTTACATTGGCTGAGCAGACGGTGCCCCAGCAGGGTCATCAATTCCGGATTTCCCGGACCAGCGCCGACAAAATAGACTTTCATAAAGTATTCTCTTCCGTATCTAAAAGGATAATAGCCAGATTTCCGCATGCTGGATCAGCACCACGCAACGAGCGAAGGTCAGTCTCAATCCTTTGCTCCGGGAAACCAGCGCGAGCGACAAAAACTGCCTGATGAATCAACCCGTTCTCTTCCAACATGTCGATAATTGCAGGCAGATGATGACCAATTTTCATCAACACCAAGGTCCCTCCACGCTGGATAGCAGCCTGAAGATCTTCCATCGCGGTGACCGCTGGAATGATGGTGACCGGTTTTGTCCCTTCTCCCACAGCGAAGTGGGTCAGGGCGGCGCAATGGGAGTACGCACTGACACCGGGGACAATTTCAACCTTAACGTCAGCCCATTGCCGCCGTAATGCCCGTAACAGATAGATGGCAGTGGAATACAACAACGGATCACCCAGAGTGACAAAAACAACGTCGTTGCCTTGCTGTAACGTCTGGATGATGCTGGTCGCCGTCGCTTGCCAATGTTGTTCACGCTTCTCTCTACTGCGCTGCAAAGAGAAGGACACCTCACGAATAACAGCAGCTTGATTGGCATACTGTTGCACCGCTCCATGAACCCAGGATTGCGTCGTCAAGCGGGAGAAGGGGACATAAACATACGCCGCCCGTTGTAACAAACGGACAGCTTTTAGAGTCAGAAGTTCTTCATCTCCTGGCCCCAGACCAACGGCATAAAAGGTTCCCGATCTCATGTCAAAACCCCCTCTTTGAGAAAAAACAGGATCGTGCGTGAAGGCAATGCCGCTTTTTTCAGTTCACTGCTGCGATCAAAGAATTGGATTCTTTCAGTTTCCAGTGACAGATTTTCACAGCTCACGACCGAGTAGTTTTCCTCCATAAGCTCCCACTGTTGCACCAACCAATCGACCGCGGTCTTATCTCCGGCCAGAAAAGCCATTTTTTTCGCTTTACCCAAGGTTGCTAAATCAATCTGGGGGATACGGCCGTGAACACTGTAGACCGGAAGATCATGCCAATCCAAAGCCAGCCGGGAACAGGCGAGTTGTAGTGAACTAATCCCTGGGGTAAGGCGACAGTTCTGTCGACCGAAACGGTCAATGACTAAACGTGCCAGACTGTACAGTCCGGTATCACCGGAAACCAGCACACAGACCCGCTTATCCCTGAACCCTGAGATCTCATCAAGCACCTTGGTCATGCTGCCTCGAACCGGAAAGCGTTGACAGTCAAGGTCGGGGAATAACTGCAACAGGTGCGGCGCCCCCACCAGAACTTCGGCTTTTTTCACCACAGCACAAGCGGCTAAACTCAAGTAATCCTTGTGTCCCGGCCCACAGCCAATAATCTCAACCGGATTCATTTTACTCTCCATTTCTGATCATCACCACAGTGACCAAGCAGTTCCCCTTTAAGATTGATAAGGGCAACTGTCAATTGCGGAAGCCCCGGATAAGTCGCTGCGATCTGGTGCATAATTGCCTCTGCCAGCCGATTCCCCAGCTGTTCTCGTTGCGGTGCTTGCAGCTTCTGCATGAACAGTTCTTCGACCGTATTCACTTGAAAACTCTGCGACGGAAACAAATCCTGCGCCAATCGGGCAATATAGGGGATGGCGCTTGCTGATTGAGCCGAGTGGGTCTGCCACTGCCCTGCCGCGAGCTTGCCCAACTTCCCTGGATGACCGAGGACCAGCAGATGTTCTAACGGACATTTTTCTGCCTGTCCTAACATGTAGCCCCACTCGTTACTGACATCAACAATCTGCTGTTCGCTAACATCAAAGTACCTTTTGGCAGCTCTATGTCCCATATTTCCTGGGACCAGAACCAGCTCAGTCAGTCTTGCAGCGATGGCGACATTCAGTGAACATTTCAGGGAATCGCGTAGGGCTGGGGCGCTAAAAGGACGGACTCGGCCCGTTGTTCCTAATATCGAAATTCCCCCTTCGATCCCCAGGCGGGGATTAAAGGTTCTGGGAGCCAACTTCAGACCCTGTGGCACTGAGACGGTCACGTCAAAACCTTCTGTCGTAACGCTACTGAGCGCCGCACAAATAATTTTCCGGGGACCGGGATTGATAGCAGGTTCTCCCGGTGGGATGGCAAGACCGGCCCGGGTCACGGTGCCAACCCCTGGACCAGCAAAAAAACGGACCCGATTCACACGGTTACGGTGTAGAGTCACAATCAGCGGTGTCCCATGGGTGACATCAGGATCATCCCCTGCATCCTTGATGACTGTCGCCGAGGCTTTCATACCATCACAATAGATGTCGCTGACGCGATTGGTGACACTGCTGCCATCCGGCAAGACAACATCGACCTGCTCAGAGGATTCTCCTCGAACAAGCATTAATGCCGCGGCTTTGGCCGCTAAAGCAGCACAGGTGCCAGTGGAAATTCCCCATTTCAACAGGTTGGTCCCTCCTGCCATGGGCGTTGACCGATATGAATAATCATGGTTGTCATATAACCGAGATCAACCTCGTCCCATTGACTCAGATCAGCAACTTTGACTTCATGTTCTCCTTGCCCACCGGCACTAACTAATTCAGCGCACTGAAGCAGCTGCTTCCGCCGCAGCAATTCCAACAAGCGGGGGAGGTCTCCAGCCGCCTTAAACAACACCAGAGTTTCACAGGCATCCAGAGCTTTCTCCACAGCATCAAGGTCCGTCGCTGACATAATCATCAAGCGGTCTTCCTGTAAGGTCAGGGGGCGATTGAAGCAACCGGCGACCATTTGATAAGCGCTGATACCAGGGATTGTCTGGATTCGATCAGCTGGTAATTTTTCTACCAGGGCCTCCATCAGATAGGAACTCGTCGCAAAGATCAGCGGGTCACCTAAGGTAACCTGAACCACCGACTGTCCGCTCAGGCAGCGTTTGGCGACATCCGTCGCAATCTTCCCCCAATGCTCCCTGGTTTTAACATTGTTGCGCTCCATGGGATATTGCGTTACGACAATCTCCTGATCCTTGAGCAAAGGAGCAACAGCGCGAAGCGCAATACTGCTTTTGGAGCTCTTAGCTTGTGGTGCCAGAATAACATCGGCACCTTCAACCAGACGTGCGGCTCTCAAAGTCACCAGATCAGGATCGCCGGGTCCCACACCTACGGCATAAAAACAGCCGGGTTTCAGCATTTTATCTTGCATATTTTCCTACCAATACAGCATCAAGAGGAGAGTACAGACAAGGAGAAACAACATCCGGATAAACTGTGCAGAGATCGCCATAAAAGCCCCAGGCCTTGCTCCCAGGATGGCAATATAGGTTGGTAACGCATGACGCAAGGTTCGCACCGGAGCCGTCACCATGGAACCAAACAGAATGACAATAACCGCCTGATGGGTCGTTATCTGTCCGGCGTCAATAAAGTTCGCAGCAGCAATGACCCCGTTGTAAAGACTTAAAGCTTGAGCCGGGATGATAGCAACCGATTCTGCCGGTAAAAAATAGAAGGAAAACAGCCCCGGCATGGTTTCTCCCAACCAGGTAAAAAACCCATGATATTCCAATAGCGCCATACAGAGATAAGAAGGGATCAGATAGATCAGTAACCGACGCAGGGTTTTCTGCGACCGCAACCATACTGTGGTCCAGAAACCGCGACTCCGTTCACGCACCTTACGAGCGGTCGTCTCCTGCTGCAGGGTTGACTGCGTCGCTGACAAAGACGGAAAAAATCGCGCCACAACATAGCGGGACAACAACAGGGTGATGACGATTTGCAGAGTTATCGCCAGAAAGCGGACTGCAAAGAGTGCGATGGTCGCTTCCCAACCAAAAGCGATCCCGATAGGAACCACAAAGGTTGGTAAATGGGCAAAAAGTGATAAAGCCGAGACCACATAAATCGACGTATAGAGCTCACGATTATTCAAGCTGCCGACATCCCGTTGAGTCACCAACATACTGTTGGCAACAGCTCCCGATTGAAACGCCATCAGGAAAGCGGGCCCAGCTTCTCGCTTAATCTTCCCTAGACCTGTCAGCGGTAGCGTTAGGACCGAAAGCAGACGCATGCTTCCTGAAACTTCCAGGATTTGTCCGACGAAGATCCCAATCGCGATAAATAAGGAAAGTTCGCAGATCAATACTCCCTTGCGCGGCCAAAAAGGGAGATGCCTTTTCCAGCGCTGATAATCAGAACTGCTTCGTGTCTTTTGTCGTTCAGTGACAAAAACCTTGCCGGTTTCCCCTTCTGGTTGATAACGCTTGACAGCCGTTGCAGCAACATTCTTCCCCTGAGTGGACACCGACTGATGGGTGACTTTATCCACTGTGATCTTTTCAGCGGAGCTCGTGGCTGCAGCAGAAGCAGAAGCAGAAGCAGAAGCAGAAAAAATAAGCAAAGATATAAATACAGCCACCAGAAGACGATACATAAAAGCTAACCGCGACCCTCTTCCAAGGTTTGCATTGCTTGGTCAAGATGGTTGAAATAGATCTCAAGAATTGCGTCATTCCAGCCAAGAGATTGAGAGCAGACAGATTTGTCTGCCTGAATAATTTTCTTCCAGCTATCTTCCTCATCACCCATGACATCGTTCATAATGTGATCACCAGCAACAATCATCAGTGGAACAAATTTGACTGTACCGATTTCTTCGCTCAGTACTTTTATCTTTTGCAGAGGGGTAATCCCTGGCTGTCCTTCAACGCTGGCAACGACCAGATTTGGATATTGCGGTTCGATGGTTTTTGCAAAAGCGACCAGTTGTTGATTAAATTCAGAATGATGATCATTGCCATGGGCGACAATAACGGTCGGCTGTTGAGCATCAATATCCTTGCCCAGAGCATCAACAACCGCTGCAATATCAGCGGCTGATGTCATCAACGCGTCACCGAACGCTACATTGAGACCGTGCATGTCAACATCGACAACACTGCGATACTCCTGTCCTGGAACCACATGAAGGCTTTGGAAAACTATGTTTTTCTTCCCCTGTTTACGTAAGTCAGCAACAACCTCTTCGACATTACGGGTCACAATGCCTTGCTTCTTCAACTTGTCGATAATAAATTGCGAGGTAAAAGCCCACTGCACATCATATCCGGCATAACGTTCACAGGCTTTGTCGTTGATATAATCAAAAACCGGACGAGCTGTATCCACCGACGTCCCGAAAGCGACAAGGACGATGGCCGGTTTTTCTGTGTTTTCACTGGCTGTAGCCGGGGCAGAAACGGTCATCGACATGATGCAGGCTCCTATAAATAGTAGAATAGATTGAATTCTTCGGGTGTTTTTCAATAGCATGTATTCCTCCTTAATTGGTCAGTGTGCTTCTTCAGCGGGATGACTCTTCTAGCCGTTATCCAACATGCAGATGGCGTGTAACGTCGCTACGGCCAGAGGACTGCCACCGCGCCGACCATCGAGGATGATGTAAGGCAGATCCAGCTGAGCCAACTCCTCCTTGCTTTCCAGAACATGAACAAAACCAACCGGCATCCCGACCACCAGACTTGGACGAATATTCTCTTCAACCGCCATCCGGTTGAGTTCAAGCAGTGCGACCGGAGCATTACCAATGAGAACAATGGCTCCATCCAGCTTTTTCCCGGCTTTCCGGATAGCAAAAAGAGAACGGGGCAATCCCTCTTTCCGTGCTTGTGTCACCGTATCTTCATCCGCAACATGACAAAGAATTTCTGCGCGACTGTAAGCCGGATTCAGTTTCTGCAGCCGAGGAATACTTAATCCGGAACGGATCATATTACTGTCAGCATAAATAGTTTTCCCCTGTTGTAGTGCCTTTCGGGCCGAGTGAAGAGCGTCTGGAGAAAAACGGATCAGATCGCTGATAGCAAAATCGGCGGTTGTATGTATCAATCGCCTGACCACTTGCCACTCATCGGCTGTATAGTTATTTTCTGGTGCCTCCGCGTCGATTCGGGCAAATGAAAGATCTTCTATCTGCTGTCCACTTAACGGGCTTTCGAGTAAATCGTGAATCAATGGTCTATGGTTAGTTTTCACAAAATCTCCGCTTAATTTTTCATAAGGTTTTTAAAAAAATATTTGTCTTCCGCCAGGGGAGACATACCGCACAATTGGAGGTCTTCAGTCAGCGCAACTGAGCTTCTCGATAAATCGATTTACGGCTTCAGGTCTAGAAGCCAAATGCAGATGGGCATAACTGACGAGAATGTTTCCACGTTGATACCCTTCAGCTCGACAATGTCCAGTCCGGTTCTGCTGCAGTTGATAAACAGATTCCCATCCATCGATCCCAACGGGCGAAGCAGCCAACTCCGAATAATGGTACTCGTGACCGCGAAAAACGCTTCCACAAGTGCCAAAAAGTGAATCTTGTTGCAGTGTGGCTTTGACATATCCAAGCACTTTACGTTTATTCAACATCTTCGCCCAGACTGGCAAAACACCAGCGAAAGGGTAAAGTCTCTCTTTCTGCTCCACCCCTTGAGAAAGGTAGATAAGACCGCCACATTCAGCGTAAACCGGCTTATCGGAGGCACAAAACGAGCTGACGTCTTGTAACATGGAAGTATTGCTGGATAGCGCTTCAGCATGCACCTCGGGATATCCACCCCCGAAATAGAGACCGTCAATATTCTCTGGTAGAGCTTCGTCTTTTAATGGAGAGAAATAAACCAGTTGACACCCTTTGCTTTCCAATAAGGTAAAAAAGTCAGGGTAATAAAACTGAAAAGCCTCATCACGAGCCACTGCCAGCCGAACCTGCTTTTTGACACCGCAAGAAGGAGTTTCTACCAAGGGTTGATCCAAGATAATGGGATTGGCACCCTGCGCCTGACTGAGCAAAAGGTCCAGATCCATCTGTTGTTCCGCTGTTTCTGCCAGAGATTTCATCATCTCTGGGCTGAGAGCCTGTTCCGCGGCAGAGATGAGGCCAAGATGACGACTGGGAAGCTCAGGGACACTGTCTCTACGTATGGCACCCAGTAAAGGAGGCAGATCCGCAGCCATCAACGCTGATGAAAGGAGTTCAGCATGGCTGGGAGAACCACAACGATTCGCCAAAACTCCTGCCAGAGAAACAGCAGGCTCCAGTTCGTTATAGCCTTTTACCAGTGCAGCAACACTGCGAGCCATACCATGCGTGTTGACCACCAGAGCAACGGGCACATCCAGCCATGCAGCAATTTCTGCGCTGCTGCCGTGAATGCTATCGCTGCTGCTGCCATCAAACAAACCCATCACCCCTTCAATAATACTGATATCTGCATCAGCTGAGAGGGCAGTGAACATCTGTTCAACATAGTGACGATCGCTCATCCAGCCATCCAGATTAAAACAGGGGCGACCGGAAACATGGGCCAAATGACTGGGATCCAGATAATCGGGACCAACCTTGAAGGTTTGCACTTTGAGACCTCTATCTCTCAAAGCAGCCACCAGAGCCAGAGTGAGGGTTGACTTACCAACGCCACTATGGGCACCGGCAATCATGATTCGGGCTCTTGATATCGGAGAGACAGGCATCAAGTTTTCTCCACTTCGGATTCGACCGTACGCAAAATTTCATTTATCCAATGGTCTTTTTTTATCACTTTCCCTCTCTTTGCAATTGTTTCCCGGCATCCAATCGGTTCCAACCGATATGGTGACCTCGTGACATGGACTTAACAGCCAAGCTACGGATAACATCCAGTTGCTGAGTACAGCGGAGAAGGCAGTAAAAACATCGTTCAACAGAACACCCGTGAACATGCCAGCACCCCCGCCAACATCCTTTGTGACTCAGCTCCACAATTAATTTTCCCCAGAAAAACAGTTGTGGAAGTGGTAACTTTTATGGCCCAAAAACAAAAAAATCCCAGAACCTGTGAAGAGGTTCTGGGATACCGTTTTTTATCCTTTTGTCGTGCTACCTGAGATCTCTTTCCTCGGAGTTCAGGGAGTCATGGCTTATCAAGGAGGAAGTATCTGACTTCCGGAGTTTCAACTCCGGTTTACAGTGGCGGGACCGTGGCGGAATTACACCGCCTTCCTTCTCTCCTTCGCCAAATATGTCTGACTGTCAAGAATGACATCCCTTGACAGAGGATCGCTAGTTAACAGCAAAGTATGATCTGATGCAAGAGGTTTTTTGTTGCATACACTATTAAAAAGACGTAATAAAAATTTCATTGTCAGATCTAGTATCCGTGTGTAGTATGCCTCTCCATAGTTTTTCTCCTCAGCTCCCCAGGCTGATTCAACCTACAGCACCCCTTAAAAAATCAATGGAACAGGGCCGATATCGGTCTTTTCATTTGTTTATGTCAAAGTTGTATCGCTTGCGGCAAATGGCGATCAATTCTCGACATGAGGAGTTGCTGCCATGGGAACTTTCCCTATATTACTGACCAAGCCCAAATTGTTACTTATCGGTGGGGGACAAATTGCCCTACAAAAAGCGCAAGCCTTATCCCGCAACCAGATAAACTTCAACATCATCGCTTCTGCCTTCTGTCACGAGATACAAGCTCTCGATATTCCCATGACACATCGACCTGTCTGCGCAGAAGATTTCGCTGGTGTCAACATCGTTATTGACGCAACCGGTAATCCTGATGTCGCAAAATTGGTGCTTCAGGAAAAAAAGAAATCCTATTTTCTGTTTAACTGTGTTTCTCAACCAGAGCTTGGTGATGTCTACTTCCCGGCTATTCTCAATGTCAATGATCTTAAAATTTCTGTCTCCACAGATGGTGCCAGCCCGACCATCAGCCGCATTGTCAGAGATAAGATCGCTGCATTCATTCCCAAACAAATCCCCAACCTTTTGGCGGAGAAGAGGGTGGAAAGACAACTTGGCACTCTTGACATCAAAACCACCCAAGAACAGTGTTTAAAGCTGTTTTCTACCGTATATCTGATCGGTTGTGGACCGGGAGACGTCGATCTGATGACCATCAAGGCCTATAAGACTCTGCAGCAGATGGATGTTGTCTTCTACGATCACCTCCTCACCCCTGAAATCCTTGCCTTGATTCCGGAGACGACACAAAAGATATCGGTCGGCAAGAAGAAGGGCTGTCACCTTTATCGGCAGGAACAGATCAATGAATTACTTTTTGAACATGCCAAACGGGGATTAAAAATCGCCCGGCTTAAATGCGGCGATCCCTACATTTTTGGCAGAGGGGCGGAAGAAGCGGAGTATCTAATTAAAAAAGGGATCAAAGTTGAGATGATCAGCGGTATCAGTTCTGCTCTCGCCGGACCGGCTTGTGCAGGCATTCCACCGACCGCTCGTAATTATGCAACCAACATGTCCATTGTCTCAGCGCACCTTGCCGGCTGCAAAATTAACACTGACTGGCTCCCTTTGCTTAAAATCCCTCACCATACAATTATCGTGTTGATGGGGCTGAGTTTCGCGACACAGATTTCGGAACTCTCACTCGCCTCCGGCGTCAATCCTCAGTTACCGGTTGCCATCATATCCAATGCATCACGGGCAGACCAGGACGTACGAATTACCGACATGCAGAACCTTCCAACCGCCGCTGTTGGCGCTCAACGTCCGGCAATTCTGGTGATCGGCGATGTCGTCCGTTTACATGAAATTTTAAGTTTTGCCAGTCGGGCGGATGAAGGGCTATCCAGTAGTATCAGCGAAGCTGGCAGGCTCCAAGAGTTGGCGGTATCGTAATGGCTGATGAACCTCGAGAGGAAAGTGGTTTACCCGTTTTTGCAGGCGGCCTCGGACTCTGCTTGCTCCTATAATTGAGGGAGGACAAGCAGTTCGCCTGAGACTTCATGAATTGTTAAGGGGGTTCCATAAGCATGGCTGAGTACTGTCGAAGACAGGCCAATTTTATCACCAGCCATCAATACCTGTCCTTGATCGAACTTTGATCATAACTCGGATGTCATTATCCATTCTCAATGACATCCACAAGGGGCACCGGCACTTTTTTTGGTGCCTTTCTGAAACAAAACCAGTCCGAATAATATTAACGCACTGATCATCCCCAGCAGAGTTCGATGATCTTCATGGGCGATGGCCTGCCATCCGGCAGTCAGGTTGGTGAGAGAGTAAATGGCATCGACAGCAAAGCCTAAAACAACTGACGACACGATAATACCCAGCAGATAGATGACGGTGCTCCTCTTCCCAATAATTTTGGAAATCACTGAGAGCGCGGCGGCATTCGTTGCGGGTCCCGCCAGCAGAAACACTAATGCTGCTCCGGGATTTAACCCTTTCAGAACAAGTGCTGCTGCAATCGGAGTCGAGGCGGTTGCGCAAACATACAGGGGAATACCGACGACAAGCATAACAAACATGGCAATAATGGGATTTCCAAGCCAGCGTTCAACGAGTGCAGGTGATATAAACACCGTAATCATCCCGGCAATGCCGACGCCGATAAAAAACCAACCGGAAATATCTTTAAACAGATCCCCAAAAGAGAACGCCATCCCTTCTTGTAGGCGAGCGAGGAAACCAGTTTGTCGTTTTTCCTCGCCTTGATTATCCTCGCTACAACATGAAGAAACGGTGACACTCATGTTTTCTTCGGTCCCAGCAGAATCCTTTGTACGACAAACTGGATCAAAAATACGAACCATCTGCCCAGTCACTAGCGCCGTTATAAACGCAGACAGGGGCCGCAACATCGCCATCAGTGGATCGAGCAGAACCCAGGTTACAGAAATTGAATCGACTCCCGTTTCAGGAGTGGCGATCAGGAATGCCGTTGTTGCCCCTTTTGTCGCCCCTTGTTTACGAATTCCAGCGGCAGCTGGGAGGACTCCACAACTGCATAATGGAATCGGAACGCCGAATAATGCTGCCTTGACAATACTTGATCGATTCTCTTTTCCCAAGTGACGAGCGATTAAATCATCTGGAATAAAAGCTTTTAGCAGTCCCGCCACAAAGAAGCCAAACAGCATGTAAGGAGCAGAAAGGCAAAGAATGTTCCAGCTTTCAAGCAGTATTCGTTCAAATAAAACCATATCAATACCTCTTTGTAACACATGACAATATGTTCATATGTCTGCCTGTAAAAAATAGGCACCACCGCCAACATGGGGCCCGGATAGATTATTCTTTTACGTGCTGAAGGCCCTGTTCCAGAAGGGTTAAAACATGCGCATCAACCAAACTATAAATCACATTCTTTCCATCTTTTCGATATTTGACGATTTTCTGTCCACGTAAAACCCGGAGTTGGTGACTGATCGCTGAGGAGCTCATGTTGAGGAGCTGCGCCAAGTCACAGACGCACAGATCAGAAAATGACAGGGCATGAAGTATGCGAATTCGGGTCGAATCGCCAAAGGCCTTAAACAGCTCGGCCAATTCAAATAAATTTTCTTCCGATTCCATTTTTGCGTTCACCTGACTGACACTGTCAGTGTGAACACATTCAACCAAGCACGTATCTTCTCTTTGATCCACAGCATCCTCCATCAATTGAACATATATTCACATATACTCCAATATTTTCATCCCGTCAACTTCATGTTGCCAATCCATCCAACTTTCGTCAGACACACAAAAGCCCAAGGTTGCATAAAGACAGCCTTGGGCTTTTTGTACCTGAATAACTAAATCATCTATTTCATTAATTGCAGCAATACATGATTGAGGATGCCACCACTTTGGAAGAAGATCACCTCCTGGTCAGTATCGATACGACAAAGGACCTTGAGCTCTTCTTTGCTGCCATCACTCCGAGTGAGAGTAATCGTCAAATTTTGCTTGGCCTGCAATCCTTCGACAACCGGGATACTGACTATTTCACTTCCATCCAACCGCAAACTTTCTGCTGAACTCCCGGGCAGAAATTGTAATGGCAATACCCCCATACCAACAAGGTTAGAGCGATGAATCCTCTCATAACTCTCTGCCAGTACCGCTTTTACCCCCAGCAGCTGTGTCCCTTTTGCTGCCCAGTCACGACTTGAACCCGTCCCGTATTCTTTACCAGCGATAACGACCAAAGGAACATTGTCTTTTTTGTAGCGGTTAGCCGCAGCAAAGATACTCATCTCTTCACCATCAGGAAGATGTTTTGTCATTCCCCCTTCGGTTTCAGGAACCATTTTATTGCGCAGGCGAATGTTGGCAAAGGTACCACGAACCATCACTTCATGATTGCCACGACGTGAGCCATAAGAGTTAAAATCCAGCTCTTTAACATTGTGTTCCTGCAGATATTCACCCGCCGGACTTGCACCCTTGATCGCCCCTGCCGGAGAGATATGATCTGTGGTGATTGAGTCTCCCAACAAAGCGAGAATCCTGGCGTCATTGACTCCGGGATAAGTTGTTGATGCCTGGAGTTTATCAAAGAAAGAGGGGAGGCGAATATAGGTCGAATCAGGCTCCCAAGAATAGGTCAGCCCATCGGGGATGGCGAGGCTTTGCCAGCTCTCATCACCGGTAAAAACTGCCGCGTACTCTTTTAAGAACATTTGCGCATTCACCAGGGCAACCATTTCAGCAACCTCTGCGTTGCTGGGCCAAATATCTTTCAAATAGACTGGCTGTCCGGATTGATCCTCGCCGAGCGGTTCACTGGTCAAGTCAATACAGGTGGTCCCTGCCAAAGCAAAAGCGACAACCAGAGGCGGTGATGCCAGCCAGTTTGATTTGACTTGCGCATGAATCCTTCCTTCAAAGTTGCGATTCCCCGACAGGACTGAGCAAACACTCATATCGTTCGCATCAATGGCCTCTGCAACCGGCCCTGTTAATGGCCCCGAATTGCCGATGCAAGTGGTACATCCATAACCGACAATATTGAAGCCCAATTGATCTAAATAACTTTGCAGCCCCGCTTTTGCAAGGTAATCAGTGACAACTTTTGATCCGGGAGCCAGAGAGGTCTTGACCCAGGATTTTTGGCTCAGCCCTTTTTCTACCGCTTTCTTTGCAACCAAACCGGCAGCCATCATCACGGCAGGATTGGAGGTGTTAGTACAAGAAGTAATGGCAGCAATAACAACGTCACCATGATTCAGTTGATCGTTACTATTGGCTATTGGGACACCTTTATCCCGATTGTCCTCAGGAAGAACTTTCTCGGTTTCGATACCCATATTTTCCAGGAGGACTCGATCTTGTGGCCTTTTCGGTCCTGCCAGACTAGGCTTAACCGTCGTCAGGTCGAGCTCAAGAACGGCACTGTAGGTCGGGTCAGGAAGATCATCTGCGCGCCATAACCCCTGTTCTTTACAATAACTTTCCACCAGTGCCACAGTTTCAGGACTGCGTCCGGATAAAGTCAGATAATCAAGGGTGACCTGATCTATCGGGAAAAATCCGCAGGTTGCCCCATATTCAGGCGACATGTTAGCTATCGTTGCCCGATCGGCCAAAGGCAATTGCGACAAACCGGTACCAAAGAACTCCACAAACTTACCAACAACCCCATGACTACGTAACATCTGCGTAACCGTCAACACCAGATCTGTCGCGGTAATCCCTTCATTTAAATGACCGGATAAACGAAAACCCACCACCTCAGGAATCAGCATCGAAATGGGTTGCCCCAGCATAGCGGCTTCTGCCTCAATGCCCCCAACTCCCCAACCAAGGACACCGAGACCGTTTATCATTGTGGTATGGCTGTCGGTTCCAACCAGAGTGTCAGGATAAGCCCAGAGCTCCCCATTAACTTTCTGACTCCAGACACCTTGTGCAAGATATTCCAAGTTAACCTGATGACAGATCCCGGTTCCTGGCGGTACGACACGAAAGTTGTCAAAAACATTCTGTCCCCAACGCAAAAATGCGTAGCGTTCACGGTTTCGCTCCATCTCTCTTTTGACATTGTCAGCGAGCGCTTCAGGATTACCAAAGTGATCCACCATAACAGAGTGGTCAATCACCAGATCCACAGGAATTTGTGGATTTATTTTAGCTGGATCACCGCCGTTTTTGGCCACTGAGTCACGCATCGCTGCAAGATCAACAATCGCGGGGACGCCGGTAAAGTCCTGCATTAAAACCCGCGCCGGGCTGTATGAAATTTCTCCCGACTGATCTTGATTCGGATTCCAGCCAGCAACAGCTTCGATATCACTTCGCATAACGCTGTGCCCATCTTCTTTGCGCAGAAGATTTTCCAACAGGACTTTAATGGTGAAAGGAAGCTGCTCCAGGCGATATGAACTGGCTACAGCAAAGGCCTTCAAGCTGTGATATCGATATTCGTGTCCAGCGACTTGCAGACTTTTTTCCGTATTAAATGAGTTACTCATTTCAGGTATCCTCCTCTAAGTTAATTTGATCCTACAAGAATACACGGAAATGGGGCAGTTTTTCCAGTACTGTGCATATTTTTAACGATTATATCTCTAAATACAGATGTTCTTTGTAATAAATACTGGTTACACGATTTACTGGTTAAAATCAGACGACTTTTTTCTCTTAAACCGAGCATTTTTCCGGTTCGTGATCGCTATCATTAAAAAAATAACGTTGTTTTTAAATGGTGTCTGTGATAGAAGCGATTTATCGTGTCTCGGTTACCCTCGTATAAAATACGTAGAAGGAGAAAAGCATGGCAGAAGGTACAGTAAAGTGGTTTAATGATTCAAAAGGTTTTGGTTTTATTGAGCAGGACAATGGTCCAGACGTCTTTGTTCATTTTTCAGCGATCCAATCAGAAGGTTTCAAATCCTTGGCTGAAGGAGATCGTGTTACTTTTGACGTAATCCAGGGAGATAAAGGTCCACAATCCGCGAACGTAATGAAAGTATAAATTTGACGACATCGCCAGACAGCGTTTGCTGCTGGTCATTGAGTCTTTGAGGGTAAACCAGAAAAGCTTCGCAACAATTGTTGCGAAGCTTTTTACTTTTAGATTCCCCGCAGGGCGATCTCTCTTTATGTCATAATTTTTCAATGCATCGTTATACCGTTTAACTCATCATGTTTTAACGTGATTTATCCACCCCTTTACGCGGGCAGAGGTCTACAATGGGGCAAGAGCTGCAATAGGGAGTTGGAGCCTTACAACAGGCGCGACCATGAGCAATCAAGGTATGGCTACATTGGGTCCATTCTTCCTCTGGAAGCAACCGGCTCAGCTCAGACTCTATCTGTTCTGGACTATCTGACTTTGTCCATCCAAACCGTTTGGCTAAACGCTTAACATGAGTGTCTACCACCATCCCTGGAATCTGGTAGGCATTGCCGAGAACAACATTGGCTGTTTTACGGCCGACACCGTTCAGTGCAACCAATGCATCAATATCGGCAGGAACCTGTCCCTGATGATGAATCAATAGCTGCTCTGCACAGCGAATCAAGTTCTTTGCTTTGTTACGAAAAAATCCGGTTGAACGGATCAACTCTTCTACTTGATCCTGAGTGGCTGCCGCCATCTGTTCCGGTCCGGGAAATTTTTTAAACAATGTTTCCGTTACAATATTAACCCGCTTGTCAGTGCACTGGGCTGACAAAATTGTTGCCACCAGCAACTGCCACGGGTTTTGATAATTCAAGGCACAGTGGGCTGTCGGGTAAATTTTCTCCAAAGCTCGCAATAGAGTCAAAGCTTTTTCGGTTTTTTTCATATACCCTTCTTTTATCTTTGGAGTGTATTAGCCACAAATCGGGGTCGGTTGTTTAGAGGTGACCCGGGTTGATTTTTTAACCTTGAGCACCTGACGGGTATCACGGGTTTCTACAGTCAGCACCAGAGGAAGATGTGTCGAAGCATGACGCGCCTGGCCAGACATGACAACTTGGCCAGATAACGCCCTGATTGGTCCCTTAAGATAGACTCGGTCACGCCCCCAAAGGGGAATCTTGCTTGGAAAGTTTGCCCTCCAAACAGGAAAGCTCGCCCGGCGCAGGTGTTCATGCAGAGGGATTTGACCGCTCCCCCACAGAGGTAGTCCAAAATCACCACAAACGATTGTCGCACAGGGTAAAGAAGGGTTGTTTAAAAGTTGTGAATTAACTAAATATTTGACTTGTTCGCGCCGTTGTCGAAGATCCCAGGAAAGGGTCAGATTAAAGAGATGGATTCTCTCTCCATCACGATCAAGATCCGCTTGCAGACAATAGTTACCATAACCCAGCTGGAATTCTTGAAGGTGATAAAGGGGATAACGGGACAAGAAGGCACAATCACCCTCCAAATCTGTCCCATAGACAGCTAAACCAACCCTTTCAGCCAACAGCTCAGCGGAGCTTGCCCCAATCGGTGAACCGATGCGTTGTAACATCACCAGTTCGGGTTGTTGTTCACGAATAACCGCAGCGCAAAGCTCGGGTGCAATTTCACCTGCTGCATTTCGAGCACCATTGATATGGTAGCTCATAATCCGGAACGTTGCCATCAGTCGCTCCTGCCGTCTCCGCTAAGCCTCTATTTTTTAACCCTGCGGACCGATTCAATAATCACTTGTGGTTCAGGGTAATCTCGGAACAGGGCACTTTTTGATATTGTTTTCACCTTGCCTATTTTTTCCACCACATCCATACCAGCGATAACTTTCCCAAAGACAGCGTAGCCATACGCCCCTGAACTTGTTCCACGGTGATTAAGTGAATGGTTATCAACCAGGTTGATAAAAAATTGACTGGTCGCGCTATCGACAACCCCAGTCCGGGCCATAGAGATGGTCCCTTTCTGGTTTTTTAACCCGTTATCAGCCTCATTCTTAATCGCAGACAATGTCGCTTTTTTGGTTTCGGATTTATCAAAGCCACCGCCCTGAATCATAAAATTTCCGATGACGCGATGGAAAATTGTGTCGTCATAGAATTTTTTATCCACATATTTAAGAAAGTTATCCACAGTCAGAGGTGCCTTGGAACTGTTCAATTCAATCGTGATACTGCCCATGTTGGTTTTCATCTCCACGATAGGATCCGCAACAGCGATCCCCCCGCAGAGTAAAAAACAAGCGAATAACAACAATATTTGTTTCATCGTTTTCTCCTAAATAGCTTCCGGCTTCAAATCACGTAACATCAAGTCGGTTACCGCCAGGCGCGGATCTTTATCTTGGTAAAGGATAAGATACATCTGTTCAATAATCGGCACATCAACTCCCAGCTTATCGGCAAGTTGGTACGCCGAGAGAGTTGTTTTGACTCCCTCTGCGATCATCTGCATGCCACTCAGAATTTCATCGAGCTTGCGTCCCTGACCCAACTCAATACCGACACTACGGTTGCGAGACAGGTCTCCAGTACAGGTTAACACCAAGTCTCCCATCCCTGCCAGACCAGCAAATGTTTCTGCTGATCCTCCTAGTTTTAGCCCTAAGCGAGTCATTTCAGCCAAACCACGGGTGATGAGTGCCGCTCTGCTATTATGACCAAAACCCAGTCCATCAGCAACTCCTGCGGCTAGCGCAATAACATTCTTCATTGCCCCGCCAAGTTCCACACCGATAATATCGTCATGGGTATAGACCCGAAATACCTCCGTGCTAAAAATCTCTTGAATCTGTTTTGCTACAGCATTATTGCGCGCAGCAGCAACAACCGCTGTAGGCATGCCTGCACTGACTTCATTGGCAAATGAAGGGCCAGACAGAAAACCCAGTTGAGAATGCATGTGCACTGGGAGCAACTCTTCAAAAACCTGTGATAACAACATCAGGCTTTCATTTTCAATTCCTTTTGATGCTGAGACAACTAAGGATTCTGATGAGAGGGAAGGGAGTGCTTCCTTTAAGACATATCTGGTCGATTGCGATGGGGTCACAAACAACAACATTTTTTTATCTGTAACCGCCGCTGTTAGACTGTTGGTTGCCCGTATATTTTCAGAGAGTTTCACCTCTGGTAAATAAAGGTCATTTATCCGATTTTCTTCAATCCGTAAAGCCAGATCCTTTTCATAACACCAAAGAGTGACCGAATAACCTTTATTAGCTAACAGGTTGGCTAATGTTGTCCCCCAACTTCCAGCGCCAATAACAGCAATTTTTGTTTCCATTTAGATGGCCTCCTTTTTATCTTCAATCCGTTGTTCCAAGTGTTTAATTTTTTCATCTAACAACGCAGGCTCTAATTTCCCTCTCAATTGCTGATATTGTTGCAGGGCTTCTTGCAGATGCCCCTCTTCTTCAAGAATTTTGGCCAGATCGAACTCAGCCTGAGGACGATATTTACTCTCTGGATATTTATCTATGATATGAAGCCATTGTTGCTGTGCCGCTTTCGTTTGTCCTTCAAGCAGCAATATTCTGGCTTTGCGATATAAAGCATCGACAACAAATTTACTTTGCGGATATTTTTCAAGTAGAGATTCCAGTTCTATCCGCGCTTGAGAATAATTTTCAAGATAAAAATAACAATCAGCTATTTCATAATAATATTGATCAACACGACCCTCATTAAAATCAAGCAGACGTTGATAGAACTCAATCGCCCGGGGATAATCTCTTAACCTGTATTTTGCTATTCGAGCCGCCTCTTCACGGGCTGACTGCACCAACGGGCTTCGTGGATAGTCATGTTCTAGCTGCAAATAATTTAATAGAGCCTTTTGCATATCCTGAAGCTCAAACTGCCAGATGTTACCAATTCTTAAAATTGCCTCTGCTGCTTCTGGAGCTTGAGGGTAGCTTTGATATACTTGCTGATATTTCTCTTCTGCCGCCGTTATCTGCCTTAGATTCTCTAATTCAACAGCTTCAGCGAATAATCGCTGCGGCGCTGTCAACTGATAGTGACTATACAAAGGATAGACTGCCGCCATCAGCGCCGCAAGAATGATAAAAGTGAGTATCCAGCGACTGCGACTAGATCTCTTCTTCTGGCTTTCCAGTTGTTTCAACTCCCTCTTCAACTGCTTCTTCAATCGAATCAACCCCATCCACAGTATCCTTCTCCGCTAGTTTGGCGACTGAAACTATTAACTCACCGTCTTCCAACACCATCATCCTGACACCTTGGGTATTTCGACCTATGGAGCGGATATTTTTCACGTTGGTGCGCAAGAGCTTACCGCGATTGGTGATAAACATGAGGTCAGACTCATCCTCCACCATCCTGATAGCGACGACACAACCATTACGGACGCTGGTTTTAATGGTAATTACCCCTTTGCCGCCGCGGCTCTGAACTCGGTATTCACCAATATCAGTACGTTTACCGTAACCATTTTCAGTCACTGTCACCAGTGCCAGAGCAGTATTGGCCGCGACCGACTGTAGCCCAATAACGGAATCATCTTCATCCAGAGTTATGCCGCGAACACCTCGCGCTGGGCGCCCGACTGAGCGGACATCTGTTTCTGGAAAACGGATTGATTTCCCTTTACGACTCGCCAGGAGAAGGTCACGCTCTCCGTTGGTCAGTCGGGCTTCAATAAGACTGTCACCCTCATCAATGGTCAACGCAATAATGCCACCAGTGCGGGGATGGGAATAGGCCATCAGTTCGGTTTTTTTGATAATTCCCCGAGCAGTCGCGGTGACAATATATTGTCCTTTTTCAAATTTTGTGACCGGCAAAATGGTCATAACTTTTTCTTCAGGAGCTAATTGCAATAAATTGACGATTGCCTTACCGCGTGAAGATCGACCACCTTGTGGTATTTCATGCACCTTTAGCCAATAAACTTTGCCCAAGTCGGTAAAAATAAGAATATATGCATGAGTTGAGGCAATAAATAAATTTTCTACAAAATCCTCTTCTTTAGGTTTAACCCCTGTTTTTCCTTTTCCACCTCGCCGTTGCGCTCGATAGAGAGAGACTGCGTTGCGCTTGATATAACCACCATGGGTGACAGTCACAACCATATCTTCTTCAACAATCATATCTTCCAGGGTTAAATCGGCACTTTTATCAAGTATTTCCGTCCGCCGTGGATTTGCAAATTTTTCTTTTATTTCAGTGAGTTCCGTTTTAACGATTTTGAGAATCTCAACTTCACTGCCAAGAATCTCTTTCAAACGGCTGATCTGGGTGAGAAGTTCGGCCAGTTCTTCGAGTATTTTTCCCCGTTCAAGACCGGTCAAACGATGCAGACGCATATCCAGTATTGCTTGCGCTTGGATGGCTGAAAATGCAAAACGTGCGATTAGACCCTGTTTGGCCTCAGGAGAGGTTGCGCTCCCCTTGATAATTTTAATCACCTCATCGAGATTTTCCAAAGCCAACTTTAAC
Organism: Desulfuromusa kysingii; assembly: GCF_900107645.1. GTDB lineage: Bacteria > Desulfobacterota > Desulfuromonadia > Desulfuromonadales > Geopsychrobacteraceae > Desulfuromusa > Desulfuromusa kysingii. Next base: position 83,143 of record NZ_FNQN01000005.1, read on the forward strand.
CCATAAAGAATGTGAGCACGAGCTTCAGCTTTTTTCAGTTCAAAGACACAACGTTTTGTAACGATCTCTCGACGGTGATCAACAAAACAATCAAGAACTTCCCGCAAATTTAAGATTTTAGGTTGGCCTGAAACGATGGCAAGCATAATAATACCGAAAGAACTCTGCATCACCGTCATTTTGTAGAGTTGATTCAAGACGACCCCTGGGATCATGTCTCTTCGCAGCTCCACAACAATCCGCATCCCTTCGCGATCCGATTCATCTCGCAGATCCGAAATTCCTTCGATCTTTTTATTTTTTACCAGCTCGGCAATTTTTTCAATCAAGCGAGCCTTGTTAACCTGGTAGGGCAGTTCGGTAATAATGATGGATTCCCGACCACTACGCCGATCAATTTCTACCATTGCCCTAGCTCGCATCTGCACGATACCACGGCCATTTTTATAGGCATCAGTGATACCTTCTCGGCCATTGATAAATCCGGCTGTCGGGAAATCGGGCCCCGGTATTTTTTCTATCAATTCTTCGATACTAATTCGTGGATCATCGATTAAGGCTATCAAACCATCAATAACTTCGCCCAGATTATGTGGTGGTATCTTGGTTGCCATACCTACGGCAATCCCCTCAGAACCATTCACTAGCAGGTTTGGATACTTACACGGGAGAACCAAGGGCTCTTCTAAAGAATCATCATAGTTCGGACCAAAAGTGACTGTTTCCTTATCAATATCATTTAACAACTCGTGCGCAAGCCGATCCATCCTGATTTCGGTATAGCGCATCGCCGCAGCAGAATCACCATCGACTGACCCAAAATTTCCTTGGCCATCGACTAATGGATGACGCATTGAAAAGTCCTGCGCCATCCGGACAATTGAATCATAAACAGCGGTATCACCATGTGGATGATACTTACCAATCACATCACCAACGACACGCGCCGACTTTTTGTATGGTTTATTGTAATCATTATTGAGATCATACATGGCGTATAAAATACGTCTGTGGACAGGTTTCAAACCGTCACGGACATCGGGCAAAGCCCGACCTATGATAACGCTCATGGCGTAATCCATATAGGATTTACGCATTTCATCGACAATATTAACGGTAACTTTATTTTGCTCTGACAGCATCTAACTCCTCCAAACTTCGCGGTGGAAGTTTAACTTTTAAAATTTTCAAACATCCAGATTAGCAACCTGTAGAGCATTCTGCTCAATAAACTCACGTCGTGGTTCTACCTGATCACCCATCAAGACGGTAAATATTTCATCTGCTTTAACCGCATCCTCTATTGTGACTTGCAATAAAACCCGTTTTTCTGGATCCATTGTTGTTTCCCATAATTGTTCAGGATTCATCTCTCCCAGACCTTTATAGCGCTGTATATATTGCCCTTTTTTTGCTCTTGTTAAAAAGACATTCAACAACTCTTCGCGATCTGTTACCTCAATACTCTCTTTGTCTTCTGCGGCTAGATAGACGGGTTCATTCAAACAAATATCTTCAATCAATTTATAGGATTGGAGCAATAATTTATATTCATGCGAGGATAAAATTTCAACAATCTGCCTATCAATACGCGTATGTAAATTACCAAAAGTAACGAGTATACGATCAGGATCTTCCATCACCACAAATTTTGCCTTATTTTCCAATTGGCGCAATTGTTCTGCCAAAGGTTCCAAATTTACCTGATCAGCAAAACCATTCCGAATTTTTCCTTTGAGGAAAATTTTTAATATTTCTCCAGGAACACCGCGGTTAACAATCTTCTCGAAATGCTGATTATAATTGATTATATTTCTAAGAGTAGGAATAATTTGCTTGCCGCGGAGGACTTTGTTTCCCCCTTCCATCTCTAAAGATATTCCTTCTGTTCCGATATCTAAGAGGTAGTCGAGCAAAACATCATCATCCTTCATATAAAGTTCCCGCTTTCCCCGTTTCGCTTTATAGAGAGGCGGCTGAGCAATATAAAGATGACCCCGTTCAACTATTTCAGGCATTTGTCTAAAAAAGAAAGTTAGTAACAGGGTACGAATGTGAGAACCATCGACGTCGGCATCAGTCATAATAATGACACGGTGATAACGTAACTTGGCCACATCAAAATCATCCTTACCAATTCCAGTACCCATTGCAGTGATTAAGGTACGTATTTCATTTGACGTTAACATTTTATCAAAGCGGGATTTTTCAACATTAAGTATTTTACCCTTGAGCGGTAAAATGGCCTGATATCGCCGTTCACGCCCTTGCTTTGCACTCCCACCAGCAGAGTCACCTTCGACGAGGTATATTTCGCAGAGAGCCGGATCTTTTTCTTGACAATCCGCCAATTTTCCTGGGAGAGAAAGTCCTTCTAAAGCCCCTTTACGCCGCGTTAGATCGCGTGCTTTTCGAGCAGCCTCACGCGCTCGGGCTGCTTCAATTCCCTTTTCTAATATTTTTTTTGCAACTTGTGGATTTTCTTCAAGAAAACTGGCTAATTGATCATTCATCAAGGTTTCTACGTAACCTTTAACTTCAGAATTACCCAACTTTGTTTTGGTTTGACCTTCAAATTGAGGATCTGAAAGTTTAACTGATATAACCGCCGCAATACCTTCACGCATATCATCACCAGATATGGCAACTTTTGTATTTTTGAGTAAATTATTCGCAGCGGCATAAGCATTCATGGTTCGTGTCAAAGACCCTTTAAAACCACTCAGATGGGTGCCACCTTCATGAGTATTAATATTATTGGCAAAACAGAATATTTTCTCGTCATAACTATCGTTATACTGAATCGCTATTTCAATCTCTGATCCCCCTTTTTCTCCATGAAAATAGAGGGGCTCGGGATGTAAGGCGCTTTTAGCTCGGTTTAAATATTCGACAAACGAACGAATTCCACCTTCATAGATAAATTCGTTATGTTTTTCTGTTCTAGCATCAGTAATGATTATTTTTACCCCCGCATTTAAAAATGCTAGTTCCCGTAATCGCTGTGACAACGTTGAAAATGAAAAATCAGAGGTATCAAAAACATCATTATCAGGCCAAAATGTGATTTTAGTTCCCCGTTTGATAGTTTCACCATCAACCCGAAGCGGCTCAATTGGGACACCTTTTTTATAGCTTTGCCTATAAATTTTACCTTCACGCCTGATTTCCAACTCAAGATTACTGGACAAGGCATTGACAACAGAAACTCCAACACCATGAAGTCCACCAGAGACTTTATAAGCACCTTCACCATTATCATCAAATTTACCACCGGCATGTAAGACGGTCATAACAACTTCGGCTGCTGATTTATGTTGTCCTTCGTGCATTTCTACTGGAATACCACGGCCGTTATCTTCTACCGTTACAGAACAATCTTCATGGATGACAACGATAATTTCATTACAATAACCTGCCAAAGCTTCATCAATGGCATTATCAACAACCTCGTAGACAAGATGATGAAGACCTTCAACGGATGTTGAACCTATATACATCGCTGGTCTTTTCCTAACCGCTTCTAAACCTTCTAAAACTTGTATACTTTCTGCCCCATATTTTTTTTCTTCAGACATAATCTACCTTATTCCAATATAAATTCAGAAAAGTTACCGTTACTTACTTCAAATACTTTATATTTGTCTTCTTTGTTATAAATATCAGGTAAATCCATTGTCGTTATAAATACCTGACCTGAATCTTCAATAATTTTATTAAAAATATCAGTTTTTCTATTAAAATCTAATTCACTTCCCATATCGTCGAATAATAATATTGGGTAATATCCATATTTTTCTTTATAAATTTGTAACTGTGCTTGTTTATAGCTAAGTAGAAATGATCTCTTTTGTCCCTCAGAGGAATATTTATTAATATTGTTATTATTTATTAAAAAAATAAAATCGTCTATATGTGGTCCAACAAGTGTATATCCATATTTTATTTCATTTATTTTGTTTTTTATAAATTTATTCTGAAGAATATCTTTTATATTTCCTTTTTGATATTCGTTATAACGAATAGAATATTTTTCATATAACTGATTCTTACTAAATAAATAAGAGAGATAATCATTTATTTGAGAAACATATGACAATCTTTCATTAATAATTAAATAAGCATATTCTATTAATTGTTCTTTCCAAATATCATCTTCACTATTATTTGATTTTAAAAATATATTTCTTTGTTTTAAACATTTCAAATATTTTTTATGAATATTAATATATTCTATATTTATAAAAAAAATAGATCTATCTATTAAATTTCTTCTATACAGTGGATATGATTTTAAATAAATAATTTCATCTGGAAAATATATTATTGAATTTAAAATCCTAAAAAAAATATTATTTTCTGGCTTTTTACTATTTATTAAAATATTTTTTTTGTTTTTTTTATCTAAAGTAATATTTATTTTATTAGATACTTTATTATTTACTACCTCTAAATTAATTTTAAAAATATTGGCATCTATATTAATAAGATCAATATTTTTATTAGTTCTAAAACTTTTATAAAGTGAAGAAAAATAAATTGATTCTATTAAGTTTGTTTTACCTTGAGCATTATTACCATAAAAAAAATTAAGTTTTTTATTTGGTTCTACAATAGTTTTTTTTATATTTCTAAAATTTTCAATTTCTATTTTATTAATATACATTTAATATAGTTTATAAGCGCATGGGCATAATAACAAAAAGCTGATTTTCATTATTTTCAGGATTTATGCGACCAGGTGATATATTATCTTTTAAATTAAAAATAATATTATCTTCTTTAATTACCTGTAATATATCAATTATATATTTAGCATTAAAACCTATAGAAATATCATCACCATTATATATTATAGTTATTTCTTCTTTAGCATCACCTAAGTCTGGGTTAGATGAGGTTAAAGTTAATAAATTATTCTTTAAATTTATCTTTACTCCTTTTGATTTTTCACTCGATAATATCGAAATTCTCTTCAAGGCATGCAAAAATAAATTTTTATTTATAACTGCTGCATTATTTCCTTTATCTGGAATAACTCTTTTATAATCCGGAAAATCACCGTCTACCATTCTCATTATTAGAGTAGTTTGTTTATTATTAACTGAAAAATTATTATCTGAAATTCCTATATTTATATCACTTTCCATTGTTTCTAATATTTTCTTTATTTCTGTAATTCCTTTTTTAGGTAGAATAAAACCTTCAAAATATCTTTTATCTAATTCATTATCATATTGTTTTTGAATCATAGATAATCTATGTCCGTCAGTGGAAACAAATACTATTTGTTTAATATCCTCTACAATTTCTGATTTTATATAAATACCAGTTAAATTAAATTTTGTTTCATCACTAGAAACAGAAAATAATGTTTTTTCTATCATTTCACTTAAATTATTTTTATCGATAAAATTTGTATTTAATTCTAAATCTGGAAATTTTGGAAATTCATCTGGAGATAGGCCAACCAGATTAAATATTGATTTATCACACTTAATTTCAACCCAAAAATTATTCTTAGATAAAAAGTTAATTTCTTTATCAGGAAATTCCTTAATTATTTCATACAGTTTTTTTGCAGAAATAGTTATTTTCCCTTCATTTATAATATTAGCTTCATATTTAGATTTTAATCCTACCTCTAAATCTGTAGCAGTAATGGTTATTTCATTATTTTTTGCTTCAATTAGCACATTCGCTAAAATTGGAATCGTATGTCTTTTTTCAACGATCCCTTGCACTTTAGCAAGACCATCTAAAAAAATACTTTTACTTATTGTGAACTGCATATTACCTCCATCAACATCGCCTAATTCTTTTATTAGTTATTTAATAAATATAGTAGTAATAGTAGAGCTTGTTGATATGTTTATATCGACTTAAACTCTTAAAAAATAATGAAAATATCTATTTTTATAGCTGTTTATTAATTGCTAATAAAAATTTCAATTTGTTGATAATTTTATTAATTAATATTTATAACTACTTATACACATTTATATGCTCAGGTTTTCAATAAGCTTTTCTATAATTGTTTTAATGTATATATCTTCCTTCATGTTTTTTTCTATTTTTTTAATGGCATGGATTATTGTTGAATGATCTTTTCCTCCAAATTTGGTCCCGATTTCAGGGTAAGACAAACTGGTTAAATTTCGACTTATATACATCGCAACTTGTCGAGGAAAAACAATATTTTTAAGGCGCTTTGATGATTTGAGTTCACTTGTTTTTATCTGAAAATGTTCAGCCACTGTCTTTTGAATTTTTTCAACAGTTATTTCTTTACTATTTTCAATCAATATATCTTTTAATATTTTTTTAGCCATTTGAATAGTTATAGGTGTTGATGTCAGACTTGCATATGCACCTATTCTTATAAGATAACCTTCTAATTCTCTTACATTATTTGATATAGAATTGGCTAAAAAATATATTACATCTTCTGATAAAATTATATTATTTTGATCAGCTTTCATATTTAAAATAGCTTGTTTTGTTTCAGTGTCTGGTGCCTGTATATCTGCGATTAAACCCCACTCAAACCTTGATCTTAATCTCTCTTCCAAATCAGGAATTTCTTTTGGAAATTTATCTGATGTAACAATTATTTGCTTATGTGATTCATATAATGCATTAAAAGTGTGAAAAAATTCTTCTTGAGTACTTTTTTTTCCCGCTATAAATTGTATATCGTCTATTAATAATATATCTATTGATCTGAATTTATTTCTAAATTCATTCATTTTTGCATGTCTAAGAGAATTTATTAGTTCATTTGTAAATTTTTCTGAAGAATAATAACAAATTTTTGTGTTTTTATCCTTTTTATATATTTCATTACCTATTGCATTTATAAGGTGTGTTTTTCCTAAACCAACCCCACCATAAATAAACAATGGATTATATGTTGTTGCAGGATTATTAGCTACTGCCATAGCAGCTGCATGTGCAAATTGATTTGATGTACCAGCAACAAAGGTATCAAATGTATATTTAGGATTTAAATTAGGTATATTTTCTTTTTTATTATTAATTTTATTTTTTTCTTTTACTATGGGGATTACTTCATTTTCTTCTGTTTTTTTCGTTTCTTTCTGTATTGTCTTGTTTATTTTTATTTCTAAAATGTATTCATCTTTACCTAATTCAGATAAGGTCTTTTCTATTTCATTTTTATAATTGTCATTAATCCAATCTTTTATAAATTTATTGGGAACTTCAACATAGAATTGATTTCCTGATAATTTTACCGGATTGATAGGGGTTATCCAGGTAGAATAATTTTGTTCACTTATTTTTGTTTTTAATTTGTCTAATGCTCTATTCCAAATTGAATTCATTTTTTATCCACAGATTATCAACGCTTGTTTATAACGATAAATGTCTATATGTTGTTGAAATCATTAAGTATAAAATGCTTCTATTTCAATTTCATATTTTTTTTAAACATTTTAGAAGTGGTTACTATAATGTTTATTGGCAATATCTACCAGTAGATTCTTAAACGTATTTTTATTGACTTGATTTTGTATTTATGATTAAAAGTATTGCTTTGTCAGTTTCAGCACGAGGAGATTTATAATGTCAAAACGAACTTTTCAGCCAAGCCGCATTAAGCGGAAAAGAACACACGGTTTTCGTAAGAAAATGCAGACCAAAAGTGGGCGGAATACGATAAATAATCGTCGTGCACGTGGTCGCAAATCTTTGACGGTATCTATACCGCAAAAGTAGAGTATGAATAAATGTTATCCTGTCTCTATGCGTTTACGCAAACGATGGGAATATCAGCTGGTTAGGAAGATGGGGTGTAAATATCATACACCCCATTTTGTGCTTTTGGTTTTTATTAATTCTGAGAAAACCTGCACTCGCCTAGGTATTACAGTAACACGTAAAGTTGGTAATGCGGTTCATCGCAATCGGCTTAAAAGACTGACTCGTGAATTTTTCCGTCAATCAAATTTTGATTATCCTATTCGTGATTATTCGATCATAGTAAAAAGAGGCGCATCTTTACTCTCTTCTTCAGAAATAATGCTGGAGTTACGGTCTCTTTTCATGAAGATGGCAATTGGTAATGATTAAATATATTTTTATATTTTTAATAGATATTTATCGTCATTGCATTTCACCTTTTACCCCCAGATCCTGCCGATTTTATCCAACATGTTCTTCTTATGCTAGAGAAAGCATCCTTACATTTGGACTATTAAAAGGTAGTTTTTTAGCTATCAAGAGAATACTTAAATGTCACCCTTTTCATGCTGGTGGCTTTGACCCAGTCCCTTCAATTAAAAACCAGGATACATAAAAATGGATAATAACCGTACGATCCTCGCTGTAGTTCTTATCGTTCTTCTATGGTCTGCCTACAGTCTCTTTTTTGCTCCGCAATCACAGATTCAACAACCTGCAGTCATTGCTGACACTGAACAGGTTAATACAATTGAAAAGGACGAGGTAAAGGCAAATAGTGTCACAAATGAAATAGATACTGATCTAATTGTTAACGATGTTAGTGAAGAGGCTTTTGTTACTGTCTCTTCTGATTTTTTTGATATCAAATTATCAACCATTGGCGCAACTGTTAGATCTGTTGTGTTGAAACAATATAATGAAACAAATGAAACCAGTTCTTCGTCATTGACTCTCTTAAGTGCTGATAATTTTGAACTCTCTACTTTACAAACGTTTGGTAGTGATGGGTTCTACATTCCAAAAAATTTAAATTACCAATTAACAACGAATAAAGATTTAATTATTGTTGATAAAGATAATGTTGAAATTAATTTTGTTGCCTCAATTAATAATTTTATAGTTGTTAAAACCTATATTTTCCACCCTGATTTATATTCTTTTGATGTCAATATAAAAATAACAAATACTTCCTCTTCTCCTGTTTCTGGTCGATTTAATTTATCTTTACTATCTTCATGGGATAAAGATAGTAAGTCAGCTATGTATACATTTGTTGGTCCTGTTACTTATGATGGAGAAGAACTGCAAGAGGATAAACCTGCAAAACTAGAAGAATCTCCTAAGTTATATAAAAACAATTTCGTTTGGTCTGGTTATTCTACTAAATATTTTTTAAATGCTATTGATCCTCATGAATCATCAGAGCAGTTATTTATTACTACTGGTTCAGGTTATGTAGAAAATAAATTTATTTCTGCTCAATCTACGCTTCTAGCCAATCAAGAAATTTTATTTGATTATACTTCCTACTTTGGCCCTAAAGACGATAAATATTTATTAGCAGCTGGCCACTTATTTGATGAAGTTATTGATTATGGGTTTTTTCATCCTTTGTCTAAACCTCTTATGGTCGTCCTTAAATTCTTTTACAAATTTTTAGGTAATTATGGTTTTTCAATTATATTGTTAACGGTTTGCATCAAATTAATTTTTTGGCCTTTGACCCAAAAAAGTTATAAGTCGATGAAGGGTATGCAAAAGCTGCAGCCTGAAATGAAGAAAATGCGCGAAAAATATGGGAGTGATAAACAAAAGTTAAATCAGGAAATGATGGCTTTTTATAAGGAAAATAAGGTTAATCCTATGGGTGGTTGTTTACCTATGGTTATTCAGATTCCCGTGTTTTTTGCTCTTTACCGCGTTCTTCTCGGCTCCATTGAATTACGTCATGCACCGTTTATGCTTTGGATTACAGATTTGGCTGCCAAGGATCCTTATTATGTAACGCCTCTTATTATGGGGGTGACCATGTTTTTGCAACAAAAAATGACACCAACTAACATGGATCCTACACAAGAAAAAATCATGTTAATGATGCCTATAGTATTTACTTTTATGTTTCTTAATTTTCCTGCTGGTTTGGTTCTTTATTGGCTTACAAATAACCTACTTACTATTTTGCAGCAGTATCTTATTCGTCGCCAGCCTGACTGATCTGTTTGTGAGCGCTGATGAATACCTCTGATACGATTATTGCACCAGCAACTGGTTCAGGTGATGCTGGTATTGCAATTATAAGAATTTCTGGTGCCGACTCTTTGTCGGCACTTTTTCGTTTTTTTACCCCTACCGGTCGACAGACAGAGCTACAATCACATCGTCTCTATCATGGATTGTTACGTAATGATTCTGATTTTGTTGTTGATGAGGTCATGGCTGTTTATATGGCTGCTCCTCACACCTACACGCGTGAAGACGTTGTTGAAATCCAGTGCCACGGGGGACAGCAGGTCATTAAGTCAATCCTCAAACTTTATCAATCTTTTGGCATCCGTTTAGCTCAGCCAGGTGAATTTACCTATCGTGCTTTTATGAATGGCCGGTTAGATCTTTCTCAAGCTGAAGCCGTATCTCAGTTGATTCATGCCAAAACCGATTCTTCCCGAAAACTCGCCATAAAGCAAATGGGGGGAGGACTTAGTCGTGTTATTTATAACTTCTCCTCACAATTAAAACATATTTTAGTTTTAACCGAGGCATGGTTGGATTTTCCAGAGGAAGATTTACCTGACGAAGATATTGCTGATTTTATTGCTGTTCTCACCGATCTTAAATCTAAAATTTTAACGATAACAGAAACTTATAGCTGTGGGCGGGTATTAACTGAGGGAGCTTCCATTCTTTTGGTTGGGCAACCCAATGCCGGTAAGAGTTCTTTAATGAATGCTCTTTTGGGTGAGGACCGAGCTATAGTCACTGATGTTCCTGGGACGACCCGAGATTTTTTAGAAGAAGGTTTATCTATTGATGGTGTCCCTGTTTCTCTTGTTGATACGGCAGGACTTCGCACATCTAGTGATATTGTTGAGATTGAAGGTATTCGTCGTACGGAGGAAAAAATTTCTCTTGCTGATCTTGTTTTACTTGTTGTTGATTCAAGTAGGACCCCTGACCAGCTTGATTTTTCCGCGCTTGAATCATGTTCTGGTCGGCCCATCTTTGTTGTTTATACAAAAATAGATAAAGCAATTGAGCTTGATTTTAATACGTTTGGGGCTTTTCCTGTTTATAGGGTTTCATCAAAGACAGCTGAAGGTCTCGATAGCCTTCGTCATGGAATTTCTTCTTTTTTGAAAAAAGACTATACAACCACTGACGAGACTGTTTTGTTAACTGAGAGCCGTCATTTTGAGGCGCTTCAACGTTGTTTGGAGCCTATTGGGAGAGCTTTATTCTGTTGTCAAAATAACGCTGATTTAGAGTTGATTGCTTTTGATATTCGTGAGGCGCTTTATTTTTTAGGACAAATTTCTGGGGAAACGACAACAGAAGATATTTTGGATGATATTTTTTCTGGCTTCTGTATTGGTAAGTAAATGTTTCACGTGAAACATGGAAAGTATGTAGGGCGATGAGTAATTATGGAAAAAATTATCAGGTCATAGTTGTTGGGGCCGGACATGCAGGGTGTGAAGCTGCGTTAGCTTCTGCGCGAATGGGGTGTACAACCTTACTGTTGACAATTGGTTTAGATACGGTCGCTCAGATGTCATGTAATCCTTCCATTGGTGGTCTTGCCAAGGGGCATCTGGTACATGAGGTTGATGCTCTGGGTGGTGAGATGGGTTTAAATATAGATGCCACAGGAATACAGTTTAGACGTCTTAATACGCGTAAAGGTCCCGCGGTGAGAGCAGCGCGTGCACAGGCTGACCGTATGGCTTATAGCGCGAGAATGAAGAATGTTATTGAAAATGAAGCTCTGCTCGATCTGAAGCAAGGTTTGGTTGAAGAGGTTTTGGTTGAGCAAAATCGGATAGTGGGGGTAAAGACGCGTGAAGGGCTAGAGTTTTTGGGACAGACTGTGGTCCTTACCACAGGGACCTTTATGCGCGGCTTAATCCACGTTGGATTAAATCATTATGCTGGGGGGAGGGCGGGTGAGCCTTCTGCTGAAGGCATATCTGCGTCACTGGCATCGTATGGTTTGCGTGTTGGAAGGTTGAAGACGGGGACCCCCGCAAGACTGTCAGCAAGATCGATTGATTTCAGTAAACTTGAGAGACAGGCAGGTGATAAGGTAGTAAAGCCTTTCTCTTTTATGACTGGCTCAATTGATCGTAAGCAGGTTGATTGTTATATTGCTGAAACAAATGAACGAACCCATGAAATAATTCGGAATAATTTAGATAAGTCACCACTCTATGCGGGCATCATTGAGGGAATAGGTCCCCGATACTGTCCATCAATCGAAGATAAGATAGTCCGCTTTCCTGATAAGAATAGCCACCAATCCTTTATCGAACCAGAGTGTTTAAAGGGGAGTGAGATGTATCCGAGTGGTTTGTCTACTTCGTTGCCTCCTGAGGTTCAGTTAGCTTATTTTCGTTCAATGGTTGGTTTTGAGTCTGTAGAAATTATGCGGCCGGGTTACGCGATAGAGTACGACTTTATAGAACCGATGCAGTTAAAAGCTACCCTTGAAACAAGGGTTATTGATGGCTTATTCCATGCGGGACAAATTAATGGCACGTCCGGGTATGAGGAAGCAGCAGGGCAGGGTATCCTCGCTGGAATAAACGCCGCCCGACAGTGTCAGGAGCAACCCCCCGTTGTTATAGGACGTGATCAGGGTTATTTAGGAGTTATGATTGACGATTTGATAACTCAACCCACGACTGACCCATACAGGATGTTTACTTCCCGGTCTGAATATCGGTTGTTGTTGCGTGAAGATAATGCCGATCAACGACTTACAGAGCTAGGCCGTAAAATTGGTCTGGTAAGTGATGAGCGTTGGCGATGTTATGTAGAAAAGCAAAAACAGGTTGAAGCAGCTATGTCTTTTCTGCAAGATACAAAAGTGACCTCAAGTGATAGCTTGACAGTAGAAAAGCTGAACCTGGGTGATTTAAAAAGTGGGGTCAGTCTAGAACAATTACTCCGTAGACCGGAAATTAATATTCAGGATGTCACCTCAGTTTGTAGTGGGTTGAGGGATTATTCACCACAGGCTCTTGAACAGGTTGAAATAGCCATAAAGTATGAAGGATATATAAAAAGGCAGCGGGAACAGGTAAAAAGAGACCGTGAGCAGGAAGATGTCAAGCTGCCAGAGACTTTAGACTATGATGCTATCCCGAGTATCTCCACGGAAGTGCGAGAAAAACTGAAAAAAATTAAACCAACGAGCCTGGGTCAAGCAGGGCGGATACAAGGTGTAACCCCAGCTGCAATTGCGGTGATTCAGATATATTTGCGTAAAAAATCATCATGATTAATTATTTAGCGGAGGGTTTATCCGCTCTAAAAATAAAATTAACTGATCATGTGCTACAAAAAGAAATAGAATTTATCGATGAAATGCTCCGCTGGAATAAGCGGATAAACCTGACATCTATTACCGATCGTAAAGAAGCTATTGAAAAACACTTAATTGATTCATTGATGTTATTAAAATATCTAGGTGATACAGAGATTGTTTTAGATATGGGTTCAGGTGGAGGTTTTCCTGGAATACCACTGGCAATTGCAGAACCGAAAATTAAGTTTGTATCGATTGATAGTGTCGGAAAGAAAATAAATTTTCAAAAGCATATCAAAAGGAAGATGGGATTAGCAAATTTGAGTATCTACCATTCAAGGGTAGAAGAATTAACTCAACAAGGATTTGGTGAGACAAACTACCCATTAATCATGAGCCGTGCATTTTCGTCTTTGCAGATGACGATAGATTATGCTCTCCCGCTACTGACTACAGGGGGTAGAGTTTTAGCAATGAAGGGACCAGAGGGGGAGTCTGAGCTGGAAAACTTAGGGAGCCTGCTTAAAAAGCATCATTTTATGGAGCCCGAGGTTAGTAACTATACGCTACCTTATTCGCAGGCCGAAAGATCCATAATCGTTCTGACAAGCAATCAACCAGACAAAAGTGATAAATAGGAGCTGAATTAAGCTCAGGTATGTGATATTCTCCCCAACTTATATGTGTTGCTCACTTAATACCCTGGTAAAAATGATTGGTAGAGGAGTACCCAATAAATGGCAAAAATTATAGCCATTGCAAATCAAAAAGGTGGAGTTGGTAAAACCACAACAGCCGTCAATCTCGCTGCCTCTCTAGCTGCGGCCGAGAAGAAAACACTATTAATTGATATGGACCCTCAGGCGAATGCATGTAGTGGGCTTGGAATTGATAAAACAGCTGTTATTTCAACTGTTTATAATGTGTTGCTCGGGGAAGTTGATGCCGGCGAAGTGCTGCAAAAAACAGAATTAAGTTATCTTGATGTTCTCCCTTCAAATACTGACTTGATCGGTGCTGAGATTGAACTGATTAATCGGTCTGGTCGCGAAAAGCAACTTAAAATCACGACCTCTGAACTGGTAGAGGAATACGAGTATGTCATCATTGACTGCCCCCCTTCTCTGAGTTTATTGACAGTCAATGCTTTATCGGCTGCAAACTCAGTTCTTGTTCCTTTGCAATGCGAATTTTATGCAATGGAAGGTTTAGGGCAGTTAATGCAAACGATACGATTAGTGCAACAAGAGTTAAATCCAGAACTCGCAATCGCAGGAATACTGCTGACGATGTTTGATGGAAGAAATAATCTCTGCCATCAGGTCAGTGATGAAATTCGGGCACATTTTGGAGATAGAGTCTTTCAAACAGTGGTACCCAGAAATGTCAGGCTTTCAGAAGCACCGAGCTATGGACAACCTGTCTTAATGTACGACATTGGTTCACGAGGAGCACAGGCCTATATGGATTTAGCTCAAGAAGTTTTGCTAGGAGGTGCTCATGAGTAAGGTTAAAAGACCAGCCCTGGGCAAAGGTATAGGTGCTCTACTAAGTTCAGCAGCGCAAGAGGGGGGAAAAAAATACTTCTCATGCCCGCTAGAAGAGTTGAAGCCACATGCACAACAACCGAGAAAAAACTTTGATGAAAGTAAAATGTCTGAGTTGGTAGCATCTATTAAGGAGAAAGGTGTTATCCAACCCCTGGTTGTTCGCCGACAGGATGATTATTACCAGATTATTGCTGGAGAACGGCGTTGGAGAGCAGCTCAAAAAGCAGGATTAGAGCGCGTTCCAGTGGTCATTCAGGATGTTAGTGAAGATTGGGCTTTAGAGATCGCACTCATAGAAAATATTCAACGTGAAGATCTGAATCCGTTGGAGGAAGCAGAAGCCTACCGTTACCTTATGGATAGCTTTGATTTAATGCAGGAAGAGGTTGCGAAGAGGGTCGGAAAAGATCGATCAACAGTGGCGAATTCCCTGCGGCTATTGCGCTTACCAGAAAAGGTGAAAGTTGATGTTGCTTCAAGTCGTTTAAGCATGGGGCATGCTCGAGCGTTACTGGCTTTGGAGCAGGATGAAGATATGATTGAGGCGAGCCTGGAAATCATTCGTAAGAAGTTGTCTGTTCGTGAAACAGAAAAGTTGGTCAAAAAAATAAAAAGTACGCTGGGGACAAGGATAGCCAAATCATCAATAGTGAAAGAAGATGATCCTAATCTCCTGGCTCTGGAAAACAGTCTCAGGCAGCAATTGGGAACACAGGTTAAATTATATGCAAAAAGTAAAGGTGGCAAGATTGAAATCAGCTACCACGATCAAAGTGAATTATCGAGAATACTAGAGCTGATCTTAGGATAGAGCTGTCACAGTTAAACTAAATGGGAAGTGAGGTAACTAATGTTCAGTAGCAAAAAACAAGAGGCCAAAAAAGTGAAGAAACCGGTAGCGCTGGATAAGGCAGATATTAAGGCGTTTCTTGGTCCAGGAAGTCGATTTGAAGGGAAGTTGAGCTTTGATGAGTTGGTACGCTTGGACGGGGTATTTTCGGGAGAGATCTGCTCAACAGATACCTTGATTGTTGGGGAAACAGCAGAGATCGATGGCAGTATTGACGTAGGAGCATTAATCCTCAGTGGTCGGTTCAAGGGGGGGATTAAGGCAGCAACACTGGTCGATTTAAGGGCTCCGGCACAGGTCGAGGGTACAATCGAAGCAACAGCATTGAAAATTGAAGAAAATGTCGTATTTAATGGAGAAATAAAGATGGTGGACTCGAAAAAAACCATCACCGAACTCAAGATAAAAGAAGAAAAAAAGAAATAGAAAGAAAAAACAAGTAAATGAGACAGTGGGATGCTTGACAGTTGTTATTGATATATGATAGCTATTCGTTCCTTAATAAAAACCCCGTTTTAAAAAGTCATAACGACTCGGTATACTGTATACAGTATACCGAAAACACTATCTACTAAATAAGAGGTAAGCTAAGTGATAAGCGTTGACTGGACCCTTGGTCTACAGTTCCTTAACTTCATTATCCTCCTGGTCGTGCTGAATAAATTACTCTATCGGCCGATAAAAAAGATTATTTCTGAGCGTGCTGAAACGATATCGGATTCACTTGCGACAGCAAAAAATCTCGAGGCCGATATTAATGAAAAAATGCAACGCTACCAGCAACAACTAAGCGATGCAAAAATTCTAGCGAACAACGAACGCAATAATTTAAAAAAAGCAGCGCATGAAGAAGAAGCAAAGGTTCTGCTAGAAGCACAAGGCAAGGCAGCAACGCGGATGCAAGCGATTAAAGCTCAGGTGGGTAAAGAAGCTGCACAGGCCAGTGAAATATTGAAAAATGGAGCAGGTTCTTTGGCCGGTCAGATTGCCACGCGAATTCTTGGCCGCGAAGTGGCTTAACGAACGGAAGGTTTAAGGAATGATGTACAAACAAATTAAGACCGTTCTTTTATCAACTCTCATCCTTGGTCTAGTGACTGGGGTGGTGTATGCGTCAGGCGGAGGCCATGAGGTTGAGAGTGGCGTATTGATGAAGGATTTTCTTTATCGAGTCTTTAACTTTGCTATTGTCGTTGCGGTTCTGGTCTACTTTTTAACCAAACCGATAAAAAAAGGTCTCTCAGGTCGCCGTGAGGGGATAGAAAAAGCTCTTGCCGAAGCACAGCAAGCTAAGAAAGAAGCTGAGGCAAAATTTGCAGAGTATGATCGAAAGCTATCTCGAGCTACAGAGGAAATAGCAGAAATCAGTGATTCTATTCGGCGCGAAGGGGAGTTGGAAAAGATTAAGATTATAGACAGTGCAAAACAAATGGCTGTGAAAATTGAACAAGATGCTGAAAAAGCCGCTGAACTTGAAGTTGCAAAGGCGCGTAAACAGCTCCAAAAAGAAGCGGTTCAATTAGCCGTGGAACTTGCAGAAGAATTATTAAATAAGAACTTCACCAAGGAAGATGATACCCGTTTGATCGACGAGTATATACAAAAGGTGGGAGAGCTACATTGAGTAACAGTGCAATTGCAATACGATATGCCAAGGCGTTGTTGAATATCGCTTCTGAAAAGAAGCAAGTTGAACAATATGCCGAAGAACTTGTAGAAGTTGCTGCAGTATTAAAGAAAGAAGATCTGTTGCGACTGCTACTTGATAGCCCGACTTTTCCTCTGGCAAAAAAGACGGCAATGATGAATGACATCGTCGACCTGCTTCAATTGAGTGATGGGATGCGGAAATTCCTCGATTTGTTGCTAGAGAAAGGGCGGATTACTTATCTGTCAGAAATCGATGTGAATTATCGCCGTTTTGCAGATGATCTGTCCGGCGTAGTGCGGGCAAAGATCAAGTCAGCAAACAAATTGACAAAAAAACGTGCAGAAGAGATTCAAAAAAGCCTGCAAGCCCAGACAGGTAAACAGGTGATTCTGAGCGTAGATACAGATAAATCGCTAATTGGCGGTCTTCAAGCCGAGATGAGCGGTAAACTTTTTGACGGTAGTGTGAAAACCCAGCTGAAACGGATTGCAGATACCTTAGCAAAGGGGTAACAAAAGATTATGGAAATTAGAGCAGAAGAAATCAGTGCAATTATCAAGAAGCAGATTGAAGACTTCGGTCGTGAAGTCGAAGTCAGCGAAACTGGGACAATAATCTCGGTCGGTGATGGTATTGCCCGTATTCATGGACTGGATAAGGCGATGTCCGGTGAGCTTCTTGAATTCCCTGGTGGAACCATGGGGATGGTACTTAACCTTGAGGAAGATAATGTCGGGGCCGCAATCCTCGGTGATTCCGAACATATCAAAGAGGGTGACCTGGTTAAACGGACAGAGCAAATTGTTCAGGTTCCCGTAGGAGAGGCCTTGGTTGGTCGTGTTGTCAATGGTATCGGGATTCCCATTGATGGCAAAGGCGAGATCAAGACAGAAACCTACAGTCAGGTAGAACTGAAGGCCCCAGGTATCGTTGATCGTAAGTCAGTCCACGAACCAATGCAGACAGGGTTGAAGGCTATTGATGCCATGGTCCCAATCGGTCGTGGACAACGTGAACTGATCATTGGTGACCGGCAAACAGGTAAGACAGCTGTTGCGACAGACACCATTATCAATCAAAAGGGCAACGGTGTTATCTGCATTTATGTCGCTATCGGGCAGAAGCGATCAACCGTTGCACAGGTTGTTGATAAATTGCGCCAGCAAGGGGCAATGGATTATACGATCGTGGTCGCGGCAACCGCATCTGACCCAGCACCTCTGCAGTTTATCTCCCCATATACTGGCGTAACCATGGGTGAGTTCTTCCGTGATAACGGTGGACATGCTTTAATTATCTATGATGATCTCTCTAAACAGTCAGTAGCATATCGGCAATTATCATTGTTGCTGCGGCGGCCACCAGGTCGTGAAGCATTCCCTGGAGATGTTTTCTATCTCCATAGCCGGTTGCTTGAGCGTGCCTGTAAACTGAGCGACGCTAAAGGCGCTGGTTCATTAACCGCATTGCCGATTATCGAAACTCAAGCAGGGGATGTTTCTGCGTATATACCGACCAATGTTATTTCGATTACAGATGGTCAGATCTTCCTTGAAACAGACCTCTTTTATTCTGGCGTACGCCCAGCTATCAATGTTGGTCTGTCTGTTTCGCGTGTTGGTGGCTCAGCGCAGGTTAAAGCCATGAAACAAGTTGCCGGTACCTTGCGCCTAGCACTTGCACAATATCGTGAAATGGCAGCTTTTGCCCAGTTTGGTTCGGACCTTGATGCGGCAACACAGGCACAGCTGAACCGTGGTGAACGCTTGGTTGAAATCCTCAAGCAGGGACAATATAAGCCTCTCCCTGTTGCTATTCAGGTTCTGGCGATCTATGCCGCAAACAATGGCTATTGCGATGACTTCCCGGCAACTGCTGTACAACGTTATGAGAGTGAGATGATCTCTTTCATGGAAGCTCAACACGCAGGTGTCATCAAAGAGTTGGCAACGAAAAATAAAATTGATGACAATCTTGAAGGGCAGATAAAAGCGGCTCTGGATGAGTTCAAAGGTCAGTTTGTAGCCTGATTCGATAAAGGTTTTGACAGATGGCAAGTCTGAAGGACATAAAAAAACGGATCAGCTCGGTTAAGAACACCCAGCAGATCACAAAAGCGATGAAGATGGTTGCTGCGGCCAAGTTACGCCGTGCTCAAGATGCGGCCGTATCTGCGCGTCCCTATGCGGAAAAGCTCCATGCTGTGATGTCCAGTTTGGCTCAACGCGAAGAGGGAGACGAACATGCACTCCTCAATCAACGCGGAACGGGACGAGCTCTGGTCGTATTGATGACAGCTGATCGCGGTCTCTGTGGTGGTTTCAACGCCAACGTTTCGAAAGAGGCGGAACGCTTCATTCGGAGTAACGAGCAGGGGTTTGATGATATTGATCTTATGATCATTGGCCGAAAAGGGCGCGATTTCCTCAGAAACCGAGTTGGTCAACATATCACCAAGGTGCACGAGGATATTACCAGTGACGCAACATACAAAACCGCTCAATTGATTGGTCAGGAAATTGTTGAGACATACAGTGAAGAAAAGTATGACGCTGTTTATGTGATCTACAATGCGTTTAAGAGCGCCATTGAGCAAATTGTAACAACCGAGCGTGTGTTACCGATTCAGGCAAATCCCGGAGAAGAAATAGAAGGGGATAGTGTCGACTATATTTATGAGCCGAACCGGAATGAAGTGCTTGGTCAATTGCTGCCAAAGTTGGTTGAGGTGCAGATATTCCGAGGGTTACTAGAGTCAAATGCATCAGAACAAGGAGCGCGGATGTCCTCAATGGACAGCGCCAGTCGCAATGCTGCTGAGATGATCGGTAAACTAACATTGCAATATAATCGTGCACGTCAGGCTGCTATCACCAAAGAGTTGATGGAAATCATCTCTGGTGCAGAATCTATTAAATAGAACTCAGAGATACAAGAGCTTATTCCGCTAGGATATGAAGGAAAGGTTTCGTTATGAACAAGGGAAAGATCATACAGGTTATTGGTCCTGTTGTTGACGTGGAGTTTGAACCGGGTAAGTTACCGGAGATCTTCTATGCAGTTAAGATCACCAACCCTTCACTCGGTGAAGGTGAATGGAATCTAGTATGTGAGGTTGCACAGCATTTGGGTGAGAATACCGTGCGTACTATCGCTATGGACTCTACAGACGGACTGGTCCGTGGCCAGGAGGTTCTTGATACTGGCGATCAAATTCTCATGCCTGTCGGTCCCAAGACCCTTGGGCGGATTATGAACGTGATTGGACAACCGGTTGATGAAGCTGGACCAGTAGAAAATGAAAAGGCGTGGCCAATTCATCGTCCGGCACCAGATTTTGTCAGCCAATCCACCAAAGTTGAAGCTTTCGAAACCGGTATTAAGGTTGTTGATTTGCTCGCTCCATACTCACGTGGGGGAAAAATTGGACTTTTTGGTGGTGCCGGTGTGGGTAAAACCGTTCTGATTATGGAATTGATCAACAATATTGCTCAGCAACATGGTGGTTTTTCGGTTTTTGCCGGTGTTGGTGAGCGGACACGCGAAGGAAATGACCTCTGGGAAGAGATGAAAGAGTCCGGAGTTCTGGAGAAGGCCGCCCTTGTTTATGGGCAGATGAATGAGCCTCCCGGAGCCCGTGCCAGGGTTGCGCTGTCAGCATTGACCGTTGCAGAATACTTCCGTGACGAAGAGGGTCAGGACGTGCTGTTGTTTGTTGATAATATCTTCCGCTTTACTCAGGCAGGTTCAGAGGTTTCAGCGCTGCTGGGTCGGATTCCATCAGCTGTTGGTTACCAACCAACTCTATCGACTGAAATGGGTGAACTGCAAGAGCGGATTACAACGACCGATAAAGGCTCTATTACCTCGGTTCAAGCTATCTATGTCCCTGCTGATGACTTGACTGACCCAGCGCCAGCAACCGCATTTGCCCACTTGGATGCGACGACGGTTCTATCTCGTCAAATTGCCGAGCTGGGGATTTATCCAGCAGTTGATCCGCTGGATTCCACGAGTCGGATTCTCGATCCTCAGGTCATCGGGGAAGAACACTATAAAGTTGCCCGTGATGTCCAGTTTGTTCTGCAACGTTACAAAGATTTGCAGGATATTATTGCTATCTTGGGTATGGATGAACTATCTGAGGAAGATAAATTGGTGGTTGCCCGGGCGCGGAAGATTCAGCGTTTCCTCTCCCAACCATTCCATGTTGCCGAGGTCTTTACCGGGTCACCTGGTAAATATGTCGAACTGAAAGATACGATCAAAGGATTCCAAGAAATTCTTGATGGTAAACATGACGATCTACCGGAACAGGCATTTTATCTCGTCGGCACCATTGAAGAGGCGATTGAAAAAGCCAAGGAAATGGCAGCCTGATCAGTCTGAAAGACCAGATTTAAACGTAAAGGACAGTCGCAATGGCTGATAAGCTGAAACTTGAAATGGTTACACCCTATAAACGGGTACTATCCGAAGAGGTGGATGAAATAACCGCTCCAGGATTTGTTGGTGAACTGGGTTTACTTCCCGGTCACACCCCGTTGTTGACGACATTGAAGGTTGGTGAGCTCACTTATAAAAAAGGGAGCGAGACGTACCATATTGCTGTAAACTGGGGTTATCTAGAGGTCGAAAACGAGACCGTTACCGTCTTGGTTGATACCGCTGAACCTGCGGACGAAATCGATTTGGCCCGTGCTCAAGCGGCACTGGGACGTGCAGAAGATGCTCTTAAAACTCTGTCGCACGAAGATAAAAAATATATGATCATGGAATCCGCATTGCAGCGGGCCATGATTAGAATTCAGGTGGCTGGAAAAGGTCATTAAAATAAACGTCAACATCTAAAGATTAAGTTGGATAAAAAGGGTGCCCTATAATGGCGCCCTTTTTATGTTTCAGCACGAAAAAAAAGGAAAAAAGTTGACTTTCAGTTGACACGGTTATTTATTAACAAAACCGTTTTATAAACTATATGGGTCTTATCTAGAGGTAGCCTAACCATGCCAAATAAAAAAAGTAGTCAAAAATCGACCTGCTTGATTATTACTTTTGGATATCTACTGATCAGTGGGTTATGGGCGTTTGTTTCAAATTATATTTTTGCTGCAATATTGAATCAACCCTCTCTCGCTCAACGACCGATCGGACCCGGATATTGGGTTTTTATTGCATTATCAACCGGAATGCTTTTTTGGTTGCTGAAATACTGGGAAGTTGCCATTGCCTATTCACAAGAGAGTTTACAAAAGGTCAATCGTTCATTGAGGAGTTTTAGTGCTTGTACTAAAGCGATGACAAAGATTGATGACGAATATGAGCTGATGACAGAAATTTGCCGTATCTGTGTTGAAGTTGGGGGACACACTATGGCATGGGTCGCTTTTGGAGATGACAACCACGAGAAAACCTTACGTCCTGTTGCCCACTGGGGGGCAAAAGGTTCCTTCCTTGATAAATTGCAAGCTAGTTGGAAAGATAATGAACTTGGTCGTGGGCCTGCCGGAACAAGTATCCGGACGGGTAAAATCACGGTATTTCATAATTTGTTAACAAACCCCCTCTATCGTCCCTGGCGTGAAGCTGTACAGAAATGTGGTTATACTTCGTGCATCGCGTTACCGCTGATTGAAGAAGGGAGGGTGTTTGGTTCACTGGTCATCTTTGATGCCCAACCGCACGCCTTTAATGAGGATGAAATCCAGCTTTTGGAAGAACTTTCCGAGGATCTGTCCTACGGAATACAGGGGTTGCGTTTAAAAGCCGCAAGTAAACGAGAAATGGAAGAACGTTTTATGCTGGCGACGGTTATGGATCAGACCTCTGACGGAGTTATTATTTTCGATGCAGATGGATATATCCAGTATGTTAATCCCAGTTTTGAAGCGTTATGTGGCGTTCCGGCTGATGAAACCGTTGGCATTATTATCCACGAATTTGAATGCTCACAGAGAAACCCAATTTTTTATCAGGCAATATTAAAAGTTTTCGCCAGTAATAAGGTGCTTAGTGGTCATTTTGTCAATAAAAAACGCGATGGCACTGAATATGATATTGATGCCCGAGTTGCCCCGGTCATTGGTGCCTCCGGAGAGGTCGTTCGCTATGTTGCAACTATTCGCGATGTCAGTGAGGCCGCAGGGCTTCAACGACAACTACGTCAAGCACAAAAAATGGAGGCTTTAGCAACACTATCAGGGGGAATTGCCCACGATTTTAATAATATTCTGGCAATCATCATTACCAATATGGAGATGACCCTTGAGGATGTTCCTGAAGATAGTCCCCTGCAGGGTCCGATGCAGCTTGTCTTGAGGGCGGGATTGAGAGGGAAAAATTTGGTGAAACAATTCCTTACAATCAGTCGTCAAAATGAACAACCGCAGAAAATAGTACCCATCGAAGGGATTGTCGAAGAATGTTTTTCGTTGCTGCGATCAACACTGCCAACCACGATAGCATTACGCAAGGATTTTAATACCGAAGAGAGTTTGATCAAGGCTGACCCAACCCAGATCAACCAGGTCATTATGAATCTTTGTACCAATGCGGGTGACGCGATGAGTGAAAAAGGAGGCCTTTTGGACATTAGTCTGACGGAGGTAGACTTATCAGCAGAAGAAATCAAGCGATATCCTGGATTGAAGCCAGGAAAGTATGTCAAACTCATCGTCGCCGATACCGGACATGGAATGTCCAGAGATATTATGGACCGGATTTTTGATCCATTTTATACCACCAAAATGCAAGGAAAAGGGACGGGTTTAGGGCTTTCTATCGTCCATGGTATTGTCAAAAATCACGGTGGCAATATCGCCGTGAATAGTATTGTTGATGTGGGGACAACCTTTACCATTCTGTTTCCAAAGGTTGAAGGGGAAAAGAAGATATTGCGTGAAAATATCCATCCCAAGCCCAAGGCAGGACAAGGACACATCCTGTTTGTTGATGACGAAGCCGATTATGTGACTGGGATGAAGATCGGGTTGGAACGATTGGGGTATGCAGTAACTGCCGAAACCGACAGCTGCAGAACGTTAGAGTTGTTTCGACAAAACCCCGAGATGTACGACCTGGTTATTACAGATCAAACGATGCCCCATTTAACCGGAGTTATGTTGGCCCAGAAGCTGTTGGCGATTCGCGCCGATATCCCCATAATCCTGTGCTCCGGCTCATCGCCAGGGACCGATACCGCGGTGAGTCCTAGTAAAGCCAAGGCGGCTGGGATTAGCGAGGTGTTGATGAAACCAGTGGAGCGGAGTGCTATTAATCGGGTTGTACAGCGCCTGCTAAAGCTGGAAGCAGACTAAACCCCAGGGGGTAACGATGGCCAAGATACTGATTATAGATGATGAAGAGATGATGTGCGAGACATTGTCGACGTTAGTTGAGCGTAAAAAACACCAAGCAACAAGTGCCATGACGTTGCAGGAGGGGATAAGACTTGCAGCCAATGAAGATTTTGATGTGGTGTTTCTGGATGTAAAGATGCCTGATGGCAACGGTCTGGATGCGTTACCGACGATAGAAGCAAGCCCTTCTAACCCGGAAGTTATTATTATGACAGGGTTTGGTGATCCGAATGGGGCGGAACTGGCGATTAAGTGTGGAGCTTGGGACTATGTTGAAAAGGGATTCTCCATTAAGGAGATTACCCTGTCTCTGGAAAGGGCATTGCAATACCGTAAGGAAAAAAAAGAAGCCAATGAAAAACGCAAACCCGTTCGTCTCAAGAGGGCCAATATTATTGGTCATAGTCCGGCATTAAATAACTGTCTTGATATGGTGGCACAAGCAGCTGAAAGTGATGCCAATGTTTTTATCACTGGCGAAACTGGAACCGGAAAAGAGCTGTTTGCCAGGGCCGTTTATGAGAATAGTTTGCGCAGTGAACAGGAATTTGTTGTCGTTGATTGCACCTCATTACCCGAAACGCTGGTGGAAAGTCTGCTTTTTGGCCACGAAAAAGGGTCCTTCACTGGTGCAGATCGGGCTCAAAACGGGCTAATACGACAGGCACACAAAGGGACTCTGTTTCTGGATGAGGTTGGAGAACTCCCCATGTCATTGCAGAAATCGTTTCTCCGTGTTCTTCAAGAGCATCGTTTTCGGCCGGTGGGGAGCAATAAAGAGGTTGAAAGTGAATTCCGATTGATCGCGGCAACGAACCGCGACCTGGATGCCATGGTAGAGAGCGGTGAGTTCCGCAGTGATTTGCTGTTTCGACTCAGAACCTTCATCATCGAATTGCCACCGTTGAGGGAAAGACGCGACGATATAAAGGAATTGGCCCGCTACCATATGGATAAATATTGTCATCAGTATGGCCTTGATTCCAAAGGTTTTTCACCGGAATTTCTAGAAACTTTGGTCAGCTATCCCTGGCCCGGAAATGTGCGTGAATTAGTCAATACACTAGAGCGTAGCCTGACCACCGCACGATTTGATCAAACTCTGTACCCAAAACATCTCCCGAGCCACATTCGGGTTCATGTGCGTCGCGCTGAGATGGAAGCAGGACAAGCCGGAGAGAGCAAAGGGGACGATCAGCATACGATTAGCCGTAGTTCCGGAACCCTTCCGAAGTTACAGGACTATCGAGAGGAAATTTATGCCCAGGCAGAAAAGGAATATCTGCTTGAATTGATGGAAATCACCGCAGACAACATTCCCGAAGCCTGCCGTATCTCTGGGTTGTCTCAGTCCCGGTTGTACGCATTACTCAAGAAGAACGCCATCTCGCGCAAAGATTAACTCTTTGGATAAAGTGTTCCCTCGCTAATGGTCCAATTCCTATTGGGCAGTAAACTCTTCCCCGATACGCCAAACGGGCTGTGGCTGGCTCGACAGTTGTCGTCAAAATAAAATCAGCGTCCATTTCAGGTTCTGACCCGTTTGTCGCGACTAAAATTCCCAGACAAAAGAAACATTCTCGCTGAAATTAAATGTTGGCATATTCAATGCTAAAGTAGATATAGGAAAAAACTGGGTTGATGTTGAATTAAAAAAGAGGGCGCAGAATATGTTATTCACTCAAAATATGAAAATCGCAGACATTAAGACATTACATAATACGTTGTGCCAATTGTCAGAATCTCCCGAGCAGATTATAGCTTTTGTGGAGAACTTGAAAATAAAAATTGAGGCTCCCAGAATTGACGAAAAGGAGTTGGATATCAGTTTTGCAGAAAATGTCTTGAAAATCAGTCGTAAGGACCATGTTGAAGCGATGGTGTCACCGCAAGAGTCCAGAAATATAGTTGCTCAGGATGCGCGTAGCAAAGTTGCACGTGGTGTTGCCGCGAGAATGGCAAAGACCGATGACCCTGTTCTTATTTATGGTGAAAATGGGACAGGAAAGGGTTTATATGCCCGTTCTATCCATGAACAGGGTGGACGGAAGGCTCTCCCCTTTGTCTCTGTCCCTTGCGGCGCCATCGACAAACACAATACAAAGCAACTCATGATAGATTACCTCGTCAAGGTGGGCCATGGAACCTTGTTGCTTGATGGTATTCAGGATCTTGACATTGAGATGCAGAGAGTCCTGCAAAAAATCATTCGCATCCCAGTTGAACAGAAGTATTTTCGGCTGCTTACGACGACTAGCACGGATCTGTATGAACTGGTCCGAAAAGGTTTTTTTTCTGGTGAGCTGCTGACCCTTATCCAGGGTTGCTATATTGAGCTATTACCATTGCAACAGCGCAAAGAAGATATCGAATCACTGGTCACCTTCTATATGGAAAAAATTTGTCGCAGTTGCGGATTAGAGAGCAAGACAATTTCACCCGATTTATTATCGATGCTCGAATCTTACCCATGGCCAGGCAACGTGCTGGAGTTGGTGAACACCATAGAGCAACTACTGATGACCGCACAGGATAAACAGACGCTGTTCGCCAAAGATCTCCCTACCCATATCCGTATTCAAACCATAAACTCCTCAGCGGCACAGAAAAAAGGGATCTGATCCTTTTGGCCGTAAGTCGAGTCACGCTAACAAGGGAGTAGTTCTTCAATCCCATGCTTTTTCCTCTCTAATCTTAAGCCAAAACTTTTCTCATCAATCAATAGTAGCATTCCTGCCAGACAAGAAAGTTCTCTTTATACAAGAAAAAATCTTTTGCGACGCATACTTACAAACGATATCCCTGTTATTGAAACACTCAACCATATGAACTTACAGGTAAAAATATTTTTTTAGAAAAAAGAAGAATTTGGTACGCAGGTTGCTATTCATAGAGATAAGAGATGAAAACGACCTTCTAAGGAGGATGATATGAGAAGAAAGAATATATATAAGTTGAGCGCGACGGTTATCGCCCTACTGCTGACAGCAGCGTTTATGCTGGGAAACTTCGGGATGAACCTTACCCCACTCACCAAACTATTCATTATTTTTTTCGCCGGAGTGATCGGCCTGCAATGTGTTCCTGCTGTTTTGTTGTTTATCTGTATGGTCAAGGGAGTTTGTACCGTTAACCAGAAAAATTCACTAACTAAAAACGGGGTGAAATCATGAAAGCGCGAAAATTATTAATAGCTGACGGGGATAGCGTGGCACGGAAAGAAATGGCCAAGTTCTTTGAAGATTCACATTTTGAGGTCGAAACGACCGCTTCTGCCGCCTATGCAATAGCTAAGATTGTCCAAAAACAAGAGCCGTTGGTGATTCTAGGTGATTGCTTTGAAGAAAAAATTGCTCCAGTTGATGTGATTGCGTTGATGCGTAAGTGTAATAAAAATCTGCGGATCATCCTGGTGTCTGACGACAGTTCATTGGATACCTTAAAGCGAATACGAGAAGATGGAATCTTCTATCATGCATTGAAGCCGCACAGTCAGGAAGATAATGAAGAGTTACGTTCAGCTGTAGAATGTGCAGTGCAAGCGTACTAACGAGATAAACAAGATAGACCTACACGCGATAAGGAGTCCGTCATGAAAAAAATAACCCCAATTGGTATGTCAGTAATTGCACTACTCGCGACGATTATCCCGGCTTTTGCAGAGACAGGAGCGAGATCAGACAATAGTATGACGTTGGTCTACCTCTTTTTGGGCGTCTGTGGTTTGATCATCTTTTTACAGCTGATTCCAGTTTTTGCCATGGGGCTGGGTATCCTTAAAGGTTTGTTCAGTCATAAAGAGACTCACGCGCCAAAGAGGCACTGAGTTTAAATTGACTAGTCTCAGAACAAAGGTGACCTGAGCAACCTTATGGGTCTAAGTAATATTGCAGCGAGCTGGATTCAAACCCAGCTCGCTGTTCTGCGTCAAGGGGGTTCAATGCCCATTCCAGCCCCTCAAGAATATTCCTGTAAAACAAGAAATCTCTCCGTGAGAAGGTCCCATCCAATTCTAAGGTTTGTTGCTAACTAGCTGATATAACATGATTAAAAAGTTATCTAGAAGTTGGCATAGCTAATGCTATTGATATAAAGAAAGAACAAGACAACCAGCAATCTTATGGAGGCAATAATGATTGAATATAGCGACTCAGCAACAAACCAAGCTCCAAAAAGCAATGGCAATGTGCACAACATGACGAACCAGAGCTTATTGGGATTAACTCTGTTTTTGTTGATCAGTATCGTTGCCTACCAGTTTAAATCTTTCAATCTGTTTGAAATTGCATCAGAACCCGTTCGCCAGGTCCTTGGTTGTCCTCCTCCTGCATACTTGGTCAGTATTGCTTTAGCCGTCTATTGCTTCTCTTCGGCAATACTCACCTTAGCTGCTATAGCTAATGAAACTCAACCGGCCTCTAAGTGGAGTCATCTTGGTTATCGTTCGGTGTTCTTTGTTTTTTACTGTTTCTCTGGGGCTATTGCCGCAAACTTCATCCCCGTTGTTCTGGTTGGTCTGTTTCTTTATGGTTTGGATCAGGGGCAGATCCTGATATTTAACGCCAAAGAGAGCCATGAAGGTAAAGGGGCATTGGGTAAATCCTGAGCACTAGAGTCTGAAAAAATGTTTTTCTTGCCAAACAAGACGATTCCTGCAAAACAGGAATCGTTTTCTATGAATAAGCTAAAACCCGACTATGAATATTTACATATGTCGGTAACTATCTGAACTAACGAGATTAAATAAAAATCATCAGGGTTGTAAAAGTTGGTATGCAGGTTGCTCTAAAGAGAGCCGCATGACGAAACGCAATGAGGGAGAAATGGATGGTTAAAAACAATGGCTTTAAATTGTCGGCCTTTGCCATGGTCTTGATCGTAACGGGGGTATTTAGCCTCAGCTTTGTCGGTTTCGGACTCACGCCATTGAACCGGTATTTTGGTGTATTGATCAGCGCCATTATTGGCTTGTCGAGTGTTCCTGCGGCATTACAATTTATTAGCATGATTAAGAAAATATCAGTTGGACAATTGGCAGCTACGGAACAATCCCCTAGTAAAAAAGGAGTTTGTCAGATGAAAGCTAGGAAAATATTGATTGCAGATAAAGATCTTGTGAATAGAAAACAGTTGGCCGAACTTTTTGAAAAGTCACATTACGAAGTGGAAACGACAGCATCAGCCGCTTACGCAATTGCCAAGATTGTGCAAAAGAATGAACCCATTGTTATTCTTGGAGATTCTTTTGAAGAAAAAATCGCCTCGTCAGATGTTGTCGCTTTGATGCGCAAGTGTAATAAAAATCTGCAAATCATCTTGGTCTCGGATGATACTTCGTTGGATGCATTGCGACGCATGCGTGAAGACGGAGTCTTCTATCATGCGCTGAAGCCACACAACCAGGAGGATAATGAAGAATTACGTTCAGCAGTGGAATGTGCCCTGGAAGCCTTTCATCCAGCGATGAGCTGATAAAGAGGTATGACGGAATAACCATTTAAAGGAGATGATTATGAAAAGAATAGTTCAAAACGGTTTATTGGCAACAGCCTTTTTGCTGACAGCAATGCCAGCTGTCGCTGCAACAGGAACAAGAACAGATAACAGTATGACACTGGTCTATCTTTTCCTTGGTGTCTGTGGACTGATTATCTTTCTACAGATGATCCCTGTTTTTGCTTTGGGTTTTGGGATGATTAAGGGTATTTTTGGTGGTAAAGGATCTGAGGGAAAGTCGGTTGCTGTCAAGCAACGCTGAGCTGAAAGCTAATTTTAACCCAGAATAAAGGTAAGAATATGAAAAGGTATAATGTGCTTAACAGCCTGTGGTTAGGTTTACTGCTAGTGATCCTTGCTTTGCCACTTTCAGTGGCAGCAATGGAGATGGAAGACTGCCTTGGCTGCCATAGTGATGTTGATGAGGTTGGGGATGATTTATTTATTGATGAAGACAAGTTTCTGCCGACAGAACATGCAGAGATGGGATGTGTGACCTGCCATGAATCGGTGACGGATGAGCATCCTGACGATGGTGAGTCAGTATCCAGTGCGGACTGTCTTGACTGTCACGAAGAGCTTGGTAGTGAATATATGGCAACTGCACATGCAGAAAACGCCAGCTGCAGTGATTGCCATAATCCCCATCAGGTGCATGGGATCGAAGCTGTTTCTGGTCCTGATATGAATCAACAATGTAGCCAATGTCATGAAGACGTCGATGTCATGGATAGTCATTCACAATGGTTGCCGCAAGCAAGCCTGCATATCTCTAAGCTCCCCTGTATCACTTGCCACACCTCAGCCGAAGCCTATGAGATTGTTTTGAACATTACCCAGAAAAAGAAGAAGAGCGAAGGGGGAAAAGGGTACCGTTTCTCGACCTATGACGATTTAAAACAGTATAGCAACGACAAAGAGATTCAACAGCTCATTGATATTGACGGTGATAATCATATCTCTCTAGCTGAATTACGCACCTTCAACAAAAACCCCGAATACACTGATCTCCACTTGAGCGGCACGATGGTTCCAAGTGAGGTCTCCCACGACCTGAGCACACTGGACAATCGTTATGATTGTACTTTCTGCCACGCTTCAGGTCCCGGTAGCATGCAAACGAGCTTCGTCGCTTTTCCGACGGAGGATGGTAGATATCAGCGTATGTCCGTTGCAGAAGGGGCGATGCTTGACACCCTGTACGGCACACCGAACTTTTATATGACCGGGCCGACACGTAGCGCTGCAATGAATATCATTGGCCTGATCATCATCTGTGGTGGTTTTGTCATGCCGATTGGCCATGGAACATTACGTTTCTTGACTCGTAACAACCGAAAACATTAAGGGGATTAATCATGGCTGAAGAACATCAACATCAAATATACCTACAACCGATACCTGTCCGGATTTGGCATTGGATTAATGCCTTTGGGATCGTGACCCTGGCTGTCTCAGGTGCACAAATTCGCTTTCCAGAATATATCACCCTGCTTGGTAGCTATAAGTCAGCGATATATCTTCACAATACCGCAGGTTTCGTGGTGGCGATCTCATTTTCTTTGTGGTTCTTTTATTATACCTTTGTCACTCGGACGATGGCTAACCTGTATGTTCCTAAAGTTGAAGATCTGAAGACCGGGCTCGTGAAGCAGGCAAAGTTTTATTTTCTTACTTACTTTCTGGGCTGGGACAATCCTCATCATCCCACTCCAGACAGCAAGTTTAATCCGATGCAGAAGTCTGCCTATCTCGCGATTATGTTTGTGATGATGCCACTGGTCAGTTTGTCGGGAATTTTCTTGACGAATGTTGATCCATTGCGTGGATTGATTGTCATGATCGGAGGTTTGAAGCTGCTTGCGGGATTACACTTTTTGCTGGCCTGTTGCCTTATTGCTTTTATCCCGACACATATTTACTTGGCAACTATGGGGCGCACACCCACTGACCATATCAAAACCATGTGGACGGGCTGGGAAGAAGAGGAAGAGCATGACGAAAAGCCTGAGACCGGTGGCGTAACATCAGGTCACTAACATAGTCAGAACTTAGTATTGTCGCTCTTAGCATCAAAGCGAACGGACAATTATCGTGTCCGTTCGCTTTTTTAATTTATAACGCGAAACTTGGCTAATTTTATTGGGGGGGGGTAAATGATTAATCCGATAGCCACTGCTTTGCGCTCTGTGGATCCGTAAAAAACTTGACAGCTATGGTTGATGTTTGATCCATCCGGTTGAGCAAGTCGTTCACCAATGCTGCACCTTTAAGATCAATAATGAAAGCACATTTTGTTTCAGCCAATTGGTCGGCATGAAATTCAAGGATGGAAAAGATCATTTTGATTTGCTTGAGGGTTAGCACTTTTAGGTCAAGATATCGATGGTCGATAATCAGTGCAGTTCCTTGAGTCCAATTCGGTGAAGCAAATAAATCTTTTAACAGATTATAAAAATCCTCCACAACATCAAAACCACCGGTTTTGATCAAAATATAATCGGGCCGTTGTGAAAAATCGAAATCGTATTTCATGGCGATCTTGCAGAGAATAAAAAAGAGCCTTCGCCTATGGCAGAGAAGGCTCTTTAATTGTTAAGGATCGAATAAATTTTACTATTCAGCGAGAACGAATTTACCATTTTTGACTTGAACCATCACCATTGAATCGACATCAAGCCCATTATGGTCATCACTGCTGATGTTATAGATGCCCGACACACCGATATAATTTGTCGTGGTTTCGATCTCATTGCGTAATGTTTCGGGATCGGTTCCGACCTTTTTGATCGCGTTGGAAACAATCATAATCGCGTCCCAAGCATATCCCGAGTGGGTATTGATGGGGAATTGTTTGTCATAACCTTTTTCTTTATAAAGTCGGATGAATTCCTGGATGACTGGTTTTTGCGGGTCAGAGTCTGGTAATTCATCAGCCACCATGAGTTTGGTTGCCGGCATCCGATCGCCCTCGCTTGCAGTACCAGCTAATTCAATATACTTAGGATCTGGTAAACCATGACATTGGAATAGCGGGATATCGATCCCCAGTTGAACTTTGTTTTTCGCGAGAATGGAACCGGCCGGACCAATTGTCCAGGCTAATAGCGCTTGGGGATGACTATTTTTAACCTTTGTCAGCTGCACTGTCATATCGGTGTCACGGGTCCCAAAGGATTCACGTGCAACGATTTCAATCCCATATTTCGGGGCTAGTTTGTCCATCCAGCCTGAACCGTCTTTCCCAAAACCGTCGGCTGCTGCGAGTAAAGCAACCTTTGTCAAACCTTTGCTTTTAAGGTAGATAAACAGCCGCTCTACAGCGATACTGGATCGTTGTGGGGATTTAAACACCCACTTGGTTGGACCGAACTTCCCTCCCATAATGACCGGATCACCACCAACGGTCATAAATATAGGTGTCCGACCTTTATCGACAACTTGTTTCACATTCATGCCGGTATCTGTGAGGGTGGGACCAATAATCGCAGCGACCTTATCCTTATAGATATATTTCTTGGCAATGGAAGCCGTTTTCGCAGGATCAGCCTCGGTGTCAGCAATTTTTAACTCCAACATTTTGCCGTGAATCCCCCCCGCAGTGTTGATCTTGTCAACAACCATCTCAGCGACAAGTTTTGTCGGTGTGCCAATGAAGGCACCACGACCGGAGAGGTCAAAGAAAGCACCAAGCTTGATGTTGTCAGCAGCCATTGCAGACGAGGCGAGAAGTGCAAGACCTAGCAGCAGTCCCATTACTTTGTTCATTTATTTATTCTCCTTTTCAACCAACGGTGAAGATCAGCTCAGATCTTGAGTCCTGTGACTTGTATCTATGTACTAGTACGATAGTACGCGGAAGTCAAGATAGAGGATTTAAGCGATTGAGTCAATCTTTTGTGCTTATAAATTGTGTTAAAACAGGAGCTGTTGAGGATTGCGGGGCAGTTGAGGGGCAATTTAAACTTGGTTTCGTATTATCAACTCCGCGCCAAAACCTGATTGGCGCGGAGTTGATGAGGAACAAAAAGGTGGGATAAAAAGATAGCAGTTGCTTAATAGTCGAAAAATTCCAACCGGACCTTTGGTAACTGACTTTCTGTTCCGGTCAGATACTCATCCACGCATCGGGCGATCTCACGACCTTCACTGATGGCCCATACGACCAGACTCTGTCCTCGGCGGCAGTCGCCAGCAGCAAAGACACCGTCAACTGTGCTCATGCGTGTTTTTGGGTCGGTTACGACATTGGAACGTTGATCGGTTTTGCAACCGGCCTGTTTTATCAGTTCTGAGCGTGGACCCAGAAAGCCCATAGCCAAGAGGACCAGATCGCACTTCCAAATCTGTTCGCTCCCCGGTATCTTCTCGGGGCGTCCGTCTTTCCATTTCACTTTGACAGTCTCCAGCCCAGTGACGTTTTTGTCCCTGCCAATAAAGCGGGTGGTCATAATCTCATAGTATACGTCGCCGCCCAAAACGTGCATCTCTTCAACCGAGGTGCTGACGCGCATAATGCGTGACCATTGCGGCCAGGGATTGTTTGGGCTGCGTTCTGCCGGAGGGTGTTCCAGCAGCTCAAAGTTGAAGACACTGGTTGCCCCTTGTCGCATAGAGGTGCCGATACAGTCTGAACCGGTATCACCACCACCGATAACGATCACCTTTTTCCCTTTCGCGTTGATCAATCTCTGCCGCGGATGAAGTGCGGCGATATTATGATCTCCCCAACAGGCACGGTTCTGTTGCGGTAAAAATTCCATGGCAAAGTGGATACCTTTTAATTCCCGTCCTTCAACAGGGAGATCCCGTGGCTCTTCAGCCCCTGTCGCCAAAACGACAGCATCAAATGAACTTTTGATCTCATCAAAGGTGGCATCCTTGCCAACCTCGCAGGAATAACGGAACTCAATCCCTTCCGCCACCAACAGATCAATCCGCCGTTGTACTCTTTGTTTCCACAACTTATAGTGGGGAATGCCATACATCAGCAAACCACCGGCGCGGTCAGATTTTTCGATGACTGTTACTTTGTGACCTGCTCGATTGAGCTGCTGGGCACAGGCGAGACCGGCAGGGCCGCCACCGATGATGGCGACACTTTTGCCGGTGCGTTGCTCTGGTGGTTGAGGACGGATCCAGCCTTCCTCAAAACCTTTATCAACGATTGAGACCTCATGCAGTTTAATGGTGACTGGGGGCTCATTGATTCCGAGCACGCAGGACGTTTCACAGGGCGCGGGACAGACCCGGCCGGTAAATTCCGGAAAGTTATTGGTCGCGTGTAGAGCGGTCAACGCTTGCTTCCATTGACCACGATAAACCAGATCGTTCCATTCTGGGATCAGGTTTCCTAGTGGGCATCCAGTCATACAGAAAGGGACACCACAATCCATACAACGGGCAGCCTGAGTTTTGACTTTCTCTTCGCTGGGATAATTATAGTGTTCGTCAAAATTTTGTAGTCGGGAATTAACCGGTTGCAGGGTTTTATCACGACGGCCATGTTTTATAAATCCACGTGGATCACCCATGAATGGACTCCTTCTCTTTCTCAGCCTGAGCTGCCCTTTCGGTCAGCACACGGCGGTATTCGCGGGGGAAAACCCGGACAAAACGGGAGAGGTAGTTATCCCAGTCTGCAAGGATATCAGCCGCTCGCGGTGAACCGGTCAATCTGTGGTGCTTGTCGACGGTCTGCCGCAACCATTTGGCATCCTCATCTTCGATAGCCATCTGTTCGAGATCAATCATCGCCGGATTACAGCGGCGACGGAAGCGATTATCGTCATCGAGGACGTAAGCAAATCCACCTGACATCCCTGCAGCAAAATTGCGCCCCGTGCGCCCCAGACAGACGACGCGACCTCCGGTCATGTATTCACAGCCATGGTCACCTGTCCCTTCGACCACAGCAGTGGCGCCCGAGTTACGGACGCAAAAGCGCTCGCCAGCTTTGCCGGCAAAATAGGCTTCACCTCCAGTCGCTCCGTAGAGGACAGTATTGCCTATAATTGAATTATCCTGCCAGACGAAGGATACTTTTGGATCCGGACGGATACTGATTTGTCCACCGGCCATCCCTTTACCAACGTAGTCATTGGCTTCACCGACCAGGCGCAGATCAATGCCGGGAGCGAGGAAGGCACCAAAACTCTGTCCGGCGATCCCTGTCAGTTGAATATTGATGGTTCCGGCAGGCAGACCCTCGCGACCGTGTAACAAAGCGATCTGACCCGAAAGCATCGTCGCAAAGGTACGGTCAGAGTTGCGAATAGGTAATTGAATATTCACTACTTCCTGCCGCTCTAGGGCCGGTTTAGCGAGGGTGATCAGTTGATTATCCAATTGCTTTTCGAGGCCATGTTCTTGCCCTTGGATCCGTCGCGTTGCAACCCCTTCACTTACTTGGGGCTTGGTTAGAATTCGCGAAAAGTCGAGACCTTGATTCTTCCAATGTTTGATGGCGTCATCCATTTCAAGGTACTGGGTTTGACCGATGAGTTCATCAAGACTACGTACACCGAGCTCTGCCAGCAGTTCGCGCACCTCTTCAGCGAGGAAGGTAAAATAGTTGATGACATGTTCGGGTTTCCCATTGAACTTGGCACGCATCGCCTTGTCCTGAGTGGCGACGCCGACAGGACAGGTGTTGAGGTGGCATTTACGCATCATGACGCAGCCAATAGTCACCAAAGCGACAGTTGCAAAGGCATACTCTTCAGCGCCTAGCAAGGCTGCGATAATAACGTCACGCCCAGTACGTAGCTGACCGTCAGTTTGAACAGTGATCCGTCCACGTAAATCATTGAGTACCAACGTTTGTTGTGTCTCCGCCAAGCCGATTTCCCAAGGAACCCCAGCGTGTTTAATGGAGGAGGTTGGCGAGGCTCCGGTGCCACCATCGTAACCAGAAACGATGACCCGTTCTGCGTGGCCTTTGCTGACCCCTGCAGCAACAGTCCCGACACCGACTTCACTTACCAGTTTAACCGTAATGTCAGCTTTGGGATTACAGTTCTTTAGATCAAAAATCAATTGGGCGAGATCTTCGATGGAGTAGATATCATGATGTGGTGGCGGCGAAATCAAAGTCACCCCTGGAACGCTGAAACGGAGTTCGCCAATATATTCACTCACCTTGTGCCCGGGGAGTTGTCCTCCTTCGCCGGGCTTTGCGCCTTGAGCAATCTTGATCTGTAATTCGTCCGCGTTGACCAGATAGTGTGGAGTAACCCCAAAGCGTCCAGAAGCCACCTGTTTGATCGCGCTGCGGCGGAGGTCACCGTTGGCGTCTGGAGTAAAACGACGTGGATCTTCACCCCCTTCACCAGTGTTGGATTTACCCCCAAGGTGGTTCATGGCAATAGCGAGGGTTTCGTGAGCTTCGGGTGAAATTGAACCGAGGCTCATGGCTCCGGTACAAAAACGTTTGACGATCTCACTGACAGGCTCAACTTCATCAAGTGGAATCGGTTCGTTTTGAGGTCTGAACTTGAATAACCCCCGCAGGGTGCAGAGACGCTCACTTTGATTGTCAACCTGAGCAGAAAAGCGCTTATAGTCCTCGCGACTACCGGATCGTACCGCATGTTGCAGCAAGGCGATAACTTCCGGGTTCATCAGATGAACTTCTCCTTCACGCCGCCAGGAATATTCACCTCCACGGTCAAGGTTGCGATTGCGATCGACTCGAGTGGCATAAGCCAGTTGGTGACGCATCAGACTTTCGGTAGCAACTTCCAGCAAGCTCGCTCCACCGATACGACTGGCGGTACCAGGGAAGTATTTGGCAGTGAATTCCTGATCCAGACCAACAATCTCAAAGACCTGCGCACTACAGTAACTCTGCAAGGTGCTGATCCCCATTTTTGAAAAGACCTTGAGTAAGCCTTTTCCGATCGCTTTGATATAATTTTTACTGTAATGGTGGAGGATATCGGTCTCTTCGTCGGCATGATCGTTACCATCCTGACCGGGCAGCATCCCCTGAGTGACCATGTCTTGTAATGTTTCGAAAGCGAGGTATGGGTTAATGGCGGTTGCACCGTAACCGAGCAACAGAGCGAAGTGGTGAACGTCGCGGGCTTCACCGGTTTCAACGACCAGAGAACACTGGCTACGCTTAGCGACCCGGATCAGGTGGTGATTGATTCCAGATAAAGCTAACAATGCAGGAATCGGGGCTTTGTCAGCACATACACCACGATCAGAAAGAACCAAAATGGTCCGGCCAGCGTCAACAGCCTCCTCCGCTTCGATAAACAAAGCCTGCAGACGTTGTTCCAAAGCTTCCGGACCTTGAGTCGCATCAAAAAGGGTGCTCAAGGTCGTCCCGCGGAATCCTTGAATATCACTGTGT
Organism: Desulfuromusa kysingii; assembly: GCF_900107645.1. Taxonomy (GTDB): domain Bacteria; phylum Desulfobacterota; class Desulfuromonadia; order Desulfuromonadales; family Geopsychrobacteraceae; genus Desulfuromusa; species Desulfuromusa kysingii. The sequence continues at coordinate 121,641 of NZ_FNQN01000005.1, forward strand.
CGGAGCTGTTCCAGCACGTCGTTGGTGACGATCGGGTGATCCAATTCCAGCATTTCGCAATGTTCAGGACCAGGCATAAGAATGTTGCGCGCCGGTCCCAGATACTGGGTCAGACTCATAACAATCTCTTCACGCAGAGGATCAATCGGTGGATTGGTGATCTGCGCAAAAAGTTGCTTGAAGTACCAGTAGAGCAACTTACTGTTCTTTGACAACACGGCAACCGGAGTATCGGTTCCCATAGAACCAACGGGCTCCTGACCATTCTTTGCCATCGGTGCTAAAACGACTCGCATCTCTTCCAGGGTATAGCCAAAGCTCCCTTGTGTGCGGCGGAGTTCGCTGAGGCTGGGGACCCGTTTTGTTGCCGGAGCTGGAAGGTCATCTAATCTGATCAAATGTTCACGAACCCACGAAGCATAAGGGTGCTCTGCTGCGAGGTCACCTTTAATTTCATGATCTTCTTTAAATTGACCGGTTTCAATATCGACCAGGATCATCTTGCCGGGTGCCAGTCTCTCTTTACGCAGAATCTTCTCTGCAGGGACATCCAGAACTCCAGCTTCCGAAGCGTAGATAATCTCGTCGTCACTGGTAATCCAGTAACGGGCAGGGCGCAGACCGTTACGGTCGAGGATTGCGACAATCTGTTTGCCATCGCAGGCGACAATGTTCGCTGGGCCGTCCCAGGGTTCCATCATCGTTGCGTGGTATTCAAAGAAACCCTTAACGTCGGGGCGCAGGTGGGCTTTGGAGACCCAGGCTTCGGGCACCAGCATCGCCAGCGAGTGGGCCAGACTACGACCTGTGACCACCAGCAGTTCCAGAGCGTTATCAAGACAAGCGGTATCAGAACTCCCCTCAATGATGACAGGGTCAAGATCAGTGACTCCGTCAGCCAGATCGAGATGAGCGAATAACGCGGTCCGAGCACGCATCCGGTTAATGTTGCCACGCAGGGTATTGATCTCACCATTGTGGGCGATATAGCGAAACGGCTGAGCCAGATCCCAGGTGGGGAACGTATTGGTGCTATAACGTTGGTGGACAAAAGCCAAGGCACTGACGAGACGTTCATCATCCAATTCGGGGTAAAAGGTATTTAGTTGCTCAGAAAGGAGCATCCCTTTGTAGAGGATGGTACGGCTGGAGAGGGAGCAGACATAGAACATCTCAGCGCCAGCAAGTTTGTTGTTGCGAATGTGATTTTCAGCCCGTTTACGGGCCAGATAGAGCATCAGGTCGAAACGTTCGGCTTCGACTTCACCGCGACCGACAAAAACCTGCATTACCCGTGGTTCAAGAGCACGGGCATTGCGGCCGATGCCGCTACTATCGGTCTGAATCTCACGCCAGCCAAGGACGTTGCAACCGACGCGAACCAGTTCACGATCCAACGCGGCAATGCAAGCTTCACGAGAAACTGAATCGATAGGCAGGAAGATCATTCCGGCGCCATAATCACCCGCTACGGGGAGTTCAAAATCGCAGACTTCATGATAGTAGGTGTCTGGTATCTGAATCATCAGGCCAGCGCCATCACCATCCAATGGGTCCGCTCCTACTGCGCCTCGATGGGTCAGGTTGTAAAGAATCTCGATACCACGTTTAACGATACTATGACTCTTTTTACCCTTGATGTTGGCAATAAAACCGACACCACAGTTATCATGCTCGTTAGCTGGATCGTACAGGCCCTGTGCGGGCGGCATACCGATATGATTTGTCATCGTTGGTCCTAAATCTATGAGGTAACTGGGGCAGAGGATATTTTTGGAACCACTGCCGGGTAAGTTTTGACGAAACGGCGAAGCCGATGCGGTCAAATATCTTGCAGCAAATAGCCGTGGGCGTTAGAAAAACGTCCGAGCCTAAGAATTCAATCAGTTTCTTGGGATGTCTTTGTCAGACTGAACTGTGAATATGACAAGAAAGCGCGACATAAATCAGAAAGATAGCCAAAGACATTACCACTTACTGTGTTTAAAATCCAACGAAAAATATATGCAAAACAGCATAATCCTTTTTGTCATCGACCTTTATAGCAATAAACCCGCGGTAAACTAAACAATTTCATCCTCAATACGGTTGTCAAAAACCCGCTGACTTTTCTTTTCTGACCGAGGGAGGCTGGCATAATCAACCAGTTCCAGATCAATGGAAACCAGCAACTGTTTTTTAACCTGATGGGTCACTTCGTGGCTGAGTTCCGGGCTGCGTTTGGGATCGACATTTTCGGCGCGTTCGACAACCAAACGGAGGTGGTCGCGTTCGGCAGTATCACGGGTTAAATGGATTTGGAATTCGGAGCCGATTCCCGGAACGGATGATAAGATGGTATCAATGCTGCTGGGGTAGATATTGACACCACGGAACTTGATGGTGTCATCACTGCGTCCTTTGATCCGAGAATGACGCGGCAAAATACTGCCACAGTCGCAACGGCCGGGAATGATCCGAGTGATGTCTCGGGTCCGGTAACGGATCAGCGGAGCTCCTTCCTTGCACAGCGATGTGACAACCATCTCTCCCCACTCCCCATCCGGTAGTGGCAATAAGGTTTCTGGGTCGAGAATTTCAACCAGATAATAATCGCCCCAGTAATGAATGCAGTCATGCTCGCTGCATTCAACGCCGGCTCCGGGGCCGTAGAGTTCAGTGAGCCCAGTGATATCAAACAATTCTGCCCCACCGAATAGCTCGGATATTTTTTGTCGCATCGAACGGCTGGACCGTTCTGAACCATAAATGATCTTTTTAACGGCAATTCGATCGGCAACGCCACGTTTGTGGATCTCTTCTGCCATCAATAACGCCATGGATGCTGTGGAACAAAAAACAGTTGATTGAAAATCGAGTAAAAATTGAATCTGCATGTCAATATTACCGGGACCAACAGGGACGGCCAGAGCGCCGATCTTCTCACAACCCAGTTGGAAGCCCATGCCCGCAGTCCAGACGCCATAGCCGACCGCAATCTGCACCCGGTCCAGAGGTGTGACCCCGGCCATCTGATAACAACGGGCGAAAAAATCGGTCCAATCATCGAGGTCTTTCTGGGTGTAGCAGAGAACTTTTCGTTTTCCGGTTGTCCCTGATGAGGCGTGGACGCGGACGACTTGTTCGAAAGGGACAGAGCGCAGTGGGAACGGGTAGCCATCACGCAGGTCTTCAGCGGTGGTAAACGGGAGTTTTTGTAAATCCTCCAGAGATTGGATTGTCTCCGGAGTGATGTTGAGTTGATCGAATTTTTTCCGGTATTCAGCCGAACCTTCGTAGGCGTGGCGCACTGTCCACTGAAGTCCTGCGAGCTGATGGGTTTTGAGTTCGGCCTCATTGGTAAACGCGGGCATAAAGTTCTGTAGCTGCATGTTGGTCTTCTCCAGGCGAATATTGGTCAGTCCAGCAGCACCTAAACGGCTGGCGGCTGGGTTTGCTTTACTGGCAGTTCCGAGAAACGTTGAACGGAGCACAGGATCGTTTAATAAATCTCGACTTTTCCCCTGCTCAACGATTTTCCCGTTGGCCATCAGGTAGGCATTGTCCGAAGCTGAAAGTGCCCGTGCGGCATTTTGTTCAACCAGCAGGATCGTGGTCCCGGAACGGGAAAGTTGCTGGACAATGGCAAAGATTTCATCGGTAATTTTGGGTGCCAGTCCGAGGCTGGGTTCATCCAATAGCAATAAGCTTGGTTTTGCCATCAAGGCCCGTCCCATTGCGAGCATCTGTTGTTCGCCCCCTGACAGGGTGCCGGCCAATTGTTGCTGCCGCTCATGGAGTTTAGGAAAACGGGCAAAAACGTCATCGATCCGCAGGGTGGTCTCGGATTTTGGGAGTTTTAGCGGGATGGCTCCAAGTTGGAGATTTTCTAACACCGATAAATGACTGAAAACCTCACGTCCTTCGGGAGAGAGAGCCAAGCCACGACGCACCATCTGTGCCGGGCTGGAACTGGTGACTTTTTTTCCGTTGAGGCTGATCTCACCGGCTGAGGGCTTAATCAGCCCCATAAGGCATTTCAGCAAGGTGCTTTTGCCTGCTCCGTTGGCCCCCACCAAGGCCACTGTTTCACCCTGGTTGATCTGCAGATCGATTCCAAACAGAGCCTGAGCTGCGCCATAGTGAGCGGTGAGATTATTGATTTTCAGCATAATTAAACCATTAAAGTAACAAGTTATAAAAAGCCACACGCGGATCACATCTTTAACGCAGAAGGGGCAAGAAGCTTTCTTTCAGAGTTAAATTACAGCGATGAGATTCTAGGATTTCTCAGCGATCTCAGCATTTCTTTGCGTCCCTCCACTAAAAAATTAAGCCGTAGCGCCCATTCGACCCAGATATGCCTCCAGCACTAACGGATTGCAGCGGACCTCATCTGGAGTCCCTGTGGCGATACATTTACCACTGTCCAGCACCACAACCTGATCAGCGATCTCCATGACCAGATCCATATCATGTTCGACCAGAAGCATGGTATGCCCAGCGCTTCTCAACAAGCGTAACTGCTCAGCAACAGTGGCTGTTTCTTCGGCGTTGAGACCTGCGACCGGTTCATCGAGCAAGATCAATTGTGGTTTTCCTACCGTAGCCCGAGCTAATTCAACGCGCTTTTTATCACCATAGGCTAATACTTCGGCAGGCCAGTTGGCTTTGTCGGCCAAGCCGAAGCGGTCCAGAGCTTCCAGTGCCCGTAATTTCAAACTTCTTTCCCGATGGCGCAAATAGGGGAGCCGCAACATAGCCATGAGCATCGAATCGCCCCCTTCACTGGTCAAACCAGTTAAAATATTTTCTAGAACGGTCAAACGGGGGAAAATTTTTAAATTCTGAAAGGTTCGAGATATCCCCAGTCTGCTGATTTTGTATGCTGGAAGCGAAGCGATCTGCTGTTGTTGAAAAAAAATCTGCCCCGAACTTGGTTCGATAACCCCGGTCATACAGTTAATCAAGGTACTTTTTCCGGCACCATTTGGCCCGATCAGAGCCGTCAGTTGTCCTTTGGGAACGGTGAAAGTCACCTCACTCAGGGCCGGCAGACCGCCAAAGTTTTTACTGACGTTCTCAAGACGCAACATTTTTACGCCTCCGCAGTGCGAGCTTGATTTTGATGGTGTCGATCAAGCCAGTGACCAACCCTTGAGGCAGGAACATCAGCACGAGAACCAGAATGCCGCCATGAACAAAATCTTTGTAGGTCTCAAACATATCAACCCACTCTGGAAGCAGGGTAATCAGGGCCGCGCCAAACAAAGATCCCCAGATTGATCCCATGCCACCAACGACGACCATGATGACCATATCTGTCGAGGTGAAAATACCAAAGGAGTCAGGACTGACAAAAGAATAGCAGTGGGCAAAGAGACTGCCGGCAAGTGACGCCAGCACTGCCGAGAGGATAAATACTTTAATTTTTGCGTTGCGGGTATTGACCCCCAGAGCTTGTGCTGCAACTTCGTCTCCGGCCACTGCTGAGAGACCGCGACCGACGCCACTGCGGACCAGATTCAGGCAGAGCATCAGACTGACCATGACAAAACTCCAAAGCAGGTAATGGAGCCGGAATTCATCATCAAACTGAACGTCGCCAATCGAGAGATAAGGGATGCCGGAAAAACCACTGGGACCACCAGTCACTTCATCCCACTGCAGCAGGACCGTGTACATGACGAAGTTTAACCCCAGAGTCGCCATAGCCAGATAATGACCCGAAAGACGCAAGATCGGGACAGCGATTAACAGTGCGACCAACGCTACCAAGATGGCGACGATCACCATGGCAAGCCAGGGAGGCATTCCAAGGGTGACAGTTGCAATGGCTGAACCATAGGCTCCCATACCGAAAAAGGCGGCATGACCAAGAGAGATCTGTCCGGCGTAACCGATGAAAAGGTTCAGCCCGAGCACCACCAGAGCATTGATGGCGATTAGATTCGTCAGTCCGAGGGTGTAGGGATTGTCTTCAATCAGTGGGAAGAGCAACAGTGCTAATGAGAGCCCGGTGACAGAGAGACCAGTGCGGTGGAGGTAAATAAAATAGAGGAATTTTTGTTTGCTGGTCATAGAATTCTATTTACCATAAAAGCTCTGAATTATAGGGAGCAGATCGCCCTCTAAAGCAGTTCTCAGCATTACAGTGTCTCCGTGGATCTTCATTTGTTACTGTCCAAGCCTTTGTGGAAGGCGGCTAAATTTTGTTCTACAAACCTTGCCGGAGCCAACTGTTTGATTGCGGTTTCACAGTCTTCGATGCCGCAAAACAACACTTGCTTCTGTACGGCCAAGCCTAACAACACGAGGTTCAAGAGGACGGCATTACCAAGATCACGGGCGATTTTTGCAGCGTCAATCCGGATCCCTTCACCGGTATTTTCAGCATTGAGCAACAGTTTTCCATCGGCTTTAAGTAATGATTGATGAACCGGAAGATTAGCTTCCCAGAGGAGCAGCCCCAAGTCGGCCTGACCAGTGCGTACCAGCGGACTGGCAAAATTGCCAACCTTGATGGTCGAGAGGACGGTGCCACCCCGTTGAGCCATGCCGTGGGTTTCCGAGGTCAACACGGGAATCCCTGTGTTGACGGCAACCTGTGCAATCACTCGGGTCAAAAACAGCACACCCTGTCCGCCGATGCCACTGACGATAATCTGCTGTTTCATGATTTTTCCTCCTTGATGATGGCCGCAACTGGGCAAACCGGGATACAGGTGCCGCAACCGATGCAGCGATCCTGATCAACCACAGCGATATTCCGGGTTCTATCCATGGATAGAGCCGGACATTCGAAAGCACTGGTACATTTTTCACAGCCGATACAGTTGTCCTGAATGGTGACGGTAAAGGATTTCTGGGCTTTACGAGTTGCCGGATCCATGATACAGCCATGGCGGGCAATCAAAACCGCAACGCCCCCCTCAGGGGAGCGAATATAGCTATCAGCTTGTTTCAACAACGCTTCAAAGCGTTCATGATCATAGGGGTTGCAGGTTTCCAGAAATTCAACCCCACTGGCTTTGACCAGAGGTTCAATAGCAATGGCTTTGGTGGGTTTATTCCCGGCCGCGACCCCCATGTGGGGAACGGGCTGGCCACCTGTCATTGCCGCAGTGGCGTTGTCGAGGATGACAACAATCATCCGGGTTTGCTGGATAACGGCATTAATCAGCGCTGGAATTCCGGCGTGAAAAAAGGTTGAATCACCGATGGTGACAACGATGGTCGGAAATTGTCCATCATCCTGCTGATAGGCTTGGTAGAAACCTGCCCCCTGACTGATGCAAGCCCCCATGCAATGGACGGTGTGGACGGCGCCCAGATTCATCCCCAGGGTGTAGCAACCGATATCGGAAGGGAAGATCCCTTTGGGAAAACATTTCTTGATGGTGTAAAAGGCCGTTCGATGGGAACAGCCCGGACAGAGAGAGGGGCGTTGTCCACGTCGAGCTGCCGGTTTCTCTGCGGGTGGCGCAAGCTGAAGGAAATCAGCTAGCGCTTGATGGATCACATCGGGTGTCAGCTCTCCCTCACGGGGGACTCCCCCTGTTTGCTTGCCAACGGCTCCGGGGTGGGCGAGTTGTAGCTCAATGACCGGATAGGTTTCTTCCAGAATCAGCACTCGATCGTACTTTTTCTGCATCAGCTTACAGAAATCGGGGTTTAACGGGTAGGGCATCAACACCTGGTAAAGATCGATAGTATGATCTAACCCGAGTTCTTCGAGCAGGTCGACCAGATTACTGTAAGCAATCCCTGATGCTATAAAAGCTGTCCGGGGTTGGCTTTCGTTACCAGAGAGCAGTCGTGGCTGCCAGGCAGGTTCGAGCGCAATTTCTTCCAGATGACGGTTCAGGTTTCGATGCAGCTGCGGTAGAAAAGCAGGTGTTGCAGCCCACCGGGTCGGATTGGGCTCAAAGTCGGCTTGTCGCTTCAATTCTATCGGTTTTTCCAGGGAAACATTCTGCCGCGAATGGCAGATTCTGGTTGTCGGTCGTAAGACAATGTTGGTTTCATATTTCTCCGACAATTCAAAAGCCGGTTGAATCATCGCTTTAGCTTCAGCGGGACTAGAGGGGTCAAGTACTGGTACCCGCGCCTGTAAGCAGAAGAGTCGCGTGTCTTGCTCATTTTGTGAACTGTGGGGGCCGGGATCATCGGCGACAATCGTTAGCATTCCCCCTTTGATTCCGATATAAGCGGTACGCATAAAAGGATCGGCCGCCACGTTCAGGCCCACTTGTTTCATTACTGCGACAGAACGTTTGCCAGTGTAACTGGCTGCCAGAGCGACCTCAAAAGCAATTTTTTCGTTCACAGACCATTCGATATGGAGGGGTTCGACCGCTTGTTCCTGTCGATCAATCACCGCTTGAAGAATCTCTGTCGAGGGGGTGCCGGGATAGGCGGCGGCGACCTGGCAACCCGCTTCAATCAGTCCCTGACCGATCGCTTCGTTGCCCATGAGAAGTTCAATTTGATTTTTCATTTATTCTAACCTTAAATTGAAAAAACTTTAACGCAGAGTTGGAGAGAACGCTGAGACCGCAGAGAAGAGCTAGAGTCTTTTTCGGTTTAAACCTCAAAGCAAAGCTTTCTCTCCGATCTCTCCGTTAATATTTTAGTTTTACTTTCCTAACAACCCTTTAGGGCGCACAAACAACACCAGCAACAACACCACAAAAGCGACCACATCTTTATAGGCGCTGGAAATATATCCAGCAGAAAGTGATTCCAACAATCCCAGCCCGAGACCACCGAGAATGGCCCCCGGAAACGACCCAAAACCACCGAGAATAGCGGCGGCAAAACCTTTAAGCCCGAGTAAGACACCGACATCGTAGCTCAATGTGGTGATCGGGGTGACCAAAACCCCGGCGAGGCCACCGAGAGCACCAGCGATGGCATAGCTGGTCAACCTCACTCGACCTGCGGGGATGCCGACAACTGCCGCCGCGGTGGGATTAGAAGCAACAGCCCGCATCGATAGACCCAAAGAGGTCCGATAAAAAAACCACGTTAACAAGCCGATTGCGAGGACAGTTAAAAAGAGGATCCAGAGGGCTTGAGGGAGAACACTGGCACCGAAGATTTGCACCGGAACATCGGGGGTGAGGGGCGGCAAGGCCATGCGGTTTTTCCCCCAGACCAATTTTATGATCCCCCGCAAAATGATTGACAGGCCAACGGTGAGAAAGATCAACACCAGATGATTGTCCGAGCGTGCCGGTCGAAGACCAAAACGTTCCACCAACATTGCCACCAGAGCGACCCCTGAAACCGAGAGCAGCAGACCGGGAATCATCGGTAATCCGGCGGTCAATAAGGCCGAAAACATCAGCATCCCACCCAGAGAAACAAAGTCAACCTGGACAAAATTGACGATGCCCATGGTGTTGTTGACAACACAAAAACCGAGGGCAATCAGGGCATAGATGGCCCCAATCGTGATGCCGGAAAAAAGATATTGTAGGAAATCCTGAGACATAAAAATTGCACACTCCAGTGTCCATATCAGACTCGGTAAGTACGAATAAACAGAGGGGAGTGTGTCGCAAGAAAAGAGTTGACATCTAAACCCTGTGTACTATTGTACTAGTACATGAGCGCGAACATAAAACACATAGATTATTTAGTCAATCATTTGCTGGCTCAAAACTCGCCCGAGGCGATGGAGAAGGTATTACGTGACCTTTTGACGGCTAATGAATTGATTGATGTCGCCAACCGTCTGCAGATTATTGAACTGTTGGAGCAGGGGTTGCCACAACGGCAGATCGCGGACAAGTTGGGTGTCGGTATTGCTACCGTTACGCGTGGCTCAAATGCGTTAAAGCGCAGCAGTTAGTGGGGTGGGAATTGCCTGCTATTGACAGTTTAAACCAACAACATCCGGTCAGAGACAAACTCTTCACCACGAACCTTGTAAAATTGTTCCAGCAGGTCTTCCACGGACATCGCTGCTTTTTCACTCCCTGAAACATCCAGAATAATTCTTCCCCCGTGAAACATGATCAACCGATTTCCCAGTTGGAGTGCCTGACGCATATTGTGGGTGACCATCAAGGTGGTTAAGTCCTGATCTTCAATCAGTTTTTGGGTCAGTTCCAGAACTTGTTGTGCGGTCTTTGGATCAAGGGCGGCAGTGTGTTCATCAAGCAAGAGGATTTTGGGTTTGACTAAGGTTGCCATCAACAGGGTGAGAGCTTGGCGTTGTCCGCCAGAGAGTAAACCAACGCTGTCCTTCAAGCGGTTTTCCAGTTCCAGATTCAATTGAGCTAGTTGCTTGCGGAAAAGCTCCCGATCACTTCTTTGCACTCCACGTCTGAGACCATGAGGTTTCCCGCGCCGGTTTGCCAGGGCTAAATTCTGTTCAATGGAGAGTGGGCCGCAGGTTCCGAGCAATGGATCTTGAAAGACCCGGCTGATGAGTGATGCCCGTTGGTATTCAGGCCAGCGTGAGACCTCCTGTTCGTTAATCAGGATGTGTCCACTATCAATGGGGTAACTGCCAGAGAGGCAATTTAACAGGGTACTTTTCCCGGCCCCGTTGGAGCCAATGACGGTAATAAAGTCCCCCTTTTTAACCCGAAGGTTGATGCCTGAAAGGGCGAGAACCTCATTGATGCTGCCACGGTGAAAAGTTTTAACCAGATCAGTTACATGAATCATCGACTGAAAACCTTCCCGCGCAATTTTGGCAAGGTTAGCGCTGCAACCACGAGCAAAGCGGTTAATAAGTTGAGGTCACTGGGGGTCAATGAAAACGAGCCCAATTTTAGGCTCAATGCCAAGGCAATCGTCAGTCGATAAAGGACTGATCCGAGCAGAGCCGCAAGCAGGGCCCTGCCAATGGAGCGGCAACCGAACAACGTTTCACCGACAATCACTGAGGCTAACCCTGCCACAATGGTGCCAACGCCCATATTAACGTCGGCAGCGCCTTGGCTTTGACAGAGAAGAGCACCACTGACTGCGGCCAGTCCATTAGAGAGGCCGACGGTGAGGATAATGACCCGGTCGGTATTGACCCCTTGACTGGTGATCATCTGCGGATTGACCCCGGTCGCCTGCATCGCCAAACCAAAGGCTGTATGCAAGAGCCATAAAAGGAACAGTAACGCCAAGGAAGAGAGGAGACCGAAAAGCAGTGGCGCTGCATTAAACATCCCGATTCCGGCATTGGTGAGTGGTTCTAATATGGTACTTTTACCGAGCAGAGTAATATTGGGCCGCCCCATAATGCGCAAATTGACAGAGTAAAGGGCGATCATGGTGAGGATTGATGCCAGCAGGTGGAGGATGCCAAATTTGGTATTGAGAACCCCAGTGACAACTCCAGCAAGAAAACCGGCAAGCAGGGCAAAAAGCAAAGATAAAAAGGGATCATATCCGGCGGTTATGGCGACAGCAGAAACCGCCGCTCCCAGAGGTAGACTGCCATCCACAGTCAGATCCGGAAAATCGAGAACCCGGAATGTCAGATAAACACCGAGAACCAGAAATCCATAAGCGAAGCCTTGTTCGAGGGCTCCCATGAAAGCAAAGTATGTCATATGTTATCTAGGGGACTGCGTTAAAAGGCTGAGCTGCCCCCTTTTTCACCTTCCTAAAACGATCAACTTTTGTGTGAGCGACCCCTTATGCTCGCTCGCATTTTCAACCCCCTCAAAAGAGGCAGTGTGAATGTGGCTCTTATGTTGTGATGATTACTCAATAATTTTGTCAGCTTTTTGCAACAATGCAGCTGGAATTTCAAGCCCCATTTTTGCTGCGGAACCGGGATTCAGGTGAATCCGGAACTCACGGAGTGTTTCGACTGGCATATCAGCAGGATTTGCCCCTTTGAGGGCTCGGCTGACCATTTCTCCAGTTTGACGTCCCATTTTATAATAGTCGACGGCCAAGGCGGCAACCGCTCCCCGGGTCACGGAGTCAGTATCGGCAGCGAAGATGGGTAGCTTGGCCAGATAGCCGACCTGGGTAATTGCTTCAATTGCTGAAACGACAGTGTTATCCGTGGGAATATAGACGGCCTCGACTTTGCCAATCAGGCTCTTTGCTGCTTGGGAAACCCCGGCAGAGTTGCTAACGGTGGCCTCTTCGACAACAATCCCCTTTTTCTTGGCTTCTTCTTTGAGGACCCGAACAAGGGTGACAGAGTTCACTTCCCCGGAGTTATAAATGACCCCCATGGTTTTTAGTTCCGGGAGAAATTCAAGCATCAGCTCAAGTTGCCGATTGATCGGGCTCATGTCGGTGGTCCCGGTCACGTTTCCCCCTGGGCGCTCTAATGATTGGACCAGCCCTGCGCCAACAGGATCGGTAACAGCCGCAAAAATAATAGGGATATTTTTAATGACCTGAGCACAGGCCTGAGCCGTAGGAGTCGCGATGCCAACTGCGACGTCAGGCTGTTCACCGAGGATCTGTTTGGCTATCAGGTTCGCGGTGGCGATATTGCCCTGGGCGATGTGATCATGGTAATCGACACTCAACCCTTGTGCCGCTAACTCATCCTTGACCCCTTGGCGCAAAGAATCGAGTGCGGGGTGTTCAACAATTTGATTGAAAGAGACGGTATAGTCGGCCGCCAGGCTTGGAAATGCTGGTAACAACAGTAGTAGACAAAAGCATTGAGCGATAAAACGTTTCATATCCTGTCTCCATTGCAGGTTCGATTTTATAGATGTTGAGATAAATAGGTCTTCTAAACTTCAAGAGGCGACAATCTAACTCTTCAGAGTCTCCGCGGTCAAGAATTGGCAAAGTAAACCTCTTATCGGCTTGGTAAGATATTCTCTCTGTCAGGTTGGCTTGTTGCCAGCGTTGAATCTTTATTGACATTTTTTATCCGCAAGGTGTAACGACATGCTGAAGAGTGCAAATGCGCTGAAAATGGTTATCGGTTAGAATGGATCGACCTACGAATTCGAGGATTAGCTATGGCATCTGGTTCTAAAAAAGTTATTTATGCTGCCCTTGCGGGTAATTCACTGATTGCGATCACAAAATTTATTGCTGCCTCTATCACTGGAAGTTCGGCGATGCTGTCTGAAGCTATCCATTCTCTGGTTGATACAGGCAATCAGGTTCTGCTTCTCTACGGTATGAAGAGGGCGGCAAAACCTGCAGATAAGCGGTTCCCTTTTGGCCACGGTAAGGAAATTTATTTTTGGAGCTTTGTTGTCGCGATTCTGATTTTTGCGTTAGGCGGTGGAATCTCTGTTTATGAGGGGATTCATCATCTCCTCTATCCGCAGCCGGCATCAAGCCCATTTATCAACTATCTTGTCCTCGCGCTGGCAATGATTTTTGAGGGGGTTGCGTGGTTTTTCGCGCTACGCGAATTCAGAAAGAGTAAAGGCAGAAATGACTATATAGATGCAATTAATCAGACCAAGGATCCTTCTGTTATTGTCGTTCTTTTCGAAGATTCTGCAGCGATGTTGGGCCTGTTTGTTGCTTTTATTGGTGTCACCTTGTCCCATCTGACCGGCAATGTCTATTACGATGGTACGGCGTCCATTTTAATTGGTCTCATTCTGATAGGAACCGCAATCTGGTTGGCTCGCGAAACCAAAAGCCTGTTGATCGGAGAAAGTGCTGATCCCCTCATTGTGCAGGCAATTCAACAGATGGTAGAAGATAACGCGATTGTTGAGGGGATTAATGAAGTTTTGACCATGCATATGGGGCCGGATTTTATTCTTGTCGCCTTAGGTGCTGATTTTGTCGATAGCGCTTCCGCGACTGAGATTGAAGAGCAGGTGGAGATATTGAATCGGCAAATAAAAGCCAAATTTCCACGAGTCAAGCGGGTATTCATCGAAGCAGAAAAACTGGTGACAAAAAAACGGACCGTCACTTTGTAACCATATTTTTAAAATTGATAGGGAGAAAGTTATGTATGCACTGGCAGTTAATGGTAGCCCCAGGGAAGGTGGCAATACCGAAATGCTTTTAAAGGAGGTCCTCAGCTCACTTGCAGAGTGCGACTGGGAGACCGAGCTTGTGAAGGTTGGTGGTACTGCAATCCGTGGCTGTACCGCCTGCTACAAATGTTTCGAAAATAAAAATAATCGCTGTGTTATTGGCAACGATGGTTTCAACGAGATCTACGCTAAATTGCTGCAAGCTGATGCTATGATCCTCGGTTCACCAACCTATTTTGCTGCGGTTTCTGCTGATTTGAAAGCGCTTCTGGAGCGGGCGGGTCTTGTGGCTATCGCTAACGGTAACGCGTTTTCCGGGAAGATCGGTGCGGCAGTGGTTGCAGTCCGAAGAGGCGGAGCCACTCATGCTTTTGACAGCATCAATCACATGTATCAGATGTCACGGATGATTGTCCCCGGATCAACCTATTGGAACATGGGTGTTGGCCGTGAAAAAGGAGAAGTGACTGATGATGCAGAAGGGATGAAAAATATGCGTCATCTTGGTGAGGTGATCAATTGGCTTGGACGGTCAATCAAAACCAGCACCTTGGAATACCCTGCGGGTTGAGCTGTCGGGGCGCCTCTGCAGTTGTCGCCAAAGCTGCCTAGGATACAATGGTTTTGTAGCCTAAACCATCTTCAGCGGGGACAAAGTCCAGATAATTGTGGATGCTTTCCAGGCTATCGTCCTGATAGTGGGACACATAAAGGAGCTGACTGAGGTGCTCCCTGGCAATCAGCTCAAGGGCATTCTTAATCAGTCTCCTGCCGAGATAATCAAGCCCCTGATAAGGTTCATCCAGAATTAACAGCGTTGGTTGTTTGACGAGTGCTCTCGCAATCAGTAACAAACGCTGCTGCCCGTACTCTAGCTTGCGGAAAGAGGTGTCGGCGAACTGGCTCATATGCAAAATTGCTAACCATTCGTGGGCAATGTTCTGCTGCCGCTTGGTTGGTTTTTGGTAAAGACCTATGGAATCGTAAAATCCGGAGATAATGACTTTCAACGCGCTGCAATCCACCCGATATTGGAGGTGCAGCGCAGAAGAGACCATACCGATATGTTGCTTGATCTCCCAGATCGTTTCACCCGATCCTCTTTGTTTGCCGAAAATTTGGATGTCGTTGCTGTAACACTGAGGGTGATCGCCAAATATCATTCCTAACAAAGTGCTTTTACCGCACCCGTTAGGTCCTCTGACTTGCCAGTGCTCGCCCTGGTTGATGCGCCAGGTAACGTCGGAAAAGATAACTTTATCGGTGTAAGCGACCCGACCGTTTGTCAATGCAAAAAGGGGATCAGAAAATTCAGATGTGTGGCGATGTTGACGTATCAGCGCCATGATTTGCTCCCCCTGCTCCTTGGACTGAGCCTTTATCTGGGTCACGACGGGGTGGACATCCCAGGTTGCTTTGTCCATCAGGCTATCCAGTTTTCCCCGACTGAATAAGGCTATTTTTTCGATCCACTCTGGCATCTCTGTTTCGCGGGAGACAATAATCAGCATTTGTATGGAGCGGGATAACCGGGTGAGATATTGCGCCAAAGATTTCCTGTGGGCGACATCCAGCCCTGCATAAGGTTTATCCAGCAATAAGAGGTCAGGTTGTGTCGCCAACGCTCTGGCCAGTATCAAACGCCTGCTTTCTCCGCTGGAGAGGGCTCTGAAACCACGGTCTTGCAGATGGGATAGGTCCAGCTCTGAAAGCAACCGCGAAGTGATTTCTGCGTTGTGACACTGTTGATAAATAAGAGTGTAAACAGTGCTCCCCATATCGATGTGGTCGAGAAAATCGGAATCATCATTGGCGATTTCCTGTTCCAATAAGCGTTGTTGTTCCGCTAGTGATACCTGAGCAATATGACCTGGCCCCTTTAAAATGTGACCTGAACAGCAGCAGGACTCTTCACAAAGCAGATCACCGAGCAGTGAGCCGATGTCGCCCTCGGTGCTGAATACCCCCCAAGACTGCTGTTCCTCAATGGTCCAATTGTCGATAGTGAGGGTGAAACTGGTTGATTGTGCTTGGAGTTGTGTAAATTTAATCTTCATTTAGTCTCAATAAGTCTGTGTGGACAGAGCTTTTGCGGGTTCTGTCTGGCGATGCAGGCGAAGCCAGGTTTCAGCGTCCTTGTCGCAATTGGCTGATATCTGCTAAAGTGACCCTTTTTGTCCCTTTGCAGAAACCGGAGTCTTGCTATGTTAAAAGTATTGTTCACTTACTTGCTCATGTTGTTCGCTGTTCCCGCGATGGCGACCGCTGCTGAGGTCAAACTAAGTGATGTTGTCGCGGCATTGGAGACACCATTTAAGGCGGAAACGAAACGATCAGAGCAGATTTACGATTTTAGTGCAAATTTTTTTCAGGAGTCTCTGATTGCCTCTATTGGTCGAACCCAGCGGGGGGAGGGGACGGTCCGCTTTAAGTTTGAAACCGCAAGCGTGCAGGAAGCTCCGTTGGCAAAGTTTTTCTGGGAATATCGTCAGCCCAGTGTTCAGGAAATTATCTCAGATGGCCTGACCATGTGGGTGTATATGCCGGAAAATCGTCAGGTTATTGAAAGTGATCTCAGCCAGATCAATGCGCAACAAGGAGAAAATCCAGTCACCTTTTTAAGTGGTTTGGGGAACTTGTCGCGCGATTTTTCTATTCATTGGGGTTCCTCTGAAACCACGGCAACAGGCGATTATCAGTTGTTGCTAAAGCCGCTTAAAGAGTCACCCTTGATCCAACAAATTGAAGTTGTGGTGAGTGAAAAAGCGGTTAACAGTTGGCTGAAACAACATAAAACCGGGGATATCTTTCCCCTGTTGTCGACTCTGGTCACGGACGCTAGTGGCAATCGTACCGCGATTGAGTTTCGGGACGTACGGGTCAATCAGAACCTTGCCAAGGGGTTATTTTCTTTTCAACGTCCTGAAGGGGTTGAGTTGATCGATCCGGCCGAACAGATGAATTTTTAAAACCGTTCCTTAGCCATTAACGCGGAACGATTTTGTGCCCAGTATAAATTGTGCTATAAGTCTTCGATTCTTTGGGTTTTATAGAGAAATTGGAGACGAAAAGGAGATGGATTATGCCGAGTTTTGATATTGTTTCTAAGGTTGACCTGCAAGAAGTTGATAATGCTGTTAATCAGGCGATAAAAGAGATCTCGCAGCGTTATGATTTTAAGGGGACCAGCAATGAAATTACTCTGGAGAAAGATCACCTGGATATTCTGGCTGCTGACGACTACAAACTTCAGGCTATCAAAGATATCTTAATTGCTAAATTGGTGCGCCGCAAAGTTTCACCCAAATGTTTCCAATATGGCAAAGAAGAGGTCGCAGCTGCGGGGGCGGTGCGGGTTAAGGCTTCTATCCAGCAAGGGATCAGCAAAGATAAAGGGAAAGAGGTCGTCAAATTGATTAAAGAAACAAAGTTGAAGGTTCAGGCCCAGATTATGGAAGACCAGGTGCGAGTGACAGGTAAAAAAATTGATGACCTGCAAGAAGTTATGCAGATGTTAAAAGGGAAAGATCTGGATATTGAGCTCCAGTTTGAAAATATGAGAGCGTGACAGCATCGGTAAAATACCAGCAATCAGGATATTAAATACGTGGATAAATTAAAAGTCAGTCTCGTCAGCCTTGGCTGCCCCAAAAATCTGGTGGACTCAGAGGTTATGCTCGGTCATTTGCCTTTAGATCGGTATGAAATCGTCCTTGATGAGAGCCAAGCGGACATTATTATTGTCAACACTTGCGCATTTATAAATGACGCCAAAGAGGAGTCGGTCGATACGATCCTTGAAGTCAGTGACTATAAAGAACAGGGTCATTGCAAGCTACTGGTGGTTGCAGGTTGTTTGCCGCAACGTTATCAAGGGGTTTTAAAAGATCAGTTGCCAGAAGTTGATCTGTTCATCGGCACTTCTGAAGGGCCCCGGATCGTTGAATTGATCGAACAGCAGCTCCAGAACCAGACTCCCGCAGAGAAGGTCGGATCGCCTGATTATTTGTATGACCACCAGACTCCAAGGGTGAATTCATCTCCAACTTACAGTAGTTATGTCAAGATAGCTGAGGGTTGTTCTAACCACTGTTCCTACTGCATCATCCCGCAATTACGTGGAAAATTGCGTTCACGCAGTATTGGATCGGTGGTCGCGGAGACGGAGACCTTGGCCGCTCAGGGGGTGACCGAGATCATTCTCATTGCTCAGGATATTACCGATTATGGCGCTGATCGAAACGATGGCGCGACGCTGGAAAAACTCCTTAAAGAGTTGGTCAAGATTGACAAGCTTGTGTGGATTCGCCTCCTTTATGCGTACCCCGATGGGGTTACCGATGAGTTAATTGAGTTGATTGCCACAGAAGAAAAGATTTGTAACTATCTAGACTTGCCGCTGCAACATATTGATGATCATCTGTTGACCAGAATGAATCGTCACCTTGATGAGGGGCAAACCCGTGAGTTGGTGCAGAAACTACGGAATCGAATTCCGGACTTGACCCTGCGGACCTCATTTATTGTTGGCTTCCCCGGTGAAACCAACGAGCAGTTCAATAAGCTCTTAAAATTTGTCGAAGAAGGCCATTTTGAGCGGGTTGGGGTGTTCCGTTATTCTCGTGAAGAGGGAACCGTGGCGGCAAAACTCCCTGACCAAATCCCCGCACGCACGAAAACCAGCCGTTTAAACAAGCTGATGAAAGCCCAGGCGCGGGTCTCTTTTAATAAAAACCGCGCTTTGGTCGGGTGTACAGAACAGGTTCTGGTTGAAGGCTTCAGCGACGAGACCGACCTGTTGTTAAAGGGGCGCAGTGCAAGACAGGCTCCCGATATTGATGGCCAATATCTGATTACCTCAGGGATTGCCGATGTTGGTGAATATGTGCAACTGCAGATTACCGATTCATCTGAATATGACCTCATCGGTGAGATTGTTGAACATTAAGTGATCAACACCAACAAGGCTATCATTTCCTTATGAAAATTTTTTCCTGGACAAAACACCTGACCTCTTTTGATCGTAGGCTGTTGGTCATTGTTGCTGTTTTGGTTGCCCTTTCATTCTCAATACTGCTGCGTCAGAGTTCTGGCGCTCGTGTGGTGGTTAGCATCGATGATCGGACCGTATTTGTCGCTCCATTGGCTAAAGACCAAAAGGTTGAACTCGTCGGCCCCCTCGGAAAAACTGTCTTACAAGTTGAGAATGGCGCAGCGCGAATTATCAGTTCCCCTTGTCCACATAAGGTCTGTATGCGGATGGGGGATGCTCGCCACTCGGGGGATCTGCTCGCCTGTGTCCCCAATAAAATTGTGGTGAGCATTGAAGGTGACAGCATTGGGGAGGATGCGGAGTATGACTTCATCCAGCGGTGATTCTGAAGATCTGGAGCAAGTCCGACGCCGGGTTTTTCTAGCCTTGTTTGTGGCCTTGGCTGTTGCTCTTCATGCCGTGGAGTTCCTGCTCCCCAATCCGCTCCCCTGGTTTCGGATTGGGTTGGCAAATATCCTTGCTCTGACTGCGTTGTTCAGTTATGGCATCCAGGCCCTCTGGATTGTTAGTCTTTCACGGATTTTTATCGGAAGCTTGCTGCTGGGTAGCTTGTTTTCTCCCGGATTCTTACTCTCTCTTGGGGGGGGGCTTTTTGCCAATAGTATCATGAGCCTCAGCTATAAACTCTGGCAGAATAGAATTGGACCCATAGGTGTCTCAGTTCTTGGCGCTTTAGGACATGTCACCGGGCAGCTGGTGATTGCCTGGTTGGTGGTGATCCGCCACCCTTCGATCTGGATGTTGCTGCCGTTCTTTCTGCTCATTGCCCTGATCAGTGGTATTATTAATGGGCTCGCTGCCGATTATTTGCTAACTTCACTCTATAAACACCCTGCTTTTTTAAAGTTGAGAGCTTCTAAGGCTGGAGCAGAGGAAACATATTCAGAAGCATAAACATCGAGCCCCTGGAGGAAGCATGAAAGTTATCTTGCCAGTTGCGGGAAAAGGGACACGCCTGCGGCCACACACCCATACAAAAGCGAAATCATTGGTTAATGTTGCCGGTAAAACTGTCCTTGCACATATCATCGAACGGCTGCAAAACATCAACGTCGAGGAATACATCTTCATTATTGATGATAATGGTCAGCAGGTCAGTGACTTTATGGCACAGAACTTTCCGGCGTTAAAATGCAGCTACTATATTCAGCATGATCGTCTGGGTCCAGCGCATGCGGTCGCTCTGGGTGCCCCTTCAGTGAAGCCCGGCGATGATTTGCTGGTGGTATTTAATGACACAATTTTTGTCACTGATCTGACAGAGATTAATGCTCTTTGCAGCAATGCCGATGGTTTGATCTATTCGAAAGAGGTCGAAGATTATCAACGTTTTGGTGTCAATGTTCTGGAGGGAGAGACCATCGTTGATATGGTGGAAAAACCCGATACTCCGATTTCACGTCTGGCTCAGGTGGGTTTATACTATCTGAAAGATGGGGCGGGTTTTATTGCGGCCATCGAGGCAACCATCGCTGCTGGTGAAACTGTCAAAGGGGAATATTACCTCCCTGCGGTGTTTATGCGGATGATCGCAGAGGGTTTCAAATTCAAGGCCCCGGAGATTGACGCTTGGCTCGACTGTGGCAAGCCGGAGACTTTACTTGAGACCAACCGGTTTCTGCTTGCAGGCCGGCACCATATTCACGGTGATGTTGAGGATAGTGTTTTGATTGAACCGGTCCATGTGGAAGAGGGAGCCAGGATCAAAAATTCCATCATCGGACCCAATGTTTCGATTGCTGCCGGAAGTGTTATTGAAAATAGTGTCATCAGTGAATCAATTGTCAACACGAATAATATTGTCGAGTATATGATTCTGGATCACTCCCTGTTGGGAGATTCGGTCAACTTGATTGGTTCACCGCGCCGAATGAACATAGGCGATCATTCGCATATTGTTATGGATCAGTAGGGGGAAAATGTTAACGCAGGGCACAAGAGAACGCAGAGTGGATCTAGAATAGCCACTAAGGCACCAAGAACACCCAGGAAGAAATCAATCAGAAGTTCAAAAAAATGCCAGTTTTTCTGACGGTGATTCTCTTGGCGAGTTCGCTGCTTTGGCGGCAAGCTCGTTGTATAAGACAGGATAAGTTTTTCGATTGAAGTGGTTTTAAGGATAAAATTAACCCTATGGAATATCAACAGTATCTCCCTTATGTCATCCCCCCGCTACTTGGCGCCTTAATTGGCTATGTCACTAACTATATTGCCATTCGGATGTTGTTCCGGCCTCTGCGTGCCTGGCGTATTCTGGGGGTCAGGCTGCCACTCACTCCGGGGATTATCCCGGCTAAGCGGGGTGAGCTTGCCGTCAAAATGGGCGAAATGGTTGGAGCTCATCTGCTCACGGCAGATGATGTCGGACGGGCCTTTGCCAAAGACTCTATTCAACGGGAACTGCGGTTAACGGTGACTGAGAAGCTGGGTTCATTCCTGGATCGAGAACTCGGGACGGTGGAATCGTTGATCCCGAAACATTTCCGCCCCAGATTTAGAGAGATAACCAGCCTCATTCAGGTGAAACTCGCTAAGCTCATCTTCGAGTATTTTCAGAGTGAACAGTTTGAACAGACGCTGAGGGAGTATCTGCAAGAACAGTCGAATCAATTTTTAGCACGAGATCTCGCCAGCTTTTTAACCCCGGAACACTATCAGGCGGCGCAGAATCATGTTTCAGCTAAATACAGCGCTTTTTTTCGTTCACCGAAAACGGCCTCTATGGTTGGCGGCTATGTTGACCGCAAAACCGGACAGTTGCTGGCAACAGATCTCCCTTTGCGCAAGTTGCTTCCGGATGATCTGGTTGAGTTGGTCCTCGCACAGCTGGAGAAAGAGCTCCCGCCATTGGCCGAAAAATTTGGTGGCATGCTCTATGACCCAACCTTCCGTGCTCGACTGGTGAATAAAGGGAAACTGGCGATCGATTCCTTCCTTGATTCCCTTGGCGGATTAGCCGGACTTCTCAGCGGCTTTATGGATCTAAATAAAATTTATGACAAGATCCCTGAATTTTTGGATAAGGCCGGCGATGAAATCGCTGATTGGTTAAAAGAAGAACGAACCCAACAACAATTGGCTAAACTGCTGCGCGAGCGCGCTGATGGTTTGCTGGATCGTTCTTTAGCCAGCTATGTCGAAAAGATGCCCTATGAAAAGATTGAGGGGGTGCGTCAGTTTATTAAAGATCAAGTTGTCGGCACGGTTCAGTCCAACAAGACGGTCGACACCGCTATCATCTTGACCGAAAGTGCCGTTGATCGACTCAAGGACAAACCCTTTTCCGAACTTCTCAACCAGGTGTTGCCAGAAAACGGGCTGGACTTTAGCCGTGAACGGATCGCTGATAAATTGCTGGAATTGATCCGATCCCCTCAAGCGCGGGAAACCTTAGAGAGGGTGCTGGTTGAGCAGAGTAATCACTGGCTTTATCAGCAACCGTTGGGGTTATTGTCTGCCCGATTGCCTGGCGATTTGCGTTTGGAGCTGGAAGCCGGGATCTGCCAGTTGGTTGAAGAGATGTTGAAAAAGGAGGCCCCTCGGCTTGTCGACACTCTCAACATCCGCAGAATGGTTGAAGAAAAAGTAAACAGTCTAGATTTGTTACAGGTGGAAGATCTGCTCATGGGGGTGATGAAAGAACAGTTTAAATATATTAACCTCTTTGGTGCCCTGCTGGGTTTTCTGATTGGATTTGTCAATATTCTGGCGTTTCAACTGATGTAGTGCCAAGAATCATTTACCTCAAGGAGTGAACTGTGTTGCGTGATGAAGATCTGAAGGCTCAGTTGCACAGGGTGTTGGCTGCGGCTGAACAGCTGCTACCCAAGGTCGTTGACACGCTAGACTGGAACCAGAGCTGGGCTGCTAATTGGCGGAGCTATTCTTTTGCCGGCTATCTCGAAGCGATCAACGATCTGGACCCCGTCAATCTGGATGACTTGCTTGGAATCGACAAACAGAAGAAAATTCTGGAAGACAATACCCGGCAGTTTGTGCGGGGCTTTCCTGCCAACAATGCCCTGCTTTGGGGAACCCGGGGGACAGGTAAGTCAACTCTGGTGCGTGCGTTGCTAAATGAGTATGGCGATCAAGGGCTGCGGGTGATTCAGGTTGATAAGGATGATCTGGTTAATCTTGCCGATATTTTTGCTGCCATAAAAGGTGAGACTTATCGATTTATTATTCTTTGCGATGACCTCTCATTTGAACCTGGGGAGTCGAGCTACAAGGTTCTCAAGAGCGCCTTGGATGGGGCCGTTTATGCCGCTCCAGAGAACGTGCGATTTTACGTTACTTCAAATCGGCGTCATTTACTCCCGGAGTATGAAACTGATAACCTTGGGTTTAAGATGGTCAATAATGAACTGCACGCAGGAGAAGGGGTCGAAGAGAAGACTTCCTTGTCGGATCGTTTTGGCCTCTGGGTGCCCTTTCATCTTTTCAGTCAGGAACAGTATCTGGAATTAGTCGGGCAGTTGGTGAAAAAGCATGCGCTTGAATACCAGCTTGACCTGATGCTGGACGATGAATTATATGCGGCTGCGTTGAAATGGTCCCATGAGAAGAGTAAGCGCTGCGGCCGAACCGCGCTGCAATTTTCCCGGTATTGGGTCGGACAACAGCTTTTAAAACAGAGGTGATGATGGCGAGAGCGACGTTTGCAGGAGGATGCTTCTGGGGGGTGGAGGAAGCGTTTCGGGTTTTAGATGGGGTGATTGAAACCACAGTTGGCTACATGGGTGGGACCACAGAAGAGCCCACCTATGAGATGGTCTGCACTGGTGCGACAGGTCATGCCGAGGTGGTGGATATCAAGTTTGATCCTGAGGTTATCAGTTATTCCCAACTGGTTGAATATTTCTGGACCCGGCATGACCCAACCAGCTTAAACTTTCAGGGGGTGGATAGGGGGACGCAATACCGGAGTGCCATTTTTTTTCACAGCAGTGAACAGCGCGAACAGGCGGAGGCGTCAAAGCGAATTCTAGATGCGTCCGGGAAATACAAGTTGCCGGTGGTGACCGAAGTGACGCAGGCTGGTCAATTCTGGCGAGCAGAAGAATATCACCAGCAATATATCAAGAAACAAAAACCGGACTTTATGTTGTAGAGACTTGGAGATAATCCGATTTTCCGTCACCCATTCACACACATCCGTTTTTCTCATCTGTTACAGATTGCTGCCTTTTTGTTGCTGTTAGGCGGATCTTATCTGGGGCTGATGCAGGGGGCAGAAAACCTCGGTTATAACTGGCAGTGGAGTCGAGTCAGCCGTTGTCTTGTCGCTCGCACTGCTGATGGTTGGCAATTTGGGCCGTTGCTACAAGGTTTATGGCTGACCTTGGAAATCACCCTTCTCAGTCTCTGTCTGTCGATGACAATCGGTCTGGTTTCGGCCTTGATGCGTCTTTCGGCGAGTCCTATGGCTCGAGGCCTGGCCCTGGTATACCTTGAGTTGATTCGTAATACTCCACTGTTGATTCAAATTTTTATCATCTATTTTGTTTTTGCCCCGATCCTCGACCTAGGTCGCATGTCTTCAGCGATATTAGCGCTCAGTTTATTCGAAGGGGCTTACGCTTCAGAGATTATTCGTGCAGGAATCCAGGCGATCCCCGTTGGTCAATGGGAAGCCTCCGCTTCGCTGGGATTGAATAAAGCCCAGAGTTACCGTTGGATTATTCTTCCTCAGGCTTTGCGGCAGATGATTCCACCTTTGACCAGTCAGGGGATCTCGCTGGTCAAGGACTCAGCTCTGGTTTCGACGATTGCTATCTACGATCTCACCATGCAAGGACAGCAGATTATCGCAGAAACCTTTTTGACCTTTGAAATCTGGTTTGTGGTTGCAGCAATCTATCTGCTGGTCACCATGGCCCTGTCAATTCTGGTAAAATACTTAGAACACCATTTTTCAGGATATACAAACTAAACCAATTGCACAGGAGAATTTTATGAAAATACGGATAACGTTAGCCTTATTCTTGATCTTGACGGTTCTGTCCGCACCGTTGTGGGGAGCAACTATTCGTCAGGATCTGGTGCGGGCAGGGACCCTTGAACAGGTCATTTCCAAGAATAAATTGCGGATTGGATTTTCGACCTTTGTCCCCTGGGCCATGAAAGATAAACAAGGGGGATATACTGGATTTGAAATTGATGTGGCTAAGCAGTTAGCAGCGGATATGGGGGTTGAAGCCGTTTTTATCCCGACCAAGTGGTCGGGGATCATCCCCGCACTGCTGACCGGCAAGTTTGATATTATTATTGGTGGAATGGGGATCACACCAGCAAGAAATCTGAAAGTCAACTTTAGTGACCCTTATGAGTATTCGGGGATGTCCATTGTCGCAAATAATAAACTTGCGGCAGGATATTCCGACTTTGATGCATTTAATAAACCTGATGTCACCATTGTTGCCCGCATCGGGACGACGGCAGCAACGGTAGCAAAAAAATATCTACCCAAAGCCCAAATCCGCTTGTTTGATGATGAAGGACAGGCGTTGCAAGAAGTGCTAAACCAACGTGCAGCGGCAATGGTTTCGTCACAACCTTTTCCAGAATTTCAAGCGTTGAAATATTCTGGGAAGCTCTTTTTACCTTTGGCTGGAAAGACCTTTACCAAGGAGCCTATCGGCTTTGCCATTCAGAAGGGTGATGTCGACTTCCTCAACTTTTTGAATAATTGGGTTCGGGTTAAAAATGCAGATGGCTGGCTGCAAGAGCGCTATGACTTCTGGTTTACAACCCAAGACTGGAAAAATCAGCTAGAATAGTCCCTTTTTTGCCGAAACGTCGAGATAACCGTTTTCAGGAGTTTAACTTTTGCTGCCAAATCATCGGCCCCGCTGGGGGCAACTCGATACAGTTTTATTATTGCTCTTGCTTTGTGCTCTAGGTTATCTCGGCATGCGGATTCATACGGGGCTGGAATACCGCTGGAACTGGCAGGTTATTCCGCAATATTTAGTGCGATATGACCCTGTTGATGGCTGGGTGCCGAATCTTTTGATCCTCGGACTGTTCACGACCATTCGGTTGAGTTTCTGGAGTTTGCTCCTGGCCCTGCCCATCGGTGTGATTGCTGGATTGATGCGCACCAGTAACCATCTGTTTAATCGACTGGTGGGCGGGACCTATGTCACCTTGTTGCGGAATTTGCCGCCGCTGGTGCTGATTTTTATCTTCTATTTTTTTATCAGTGATCAGATCCTTCCGTTTCTGAATTTAGGTGAGTGGGTCTTAGCCGCGCCCCATTGGCTACAGCAGGTCGCAACGCTATTGTTGGCACCGTCAGATCAATTGGAAGCATTTATCGCAGCGATCATAACCTTGGCACTCTTTGAGGCGGCCTATATTGGTGAAATTGTCCGTGCTGGGATCAATGGTGTGGAAACAGGACAATGGGAGGCCGGTAGAGCTTTGGGAATGCGGCGCTGGCAAGTGCTGCAGAGTGTGGTCATGCCGCAGGCTTTCCAGCGGATGATTCCACCCTTAGCTGGACAGGCTATATCGACCATCAAGGATTCGGCGATTGTCTCGGTGATCTCGATTCAGGAACTGACATTTCAAGGGATGGAGTTGATGGCTGCGACATATCTAACATTTGAAGTCTGGATTACCGTGACCGTTCTGTATTTACTGCTGACATATAGCTGCTCCTGGTTGGCGGGAAAGCTGGAATTACGCCTCCAACGGACATCACCTTCTTAAGATGACGGAGTGAAACTTATGAATCGATGGAAATACGTGCTTCTCCTGCTGCTCACGTTTGTTGTTGCTGGCTGTGCCTCCTTGTTTCCCCGCTTTGAGGCGCCCAGTGTCACTGTTTCCAGTTTTCAGGTAGTGCCGGGTGATAGCATTGTCCCAACCTTTGAGATTGGCTTGCATGTCATCAATCCAAACCGTAATGCACTTAAATTACAGGGGCTTTCCTATAATGTAGAACTGGAAGGCTATCGTGTCCTCAGTGGTGTTTCCAACCAATTGCCAGAGATTGAAGCCTATGGAGAAGGGGATGTCCTGCTGCTTGCTAAACCTGATCTGTTTAGTACGATCAGTCTATTTACCGACTTGATGAACCGCCCTCGGGATAAGTACCACTTCAACCTTGATGCAATCCTCGATGTCGGAGGTTTGATGCCTAAGATTCGGGTCAATAAAAAGGGGGAGGTCGCCTTAGCAGGAGGGAACCATTAGAATCCATCTCCGTGGACAGGTTCCAAGCATATCCATCGGAGATGGGTTTGATTTGTAAAGAAACCCATCTATTAATAGATGGATTTTTCAGACTCGGCGTCAAAAATATGGAGATGAGTTAGATCAAGGGTTAACTCCAGTTCTTCTCCCGCAGTGAAAATGTGTCGCCCATCGGCTCTGGCAATCAGATCAGCGCCATCAACGTCCATGTGGATATTGGTTTCATTTCCCAAGGGTTCAACGATCTTGACGATGCCGTTAGCAGAACAGGTTGGACCTTTTCTCTCCTGTTTATCGGCAATAGTCACGTGGATATCTTCGGTACGCAATCCCATGATCACCTTTTGTCCATCGGTGAATTGAGTATTTTCTCTTGCCGGAATGGGAATTTCCAAGTGCTCACCGAGCTTTAATTTCTGCTTGTCACCGCTGTTGATAATCACTGCGGAGAGGAGATTCATTGGCGGTGAACCGATAAATCCAGCAACAAAAGCATTGGCGGGGTGTTGAAAGATTTCAATCGGACTGCCAACTTGTTCGATGTAGCCATCTCGCATGACAACAATACGATCTGCCAGAGTCATGGCTTCGACCTGATCATGGGTCACATAGATGATGGTGTTCTGGACATTGTGATGGAGGAGCTTGATTTCCAACCGCATCTGGGTACGCAGTTTGGCGTCCAGATTCGACAGTGGTTCATCAAACAGGTAAACCGCAGGGCGACGGACGATGGCACGCCCCATGGCGACCCGCTGCCGTTGTCCACCGGAGAGTTCATGGGGTTTACGAAAGAGGTAATCTTCCAGTTCTAGAATATCTGCAGCTTCGCGAACCCTTTTTTCAATCTCATCTTTTGGCATTTTTCTCAATTTCAGTCCAAAAGACATGTTCTTATAAACATTCATGTGTGGATAGAGGGCGTAGTTCTGGAAAACCATGGCTGCATCGCGATCTTTAGGTGCAACATCGTTGACCACCCTATCACCGATCTCGATAGTTCCAGCAGTAATATCTTCAAGGCCGGCTATCATTCTGAGGGCTGTCGATTTGCCACAGCCAGAGGGGCCAACGAGGACGACAAACTCTTTATGGGCGACATTCAGATTAATTCCATGCACCACTTCCAGTTTGCCATAATTTTTGAAAACATCTTTTAAGATTACATTGGCCATGAACACAAACTCCATTCGGCTAGAAACGTTTATCCATCCTCATCAAATTACAACAAATGTCAGGTATCTTTCAATCAGATAACGCAGGATAAATTATTGCTCGAATATAATCTATGAGATATTTTTCTTCTAGTGATTGACGAAACCGATTTAATCGTCTTTACTTGAAAGAGTAGGTGAAATTATTAGTGAAATATCTATCTTGTATCGCTAAACTGTTGCTCGCAAAACATCGTGTTGAGCCTGTCAACATCCTAACCGAATTGAGGAGGTAACAATGTCAAAAATGAAATGCTTTTGGCTCATTATGGCAGTAACCATGATGATCAGTTTTGCCGGATCAGCTTTTGCTAAGCCAATCGAAATCAACTGGTGGCACGCTATGCGAGGCGCTCGTGGTGAAACGGTACAAAAAATCGTTGATGGTTTTAACAGTTCACAATCCGAGTACAAAGTTATTCCCACTTACAAAGGCGAATATGACGAAGTCGTGAATGCTGGTGTCGCGGCGGTCAGGGCCGGAAAGCAACCGCATATTCTCCAATCTTTTGAAGTCGGCACGCAGACGATGATGCTCTCAGGTGCTATTTATCCCGTCTATCAATTGATGGCAGACAAGGGTTATAAAATTGATTGGAGCCGATACCTCCAACCGGTCCTCTCATACTACATGAATGCAGACGGCAATCTGATGTCAATGCCGTTTAACTCCTCGACACCGGTCATGTACTACAATGTCGAGTTGTTCAAGAAAGCCGGGATTCCCATGCTCTCCAAGGATGAGCCTATTACTTGGGATGAAATGGGTGAGATTACCGCTAAGTTGGTTAAATCAGGCGTTGAAGGGGGGATGGTTACCGCTTGGCAATCCTGGACACAGGTTGAAAACTACAGTGCTATTCAGAACCTTCCCTTTGCCAGTAAGGCCAATGGCTATGAAGGTCTGGATACTGAACTGCAGATCAATAATGATAAAGTCATCAACCACATTGCCCGGCTGAAAAGCTGGATGAGTGACAATCGTTTCTATTATGGTGGGCAAAAATATCAGGGTCCGAAGTCTGAATTTATTGCTCAAAATGCAGGGATTTATATTGACTCGATCAGTGGTATCGCTAAACTTCAGGCTGCTGCCACGTTCGACTGGGATGTTGCCCCGTTGCCAGTAGAGTCCTGGAACAAAAAACCACAAAACAGTATTATCGGTGGGGCTTCTTTGTGGGTTTTTAAGGGGCTTCCAGCGAAAGATTATGCCGGTGTTGCTGCATTCATGAATTATCTTTCGGGCAACGGTCCGCAGATTCTCTGGCACAAGGAGACTGGGTATTTCCCAATTACTCTAGGTGCTTATGAGCAACTTAAAGAAGAGGGCTACTACAAAGAGAATCCGTTCCAAGAGGTCGGAATCAAGCAGTTGACACGGCAGATCCCGAACAAGAATTCCCGCGGGTTGCGTCTTGGTTATTTTATCCAGATCCGTAATATCGTCAATGAAGAGCTTGAATTGGTATGGAATGATTCCAAAACACCTCAGCAAGCTATGGACAGTGCTGTTGCCAGAAGTAACATTAAGTTACGTGAGTTCGAAAGAACCTACAAGTAACGGCTATTTTAATTATTTTTTGCATTGATGCTGCCGGGGCATCTTCTTATTGAGGATGCCCCGCTATTAGTGATACTATCCCAACTATGATAAAAAAACGCTCATATTTTAAGTCGCGATCACTTCCTTATCTGCTGATCCTGCCTCAGGTATTGATTACATTAACCTTCTTCTACTGGCCTGCAGTGCAAGGGGTGGTTTCCTCTTTTCAACTGAGTGATCCCTTCGGGCTTTACACCAAATTTGTCTGGTTTGATAACTTTATTGCCCTGTTTAAAGACCCTCTCTATTTGAAATCAATTGCAACGACACTTTTTTTTAGTGGCTCCGTTGCATTTGTTTCCATCACTTTCGGTCTGTTCCTGGCAACGATGGCCAATCGGGTGCTGAAGGTCACGACCCTGACCCGCACGCTTTTGATCTGGCCTTACGCGATCGCTCCAGCAATTTCGGGGATCTTGTGGCTGTTTCTGCTGCACCCCTCCTACGGGGTAGTGGCTATATTTATTGAAGACTTTCTAGGGATTGACTGGAATCCTCTGTTGCAAAGTTCTCATGCTATGCTGATGATTGTTATGGCCAGTGCCTGGAAAAATGTCAGCTATAATTTTGTCTTTTTTCTTGCCGGCCTACAGGCTATCCCTCACTCGCTGATTGAGGCTGCCGCTATGGATGGAGCCAGCCCGTTTCGGCGGTTCTGGACCATCACCTTTCCGCTGCTTTCACCGACCATGTTTTTTGTCACCGTCATGACGATTATTTTTTCATTTTTTGAGTCATTTGGAATTATCCATGCGGTCACTCAGGGTGGTCCTGGTGGATCTACCAATATCTTGGTTTATAAGGTTTATCAAGATGGTTTCATCGGTTTAAACCTTGGTTCATCTTCTGCTCAATCGGTTGTGTTGATGAGTTTAATTATTCTGATCACTTTTCTGCAGTTTAAATATGTCGAACGTAAAGTTCAGTACACAGGCTAACGCTTATGATGGTAGAAAAGACCCCCAAACTTGATCTGTTCACCTATGGCGCATTAATCCTTGGGATTATCGCTGTCGGGTTTCCGATTCTGTATGCAATTATCGCTGCGACTCTGTCCCTTGAGGAGGTCTCGCGCGTCCCCATGTCAATGATACCAGGGGACCAATTATTCAACAATCTGCACCAAGCCTGGACGCAAGGAGATTTAGGGACACAGCTATATAACTCTTTTATTATGGCGAGTGGAATTACCCTCGGCAAGATTATTGTCTCCTTATTTGGTGCTTTCTCAATTGTTTATTTCGATTACCGTCTCCGGAGTGTCGCCTTTGCTGCGGTGTTTTGCACTCTCATGCTCCCGGTTGAAGTCCGTATTCTGCCAACCTACGAAATGGCCGCAAACTTGTTTGGTCCTCTACAAGGGATTTGGGATGCTCTTGGATTGAACAGTATTGTCAGTTGGTTCGCCGGTCATGATATTGAAGTGAATTTGGATTTCAGCTTGTTGGACAGTTATGCTGGTCTGATTCTGCCGCTGACAGCTTCGGCGACCTGTACTTTTCTGTTCCGACAGTTTTTTCTCACCATCCCGGAAGAACTTTGTGAAGCGGCTAAAATGGATGGCGCCTCACCCATGACCTTTTTTTGGAGAATTCTCCTTCCCCTCTCCAAGACCAATATCGCAGCACTCGTGGTTATTGAGTTTGTCTATGGCTGGAACCAATACCTCTGGCCACTTTTGATTACCACAGACCCAAAGATGACGACCGCTGTTATTGGTCTTAAAAGCCTGCTTCCTTCGCCTGAAGATCCGCCTGATTGGCATATTGCCATGGCCGGAGCGCTGATTGTTATGTTACCACCAGTTCTGGTTGTGATCTTTATGCAACGCTGGTTTGTCAAAGGTCTGGTTGAGCGGGAGAAGTAACCGATGTGCAAAGATCCTCACAACCATCCGCGCATTGTTGATCTGCAGGACTATCTTTCCGGTTGCACCTGTGAACAGGAGCATCCGGCCCCAGAAGTGACCCTCTATCGTGGTGCGGACGCCTGTCAGGTCCTGGCCCGAGATTGCCGAGCTATCTATCAGGATCAGCCGGTTTTACTCCTTTTCGATCCAGATACTTATGCTGTCGCTGGTGCTGAACTGCAGCAATGTCTCATTGCTGAAAATGTTAACCTGACAACCTATCAATTCGATTCTCACCCTGTTGCAACAGATACATTGATTGCAACTGTCAGTGCTTTGATTCATGCGAGTGTCCTGATTATTTCTGTGGGTTCGGGGACGGTCAATGATCTGGGAAAATATTCGTCCAGCGAAGCTAAAATTGATTTCTGGAGCGTACCAACAGCCCCATCAATGAATGGCTATACCTCTGGTATTGCCGCAATCAAGGTCAAGGGGGTAAAGAGAACCCTCCCTGCGACTCCGCCCCAAAGACTATATGTTCTTCCTGAGGTTATCCAACAGGCACCATTAAAGCTGCGTCAAGCAGGTTTTTGTGATGTTCTGGCAAAAGTCGTCTCCGATATTGACTGGCAGTGTGAATCGCTTTTGTTCAGTGGCGGCTATTGTGGCCTGCCAGCGACAATGATGGCAGGGGTCGAAAAGAGTTACTCCGAGCATCCTGAGGAAATCGGTCGTGGTGATGAGTCAGCCGTTATGGGATTGTTTAACGGTTTGCTGTTATCCGGGGTGGCTATGAGTTTGGCAGGATCAAGTGCCCCTGCTTCTGGAGGGGAGCACTTGGTGTCTCACTTCTGGGATATGCGCGAAGCTATCACTGGCAGAGAGCCGGAACTGCATGGTTTGCAGGTTGGTGCCGGGATTATCCTGTCGACGGCCTGCTATCAACGACTCAGACAATTAGATTCGGCAGCATTGCAGCCGCAAGCAGATCGGATTTTTGCTGCAACAGCGGCACAGATCCCAGTTATTTGGGGTCCTTACGCTGCGGAGGTTGATAAGCAGTTTCAAAACAAACGGGAATTACTTAAACAGTTTGATCATCTCCTGCCGCAAAAGTGGGAGGAGTTACAATCCCTTTTTCAACAAGTCCCATCACCAGAGTATTTTGCTGCGCTGTTTGCTCGAACCGGTGCCCCATTTAATCTGGACGCCTTCCGTCTGACAGAGGAGGAGTTCACCCTCGCGGCACTCAACGGCCGGGCAATCCGCGAACGGATTACCGTTCTCGACTTGGCCGCTAACGCTGGAGTCCTGGAAGCCGCCACTGAGGATGCTCTCCAACTCTTGCGCTGACAGGTTTCCTGATGAAGAATATTTTGCCCATGTTGCTGCTGATCATCGTTCTGCTAGCCTTGGGCATATCGTTCTATAAGCCCTATGACCAGCTCACCTGGCTTCTCGAAACCGCCCCAGTTATGATCGGCATTGTCTTGATTCTGCTGACTTGGCGCCACTTTCCATTAACACCTCTCCTCTGTTGTCTTCTCAGTTTTCATGCTCTGATTTTAATTTTGGGAGGGCACTACAGTTACGCTAAGGTACCGCTCGGATTCTGGTTGGAAGATCTCTTTGATTTTAGCCGTAATAACTACGACCGCATTGGTCATATCGCCCAAGGGTTTGTCCCTGCGATCCTCGCTCGCGAGATTTTGCTCCGTCGCTCACCTCTTGTTCCGGGGAAATGGCTCTTTTTTCTAGTGACCAGTGTGTGTTTAGCGTTCAGTGCCTTCTACGAGCTGTTGGAATGGTGGACGGCGTTGCTCTCAGGAGATGCGGCAACCGCTTTTCTGGGGACTCAGGGCGATATCTGGGATACCCAATGGGACATGTTTTTCGCCTTCAGCGGAGCAATGGCGGCACAACTGTTATTGTCCCGCTGGCACAACCGGCAACTCAAAGAACTTGCCCTGAAAATTAAAGGATAATTTTCGCACTGAAAGCGGAGGCTGATAACCGGGAATAACTCCCTGAGAAAGTTATCCTCGGCTGTTGGCGTTTTCCAGCAAAGAAAAATCGATTCGTCTGCGCCAGAGTTCAACCTTTGCGACTTTCACTTTAACGGGCATGCCCACTCGGAACTCGTTACGGCGATGCTCACCAACCAGTGTCATAGTGGTCGAATCAAAATGGTAATAATCATCTTGTAAAGTACGCAGATGCACCAGCCCTTCGACATAGATACCATCTAACTCAACAAAAAATCCAAACTCCGTCACCGATGAAATGGTCCCGCTAAACTCTTCGCCTAAGCGTTTGCTGATCACCTGACAACAGCGGAGATTGACCAGATCCCGTTCTGCCTGCATTGCCCGGCGCTCTTTGGTCGAACAATCAAGACCAAGTTTCGTCAGTTGACTCATGGTGAGGGAGGCGGATTGA
Organism: Desulfuromusa kysingii; assembly: GCF_900107645.1. Lineage (GTDB taxonomy): Bacteria > Desulfobacterota > Desulfuromonadia > Desulfuromonadales > Geopsychrobacteraceae > Desulfuromusa > Desulfuromusa kysingii. The sequence continues at coordinate 155,935 of NZ_FNQN01000005.1, forward strand.
GGTTGTTCGGACAGTGCCAGTTTCAGAATTCGGTGCACAACAAGATCAGGATAACGGCGAATCGGCGAAGTAAAATGGCAATAACAATCGGTTGCAAGGCCGAAGTGGCCACTGTTGACAGGAGAGTAGCAGGCTTGTTGTAAGCTGCGTAGCAGTTGCTGACTGATGAGTCGTGCTTCCGGTTTATCGGCAATATCGATGAGTAGCTGTTGCAGGGATGTTTGCAGTTTTTTTCCCAACACCAGCCCCACTCCACATTGAGCAGCGAGTTGTTGCAACTCTTGTAATTTCAACAGGTCGGGTTCTTCGTGGATACGGTAAAGGAAGTTCCACCCTTTCTCAGTTAAATAGTCAGCGACGGCTTCATTGGCAGCCAACATGAACTCTTCTATCAGTCGATGGGCCATGGTCCGCTCAGTTTTGACCAGATCGATGGGGGCACCATCGCTATCCAATACGACTTCGACCTCAGGCAAATCCAGATCAAGACTGCCCCTTAATTGTCGCTTTTGACCAAGAGCTGTTGCCAGCTCGACCATCTGCTGCAATTGTGGGATCAGATCGATATCCAAATCAGATTGAGCAGGGTTCTGCAGACAGACTGAGACTTGAGTGTAGGTTAAACGCGCGTGACTACGTATGACCGCTGGGTAAAAGTTGGATTCAAGACGGGTGCCATCTGCTGAGAACAGGAGTTCAGCGGTCATCACCAGCCGCTCTTCATCTGGATTGAGAGAACAAATACCATTGCTCAGAGCGGCAGGAAGCATGGGCAGACAAAACCCTGGGAAGTAGACGCTGGTGCCGCGTTCAATGGCATCAATATCGAGAGGAGATTGTGGTGTGACATAGTGAGAAACATCAGCAATGGCAACCCAAAGCTTCCAAGATCCATCTGCTTGAGTTTGTAGCGCAACGGCGTCATCGAAGTCCTTAGCTGTCTCACCATCAATGGTGACCAGCGGCAGATGGCGTAAATCAACCCGCTCAACAATCTCTTCCGGAGTGATGCTCGTGGTTGCGATTTCGGCTTGGGCTAAAGCTGCGTCGGAAAAGCGGTGAGGCAGATCATGGCTGCGGATGACAGTTTCGATATCGACCTGCGGGTTATTTGCAGCTCCAATAACCTCGACAATCTCTCCTCTGGCTGGAATATCACCATGGGCATATTGGCTGATCTCAACTTCGACAATCTCGCCAGGATTAACATTGTTGCTCCTACTGACGAGAATTTGCCCCCCCAACTTCTTGTTCAACGGCCAGACCTCAGCCCCTTTGCCACGTTGCTGGTAAAAACCGATCATGCGTTTGTGCGCCCGTTGCACAACCTTAAGGACCTTCGCATAGTGACGTCGGTCACGCGGTGAAACATGGCAACTGACCTGAACTCGATCACCCTCCATGGCACTGCCAACGTAACGCGCAGGTATAAACAGATCTTCTTTTTGCTCCTCATCGAGACGTAAAAAGCCATAACCTTTGTCAGCCAGGGAAAAGAGCCCTTCAAGGGTCCGTTGCTGTTGAGGGAGTAAACGATAGCCGCCGCGACGTTCTTGCAAGGTGCCATTGCTGTTTAATCGTTCCAGCGCCTTGCTCAACAGCTTTCGTTCTCTGCCGTGCAGGTCTAATCGCTCAGCGAGCTCGCGGCGTGTCAAGGATCTTTTTTTTCGACGAGAAAGAAGGCCAATAATTTTATCTTCTAAAGTTTGCATAGATCATATTCTATATGAAACGAAGAGAGAATGATCAAAAAAGGTAGCAGTTCGGCAGCGGATCGGCAAAAAAGAATGAAAAGATACCGAAGAGAAGTTATGTCGAAACAAGGGAGACAGTTTGAGGAGGCAAAAGTGCTGGATAAATTCTTGATTTCACAGATCAGCGGTGCTAAAACTGACTCTCTGATTTCATAAAAAAACAACGTCGGGGCGTAGCGCAGCTTGGTAGCGCACCTGCTTCGGGAGCAGGGGGTCGGAAGTTCAAATCTTCTCGCCCCGACCAACTTTAAGAGCACTTAGGGGATACTCTCTAGGTGCTTTTTTAATGTAGAATCGAATCCTATGGAAATAGAACTTTGGCAGTATTTTTCGGTCTTTTTGTTGATTGGTTTTGCTGGCTTTATTGACTCTATTGCGGGTGGTGGTGGGTTGATTGCGGTGCCGACCTACTTGGCCTTGGGGGTTCCCACTGAGTTGATTCTGGGGACCAACAAGTGTGTCAGTTCCTCTGGAACAACCTTTGCTGTGTACCGTTATATTAAAAGCGGTTCAATCCTCTGGCAAACGGTTATTTATGCGATTGTTGCTGCCTTAGTTGGATCTGCTATAGGGGCCTCTCTCTCGGTTTACCTCTCCCGCAGCGTTATCTTTACCTTGTTGTTAGTCGTCATTCCTCTGCTGTTATATCTCCAAGCCCAGCACATGGGATCACTAAAGATAAAGGGAGAACTAACACGCCAACAGATTGCAATCCGCTCGTCTTTGGCAGGTTTTTTCATCGGTGGTTATGATGGCCTTTTTGGCCCTGGAACCGGAACTTTCTTATTGTTAGCCTTTATGCTCTTTTTGCATATGAGTACGAAAGAGGCCAGCGCCAATGCCAGAATCGTCAATTATGCTTCTAATATTTCTGCCTTTATCTATTTTCTTTATCAAGGACGAATTTTCTGGCCGATAGCTTTGGTCGCAATTGCTGGTGCTATCTGTGGTAACTGGCTGGGAAGTGGACTGGTTATCAATAAAGCGGATAAGGTCGTGGTGCCAGTCTTCCGCTTTGTGCTGATGTTGTTGATGCTCAAATGTGGTTACGATCTGTTTTTAGCATAGATCCACTCTTTCCTTATTAATTCATGACTTCCATCTTACTCAGCTTTTTGCCAAGTACTGCGGCGATAATAACCAATATCGAAGAAATAAAAATCATAATGATTCCAAGAGCCGATAACGGCCCCCATAAGCCATCTTCTGCAAAGTTGAGAATCTGAACGGCAAGAACTTCGGTCCCTGGACGGGAGAGGACAACAGAGAGTGTTAGTTCGCGCAAGAACATACTCGCCATCAGAATCCAACCGGAGACGATACCGGGAATCAAAAGAGGAATGACAATTCGGCGCATGGTGTAGAAGGGGGTCGCTCCACAGACCCGGGAGGATTCTTCTAAATGACTGTGAATCTGGACGAACGCACTGGAAATTGGTCTGATCCCATAAGGTAGATAGGTGGCAATATAACCGATTAGCAAAGCTGTGATCGTCCCATAGATAGGGGTGCGGACGAAAAACCACATGAACCCGACGCCGATGACAATACCGGGGAAGGAAAACGAAAGAAAGCTGAGCGATTCGAGAATTCCCGACGCTGTAGAGCGGACCTTGACGATCACATAGGAGACGAAGATGGATAAGGTCGTGCCAATGGTGGCGCCAACCACGCCGAGGAATAGACTGTTTTTCAGCGAGAGCAATGAGATTGGATCGCTAAGGACCTCAGTCCAATTATCCCACGACATCATTGCAAAGGCTTTGGCACTTGGCACCATTGAATACGGGAGCATGGAGGTATAAAAAAGGACCATGACCGGCAACAAGATCAGGATAAAGGAAAGAAAACCGACAACGATAAACAGGGGGTATTTGCCCTTTTTCAGCTTAATCATCGTCGGTTTAAAGCCCCGACTGGAAATAGTGACGAACTTTCCACTCTCGGATGTCAGGTAACGATAAACGTAGATTAACGTGATTGATGCAGCTAATGCACTCATGCCAATCGCTGCGGCCTTACCGAAATCAGCGGCAAAACCGGTCGCAATATTGCGGTAGATGTGAGTTGACAGGACATAGATGCGACCGGGCATGCCGATGACTGATGGCACCGCAAAAGAAGCGAGGCTTCTGACGATCACCAGAATGGCAGAGGCGAGAATCGCTGGTCGGAGTACCGGGAGAGTCACCTTCATCAACGTCCGCAGGTTGGACGCCCCGCAGACCTTGGAAGATTCTTCCAGTGAAACATCAAATGCACTCATTGCCGGGGCAATGATCAGGTAGGCAATCGGCAGGTCCAACAACCCTTCTACAAGGATCATTCCTGGCAAGGTATAGATATCAAAGAGGGCCTCTTTGAGGCCAAACAGATCCATCAGCAGTCGGTTCAAGGTGCCGTTACTGGGATTGAGTAATAATACCCAACTGACCGAAAAGAGGATGTGCGGAATCATCATTGGCACAATGGCGATGACTTTGAAGATGAATTTAAATGGCAGGTCTGTTCGGGTGTTGACATAGGCCAGAAACAGCGCTAGCAGGGTAGCGACCAGTGCAGATCCACCAGTGAAAAGGACAGTATTCCAGAGGATGGCGGCAAAATCTGGATCGGTATAAGCCTCAACATATTTAATGGTCGTAAACTGGCCGAACGAGACAAAGTCTGCTGAGAAGCTACCCAGTAACAGCATGATGACCGGGCAGAGGGTCAGGAAACCAACGATGACAATCAGGGTGGTGGTCAGAGTCGGTTTTTTAAACATAGAATCACCTATCAAAAACGAACACAGGCTGCGTTGCCTATGCCGAAAGAAGGAAACAATGATCGGGGTCAAAAGAGATGGATATTTTGTCCCCTTCAACAATGTTTGCCGTGGGCTCAATGGTGGTGGTCAGCAGGGTATCTCCGATCCGGATTTCCCCTTCGTAGGCTTCACCAATAAAGATCAGTGATTCCATCTGCCCACTGAAAATGTTTTGACCTTGCTTGCCCTGTTCCGGGGCGAGGCGGATAAATTCAGGGCGGACACAGAGCATGGCACTCTGACCTACGGAGATTCCCTGGCTGTTGAGCGCAAGAATAGAACCGATTTCAGAGGCAATGATCGCGTGCTCTCCTTCTTGTTTTTCGATTTTGCCTTTGATCAAGTTTGCCCGGCCGATGAAGTCAGCGACAAATTTGTCATCTGAATTAAAATAGATTTTTTTGGGATCGCCGATTTCGATGATTTTTCCTGCACGCATAACAGCGATCAGATCAGACAGCGCCAAAGCCTCAATCCGGTCATGGGTGACATAAATCGCGGTAATTTTCAATTCTGTGAGAAAACTGCGCAGCTCTTTACGTGTCTCTTCGCGAAGTTTAGCATCCAGATTACTTAATGGTTCATCAAAGAGGATCACTTTTGGTTCGGCGACCAATGCCCGAGCTAAGGCAACGCGTTGCTGTTGCCCGCCGCTCAGTTTTGTTGCCGGACGATTTTCAAAACCGTCCAATTGAACGAACTTGAGGGCCTTTACGACCTGTTGGCGAATTTTGTCTTTAGGGGTTCGGTTGGTTTGTAGGGGATAAGCAACATTGTCAAAAACATTCATGTGGGGCCAGATCGCATAGGTTTGAAAAACCATTCCGAGGCCTCTGTTTTCAGGGGGAATAAAAAGACCTTTATCTTTTGAGAAGACGAGGTCATCACCGATGTAAATGTCACCATCATCCGGTGTTTCCAGCCCGACAATACAGCGAAGCAAGGTTGTTTTTCCGCAACCGCTTGGGCCCAGGAGAGTGAAAATTTTGTTGGCTGGAATGGTTAGGTCGACATGATCAAGAGCTTTGATCTGTTTCCCTTCAGAATAGTAAGTCCGTGTCAGATCTTTAATTCGGATTTCCATAAGACCTCGAAGTCATGGCTGTAGCCAGTGGTCACAATTGGGGCAGCCCAATGCCGTGGCTGCCCCGATTTTGAAAAATTAGAAACTATTTTTCGTAGAAGATCTTGCGGAACTCTTTGCCCCAACTACGAATTTCATCATCAGAAAGAGATCTGATAGGCAGCACTTTTACGGTGCTGATTCCATCAATAGGTGGAAAAACCCCAGGCGCAAGAACATATTCACCAACTTGGCTGGCCAGCAACTGCATGGCATTTTTGCTCAACCAATAATCAACAAATTCTTGTGCTGCTTTTGGATCGGAGGCGTTAGCAGCGACAGCAATCCCACGTGGAGTTCCCAACAACGTATCAACTTTGGCCCAGGCAAGAGGGGCAGGTGCTTTTGATATGATATATTTAGGCATGGAAATCCCCAGCACTTTCTCGCCGCTTTCTATCGGAGCCGGAGTCGGGCCAAAAGATTTGACAAACATCGGCTTATTGGCAGCAAGGCCTTTCAGGAACTTCATCCAGCCCGCATCATCGCCGAAAATTTTCGCTTCTTTCATGCCGACCAGCCAGGAAATGGTTGTTGCGTGTGAAGCGGGGTCAGGCATAACCATTTTATTGTACCATTTCGGATCGGTCAGATCTTCGTAGCGGGTGGGAACATCTTCTGGTTTGACCAGATCCTTATTATAAATAGGGGCAACATATTCAATGCCAAACTGGATGATGGAGTCATCTTCTTGTGCCCATGTCGGGTATCCTGCTGCTGCCGCTGATTTATAAGGTGCAAGAACCCCTTTTTCTTTTAAGATTTGCATAATTGGGAGGGGGCTCTGTAAGACATCGGCACGCAACTTACCCGCTGAAAATTCAGTTAAGACTGTTGCCAGATACTTGGAGGTTGAGATCCGTGTATAAATTGCCCCAGGAGTATGACTGCTATTGAAGTCATCAATAATTGGCTCAATTGCTGTGATATTAGCGTAAAAGTTGATTTTTTCGGCAGCTAGGGCAGCACCAAAAGATCCGCAGATAAGAACAAGACTCAACAGTAGAACCAACATTTTTTTCATAAAAATTACTCCTTTCAAAAAATCCTGTAGTGAAGAAGATGATTTCGGAAAAAGTTTATTCTTTGTCGTGTATTACATGCATTTGTTAAATCGTATTCCCTATAAATATCAGTCTAGCAGATAAAAGCTTGGGTTAAAGGGGGGAGGTTGGATTGTGTCGATTTTAGGTGGATGGGGGCCGGTTATATTGACGCTGTTGCCATGGCGGAAACTTAATTTTTGGGATCAGAAATTATTTTTAAGTAAGAGTTTCATCTGGCTGTAAGATCGTCCGTCTCTGTTGCCACCCTGATAGCATTGGTGGTGACCTGTTTTACCCCCTGCGTCGCTCAAACAGGGATTGTAAATCAAGGAGAAAGATGATCTGCCCATCTCCCAGAATTGTCCCGCCACTGCAACCACGAATTTGATCAAACGGGGCCGGTAAGCGCTGCACATAGACCTCCTGCTGACCTACCAACTGATCGACCACCAGCCCTATTTTTCGCCCAAGGACTTCAGTAATAACCAGAGGGATCGGGTCGAGGGCCACGTTCTTAGAATACTTCAAGATTTTTCGCAGTGATATCAGTGGCAAACGCTCGTCGTGGTAATTTATCATCAGCTGCTTACCACTGCTTTGAACCTCTTCAGGTGCAATCTCAGCGGTTTGTATGACCCGCGAGATGGGCATGGCCATTTTAGCCCCGTTGCATTCGACAATAAGCACGCGGATAATTGCCAGAGAGAGCGGAACCTTAAGGGTGATCCGCGCCCCTTCTCCCGGAGCAGAATCGATTAGTAAAATCCCCCCAATATGCTCGACTGCCGTTTTAACCACGTCCATACCGACACCCCGCCCGGATGTCTGGCTGACTTCCTGAGCTGTGGAAAAACCGGGACGACAGAGCAATTGAAACAGGTCGTAATCACGGATAGTTTGCGCCTGACTTGGGTTCAGAAAGCCCTTATCTAACGCTTTTTGCCGGATTTTTTCCGGATCGATCCCGCGACCGTCATCTGCAACCTGAATCAGAATCTGGTCCCTTTCCCGCCAAGCTTTAATTGAGACGGTTCCACGTGACTCAATGCCGTGATCGACGGCATTGCGAACCATATGGACGAGTGGATCTGTCAATTCCTCAACAATGGCACGATCCAACTCTATCTCGGCCCCTTCTACCTTTAATTGAATCTCTTTAGCCAGACTGCGGGAGAGGTCATGGACCGTTCGTGATAAGCGCCCTGTCAAGCCTTCCAGAGAGACCATCCGTACTTTCAAAACCTGATGATGGAGATTTTTTACCAGCCGTTTTAACTGGCCGACGCCATCATCCAACTCTTGCCAGTTTTTTTCTTTGAGGGCATTTTGCAGCTGATAGCGGTTGGTAATCAGTTCACCGGTGAGATTAATGAAGTGGTCAAGGAGTTCAGTGCTGATCCGTACCGTTTTATCTGCAGGGCTTTTTGACAATGATTTCACCGGTTTGTTGATTTTACCGGGGAAGGTAATCTCTTGCAGTTCGCTATATCTAAGCAGTTGTTGCTTGATTTGCTCTTGAGGGGTATCGCTGAGTAAGCGGACGAATAATTGATCAGGGACGTTTCCCTGCAGAAGCTCATCTGTGGATGGGGTGGATTCGATAATTGTTCCGAATTTAGACAAAGTTTTTAACAGCACCAGAAACCGGGGTCCCGGAGCTGCGACTGTCGCTTTGAGTTGCAGCTGCACAAGCAGCCCTTCTCCCTCTGATGACAGAGGATCTTTTCGCTGGGGACTGTCCAGAGTTGTGCTGGTGCCTGTTTCTTTGGGACTGGTCGCGATGAAGCTGGCGACACATCGCTCCTCATGATTATTGCGGATGTCATCCAGCAATAACTTGAAGAGGTCTGTTGCCTCCAATAACCAGTCAATCTCGACGCCGCTAATCCGTCCCAGTTTGCGGCAGATATCGAGGCGATTTTCGAGGTGATGGGACAGCTTTGTGGTTTCCGCATGTTCCATGGTGGCTGCCATCCCCTTGATGGAATGGGCTTCACGAAACAGTGCATCAATACCATCCTGATCCTGTGGGTCCAGATCAAGTTGCATCAGAATATCGACCATTGACTCCAGATGTTCGGCAGCCTCGGCCAGAAACATATCTCTAAATTTGTCTATTTCCATCAATGGAAACCCATTCTGTCAGTTCATTCACAGTTATCATTATTTTATTTCAGGACTCACTTATGACGCGTTCAACCACCTCAAGAACCTGGGCACTTTGAAATGGTTTGACAATAAAGTCTTTGGCCCCGGAATTTATGGCATCTAAAATTAAACTTTTCTGTCCCAGAGCGCTACAGACGACGATAGCTGCATCAGGGGCATCGCGCAGAATAGCTTGCAGGGCCTCGATTCCACCCATTTCAGGCATGACCAGATCCATTGTCACCAGATCCGGTTGTTGTTCGTGGTAAGCTGTAATGGCCTGCTCCCCGGTCTCTGCTTCGGCGATCACCTGCCACCCTGCGGTGGTAAAAATATCTCGTAACATGGTCCGCATAAACAGTGCGTCATCGACAATCAGAACTCGCTTTGACAATGTTAATTCCCCCTCTGTTCACAAAGAGATTGAAGTTCATTTTGCAGCTGGTCAAGGGCAAACAAGCTGATCATCTCTCCGTCCCAATTGATGACGTCATCAATATAATTTCGCTCAATTCTGTTCTGCATCTGATTGGTTTGATTGATTTCCAGATTGATGACCGTCCGGACTTGGTCGACTCCCAGAGCCACAGGCCCACGTTTGTTAATCAGAACAATGAGCCGCGGGCCTATCTTGCCGACAGGGAAGTCCAACAATAGGGATAGATTGACCACTGGGACAATTCGCCCATGAAAAGCGATGGCCCCTGCAATAATGGCTGGGGCTCCGGGGAAGGGGTGAACGATCTGGTTTTCAACCACTTCCTGAACTTCAATCAGAGGTAACGCATAGGTCTCGTAACCCACCTTGAAGGGGAGGAGCTGTTTCATTTTGCGTCATCCTCTAAACTGATCCCGAGGTTAAAGCGACTGACTGAGGTCAAGAGTTCATCTGCAAGGTGAGAGAGACGTTGTGAGGCAAAGGTCATTTCTTCCATGGATGCGGTTTGCTCCTCCGTCGCAGCTGAGACTTCTTCAGTCGAGGCGGCATTATCTTCTGTGACCCGGGCAATCTCTTCGATCGCTGCCACAATCGCGTGAGCCCCCGTCGTCTGTTTTTCTGTCAGGTCACGAATTTTGACCGATTTGAGCTGGGCTGCTTCGGCCTTGGCGATAATTTCTTTAAAGGCACTATTGGTAATATCAACGGCTGCGCGCCCTGAGTCGATAGATTTGACACTTTCAGCCATAGATTGTTGTACTTTGAGGCTTTGTTCGCGCGTTTTTTCAATCATCCGCGTGATTTCCCCAGCCGAGACGCTGGTGCTATCGGCGAGCTTACTCACCTCTTCAGCGACCACAGCAAAGCCATGACCATATTCTCCGGCCCGGGCAGCTTCAATCGTTGCGTTTAAGGCCAGCAGGTTAGTTTTTTGGGCGATTCCAGTAATAACATCGATGATGGTGCCTATTTTTTGGACCTGCTCACTGAAGGCGACAAACATCTCGCCATTTTCTTGAATTTGACTGAGAACCTGTTTGAGTTTTTCCAGCGCTGTCGCTGTCATCTCTTCACCCTGACAGGCTGACAGGGTTGTTTCTTCTGATGATAAGGACAGACTGTTTGCCGATGATGCAACCAAATCAATCTGTTCAGCCATCTCCCGGATAACTTTGGAGGCACGCTCAACCATTTCAGCTTGGGTCTCTGCTCCCCGACTGATCTGTTCAATTGATCCTGCCACTTCATGAGCTGTTGCTGTCATTTGTTCAGCCGTTGTTGCCTGAGACAAAGAGAGCTCGTTGACATTGACAGAGCTGGTTCTGATTTGTCCGACTAAATTACGCAAACTGCCGACCACCAGATTTAACGAGTTAGCAAGATCTTCGGTTTCGTCAGAAAAAAAACCTTTGCGTAAACGCACCTGGCGGCTGAGGTCGCCATCGCTTAACCGCTCTGCGGAATCTGATAGAACTTTAAAATTTGCGGTAAATGCTTTGGAAAAAATCCAGCCAAAAATAAGGCCGACAAGCAAAGCGCCAACGATGGTTATCCATTGGTGGGTCCATTCCGGGACTTGCATTTGTGGAACAAGGAGATTGAGCAGAACCACAGAAGCAACCACAACAATGAACCCAACAACAAACTTGTAACTGATCTCAACGCGCATTTTTTTCTCCTTCAGTGTGACCTGACGATTCTAACCGTCTTATTGTGAAGTTTTAGTTTTCCGATACTCGTTGGTAAATCCGTTCGGCCGGATCAATGCAAACAAAAAGTTTACGGCAGTCTGGTGCCAAAGTTTCAGCCCTTCCCAAGACGAGGTATCCTTTGGGCAATAACGCCGCTGCAAGAATTCCCAGTACTTTCTGCTGCTGCTCTCGTGAGAAGTAAATCAACAGGTTGCGACATAAAATCAGTGTGGCACGGTAAAAGGGTTTATCTGTAATTATGTCATGACGAAAAAACTGAACCTGCTCACGAATGGAATCACTCAGCTGGTATTGATCGCCACTATTGATAAAATAATCTGCAAGCATTTCACTGGGAACACTGCTGATTCGATCGGCAGGAAAAGAACCCCGCTTGGCGCGAAGCAATGCTTTCGGGCTCAGATCTGTGCCTATAATTGAAAGTTCATCCCCTTTTTTCCGCCACTTTTGACACAGCAGAGCCAGAGAGTAGGGCTCTTCACCATTGGCACAACCGACGCTCCAGATTCTCAGTTTGCTCCCATTGTGACGAGATATCTCAAGAAGTTCGGGGAGAATTTGTTTGTCCAGTGCGCGGAACACACTCTCGTTACGAAAAAACTGTGAAACGTGAATGCTTAGTGCCGCAAGCAGCTGTTGTTGTTCGAGAGTGTCCTGTTGCAGCAACTGCGTGTAAGTCTCTGGATTATGATAACCAATCGTCCGTATTCGGGCTGCTATCCGTCGTTTGATGCACAGGTCTTTGTACCCACCTAAATTGAAGTTCTGTTGCTGTTGTAAAATATCCGCAATCTGTTGATAGATCGTATCATCAAGTTGATTTCCTATAAAAGGTGGTGAATTCTGACCAAGTGGTTCCGTATGGAGTTCGTTTGCAGTGGTGTCGATCCCCTTGGGTCGATTCTCCTGATCAGCTAAAATGGTCAAATCCCCCTCGTCGACAATGGTAAGGTTCGCCGTTGGTTTGTCGAATATGCAAGCCCGGTTGTTGACTGATGCTACCGATGCGGGTCACGGCAAGGGGCAAATTTATGTGCTGATCAAGATCCTTCAATGGTGAAGTAAAAACCAGCTCATAATCTTCTCCCCCAGCCAAGGCAAAATCGATGAGCGCTGAATCGTCATCTAAAAGGCGCTTAAATGCTGCAGAGAGAGGGATAGCGTCCAAATTAAGCTCCGCCCCTACGTTGGAGGCGGCGAGGATATGTCCCAGATCAGCGATGAGTCCATCTGAAACATCAAGCATCGCGGTTGCTAAATGCCGCTTTGATAGCTCTTGACCTAAAGCTACCCGGGGGGTTGGGGTATGGAAACGTTGCTTTAAGTACGCGTCAGGTTGTCGCCCGTGTTGCAGCTGATGCAGGGCAAGAGCGCTATCACCAAGGGAACCTGAAACATAAATCGCATCACCATAGCTGGCCCCTTGCCGACAGATGGCATCCCCTGTTGGCACCTCTCCTTGCACTGTCACTGAAATCATCAGCGGACCTGGGGAGCCACAGCTGTCGCCACCAGTCAGAACTGCACCGTAGGTTTTGATCTCTGCCAAAAACCCGGAGAGAAATTCTTTTATCTCGGTATCGTCAATGGTTTTTGGCCGACCAATCCCCAAGAATACCGATTGTGGTGTTCCGCCCATGGCCGCAATGTCACTGATGTTAACCGCAGCAGACTTGCGGCCCAGATCAAACATATTGCTCCACTCGCGTTTGAAATGGATATCTTCAATCAGCAAGTCGATACTGGTCAGCAGATCCCGATCAGGTTGTTGCGGTTGAATTGAACAGTCATCCCCAATCCCTAGAGCGAGGTGCGCCCCGTTCCCTGCTTGTTGTTGAATCCAGCGAATCAGTTCAAATTCTTCCAGTCGTTTTTGCTTCGTCAGCGGCATAAATTTACCCTTTGTTAATTTTTCTTTGCTAATTATTATTTTTCTTTCACCTTATGTCAAGGAAAGCCTCCTTGCTGATAGAAAAAGAGCCTCCAGCGATGACTGAAGACCCTTTTTGCTGCCCTCCCGGACTGTACAATGGTAGCAGGCGATTATTTAATCTTTGGACCTGCGTGAGTAAAATCAAAATCATGATTGTCGGTGATATATTTTTGAAAGTTTTCAACAAACATTTCCGCCAATTGTCTAGCTGTTCTATCAAAGCTGTCTTTGTCTTGCCAAGCATTGCGTGGATTCAGAAGATTGGTGTCAACCCCGGTTAGTTTTTTGGGGATATCCAACCCAAAAAAGGCTGTTTGTTCAAATTCACAGTGTTTGATGCTGCCATCAAGGATAGCATTGACGCAGGCGCGAGTGCCTTTGATGCTCATCCGCTTGCCGACACCATAGCTACCACCAACCCAACCAGTATTCACCAAATAAGCACCAACGTTGTGTTCATCGATTTTTTTCCCTAAAAGCTGGGCGTAAACGGTCGGGTGAAGAGGGAGAAATGCCTCTCCGAAACAGGCAGAAAAGGTTGCCTGAGGTTCGGTAATACCGCGCTCGGTTCCAGCAACCTTGGCTGTATAGCCAGAGAGGAAGTAATACATGGCTTGTGCTCTGCTCAGTTTTGACACCGGGGGGAGGACACCAAAAGCGTCACAGGTGAGAAAAATGATATTTTGGGGGTGGCCTGCCATAAGTTTTGGTTCATGGTTTGCAATGTGCTCAATCGGATAAGAGACCCGAGTATTTTCAGTTTTAGAACTATCCGCGTAATCGATAACCCCGTCTTTGTCATATACGACATTCTCCAGCAAGGCGTTGCGCTTGATGGCGTTGAAAATCTCCGGTTCGCTTTCAGCTGATAAGTCGATCGTTTTTGCATAACAGCCACCTTCAAAGTTGAAGATGCCAGCATCATCCCAGCCATGCTCATCGTCACCAATCAACTTGCGAGCTGCATCGGTTGACAGGGTCGTTTTTCCGGTGCCAGAGAGACCAAAAAAGAGGTAGACATCACCATCTTTACCAACATTGGCGCTGCAATGCATGGAGAGAATTTTTTCCAGTGGCAACCAGTAATTCATCATTGTAAAGATGCCCTTTTTCATCTCTCCGCCATACCAGGTCCCACCGATAATGGCGATGTTTTTTTCAATGTTAAAGATAACAAAAACTTCAGAGTTCAAGCCATGCTTCTTCCAGTTCTTGTTCGAGATGCCGGCGGCATTGTAAACAGTAAAATCAGGAGCGAAACCTTCCAATTGGGTAACGCTCGGGCGGATAAACATGTTCTTGATAAAGTGAGATTGCCAGGCGATTTCGGTAATAAACCTGATCTTGCGGGTTGTTTCCGGGTTCGCACCACTAAAACCATCTGTAACATAAATATCTTTGCCCGACAGATAATCAACAACGTCAGCGTAAAGTTCATCAAAAATAACTTCAGAAACGGGCTGGTTGATATTGCCCCAGGCAATGTTTCTTTGGGATGGATCTTGCTGAACGAAATATTTATCCTTGGGTGAGCGACCGGTAAATTTACCGGTATCGACCATCATGGTGCCGTTTGCTGAGAGGGCTCCTTCCTGGTTTTTGATTTCGTGTGCAAACAATTGATCATAGTCAAGATTGTAGTAAATTTGACCGACATTTTTCAGTCCCAATTCTGTTGCCGTGATCTCTTTCATCTCGGTTATCTTCTTTCTCTGCATTTAATAAGTGTTTTAAATGATAATTTACACGATAAAAAAGGGGCGAAACAGGTTACCACTGTTTTTAAGCGTAATTACCTTTATGAGATAAATTGTATCTTAATAGTAAACAATAAACAATGGGTGTGGATGACCGGCAATCTCTAGACTTTTATGCAAGGGTAAAATTGTGGCTTGGTGGATTTAAACAAGCTGTTGCTTAAGTCGTTGTAATGCTGTTTGCGCCTCGATGAAGCGGTATTCTTGGATCAGGTTTCTTAGCATCTGGACTTGTCTGTTCAGGGGGGCAGGCCATTGCCTGTCTGCTAATGATAGAGCTATTTTTTGGCATGAGATGGCTTGCAGTTGATGAAGAGGTTCTTCAAGCTGATGGATGATGGTTACAAGTTCGGATATATCCCCCAATGGTAACGCTGAAGAGATCTCTTCTTGGGGTAAATTCTCCGAGGTAACAGGATGATCAATGGTCGTCGTTACGGACTTTTGAAAGGTTAAGCAAAAACTGAACCGACTCCCATGGCCAAGGGTGCTTTCAAGTGTCAACTCGCCACCTAATTGCTGACAGATCTTCTGTACGATGGTCAGGCCGAGACCGGTCCCACCATAAGCGCGGGTCTTAGAGCCGTCGCCTTGGTAAAAGGGTTGAAATATCTTCTCTTTTTGCGTGTCTGCGATGCCAATTCCCTTATCGGTTACAGCGAATTCGAGCGTAGCAGTGTTGTTGTTTTGCTCAAGTAGCTGTAGAGATAAGACGACGTCATGGCCAGAGTTAAACTTTAATGCATTCTCTATGAGTTGATTCAGGGCCCACTCAATTTGTTTGGGGGAGCCTTCCAAACTGTGTGGAAGTTGACTGGATAGATTGACATGCAGTGCGACGTCATTGTTTTTAGCTTTTCGAGAAAAATTATCTACCACTCGGCGCAATAATTTTTCAGGATTAAATTCTTCAACTGCCAATGCAGCGACTGACTGTGATTCCATGTTGGCAATCAGTAAAATATCATCGATCAGGGACAACAAATCTTTCGATGAGAGATTGATTTTATCGATATAGTTCTGCTGTTGCTGATTTAATGACGTTTCACTCAATAACCGACCCAATCCCATGATCGTGTTCATCGGCGTCCGGATCTCATGACTCATGTTGTTAAGAAACTCTGTTTTTGAGCGTGATGATTCTTCGGCAACCAGACGAGCCTGCTGCGTTTTTACCTCTTTCTTTTGGGTTTTGAGCAGTTCCTGTTGAAGTTGGGTTGTGACCAGTTTCAGGGCGTAATACATCAAGACTTCAATGACGATAAAGAGTAGAGCACCATAGAAAATCAGAAAGGCAACATGGTCATGAAAGGCAGCAATTTTGTCACTGACCTCTTGCCAGACGACCACCAATCCCGCGTCTGCAACGGTAGAATCCTGCTCTCCATGAAAATCACGCAGTGGAAAAGAGATAACGTTGTAGGAACTCTCACCATCCTGAAGAAGATGTTGCCCAGAAGAGAGAATCGTTTCCGAAAAAGATTTGTGAGTTAAGTACTTTTCGATAGCGGGCGAGGTGGTTCCTTCGACGCGATAGCCTTTTATAAAGGGGCGCTGTTTGAGGAGTTTATCCAAAAATTCGGGCCAGAGGTTTGTCTCAAGGTGTTCCTTGGTAAGGAGCACGGCTACCTCTTGCGACGGACGGGCACTGTGAAAACGGGAAAGGGTCGTGGCAAAAGAAGTTTCAGCTTCTAGGGCGCCCAGATGGATTCGTTCGTGGCTGATGCTGTCTGTCGCATACATGGGGGCAACACCACGAATGCCAGACACAATCCGACCGGTTTCAAATCCGGTGATATCTTTTTGTTCTGCATTGGCGGCGACAACGGTGAAGCGGATATTATCCATGCGATCGCCATATCTTTCGTTATGGTAGACGCGTAAAAAGCTTAAAGAACCCGGTTCAAAATGGAAGTGGAGTTGCCGGAAACCAAACTTGTCGGCCAAAATTTGTTGACTGCCTTGGACATATTCTAGCAGGGATTGTCTGACCTGATTGGCCAGTTCATCTCCTGTACTACCTCCCGAAAGTGCAACGGCTTTCTTGCCCAGGAGGAATAACTGTTGCACTTTCTGATCCTGGGCAATAAATGTTGCGATCTGCAACATGTTGATTTCGGTTGCTTGCTGTTCGCCCCTGAATGCATCTTCTGCCTCACTTGCTGCGGTCTTAAATTCATCCAGGAGGCGCTGATGATCCATCAGCGAATAGAACCAGACATAAGTTGTCATTGCAGACAGTAGAACTAGACTGAGGAGTAGAAATATTTTTAGACGGACATTCATGTGATATATACTCATTTGATCGGTTTCATTTGCAAGTTACCGTGCAGTTTTAATCGTCAAACTTCAGTGCAATCGCATGAAACTGATGATGAATTTTTTGAAAACAGGATAAAATTTGTGGGTCAAAATGGTCTGGATGGGTATAGCCATCTCCCTCCAAAATAGTTTTAACCGCCACTTCATGACTAAAAGCTTCTTTGTAAGGACGTTTGCTGATCAGCGCGTCATACACATCTGCGATCGTCATCAAGCGAGCGCCAAGGGGTATTTCGTTCCCTCTGCGGCCATGGGGGTAGCCTGAGCCATCCCATTTCTCATGATGAAATTCTGCGATTTCTGCTGCCGTATGTAACAGTTCATTGTCGCCATGGATGGTTTCAGTTCTCTGGATCGCTTCACTGCCAAAGAGGGTATGTTTTTCCATGATAGTGAACTCTTCGGCGGTTAAACGGCCTGGTTTTAACAGGATTGCATCGGGAATGGCGACCTTGCCGATGTCATGTAATGGGGCTGCCTGGTAGAGAACCTCTAGCATCTGTTTGCTGATCGTTTGGGTCCCTGTGCTTCTGATCTCTTCGGCAAGTGCGCGGATATAGGACTTGGTCCGCTGAATATGGCTGCCGGTTTCTGGATCTCGGTACTCCGCCATGATCGCCATACTGGCAATGGTGGCTTCTTGTGCATGGGCCAGCTGTTCTGTTCTGAGAGAAACTTGCTCTTCCAGATAATCCCGATAACCTTTCAGTTCCAGCTGAATTCTCACCCGTGCTTTGACGATTGCAGGATCAAACGGCTTGGTGATGTAGTCTTCGGCGCCAAGGGAAAGACCCTTGGCCTGCTCGGAATTCTCTGCCAGAGCGGTGAGAAAGATGATGCCGATCCCACGGGTTCTGCTCGAGCTCTTCAAACGGGTACAGACTTCATAGCCATCCATCCCTGGCATCATGATGTCCAGCAGGACCAGATCGGGTAGGGGGTTTTGTTGCAGCGATTGCAGTGCCGTTTCGCCATCAACGGCAACACGCAGATCATATTCTTCGCCCAGAACTGCTATCAGCGTATCAATGTTTGAACAGGTATCATCAACGATCAGGATCTGGTGTTTTCGCTCACCCACTTAATTCTCTCCTCTATCTAAAAGGTTTTGTACCAACTCAGCCGCCAATTTAAATTGATAACGACTAATCAGATCCTCGAGTTGGAACAACGAATCATGGTACTCTTCCGGCCAAGTGTTCTCTTGCATCTTAATCAGTAAAGGGGTGACCCCATGCGCTTGTAGCTGAGTTAATGGCGAGAGCATTTGCTCTAAAAGTGCATGCAGCTCGATTTTTGCGTCAGATGATTCATGCTTGTCTGTAGCCGGTTGTCTTAATGTCGGTAGCTCTTGTAATAAATGTAAGAATTTTCTGTGTTCTGCAAGCATGGGTTCTAGCGCTGAGAGGGGCTGTTTCTTTCTCAACTGTTCTTCGAGTTCTCCCGCGAGTTGGTAAAGGTGGGTGGCTCCCAGGCTTCCAGCAACTCCTTTTAGGGAATGGACCCGAAGGAGTGATTCTTTATGGCGTTTTTGTCTCAGCTCTCGTTCTAGCTCTTGCTCTGTTGTTGCATATTGCTTCACATATTTGCTTAACAGATCAAGGTAGAGTTGTTGGTTGCCTACGACGCGATGGATTCCAGCTATGACGTCAATCCCTGGAAGGGCCGCCTGCAGATCCGGAAATTCGGACGAGAGTTGTTGTTTCGATCCGGGCAGCGTTGCCGGGGCCTCTCCCGGGAGCCAACGGAGCAGTTCCGCATATAACGTGTCAAGCTCGATGGGTTTGGTAATGTGACTGTTCATCCCGGCTGCCAGACTTTCGGCATGGTGTTCATCCAAAGAGTGGGCCGTCATGGCAATGATCGGCAAGTCATGGGTTTCTTTCGTGTCCAACGCTCTGATCGCCCGTGTTGCGCTTAATCCATCGAGTTCTGGCATTTGTATGTCCATCAGTACCAGGTCAAAGTCTTCGCTTTTCACTTTATTGACCGCTTCAAGACCATTTTTCGCTTCACAGACGGTGAGTCCAACATTTTCCAGTAAAGCACGGCCTAATTCACGACCCATTTCATTGTCATCAACCAGAAGCACTTTCATTTGTTGCCAGGCAGCAGGTCGTTCCGGTGCGAAGAGACGTGATTTTGGAGGTGGTTCTCTTTCGCTAACTATTGCCTTGAGCAAATCAGAGGGGCTCGCCGGGATGGAGAGAACCTCAGTCAAGTCCAGAGAGGCCAGTTGTCTAGAGATGTCGGCAATATCGGCAGGGTTGGCCATCAGGATTTTTTTCACAGTGGGAGCGTTGACTGTTGTCAAATATTTGGAAAATTCGAGCCCTGACATGTCCTCAAGATACATGCCGATCAGGAGATACAGGTACGGAGTGCTTTGTTCTTTGGCATTGTTCAATTGTATCAACGCATCACTGGATGAGGCGACAGCATCGACCTTGAATTGCATCGCTTCAAGCATCGGTGGGAGAATTTTGTTGCAGTCAGGGCAGGAATTGGCAACCAATATGGAGGTTCCCTGAAGTTCGCTCCTAGGTTGCAGGTATGCTTGTTCCTGGTTGGCTGTCGGGTCAATCTTGAAAGGGAGCTCAAAGTAAAAAGTACTCCCTTGTCCCGGCGTGCTCTCTACGCAGATCTCTCCGCCCATTAACTGACAGAGTTGTTGACATAAGGCCAAACCGAGGCCGCTACCACCCTGTTCACGAGTTGTAGAGTTGTCAACCTGGACGAATGGCTGAAAAATTGTCTTCATCTGCTCTGTTGTTATACCTATCCCTGTATCTGTAACGCTGAAAGCTAACCTGACGAAGTTTTCTGCTGTTTCGACCAAGTCGATCTTCAGGGTGGCGCTCCCCTGAGGGGTGAACTTCAGAGCATTACTGAGCAGGTTGTTGAGAATCTGGGTGACGCGCAGCGTATCTCCAATGAGGACCGGAGGAATCTCGCGACAGACGTCAACATGTATTTCAACCTTGCGTTTATCTTGTCTAAAGGCTAGCAGCTGGGCAATACCATAGAATAACTCCTCGGTTTGAAACGGGAGCTCTTTAAGTTTCAGTTGTTTGCCTTCAGAGATTTGTGAAAGGTCGAGAATTCCTGATATCAATTCGAGCAATTGTTGGGCAGAAAAGCCGATTTTTTCCAGGTAATTTCTTTGTGTGCTGGAATTCTCCATCCCTTGCAGAAGCTTGTTCATACCAATAATGATGTTCAACGGAGTGCGCAACTCATGACTCATATTGGCAAGGAAAGTGTTCCGCAATCTTGCCGTCTCTTCTGCCGCAGCTCGTGCAACTTCGCGCGAATCGGCATGGATGAGAAGGGCGGCTTCCGCAGCAAAGGCATCCAGTCCGGTGTCATCATCAACAGCAAAGGTTGCAGGACAATTCGCCAGGAGAATCACCCCCAGTATTTCTTTGCCTATGGATATGGGAGTCAATGTCAGGGATTCGATGCCTGGATGCCCGTTGGGCAGAGGGATCGTACAATATTTCTGAAACTGTTCGCCGCTCAAAAAGGTGGTTTGGTTGCTCTTTAGTACACGGGCAAGCAGCGAATCTGAAGATTCGAGTAGAGTGAGAGCGTGTTTGGAAAGAGCCTCTTGAAACAACGGATTGTCTGTGTATGAGCTGGGTTTGGCCCAATAGACTTTCGAGACAGCTGTAATTTTAAAGTGCCCACCTTCCATTGAGCAGTGGAGAAAGCGGCCCCCTTGTGCGCCGACAAATTTAGCCGCATTGACGACCAGCAATTCCAGAGACTGTTCCAGAGAACCATTGGTGAGATATTCCTTGCTGATTTCGTTAAGGGACTTGCGTCGTGCTTCAATACGCTGAATAGATAGGTATGCCGCACCCAGTTGGGTATTTGTTTCGGTGAGTTCCCGCGTCTGTTCAGCGACACTGTTTTCCAATGTTTCGGTATGCTGTTGCAATGTGTTGGCCATTTTTTGAAAACTTGTTTCCAACTGGCCTATTTCATCTTTGGATGTCACGGTGGGAAAATGGATCCCACGCCCTTGTGAGAACACCTGGATATTATTCTTAAGTCGATCAATCCTTTTAATAACCAAGCGGTTAAAGAGGAAGGTTAGTGTCACTGAGAATAACAACAGGCCAATCAAGAGTGCGAGCAAAAAAGGGCGTGCTTGTTCGAGCCCGATGATGGCGTCTGTCTCAAGCAGGGTCAAATTATACCAGCCGATATCGGCAAGAGCCCCAATGCCGACCAGATAGTCCACACCATCAATTTTAACGGTTATGACTTCAGTGTTTGTCGGGTCTGTTTGTAAGCGGATGATAGCTGCACGGAGTTCGTCCCCGGACTGTTGTGAGTCGAAGTGTTGAAAGATTGTCTTGCGCTCGGATTTACTCTTGGCGATGGTGCGAAAGTCGATATACCCCTCATCGCTGTGGGCCTGTATGGCGCCGTTGGCATCAATATAGAGACTGGTCACTCCGGGATGATCTGAAACAATAGCTGTGCTGATAAAGCCTGAGAGGTCGAGACCGGTGCCAATGATGCCGATAGGTTGACCGTCATCCCGGACGGTGACGTTGATCCAGACCTTTGCCAGCCCAAGATTTTGATCGTAATCAACATTGAGCTGATAATCCTGGTTTTGTTCGAGGGTGCGGGAGAACCAGAGGTCACCGGGTTGATTCGAATCAAGGGTGTAACGGGGTTCAAAGCTCAGGTCCTGACTGTCTTTATCTTTAAAGTAATAATGGCCTGATTCCTGGATCGCACAAAAGTAACTATGATCTGAAAAAAACTGCCGATAATCTTCGAGTTCAGTCATGGCAGCGGTGTGAAGCTCGGGGTCGTTCTCGTTTTTGAACCAATTCCTGATAACGGTTGATTCAGCTAATTTACGCGCCAGAACCAGCTCTTGTTTGAGGGGTTGCAAGGCTCGGAAACGGTTGTAGCTGACCTGCTCCTTTGCATACATCGTGGCAACGCCGGCACTGATGTCGCGGCTGATAAGTTGAAAGACGCCGTATGAGGCTAACAGGACAAAGACAAGGGAGACACAAATGAGGATAATGCTTTTTGTTTTAAGATTCATATTGGGTTCTTATCCGCTGGAGATTTGATTTTTTGCAGCGGATACAGTTAGCGCTTGATAGTTCTCAAACTTCAGACTTAGGGCATTTTAACCAAACAATACGGTCACTCCCGTTGTCAAGCTGTGGCGGTGAAAAAGAAAATCCTTTTAGAATCCATCATTAGAAACACACAATATAATGATTTGCCCATAATTTAAAGATAAATCTTTAAAAAGATAGGTTTTTTTCAAACAGCGTGTGCTCTCGGGATTTTTTTTCAAGGAGTGGTATAATTTTTACATCGAAGAAAATACCTATAGGGAGAGTTATGCAAGTTTTTATCACGGGTGGAAGTGGCTTCGTGGGGCGAGCGGTCATACAGCGATTAATTAATGAGGGCCACTCTGTGCGTGCTTTGGTGAGAGCGGAAGGAGCTGTTCGTGGTATTGCTGAGGTTGAAGAAGTCTTAGGAGACACCACGCAACCCGAGACCTTATCTGCTCAGCTTTCAGACTGCGATGCTGTGATCCATCTGGTGGGAATTATACGGGAATTTCCTAAAAAAAGGGTGACCTTTCAACAACTCCATGTGGCGTCAACGGCGAATGTTCTCGAAGCTGCAACAGCACAGGGAGTGAAGCGTTTTCTGCAGATGAGCGCTAATGGGACCCGGGCTGATGCGATCACCCGTTACCATCAAACAAAATGGGAGGCAGAAGAGCAGGTCCGGCAATCCGGCCTTGACTGGACGATCTTCCGTCCATCGCTGATTTACGGTCCGGATGATCAGTTTATTAACCTGTTGGCACGGCTGATAAAAGCTCTGCCGGTTGTGCCGGTTATGGGCAATGGGGATTATCAACTGCAGCCAGTCCATGTCGCCGACGTTGCCGCCGGATTTGTGCGGGCACTGGAAACCAGTGGGGCGGTGGGCAAAACATATCATTGCTGTGGGCCAGAGGTGCTCAGCTATAATCAGCTTCTCGATGTGATAGCTCGATGTTTGGGGCAAAGAGGTGGGGCGCGCAAACTGCATCAACCTCTCTGGTTGATGCAGCCAGTGGTTGCCGCGATGCAGTCAATACCACAGTTTCCGATGACCAGTGATCAGTTGCAGATGCTCTTAGAGGGGAATGTCTGTCCAGACTGTTGTTGGAAAGATGACTTGACCTTAGAACTACAAAACTTGACCAGCGGTATCCAAGCGTATTTACAGGTGTAAGCGTAACCTTTTAGTCCCCTTCAGTAAGCATCAATGTTCTGATCGAGGAGGGAGTCAGTGACTGGCTCTCCTTGTGAATGAGCCATATTCTCCAACAGCACTTTGCCACCGATGGCCGCTGTTTTTTTGATCAGGTTCTCGGCGGCTTTACCGTCATGATCGTGGAAGGCTTTGAGCAGTTTATCATGCTCCGCAACGGAAATAGCCATCCGTCCTTCGACCGAAAGGGAGGCCATCCGCAGGCGGGTGAATTTTTGACCTAACTGATTGATTAGTTCATATAGCTTGCTGTTGTCCGCGGCTTTTAAAAAGGTATCGTGAAACTCATGGTGGACCTTATAGAAGGTTTTTACATCACCCTCTGTCGCCAAACGTTTGAGCCGTTCGTTGATGGATATCAGTTTTGCGAGCTCTTTTTCTGACAAATTTTCTGCTGCCAGCTCGGCGGCATACCCTTCAAGAATACTCTTAACTGCGTAATATTCCTGGACGTCTTTCTCTGACAAAGCAGCTACAACCGCACCTTTACGTGGAACAACAGTCAAATAACCTTCGGACTCTAGTTGTCGAAAAGCTTCACGTATCGGTGTCCGACTGATACCAAACCGTTCGGCGAGTTCTGGTTCAGCGACTTTTTCACCGGGTTTAAGGTCGCCCTTCAGGATGGCATCACGGATCGTTTCGAGAATTTTTTCCCGCAA
Organism: Desulfuromusa kysingii; assembly: GCF_900107645.1. Taxonomy (GTDB): domain Bacteria; phylum Desulfobacterota; class Desulfuromonadia; order Desulfuromonadales; family Geopsychrobacteraceae; genus Desulfuromusa; species Desulfuromusa kysingii. Next base: position 179,958 of record NZ_FNQN01000005.1, read on the forward strand.
CGTTTGATGCCGTTCAATTAGTTTTGTTTTCAATGTTATCCTCCCAAATTAGTATAAAAGAATTGTATACTGTATACAATTGTTGTCAATCTTTATTTCACAACTAAAACAGTGTAGATTGGGGCGCAGATTTCAGATCTTTTGTTGTCCGGCCGCTAGCGACTAAACTTAATGTCAGGAGACGGCCTATGGGAGTTTCAAAGCGAGGTTTCTGTGCTAATATTGATCGTTCAACATGAATGGTCAAATACCGGAAGTATCGACGCTTAAAGGGGAGAGTTGTTTCGCTGCGCTTTCTCTATGAGTGTTACTTCCTGTTGCTGCAAAGTCTTGAGTCAATCTGTACTGCACACAGAACGGAAATTAATTATTATGGATGAATCCCTATGATGGCCTCGTCACTTTACGTCTATACCCCGGCCCATTTGTTACCGGCCCGGCTCCCTTTTCTTCTCAATCGGCGGTTACAGCCAGAAGTGGCGTGTCAAGAAGTCGCCTTGGAAATGCTTGACTTTGTTCAACTTGGTGGCTGTGCTGATCAATTGCTGGAATCTGGGCTGAGCACGACTTTACATGCGCCCTTCAGTGCTTTTAATCCTGGGAGTAGTAAGAGAAAAATCCGTAATCATTCATTGCAGATGGCTGCTCAATCGCTCCTGTTAGCAGAAAAACTTCATGCCCGAAGAATTGTTTTTCATCCTGGTCTTGCCTATGGCAGTGATGCCAAGAAGGTTGCCTCCTGGTTTGAGAACAGCCTGACCTTCTGGCCCGAGTTTATTCAGCGTGCAGCTGAGATAAACTGCACCCTCTGTATTGAAAATATCTATGCGACGTCGCCAGACATCTTGATTCGTCTCCTTGTGGAACTCGACTCACCCCATATCGGCCATGTGTTCGATGTGGGGCACTGGAATATCTTTGGGACGGGATCGTTGTGTGGTTGGTTGGCTGAGACAGCCCCCTACTTAAAGCATATGCATCTGCATGATAATAATGGTGGGAAAGACGAGCATCTTGCTGTCGGGCAGGGAACTGTTCCGTTTTCAGACCTGTTTGGGTGGCTTAAGACAGCGCAATCCCCACCTACGATCACTCTGGAAAATCACAGTTTGCCTGAAGTTGAACAATCTTTAGTTACTCTTCAGGGGCACTTTCCTGAGATTTTAAAGGCCTGAAAGATCGGACCCTTCTCAGTTTTCTCCACAGTCAAGTAATGTAAATAGCATTTCGATAAGTGGCATGCTGACGTTGGCGGTTTTGGCTTGTTGCAACGGAATCGCATAGATGGCTTCGAGTTCCAGCGCTCGTCCTTCGATCCGGTCAATCATCATGCTGGGGCGGTAATGATCCATTTTTTCACTAAAAGAGATCAGCTGCTGACTGAACTTGAGTGCATCAATTTGGGTTTCCAACTTCTGGGCGTTGGCTCCCGCGATCACTTCAAGCATCAATTTCTTTACTAGCTCTTTACTTGGGGGGTGGTTGAGGATTTCAGTGACGTCCTTCTCTAGCAACGCCGACAAACCGTTAAAGGGGATATTCCAGACCAACTTTTCCCAACGGGCCCGCCGCAGGTCACTGACGGCGGTACATGGGACCCCGGCTGTTTGAAACATCTCTGCGAGATTGTGACTGCGTTGGCTACTGCCGCCACGAAACTCACCAAGGAGGATTTTTCCTTCTCCGAGGTGATGAACCGTCCCTGGCTCCCCTCTGTTGCTGCATAGAAATGCAACCCCTCCGAGGACACGTTCAGGGCCGAAAGCTGTCGCGAGAAGCTCCTCATTTCCAAGGCCGTTCTGCAGCGTCAGGATCGCTGTGTTATCGCCAAGAAGTGGACGAACGAGCTCAATTAAGTGGTGATTTGAAATAGTTTTCAGGCCGACGATCACCAGATCGACAGGGCCAATCTCTTGCGGAGTCAGATAGGAGGCGACTTGAGGAAGGTAAAAATCGCCATGACAGGAAAAGACGTGAAGCCCGTTTTCCTGAATCGCTTGATAATCCCGTCGCAGTAAGAAATGTAGGTCTTGCCCACTACGTTGGAGCATCGCCCCATAATAGAGGCCAAGAGCTCCTGATCCGATGATGCCGATGCGCATGATATTGATACTCCTGAGTTAAAAATTAAACTGGGCCTGAAGTTGAGGACGTCCCTGTTGCCATCCGAGAGAGAAGCCAAAACGATGTTGCAATTGGTTCAGAAAGTGATCCTGTTGGCGCCGATTGAATTTGTGGGCATTGTTCATGGCGTTATAAATGTTGCCACCATACCAGCCAATCTCAAAAAGGGATAAGATCCCCGCTGTCGCATAATTTTCGTTTTCCCAAGACTCTATGGCACCATAAATAAAAGCTGTATTGAGGGCAAAAGCGATCCCGGCTTGAAGCGGCCGTTCCGTGTAAAGTTGTCCTGCTCCAGGGAGGAGGGCAGAGAGCGTTCCTGCCAGCTGTGGTGACTTGTTTTCGAGCTGTTGGTACGCATCAAGAGACAAGGAAAGTTGCTGCTTCAACGGCGCTTGAAATTGGGAGAAGGTGCTGTGCGCCTGATCCGGTTTATCTTGTTGCAGTTGGCTCAGACCCAACTTGTAGCGGTTTGCATCAGCAGGAGCGGTGTCTTGAATTGCCCTGTAGCGCACTTCTGCAGCGGCAAAATCGCCTCGGTTGTAAGCTGCATCTGCGTAAAGCTGCCGGGCTGTTTTTGCCTCATCACTCTCAGGATAGACCGTCCAGACTTTTTCCAGTGCAGAATCCGCTTGTTGCCAACGCTCCCCTGCCAGCAAGCATTGACCAATGGCAAGCTGGGCATAAGCGGCCCGCGAATCTTCCGGGGTGTAATGCAGAAAGCGCTTATATTCGGTAATGGCGCGATAATAATCTTTCTCAGCAGCGAGACTGTCAGCAAAAGAAAGAAAGCCGTTTGTGGCGCAGGCATTGGGGGTAACAGATAGTAATATGAAGAGTACAAATATTGGCATAATAGCACTTTCTTGTCTGGGCGAAAAAAATGTAGCAAAAACATTAACACAGTCACTTCAACTGACTCTATAGAAAACCCGCGCTGAAGGTCGATGTTTTAAACGGTTTTCTCTTTTTATTCAAGGAGTTAACTTTTAATTATAACTTTGACGGAATAAGTCATTTGTGCTATTATTACTGATCTAGCCAAAGGAGTTTAATTGTGTTTAAAGTCGGGGATATGGCAGTTTATCCAACTCAAGGAGTTGGGGTCGTTGAGGATATTGAAGTTCGTGAGTATTCTGGGCATAGTCAAAAGTTTTATATCCTGAGAATTGTCGATAGTGATATGAAGATTATGATTCCAGTTGGCAATGTTAGTAACGTTGGCATGCGTCGGTTAATCGATCAACAGCGGATAACCGGGGTTTTTGATGCGTTAGCTGAGCCTGCTCCTAGTGGAAAGGTGGCGTCGTGGAGTCGTCGACAACGAGAGTACAATGATAAATTAAAAACAGGTGATTTGTTGGAAGTCGCACATGTTTTACGTGACCTGTATCAAATTGGTACGGGAAAAGAACTTTCTTACGGAGAAAAGAAGGTCTTGGAACAAGCGCGTAAGTTGTTAGTGACAGAAGTGGCTCTTGCTGAAGGGGCTAAAGAAGCTCAGGTTGTCCAAAGATTAGAAAATATTTTCCATTAAATCCGTTTTTGATATTGCAGTATTTGAGACCAGACACATATTATGTGCCTGGTCTTTCTGTATGGCAGAGGTCATTTTATCATTCTTCGATACCAGATTATCTCTGGTTTCGGTTAAGGGAAAATTATGAAAGCAACTGTCCTTATTCCGGCAGCAGGGACGGGTCGCCGGATGGGAGGCTCGATTAATAAGCAATATCTGGAACTTGCTGGCAAACCAGTTTTAGCTCATACCTTGACTCTGTTTGAAAATCATCCCCAGGTTGAAAACATCTATCTCATCGTTTCAAGCGACGATATCAGCTACTGCCAGGAGCAGATTGTCGATCGCTTTAAGTTCAACAAGGTGAGCCGGATTATTGCTGGAGGAGCCGAACGTCAGGATTCAGTCAGGAATGGCTTGAAGGCATTGACCGAAGATGGATTTAACCAACCGCATAGGCCGATTCTGATCCACGATGGGGCTCGTCCGCTGTTTGATTGCAAGCGCTTATCAGCCCTGATTGAGGCTGTTGAAGAGTCGGGAGCCTGTACTATCGGTGTTCCAGTTAAAGACACAATCAAAGATGTTGTCAATAAGACCATAACCGGTTCGCCAGACCGCAGTCGGTTGTGGCAAGCGCAAACGCCGCAGGGATTTCAGTATCGGCTTATCAACGATGCTTTTACCCAGGCGGATGCCGATGGTTTTGTTGCCACGGATGACGCTTCATTGCTGGAGCGGTTAGGTCATCCGGTACAAATTCTGGAAGGGGACTACCGTAATATTAAGGTGACAACACCTGAAGATATTCTCGTTGCGGTCGCATTATTGGGAGATGACCATTGCTCCGGATAGGCCATGGATATGATGTCCATCGATTTGTTAAGGGCCGTCGCTTTATTCTTGGTGGTGTAGAAATTGACTACGAGTATGGTTTGCTGGGGCATTCAGACGCGGATGTCCTATTACACGCTATCTGTGATGCTATTCTTGGAGCGCTAGGTTTGGGGGATATTGGCAAACATTTTCCAGATACCGATTCTGCCTATGCCGGAATTGATAGCCGGGAACTGCTGCGCAATGTTATTACCAAGATGGAAGCGGTTCATTATCGCCTCGGGAATTTGGACTGTACTATAATCTGTCAAAAGCCAAAGTTGGCCCCGTATATTGCAAAAATGGTTGATCTGGTCGCTTCCGATTGCAAGGTTGCTTCAGGAATGATTAATATTAAGGCAACGACATCCGAAGAGCTCGGCTTTACCGGTCGTGGTGAGGGGATAGCAGCACATGCAGTCGTTCTATTGCAACGTGATGAACGAAAATCTGCGGCTAAACGGGCAGCAATTATTTCATAAAGGGTATTTTCATGGGCACATCCGAAACAGCTGTAACTTCTAACTTTATCCGCAACATCATCGCTGAAGATCTGGAAAATGGTAAGCGAGAACAGGTGGTTACTAGATTTCCTCCAGAACCGAACGGATATCTTCATATCGGCCATGCGAAAAGTTTCAGCCTCAATTTTGGTTTGGCCGAAGATTTTTCCGGTCGCTGCCATCTTCGCTTTGACGATACGAATCCCATAAAAGAGGAAGACGAGTACGTTGATGCGATTAAGGCCGATGTGCGTTGGCTCGGTTTTGATTGGGGTGAGCATCTTCACTTTGCGTCTGACTACTTCGACCAGCTTTATCTCTGGGCGGTGCAGTTGATCAAAGCGGGCAAGGCCTATGTCGACAGTCAGACCGCTGAAGAGATGAGAGAAAATCGAGGGACTTTAACTCAGCCAGGGGTAAATAGCCCATTTCGAGATCGCAGTGTGGTTGAAAATCTTGAGTTGTTTGAAAAGATGAAGGCTGGTGAGTTTCCAGACGGAGCGCATATTTTACGGGCGAAAATTGACATGAGTTCACCCAACATGAATTTGCGCGATCCCGCGATGTACCGGATTCTCCACGCTCATCATCACCGCACCGGAGATAAGTGGTGCATCTATCCTATGTATGATTTTGCCCATGGGCAGGGAGATTCGATAGAGGGGGTGACCTATTCAATTTGTACTCTGGAGTTTGAAGACCATCGTCCTCTGTACGATTGGTTCATTGAGCAACTGGGGATTTTTGCACCGCAGCAGATTGAATTTGCCCGACTGAACCTCAGCTATACGGTGATGAGTAAACGGAAATTACTGCAATTAGTTAATGAGCAGTATGTTTCTGGCTGGGATGACCCGCGTATGCCTACCCTGGTGGGGATGCGCCGCCGTGGTTATCCTCCTGCAGCGATCAGGACGTTTTGTGAACGTATCGGGGTTGGTAAAGGGGCAAGCTGGATCGATTTATCGGTTCTGGAAGATTGTGTCAGAGAACAGTTAAATGAATCAGCTTACCGGCGGTTAGCGGTACTTAAACCACTTAAAGTTACCCTTTCTAACTATCCAGCCGATAAAATTGAGATGCTGGAAGCACCGAACCATCCGCAACAGCCCGAGTTGGGGAAACGGAAGTTACCGTTTAGCCACGAATTGTATATTGATCGGGACGATTTTATGGAAGAACCACCAAAAAAGTTTTTCCGTCTTGGTCCTGGTCGGGAAGTGCGTCTGCGAAATGCCTACATTATCAAATGTGAAGAGGTGATCAAAAATAGCGATGGCGATGTCGTCGAACTACGCTGTAGTGCCGATCTTGATACCTTAGGGCAGAATCCAGCGGATGGACATAAGGTGAAGGGGATTGTCCATTGGGTCTCAGCAGTGCAGGCGCAAGAAGTTGAGGTCCGTCTTTATGACCGTCTCTTCAACCAGGAAAATCCTGATAAAGCCGAAAACTATCTGCAAGCCTTAAATCCCGATTCATTTCAGACGACGACTGCACTGGTCGAGCCAGAATTGATAGCGGTAGAACCTGGCTCCACTTTTCAATTTGAACGTGTCGGATACTTTACTGTTGATAGCAAGGATTCGAAATCCGGGCAGCCGGTTTTTAACCGTACGGTGACCTTACGAGACACCTGGGCCAAGCTGAAATAAGTGATCAAGAGGGGTCTTGTGCCCATGTCTGGTCGTCATAGGAGATAGCAACGATGAGTTTACGTGTTTACAATACAATGAGTGGCAAGAAAGAAGAGTTTAAACCTCTGGTTCCAGGTAAGGTCGGGATGTATGTCTGTGGCGTAACCGTTTACGATTACTGCCATATCGGTCACGCCCGCGCTAATATTGTCTTTGATATTATCTTCCGCTATCTGCAATTTTCTGGATATGAAACAACCTACGTGCGTAATTATACGGATGTCGATGACAAAATTATCAATCGTGCCAACGAAAGAAAGATCTCAAGTCAAGATTTAGCTGAAGAGTTTATTCAAGCATTTGATGAAGATATGGAAGCCCTTGGGTTGATCAAACCAACACATCAACCCCGAGCCACGGAATATATCCAGCAGATTATCGATATCAACCAGAAACTGATCGATAAAGGGATGGCTTATGCCTCTGGTGGTGATGTCTATTACAGTGTCGATAAGTTTTCAGATTACCTGAAACTTTCCAAGCGCAACATGGATGAGATGGTCTCTGGTGCGCGCGTCGCTCCAGGTGAACAAAAGCACAACCCTATGGATTTTGCTCTATGGAAAGCGGCCAAGGAAGGGGAACCCAGTTGGGAATCACCTTGGGGGGCGGGACGTCCAGGGTGGCATATCGAGTGTTCAGCCATGAGTTCTTCTTTACTGGGGGACAGTTTTGACATTCATGGTGGCGGTCGGGATTTGATCTTTCCTCACCACGAGAATGAAATCGCTCAAAGTGAAGGGGCCAGCGGCAAACCTTTTGTCAAATATTGGATGCATAATGGTTTTGTTAATGTTGACAAAGAGAAAATGAGCAAGTCCCTTGGCAACTTTTTTACCATCCGCGACATCCTCAAAAACTATGATGCAGAGGTTGTCCGGTTCTTCATCTTGTCGGCTCACTATCGTTCGCCGATCGATTTTTCAGATCATAATTTGTCCGAGGCACAAAGTGGGTTAAGGCGTTTTTATGAGGCCCTAGAAGCTTCCACCAATGCCATTGAAGGGTTGGATTCGACGGGACATTCCAGCCAGGAAGGTGAGAAGCTCGAAGAAAAATTTCGTGAAGCGATGGATGACGATTTTAACACCGCTCTGGCGATTGCCCACCTGTTTGACGGTGTGCGTAACATGAATCGTTTGATTGCAACCAAAAAATTTAAGAAAAAACTAGATTTGGTCGCCCAAGTGCAAGATCTTCACGCTACGATTCTCCGCCTTGGTAGCGTTCTCGGGCTCTATCGATCACAACCCACGGAGTGGCTGGACAAGGTCAAGCTGAAGGGGTTGAAGAAGTTAGATATCACCCAAGAAGAGATTGAAGCGCTGATTGATCAACGATTACAAGCCCGTGCAGAGAAAAACTTTTCGCGGGGTGACGAGATTCGGGTTGAACTTGAAGGCAAGGGAATTTTACTTCTCGATACCCGTGAAGGGACGACGTGGCGATTGAAATAATTGCTGCTGCTTGAAAATTTGTACAGATGTTATAAAAGGAGCCAACCCGTTACGGGTGGCTCCTTTGAACAGCGCCTCAGGGTACGCTTGAGATGCTGGAATTTATTACCAGTCGAAATGGAAGAGCAGATTGGGAACCCCAATGAGTACGACAGATTTTGCGTAATGGGGGCGTTGGTGCTGCTGTTGTTTTTGACGTTTCACTTGTCGCAGTTGCTGGCGAGTTTCCCGTAGTTCTTTCTTCAAGTGTTGGCTTGCTCGCAGATTCCGGTTTTGATGATAGCGGTTGTTGTGAGCGTATTGAGACACCTGTCGCTGTTGATGGCTCTGCTTGGACTGGTATTGTTTATGATTATGGCTGTTGTCAGCAGATGCTAGCATCGGAGTGGCGAGAAAAATCAGACCGGCAATTAAAAGAGCTAATGTTGTTTTCATCGTAACCTCCTGTTGTTGGACCGTTGAGAAAAGTTTCGTTTTCTTCTGTTGCCCCAACTCTAGCGGATGCAAACAACTGATTCATTCGACATCGACTCGGATTCCACCGGATGTCTAGTCAAAAACAAGTATTTTAAATAGGTTAACCCCTCTTATAATGATCTCTACGCAGCAATAAATAACCCTATCCATTTGCTGAAAACAGCCTTAATCAGTCAAAATCACTGTTTTCCATCGCTAGCTGTAACAGCAGAGTTCCAGCGGAACCTAGATTGAAGGGTTGTCTTCCAAGCTGAGAATGAAGTTCCACTCATCAGGTTGAACTGGCATGATTGAGAGACGGTTACCCTTTCGCACCAGTTGCATGTTTTCAAGCTGTTCACATTGTTTGAGTTCAGCAAGGGGGATGACCCGTCTGGTGTGGCGAATATATTTGATATCGACCATGATCCAGCGTGGGTTTTGCGGATCACTTTTCGGATCAAAATATTTGCTCTGGGGATCAAATGCCGTGTGGTCAGGATAGCCTTCGCGCACCACCTCCATAATGCCGACGATTCCAGGGACATCACAGTTAGAGTGATAAAAGAAGACCTGGTCACCGATCTTCATCTGGTCACGCATCATATTGCGGGCCTGATAATTACGCACACCATCCCAATGTTCTGTCTGCTTGGGCATGTTCTTAAGATCATCAATACCGAAGGCACTGGGTTCCGACTTCATCAACCAATAGTTCATTTCTGCTCTCCTTTTTTATCAAACAGCTTGCGCCGCAGCACAAAAATATTACAATGACATCGAGATTTCCCATTTGACTATTTTTTTGTCTGAATAGCAAACCAGATCAGGAAACAACATGCAACCCCTCAAAGATATAGCCCCTGACAAGTTAAAGCAGATCAAATATGTGCTTGCAGATATTGATGACACCTTGACACTGAATGGCCGTCTTCCCGCCGCTGTGTATATGGCTCTGGAAAAGCTCCATGATGCAGGGATTATCCTCGTGCCGATTACTGGCCGTCCTGCCGGTTGGTGTGATCATATGGCGCGGATGTGGCCGATCGATGGCATTGTGGGTGAGAACGGAGCGTTTTATTTTTGTTATCGCACTGAGCGACAACATATGCTGCGCCGTTATTGGAAGGCTGATGCTGAACGGCAAACAGATCGTGCCCGGCTTTTGGCATTGAGTGATGAGATTTTGACGGCGATCCCTGAAGCCAGAGTTGCAGCTGATCAGGCCTATCGTGAAACCGATTTGGCGATTGATATTTGTGAAGATGTTGCACCGTTGTCGACAACCAAGGTCAACAGAATTATGGCGATGTTTACAGCCGCAGGGGCGCATGCAAAGATCAGTTCTATCCATGTGAATGGCTGGTTTGGCGACTACGATAAATTGAGCATGACCCGCAATCTGTTTCTGGAAGTTTTTAACGAGGATCTGGAGGCCGTTAAGGGGCAGGTTATTTTTATTGGCGATTCTCCAAATGATATGCCGATGTTCGATTATTTTCCCGAGAGCGTCGGTGTTGCGAATATTACTCGTTTTCTCGATCAAAGCGCCGTTAAGCCAGCCTGGATTACAACGCAGGAGGGTGGCACCGGGTTTCTTGAACTCGCAGCAGCACTCTTGCGTGTAAAACGGCAGAACGAATGAGTTTTGAGTGATAGTGATCCCTCATCGTGATGTTTTTTTGACCCGTCCAAGAGAGCAACCGATCCCGAGCACACACAGGCTGCAAAAAATCAGCAGCGCTGTCCTCATGCTGGCAAGAAATGCTGGTTGTGTCTCCAGTGTTATCGGCTGACCGTGCATCATGTAGGAAAAAAGCAGAGTGATAATGGTCATGCTGGAGAGCATTCCCAGTGTCCTCATACTGGCATTCAGACCCGATGCGACCCCTAATTCGCGCGGTTTGACACTCCCCATAATCATGCTGACATTGGGTGAAGAGAACAGTGCAAAGCCCAACCCCAGAAAACCTAGCAACAAGAACACAACGGTCATCGAAGACTCTGCTGCAAGTGTGGATGCTACGGCCAGGCCGATGGCACAAAACCCCATGCCGCTAGTTGCGACCCAAGAGGCCGGAATCCGATCGGAAAGGCGACCACAAAATGGAGAAAAAATGGTTTGCACAATAGGTTGGATGATCAAAATTGAGCCGGCTTGCTGCGGCCCCATCCCTTTGACATATTGCAGGTATAAACTGAGAAAGAAAGTGACACCAAAGGTCGCTGCATAATTAAATAAAGCGGCCAGGTTGCTCAGGGCAAAAACGCGATTATTACGTAACAGTTTAATATCCAACAGCGGAAAAGGGGTCTGTGTCTCAGCGACCAAGAATAGGAACAGGCCAAGATTTGCTAGAATCAGCATTCCCCATGCCCACCCTCCTTGACTCAGGTTTGATACTCCATACACAAGCATCAATATGGACGGAGCGTAAAGAGCAAACCCTTTCCAGTCAAATCGTTCTCCTTGAGCTTCCGCCCACTCTTCTTTGATCTTTATCCGCGTAATCAGATAGGTGATGAGTCCCAGTGGTAGTACCATATAAAAGACCGCGCGCCAACCGAGGGTTTCCACCAGAAAACCGCCGATAAGGGGACCACATGAAATCCCTGCATAAACGCTGGCAATAGCCAGTCCGAGAGCTTTACCCCTCTGGTTCGGAGGAAAAGCAGAGACGAGAATCGCCATCGTAGTTGCCATCACCATGGCGCCGCCCATCCCTTGCAAAAAACGCAAGGCAATGACAATCTCGATGGACCATGATTGTGAAATCAACCCGCCAATAAAGGAAAAAATCAGCAGACCGATCTGGAAGACCTTACGGCGTCCATGAATGTCGCCGAAACGCCCCATCGCTAGCAAAAAAATAGATGCAGAGAGGATATAGGTGGTTTCAACCAGTCCCAGTTGTATCGCAGTGGCAGAGAACTCACGCCCCATTGTCGGCAGGGCGACTCCCACTGCCGACATCATGAAGGGCATTAAAAAGTGAGCCATACAAACAGAAAACAGGATGGCTGAACGGGACGAACTTGTGGTCATTTGTGTTTCTTGTGCTCTTTTTTGTTTTGACCGGCTTTGAGTAGATCTCCGAGACTGCCAAAGCTTGATGCAGTGGTTGGTTGTTCGTTGTAGCTGGTTTCGGCCACCTCATCGGTATTGTCGGTCAATGCCAGTGAGATACGCCTCTCCTCTGGTTCGATTTTTTCGACCATCACCTCTATCTGTTGCCCGACGCTGAGCACGTCCTGAGGGTGGCGAATCCGCTTGCCTTCACCCAGCTTGGAGATATGGAGCAGACCATCAATGCCATCTTCCAACGTTACAAAAGCTCCAAATTGCGCTAATCGACTCACTTTTCCGGGATACTTCACGCCGACTTTATAAATTGATCCGACTTTGTTCCACGGATCTGCCAGAGTGTCACGCAGACTAAAGGAAAATTTATTGTTGTCCCAGTCAATTTTCTTAACAGCGACCTCCAGTTCCTGTCCCAGCTGCAGCACCTCATTGATATCTTCAACCCGGCCATAGCTGATCTCAGAAATCGGCAACAGACCTTCAATTCCACCAATATCAACGAAGGCACCAAAATCACGGATGTTGGTGACGCTGCCCTTCATCACCATTCCTTCCTTTAAGGTCTCACGCAAACCGACGCGGAGTTGCTCGCGCTCTTCATCAAGGATGGTGCGGTGGGAGACAACAATATTCCGTCCCCGCTCGCTGAACTGACTGATTTTAAAGGGGAGATTCTGGCCAATCAGGTCTGCTGGTTCCGCCAGTCGCAAACCAGTCTGGGAGAAGGGGCAAAAGGCTCTGATATTTCCTGCCAACTTTACCTCATACCCACCTTTGATCTCTTTTTCGATGGTGCCGTCCACTGGGATACCAGTTTGATAGGCATTTTCTAACTGCTCTGTCCCGGAGCCAGAGCCACCAATTTTGGTTGTGAAGCGCAATTCTCCTCCGCTACGGGATAAAAAATAAGCGGAGATGACATCACCGACAGCATATTGAATCTCCCCCTCAGCGTTTAGCAGTTCAGCTGAAGAGAGAACCCCTTCGCCCTTTTGACCGACATCTAAAAAGCACCAGTCAGAGCCAATTTGCAGGATTGTTGCGTCAATCTTCTTTCCGGGGATCAGCGGTTTGCCAACCTCAGCAAGACTGGCTTCAAACATCTCGGCAAAACTGGCGTCATCGTCGTTCATCGGTTCATCGCTAAAGTTATCTTCGCTCATTGTTGTAATCTCCTGATTTTATTTATGGAAGGTTCAGAGATTAGCCGGTTTTTTCTTGAGAGTAAATGGGGGAATTAAGGAGACTTCTACGAATTGAAAGCGAAACTATGGTGTCTGCTGCTGATTCTTGATAGTTGCAGCGGGATAATGGCCTGTATGAACTCGTGAAGAGTCCTTTTCTGCCGCTTTTTTCCCTGTTTGATTGTGATTTCCGGTGTTGCTGTTATTTTTTGTATAACAAACAAATTTTCTTCGAGGACAACGTTATGAAACCGACAAGCTGGCTTGAAAGTCTTAACTGCGCGATAGAGGGGATTCTCTGGGCGGCTAAAGGTGAGAAACATGTTCGCTATCACTTGGTTGCTGCTTTAGCCGTTGTCTTTATGGCGCTTTTTTTTAAGATTTCCGCTTTAGAGTTTTTTTTACTGGTTCTTGCTGCCGTCATCGTTATCTTCGCGGAGTTAGTGAACACGGCGATTGAAGCTGTGGTTGACCTGGTCACTGAAGATTATCATGAGTTGGCTAAGCGGGCCAAAGATGTTGCCGCAGGAGCTGTTCTGGTGACCAGTGTCGGCGCTGTCATTCTTGGTTATCTGGTGCTTTCAGGGCATATCTTTCCATTATTTCACAGTGAGCCGACCTTCGGCGAAGAGCCCCAGGGAACGATTCCGGTTGGTGCGTTGCTGATTGTCCTTATTTTGGTGATTCTGATCAAATCCCACTATAACCGGGGAACACCTCTGCGTGGTGGGGTGCCCAGTGGACACGCTGCGGTGGCCTTTTCCATTGCAGTTTCAACGTTTCTGTTTGGAAAAAGTTTTCTCCTTGGGATGATGGTATTACTGCTTGCGGTGCTGGTTAGCCAAAGCCGTTTATTGATGAAAATTCACTCCCCCAGAGAGGTGTTTCTTGGTGCTTTGCTTGGTTCAGTGGTGACCTTGTTGGCCTATCTGCTGTTTACCTGAAGTGACCTGCACGACTGAATGTGTCGATGTCACGAAGTTTCCAAAAGAGGTGCCTGATAGCTGATCTAAGTCGTTCTGGGAACGCTTCACTCAGATTGCATTCAGATTTTTGTCAGAAACTCTTGCTACTGTGGGATAAACTTAGAGCCAATGGAGGGGTATCTATGAATTATCTATCGCGTATTATTGTTGTGTCCGTTGTTCTTATCAGCTGCTTAAGTTCTGTTTGCCTCGCTGGTAACTTCCCATCACAGGCAGTGAAAGCTGCTGAAAAATTTACCCAACTGTTAGATAACAAGGAATATCGATCGGCCTATAGTGCCAGTTCGGCGTTGCTGAAAATGGTTGACACTGAGCCGGAATGGGTGAAGGAGAGAGAACTCTCTGGTCTGCTTTTAGGGACGGTTCAGGATCGTAAGCTGGTCTCGATCCATGCCCGGGATACCTATCCAGGGTTGCCTGACGATGAATATCTGGTGATTTATTTTGAGGCCCGCACTCAGAGAAAAGCGAAAGCTGCCGAGGTTCTTCTTGTGAGTCTTGCCGGGGAAGCCTGGCAGGTGTGCTCTTATCATCTGAAATAGCGACTATTTTGTTGACCGCGCACAGCGGTTTCACCAGATAGCATCAAGGTTTTTAGAAATATCATTATCTTGGAACGGTTAACTCCCTGTGGCGGCAATATTGATGCAGACCGTCACTTGGGTTCCTGCTCTCTGAGCACTGGTGATGTCTATCTGGCCGTCGTGAGCGAGAATAATTGAGCGGACCAGGCTCAACCCAAGACCTGTTCCCGGGGTTGAGCGACTGCTGTCAGCTCGATAAAACCGCTCCCAAACGCGGGGCAGGTCTTTAGTTGCAATACCTGCCCCACTGTCAGCAATCCTGATCTGGGCGCAATGGTTTTCTTGTTTTGCTTCCAGCGCTATCCATCCCCCTTCTGGGGTGAATTTCAAGGCATTATCCAGTAAATTTGCGAAAGCACGCTGTAGTCGACCTCGATCCCCCGAGACAATTAATGGATCATCAATAATTTTAAGGGAGATATGGATACTTCTGTCCTCAGCAACTGGGGAGTAGAGTTCAGCGACATCTCTGATAATGGCAGAAAGGTTTACCGGTGTCTTCTCCAAGGGGGTGACCCCGGCATCTGTTTCAGCAATTTCAAGCATGGTATTGATCATACCGACGAGGCTGTCACATTCTTCAATAACCGAACCAGACATCCCCTGATACTCTTGCAGAGATTGAACCCCGCTGAGTGTCGTTTCAGCCAAACCGCGGATGCGTGTGACTGGGCTGCGCAAGTCGTGAGCAATATTGTTGGTGACGTCTTGTAGTTCTTTGATCAGAGTCTTTATTCTTGATTGCATCCGGTTGATTGAGGTGATGAGATGGTTCACTTCCTCAGCTTGATCGTGGAAAGTGATCTCCTGTGAAAGGTTACCCCGGCTGATTTGATCTGCTGTCTCTCGCACGATCTTTACCCCGGCAAGGGATCTTCTGGAGATATAAAAACCAATTGACACCGCCGCCACAAGGACGAATGCGAAGGTGAGGAAAAAAACCTGCTGAAAGCTGGCAAGGAGCGCTTCATCAAAGCTGAGAAGGGTTCCGGATTGGAGGATATAATCTTTCCCCAGAGGTTGGTAAAAAATCCGTGCCTGACCCGGATGGGAAGTCAGATTGATCGTTTCAAATTGCCCCTGACGCAGATTTTTAAGGGTTGATGCCGGTTGCGGAAGATCGCCCCAAGACCGCAAATCAGAGGTTTCGATGAGCTGTAGATCAGCAGAATAGAGGCGGATAAAAACCAGATCAATCCCTTCACCTTCGGTTTCAAGGTGGATTTCTCGAGACAGAGCTTCAAATCCCCCATGTTGAAATATCTCCACAAATTCGCGCCCATCACCGAGAAATTCCTGATCAATCCGTTCGCGGAGGTTGCTTCGCAAGTTATACTGAATCACTCCAAAAACCAGAAGAGAAAGGGCTGCGAACAGAAGGGTATAGAAGAGCGTTAATCGGGAGGCCAGAGACCTAAACATGTTCGCCCCGTTTTTCGAGGACATAGCCGGCACCACGAATGGTATGAATCAATTTATGACTTTTGGGAAGGTCGATTTTTTCGCGTAAATGGCAGATACGTGACTCGACAACGTTACTTTCCGGATCAAAATTATAGTCCCAGACATGTTCCATAATCATGGTTTTAGAAACGACTCGACCAGCGTTTCTCAACAGATATTCCAACAGGGAAAACTCACGGTGTTGTAACTCGATCTGCTGTCCTGCACGTCTGACTTTACGGGTGACAAGGTCAATGGATAAGTCATCAACTGTTAGCGTTGCCGGCTCTTCAATTGATTGACTCCTGCGCAACAAGGTCTGTACCCGAACGAGAAGTTCAGTAAAGGCAAAGGGTTTCACCAGATAGTCATCACCGCCTTTTTGTAGCCCCAGGATGCGTTCATCAACCGTTTTCTTTGCGCTTAAGACAATGATTGGGGTGTTGACTTGCTGTTTCCGCAATTGTTCAATCAAGGATAAACCATCAAGCTTAGGGAGCATGATATCCACGACGGCGGCATCGTATGCCACATCCTGAGCCATGAATAAACCTTCAAGCCCGTCAGCGGCCCGATCAACAGCAAAACCTGCTTGAACAAAACCTTTTTTGATAAACTGCGCGGTTCGATTATCGTCTTCCACCAGAAGTATTCGCATGTTTAGGCCTTTAAGTTTTCTATTTTGACCAGAGAGCCCACAGAGATTCGCCCCAAATATAGACGGACAGGATCAGGCTCCCCATGACGGCCGCAGAGCCCAGATCTTTAGCCCGCCCAGACAACTCGTGCTTTTCTGGACCGATACGATCCACGATGGCTTCGATGGCCGAATTGAGCAATTCGACAATCATGACCAGAAACAGCGTGGCAACCATCAAGACCCGCTGTGACGGCTCTACATCCAGCCAAAAGGCCAGAGGGATAAGGATAATGGCTAGAAGTAACTCTTGTCGAAATGCCGCCTCATGCTTAACGGCTGCTTTGATTCCGAGGATTGAATAACCTGCCGCTAGGATAATACGTTTAATGCCGGTATTCTTCTGCATTTTATTCCTTAATAATTGGGGAGGTGAAAGTTTAAAAATATTTTAAAATATCTTTCTCCTCGTTGTACAGGGATGTTTTTATCCGCATAAACCCGAGTAGTGTGTGAAAAAGATTGTCATGAGAAAAATGATCGTTGGTGGTCTGCTGAAGGTTCTCGGTATCAATCTCCTGTCTGGCGCTGGCACCGAACCACATCAACGCCCCCGCATGTTTCTGTGCGTCCGGGGCGATGAAATAGGGCATCCCGTGGAGATAGAGACCATTTTCACCCAGGGATTCGCCGTGATCACTCATATAAAACAGCGCGGACTGGAATGTCCCGTCATTTTGTTTGAGCAACTCCAGGGTTTGCTGCAGAAAATAATCTGTGTAGAGGATGGCATTATCGTAAGCGTTGCCGATTTCCTCTTGCTGGCACTCTTCCAACTGATTGGTTTTGCACACCGGGGTGAACTTCTCAAACGCTTGCGGATATCTCTTTGCGTAGGCGGGGCCATGGTTTCCCCTTTGGTGGAGGACGATCAGGATATCTCCTTCATCCTGTTGATTGATGAAGTCCTGCAACCCGTTTAACATCCCCACGTCCCGGCATTCACTGTCACATATGGTGTTGGTTTCCGGGGTGCGATAGTTTTCGTAGCTCACCCGGTCTGCCACCCCTTTTGAACTGGAGTTATTATCCCGCCACAAAATCTTAACCCCACCCCTGTTAAGGACATCCAGAACGTTTTCTGTCGTTTTCGCTTTTTTGTCGTTGTAGTTTTTCCGTTCGAGATAAGAAAACATACAAGGGACTGAAATCGCTGTTGTGGTCCCGCACGAATACATATTGGAGAAATTAATGATGTCCTCTTTCTTTAACAGAGGGTTGGTTTCTTTTTTGTAACCATTCAAAGAGAATCTGTCAGCGCGGGCCGCTTCACCAACAACAACAATTGCAAGTCTCCTCCCATGAGCGTCTGCGTCTTTTTTTGCGTCAAGGCCAATGGCTTTAAGCTCTGTTTCATGATTATCAAATTTATGCCCGATGTATTTCCCCACGGAATAAAAGGCATAAGTCGGGTTAGTGTAATAGCGCAGGGGCTTATGTTCTCGAAAAAATGATGTGTAAAATTTACTGAAACAAAGCAGGGTCACAATGATGATGAGAACTGTTATGGAAATTGTAACCAGTGTTGAAGCCAAGGTTTGTCTGCTTGTTTGTACGGGAGTTTTAACCTTATAGATCAATAACGCTGGCAATCCCCCGAGCAAAAAAACGTAAAGAAAGAGCTTGCTGCTGATCAGGTCCAGCGATTCACTTGCATTGGTTTCAAGAACATTCTGGATCATCGTATCATCAATAATGACACAATACGTATTGGCAAAGTAGCTGATGAAAGCAGCAACCAGAACAGAAAAAATAAGTATGGGCTTGAGTGTCAGGATTGAATTAAACAGGCTGAAAAAGAGGGCCAGAAAGCTAAAGAAAACCACCGCAATCGAAAGCAAGAATGGGGTGTTGGAAGGGGAGAGGGGGTAAATTATTTTGACCTGACTAAAGAACCTGTAGTTATCAGCAAAAACTATAAATAAGGAGGTCAGGAGGATCAATTTGATTCTGGAAATTTGTAAGGTCATTGATGACTCTTTTAGGACGTTAGATTTAACGGTTAAGTTTGACGGTGTGGACAGGGATGTTATTTCTGTCGCTCCAGGCGTTGATGCCCTTTTTATAGATAGAAGCAGCACCTTGGTAGTAGCTGATGCCGAGAGCAACGAAGGGGTTATTTATTCCGGTGGGCTGCTCAATAGGTTGAGATTTTTCATAACCGGTGAGCAGGGTGAGTTTTTCCTGGGGTTTGAGTATGGCGAGCTGATGTCCATCGTAGAGACCAAGATTTTGATAATTGGCGATCAGGGCTCGTTTTGGTGGTGTCAGAAGAATATCCCGGCCAAAAAAACAAGAACGGTAACTCATATTCAGTAGACCCAACAGGGTTGGAGCGAGATCAATCTGGCTGGCAAGACTGTTGTTGATCGCAGGTTGTATCTGTTGCGGAGCATAGATCCAGAGAGGAATATGGTAGCGCTCAATAGGCAGAGCCTGCTTGCCGGCACTGCCAGCTTGATGGTCGGCGACAATGACAAAGATGGTATTCTCAAACCAGGGCTTCTCAGCGGCGTCCTGAATAAATTTACCGATGGCGTAATCGGTGTATTTGACCGCGCCATCCCGCCCTTTACCCGATGGAATATCGATCCTCCCTTCAGGATAGGTATAAGGCCGATGATTAGAGGTTGTCATCAGGTGGAGAAAGAATGGTGTTTCTTGTTGATTTTCGTGATCAGCAACCTTGATGGCTTGCTGGTAGAGGTCTTCGTCGGCCATGCCCCAGGCGTTACTGAAATGGATTTCAGCATCAGCAACACTTGACTGATCGACAATTTGATAACCGTTCCCCGAAAAGAAAGCATTCATGTTTTCGAAGTAACCCCGTCCACCGTAAAGAAAATATGAGTGATACCCTTTTGTGTCGAGGACGTTCCCCAGCGACCAGAGATCCGTTTCTCTGCCTATCCGTTTGATGATTGAACGTCCAGGGGTTGGAGGAATTGACAAGGTAATAGCTTCTAATCCCCGGGTGGTTCGGGTCCCTGTTGCATAAAAGTTGTCAAAAAATAAACTCTTCTTTATCAGCGCATCGAGGTTGGGAGTTAAATGTTTGTGGTTACCAAAATAGCCGAGAAAATCGGAGCTCAGACTCTCCACGGTAATGAGAATGACATTGGATCTTTTTTCGGCTCCAGTGCGGCTTATTTCGCGACGGATGTCGAAGGGGTTCTGGCTAATGAACTGACTATTGGGTTCGGCGGTTTCTTTGCGGATCAGGGTGTCGGCTTTTTTCGTAGAAAGCGAGGTGTAGAATTGCTGAAAATCCAGTTCATTGTTCCTGAATGCGGCGACAAATTGATAGGGACCATTACTTGCCAACTCTTTGGTATAAGTGTTGGCAGAAATGTTGCGTAGATCCTGATTTATAGTGAAAAAAACCGTGAGAGGTAACAACAGCAACGAGGTGGCGATCAGGCAGCGTCGGGAGAATGTTTCTTTGCTGCGCAATGATCGTTGGACGAATGAAGCCAAGGGTTGGTAGAGGAGAAGTGCAACAAAAAACAGAGCAGAAAAAATCAAGACTACGGGGTAAGACTGGACAATGTTGTCCGTGACCTCGCGGCGGTAAATGAGATAATCGATGGAGATGAAGTTAAATCTGACGCTGAACTCCTGCCAAAAGAAATATTCAGCAACAGCAATAAAGCAGGCGGAATAAATGGTCGAGAACAGGATCAGTTTAAGCCAATATGCGTGCCAACGATGGGTCCAGATCCTCTGTGGTAGAAGGCAAAGATAGAGAACGGCCGGAATCATCGCATAGGCATAGAAGGCGCTATCAAAAATCCAGCCTGATGTGAAAATTTCTAAAAAATTATAGGCTGTTGGAGTGATATTTCCCCAGCTTAGAAAGAGCAATACAAAACGGGTAGAAAAAAACAGGAGGGTCCAAAAAGCGTAGATCCCCAGAAGGAGCTGGAAACGAGATGATTTCATATGTGGCCTTTTGAAAATGGTCAATTTGACCAGTCGATATTGTAAAAATTGGATGGACTATAGCGGGATAAAATGACGTCAAAATGACGAGAAGATTACTTTTTGGCAATGTTGACAGAGACTGGATGACAATTGCCCGACGATGTATCGCAAGGGAGGACGTCATTTCTCCTTTTTAGTCGCTTGACTTAATTTAGTCACCCGACTAACTTGGTAGCGCTTTGTCAATGGAGGTTGAACTTGTGATTAAATATCAAACCAGTAATAAAACCCAACAGGCCCTGATCAATGCCGCAGGAGAGTTGGCTGCCGAAGACGGTTTTAATGCCATTACGACCCGCAATATCGCGGAACGGTCAGGCGAGAATATTGGCAGTATCCACTACCATTTTGGGAGTAAAGAGAAGTTATTTGAGGCCACCTTGTTGACGGCTTGTCAGGGCTGGATTGACAATCCGCTGGTCGAGGTTCTGGTTGATTGTAATCTGCAGAGTAAAGATGGCCAAGCAGAAGCGATCCGCCGGGCGATCACCAGAGTGACCAATCTGCTTTTCGACAAGGAGGTTCCGAGTTGGTATTGCCGCGCCGTTTATCAGGTCATGCAAACGGACAATAAGTTACGAGATGTATTTTTTGACGCTGTTATGGAAGAGGAACTTGAACAGGTTGGAAAATTACTCAATGTTATCGACCCGACTCTGAGTGAAGAGTTGCGGACACAGCATTTCCTGTTGCTGTTCACCCCGTTGTTTTTTCATGCAGACTACCGGGGCGCTATCCTGCAGCGGCTCGGAAAAGAGGAATATAGCGAAGAATACCTGGATGCTTTACTCGAGAACTGCATTCACCAGGCCTTGTTGCGTTATCGCTTGCCAGTGGCATAAAACTGAAGAAAAGAGAGACTCATCATGCGTAAACAAAATGTCATAATCATTGTCACCTTATGCCTTGTGTTCCTGCTGTCCGGTGTTGCAACCGCTGCGGAAAAAGGTTCCAAGTTACAGATTCACGGCAGTTCGTTCCTGCAAAGTTACCCAGGGACGATCATTTCCAGCCATCAGGCCAAGTTGGCGTTTCGGGTTAGCGGCCCACTGATCAAAGTGTTGGTCAAGCCCGGTGACAAGGTGAAAAAAGGGCAACTGGTGATGCAAGTTGATCCACGTGACTTTGAAGACAGTATCCGGGTACTGGAAGCACAACTGGCCGGCGCCGAAGCACAACGGGACCGTGCCTTGCGCGACTTTGACCGGGCACAGACTTTGTTTGATCAACATGTCAGTGCGACGGCGGATTTCGATCGTGCCAAGGGTGCATACGAGGTCGCTTTTTCAGGTGTTGCCATTATTGAAGCGCAGTTGCAGATGGCCCGTCATCGTTTGAAAGATACATCGTTACGCGCCCCTTTTGCGGGGGTGATCACGACGCAGAGTGCCGAAAACTATGAGATGATCAGGGCTGGTGCAGAAGTTCTTGCGATTCATGATATCTCCAACCTGGAGGTTGAAATCAAGATACCGGAGAATGAAATTGTCCGTTACCCTCTCCGGGTTGGACAAGAGGTGAGGGTTAAGCTCGCGGCTATTGCCGACAGCTCTTTTACTGCCAAGCTGGTGGAATGGAATAGCGCTGCTGATCCGGTGACCAGAACTTATGCCCTGCGTTTTGCCTTTACTGCGTTGCCACAGTTTCATGTGTTGCCGGGGATGACTGCCGAAGTCAGCCTTATTAATGAGGCGAGCCAACCATCTTCTTACCATGTTCCGGAGCAGCAAAATGTCTCCGGTGCGATCATGTAGCCTCGAGGGCAAATTATGAAATCACAACTTTTTGCTCTGCGCAAACGCAACCTGATGATTGTTTTCACCATTCTGCTGGTGGCGGCAGGCATTCTTGCTTACGATAATCTGGGACGTCTGGAAGATCCGACCTTCACCATCAAGACCGCTGTCGTGGCGACGAGTTATCCTGGTGCCAGCCCTGCAGAGGTGGAAGAGGAAGTCACCGATGTGATTGAGGAGGCGATCCAGGAGATGGGTCAGGTGAAGGAGATCTATTCGACCTCGCAGGAGGGCTACTCGTTCGTTTATGTCGATATGAAGGATACTTTCAAGTCGAGTGAGTTAGCGCAAATCTGGGATGAACTACGCCGCAAAGTGGGTGACGTTCAAGGGGAACTGCCGCCGGGAGCTGGACCCTCTGTGGTCAACGATGATTTCGGTGATGTCTATGGGGTCTTTTTTGCTCTGACTGGTGACGAACTGACAAATGCCGAGCTGGCCGATTATGCCGATATCCTCAAAAAAGAACTGCTCCTTTGTGACGATGTGGCAAAAATTGATATGTGGGGTGTTCGCCAGGAAGCTATTTTTGTCGAGTTTAAGCGATCTCAATTGGTGCAACTTGGCGTGACCCCGCAGCAGATCATGGGGACCTTGCAAGCGCAAAATCGGGTGCAGCGCAGTGGTAAGGTTCAGGTGGGTGATAACTATCTGCGGATCAGTCCGAGCGGCGACCTCAACAGTGAAGATCAGATCGCCGATCTGTTAATCGGTAGCGCCCGTGGCATGATCCGTTTAAGTGACGTGGCTCATATCTACCGTGACTACATCGACCCGCCGCGCAACATGCTCCGTTACAATGGCAAAGAAGGGATCGGTTTGGGAATCGCCACGCTGGACGGTGGTAATGTTATTACCATGGGCGATTCGATCAAGGCTCGGCTCAAAGAACTGGCGCCGAACAAACCGCTGCACGTTGAGATCCATTCCATCTACTATCAGAGCCAGGTGGTGACCGAATCTGTCGACACCTTCATCATTAACCTGATCGAAGCCGTGGTCATTGTTATTGTCCTGCTGATGTTATTTATGGGCTGGCGCACCGGAATGTTGATCGGAGCAGTGCTGCTGCTGACCATTCTTGCCACTTTTGTCGGCATGTTTGTCATGGGCATCGACCTGCAAAAGGTATCCCTCGGCGCTTTGATTCTGGCGTTGGGGATGCTTGTCGATAATGCCATTGTCGTCGCAGACGGGACGTTAGTACGGATGGAGCATGGCGATGATGTTGAAACGGCGGCGGACAAGACTGTCAAAGCGACGATCTGGCCGCTGCTGGGTGCTACAATCGTTGCGATTCTTGCCTTTACTGCGATCGGCTTTGCCCCGGGGAAAGTGGGTGAGTTCTGTCGCTCTCTTTTCGATGTCATGGCGTTATCACTATTTATCAGTTGGATTCTGGCGATCAGCGTGACGCCACTGTTTTGCGTCTGGTTTCTCAAGCAGGACGCGAACGGCGACAATCACTCTCACAGCCGTGGTATGAATCGGTTCTACCGCCACATTCTCCATCTGGCAATTTGTTACCGTTGGGTGGTGATGACCCTGACCGTTGTCGCCCTGGGGGTGGCACTGTTTGGTTTCGGTTTTATCCCTAAATCTTTCTTCCCTGACTCAACTCAGCGTTATTTTTATGTTAATTACTGGAACCCTCAAGGATCACATATTGATAAAACTGCAGCTGATGTGGCACAGATCGATACTTATGTCCGCGGTCTTGACGGGGTGGTTAACACGACGTCATTTATCGGTGAGGGGGGGATGCGCTTTATCATCAGCTACGATTATCAGACACCGAACAGTGCTTACGGTCAAATTTTGGTTGAAGTGGACGATTATCACCACATTGATCAGCTGTTGAAAAGTATCGAGACCTACATGACAGAGCAGTTCCCTGCGGCTGAACCTTATGCGCAGAAAATTCAGACCGGGCCTGCGATCCCCTACAAGATAGAGGCGCGTTTTCGGGGTCCTGATGTCGCCGTGCTGAAGGAATTAGCGACCAAAGCGGAAAAGATTCTTGCGGACACGGGTAATGCCCGTGATCTGCGCACGGATTGGCGCCATCCTGTTGATGTCTTACGTCCTCAGTTTGCTCAGACCCAGGCCCGCTATGCCGGGATTACCCGTAGTGATGTCGCGAATGCCCTACAGTGGAACTTCAATGGCATCGCCGCGGGTCTTTATCATGAGCAAGATAAATTAATCCCGATTCTGTTTCGTTCACCTGAGAATGAACGCGCCAGTATTGATAGTTTGGCCAATATGCAGATCTGGAGCTCGCTGCAAAACAGTTTCGTCCCATTACGCCAAGTGACCACAGGGATTCTGCCGGTGACCGAAGACGCGCTGGTAAAACGCCGGGATCGGCAACGGACGATCACGGTACAGGCCAACCCTATCAGTGGCTTGCCGACAGAATTCCATGCTGCTGTTCGCGATCAGATTGAAAGTATTGAGTTGCCAATCGGCTACTCCATGGAGTGGGGTGGCGAATTTGAGAGTTCGGCAGAAAGTCAGGCGCCACTGGCTAAAGTTTTCCCCATCTGTATTTTGGGGATGTTTCTGATTGTGGTTTGGTTGTTCAACTCCTTCCGGCGGCCACTCATTATCTTTCTGACTGTCCCGCTATCGTTAATCGGCATTACAGCTGGACTTCTGTTGGCTGGGTTGCCGTTTGGGTTCATGTCAATACTCGGTTTCCTGGGGTTGTCTGGAATGTTGATCAAAAATGCCATTGTGCTGATTGATCAGATCGAGCAAGATCTCAGCGCCGGAATTGATCCTTACAAGGCCGTGCTGGATTCGTCAGTCAGCAGAATGAGACCCGTTTTGATGGCTTCTGGAACGACAATATTTGGTATGGCACCGCTGCTCTTTGATGCTTTTTATGCAGCGATGGCGGCGACTATTATGAGCGGCCTGTTTGCGGCAACCTTCCTGACCCTGATCATTGTTCCGGTTGCCT
The DNA here is from genome assembly GCF_900107645.1 of Desulfuromusa kysingii. Taxonomy (GTDB): domain Bacteria; phylum Desulfobacterota; class Desulfuromonadia; order Desulfuromonadales; family Geopsychrobacteraceae; genus Desulfuromusa; species Desulfuromusa kysingii. The sequence goes on from NZ_FNQN01000005.1 coordinate 205,317, forward strand.
ACACTCAGGTTTATAAAATCAAGGCGGATAAAAATTATGTTTAAAGTCATTATCACCATTTTCCTGCTATTTATGCCTTTGACCTCTTTCGCTCAAACTGTGATTTTGCCGCAGATTGATATGAAAATCCCCAGTGGCAATCTGACCCTGAGCGAGGCTCTGCAACTCGCGCTGAAGGCCTCTCCAGACGTCAAGCAGGCAGCTGCAAGGATCGAAGCAGCGCAGGCCGTTGTCGATCAGGCTCGCTCAGCTTTTAAGCCGATGGTCAGTGCCCATCTGGGAAAAAGTTATCTGAAAAGCAGGATTCATCCGGATTGGGATCCAAGTACCCATTTCAGTGATTCCTATGAGGTCTGGACGGCCGGGATCGAAGCGAATTGGTTGCTTTTTGACGGTTTTACCAGTCGGGCGCGGATGTTGGCTGCCGAACATCAGGCTGAAGCGTCAGAAAAAACCCGTGAGGAAACCCGTCGCCTGCTGGCGGAGGCGGTTTCCAGTGTGTTTTATCAGGCCCAGCTGACGGTTGAAAGTATGGTGATCGCGCAGCAAAATAGTAACTTCAACCGCATTCTGGAAGAAGAGGCGGATATTCGCTGGCAAGCTGGTAGCATTCCCGAAGCGGAGAAGCTCAACTTTTCGCTCCGGGCGCTGCAGGCTGAAAGTGATTACCTACGAGCCGAGCAGAATTTCAAGCTGGTGACCACTGTTCTGGCTGAGCTGATGGCGTTACCTGATGCAAAGCTGCCAGAAGAACTCTATCCAACGCATAGCGAAAAAACGGTTCTGGCGACACAGATACCGGACTACACTACGGAGTTTTCCTACGCCATGCAGCAACGACCAGACCTGCAGGCGTTGGACGCTTCAATCGCTGCATTGCAACAGAGTAAAAAGGTGCAGCAAGGTCGTTACTGGCCGAAGTTGATTCTTAACTCAGGTTTTGATTACACCAAAATTGAGGAGCTGAAAGGCTATGATCAAAAAGAGCATGACGCTTACGCTGGTTTGCATCTGACCTGGGACATTTATCAAGGTGGTAGCCGTCCGGCTAAAGTGCGGGAAGCTGAGCATGAAATCAGTGCTCTGCGACAGCAGAAACAGCGGCAAGTTCTATCAATTCAGTCGGCTATCCGGCAAGCGATCGCTTCTGCGGAAGCAACCCTCGCTATGTATCAACGTCAGCAACAGTCGCTGTTATTGACGGCAAAAATTCGCGATCATGTGGAAAAAGCCTACCGGGCAGGTGTTGCTAATCTGACCCGTTTAAACGAGGCCCAAACAGATCTCGTCCGTGCCTCAGGAGCTGAGGCGGCCAGTCGCATCAATTACTTGATGGCTCTACAGCAATTGAAAGCGGTCAGCGGCAGAATTTTGGAATTTTGACTGGAACCATTAAAGGAGCTTAGAGGTCCATTGTTTCAGCTGTTTAGCAATCGCATCCGCGGTCCTGTCTGCGGTGATGCTGATGGTGAGCTGCTTTTCCGCAGTTGACAGTGGCTCTGCTGTCTTCAACTGCTGAGTCAGAACAGCAGATGTCGCTTCTGATACTCCTCCCGGTTGTCGACTGCGGATTGCAATTCGTTCGAAGAGTTCTTCTTCACTCACTTCAAAATCAAGGATGACAAAAGGGACCCCTGATTGTTTGGCCAAATGTTGCATTGCTGAGCGCTGTTGCTGGAGCAGATAGGTGGCGTCCACAATTACGGGGAAACCGGCGTTGAGGATGGTTGCCGATAATTGTAGCAATCTGGTGTAGGTGTGCAGACTTGATTGCGGTGAATAAATACCCGCGTCGATGCCAGAGCCACTCTTTTCCCCAGGGGCTAAACCGTGCAAGCGCTTACGTTCAATATCAGAGTCGATGCAAACGGCGCCGCACAAGGCTGCCAACTGTTTGCACAAGGTTGTTTTTCCTGCAGCGGAGAACCCATGGCAAATGATCAGTGGTGTTGCCCGTGGTTGGCTGTAGCAACGGGCAAGATCAAGATAACTCTGTAGCTGACAATAGTGTTGTTCCTGCTCTGTGTGAGTCAGGTCGGGCTGTTGCAGTCGCAGAGCTAGTACTTTGGCTCGCACCAATGCCCGGTAACTTTTGTAATAATTGAGTAAGGGGAGGGCACTGTAGTCTCCTGTTCGTTGCAGGTAGTGGTTGAGGAATCGCCAACTTAACGGTTCGGCTTTGCGGTCTTCCAGGTCCATAAGTAAGAAGGCGGTGTCATTGATGACATCGATACAGCGGAAATTATCGTTAAATTCAATACAATCGAACAAAAGCGGTTGGTTGTGAAACCAGACCATGTTGGCGAGGTGAACGTCCCCGTGACACTCGCGGATAAATCCGTCCCTTTTCCGCTGCTCTATCAACAGGATGAGTTGTTCAAGGCGTGACCGGCTCCAACCTTTTAAATCCTGTAATTGCTGCTGCTGTTTTGTGTTGGGAAGAAGCGTCCGCAGTTGCTTGAAGTTTTCCTTGACTGGGGCTCGGATCGCCGTCAAGGAACCAAAGTCACTGTCATTATCCAGAATCGGTGCCTGTTGATGGATGGTCGCTAAAGAGGTGGCGAAGCTCTCGATCATGGTTGCAGTGAGACGGTGTTGTTGGAGCAGCAAGTCGAGTTCATCCTGACGCGAGAAACGCTTCATTTTCACCAGATAGTCGATGGCTGGAGTGACGCCTAGCAGTGGTTTTTCGGGTGAGCCACCGATGCTGATAACATCGAGATAGAGTTGCGGTGCAAAGCGCCGATTCAGCCGTAGCTCTTCTTGACAGTAGTGGTGACGGTTGTTCAGAGTCGAAAAATCAAGAAAGCCGAAATTGACCGGTTTCTTCAGTTTATAGGCGAATTCTCCAGCGAGAAAAACCCAGGATATATGAGTTTCAACGAGCTTTACCTCATCGACAGGGTGTTTGTAGCAGGTTGGATTTTGTAACCCTTCAATCAGGGCGGTGTGAGGTTTTTGCATTGTGTTTCTCCTGATAAAGCAGGGTGCAGGAGTAAGAGCTGAATTGTTGCGATCTCATATTGAAGTTTAATCGATTCGGTATGGATGACAATTGATATGGCTATTATTTTTCTGTTGTCTGCTCTGCGGGGCTGTCTGTTTTACAGCATCTGAAAAAATAGATCCTCAAGGAGGATTTTAATCCCGATGGCACAGAGGACAATGCCACCTGCAACTTCAGCTCTGTGTCCCCAGAGTGCCCCGATCCTGCGTCCCAAAAAGGCTCCTGTAATGGTCATAATTGCGGCCGAGATGCCAATGATAAGAGCTGGGAATAAGATCGTTTCACCGAGCAGAGCGATGGAGAATCCGACTGCCAGGGCATCGATACTGGTGGCGACTGACAGGATCACCAGGGTCCAACCTCGTGACGGATCCCGGACAGAAGTCTTTTTAGCATCGCTTTGCAGCGCTTCAAAGATCATCTTCCCCCCAACCAGAGAAAGAAGGGCGAAGGCAATCCAATGATCGTAAGCGCTAATCCATTGCTGTAAACCACGACCGGCCAGCCAACCCAGCACTGGCATCATGGCTTGAAAGAGGCCAAAGTGAAAGCCGAGACGCAGCCAGCGGCGCTCAACGAAAGGGTCAAGAACTGCTCCGGCAGCAAGGGCAACGGCAAAAGCATCGACTCCCAGTGCAACAGAGAGGCCCAGCAGGGTGAAAAAATCCAATTTTTAACTCCAGCTATGTGTATAAGTGTCGAGATCGGAAGCAAGATGTTGTGTAACCTCAATGTGAATATAGCTTCGTGTCGAGGTTTGTCTTAACTTCAGCGGAGGTGGTGAACAAGGTAGAACGTGTTGATGGCTCTGGCAAGGGCAAAAGTAGTCCTTTTAAAGTGACCGAAGGTTTCTCCTTAGCAGAATGGCTGGCCCATCAGCATCCACTTTGACGGGGATGATGGGGATCTGCAAGTTTATGTTTTTGGAGATATGTTTGCTTTTCATCAACAAAGTAGACATGTTACTCTCTTTGCATGACGAATAAACTAGAATCGCAAATGCTCGATGCGCTCGAATTATTTTACTATGCCAACAAATTTCGCAGCCATCTTTTTGTTATTGTTCTTGATGATAGCAGTACCCTCGATGAGTTAATGCTGGATATCCGCATGCTTAACGCTGCGCATATCCGTACCCTTATTCTGCACCATCCTTGCGCGCAAGTGACGAAGACACTGGACCTCTGGCGGCAACGTGGCTTTCCCTTTCACCATTATTCCAATTTACAGCCGCAACAGGTGCGGGAGGGGGAGCATTTTCCTGTTGGAGTGGAAGCTATCCCCATCTGTGAGCTGAATCTTGACGGTTATCCCAATCCACATGCGTTGGTAAAAGCAGCGCTGCAGGTCGCGGAAAATGTCGGGGCCGACAAAGTGTTTTTTCTCGGCAAAGAAAAAGGGCTGGTGATGGGTGAAAAGTTTGTCTCCCATCTGCATCCTCAGGAGCTGCAAAAATATCTCGACGCCGACAATCAGTTTAACATCGAGAATGAGAAGCTCAATTTGTTCATGCAGGCGAGTACCAGGATTGGTGTTGAGGTGGTACTGCTCAATTCTGCTAGCGGGTCTTTGTTTGAAGAAATCTTTACTCACCGTGGTAGCGGTTCCCTGTTTACCAGCGATTATCCCAATGTTATTCGTCAGGGGCGAAGCGGTGATCTGATGGATCTGCTGATGCTGGTCAAGCATGAAATAGCGGATGGCTCTATTTTGCCCATCAATGAGGATTTTCTCGCCGATAATGTCGGACACTATTTTGTCTTTACCGTCAATGATACGATTGTTGCCGCGTCCACTCTTGTGGACTATGGAGTGGCTGCTGAACTGGCCAAGTTCTGTACTCTGCCCCGTTATCAGGGCAAAGGGCGTGCTATGCAGCTGGCCCTGAGTATGATCGAAACGGCAGCGAAGCAGAAAAAAGAGTATGTGTTTGCCTTGAGTATCAACAAGAAAATGTGGACTTTTTTTGAAAATCTGGGATTCAGTGAAGTGGATCGTAAAGAATTGCCACAGCAATGGCAGCAACAATATGACTTTTCCCGACCTTCCCGCGCCTTTCGTTTGCTCCTCTAAGACGACTGGTAACAATAAAAATTAAACAGAGGCCCTGGTCACTCTATTGCAGTTGTTGTGTTACCAGGGCCCCTTGTTTGTCAGGTTAAATTGTTAATCTATGGTGTCGCAATAAACGGACCATTTTTGATGTGTTTTTCGTAGTCCAATTGGTCCATTGTCTCCTTCAACCCAATGTAATAAACATTTGGTTTGGTCCCATACTCTGGGGACAGAACCTGGCAGTCATGTTCCTTGAGCAACTGACTCACTTCGCTGTTCGGATCAGAGAGATCCCCGAAATACAAAGCATGGGCGACACAGGTGGAAACACATGCCGGTAATAGACCGGCAGTAACTCGGTTAAAGCACATATTACACTTGTCGGCTACCTCGGTTTCCGGATTCAGATAACGGGCCCCATAAGGGCAATTGTCAACACATTCACCACAACCGACACAGGTCTCCTGATCGATGGTGATGATCCCTCCGGCATCGCGATGAGTCGCATCAACCGGACATACGGGTATGCATGGTGCATCCAGACATTGGTTGCAGTAATGGGGGATTTTTGCTCGTGACACCTGTGGATATGTCCCTTTGTCCTGTTGGAACACCCAAGAGCGATAAAAATCTCCCGGAACACTATTTTCGAACTTACAGGCGACGGTACAGGCATTACAACCTATACAGCGCCTCGTATCGATTACGATTGTATAATTACTCTTGTCAGTTTTCATGACGTTTCCTCTCTCACTTTCGGTGTGTCAAGGGCAGTGACGTCTGCTTCAACCCATGCCGTAGCAGCTGCGGCAATGTTGGCATAATAGCCGGGCGCGATATTGTGTAGCGCGCGGGCAAAGTTGCCACAAGCGGTACGCAGGTGATCTTTGATAAACCCGACTTGATATTTCTGCCATTGGGATGCGACCAACTCCGGTCCCTCAATGACTTTAGATTGCAATGCGTTTTTCTCGGCACCACATAAGAAAGTCATAAAGGCCAGTTCCAAGCCAACATGATCAGGCATACAGCTTTGCCGTAAAGGCTCATAGATGGACAGATGATCCAAAGTAAAACCGGTCTCCTTCCAACACTGAGCGATATGGTTTGTTGCTGGGCCATTCAGTTTGTCAAACGGTTTACCGTCCTCCGTATAAGTCCGCAAAGCAGACTCATACGGAGGGACATACTGCCCGGATTTCGGCACAAAGAAACAATCGAAGTAGGATTGCTCAACGGCACCGATATCACTCAATAAGGCGGCCCAATCAACTTGACCTTTGAGCAGAAAGCCTAAAGCCTCTTGCTGTTGAGTTAAACTCTCAAGCGTTGGTTTCTGCAGAAAGACGCTGGCTAATAAGCCATAGATTTTCTGTCTGCTTTCAACTTCTGCGATGTCGTCAGCTGATAGTGTATTGGTCATCTAAATTTTCTCCAGGCGGAATGCTCCGCCATTTCGTGCTGGAGACCCGGTCGCCATGTCCGAATAGCCAAAGGGCTCTTTGAAGGTCGGGTCGACAAGTGACAAACCACTGAGTAAAACCCCTTTGGCCCGCTTGGCATCACCGCCGAAGGAGCGATTGCCTGCATGGTGCTTTTTCACCCCATACTCCCAGTGACCGTAGCCGTAGGCGACAGCGATTACCCCTGTGCCAACACCTGATCGAACCTGCAAGATCCCTTCAGCTGTGGCACCGGTTGCCGAGATAATCCGTACCCGATCACCATCTTTAAAGCCTTGCTGGGCAGCATCCTGAGGATTGATTTCCAGGTAGTTACCTGCGGACATGCTTGTGAGGATCGGGCTGTTAGCGAGAGTGGAGTTACTGCGCAACTTCGCTTTATAAGAGACGCCTTTAAAGGGCCATTGCAGCTTCGGAAAAACATCTTCCAGTAAACGACCGTCGGCAAAGCGTTCAGGCTCAGAGGTGATGACACCTGGATAGAACTTGCCGGTGATGGAATTACGTTCCGTGGCGATCTCTTCAGCATAAATATTGACCCGTCCGGTATAACCATATTTATGGTTGTCACCATCAAAACCTGCGCCCTCGGGTTCATAACGACCGCCTCTGGACATCATAAAGGCAACACGTGGCCACTCTTCTTCTGTCAAAGCTGCTTTCCACGGTTTGATCACCTCATCCAACCCCTGGAGCTGCATCTCTTCGGCGGAAAGTTTTGGTAGCGGTGTCCCGGCATAGGTTGTGTTTGCTGCCGCTCTGAGGAAATAATCCTCCGGACTGTTCAAGGGGTAAGTTTTTTTGTCACTGCCAGTAATGGCCTTGTCACCATACCCTGGAATGCCTATTTTCTTCGCCACATCAATGACGTAGTTCTCGAAGCAGGCATGACGCTTGGAATCGATTTTAGGGGTGAGAGGAGTGACGACAGGCCAGCGCATCCCTTTGTATTTTCCAGCGAAATTCCCTTCCATATTGGGGAATCCCCAGCTTTCATACTGGGTGGTATCGGGGATAATGTAATCGGATATCGCTGACATTTCTCCCATAAAGGCGTCACAGCTGATCATCAATGGGATGACATCCGAATTTTTGAAGGCGTCCATGACATCTTTACGCGCAGCTGCCGGGGTCGCAAAGAATGGGTTGGACATCCAGTTGATTAATATCTTCGCTGGATAGGGATAACCATTGATGAGAGAGAAAACCGCCTGATTGTCAGCACCTGTCACTTTGGCATGCCAAGGCAGCCGTGAAGGATAAGCTGGCTGACCAGCGGCAACTTTATTTTTATACTCAGTCGATTTCTCATAAATACCGTTCCGACCGAGGTTGACACCACCTTTTTTGGGCCCACCTTTAATTGATTTCAGATCGTAGCGCGGACCGCCTGAGGTCGAAGGGTAAGCGAGACGGCGATTGATTACACCACCTTTTTTGTTGATGTTGCCAAGCATGGCATTGATGAGGGTAAACGCTTTGGCAATATTCATCCCCGTAGCGGATGTAGTATTGCCCATCCCTTCTATGGAGGCTTTAGTCCCATGGGAAGTCAGATTTTTTGCAATCTCGATGATCTTCTCAACGGGAATACCACAATCCCTTGCGTATTCTGCCAGAGGTTGTTGCATCACACTTTTTTTCAACAGCGAAAAAGCGGTTTCGACCTGGATGGGTTTGCCGTTGCTATCTTTTAATTCACCTTTGAAGAACAGATCGGCTTCAGCTGTTGCCGTGATCTGGACTGGCTTTTGCGTCGCTTTATCAATCACAATAAAAGCTTCAGCTTTCCCTTTTTTCTTTTTGGGAGCTGCAAGGCCAAGATCTTCAGCCCTGAGCAGGCGACGATAATTTTTATGTTCAGAATCGGTAATAACGAGGTAAGAGGAGTTCGTATAGCTGTTGAAGCCCTTCTTTTTTGCCGCTTCAAATGTTGGAGAACTCATGTAGGGAGCATTGTAGCGATGGTTGACAATGATCCACTGGGCAACAGCCATAACAAAAGAGTTATCGGTTGTCGGGATAATGGGGATCCAGTCAGCGGATTTACCGACTGAAGAGACGGCACCACCAACCATAACCGGATCAACAACGGTAAACTTGAGTTTGCCATCGTTAGATTCTATGGATGCTTGTCTGCCGATTGCCTGCATGGGTTTGCCGGAGTTGCCGGGATATTCACCGAGGAACAATACATATTCGGCATTGTTCAGGTCGGGTCTGAGCATGTTACCACCAGTTTGCGTCCGCGCCGCGGTCGCTCGACTACCACCTCACGAGGAGCCGTGAGTATAGGTGTTGACGGTGCCATAAGCTCCGGTAAAGCGGAACGCAAATGGGGTTCGACCATCACCACGACCACCGATAAAGGCGAGCTGATTGGCTTTGCTCCCCATTTCCGGTTGGTTTTTATCCAGCAGAGTTTCGGTATCTCTGACTTGACGCAGACCTTCTATTTGTCGCGATTCGCCGATCGTAGAAAAAAGGGCACCACCTTCGACCGTCTCTTGGACCGCCGTGTCCCAACTGATAGGTTGCCACTTGCCACTGCCACGATTGCCAGCTCTTTTCAATGGGACTAGAATTCTGTAAGGGTCGTAATGGGATTCCAAAGTTCCTTGTCCGCGAGCACACAGGGTTGCTCGGTGTTTCAAACCAAGACCCTTGTATTGACTTGAAGCAAGATAAGAGTCTGCCAGAGGGGTATCCATTGGGAGATGGGGTTGCGTATTCTGTGGGTTGTAGGGGTTGCCGCTGACAGAGAGAATTTGACCGGTCTTGCGGCTGATCTTCACCTGATTGCCACAGGACGAATAGCAGCCGACACAGCAGCTATTGCGCATGAAGATGTCAGGGTTGATGGTCACTTTCCCTGTCAACGGGTCAATGATTGCTTCGAGCTCTTGGCCACCGTTCTTCATCGGCGTAAAGGTCGGTACGGTTTGAGCGTAGAGCAGATCTTTGAACCCAAGACCTGTCAACGTCGACGCACTAATCAGTGCCGACGCCTTTAAAAAATCGCGTCTACCTAGTTTCATAAATCCTCCATTAGAATTTTGACTGTCTCGCAGGAAACAGCCTGACGAAATAAAGATTCCTCATTGTAAGAGACTGCTGGCAGGAAACAGTCCCTTAGATGTTAAAATGCGTTTGGAACCCAATTTGCTATGAAGGATCTCATAAGGCGGGTATTGGTACTATCAGGTGATCACCTGATTTCAATGGGGGGAGATCGTGGATACTTGGTTTCGCTACTAGAAAATGGACTTGATCATGCTACAAATAAATTGGATCTATCCGTAAAAGCTGTTAGTTTTCTAGAGGTTTCATCATCACTATTGGAGGCATAGATGCAGAGCAGCGTCGAAATCAAGAGAGATGGTAGGTTGAGCTACGCAGAGCAAGAAGAACGGATTGCTCAGCTCGAAGAACAACTACGCCATGAGAAACAATGTCGGATACATGCAGAAGATAAGGCGGTAGTCCTTGAAAATGTTTTTCAGGCACTCCCCACCGCGATTTTCTATAAAGATCTGCAAGGGATTTATCTTAATTGCAATAAAGCTTTTGCCGAGATCAAAGGTATTTTTCAGCACAATATTATCGGTAAGACCGTTTTTGATGTCGCATCACAGGAAAGAGCTGAGGGTTGTTCCGAAGTGGATGAAGCTTTGAGGGCTAGAGGAGGAGGTTCTCTCACTTATGAACTGACTATTAATCCAGAGCATGGCCGACAACGCGATGTTATCTTCAGCAAAGCGATCTTCCTCGGTGCAGACGGAGAGCCAGCCGGAGTCGTAGGTTTGATGTCCGATATCACCGAGGTTAATCGACGTAAGCATCAGCTGGTTAAGCTGAAAACCAAATATCAATCCCTGCTTGAAACAATTCCACACGGAATTATTGAACTGGATACAGAGGGTATTATTACTTACTCAAATAATGCCTTTAAACAGATGGTCGGTCGGGAGGATGCACCCCCCGAAGGTCTGAACCTGAAAGATCTCCTGAAGCCTGTTGAGGATGAAAGTTGCTCCGGGGAATGTTTAACTAACTTTTTACACAATAAGCTATCTACGGCTTCATGCAAGGCCAAGGTTTCGAGTCATACCGGTCGGATCTTTGATGTTCAGCTTGACTGGAGCTATAAATATAATGAAAACAGGGATGTTATCGGTTTTATTTTGATTGCAACCGATATGACCGAACGTAATCAAGCTGAAGAGAAGCTGAAGCGTTATCAAGTGCAGTTGCGTTCGCTCTCTTCTCAACTTTCATTGGTTGAAGCGAGAGGACGACGTAAGATTGCGACTGAGCTACACGACAACCTTGGGCAGAATTTGGTTCTGGCAAAGTTCAAGATAAAAAGCTTGAAATCAATGAATTCTTCCCCTCAATTGACAAGTGAACTTAATTCTGTAGAACAATCGATTGAGGCGGCCATCAGCTTTGCCCGCTCTTTAACCGCAGAGGTCAGCCCGCTGATTCTCTACAGCCTTGATTTTGAGTCATCGGTTGAATGGTTAGCAGATAATATTCTTGCCCCTTGCCAGATCAAATTCAGGATCAAGACCGACGATGCTTTAGAGGAATTGAGCGAGGATACTCAGGTTCTTCTGTTTGAGGCGGTACGCGAACTGTTTGTCAATATCGTTAAGCACGCCCAGGCAAAAAATGTCCATATTTATCTTAAAAATATTCCCGAAGGTCTTCAGGTTCAAGTTGAGGATGATGGCAGGGGGTTCGTGTATGATCCTGAAAGCGAGCTCGAAGATTATTCCGGGTTTGGTCTTTTTAGTATCCGCGAAAGGATTAAATACCTGCAGGGGAAGATCAGAATTTTAACCTCTTTGGGGCAAGGGACCTGCGTCCAGTTTCAGGTCCCGAAGGAATCTTCAAAAATGGAAGGTACGGTATGAGTTATTCAGTATTGCTGGCAGATGATCATCAAATGTTTCGAGAAGGGATTTGCCATCTGTTTGAAAGTAGAGACGATCTGTTTGTTGTTGGCGAAGCAGGAGATGGACGCACTGCTGTGCAAATGGCCCGGAAGATGAATCCGCAAGTCGTTATTATGGATGTCTCGATGCCTGGTTTGAATGGCATTGAAGCTACGCGCCAAATTCTCGCTGACAATCCCGAAGTTAAGGTGGTTGCACTTTCGATGCATTCAGACCGACGCTTTGTTTTAAAAATGCTCAAAGTCGGAGCATCAGGCTATCTGTTAAAAGACAGTGTGTTTGATGAATTGATTCACGCTATCCAGGCGGTTATTCATGGAAAAACTTATCTGAGCCCTGAAATCGCCGGCCTGGTTCTTGATGACTACCGCAACCTGTCTGAACATGCTGAAGAGAAGACGACTTCACCGCTGTCGCCCCGGGAACGGGAGGTGGTTCAGTTGATCGCCGAAGGCCAGACATCGAAGCAGATAGCCGAAGCGCTTAACGTCAGCACCAAGACGATAGAAACTCACCGCGCTCAGGTGATGCGAAAACTGAATGTTCACAACTTGGTCGAGCTGACAAAGTATGCCATCCGTGAGGGATTAACGAGTATCTGAGCGTAAGTTATTTGCCTGGCTTGCGTGGCAGCGTTTCAACCGCAAACAGACCTGCTACCAGAGAGAGGGATGCGCAGATCAATAAGATTGTAAACGCCTGTTGGTAGGCCGCTAACCCAAATATGTTGCTGTCCTGTCCATGGCGTTCCAGAATCCATCCGAGCAAAGGTTGTAAAATCGCTGTTCCGGCAAATGGAAAGAGTGTGACCAATCCTATCGCGGTACCGGTGCTATGGGGAGGGAACAACTCCTTGGCGGCGGTGAAACCAATGACTGCAGATCCGCTCGAAAAAGCCCCCAACAAAAAGCAGATGATGTAAAGACTAGCAAGGTTGAGTTGGTCCGTGGCAAACACTAATATGAGGGTTATTGCCAAGGTCACCAGGCTGCTCAGTACCAGAACAGCTTTACGTCCTTTGAATATGCGATTGGAGAGCCAGACGAGAAAAAAACTGCCGAAGATTTTCCCAGCGACGGTCAAGGATAGGATTTTAGCGACCCGAACAGGGGTAAAACCATAGATTTGCTGTAAAAATGGCCCCCCCCAAAGTCCGGCAAAAGTGAGGTAGATCGTCGGCAGCAAGAAAAACCAGAGGATGATAGGGCGCACTGACCTGGAACGGATAACCAGCAGCATCCCATGCAGTGGTTTGATTTTAGGAGTTGTTTCAGCGGGATGGGTGATGGGGCTCTGCCAACCCAAATCAGCAGGCCGGTCACGGACTATCAACCAGATCAAAAGAGCCAGAATCAGTGTCAACAGAGCGACAATGAGAAAAGACGAACGCCATCCTACTTGGTCGCTGAGCATGGCCAAAGGGACGGTCGAGAACAGCGCACCAAGTCCTCCCAGTGCCAGCAGCGATCCGGTCATGATGGCAAATTCCTCGGCGCGAAACCATTCAGACAAAACTTTCATCGTTGGAGCGAAGAGCATAGAAACGCCGAGTCCGACCATGCCCCTGCCGACCACGGCAAGCCCAAGCGATGTGGCTTGACTGAGTAAGAGTGACCCCGTTGCGGCTACGAGAAGAAACAACGGAATTGTTCTTCTGGCTCCCCAAGAGTCGGCTAGAATCCCTGCTGGCAGTTGCATGATTGCATAGGGGTAAAAATATGCAGAACTGAGGAGCCCAAGAATCACGCCACCTGTTTGCAGATCGCGCATCATATCGACGGCTAAAACTGCCGGGCACAAGCGATGAAAGTAGACCAGAATATAACCACAGCCAAGGACACCAAAAATCAGCCAGCGGTAACGCAGGGTTTTAGCTAAAGCAGAGGGCACGACAAATGAACCTTTTCGAAAGAGACTTGTCCATTAGCAAAAAATATGATGAAGACAGGTAATGATTTTGGGCTATCTTATCGGTTATGTCTACAATATATGACCAATACGTACACGGATAATGTCAAACCGCTGCGCCTTTGCTCTAATTCTTGAATGCGACTCATAGTGACCTTGACGTTACAATGAATATGTCGTTTTCTGAGTATATAATGTGGTTAGCATGTGATAAGTCTATTTTTCAAAAATGACCCATAGTCATGAGGATTTTCGATGAAGTTTGTTGTCAGTCAATTGTTCTCCCTCCTCTTGCCAGTGCGCAACCGCCCCAATATCAGGGCTCTGGTGAGTTATTCGCTTCTGTTGGTAGTGACCGTGGTGCTTTTTGCCTTCGGTTTTCACTGGATCATGACTAATGTCGAAGGTCAGGATCATTCCTGGGTCACCGGTGTCTATTGGGCTCTTACCGTTATGACCACCCTTGGCTTCGGTGATATCACCTTCCATAGTGACATCGGACGACTGTTCAGCATCGTCGTCCTGCTGACCGGGGTGGTGTTGCTGTTGATCGTGCTTCCGTTCGTTTTTATCCGCTTCTTTTATGCGCCGTGGATTGAATCTCGCTTGCGTTTCCAGGCGCCCAGAGCCGTGCCTTCTGGAATGCGGGGCCACGTCATCTTATGTCGCCTGGACAGTTTGGCTACAGAACTGATGGCGCGATTACAACTCAATGGTATCCCTCACTTTGTGATTGAACCGGACCCTCTCAAAGCGGTACAGATGCACCACGAAGGGGTCCCTGTGGTGACAGGAAGGGTCGAGGATCGGGAGACCTACGAAGCGATGGCTGTGGCAGATAGCCGGATGGTCGTCGCTAACTGCGCCGATACGACCAATACCAACATCACCTTGACGATCAGAGATTTCTCTCCGCAGGTACCAATTACGGCTGTGGCCGAGAACGAGCAATCCATCGACCTGCTGGAGTTGACGGGCAGCAACCACGTGTTGCCGCTCAAACTTCAGCTGGGAGAGCACCTCGCCAATCGTGTTAGCACCGGGCACCTCCATTGTCACGTGGTCGGGCGAATGGGCGATCTTCTGATAGCAGAATTCCCGGTGCACAATACTCCGTTGGTTGGGTGTTCTTTACGGGAACTGAAAATAAGAGAATCCTTTGGTTTGAACGTCGTCGCCGTGTGGGAGCGAGGGCACATGGTGCCGGTGACGCCGGATACTATCCTTGCTGACGTAAGCTTTCCCGTGGTAGTGGGCACCGAAGAGCAGGTCACCAGCCTCGATACCTATCTGGTAATCTATAATACCAATTTTAACCCTGTGCTCGTGATTGGTGGTGGTAAAGTGGGTTGCGCTACCACGCAAACTCTACGTAAACGTGGAGTAACTGTTCACATGATCGAGCGAGAGGAGTCTCTACGGAGTTCTCTTGAAGGGGTTGCTGAAAGGTTGTTTATTGGTGACGCAGCTGATCGGGAACTTCTCATGGGTGCAGGGTTGGCCGATGCACCCAGCGTGCTGCTGACCACTAATGATGACGCTATGAATATTTACTTGGCGGTGTACTGCCGCCGCCTGAATCCTGAACTCCGTGTGATCAGCCGCATCACTCATGAACGGAACATTGAAGCGATCCACCTGGCTGGCGCCGACTTTGTCCTGAGCTCTGCGTCCCTTGGGGCGGAGGCGGTGATGTCACTGCTGCAACGTCGAGAATCGGTGATCCTGGGTGAGGGGTTCGATCTTTTTTATGTCCCTGTGCCGACAAGTTTGGCTGGACAGACCTTGATGGCCAGCAATATCCGGCCGCGGACCGGTCTTAATGTCCTGGCACTGCGTCTACCCAATGACGTGGTTGTCCCTGCGACAGCTTCGATGATTTTAGAGCCTGAAGGGGAGCTCGTGATGTTGGGAGATGAATCCCAGCGGAGAGATTTTACAAAAGCATTTCTATGATGTGCCTTTCTGCCTCTCCCCAGGTAGGAGAAGACACTTTGGACAGCTTACGCTTCTACCAAGCTAGCACAGAAGTAATGCACGGATAGCAGAGAGAATAAAACTAAAAAAGGGTTACAGCAATTCTGCTGTAACCCTTTAATTTAAAATGGCGCGCCGCGGAAGATTCGAACTCCCGGCCTTCTGATCCGTAGTCAGACGCTCTATCCAGCTGAGCTAGCGGCGCATGTAATCAAGAGAAGATATATCGCTTAATTTTAGCAATTTGTCAATCTCTTTTAAGCTCTACAATCATTTAACTGGCGGAGAGGGAGGGATTCACCCATTACGTCACCAGCATCCTGCTGGTTCCTGCGTCGGCTCCCCTGCTTTCGCTGACGTGGACATCCTGTCCACTTTTCTGACATTAAGTCAGCGCTCATTCCGCTTCGAATCCCAAAAGGATCCTGTCGTACATATTTATCTGGCGGAGAGGGAGGGATTCGAACCCTCGGTAGCGTTACACTACACTCGCTTAGCAGGCGAGCACCATCGGCCTCTCGGTCACCTCTCCGCAATAAACAGCTTACGATGTTAAATTTTTTAAATGGCGGATGGCCAGGGATTCGTCCACTTTGTCACCAGCATCCTGCTGGCTCCTGCGTTGACTCCCCTGCGCTCACTGACGCAGACATCCTGTCTGCTGTTCTGACATTTAGTCAGCGTTCGCTCCGCTTCAAATCCCATGAGGGATTGGTTTCAATTAAATGGCGGATGGCCAGGGATTCGAACCCCGGGTGAGTTTCCCCACAATAGTTTTCAAGACTACCGCCTTAAGCCGCTCGGCCAGCCATCCGTATCTTTACCTTACCGAAAAACTTTGGGACTGTAACGAAAAATATTCAAGAATGCAAGATAAACCTATTGAATTTTGTAAGATTTCTTGCCTCTCTGAGGCTATTTTTCGATTTTCTCCAGGCCACCCATGTAGGGTTTCAGAACTTCAGGAATAACAACAGAGCCATCTTTTTGCTGATAATTCTCCAGAATGGCCAACAAGGTTCGTCCGACAGCCAATCCTGAACCGTTCAAAGTATGGACTAGCTCTGGCTTTTTAGCTCCTTCACGTCGAAAGCGGATTGATGCACGTCGCGCTTGAAAGTCACGGAATGTGGAGCAGGATGAAATCTCCCGATAGCACTGTTGTCCCGGTAACCAGACTTCAATATCAAAGGTCCGTGCTGCTGAAAAACCAATATCTCCGGTGCAAAGATCAACAACTCGGTAGGGTAATCCCAAAAGTTGTAATACTTTTTCTGCATTTTTTAAGAGTGCGTCAAGTTCCGCGTCGGAATCTTCAGGGCGAACAAACTTGACCAGTTCCACCTTGTTGAACTGGTGCTGGCGGATTAAGCCACGGGTATCTTTTCCATGGGAACCGGCTTCTTTCCGGAAACATGGAGTGTAGGCTGTATAGCAGAGAGGCAAATCTTTTTCATTGAGAATTTCATCTCGATGAAGATTAGTCACTGGGACTTCTGCCGTCGGGATTAAAAAAAGATCAACATCTTCGGTGTGAAACAAGTCATTTTCGAACTTGGGTAATTGCCCTGTCCCTGTCATTGAGGCGCGATTGACCAAGAAAGGTGGCAATGTTTCTTTATAGTTATGTTCCTGGGTGTGGAGGTCGAGCATGAAGTTGATCAATGCTCGTTCCAGACGGGCTCCGGCTCCAAAGTAGACACAAAACCGGGCTCCTGAGAGTTTGCTCCCTCTTTCGAAATCGAGGATTCCCAAGTCCTCACCAATATCCCAGTGCGCTTTAGGGGGAAAGTCTAAGTTTGGTTTCTCTCCCCAGGAGCTGACTTCAACATTGTCATCTTCCGAAAGACCGATAGGGCTCTTTTCATGGGGAATATTTGGAACCCCCATCAATAACTGATTCAGTTGCTCTTCAACCTCACGTAACTGGTCATCTAGGTCTTTAATCTGAGCTGAGACCTCTTTCATGCTGGAAATTTCTGCTTGCACCAGGCTTTTATTCTTGGTTTGGCCAATCATTGCAGAAACTTTATTTTTCTCAGCTTTGAGGACTTCCCCTTTGCTGAGCAGTTCACGACGCTGCTGGTCCAGCGTTGTGAAACCAGAGAGATCAATGGTTCCACCCCGAGTTGCCAAGCTTTTTTCAACCGCAGCAAAATTTTCGCGCAAATATTTAATATCGAGCATTATTAACTCCTTAAAACAACCATCATTCAGTCAAAAAAAATTGATAGCATGTCTATTCTTGAAGTTCAAGGGTTGCTTTTCTCTGTGCGGGAAAAACCGTTGTGAGAAGGCCTGATCTTCTGCTCAAGCCAGTTCTTTGCGACAGATATGACCAGAAAGACCTCGGTTAAAGGAGTAGAACCGGGCATTTGACATTATGGAGCACATAGTTTGCGACGGACCCAAACAGGACATCACGGATTTCGCCACCTCCGGTTTTACGACCAATGACCAGTAGCTGGAACTCTTCATCATTGGCGATGTGTGGAATCACCTGACGTGGAGCGCCAAACTCAAGGCGTAATTCAACAGTAAAACCGGTTTGGCGGAGTTTCTCAGCTAATATTTCCAGTCGGTTCCGGGCGGCTTTCTCGGCATTTTCTCTGACCATCTCAATCTGGAAGTCGGGGATCATCCGGTAAGCAAGCTGGTCATTGATGACATGTAACAAGACCAATCGAAGTGGTAACTTTTCTTTATAGTTGATGACGTCGCTGATGGTCTGTTCCGTTGTAGGGGAATCGTTTACAGGAATTAAGATTCTTGTATTCATGGAAATCCTCCTTTTGCAAAGCGGTCAATCAAAGTGGAATGCGCATTTTTTTACAATAACTGCGTAAAACCATTAATGCTTGATTGATTCGTGATATCCGCATGTTTTTGGCCTTTAGTAGGAGCACATTTTCCAGCGGTATTTGGATCTGGCGAATATCTCTCTGGACTAATGTCAGATTGGAAAGGATAATTTTTAAGTCTGCCGGAGTATATTTTTTTAATACCGGTGGTGAAAGACTGTAAAATCCATCTGCAACATCTTGCGCCATCTTTTTGGGATTTCCTGATATTGCCATAAATAATTCTCCTCTTTTGAATCATACACTGCTTTGCCGCTGCTACCAATGAAAAGCCTCTTGCGTTGCCAACAACATCTATGAAACTATTTTACCAGTTTAAATGATTTGTCCTTGCAGCTACAACTGTTCCAGCATTTCAGAGAGTGAATTTGACCCATGGAAAGACAAACGCGGATATTTGACCCTTCAGTCTCGCTACGTTGTCTTGGCAGCGGCGATGCCTTTGGTAGCGGTGGCCGGTTGAATAGCTGTTATCATCTGAAATCTTCTTCTGTGCAGATGCTTTTGGATTGCGGTTGCTCCAGTCTCATTGGGATGCAGCGTTGGGGGGTGATCGCCGCTGAGATTGACATGGTTGTCGTCACCCATCTCCATGGAGATCATTTTGGGGGGATCCCTTTTCTGCTATTGGAGGGGAAGTACGCCAGTCAGCGGAGCAAACCTTTGACCCTGATTGGTCCTCCGGGTTTGCAACAGCGGGTTGAGGCTACCAATGAGGCATTTTACCCAGGGACTCTGCTTAGTGAGAAGATAAACTTTCCCGTGGAGTATCAATTGTTAGATCCTCGGCAACCACGACGGGTCAATGGTGTCCAGATTGAGTGTTTTCAGGTCAAACATGGTCACAGTCAACAAGCTTACGGATTGCGCATAACGATTGCGGGAAAGATTGTCAGTTATACGGGGGATACCGAATGGACTGAGAATCTGATCCCTCTGTCTCAGGGGAGTGATCTGTTTATTGCCGAGTGTTTTTCTTATCGCCAGAAGATCCCTTCGCATCTGGATTATCAGACGGTATTAAAAAATCGGTCCAGATTAGGGGGGAAGAAATTTGTTTTGACCCATATGGGGCCAGAAATGCTCTCGCGGTCTGATAATCTTGATCTGGATATCATCAATGATGGTGATGTCATCGAAGTTTGAGGTTCTATTTCGTTTAAAAAGAAATCATCTCCAATAAAAAGGGCAGCCGATTGGCTGCCTTTTTTGTTAAACGGAGGATGGGTGAAGATTTCAGTTCTTAGCCGCTGCGGTCTTGCGTGATCCTTGTACTGCAGCTTTGGTCATGCCGAACAGGGTCAATACTGCGGGAACCAGTTGGGCGACGATGAGCAAGGCACAGAATCCGACAAACAGTAGAACCAAGATGCCACTGTTATAGGTCTGGGTGGTGTCCACAGCGAAGGCAGGGATGGCGAACAGGATCATGCTCAGGGTGGCGATAATAGCTTTCATGATGGTCTCCTTTAAATTGTTGGGTAAATTATGTTTCTATATTTGTTGCGTTTGTTGTTTTAGTGATTTGTCACTTGTTTGCGATCACGGCCAAACAATCCTTTGAGGGTCCCGACCAACATGATCGTCGCAGGGACCAGTTGGCAGATAATGATCAGAGCAAAGAAGCCGACAAACAAAGAGATGAGTAATCCAGCACTACCGCCAGTGGTGTTTCCTGCCGCAAAAGCCGAAGAAGAAAAAGTGATCAGGGCGATTAAGGTATTGCGTAATGTGTTTTTCATGGCGTCCTCCATCTCTTATGTTTGGTTGCTTTTTGTTTTGCTAATGACCAGATATATAGCAGTGAACGTGCCAAGTTTAAAAAAATAAAAGTTGAACCAAGCTAAAGTATTGAAAATAAAGAAGGATTTATCGGTCACAATAATAATGATCCATGTCAGGCAGCATATCCATCTGTATGTAGAAGATATACAATTAAGCAGATAAAAACAGGGCTTTAAAAATCATTGAGGGTTGCAACTATCTGGATTTAAAGATTTTGTTGCGGGTATATAAAATGTATATATTTCGTTTTTTTAAATATTTTATTTATTGACAGATGGCAGAAGAAAAAATTAAAGCTTTTGCTTTCTTTCCATGATTGCTTCAATCAGTAAACCTGTGGGAATTGCCAGGGCGATGGTAATCAGAGCTCGTCCAAGGGTAAATGGCCAGCCAAGAAATTCCACTTCAATGGGCACCATTTGTAGTTTAATCGTGTAGCTGGTGAGAACGATGGTTACAACCGCCCACCGTGCTCCACGTTTTTGAATCTCCATGAGCAGGGGGAAGATAATGTAGGCGGGACCGACGAGCAGAGTGCCACATAACACTGCAATCACCAGGCTCTTTATCCCTCCCTCCCGACCCAGCGAACTGACAATAAATTCCTTGCTGATCCACACCTGGAGCAAGCCGACCAGACTGAACACAGCAGTGATTAACAGCAGTACAGAAGAAAAAGTTGTGGCCGCTGAGGCAAAGGCCTTAGCTGCTCGCTCTGGCGTTATCAAGAAGGTGGAAGCATAGGCAATGAGGGTTAAAGAGAACAGCCATTGGGTGCGTAGGAATCTGACGATCATAGCAGTAACCCGAGGATGGTCCCGGAGAGAATGGCGGTAATAAAGCTGATACCGTTGCGGAGCAGAGCAAAGCGGGGGCCAAAGGTCGTGGCTTCAAACGGCAACGTGATGATGCCGATGGCAGTCCAGCTGAAAATAAATGTTGCAATCGCTGGGGGCCAAGCCCCCGCTTTGAGGAGCGTCTCTGCTAGAGGGTAAGCAGCCAAAGGGGGGCCGATGGAGATGGCTCCAGCGAATGCGCTTATCAGTAAAGACCCAGCTCCACTTGATTTTCCGAGAAAACGGGTAATCAATTCGGGAGGGACAAACTCCTGAAACAATCCGACCAGACCAAAAATAGCCATGAGGAAGGGGAGCATTTTCAGCAACGACTTCCACGAGACCCGAAGCGACTGTAGGACTTTGGAACGATCGACCGGCCACAAAAAAAGATAACAGCAGGTGATTGCAAAGAGATAAATGAGTCCTACAGAAGCCATAAAAGGTCAGATCACCTGATTTTGTGGTGAACCATTTTGGAACGCTGCAATGTTTGCGACCACAACTGCAAGGAGCCTTTTCCGGGCTTCAGTTGTTGCCCAGGCGATGTGCGGAGTGATGATACAATTGGGTGCGGATAACAATGGGTTATCTTCATCCGGTGGTTCCTGAGAGAGAACGTCTGTTGCGTATCCTCCCAGATATCCCTCTTCAAGCGCTTCGGCGACAGCGTCTTCATTGATGAGTTGCCCGCGTCCTGTGTTTATCAGGAGCGCTCCCTGTTTGACCCGAGCCAGACGCGCAGTATTGACGAGATTTTCGGTTGTCTCTGTCAGCGGGCAATTCAGGCTGATAACGTCTGATTCTGAAAATAATCTGTCGATGTCGGTAAATTCAAATTCTGTTTCGTGAGCGTATTTTTCCGGATGGGCCGTTTGCACTAAAACC
The DNA here is from genome assembly GCF_900107645.1 of Desulfuromusa kysingii. Classification (GTDB taxonomy): domain Bacteria; phylum Desulfobacterota; class Desulfuromonadia; order Desulfuromonadales; family Geopsychrobacteraceae; genus Desulfuromusa; species Desulfuromusa kysingii. Next base: position 227,058 of record NZ_FNQN01000005.1, read on the forward strand.
TGCATTCCAAAAGCTTTGGCTATCCGTGAGACATGTTGACCAATCTGACCAAAACCAACGACACCAAGGGTTTTGCCCTCGAGTTCAATCAGGGGGAAATCTCTAAAGCTGAAATCAGCGCAGGTGGTCCAATCCCCTTGCTTGACTCTGTGGGCATGGTGGCCGACTTGCTGGGTCATTTCCAGCAACAAGGCAAAAACCATCTGCGCAACCGATCCGGTGCTGTATCCGGGAACGTTGGTGACGACAATATTGTGTTCTTTTGCCGCTTCCAGATCGACAATATTGACCCCGGTTGCAAGGACACCAATATATTGCAATTTTGGCAGTAGGCTTAATGTTTCCGCAGAAAGCACGGTTTTGTTGGTCAGGACAATCTCTGCATCATGAGCTTTTTCAACAATTTGATCGACGGGGGTGCGGGGATGGATAACACAAGAGCCCAGAGCTTTTAATGGTGCCCAATCAAGATCCCCCGAATTGAGGGTGTAACCATCTAGAACGACAATTTTCATGATCAATCCTTTTTTGTCATGCCACTACCGAATAATTCAGATAGTGTTTGTTTTTCTTCTTTGGAGACAATATTGATACTTGGCGGTTTCGCGTGACAGACGCAATTACGACCGTTTTCCTTGGCTTGATAGAGATATTCATCGGCCTGTTTTACTAACTCTGCAACTGAGATATTCTCCTGTTCTCTGTAGGTTGCGATTCCCAGACTCACCGTTAGCTTTAACGATTTACCGGCAACATCCAGAGGCGTATTTTCAATCACCTGTCTGATCCGCTCAGCGACAGGGATACTTGCTGTCAATGTCGTATCCGGGAGAATGATTGCAAATTCCTCTCCGCCATAACGACAGGGGATGTCCAATTTGCGCACAGTTTTCTGTAACAGAGTGGTCAGATGGATAAGCGCCTGATTACCAACTTCGTGACCCCATTGATCATTCACTTTTTTGAAGAAGTCAATATCCAACATTACCAGAGATGTGGGTTGGCCGCTACGCAGGGTGCGTTCAATTTCTTGCTCAAGAGCCTGAATGAAAGAGCGGTAGTTGCCAATGCCGGTGAGGGGGTCGGTTTTTACCAGGTCAGACAGCGTCGATAAGTTCCGGCGTAATTCAGCGACTTCAAGGGCTATGGGACAGTCAGTAACACCCACAGGGCAGGTTAGGGTTGATGAGGCCGGTGCATGTGAATCGTCCGAGTTGACAGTCATGTTGCTTTTATAAGCAAATATTTAGTAGGGATCAATTGATATTTTGTATTTTCCCGATTCTGGTGGCCCCCCTTCTTGTATTTAATCAGCGGCCCTTCAGTGGTATCATCCTTGGCTTGCAACCTGCATGGATGTGACTTCAGATCGTCAGTCGAAAGGGGTTGCGAGATGACAGGTGCTGAGATGCTGGAGCGTTTTCAACGGCAGGGATCCGAACGTTTAGCACGGATATATCCCGATGAACAGGTAAAAGACCTTCTGGATCAGATAGTTGCAGAGTTGCAAAGTTTTTCAGATACAGCAGCAACAGAGCCGATCAACCGGCTTTGGAGTGAGCAGGATCTGATCTTGATCAGCTATGGTGATTCAATCTGTGCTGCAGGTCTGGCGCCGGTCCAAGTATTATGCTCATTTCTTGAGCAGCATCTGTCGGGAATCGTCAATACTGTCCACCTGTTGCCCTTCTTTCCTTACAGTTCCGACGATGGTTTTGCGGTGGTCGATTATCAATCTGTCAACCCGAGGTTGGGTGATTGGGGTGAAATTGCTGCAATCAACCGTAATTTCGATTTGATGGTTGATCTGGTGATCAACCATGTCTCCAGCCAACATCGCTGGTTTCAAGAATATCTACACGATGAAGCACCGGGGAAGAACTACTTTATCACCCCGCCTAAGGATGCTGACTTGAGTCATGTGGTCAGACCGCGCCAATCCCCATTGCTGACAGAGGTTGAAACCAATCGTGGCTCTGCCAAGGTATGGACGACCTTCAGCGCCGACCAAGTAGACACCAATTTTTCCAACCCGGATGTTCTGCTCGAATATATAAAAGTCCTGCTTTTTTACCTGAGTCAAGGGGCACGATTTATCCGTCTCGATGCGGTCGCTTTTCTCTGGAAGGAGTGGGGGACCAGCTGTCTTAACCTTCCGCAAACTCACGAAATCGTGAAGTTGCTACGCAATATTATCGAAACCGTTGCGCCGAAAAGTGTGTTGTTGACCGAAACGAATCTGCCGCACCAGCAAAATCTCAGTTATTTTGGCGACAGTAATGAAGCCCATATGGTTTACCAGTTCAGTTTATCTCCTTTGTTGTTGCATGGACTGTATCGCGGCACCAGCCTGTATTTATGTGAATGGGCCCGAAGTCGTTGCAATGCTCCGCCGGGGTGTACCTTTCTGAACTTTACCGCGTCCCATGATGGGGTCGGTTTGCGACCGCTGGAAGGGCTTTTGCCTCAGGGGGAGATTGACCTCTTGTTGCATGGGATGGAGAAGTTCGGGGGGCTGGTCAGTTACAAGGCCAATGACGATGGCAGCAGGAGTCCCTATGAGATTAACATCGGCTATTTTGATGCTTTAAAAGGGACCTGGCTGGGGGATGACTGCTGGCAGTTGGCTAGATTTCTTCTTGCCCAAACGTTGATGATCGGCTTGCGCGGCATTCCGGCGTTGTATCTCCACAGCCTGCTGGCAACGCCCAATGATCACGATGGGGTGGCGCAGAGCGGCCGAGCCCGGAGTATTAACCGACACCGTTGGCAGCAGCAGGAATTGGAGGAGCTGCTTGACGATCAACAGTCAAACCAGGCAAAAGTCTTTTTCGAACTCCGGAGGCGTCTGCAAATTCGCCGACAACAGCCTGCTTTTCACCCTGATGGTCGTCAGGAGATATTGCACTTGGGTGAGTATCTGTTTGGCTTCTGGCGCTTTAGCCCGGATGGTAAGCAGAAGCTTTTCGCCGTCCATAACCTGACTGAGCAACCGCGCAACCTATATGTTGATGGTGCCCTTGATGGACAGTTTAATGGCCGCTGGGTGGGATTGTTGACGGGAGAAATTGTCACCAGTGAGCGGGCAGTGATTGAACTCCCTCCCTACCATGTTCTCTGGTTGGCACAACAACAAGAGTAGGGTGTGAACGCCTTGTCGTTATACAGCGTCAAGGCCGATGTGGAGCGATTTGGAGACATAGCCCGGTGGCGATGAGGCTTCGACCGGGCTATTGTTTAACGATCATTATTTATTATCTGCTTCAACCGCCTCATAAATATGGTCAAGGATGTCTGGAATGGCGCTGATCACCCGGTTCCATGTCGGCATATTGGGGGTTTCCATTGGGTTTTGCAGGTAAAATTCTCCGGCGCGCATAATGTTTTCTGCAAATAGCTCAACAGCCTTTTCCTCCTTGTGGCGGTCAATCGATAGGCCGTTCATCTGTGCATCATTGTAGAAGCGTTCAACAAAGTCGAGGGCCTCGCGGAAGTATGTTGCCTTAATGGTCCGGAAAGTTTCCGGAGTGAAGACCATCCCCTGGGTTGCCAATTTGCGGATGACCGCCTTGGTAATGTCAGTGCTCATGCGTGACAATCCCCCTTGTGGGTTATCGGCGGACATCTCCTGATGTTTATGATCGTAGGTGTCGGCGATATCGACCTGACAGACGCGAGTTGTGGTGTAGTTACGGTACATCTCTGAAAGTATCCCGATCTCCAGACCCCAGTCACTGGGAATGCGCAGATCATTCAAGACATCGACCTGCATGGAAAACTCACCGGCCAGGGCATAACGGAAACTGTCAAGGTATTCGAGATAGTCAGTGTGACCGACAACCTTCTGCAATGAACGCAGCAGCGGGGTGACCAGAAGGCGGCAGACGCGGCCATTGAGGCTCTCATTGGCGATACGGGAATAGAAACCTTTACAGAACTGATAATTGAAGGCGGGGTTGGCCACCGGATAGATCAGTCGTGCGAGCATGTTCCGTTTGTAGGTGACGATATCACAATCGTGCAGCGCCACTGCCCGGCTGCGACCGGAAGCGAGGACGTAACCGAAGCAGTACCAGACATTGCGCCCCTTGCCCATTTCTGTCGGCGCCAGACCTTTGTCGGCCAACATTTTGTCGACCTCACGCAGGCGCGGACCATCGTTCCAGAGGATTCTGTGTTCCTGTGGGAGTCTGCCAAAATAGTCTTTGGCGTAGTTGAACTGGCTTGCGTCAGCGCGATCCAGTCCGATAACGATTTCACGTAAATATTTGGCACTCTTCAGATCATCCAGAATCGGCCCCAGAGCCGGGCCCTCCAATTCGGAATAGAGCGAAGGCAGCACCAGACTCATGGGGCGGCGGCTAGAAAATTTAAGCAGATCACTTTCCAGGTCTTCTGTCGATCGATTGGTCAAGTTGTGTAAGGTGGTAATGACACCATTCTGGAAAAAATCAGCCATAAATTACTCCTTATTATATTGTTGCAGGATATCGCAGACAGTTTGATTCCAACCTGCTGGACCCTGCTCCGTTGCGTGAATGATAGAAACGTTCTGCGGGTTTGGTGACACACCGCTGACCGAGGGGATGATGACCGCGAGATCGGCAGCTTCGAGCATGGATTGGTCGTTTGGTCCGTCGCCAAGGGCGACGCTGTACCAGTAACGATTTGCCGGTGCCGGTTGATGTTTGAGCAGCCAACGTAGAGCAGTGCCCTTACCAGTGCTGTTACTGACAATATGATAAAAACGGCCGCCGCGGAGCAGTTGTAAGCCGTGACGGGTGAGGTGGTTGCGGAATTCTTCCAGCTTCGTCGGGTCGTCATCCCAACGGATGGGTTCTGAGCAAAGCCGTTGTTTTGCCAGCTCAGCAATGACCACACTCAAACCTGTGATTGCACTAATTTCCGCTATGGAAAAATCGGCAAATCCTTTAAACTTGTAACCGTGTTGTTGGCGTAGCTGGTGCACCAGATTGATCAGCTCTGAGTAAGGTCTGCCAAAAAAATGTGCAGACTGCATATCGGGCGAGAGGATAATTCCTGAGCCGTTTTCGACAATAAACGGGGTGGATAGTTGTAATTCCTGGTGCAACCTGGACACTTCAGCAGCCGTTTTGCTGGTGCAGAGGATCAGCGGAATGTGTTGCTCTCGCAGCAGTTGCAATGCTGGACGGGCGGCTTCCCAGCTATAGTTATGGTGATCGAGAAGAGTGCCGTCGAGGTCGGTGAATAGGATCAGTTGTGGTTGTGGCATGTTTGTCTCTCTCTGGGGTTGTCGAGCTGTTGCGTCTATAAATATGCAAGGCAGGTGCCAGTCAATTCAGAAACTCTTTTTTGTCGACGGGGAACAGCACTTCACCGGATGGTTAAAAAATGTGAAAATTGTTATTGGTGTCGTGATTCCGGCTGTTTTTCAGTGTTTTTAGACTCAGGTCAGCCATTCTCTTGACATCCGTAGTCGTTACTGTTGTTCTATGGTCAATTGGTGGGTTGTTTCACTTGGATTGGTCCATATTGTTATGGCAGTTGTCCTGTTCTGGGGCGTAGGGTGATCCCCCTTTCTCCTACTAGGTTGAATGATGCCGAAATCAGCATTTAATGCCATAGAGAGTAGTGTGCGGTTCTTTTTGGGTGGAGCCCGAGCTACATTGACGGAGTGCAGTGAGGCTGATCTTGCTCTCAAGGCGGCAGGTCGAGATGAATTTTTATCTGCTGTCAAAATTGGCGGGGTCAGTTATTTATTTCGCGCCGAGCGTAAAGAGCTCGGCTTCACGACCACAGAGAGGGACTTTATCGGCGAACTGCTGACCGCTTTTTCTGGTCTGTTCGCGGGCTTTTCAGCCAAAGGCTATGCTGCCCATTTTCGCACCGCTTTATTGACCTCTTTGGCTGATATTGCGGTCGCGCGTTATATTCGGGGTGACCGGAAGGGGGTTTTCTGGCCGGCTCAAAGTCTGATCCAACTGCTTAAAAGCCTGTCATATCAGCGCTATGAAGGTTCCCCGGCAACAACCGGATTTCTGATTTGTCGAAGTCAGCTGGATGACTTTCTGGCCGCATTGGAAAAAACCCGTTATGACTGGCTTGATCTTGAAGAGAGCCGCCGTCGAATTTCTGCCGATTTTTTTCAAAACCCACTCTCCCACCGTCTGGTGGATGGCGACCGATCCCTGTTTATTGGTGATATCCGTATGAATATTAAAGGGACGATTGGTTTGAAGTCTCCAACTTCGGGAGACCAGATCGAACAATTGGCGCATCGCGCAACCCAGAAACTGCTTGCAATGGCGGGAGAGGGGTCTTTTGCGGTCTATGTCAACCATGCGTCCGAAGTTGAAATCGTCCTCGATCGAGACAGAATGCTGGTGTGGCGCAAGGGGTATTGGGGGCTGTACGATCCAGATATTATCCGTGACTTTCTGGCGGGGTGCCTCGATAAACGCTCGATTGAACATTTGCTCTGGACGGTTTACGCCCTCTCAAAATCCCGGAATGGCATGGTCGTGATGATAGCAGACGATGTCGCTGCTCTGGATGTTCTGCGGAAAGGTTCTGTCGGTGGCCGGGACCCCCTCAGTCGGGCTTTGATCCGGAATGTTCGGGGGAAAAAGATTGGCGCGTTAAAGCGGTCGGGAGAATTGGGCCGCATCCTTTCGTCCGATGGTTTGACAGTTATCAACCATAAAGGCGAACTGCTCGATGCCGGGGTGATTGTCGATACCTCAAAGGTTGGTGATCTGGTCACCGGCGGGGGGCGGACGACAGCCGCAACATCTGCCTCCTATTATGGTCGCGTTATTAAGGTCTCGGAGGATGGTCCAGTGGAGTTATACAAGGCAGGACAGAGCCTTTATCGCTTTGGTTAGGTGTGGGTGTAACCTGCCGCCCCGGTGCCCCCTTAAGAGGGCTTGTCAGAATCAGGATCTGTCTTTAATATGGCTGCTTTTTAAATTCTGCAGCGTGTCAACATGCGCGAGTTATCTGCACAAATCTGTTAAGAAAGGGAGTTGATGGATAAAATAGATAAAAACATCAATAGTGATCCGGAGGTTCCGAAGGGATGCTACGATCTGCGTATCTTACAAGCTCTGCGCCGTATTATCCGCGCTGTCGATCTCCATTCACATAAACTTTCGACCCTGCACAAGATTACCGGACCACAGCTCGCTTGCTTGTTGGCGGTAAAACAGGAAGGCCCACTGACCAGTGGTAATCTGGCCAAAAACGTCTATCTCAGTCCCAGCACAGTTGTCGGTATTGTTGACCGACTTGAGGAGAAGCAGCTGGTGATGCGCAAGCGCAGCAGTGAAGATCGCCGCCAGGTTCATATTTCTATGACCCCGACGGGCGAAGCGCTGGTCGCCGCTGCCCCCTCTCTGCTGCAGGACACTTTAGCGACTGCTCTGGTGGAGCTACCTGAAATTGAACAGGTCTCTATCACTTTGGCGTTGGAAAAACTGGTTGACCTCATGGAAGCACGTCATATCGGGGCCTCACCACTTCTTGAAACCGGCTCGTTGACCGCAGAAAAATAATTCCCCTTCTATCGTCCCTGGCTAGCTGTCTTGACAGAGACGTCTCTTTTTGTTAAAACCTTTCGTGCACGAATGATTCTTTGTCGAATCTTTAGTCCTCTTCCTATTTTTCGCAATGAGGAGCCATTATTGATGTTTTTATTCTAAAAACAGTTTTTCTCCCCTCGCCAGATCACGACCCAGGGACAAATTATCCCGCCGCTCTGTGTCGTCACATATTCACATCGAAAGTTATAAATAGCTAAAACTATGAGTATATATTCAAATTCACAACAAAAAATTGCAGAGAGGATCAGCGATACCTCTGATGGTTTGGCATCTCGATGGACAGACTGGCATTGGCAGCTGAAACATTCGGTGACCAGCGTTGCTACCTTTGAAAAATTGCTCGACATCCAGCTTGAGCCTCTTGAACGGCGCAAGGTCGATTTAACCTTGAAAAAGTTTCCCTTCTCGACAACGCCTTATTATCTGTCTCTTATTGATCGTAGCGATTTTCGTAATGATCCTATCTTTCGACAGGCCTTTCCCAGCCCGGAGGAGTTACAAGTTGAGAAGGTCGACATGGCCGATCCACTGGCTGAAGATCACGACAGTCCGGTCCCAGGGATTACCCATCGTTATCCCGATCGGGTGTTGTTTCATGTCAGCAATGTCTGCGCCATGTATTGCCGTCATTGCACCCGCAAGCGCAAAGTCGGAGATGTCGATTCGATCCCGGATCGCAAACAAATCAGGAAGGGGCTTGATTACATCCGCAACCGGGTTGAGGTCAGGGATGTGTTGTTGTCCGGTGGCGATCCGTTGATGCTCAACGATCAATATCTTGATTGGATTTTGAGTGAGCTGCGGAAAATTGATCATGTCCAGGTGATTCGTATCGGCTCGCGGATGCCGGTGGTGTTGCCTTACCGGGTGACTGATGAGCTGGTTGAAATGTTAAAGAAACATCAGCCTCTCTGGCTTAACACCCACTTTAACCATCCACGAGAAATAACCAGTTCGTCGCGTCAGGCGTTACGGAAGTTGGCTGACGCTGGTATTCCGCTGGGGAATCAGTCAGTGCTACTGGCTGGGGTGAACGATTGTCAACGCATCATCAAGGCACTGGTGCATAAGTTAGTGGAAAACCGGGTGCGCCCTTACTATCTCTATCAGTGTGATCTGGCCGAAGGGTTGTCTCATTTCCGTACTCCTGTGGGGAAAGGGGTCGAGATTATGGAAAGTCTGATTGGCCATACCAGCGGTTTTGCGATACCGACCTATGTGATCGATGCCCCAGGCGGTGGAGGTAAAATTCCCCTGAATCCTAACTATCTGATATCGCTTTCAACCAACAAGGTTGTGCTACGCAACTACGAGGGGGTGATGTCCACCTATCAGGAACCTGCCAACTATGAGGAAAAATTCTGCAACCGACAGTGTTCCAACTGTGAACTGCAACTTAATCTTGCGGATGGAGAGGAGGCGGATGTCATCGGCATTGAGCAACTGCTCTCTGATTTTGACGAGACAATCAGTTTGACTCCGTCAGGCAATCAACGCATGGAGCGAAGACGTGAGTCATGATGTTATTACCCGATTCGGTCAGTCCGTCATTCAGCATGGTCCGGAGAATGATCGGGTTTATCTGATGAAACTGGCAGAGGACGATTTACCGGAAGTCATTACTAATATCAAGAGTCTCGCTGCTCGGCACAATTACAGCAAAGCCTTTGTCAAGGTGCCTCAATCAGCACAAAGCCAGTTTGCTGACCACGGCTATCGGGTTGAGGCTGAGGTGCCTGGTCTGTTCAAGGGACGGGAGAATGGTGCTTTTATGGCCTATTATTTTCATCCAGAACGCCGCCTTGACCCTGCCGCTGACAGAGTGGAAAAGGTCCTCGAAGTTGCTGGTGACAGATCTAAGAAAAGGCACATGATAAGTCTCCCCACCGGCTGTGACTGTCAATTGGCGACCCCTGATCATTGTCAGCAGATGGCGAAGCTCTACCGGGAGACTTTTGCCAGTTATCCCTTTCCTATTCATGACCCTCAATATCTGACAACGACGATGGCTGATAATGTTGTTTACGCTGGGATCTGGCAGGGAGATCAATTGTTAGCACTGGCCTCAGCTGAGACGGATCTCTCCAACAGCAATGCGGAGTTGACCGATTTTGCCACCGACGGTCACTGGCGGGGACAGGGGTTGGCAAGCATCCTCCTTCAATATTTGGAAGCTCAGCTGCAAAGTCTGAGGATTAAAACCTGTTACACGATTGCGCGTGCGTTGTCCTACGGCATGAACATCTGTTTTGCTCAGAATGGCTATAAATTTGCCGGGACGCTGGTAAAAAATACGCAGATCAGCGGCAGTCTGGAGAGCATGAATGTCTGGCATAAGAGAGCAGAGGTGACAAACAGCGCCCATTGTTGCCGACCTGAGTCATGACGACGACCCAAACCCGAAATTATCGTAGGTGGTAGGTGTTCCTCTGCGGGAACTTTGTCCCCCTACTGCAAGCAAATTTAAATCGTACCATTCACCTCGCGGAAGAGAGATATGAACTGGAAAGAACAGCTACAGCAATTTGTTAATACGATCGAACGACTGGAAAGTTACATCCACCTGACGTCAGAAGAGAGAGCTCTGCTGCAAAACATCGGCGGGACCTGGGGGACAACTCCCCATTTTGCTGCATTGATGGATCCGAATGATGTCGATTGTCCAATCAGGAAGCAGGTGATTCCATCGCGACTGGAGCAGCAGAACCGCTATGGGATGAAAGATTATCTGATCTGGAAAGAGAACCGGGCGACCACAGAGGTCCGCCCCGATAGTATCGCTCGCCAGTATGAGGATCGGGTCGCATTTACGGTGACTCAGACGTGCGGAATTTACTGTCGCCATTGCTTTCGGAAAGAGTTGGTCGTTGACGGTGATCTGGAACTTCATTTTGATGTTGAAGAGGGGCTGCGCTGGTTAGCTGAGCACAGCGAAGTGCGGGATGTATTGATCACCGGTGGCGATCCGTTTCTTCTGAGTAACGAACAGCTTGACTACCTGATCAGAAAACTGCGTGAGTTGCCACATGTGGAAATGATCCGCTTTGGGACCCGGACGCCGGTGGTGTTACCGCAGCGAATTGACGCCGGTCTGATGAAGGTCCTGAATGGTTATCATCGGGTGCCGATCTGGATCAACACTCAGTGTAACCATCCCAAAGAGATCACTGAAGAAACCGCTCAAGCGGTCTTCAGATTGCTCAGTTGCGGGGTGAATGTCGGCAACCAGGCGGTCCTGCTCAAAGGGATCAATGATGATGTTGAAACTTTCCGTAAGCTGCATCAGAAACTCCTCTCGGTGCGGATTAAACCCTATTATGTGTTTTATTGTGAGGCTGCACCTGGGATTGACCATTTCCGGACTCCGGTAGAAAAGGGTGCCGAATTGATCCGTGACGCATTGCGTGGACACACGACCGGACTCGCGCAGCCAATGTATGTTGTCGCCACCAACATCGGCAAAATTCCATTGATGCCGGACTACTATATCAAGGGCAAGGATCAACATGAATATTGTCTGCAAAATCATAAAGGTGAACAGACGACAATTCCGAATATTCCGGAATGAATATTTTAATCTGTAAGGTCTGGGGTCATTTCTGGGAGGGTTTATCGAGAAAACCAGCATTAAACGTCGGTAAACAGTCAAAGACGCCAACTGGTGTTTGCGGCGAAAAGTAAAAACGACTCCAATGACAACAACCAAACGTTCTCTGAGAACAACCTGATAGGAGTCCCTGTGACGAGCCCGGTGAGTATCTACGCCATTGCTGAGATGAGTCGGCGTGCAGAAGCAGGCAACTTAAAAGTCCGCAGTGAACTGTTTCGTATTGGTTGCAACCCTGCGAGCTTGAGTGTCTTGCGTCAGGGTGTTTATCTGCAGATGACGTACCGGGAGCAGATTGTTTTAGTCTCACCTCAGGAGGTGTTAGGAGTGTTACGCAAGATTCCCCGGGGAACTGCGTTGCCGGAGGTGTGGGAGCGTATTTTTCAGCATGCTCATCAACTTGGCAAACAGCAGCGGCTCACCTATCGAGGGTTGATGGTGGTTTTATTTAGTTTTCTGGCGGTGCTAAGTTTTTTGATCTCCCTGAAGCTTTTTTGAACTTACGGATGTTCGCTGGTTATCTATCAGATCTTTAACTGTCTCTTTACCCGACCAAAAGCATCGATAGCAAAGTGGATGTCATCTGCTGTCAGAGCGGCCGATATCTGGGTGCGAATGCGTGCTTGACCTGTTGGTACGACCGGGTAGGAAAAGGCGACAACGTAGACCCCTTCTGCCAACATGGCTTCGGCAAATTGACCTGCCAGTACGGCATCCTTCAGCATCACCGGAACGATGGGGTGCTCTCCCGGTAAGAGTGCAAAACCCTGATCCTCAAGCCCTTGGCGAAACATGGTAGTATTTTCACGTAGCTGATCGCGCAACTGACTTGACTGGCTGATTAGCTCTATAGCTTTCAATGCCCCGGCCACGGCTGGTGGTGCCACCGTGTTGGAAAAAAGATAGGGGCGGGAACGTTGCCGCAACAGGTCAATAATTTCTTTATGCGCGCTGGTAAACCCCCCACTCGCCCCGCCCAATGCTTTGCCAAGGGTTCCTGTTATGATATCGACTCGGTCCATACAACCTCGATACTCAGGCGTGCCCCGCCCCTCTGCGCCGATAAAACCTGTGGCATGAGAATCATCGACGTGGACCAACGCATCATATCTTTCGGCCAGAGTGCAGATTTCATCAACCTTGGCGATAAAACCATCCATGGAGAAAACACCATCGGTGGTAATCAGCTTAAAGCGTGCCCCAGCTCTATCAGCATCTTGCAACTGTTTTTCCAGGTCGGCCATATCGCTGTTACGGTAGCGATAACGTTTGGCCCGACATAAGCGCACTCCGTCGATAATGCTGGCATGATTGAGTTCGTCAGAAATGACAGCATCTTTTTCATCGAGCAGGGTTTCAAACAGACCACCGTTGGCATCAAAACAGGATGGATAGAGGATCGTATCTTCACTGTCCAGAAATTCACTGAGTTTTGACTCAAGTTGTTTATGCAAGGTCTGGGTCCCACAGATAAAACGGACCGACGCCATACCGAACCCCCATCTCTCCAGAGCTTGTTTGGCGGCGGCATTCACTTCTGGGTGTTGGGCCAGACCAAGATAGTTATTGGCGCACAGATTTAAAACCTCGCGATCCCCACTGACGCTGACATGGGTATTTTGTGGCGTAGTGATGAGTCGTTCATGTTTATACAGCCCGGCAGATTGAATGGATTTTAGTTCGGTACTTAAATATTCTTGAAATTTAGCGTACACGGCTCTTCTCTCCTAAATCAGAGGCAAGACTAAAAATTTGCACCTTTATGTGAAAACAACATCATGCCCCGCTGCTGAGGCAGGGTTTTCTTGGGCAAAGAGTGCCAAGTAGAGGTTGTGGTGTGGTTATCATCAATCCCAGTTGAGGATAACTTTACTGGCTTCTCCGGCATTCATAGCGGCAAAACCCTGTTCAAACTCGGTATAGTGAAAACGATGGGTGATGATCGGAGAAATATCCAGACCCGACTCAATCATCACCGACATCTTGTACCAGGTTTCGTACATCTCTCGACCATAGATCCCTTTGAGGGTGAGCATGTTAAAGATAACGATATTCCAATCAATCGCGATATCGCTTCCGGGAATACCTAACAGGGCAACTTTTCCCCCATGGCACATGTTTTCTAGCAGAGCATTAAACGCAGACGGGTTGCCAGACATTTCCAGACCGACGTCGAAACCCTCTGCCATCCCCAGTTTTTTCTGCGTTGCCGCGATACTCTCCTTGCTGACGTCAACCGTACAGGTCGCACCCAGGACTTTAGCCAGTTTCAGCCGTCGAGGGTTGATATCGGTGATGACGACATGTCGTGCCCCGGCATGACGACAGACCGCTGCTGCCATGGCACCAATGGGGCCGGCACCAGTGATCAGAACATCTTCACCAAGCAGGTCAAATTGTAGGGCTGTATGGACGGCATTACCGAACGGGTCAAACAGGGCAGCGACATCGAGATCGATCCCAGATTGGTGCTCCCAGACGTTGGACATCGGCAGAGCCAGATATTCGGCAAAGGCTCCGGGACGGTTGACACCGATGCCGCTGGTGTGGGCGCAAAGGTGCCGACGTCCCGCCATGCAATTACGACAACGGCCACAGACGACATGCCCCTCACCAGAGACAATCTGGCCAGGGTTGAAGTCGATGACATTGGTCCCGACGGCAACAATCTCACCGACAAACTCATGTCCGATGATCATGGGCACCGGAATGGTTTTTTGTGACCAGGAGTCCCAGTTATAGATGTGCATATCGGTTCCACAAATAGCGGTCCGCTTGACCTTAATGAGCACATCGTTAATGCCAATTTCTGGCTTTGGTACCTCTTCTAGCCATAGACCGGGTGCTGCCTCTCGTTTGACCAATGCTTTCATTGTGCGATCCTTAACAGTTATTTTGTCAACTTATCTTCAACACTCTGTATTTTATCCGCCATGGTCTGCTCCCGGTCGGTGCGGGTTCCCATTCTGATTGTGGTGCTGATGCGTGGGGCACCAGCGGCATGAACCTGTTCATGGCATTGACGGATCGCCGCAAAAACCTGATCATATTCGCCTTCTATATTTGTTCCATAAGCATGTAGGCGGGTCTTTAATCCGGCCTCGGTCAGAATCTTCTCGCACAGAGCGACGTATTTCGAAACAGAGACCCCGACACCCATAGGTACGACACATAGATCAACTATAACTTTCATGGACTTCTCCTTTGTTGAATGATGGATTTCCCCCCAAGTATATCCTGCTAAAAGAGAATACGCCAAGCAGACCTTTGTTGAAAGTTTCCGCTGGGAGAATAACCAAATAATGATAACTTATTGTTGAGAGAATCTGTTATAATCAAAGGTCATATATTTTGTATTTGCTGATCAAGTAAGTCAAACCAACACTCGATAACAGAAAGAGGTAATGATGCAAGATTGGGGACAAGGTCCTTCTGGGGATGACCTAGAAAAAAAGATCATTGAATTCACAAATCAATTGAAGAACAAACTTAAGTTTAACCCACAAAAAGGGTTTTTGCCCTTATTAATTATCGTTGCTGTGATCGCCGTGGTTATTGGTGGTTCAAGCAGTATGTATAAAGTGGATACTGAAGAGACAGGGGTGGTTTTACGCTTTGGTAATTTCAAGAAATTTTCTAATCCGGGGCTACATTTTAAAATTCCATTCGGGATTGAACAGGTCTATCTGGTTCCCACGGGTCGTGTCCTCAAGGAAGAGTTTGGCTATCGGACTGTTTCGCAGGGGATAAAAACTGCTTATACCAAGCGTGGTCTAGAAGAAGAATCTCTCACTTTGACGGGTGATTTGAATGTCAGTGATGTGGAGTGGATTGTTCAATTTCAGGTATCTGATCCATTTAAATATATTTTTAAAATCAAAGATCCAATTGGGACCATTCGCGACATCGCTGAAGCAATGGTCCGTAAAGTGATCGGTAATGCGGATGTGACCCAGGTGTTGACGACGGATCGGGCGTACCTTGCCGATCAGATACAACAATCACTGCAGGCGACTTTGACGCAGTACGATATCGGCGTACGAATCGTGACGGTGAAATTTCAAGATGTTAATCCACCAGAACCTGTCAAAGATGCATTTAATGAAGTTAACGAAGCAGAACAACAAAAAGAGAGTCTGATCTTTCAGGCTCGTGAACAGTACAATCGTGAAGTTCCAAGAGCCCGTGGTGAAGCGAAGAGGGCTCTTCAGGAAGCGCAAGGTTATGCGGTTGAAAGGATCAACAAGGCCAGGGGAGAAACGAATCGTTTTGTGGCCTTGTTAACAGAATACCAAAAGGCTCCGCAGGTCACCCGTAAACGTATCCATGTTGAAACCATGGAAGAGGTTTTGCCCAACCTGGATGAAATATACATTATGGATGAGAAAAACGGTGGGTTACTGCCATTGCTCCCGTTACGTAAAGCGATGGAAGGAGCAAGTAAATGAAAAATGGAATAGTGATAATTGTTGTTATTGTTGCTCTGTTGATTGCAAAAGGTGGTTTCTATATTGTGAACGAAGCCGAACAAGCCATCGTGACCCAGTTTGGTAAACCGGTTGGTGAAGTTTCGTATCCGGGGCTGCATTTTAAACTACCATTTATTCAAGATGTTACCCGGTTTGAAAAGAGAATTCTTAAGTGGGACGGCGATCCGAATCAGATTCCGACCAAAGATAAAAAATTCATCTGGGTTGATACCACAGCCCGTTGGCGGATTACCGATCCTCTGCTGTTTCTCAAGACTGTTGCGACTGAGCGGGGGGCACTAAGCCGGCTGGATGATATTATTGATTCCGTCGTCCGTGATGCTGTGTCTGGCCACCTTTTGGTTGAACTGGTGCGTGGTGGAGATTATAAGGCGACTGGAAATGAGCGTTTTGAGGTTGACGGTGTGCAGATTCTCCCCGAAGACATGATCGGCCGCGAAGAAATTCTCAGTGGCATCCTCCTTGAGGCGAGTTCCAGTACTCCAGAATATGGTATCGAATTGATTGATGTTCAGTTCAAGCGGCTTAATTATGTTGAGCAGGTTCGTGTCCGCGTTTATGAGCGGATGATCAATGAGCGGAAGAAAGTTGCTGCTCAGTATCGTTCTGAAGGGGAAGGGGAAAAGCTTGAAATCCTCGGATCGATGCAACGTGAACTGAAAGAGATCAGCTCTGAAGCCTACCGTAAAGCATTAGAGTATCGAGGCGCTGCGGATGCCGAAGCTGCTGCCATCTATGCAGAAGCATACAATCAGGATAAAGAGTTCTATACTTTTTTGCGTACGATGGAGTCTTATAAAAAAACTATCACCAATAAAGGCAAATTGGTGATTTCCACCGACTCTGATTATTATCGGTATTTGAAGTCATCTAAATAAGGTTGATATTCAGCGTAAAAAAAGGTTCTCTGTCTGTGAGCAGGGAACCTTTTTTTATGTGTTTGAGTTCTTATTGATTGTTTCGCATCAAACTTCAACAACCACTTCATTGCCAGGCTTTCCGCCACCCTTTCTTCTCGCTATAAAAGATCGTATCATTGGAAAGACCAGAATCAGCAAAGTTGCCAGATTAATCCCCAGTGTCAGTGGGCGCTCCCACATGAAGCTGAAAGAGTCATTGTAGATCAGCAACGCCCGCCGCAGATTGTCCTCCATGAGTCCACCGAGGATAAATCCAAGCAGCAGAGGGGCCATAGGGAAGTTCATCAAACGCAGCGCCATGGCAGCGATACAAAAGATCACCATCATGAGAATATCGAAATCATTGAAAGTGACCAGATAGACCCCCATTAAGGAGAAAAACAGGATCATTGGCACCATGAAATTCCGTGGTACCGCCAGCAGCCTGGCAAAGTAAGGGATCAATGGTAGATTGAGGATCAGGAGAAAGACGTTGCCCAGATACATTGACATGATCAATCCCCAGAAAACTTGTGGATTAGCTGTCAACATCCGTGGCCCCGGTTCGATGCCATAAGCAATCAAGGCGCCAAGCATGACTGCTGTGGTTCCTGACCCCGGGATACCGAGGCAGAGTAGCGGCACAAACGATCCCGAACTGGCTGCATTGTTGCCAGCTTCCGGAGCGGCGAGACCACGCAGACTGCCCTTACCAAATTTCTTCTGTTCCTCTGGTGAAGCCAGATTCCGTTCCATGCCATAAGCCATAAATGAACCGAGGGTTGCTCCGGCTCCGGGGAGAACGCCGATGATAAAGCCGAGAAGTGATGAGCGACCAATGGTCGGAGCGATCTGTTTGAATTCTGATTTGGTCACTTTGAGATTTTTGAAACCGATTGTCCGAGGTTTCAAACTGTCCGAAGATTCATCCCGTTTCAGCACGATTGAGAGGGCCTCTGTCAGGGCAAAAGTTGCCATTGCCAAGAGGAGAAACTCAATGCCATCAAGCAGTTCCAGCGAGCCAAAGGTGAAGCGCTGGACCCCGGAAGTTTGGTCTGTACCAACGGTTGCCAGCATCAGTCCAAGAACGACCATCAGTAGCGCCTTAAGAACGCCACCCCGGCCAGCGAATGCTGAGACTGCTGTTAAGCCTAGGATCATCAACGCGAAGTAGTCCGCTGACTGGAAACTGGTCGCGACGCTGGCGAGTATCGGAGCAAAGATCATCAACATGATGACTGAAATGGTGCCGCCGGAAAACGAGGCGTAAGCCGCGACAGCCAAAGCCTTGCCCGGATGACCTTGTCTTGCCAGCGGATAGCCATCCAGAGCGGTGGCGACCGTCGCTGCCTCCCCTGGAGCGTTGATAAGAATTGAAGAGGTTGACCCACCGAAGATTGCCCCGTAATAAACGCCAGCCAACAGAACCATCCCGCTGGATGGATCGAGGCCGTAAGTGACTGGGATCATCAGTGCAACTGCGGTGATTGGACCCAATCCCGGCAGCATGCCAATCAAACTCCCCATAAAACAACCGAATAGTACCATGGCAATATTCATCGGAATCATGGTGGTACTGATTCCTGTTAACATGCCACTTAGCATTCCATCCCACATTATAAAATCCCTAGCATATAGAAGAGTTCACCCGGAGCAATATAGACACCGAGCAGGGACGACATGACGAACCATAGAAAGATGACTAGAGGAATGGCGGCGAGTGCCATCCGTTTCAGTCGGCGTTCACCAAGAACATAAAAACCGAACATTAAGAAAATAATCGAAGAGATGATAAAGCCGAGCCATTTTATGACCAGCCCGTAAAAAATCATTCCTACAACTAGTAAAATCGCTGTTTTCCAATCCATGCCGTGGGTCACTTGTTTTAGATGTTTCTTACCCTCTGGGTCAACAGTCGGGAGTATTAGCATTAGCAACGAAAGAATCAGCCCTAGAACCGCCAACGCATAAGGCATGGTTCGAGAGGTAAAAAATTCGTTTTGGGCGATGAAACTCAAAGGAATTTTGAGAGCCATCAAGCCGTAAGCCATCGAAAAGAGCAGCATAACTAGCGCTCCGACCTTTTCTCGTGCCATAGGAAAACCTTTCCTGATATGGTTCAATAGTTAAGTGCTGTCCCCCCGTCCAAAAAGAACGAGGGGGCAGTCCGTTCTTGCTGTTTATTGATGGAACCCTTGAATTACTTGATGAAGCCCAGTTCGCGCATCATGTCCCCGATGGCTTTTTCCTGATTGTCAAGAAAAGCGGTAAACTCTGTACCTGGTTTATAAAGGTTTTGCCAGCCACGTTTGCTGCGGATGTCTTCCCACTCAGGGGTATCATACATTTTTTTCAACAGGTCCCGATAAGCCTGGGCTCTGGCTTCTGGCAGACCTGGAGCGCCGAAGAATCCACGCCAGTTTGCGAAAGTCACATCAATCCCAGATTCTTTGACAGTTTGTACCCCTGGAGCTTGTGCCAGGCGTTCTTCAGAGGTGACAGCGATAATCCGCACTTCACCTTGGTTTGCGAGTCCAAGAGCTTCACTAAAGCCGGTTGCAAGGACTTTGATATCGCCAGAAAGGAGACCGGCCATTGCTTTGCCACCAGCATCGTAAGGGATATAACCCAAGTCGAGTGGGTTGCCGCCAGCAGCCTTGATAATCATTGCCGGTACCAGATGATCCATACCGCCTTTAACCGAGCCGCCACCAATCTTGATCGAACGCGGATCTGCTTTGAAGTCAGCCAGAACCTGATCGAGGGTTTGGTACTTGGAATCTTTCGGGACGACCAGTGCGGCATAGTCGGCAATCACTGCAGCGATTGGGGTTAAATCGTGAAATGATTGTGGGAACACACCTGTCAGTGAGCGAATGATGATAGGTGTTGAGTTGACGAGCATAGTGTTTTGTTGACGCTTGGCGGTCCCAATCAGGTGATTCAGCGCCTTGCCTCCACCGCCACCGGACATGTTTTCAAACGAGGTATGTTTCAGTAACCCGGAATCTAGAAGCACTTTCCCAACACCGCGTGCAGTGCCATCCCAGCCACCACCTGCGCCACCTGGAATTAAGAAATGCAACTCATCAACTTCATCACTGGCCAAGCTGGTCCCGACTGGGAGGGCTAGCGCGAACAATGCTAGAAAAATGATTAGTTTGCAGACTATTCTCTTCATCAGATCTCTCCTTTTTTGGTGCCCGGAATAATGCCGGACAGGGTTTGTTTCTACTCAGGTTCTTGTGCATTTCTTGGGTAGAAAATAGCTGTTGGTCAAAACAGTGTAAATGAATGGGACATAATGGTTTTTAGTAACATTTAAGACCTTTTGTGCATACTGTTCACAGCTGTGGCTAGTATCATTTTTCCCGTTGTCCCGCCGAGAAATTTAAAAAACGCTCTATCTCTCAATTTTTTGCCAACTCGCGTTTTGCTTTCCCTGTATAGGTCCAAAGATATTCTTTTGGCATGGGTCCTTTATTACGTCCACCTTGTTGCATCTGTTCCCAGGTGTGGGCAAGGATGCCGACGGAGCGAGAGAGGCAAAACAGACCCCTTGCCAGTTGTGGTGGGAATCCAAGTTCGGCATAAATAACGGCTGTAGCACCGTCGATATTCATGGGGATGCGTTTCCCCTTTCTCTCCATAATTTCTGCTTCAACTGCGCGGCCAATACTGGCAAAGCGACCTGAGACGACTCCCGCTGCGGCAGCTTCATCGACCAGTTCAAGCAAGCGAGGTGAGCGTGGGTCAATGGGGTGGAAACGATGGCCGAACCCAGGGATAAAACTTCCTGCATCCAATAATGCACCAACCACCGCCTTTGCGGCTTCGGTGAGGGGGACACCGCTCTCTTGTTGCTTCAGTATCTCTTGGTACAAGGTTACAGCCTGTTCACCGGCACCGCCGTGCACATCACCAAGGACATTGACAGCGGAAGCCATGGCGTTATTAAGATCAACACCGCAAGTTGCTGCCATCCTAGCGATGGCGAGGCTGGGAGCTTGAGGACCATGATCGACGCCTGACATCAGTGCCGTGTCAAGGAGTTTGGCAGCACCAGGTTCCGGCAGCTCACCGCGTGTCATCAGCCATATCATCTGTGAAAAGCTGATATGGCCGATCAATTCTTCGATGGGATAGCCACGAAAGCGGATAACTCCAGGCTCCATTTCAATAATTTCAGTTTTCCACCAGTCGCTTACCTTGGAATCCTGTTGCGTTTTATCTGTCATAATCAGACCACCTTTTCTTGGCGCAAGGCCGCTATGTCCTCTGCTGTTAAACCCAGATCTGTCAGCATCTCATCGGTATGTTGTCCGAGTAGCGGAGGGGGAGTGTCAACCTGAGGAGACAATCCATTGAGTTTGAAACCGGGGCGGAAGACATCAACATTCCCAACCCGGGGAACATTATCAAAATGGCCGATCATCCCCCGATCACGCATGTGGGGGTGATTTAAGGCTTCGGGGACCGATAAGACGCGTCCTGCCGGGACCCCTGCAGAAGAGAGTTCTTCTTCCCAAGCCTCAGCAGATTTACTTTTTAATGCCTGTTCTAAGAGCTGTTTTAACTCTTGGCGATTTTGTAACCGGAGTTGCCGTTGGCTGAAGTGGGGATCGGTTGTCAGTTCTGGCAGACCAAGAAGCTCACAGAGTTTTTCAAACTGTTCCTGCTTGTTTGCTGCAATATTTAATGGACCATCGCCCGTCTGGAAGGTTCCCGATGGGCTGGCAGTGAAGTTGTCGTTCCCCATAGGGATAGGATCTTTTCCTGCGATCAGGTAATTAGAGACAACCCAGCCCATTGTCGACATGGTGGAATCGAGCATTGAGACGTCAATAAATACAGCTTCATCAGTTTCGCCGTTGCGTCCGGCTAAAGTTGCCGCAATAGCAAAAGCAGCACTCATCCCACCGATGGTATCGGCGATGGGATAGCCAACCCGTAGCGGGGCTGAAGAGCTATCGCCGGTGATACTCATGACCCCAGACAAGCCTTGAATGATCTGGTCGTAAGCGGGAAGATAGCGTAATGGCCCGGTAGCTCCAAATCCCGATATGGCACAATAGATGAGTTTGGGATTAATCAATTTTAAATCATCAAACCCCAATCCCAGCCGAGTCATTACACCAGGGCGAAAATTTTCAATCAAAACATCCGCTGTTCTAATTAGCTTTTCAAACAGCTTCTTTCCTGCTGCTGTTTTAAGATTAATTGTCAGTGATTTCTTGCCGGCATTCTGTGCAAGGAAAGATGCGCCCATTTTATTTTTGTTAAGTTCGGGGCTAGCGCCGAGTTGTCTTGCCAAATCTCCAGATTCGGGAACTTCAACTTTAATGACCTGAGCCCCCATGTTTGCAAGCAAATAGCCGCAGAAGGGTCCAGAAAGTACATTGGTGAGATCAATAACACGGAATTTTTTTAAGGGACGGCTGAACACGTAAGCTCCTTTGCTTTTATCTGGAAGAGTATTCAAGTAATGCGGTTCTCTCAAGCAGAACTGCATTTTACCATACAGTATTTTTGTTCTATTTCAAGTAAAATATTGTGTTAAAAATAATCATGTTCTACAGTGCAGAATGAAACTAGGTAAGAAGAAGGAGTTGGTACCATGTCGAATAATAGAGTAGAAGCCGTAGAACGAGCCTTGGAAATACTCAACTGTTTTACGGAAGATCAATCCACCCTCAGCCTGAAACTTTTGGCCGAGAAGACGGGTTTTTATAAAAGCACAATTCTCAGACTTTGCGGGTCGTTGGAACGTTATGGCTATTTGACTCGGCAAAAAGATGGTCAGTATCGTCTGGGATTGGCTCTCGTCAGCTTGGGGAAAATAGCGCAAAACAGTTGTGATATTGGGACCATTGTGCGCCCGATTATTGAATCACTCCGTGATTGTTTTAACGAGTCGGTTGCATTTTATACTCGCAGTGGCAACAAGCGGATCTGCCTCTATCGTGCTAATGCGAATCGGGCGATCCGTCATCAACTGGAAGAGGGGCGGCGACTCCCACTGGAGAAGGGGGCAGCAGGACAAATACTGTTGGCTTATTCGGGAGGCGAGGGGGAACCGTTTACAACCATTCGTCAGCAGGGTTGGTACACTTCTTTAGGCGAAAGAGATCCTGAAGTGGCTTCGGTCGGGGTTCCAGTTTTGACTGCAGAGGGGAAGATTTTAGCGGTGTTGTGTATCTCGGGTCTGATTTCACGCTTTACTGCAACACGACAGCGCGAATGTGCACAGGCTCTTCAAGTGCAGGCCCAAGGCTTAGCTGAGCAGATTGACCCACAACCGTTTTTGGATATGAGTTAATATCGGCGTCCCTATATTTTCTCCCATTTAGATTGATCTGATTCCACGGTCAATGTACAGCATAAATCTCGGTAAGAGACGATGATGACTCCAGAAGTTAATCTGTGTAAAAAGGGTTATTTAGGCCTTTTGCAAACCAGATTAATCTTTCTCCTTTGACGCTGGGCAAGTCAAACGGTTTGGGTTCATTTCCTCCTAAATAAGATTTATGCTGCCACTGCTTTAGCTTTGGCCACAGCGATCTTTTTGCAGAGCTCCATTGCCGCATTTTTGGGGTCAGAAGCAGCGCAGATGGCGGAGACAACTGCTAATCCATGCGCTCCGGCAGTAATAACATTTTCGGCGTTGTCACTGTTAATCCCACCGATGGCAATCAATTGATGGCGGCTTACAGCTCTAATTTCCTGCACCCCCTGCAATCCCAACTGCGGCGGTAAATCCATTTTGGTTGTCGTTGCAAACACGGGGCTTAGGCCAAGATAATCGACATCAAATAGGTTTGCCGCAAGGGCCTGTTCCGGAGTTTCAACCGACAAGCCAATAATGGCCTGTGAGCCAAGGATTGCCCTAGCCTGCGGGTAGGGCATATCACTCTGGCCGATGTGCACTCCCTGGGCACCGATAGCCAGGGCGACATCAACCCGATCGTTGATGATTAAAGGGATCTTGTACCCTTGCAGCAGGGATGCGACCGCTTGTCCTAACTCGACAAATTCGCGGGTTGAACAGTCTTTCTCCCGTAACTGGACCAAGGATGTTCCCCCCGCCACAGCGGCACGGATAATGTCTAATAACGGCCGCCCCAGAGTCAGGGAACGGTCAGTAACCAGATGCAGATTCATAAGGGTCAACCTTGCAGATATGCGGCTATATTCTCCTGATCAATAGTATAAAATGTATCGATCAAATGCAGTTGTAAACTTGCGGGACCTTGCGCTTTTTTAACGGCTATTTCGCCACAGATCCCCATGAGGGCCATGGCATGAGCGGCAGCAACGAAGTTGTCTCTATTGATGGCGCTGAAGGTTCCGACCATGGCTGTTGCAGTACAACCGAGCCCGGTGACTTTTGCCATCATCGGGTGACCATGGGGGATATACGCTTTGTTGTTGCCGTCGGTGATCAAGTCAGTTGCACCGCTGACAACAACAACATTGTCATAGTGCTTTGCCAGGTCCAGTGCGGCCTGTTCCGCCAGACTGACGTCAGATGCGCTATCGACCCCCTTGGTTTGAATGGAAGCATCCACCAACGACATGATCTCTGAAGCGTTGCCACGGATGATATTGGCACCTGTCGAGAGCAGTTCACGGCAGGTGCGGGTGCGGAAGGATGTCGCACCAGAGCCAACGGGATCAAAAACAACAGGGATACCTTTGTTAACAGCTGTTTTCATAGCCAGCTGCATCGCTGTAATCCAATCCGGGCTCAGAGTGCCGATGTTAATGACCAGCGCTGCGGCAATGGCAGCCATCTCTTCAACCTCTTCCTGAGCGTGGGCCATAACCGGAGATGCGCCAACGGCCAAAAGCGCGTTGGCGGTGCTGTTCATAACGACATAGTTGGTAATGTTATGAACCAGGGGGGCAGTTTCTCTGACTTTCTGTAGATCGGACCAGAGGCTTTCGGTAGTAACTTTAAAAGACATTGATTTTCTCCAAGAGCAATTTTCTATGTGTCCCTTTATCCTAATACCTGTTTTATTGTGGTGATGACGGTATCCACTCGTTCAGGAGTGATCCAATAGTGAAGAACGGCGCGAAATTTACGCTCATAGCCGGGGTATGGACTTAGCAGAATATTATGCTTGCGCATTGCCGTAGTAAATTCAGCCGGGGTTAATTTTGCCGATTCCTCCAACCAGAAAAAGACAAAACTTGTATGCTGGCTGAGAACTTTGATATGGGGGACCGATTTAAGCTTTTCGGCAAGATCGGCTGCGTTGCGATGATCTTCATGCAGGCGCTGGGTCATTTTGTGGATGGCAATCAGCCCGGCGGACGCGAGAACTCCAGCCTGGCGCATGCCGCCACCGAGGATCTTCCGGTTTCGATGAGCCTCTTTGATAAAATCTTTGTTGCCCAGCAGGATTGAACCAATCGGTGCGCCGAGTCCTTTGGATAGACAGAAGGTCACACTGTCGGCCCCTGAAATAATCTCCGCTGCTGAGACATTGTAGGCGGTTGCGGCATTAAAAATCCGTGCTCCATCAATATGTAACTTGAGACTGTTTTGGTGTGCCAGATCGGCTACGCTTTGGGTGTACTCGGGGCTGAGGGGAACGGAGCCGACTGTCCCTTGGGTATTTTCAATGCAGACTAACTTGGTGCGGGGAAAATGTTGATCATCGATGCGGATAGCGGCTTGAATATCCGTCAGCCGCAAAGTACCATCGTCCTGGACCGGAAGGGTGCGCGGCATAATCCCGCCAAGAGCTGCCATCCCCCCCTGTTCATAAAGGATGATATGGGCTTTATCACCAGAGATGATTTCGCTGCCTCGGGGGGCATGGGTTAATAGGGCAATCAGGTTCCCCTGGGTGCCACTGGTGACCAGCAAACCGGCTTCCATGCCAAACATTGCGGCGGCTTCTGCTTCAAGACGGTTGACCGTCGGGTCTTCACCATAAACATCATCACCGACAGTTGCGTGTGCCATGGCGTTACGCATTTCTGGAGTGGGGTGGGTTACGGTGTCGCTACGTAAATCTATGTAATCCATGCTGGCTTATCCTTTTTCTGGATCTGGAGTGGGAGTATAAAGACAATAACACGTCAGGTCGCAAACAGGTTTGCGGCAGAGATGATACATATATCAATCCTTTGATCTGTTCGACAAGACTAAATGGTGCCTTGTTTCGCTGTCTACTTTTATTTCAGTAATCTTTGTCCCTTACACAATATCAGCTTTTACGCTAACATCGTTTAACCACATGATTTTAGCTGTGCTTCAGGTCTACAATTAACTCCGGGAACAGGATAATGAGTGACGTCTATTTAAATGGTAAATTTGTTAACAGTGATTTGGCCAAAGTTTCAGTTTTTGACCAGGGTTTTCTCTATGGTGATGGCATCTTTGAAAGTTTTCGCTCCGTTAAGGGGAAGCTGTACCAGTTCTCCAAACATTATCAGCGTTTGGTGCAGTCTGCAGAAGCGCTCTCGTATCCGCTGGCTTTTACTCAGCAACAGTTAGAGGAGATTCTCTTGACCCTCTGTGAACGCAATGGCTGGAAGAATGCCTATTACCGGATCACGATCACACGAGGCAAGGGACAGATTGGCTTTCAACGTGATATGGACAACGATTTAACCTGTTTCATTGTTGGGCGCGAATTTCAGGGACTTGACGATGAGTATTATCAGCAGGGGATTAAGGTGAAAGTGGCACAGACCAGAAGAAACGCACCGGAGGCGATCAGCCCTAAAATTAAGTCGATCAGTAACCTCAACAGCCTGCTTGGGAAATTAGAAGCAAAAGCACTGGGAACCTTCGAGGTTATTATGTTGAACAACAAAGAGCATATTTGTGAAGGTTCGGCCTCCAACATTTTCTGGACCCGTGATCAGTGGGTTTTTACCCCCGGAGCATCGACGGGATTGTTGGAGGGGGTGACACGCTCAACAATTATGCGCCTGTGTGAAGAAGAGCTGAACCTGCGGGTAATCAGTGGAGAATTTAAATTGCAGGATTTGCAATTTTCCGATGAAGTTTTTATCACTTCAACGTCTCTGGAGGTGATTCCTGTGGTTCAAGTTGATGCCTTTACTATCAATCAAGGCCAGGTGGGTCCGATCGCCAAACGGCTACGGCAAGAGTTGCACCGGGATATGGAGAAACGGAGTTGAGGAGAGATCATGCCTGAATTTATTGTACCAGCTACAGGCGCTGGCCTGAAAGCGGAACTTTTTTTGCAGGAGGTCATTCCTGCTGCCCCTGTCGGTTATTTACGGCAGTTGTTTAAGAAGGGGAAAGTAAAAAGTGATGACGCTACTATTTCGGCCAATGACTCGTTGACCGTTGGAGCTAGAATATCTGTCCCTGACAGTGCGCGTATCCACGAGTTGCTGACGGCTCCACAGCGTTCGGCCCCTAAGATTGATATTCTTTATGAATCACGGGAGATTCTGATTGTGAATAAGCCTGCCGGATTGGCTATCCACACCAGTCATGGCCATGAGCGCGATAACCTGACTGATCGGGTAGCTGAATTTTTGCTCCATCGAGGAGATAAATTCCATGCTGCCCCGGTACAACGTTTGGATCTGGAGACGTCCGGGCCGGTATTGTTTGGCAAGGGGAAGAAAAGTTGCTCTGAACTGGGAAAACTGTTCATGCAAGGCGAAGTGGTAAAAATCTATTTGGCGCTGGTGAATGGGAAGTTGCTGGGCCGGGGGGATCTGCAGAGTGATATTCCTGCTAAAGGAAAATTGAAGACCGCCAAAACCAGCTACCAAACGTTAATCAGCAATGACATTGCGTCATTGCTGGAACTGCAACTCCATACGGGACGGCAACATCAGATCCGGCGCCAATTTGCTGATGCCGGACATCCTCTTTATGGTGATAAACGCTATAAGGGGCCCTGTCCAAGACCACTTCATCGGTTGTTTCTCCACTGTCGGAGTCTGGCTTTTGTGGATCCGTTCAGTCAGGAACGGGTCACGGTAAGCGCTCCTCTGCCAAAGGATCTATCCCGTTTTTTGCCACAAGTGGACATTGTTCTGCCGGGGCACTAGGTGTTTTTTCGGTTGTGATCTGCCGGACAGGGTCCCACTAAATTGACAGGTCAATCTGTTTATCCGCGTACAGTGCATAGCTCTGGTCAGGACGTTGATAGAGAATGACTCTACGACCGGCTTCATCGACTTCACTGATGGCCACAAGAACACTGATATCCAGTTTTAATCGCTGATCGCTTTCTAGTGTCTTCCGAAAGTCGAGTCGGAGGCGGTTCTTATCCGTGATAAAGCGTCCGTTTTGTTTTAGCTGATCAGCCATTGCATCGGTTGTGAGGGTGGCATGTATGGGTAAGTTTTGGAAACGCAGGTTGTATTCATTAAGACCCGCAATGAAGATCGGAAAAAAATTATCTGCCTCAGATAGGCTGTGCCCCGCCCCGATGTCGGGACCGGCAGGACGTTGTCGTATCTGCTGGAACAGCTCATCAATTTCTTGCAACGAAATTTTTAATTGTAGCAGTTGGTCAAGCAACTCATTTTCCGCAATCGCTAGACCAAGATCATGCAGCTCACTCTCGGTGGTGAGATAATCAACCCGGATAATAGTCGCGGTCTGTTTGAGCTTATCGATGAGCGAGCGCATGGCCATGAACCGCCGCGTCGCCTGATCATCCTTGTCGGCACGTTTTTCGTGTTGTGGGTGGGACGATTCTTCCCGTGGTTGTTGTGGGTCGATCCGAGGATATGCGGGGACAGGTTCGACTTCTCTGCTTATCTGGTAGGCATGGATACCGCCTACGCGGAGATTCGTAGCCATTTTCAATCCTTCCATGGATTATGCTGCGATGAATGCTGTTTATCGTGACCTCTCATCTATTTATCGGCGTGAATAGCGAAAAACTTTAATCAGCCAGGGTTGACCACCGCCCGTTGTTGAGTAAAGTAGCAGAAACAGCAGTTTCCATGATATATTTATTTCCCTTCTTCTTTGATCTGCAGCCATACCCGTTGAACTTGAAATCAACTTATTGCGCGGAGCGGACCCCATGAAAAACGGAAAACAAGGTCAATCCCCACTGCCCGACCGGACTGCGACCAAAAAACTGTACGCAGAGCTAAGGCCTGAATACGAATTGCTGCTCTATAATATCTATCAGCAAATGCACACCCTTGCTGAAGAAGAGGGGCTGTCGCTAACGCTTAAATACCGGGTCAAGGGTTTTGACAGCTATTGTGAGAAACTCGTCCGCCTCCATAAGTTGCAGGGGAGTGAAATGCTCCAGATTACTGATCTTCTTGGGCTCAGAATCGTCTGCCCTTTTTTGGAGGAGCTGGAGATAATAGAGAAGTTGATAGCACAAAAATTTGAAATTCTGGAAATGGAGCATAAGGCCGAGCAGCATTCCTTCAGCGAATTTGGCTACGACTCTGTTCATCTGTTGATCAAGACCCCCTCTTTTGCTGGCAAGGAGAGGCTTCCTCATAGCTGTGATGTTTGTGAGATTCAACTGCGTACGATTCTCCAAGATGCTTGGGCAGAGGTCGAGCACGAACTGGTCTACAAGTCCGATATCGGCATGCCAAACCACTCTATCCGTCGCAAACTCGCCTCACTCAACGCATCATTGACGTTGTCAGATCTGATCTTTCAAGAGATTCGTGACTATCAGAAAGAGATCCGTCAGCGCGGCTTGAAATGCCGTCAGGAGGTTGAGACAATATCTTGTGGCTATCATAGTATTGACATCGCTCAGCTCCCTGATGTGGATGATGGGGGAGGGGACAAAGAGATTCCTATTCCAGAACATCTGTCGTCAGACAAGCTGGAAAAACTGATGTTTGGGGCTTTGGAAGCGCATAGCAATAACCGGTTTAGAAAAGCAATCAACCTTTACAGTGCTGCCTTAAAGATAAAGCTCGATCCCGCCATTCGATCTCTGGTTTATAATCATCGCGGTATGGCTCTGTTCGCTTTAGCTGAGTACAATAAGGGGCTGGAAGATTTCAATAAGTCGATTGAGTATAACAATGAAAATGCACGTGCCTGGACAAATCGTGGATTGGCCTACCGGGTGCTGGAGAAATTTGATCTATCGCTTGAAAACTATGATCGAGTCATTGCCATGAACCCCCAGCAATACGAAGGTTACTGGGGGCGGGCACAGACCTGTTTTGAGATGAAACTCTTCAGTCGAGCGCTCAATGATTGTCATAAAACCATTGAGCGTAAAGCCGACTTTACACCGGCTTTAGAGTTAGAGAAAGCGCTCCGCAGGCAGCTCTTTTAAGCCGCTTTAACGTTCCAACAAGAGTAATCGCGGCTATTTGTCGTGGCGGTGAATAGCAAACGGTCCCCAAGCTTGATCGACGGGCATCATCTCGATCACATTAATATTGACATGTGCCGGGCGGTTGACGATCCAGAAAACTGTCTCGGCAATATCTTCAGGACGTAAAGCCTCCGTTCCCTGATAGACCTTGGCGGCTTGTTCAATATCACCTTTAAAGCGGACATTGGAAAATTCACTTTCAGCCATGCCCGGAGCGACATTGGTGACTCGCACCTTGCTGCCAAGCAGGTCGGAACGTAGGTTACGGCTGAATTGTTTGACAAACGCTTTGGTGCCGCCATAGACGTTTCCGCCGGGATATGGCCAGCTACCAGCGGTAGAACCAATGTTGACAATATGGCCACTATCGCGTGAAACCATCTGTGGTAGCAGGGCACGAGTGCAGTACATCAGCCCTTTGATATTGGTATCGACCATGGTCTCCCAATCGTCAATATCCACCGCCCATGAAGGTTCCAGTCCCAGAGCCAGACCGGCATTATTCAGGAGCACATCGACATCAGTCAACGAACCCAGCTTTGCAAATACTTGCTCCCGGTCGCGGACATCCAGAGTCATGGTTGTGAGTACGGCTTCACCCAACTGTTGTTGCAGTTGTTCCAAACGGCCAGTTCGTCGACCTGTCAAAATCAGTTGCCAACCCTGAACTGCAAAATGTTCTGCACAAGCTTTTCCAAAACCGGAAGTGGCCCCAGTGATTAAAATCGTCTTTTTCATGAATGTCTCCTTCTGTAGAAATGCAGTCGTGACAGGAAGATAATAACCTCGTTAATAATTTATGCTAAGCTGTTTTTTGACTCAAGTAACTTTCATATCATTCTTAAGAGGGATCTAAAATGTTTGAAGCTCTATTATCTCTTCACCCTGTCTGGCAAGCCTTTTTTGCAACTCTTTTCACTTGGGCAATGACGGCATTGGGTGCTGGAGCCGTTTATCTGCAACAAGAGCCGACGCGTAAAACTCTTGACCTCATGCTTGGATTTGCTGCCGGAGTGATGATAGCGGCAAGTTATTGGTCTTTGCTTGCACCAGCTCTGGTGATGGCAGAAGGAAAAGCATTGCCGGCATGGCTGGTGGTCGCTCTTGGTTTTCTCTGCGGAGGCGGTTTTCTCCGTTTGATTGATAAATTTCTTCCCCATCTGCATTTGAATATGCCGATGTCAGAAGCCGAGGGGGTAAAAACAAACTGGCCGCGCAGTACCTTAATGGTCCTTGCAATCACCATGCACAATATCCCTGAAGGGTTAGCTGTGGGGGTCGCATTTGGTGCCGTTGGCGCCGGTTTTCAAGAAGCATCAATGGCTGGAGCCATCGCGTTAGCGCTTGGCATTGGTATCCAGAACTTTCCTGAAGGGTTGGCCGTTTCAGTCCCTTTACGCCGGGATGGTTTATCACGTCATCGGAGTTTTATGGTGGGACAATTTTCCGGGATGGTAGAAATTGTTGCTGGCGTTGCCGGGGCGGCTCTGGTTTTTATCGCTCAGCCTATCCTCCCTTTTTCCCTTGCTTTTGCTGCCGGAGCCATGATTTTTGTTGTGGTAGAAGAAGTTATCCCTGAATCACAGCAGGGGGGACACACCGATACGGCAACCTTTGGAACCATGGTCGGGTTTACGGTGATGATGATACTGGACGTGGCGCTTGGGTAGCTACCACGAAGCATCACCCTGCACTTGATGACTAAAGCGATCTCAAGTTTATAGCTGCTCCTCTTCTTGAGGTTTCATTGGTGGCTCGGCCGTTGGTTGCTCTTGTTCTTGGGGGAGTTTTTCCTGCTGTTTTTTGAGTTTATCTTGTTCTTTCTTGATTTTTCTTGCTTGCTTTTCAGCTTTTTTCTGTTGGTTCTTGCCTTTGTTTTTCCAAGTATAACTAAGGATGAGCCCTAAAGCGATTCCGATCAGGAGCGAAGAGAGAACCAACAGTGCCTGGGAAACATCATATTCCCACTTAAGGAAAATGATGGGTACCCGAGCGCTATTTTGTACAACATAGGTCAGCATCAGAGTCAGAAGTGCCAGCCCGGTGAATAACTTTAATTTCATTTTTCACTCTCCCTGTGGATTGTATACAGATATATCTCTACGCAGATATAAAACAAATCTCAAGTGTTTGCAGTAAAAAAACACAGTTGCAGTGATTTGGACAAAAAAAGGGGGAACCCTGCTGGTTCCCCGAGATGGACGTAGGAGGTAACGCCCAATAATCTATGTATTGATCCCTTGGTGCTGAGCAGAGCACCAAGGGATCGGGGTGATTATTCCTCTAACTTCAGTGCCAGGTAGCGGTTAGCTTCACCTTGCCGTACCAACAGGAGAACCGTCTTCTTGTGAGTCTCCTTGATCGCTGCCTTGACCTCTTCAGGCGTCTTGACTTGATGGCGGTTGACCTCTTCAATCAAGTTCCCCCGCTGAATTCCAGCACGTTGAGCGATTGAACCTGATTCAACGGCAGTGACGAGTACGCCGTCTGCATTGTCATAACCAAATTGCGCGGCCAGTTCTGGAGTCAGTTTTTGCAGTTTCATCCCTAATTCAGGGAGGTTGTCGCTGCTGATGGGATGACCGTTTTCGTCAGCTTCAAGCAGTCCGATAGTCGCTTTGATTTTTTTCTTTTTGCCGTCACGAAGGACGACAAACTCAACTTGAGTTCCCGGACGGGTCATGGCGATCTTGTTGCGGAAGGTTGCAACTTTATCTACCTTGCTTCCATCCAGTTGTAAAATAACATCACCCTGTTGCAGTCCCGCTTTGTCTGCGGCTGAATCTTCCAGTACTTGAGCGATGAGAATACCGTCACGTTGATCGATCTCAAAAGACTCGGCTAACTCTTTTGTCAGATCCTGAATCAGGACTCCAAGACGCCCTCGAGTGACACTTCCGTGTTCGATCAACTGTTGCTGAATATCAGCAGCCATGTTGATTGGGATGGCAAAGCCAATCCCCATATAGCCACCGCTCCGGCTGAAGATGGCAGAATTCATCCCCACCACTTCACCATCTAAATTGACTAGTGGTCCGCCAGAATTTCCGGGGTTGATTGCCGCATCGGTTTGAATAAAGTTCTCAAAATCATTGAGGCCAATGCCACTTCGCCCTTTGGCGCTAACGATCCCAGCGGTCAACGTGTGTGACAGTCCAAAAGGATTACCAAATGCCAGAACCCAATCGCCAACTTCCATCAGGTCCGAATTACCAAGGGGTAAAAACGGAAGTTTTTCTTTGGCATCGATTTTGATCAGGGCAACATCCGTGGGGGGATCGGTGCCAATAATCTTGGCGTCAAATTCACGCCCGTCAAGCAGTTGAACCGAAATCTTGTCGGCATCATTAACGACGTGGTTATTGGTCATGATGTAGCCATCAGCCGAGATAATGAAACCCGAACCCTGTCCAGATGCCCGCCGTTTTGGAGTTTGCTGAGGTGAATTTTGCTGTGGAATCTGGCCAAAAAACCGACGCATGAATTCATCACCAAAGGGTGTTCCTTCAAACGGGTTTCCAGTGACGCTCTGTTGGGTGACCTCTTTTTCAACTTGAATGAATACGACTGCTGGAGAAACTTTTTTGGCAACACTACGGAACGCTTTTCCGGTTTTACGTAAATTTTCTAAACCAGCTTCTTGGGCGCTGGCGATTCCAGCGAATAATGATGTACTTAAAATAAATGCAATCAAAGTTGCAGAGACAATTGAAAATAAACGTTTTGACATAAGATTAATCTCCTGTTGAAATATGTTCAGCAACTATAATCTCTGCAGAGATTATGCCAAGTATTAATGATGGAAAATCGGCAGGTTGGTCGGATAGGAGGCGGGGCAATATGTCCCTGTGGGGCAAATTGCCCCAAAATTGGGCTTTGCAGCGTGTTGAGATTCTAGTCTTTTAGTTTTCGATAAAGGGTTTTGCGATCGACTCCCAGTAACCGGGCTGCCAGACTTTGGTTTCCTCCCAGTTGATCAAGGACTTGATGAATGTAGCGACTTTCCATCTCATCCAAAGTGAGAATCGTCCCTGGATCGATGAGACTGGCAGGTAGTGGTGTCGTTCCACCGGGATGTCTGATCTGTTCAGGAAGATCTTCGATGGTTAATTGATCATGGAGGGTTAACGCCAGCGCCCGCTCAATGACATTCCGGAGTTCCCGCACGTTTCCCGGCCAATGATAAGCCAGTAAGCAGGCAGCAGCGGGTTGTGCCAGACCATTGACTGACTTGTTAAAGCGTTGACTGAGCTGTTTGATAAACTGTAAGGCCAGCAATAAAATATCGTTGCCCCGATCGCGTAACGGAGGCAGTCCCAAGGGGATGACATTGAGACGGTAATAAAGGTCGCTGCGAAAACGTCCGGCAACGACGGCTTCTTCTAAATCGCGGTGGGTGGCGGCTAAGATACGGACATCACAGGCTGTTTCACTGCTGCCTCCGAGTGGCCGCACCTTGTGGTCTTCCAGCACCCGCAACAACTTGGGTTGTAACGCCAGAGGCAGCTCTGCGATCTCATCCAGAAGCAGAGTACCACCAGTCGCCTCAACAAATAATCCTTTGCGTTGCTCTTTGGCATCCGTAAAGGCCCCTTTCACATGGCCGAAAAGTTCACTTTCAAGCAAGTTTTCTGGCAAGGCGGCGCAATTTATGGCGATAAAAGGGCCTTCACTTCGCTGACTCTGGTGGTGTAGAGCGCGAGCTACCAGTTCTTTTCCGGTGCCACTTTCTCCGGTAATAAGGACTGAAGTCTCCAGATCGGCAATGCGCGTGATCTGTTCTTTGATTTTCAGGAACGCCGGGCTTTCACCAAGCATTTCATCATCGGAGCGTTGCCGACGCACCTGATTATTCAGCAGACGGACCTTCTCTTGCAAGTGGCGATGTTGCAGGGCGCGATCCAATGAAATGCTGAGCAGATCAAGGTCAACCGGTTTCGTAACAAAGTCGTAAGCACCTGCTCTGAGGGCTCCTATCGCGGTATCAAGACTACCAAAAGCGGTCATGATGACGACGGGGAGGTCGGGACGATTGTCTTTGAGTTCGGCGCAGAAATCGATACCATTGATCCCTGGCATGTTGAGGTCGGTCAAGACGATGTCAACTTCTTGTTTGTGCAGTAGCGCCTGAGCATCGACAACCTTAAGAGAGGTTATCACCTGATGTCCACGACGACTGAGGTCCTCTTCGAGGAGTTCACATAACGCCCGGTCATCGTCAACAATAAGAATTTTTCCTGGTAGCCTACTTTCCACTATGCGTGTTCTCCTTCTGATGGGTCAGGAAGATAAATGCTGAAACAGCTCCCTTGCTCCGGGATACTGTCAACAGCAATCCAGCCCCCATGTTCTTCGATAATACCGTGTGCGATTGATAACCCGAGACCGGTTCCCTGGCCGATGTCCTTCGTCGTGAAGAACGGATCAAAAATTTTCTTCAAAGTCTCGGCATCCATCCCTTTTCCCTGATCCTTGACCTGAAGGCAAGCCCAGTGAGTTTGCTTGGTTGCAAGGGTATCGGGGGGGACGACGTTGGACGTCGTGAAGCTGCTCAAGGTTACGTGGCCGCCGGATGACATAGCTTGAATCCCATTGAGAGTCAAATTTAGTACCACCTGCTGTAACTGACCCGGGTCGGCAAACACGGGTTGCGATTGCTCAGCATTGTCGACAAGCAGTTCAACCCCATGTTCACGGGCTGTTGGTTCCAATAATGATTGAATCGAGCGGAGTAGCGTGTTCAGATCAACAGTCTGCTTTTTAGCCTCCCCGCGGCGGGCAAAGCTAAGCAACTGGCGTATGATTTCCGTCATCCGTTCCGCTTGTTCACCGATGATTCCTGCTGACCGGAAAATATCATCGGTCTTCATTCCGGCACGGCCAATCATCTTCGCCCGTCCGGAAATGACATTCAGAGGCGTCCCCAGTTCATGGGCGATCCCTGCCGATAGTTGTCCCAAGGTTGCTAATCGTTCGGTATGGCGCAGTTTTTCCAAAGCCTCAAATTTTTCATTCGTCGCGATCTGTTCGGCCTCACGCGCTTCAGCCAGCTGTCCACGCATGCGCTCGATGGTACTGGAGAGCTCTGATATTTCGCCACTGCCAGGCAGATTGATACTGGTTGACAGGTCTCCGGTGCCGATCCGTTCTGCCTGTGCACGTAATTTTTGCATCGGTCGGTCGATCCAGATACTCCCCAAAACCCCCATAAAAAGTACCCCGGAAATAACGGATACGCCAACCACTACTGCCGATCGACGTAGACTTTCTTGAACATAATCATGCATCTCATCCATCGACTCAGACAGTTCAATTGCCCCTACGCGCCCATCAGCTGTGATCAAGGGGAGATAAGTCAGGAGGAAATCTTTACCATCAGGGGATCCCGCCAGCAATGCCACCGTCTCTTCGTGAAACAGCTCTCCGAGCTGCTCAACCGGGACGCGGGGTTGATATTGAGGTAGAGGATCTCCTTCAATCCAGACCCAGCGGACCAACGTCTGCTGATAATCCTGATTCGCCCGTTTCAGGAAGGCGATAGCGACCTCTTCACCACGCTGTTGCCAGAGTTCGGTGACGAGAAAACGTAAACTCTCACCGATATGGCGTGATTCACGACTGAGGTTTTTCTTCAGCTGCTCCCTCTCGCGTTGAATTGAGAAGTAGCTGTAAGCAGAAAAAACCAGTGCAACGCCGAGGAGAACAGCAAAAGTGATTTTGACGGTTAAGCGCATAAAATTTCTCTTTGCTAGGGAATGCTGACAGGTTTTAATCTTGCGTTGCTACGCTCAGGTTGTCAAGCAGCAGAAATTTTCAGAAACAATAAAGGCCCGATCAGAACGACCGGGCCTTTATTGTTGATATCGGTAAGAAGATTGGAGGCCTAATCTTTATCCTCGTCGTCATCGTCATCTTCAATGTCGTCATCATCGACGCTTTTTTTCTTTCCGAACAGGCGGGCAACGATAATCCCTACTTCATATAAAACGATGAAAGGGACAGCGATAGATGCCTGTGAAAAGATGTCGGGAGGGGTTAACACGGCGCCCATGACAAAAGCTGACAATAGGGCGAACTTCCGATTTTTTGAAAGCCATTTGTGATCGACAACCCCCAGACGAGCGAGAAAGAAAATGACGATTGGCAGTTCAAACACTAACCCGAAGGCGATTAGTAAACGGGAAGCCAAAGTTAGGTAGGCTCCCATCGATAACATGGCGTTGATCCCCGCGACGTTGGTTCCGTAGGTGACCAAAAAAGAGAAGATCATGGGAAAGACAAAGGTAAAGCCGAAATAGGTTCCGGTTCCGAAACACAGGGAACTGAAAAACACAAAGGGTAAGGCGAGTCGTTTTTCATGACCATAAAGGGCAGGCGCGATAAAGTTCCAGACTTGCCAGATGATAATCGGAAACGCAACTACGAGTGCTGCGAGGGCAGAAACCTTAAGGATGGTAAAAAAGGGTTCCGTCGCATTGATAAAGACCAGTGAACTTCCCTCAGGCAAGGCTTGTCGAACAGGCTTGGCAATAAATTCAAAGAATTGTTCGCCAAAGCTGTAGCAACCAAGAAAGGCAATCAGCCAAGCTGAAGCAGAAATGACCAGTCGTTTGCGCAACTCACCCAAATGTTCAGATATCGCCATACCTTCAGACATTATCTTTTAACTCCACATCATCTTCTTCTGTTTTTTCCTGTTTTTCAGCCGCAACAATTGGAGCATCTTTGACCGATGTTTTGATAGACGTCTCGTCTGTCTCAGGGACAGGCGTCTCATCATCACTGTTATCTAGCGATTTTTTCTTGTTTAACGCAGCAACTTTCTGGTTATGACGCTTGTCTTCGGCTTTAATTTCCAAGTCAATGGTATTTTTTAGCTCATTTGTTGTCCGTTTGAATTCAGCAAAACCTTTGCCTAAAGAGCGAGCAAGCTCAGGGAGTTTCTTTGGTCCTAAGATAATCAATGCTAAAGCAGCAATGAGAACCATTTCTGTCATTCCGATTCCAAACATCTGAAATTCCTCTCGGGTTAAGCTATTATCAATGATTCGTTAGTAACTCGAAGATGGTTTTTCAAGTAACCGCAAAGCCCCTCAGCTTGGGGAGAATAGCCCTCTTGAAATTAACTGTCAAGCGCTCAGAGAAAGTGAAAAGATTGACATAATGTGGAGCGTTAGTCTACGATTTGTTCTCTTTTTTGAGCCTACAGATAAGGGTGAGTTCTGATGATGAGACAAAAAGAGTTACAGCAGAAAATTAAGCAGTTGGCTACCGACAAAGGTGCACTTCTTCTGGCACACAATTATGAACGTGATGAAATTCAGGAAATTGCTGATATTACAGGTGATTCACTGGCGTTGTCGATAGAAGCACAAAAAACGGACAAGCAGCTCATCGTTTTCTGTGGGGTCCATTTTATGGCTGAAAGTGCGGCAATCCTGTCACCGGAGAAAACGGTTTTGCTCCCACGTGCTGATGCTGGATGTCCGATGGCTGACATGGTGACTGTTGAAGGGTTGAAAGCTCTTAAAAAACAGCATCCTGATGCCACGGTTGTGACCTACGTCAATTCAAGTGCTGCAGTTAAGGCTGAGAGTGATATTTGCTGTACTAGCTCGAATGCGGTGAGTGTCGCCCGTTCTGTTGCCGCAAAAAAACTGTTGTTGGTTCCCGACCGTAACTTAGGGCGTTATATCGCCAAGAATGTTCCAGAAAAGGAGTGTATCTTCTGGGATGGTTATTGTGCGACTCACGATCGACTCAAGGTCGAAGACGTCGAACAGATCCAAGCCAGTCACCCCGATGCGCTATTTATGGTTCATCCGGAATGTCGGCCAGAGGTGCTGAATTTGGCCGATCACATTTGTTCAACCAGTGGTATGTATGAGTTTGCGGCTCACAATCCAGCCACAAAATTTATCGTTGGCACTGAAAATGGAATCCTTTGGCGACTGCGTAAAGAAAACCCCGATAAGCAGTTTATCATGGCTAATCGGGACATGATCTGTCCGACTATGAAGATGACCAGTCTTGAGGATGTGCTGCACTGCTTGGAAACCATGGAGACCCGGGTGACTGTCGCTGCAGATATCCGGATTAAAGCCAGGACAGCATTGGATAAAATGCTGGCTGTCCCTCGGGATTAATTAAATTTCTGAGAGATTGTCACTGCCGGTTTCCAGTACAACAATCAGGAGTCGTTGAACTACTGAACCGTTGATCCCGAGTTGTCCTTAGGAACCGACTCTGGAAAACTCTGCGCAATTTTCATCATTGCGGTTTCGACTTCCAGTTTCATTTTTGCAAAGCCATCGGGGCTGAGCTGCAACGTCTTCTCGTCCAGCCGTAACACCAAGCTATCTTCTTCAAGTTGTCTGAGCCCCTTGAGTAAAGCGAACTTGATTTTTTTTTCGTCGGTTGTATCTCCCACCATCTGGGTAAAGCGTTTGGCTAAATCAATGTTTTTTGTATTGATTAATTCGTCCTGGGGGAAAGAGACGTTCGCTTGCTTTACAATCTTGCTTAAGAAGAGATAAACGACTGTTTGCCATAAAGTTTTATTGTAAGAAGTCATAATAAATATCTAGATCCTTTTGTGTCACTGCCTGTTTAATGCTCAATTTTTCTGCTGTTCATCCGTGGTCAACTTTTCTTCCACAATGCGGGCAAAGTTTATGAGGGTTGTCGCAGCGATTGGTGTTTCGGCGACAGCGTTGATAATTGCTGCACTATTTCGACCCGTAGTTGCTAACTCTTCGGCCTGTTCCTGAACGTATGAGCGCATAATATCGCCATTGTATTCTGGATGAAACTGGACCCCCCAGGCACAGTCCCCAAGGCGAAAAGCATGATTGGGTTCAAAGTCGTTGCTTGCCAGGCAGATCGCTCCAGGTGGGAGAGATAGCACGGTCTGAGAATGGGTCGTATGAACCAAGAAAGACGTTGGGAGTGATTGAAATAAAGGATCGCTCACGCACTCTGGGTTGAGCTGGATGGAAACAGTGCCAATCTCTTTCCCCTGTGGATGAAAACCAACGTCTCCCCCTGTCGCCTGGGCGAGTAATTGATGTCCATAACAGATGCCGAAGAGGGGAACCTGGGCATCAAGAAGGGATGGGATCCATTGCTCAAGTTTAACACTCCACGGGAGATGGTCTGTGACCATCGCGTGTGAGCCTGTTATGACCACGCCTGCACATGCGTCCGCACGTGGAAGTTCAGCACCATGTTCAACGTCTAAAGAGCAGGTTTCGACCTTCACGACTCCAATCGCGTCTGTGGTCCATTTGTCAAAGTCGCCAAGATTTTGGGCCGTCGTGCCGAATGTGGTGCCAACTTTGATGATATATAACTTCTTCATCTTTTACCTTTACCCAACTTTTTGTCTAATGTCTGAAATAACCGCTCGCTTAATGTGATAACCAAGTTTCTGCTGCATCTTTTTGATCTCTATCAAAGGCTTTTATTTCCAGGCCTGGGAATAAAAATCCTTCAAATTCACTGACTTTTTTAAGCCATGTTTTATCTGTCAGTAGCGCGGCCCGGTCAAATTTTTTCAACAGTCCAAACAATGCCGGAAGACGCGAAAATTTCACGCTTATTGCGCCAAGGTTCGGAAGATGAAAGTCTATAATTTCGTAAAGTATTTTGCCATGTTCAATTTTATCTGCTTTACTGATAAAGTCGTCCAGAGCGATTTTCATCTCTTCAGTGCTTAACTTTCCGCTCAACTCAAGGTCCAGACGATTGACGCCATTTTCTACGATTTTAAACATAAAATCTCCTATGCGTGAATATTTTTTTCTGCTGGATCTTTTTCCATCGTGGTTTCCCTGTTTCCAGAACTCATCGCCTTGGTTATCTGGGTTGTTGATTGTCCAGTGATCAACCGAGCACTCTTGTTCAAAGAAAAATAACTTAAAACCCAGGCAAAGATGACTGATAATTTACTGCGAAACCCGATCAGCGGAAAAATATGCACCAAACTCCAGATCAGCCAGGCGAAAAAGCCACTGAAGTGTCGACCAGCGATAGCGGCTACGGCACGATTGCGCCCAATTGTTGCCATCGTCCCTTTATCGTGATATTCGAAGGCTGGTTGCTTCTTCCCTGCCAAGTGACTACAGATAGAGGCTGCAACATAGCGGCCCATCTGAATCGCCGCTGGAGCGACACCGGGAACCGGTTTTCCGGTCTTGCTGTTGCTGACATGGCTCAAATCGCCGATGACCATTATTTCGGCGTGGCCAGGGACGGAAAGGTCGTCTTCTACTAAAACCCGTCCCTGTCTATCAAGCTCAACATTAAGTGTTTCTGCCAACTTTGAGCCACGAACCCCAGCGGCCCAGATGACGTTTTTGGCCGGCAGGATTTCATCACCTATCTGGACCTCTCCTTCGCGCATTTCTGTGACCCTGCAATTGAGGCGAACCTGAACCCCCATCTTTTGTAGATCCCGTAATGCTTGCTCTCCTAGCTCTTTCGGCAGGGCCATCAACAGGCGATCTGCCGCTTCTACAAGAATAATCCGGGCGGTGGTGGTGTCTATATGGCGAAAATCTTTAGGAATGGTCTTGGCGGCGATTTCTTGCAGGGCGCCAGACATCTCAACCCCGGTGGGACCACCACCAACCACGACAAAGGTCAATTCTGCTTGCCGAGCTTGGTTGTCCGCTTCCCACTCCGCTGCTTCGTAAGCCAGTAAAACCCGTCGCCTTATTTCCAACGCATCGTCGACAGTTTTTAAACCCGGTGCCAGCTGTTCCCACGTGTCACGGCCGAAGTAGGAATGGGTGGCTCCCGTTGCCAGTACCAGATAATCGTAGGCGAGATCACCGTGTTGAAATTTGACCAGTTTGTTTTTGACATCAATACTGATGACGCGAGCTAAGATCACGCTGACATTTTGTTGCTTGCGGAGGATATTACGAATAGGCGCGGCAATATCTGCCGGCGACAAAGCTGCCGTCGCGACCTGGTAGAGAAGAGGTTGAAACAGATAATAATTATGTTGATCGGCCAATGTGATTTTGACATCAGCATCGGCAAGGCCTCTCGCACAATGTAATCCGGCGAAACCTCCACCAATGATCACAACATGTGGTTTTTTTTGCGATGACACATGGGCAGTGTCCATTTTTGTCCTCCTTGGTCTGGAAACTTTTGCTGCCGTTAATTCGCAGCTTGATCTTCCCTCTAACTATACAATATAGGACTGTAAGGCGGTTAGGTTTGGGGAAGATTTAGTTGCATTGATTCTCGTTTTGTCATGCCTCCAAAGGGGCTTCAGGACCTTTTTGAAAAGGTTGTGGGAGGTCTTTGTTTTGACCGCCTTTAGAGCCAGAGGGACTTAACTTAATTTAACAAACAGCAACTATGCCTTTTGCTATACTTGGTCTGTAGGTCGTTGAGATTGCATGGACTTTATGATGGTTGCAATCCTTCAATGACGTTCTGGGGATTCTCAATGAGCGCCCAAAATCGGTTGACCTCTTAGCCATTCAGGAGTTCGTTATGAAGACACACATCTTTAACAAAGGATTGAAACCGGTCTTTTTGATTTTTTTCTGCAGCATGATATTTCCTTTGTCCACTTTTGCGATAGAGGCGTCGGAGCAATCCCTCTCTGCTTCGTATAGCCCACAAGAGCTGACCCAGATGCTCGCGCCGATTGCGCTTTATCCTGACGCTTTGCTATCGCAGATTTTAATCGCGTCGACTTATCCCATAGAAGTGATTGAGGCCGATCGCTGGGTTAAAAAAAATTCTCACTTGCAAGGAGATCGGCTTGATGACGCCCTTTACGAAAAAAACTGGGATCCCAGTGTCCAGGCCTTATGTCATTTTCCGGACACATTGGCTCGGATGAGTGAGCAGATTACCGAAACCACCGATCTCGGTAACGCTTTTCTTGCTCA
This sequence comes from Desulfuromusa kysingii, assembly GCF_900107645.1. Classification (GTDB taxonomy): domain Bacteria; phylum Desulfobacterota; class Desulfuromonadia; order Desulfuromonadales; family Geopsychrobacteraceae; genus Desulfuromusa; species Desulfuromusa kysingii. The sequence continues at coordinate 269,882 of NZ_FNQN01000005.1, forward strand.
GGAAGTCGACGTTATGGAGACGGTTCAACTCCTGCGCAAGAAGGCTTATGCCGAGGGGAATCTTGCCACTAATAAGCAACAAAAGGTGATTGTGGAAAGGGAAACGATCGTCATTCGACCTGCTTATGCACAAATGATTTATGTCCCCTATTATGATCCGTACTCTGTTTACGGTTCCTGGTGGTATCCGACTCACCGCCCTCATGCCTGGGGGCCGTTGCCTAGCCGTTACGGTTTTGGGGTGTCATTTTATCCGGGAATCCATTTAAGTTTCGTTTTTGGCAGTTGGAGCTATTTCGATTGGCATCGGCACAATATTTATGTCGATCCTTACAAGCGACCACGTTTTGTCCGGAAACAACGGGGTGTCTCCAGGTACGCCTGGCGCCATCTTCCCAGTCATCGGCGTGGGGTCGCCTATCATGATAAACGGACCGCTCAAACTTACGGGCAAACGCTGCGCCGTTCACTTGAATCTCACCAAGTGCCTCGTGGAAATGTAAACGACCGTCAGGCGGTCCCACAGGTCAAGCGTAATGAAAATAATCGCCGGACAATACAGAAGCAGTCGCAGATGCCGTCGTCTGATCGTCGTGGGTCCAAGCAGCTACCGCAACGCCATTATGACAAATCGAAGCAGAATATTGATAAGGTGTCCCAAGGTAAAAGTTCAATGTCTCGTCAAAAACAGCCATCCACTTCACGGGAGGTGAGACAATCACCACAGATGCGCGTTCCTGTCGCTCAGAAGCTAAAAGGTGAGCCTAACTCAGGGCGTAATGGTGCGACAGATAAGCAATCAAGCCAGCGGGGAGGGCAGCGTAACTAGGATAATGGATGATGAATCAATGCGCAGCCTGTGGGAATGTGAGCGATTTTATTCCCTTGACGCAATCACAAATGCTGCTCGTTGTTATCTGATGAACGACCCGACCAGCAATGGTCTCTGGCAAAGATGCTGACGTTGTTGACGATGAGCATCATGGATTAAGCTGCATAGCGGTAAATTGCCACATAATGACATAAGGTCCCGGCCATGACGAAAAGATGCCATATAAAGTGGCTATATCTTAAACGAGCGTCAAGGGCAAAGAACACCACCCCAACTGTATAGGAAACTCCTCCAGCAACAAGCCACAATACACCTGGTATGGGTACGTGTGAGATGAAAGGCTTGAAGGCGATGACGATAATCCACCCCATAAGGAGATACAAGGTGGTAGAGATGATGGGATGGAGTTTTTTGTATATGACTTTGAGGGCGACACCGATTGCCGCTACCCCCCAAGTTGTCCCAAAAAGGCTCCAACCCCATGCTCCCCGAAATGCTCCAAGGGTGAATGGGGTGTAGGTTCCCGCAATAAGTAAAAATATCGCAGAATGATCAAAGACACGCAGGATTCGTTTGCCTTTACCATCGGTTGCCAGATGATAAAATGTCGATGCCGAATAGAGCAACACCATTGTTGCGCAAAAAATGCTCACCCCGACAATAAAAGCGGCATCACCAACCTGCGCTGCATGGATGATAAGGTACGGCGTTGCCAGAATAGCGGCAACCAACGCTGTCCCATGGCTAAGAGCGTTTGCAATCTCTTCTGTTCGTGATTGCTTTCGTTTTGGAATGACAAACAAGCGGTTCAATCGATGTTGTTCCTGAGATTTATAATAGTTCATTTCGCATGTAAATAAGTGTAAAGCCGATCAGTCTTACCCTTTTTCCCCATAATGTTTGTGTTACTTTGTGCGCCACCAATGATGACGGTTGCAACAGGCCCAATCTTACGGCTCAGCTCTCTCTTGGGTGCGCATGCTGTTCGTGCCGCTGCCACAGATAATAGAACAACGGGATAACAATCAATGTCAACATTGTCGAAGCAAAGGTCCCGAAAATTAATGCCAAAGCCAACCCACCGAAGACCGGGTCGCTGATCATCACTGCAGAGCCGAGCATGATGGCCAGAGCCGTCAGCAGGATTGGCCTGAAGCGCACTGCCCCAGCTTCAAGCACCGAGTGTTCCAGGTCGTAGCCTTGGCGGCGGTAATCGAGAATAAAATCAATCAACAGCAGTGAATTGCGAACGACAACTCCGGCCAAAGCAATGAATCCGATCATCGAGGTGGCGTTAAACGGCATATTAAATAACCAATGACCGGGGAAAATACCGATCAGGGTGAGTGGAATGGCACCCATAACAATGACGGGCAGCATGAACGACTGATAATAGGCGACCAGCATGAGATAGATAAAAACCAGACCGATGATAAATGCGGCACCGAGGTCGCGAAACACATCCAGTGTCAAACGCATATCTCCACCCCACAAAAGCTGATAGTGGGTCATATCATCAGGTTGCGATGCGACGAAGCCCAGATTCGAAGTCGTCAGGTGAACATCGTTAGGCAGCGTTGCCTTATCAAGAATCTTATCCAGAGTCAAAGTGGCATAGACCGGGCTCGCATTCAACATGTCCCCCATCACATAAACCACCGGGTGTTGGTCACGATCCATTATTGGCTTAGCAACATGGGAAGATTCGATCTGCACAATGCCGTCCAGTGGAACTTGCTTTCCTTGCTGGTTGGTCATTGTCAGGTCGAGGATCTGCTGAATCACGGCGCGATCAGACTGTTTGAGACGCACGATAATATGGATTGGTTCAGGGGCATTGCCGCCACGCAGTATTCCGATGTCGGCACCAACGACGTAATCATGGACAGCCTTGGCCACTTGCGCTGGAGCCAATCCGGCCAACATGGCTTTATATTGGTCGACGTGAATCAGATATTCAGGGGCGGTGGCTGTCATTGAATCATCAATGTTGATCATCCCGTAGATGTTGCCGAACTCGCTTTTTATAAATTCGGCAGTCTGCCGTAGTTTTTCATAGTCGGGCCCGTAGAGTTCTGCCAAAACCTGAGACCGCACCGGAGGGCCCGGTGGGGTCAGAAAAAGTTTGATGCGTGCCTCCGGAAAAGCGGCGCGTGTTTGCGCCAGAGCATTCCAGATCTCGGTGGCAACCACACTGGTGTGTGGGCGCTCAGTGTGTTCGACGATGTTCACTACGATCTGCGCCAGATTGGCACCAACGCGCATAGCATCACCGCGCACCATCCCGGCAAAACTCAGCGGACCGGTGCTACCAAGGTAGGTCTCATAGTCGGTCACATATGGGTCCTGCGCTAACAGGCTACCAACCGCCAGAGCGACTCGGTTGGTCTCTTCCAGGGCTGTGCCGGCGGGGGTGTCGACTTCCAGAACGAAAGTATCGACGTTGCCATCCGGTAACATCTGTAGGTTGACGCCGAGGGTGCTGATCGGGCCGTTCATTCCGGAAGGGCGGACAAATTGCCAGGCGGGCATTAAGACCGATAACAACAAGAGAATGGTCACCACTGCAAAGAAGATGCTCCGCTTGCCTGCGCCTCCCAGTAACGGGGTAAAGACTTGCAGATAGGTTCGGTAAAGGAAATCCTTCGGCGGCTCGGTTTTTTCATCCAGAGTTAAACGGTTGCGGGCCACGTGCTTTGCCGCTTTTTTTCTGAGCCAGCGCAGGGCGATAAAGGGAACCACAACATCGGCCATCATCAGTGATGTCAGCATTGCGACTGGGACATTGATGGGAATGGGCTGCATGAATGGGCCCATCATCCCGGTGACGAACAACATTGGAATAAAGGCAACAATGACTGTCATCGTTGCCATAATCGTCGGGTTGCCGATTTCATTGGTCGCCTGGACGATCAGAGTGCCAAAATCACGCACTGACGTCGTGGTGTGTTGGATATGGCGATGAATGTTTTCAATCACGACAATGCCGTCGTCGACCAACAGCCCCAGAGAGAGGATTAATGCAAACAATGAGATCCGGTTGATGGTATGACCGGTCATCCAACTGACACCGAGGACGACAAACAAGGTCAATGGGACGGTCAGAGTGACAATGGCTGCCTCGCGCCAACCGAGGAAGATCAGCAGGATCAGAGCCACCACCGCGATGGCGATGGACAAATGTTCCATCAGGGTATTGACCGCATCGTCCGCCCGTTTGCCGTAATCACGGGTCACATGAATGTTAACCCCTTGTGGTAACGCTTCATGTTCTATGTCTTGCAGCTTTTCGAGGACACCGTTTGCAACGGTGACGGCATTTGCCCCAGTGCGTTTGCCGATCGCCAGAGTCACCGCTGGGACCGGATCACCCGAACGGACTCCCGGCGTGCCTGCTCCGTAGGCGAGGGTGGTGTATTGGTCTTCATGTCGTGGACCCGCATGCACCGTCGCGATGTCTTTAAGAAAAATGGGTTTCTGATTGGCTTGTCCGATGATCAGATGCCCCAATTCTGGAACATCGTTAAAAGCGGCATTGACGCGCAGCGCATATTGACGGTTATTGTTGACCAGATCGCCAGCCGGCATCACTAGGTTTGAGCCACGCAACAGTTTAAGAATCTCCTCCAAGTTGAGTCCAGCGCTGGCCAGCCGCTGAGGATCAATGTCAATCAGTGCAGCCCGTTTTTGTCCACCGATGACCATGCTATCGCCAACGTCGGGGACACTGCGGAGCTGTTCCAGAACCCGCATTCCTAGTTCGCGCAAATCAATGCCGTCAAATTGTCCTGAACTCAGAGTGATGCTGAGGATTGGGACATCGTTCACGCCAATGCTCTTGACTAACGGTGACATGGCTCCCGGGGTCAGTCTGTCCATGTTGCGCATCAGCTGGTTATACAATAGCAGCAAGCTGCGTTCCTCATTTGCGCCAACCTCGAACTGGACCGTGACCACGCCCATATCGTTCACTGCATAGCCAAAGGTGTGTTCAACCCCCTTGATGCTTGCCATTAATGATTCAAGCGGTTTGACAACCTGATTCTGAATTTCTTCCGGTGAATAACCGGGGCGCATAACAAAAATTGATGCCGCCGGAACGACGATCTCAGGGTTGTAGAGGCGCGGGGTTACAAAGACCGCCATCGCTCCCCAGAGGGAGATTGCCAACATGATCAAAAGGGTGATCTTGGTGTGCAGGAAGGTTTTTGCCAACCAACCGGCAATATTCATCGGCATCTGTTTATCTTGCGAGCTCATGCGCCATCGCCCTGACTGATCTGCACGTTAACCCCGTTGTTGAGTTCACCAGTGGCGCTGACAATGAGGCGGTCACCTGTGACGAGACCTGCCAGAACGACAACCCCGGTCGCTGTTTTTTCTCCCAGGCGAACCATGCGAAATGCTGCCCGATTGCTCTCATCAAGGACAAAAACCCCGTCAATACCTGCGCGTTTTTGGATGGCCGGAGGTGGCACCACGATCCCCGGCTGCTGATCTATCTGGATGCGAACGCGGGCAAAATCACCGCTGGTCGCACCACTGTCGACAGGGAGATTCAGTTTGATACTGTGGCTGTGGGTTATCGGATCAGCAGCGTTGACCAGCCGTGCAACAGTTCCCTCGACCGGCCGCTGGTTAAAGTTGTCGCCGTCAATTGTAACCGGAATCTTCTGTTCCAGGTGGAGTTGCTCAAACGACTGTTGATTGACCTGTGACTGTACCTGGAGAAAACCGGAACTTTGCAGCGTCAACAGAGGATGTCCAGGGGCTGCCAACTGACCAACATCAATAAATTTTGCTACCACCGTGCCGGAAAAAGGGGCACGGACATCAACGTAGTTCAGTTGTGCTTGTGCCTGCTGCAAGCCTGCCTGAGCTGCTTCGAGGTTCCCCTGTGCAACTCGATAACCCATCTCGACCTGCTGAAACTGTTGTTCGGGGATCGCCTGCTGTTGGTATAATGCCAGAAAGCGTTGATAGTTCGCGGTGGCGTCCGCCAACACCGATTGACTCTTGCCAAGAGCGGCTTTTGCTTGGGCTATGGACCCTTTGACATCATTGGCATCGAGGGACAACAGCAACTCACCCTCTTTCACTTGTTGACCCTCGTGAACCGGAAGTTTACGGATATAACCCATCAGCCGTGAGGCAATCTGCACCTCACTGGTTGATGTAACCCGCCCCGGAAAAGTGGCGTAAACCGGTAACAGCTGTTGTTGAATCGTCATGATCTGGACCGTGACTTTACTGGTCGGGGCTGTCGCAGTCGCTGCTGCGGAATAACTACCGGTCAGTAACACTGTAAAGGCTAAAATGGAGAAAAATTTCATTCCCGGGTTCAACATCGTTTTTACCAATCTGTTAATATTTGATCGACAGATAACTGTCGACTCAGTTCACTGCATCAGCTTCGTGTGACTGACCGCGGCCGGAGTCAAGCGTCCAAGGGCAAGCAACAATCCGGCACGCTGCATGATCTGTTGATAGTTTGCAGCAACCAGTTCGCTGCGTGATTTATCCAGTTCCGCCTGTGCGGCTAACAATTCCGTCATGGTGGCAACCCCTTTTTCATAGCGCAACCGTTCCAGGCGTTCAGCCTCCTCAGCTTGACTTATGGCGAGTTCTCGAACCTTCACGCGTTCAGCCGCCAAAGCGACGTCGCGCCAGGCAGATTCAAGCTGCAAGCGTAGCTGGTTACGGGCCTGGTTCAGGTGGGCTCGTTGCTGCGAAAGGCGGGCATTAGCCTGATTGACCTGTCCACGCCGGCTGCCAAAATCAAACAAATTCCAGCTCAATACACCGGCAACCATACTTGAGTGGTTGCCCCCCGGCTCAAAATCGGGGTTGTTCCATTCGCTGCTGAGGAGCAAGTTGAAGCTTGGCAGGTAATCAGCTCGCGCAATTTTCACCTCAGCCTGACCCGCAACAACCTTTTCTCCAAGCGCCCGCAATCCCGGGTTATCTAGCAGCATGTGCTGCCGCAGATCGGCCAATGATTCTTCCGGTAGAGAGACTTGTAACGTTTCAGTCACGTTAATTGGACGATCATCTTCGTTGCCAACCAGGACTCGCAATTGATCATAAATTTTACCCAGATAGGTTTTTACTTCGCTTCTACGCAAGCAGACGTTACTGAGGTTCAACTGAGCGCGGAGCTGATCGTTGCGAGCCACGACTCCACGGGCAAAGAGTTTGTTGGTTAACTCGGTGTAGGATTCTGCCGCTGTAACCGCTTTTTCAGCGACTGCTACCAAGGCCACGGCGGTGTGCACCCCCTGGTAAGCCTTCAACACTTCCAGCATCAGTTGTTGGCGTGCCATTTCATTGCCATTGTGAGCGGCACTCAGATAGGCTCGGGCCTGTTGTAGATAGCCACGTATCTTGCCACCGTTGAAAACGGGCACCAGCAGTTCTAGTTTCGTCTGGTAGTTGCTGTACCAGCTTGGGTTGTTAAGATTTCCAGGGGTAATATACAGACTGGAAGGGTCCGTTGGATCAAACAGACTGGCTCCAAAATCGTTAAAACTGGCCTGGCCTTGATTCAATTTCATGCCGAAAACATTGAGGCCGCTATCTGAGCCACTGGCGCTATAGGACGCCTGTAGCTTGGGTAGAAGTTGTCCTGATGCCGCCGTTACTGCACCCTGTGCCTCAGCAATCTGAGCGCGGGACATCAGCATCTCCGGCGTTTGACTTAGAGCGGCCTGCCAAGCAGCATCGAAACTCAAGTGTTGAACTGCTGTCGATGATGCATAGGCCCAACCTGTCCATCCGAGCAGCAGCAAGATCATCAGGCTGATTGGCCACCGGGACGTTGTTGCAATGTTCATAACTCTCCCTTGAATCCCATGTTGATAATAATTCTACCTGCAAAGCAAAGGTTAGCAACCTCGACAACGGACTGATTGTGAACATTGAATGGTCTTTGTGATCAAGTTATGTCGCAACCACTTTCCCGTTGTGGTGCTGGCCTGGCCCGACCGTAGTTCCACGGTTTGGACAGTGTTGCGGTCAGCTATTCTTTGATTTGGAAGGGTTCACGGATTGACGTTGAATCTGCATCATCCTTCTTTGACCCCCAACTTACGCAGAATTGTCATCATCGGGCACCAATTGGTGAAGGCACTTTGCATCAGGTTCAGACCGACAAATGCGGTAAAATAAATCCAGTAGGGGGAATGGATCTGAGACAGGATAACGCTGAGGACAATAACAAATCCGGCAATTAAATGCAGATAACGATTGATAGTCATGGATAACTCCTTGAGTGATTTTATCAACAAACAAAACTTTAACTCTATAAACATAGAGTACTATAGAACAAAATTGATGTTGGAAAACTAACCACATTTCTTATTTTTTTTGCCTAACCGACTGGCAGTCTTTTGTAATGGCTGCTGGTGTGGATAGTGTTGCATGACTCTGCCGGGCGCAGCCCTGAGACGCGTAGCGCAAATCTGCAGAGAGAAGGTTTTAACCTGATTTCTTAGGCGGCTTGTATTGACCATAAAAGTTGAGCAAACAGCAGGAAGATCAATACAAACGAAAAAAGGAAAAAAGCGATTAACCACACCCCAGGTCTCCCTTTCTCTTCCAATGTTGTGGTCAGGTATGCGGCAAAAACAAAAGGGGTAAAGGTGCTGAAGCCGGTTTTCTTTTTATCTCTCAAATGGGCATACATTTGGAATATACACATGAGTGAGGCGAAGAAGCAGATTGAAATGATCGGGATGGCGTAGCTATGCATTAGTTGACTGTCATGGTGAACGGTTGATGATAACAGCCGGCAAAGTTAAGACTTGGCCCGCCGCCGTATGTTTTGCCCCTGTTGTTCTGTTTGTTGGGGATTTTTATTTTAAATACTGAATATAATTATCGATCTTTTTCTTTAATCGTGCAGATAAAAACTGATTTGCTTTGCCGAGTTGTTCCAGAATAACATGAGCTTCATCTCTATATTGCAATATTTTCTCCTTGTGCCAATGCTCTGGTGGCGGCTGTAAATTGGTGATTCGATCACATAATTTAACCATCCATACTTCTTGCGGTTGTTGTTTGATTCTGGTCAGGCTGTCGAGCATTTGTTCCTGTTTCGTTGGCAGTTTCTTGTTTTTACTTAAAGCTAAAACCCCTGCAGCCACATCTAATCCAAACTCTGATTTAATCTCTGTGTATGTTGTTGCAGTGTCTTCAATTGAGTCATGCAGTAAGGCACATTGGATCAGGAGATTGGGGTTGCGGATATTTTGATTCCTCGCAATAGCCGCGGTTGCCTCCATCGTGACGAGCCCAAGGTGATTGAGATATGGAATATCCTTGCCAGGGATGGTTTGGCCACGATGAATAACAGAAGCAAAGTTCCAAGCTTTTAAATATGTATCTTGATCCCACATATTCTTTTTTATTCCTTATCGATAGAGTTCTGACGGCTTATGGCCACAAGCAGTAATCTGTGAGCCAGCATATTGATGGTTTTTAGAGGTATTTCTTCTCTGCTCTTTATCGGTCCCTGTCCTTAATCCATTTTCCCGCCAACCAGTACCATACTGCCGCAGCGATTTGGCAGGCAATTAGAAACAGGAAAGCAGCTTGATAACCACTGGGAGAATATCCTCCGCTGCCATTAGTTGGCCATAAACTGATGATCCCACCAATGAGCCACTGGGCAGAAAAAGCGCCAACAAACACCAGAAGATTAAGCGAAGTGTTGCAACGCCCGGTTAGCTGAGGAGGAAAAAACTGAGACAGGACTGCATAAGGGAGGATACAAGCTGTGCCTAAAAAACCGAACCCGAGCCAGAGAGCCAGGCCGTATTGTGGTACGACAACAAGTAACAGTTGGACGAGAATGAATAATGACATCCCAACCGCAGCAACGATTACGGGACGAATCCCCCTTTTTGCTAACTGTTCGGCTAAACGTCCGAGGGTGAAGTAGCCGGCGATCATGGCAATGGCGATCCACCAGAGGATTTGCGCCGCTTCATCCCGTCCCAAGCCGGCAACGTCACGCAACCATGGTCCGGTCCAGAGCCCCTGTATTGAAAGATAGGCCGCCTGTGCGGTGAAAGCCCAGGGGGCAATCTGCCAGAAATGCCGGTCGGTCAGAACGCTGTGCAACCCCTGTAGTTGCTCAGCAAAGGTTTCATGCTTTTTATTCTGCATTTCATCAGGCACAACAATAAACACTACAATGGCCGCCAGCAAGGCAATACCAGCCAGGCCACCAAAGACGCCACGCCAATCGGTGATTTGCAGCGCAGCTTGAACGGGGGTTGTTGCTGTCAGTGCACCCAACCCTCCAGACATCATCTGTACCCCGTTCGCTAAAGGTAACCGTTCGTTTGGCAGCCAGCTGGCGAAGGCTTTAAACGCTGCCATCAGGCATGCAGAGACTCCAAGGCCGATCAATGCCCGTCCAAGGATCACCCCGGTCAATGTCTCTGCCTGAGAAAAAACCAGAGCCCCGATTGCCGCAATCATCAACAGTCCGGCTTCAACCCGCCGCGGGCCAAAGCGGTCAAGCAAAACCCCAAGGGGTAGTTGAAATGCCGCGAAGGTAAAAAAATAGGCAGAGGTCAACAGCCCCAGATCAGCGGCATTGAGCCCGAGGTCGGCCACCAGATCGGGGGCGATAACGGCGTTAACCGTACGGAACAGGTAAGAGACAAAGTAACCGAGGCCAAAGGGGAGAAAAAGTCGCAACAAGAATTGTTTTGAGCCGGCCTGGTTGAGCATAAGTGTCCTTGGCAAAAGATCATGGTTCAATGGAATCCGAACCAGAGGTTCATGTCCGTTCATCATAATTAAATGCGGGGTAAAGAGGGGCACCCTTGTAGCGCTTTTAAATGGTGTAACCCTCTTTATCCAGGACCTCAATAACTCTTAATGACCCCGCACGACAGGCCGGGAAACATCAAGGCTGCGGCTATTAAAGAATATCTTTTTGTCCGCTGAAATATTTCATGAACTGGACTCTTTCATAGATGGCTGGGTCGACACTCTTATCTTGGCTCATCTTGCCACGGAAATCTTGAAGTTTTTCATATCCGTGCCGGGTCATCCACTCTTGCAGTTCGTTCAGCATCGTTTGAATGTAGGTGGGGCCGTTTTTGTACAATGTCGAGACGACTTGTACCGCTTGCGCACCTGCCAGTAGCTGTTTGATGACAGCCGCTCCATCATGAACGCCGGTGGACGCAGCGAGATCACATTCCACCTTTTGGGACATCATCGCCATCCAACGCAGCGACATGGTCAGATCACTGGGGGAGCTCAAGATATTGGTCGGGGTTACTTTAAGGTTTTCGATGTCAAAGTCAGGGCTGTAGAAACGGTTGAAGAGGACCAACCCCGCGATCCCCTGCCTGGAGAGTTTCTGAATCGTTTGGCCAAGGCAGGTGAAATAATAGCTGATCTTTAACGACACCGGGATGGAAACAGTTGCGACGATCTTCTCGACAACCATAAAATAGGCACGTTCGACCTCTTCCGCACTGCGTTTTTGATCTGTGGGGAGAAAAAACATGTTCAATTCAAGGGCATCTGCACCTGCGGACTCAAGGCGTTTTGCATAGTCGGTCCATTCGTAGGTGTAACTACAGTTGATGCTTGCCACGATAGGAATCTTGACAGCCTGCTTCGCCTCCTTGATCAGGGTGGTATATTTAGCCAGATTCTCTCCTTTGAGCACCAAATCGTGATAATCGAAACGCTCCATGTAACGGCTTGTTTCAGGGACATTTTTCATCAGATCGTCCATCTCGTAAAAAATTTCTTCCTCAAAAATTGATTTGAGTACGATGGCCCCCGCTCCCCCTTCTTCGAGCTTCTTGATTCCGGCCAGTGAGCTGGAAAGTCCGGAACTTCCCGCGATAATCGGGTTTTTTAAACTCAGACCCATGAACTTGGTTGATAAATCTTTCATTTTCGATTTTCCTCCTTTGGTGCCTGTTGGCTGCGCAGGACAATGAAATTATATGAACATAATAGCGAATATTTAAACTTTTGCCAAAACCAAGTGCAAATTCTCTTATTTAACGCTTGTCGAAGCTGGTGTCTCAACCCCCCACCACTACAACAATAAGTGCGACAGCATAAATACTTAAGATCAAAGCACTTTCAAACCCGATCCGACCGATTCCATAGGTCTCACGACGAACCATTCCCAACAACAGGATGGCCGTCATCAGGATGCTCACCAAGCCCCAGATCATCTGCACTGGTGCCATGTCATGGTAGATGGAGCCGTGCGTATAACCAAGGTCCGCCGCAGCGACAACCAGCATATTGAAACAGTTGGTGCCAAAGATGTTGCTCACTGCCAACGTCAGCGCTCCAATACGGATTGCAACAATGGTGGTCACCAACTCGGGGGTGGACGTCGCCAGAGCGGTGAATAAGCCGCCAACCAAGGTCTCGGACAGTCCCGTTTGATCAGCGATTCCTTTTGCTGCATCCATCAAGACCCAGCCCGCCATACCAGTTACGATGGCCATGCTGATGAACCCAAGCCACAACATCGACGAACGGCCACGATGGTGCTTGTGTGGTTCATCAGCGACGGTCTGGAGGGTCAATCGGGGGAACCACATGGGCTTTGCCTGAGTGCGACGAACCAAGTGGAGGCCGAACAGATAAGAGACAACGATCACCGGCGTGATCGGATGCACGTGCCACTTGACGACTGTCGGCGTGATGATTGCGAGCAACGGCAAAGTCAGTAACACAATCAGCAACGCAGCCAACATCAGATTCACAGAGGAGGCCGCTGCGTGTTCCAGATTGGCTTTACGGTAGACAATGTCGGCCACACCAAGAAGCGCCAAATTTACGGCCATACTGCCCATGACGTTACTCATCGCCAGATCGGGGCGGCCATCGATTGCTGCGCTCAGGGTTGCGGCAAAATCAGGCAACGAGGTCGCTCCGGCCAAGAGTAAGACTCCGAAGAGCGCTTCACCCAACCCGGTACGGTCGGCAAGACTGTCGGCCAGTCGCGCCATCTTGCTCCCCGCGACGATGATCACCAGCGCAGCAAGGCTAAAAGCAGTTATGTTGAGAATCAAAGAAGAAAACACGCGGATCCCTAACAGCTATACGATATCAGTAAGTATATCACTAAAATATCAGCACTGACGGTTGATGGATCGAGGCAGTTTGGATCCGCTGTTGCTCATCTTCTCTCTGTCTGGGATGAGACCACTTAGCTCAAAAACTTACCCTTTCTCCAACAGGGAACTTGTCGATCGGCATTGCCTAAGCAGGGAAACAGCAACCAGAGAAGCAGCACGATTCCTCCACTGGCACAAGCGAGTCGGGCAATGACTTGGATCGTGTCGTTCCAATCCAGTGAGATAAACCACATGGAAAAAGCTCCAGCAATAAAATATAAGAAGACCATCAACGAAGAAGCTGCCCCCGCACCCTGGTCAACCTGCTCAAGGACAATATGGTTGCTTGGAGGCCGGCTTAGACCAAAACTGAAAGAAGCCAGAGCCATGGGTGCCGCAAGTCCCCAGGGACCGTGGATAAACGCCATACTCATGAGGATGCCGCTGAGCAAGATACCTGCGAAACTAATGGCGAGAAGGGTTCGGGATGTGACCAATTTTTGAACGCGGGAAAAGGTAAATGAGCCGGCCATAATGGCCATGGCATTAAAGGCAAAAAGGTAGCCGAAAACCTGTTCAGAGAGACCGAAACGGGTAATGTAGATATGCGCTGCCGAACCGATAAAGGAGAAATGGGGTAACACAATGAATGAAAACAGGACGATCAATGCCACATAACGGCTGTTTCTCAGCAATTTCAGGTACATGCCCATAGCTGCCAGAACTCCACCTGATGATGGTGTTGATAATGGTTCTGCCATCCGAAATACTCCACCCAAAGCAACCAAACCGATAACAGCCTGAAGGTAGAAAACCCAATGCCATGTCAGTCCGGTCATGATCCAGCCGCCGATCACCGGTGCGAGCATCGGAGCCAGAGCCATAATAATCCCCATATAGGCAAGGATGCGTTGCCGTTCATGACCTTGGTAGAGATCTTTAGTGATAGCCATGGCAATAGTAGAGCCTGCTGCAGCTCCAGCCCCCTGTAAAATTCTCAAAATGGTGAGGGTGGCAACACCATTGGCAAAGCCACTGAGGAAACTGGCAACAATATAGACACTGATGCCGACCAGCAGAGGAATTCTCCGTCCATACTTATCCGATAAGGGGCCGTAAAGGAGCAAGCTGAGACAGTAGCCGATAAAAAACCCTGACAATGTCAAGTTGATAGAGGACGTTGGTTCCTGCCAGATTTTTTCCAGATAGGGGAGGGCAGGCAGGTACATATCTGTCGATAACGGTGGAAAAGCCGTCAACAATGTTAGTAACAGGAGCATTTGGTGCTGACGCAGTTTTTTCATGGGGTTCCTCTGTATTTTTGTGCACCCATTGTCAATGGATGCTTTCCGATGACTTTTGGCGTTGAAAATATAGTTAATGGGTTAAGTTTATAAGTAAAAAATCAACCTGACAAATTTCGATAAATGGTCCGCAATATGGCTTTTAACTGCTCAATATCGTCACTGTCGAGCCCTTGACTCATTGCCTGGATGTTTGCTTTAGCCGCCGGGATGAGCTTGGCTTGTAGGTTGCGTCCTTTGGTCGTGAGGTAGACACGTTTGCTCCGTGCATCGATCGGATCTCGTTGGCGGAGGACAAGATCATGGCTTTCCAGCTTATTGAGTAGGTTTAACGTAGACACCTCGCTGCTGCGGTAACGGCGTGCGAGATCCAGTTGTGACACCCCATCCTGTTCTGCCAGATGACAGAGGAGAATCCACTGCTCCGAAGTAATGGCATATCCCAGCTCCGCGAACCGTGCATTGAGGCTTTGACGTAAGGACTTGACGCAGGCCGCCATCAACATAGGCACCGATTCATTGACCTCATATGTCGTGTTGTGATCAGACATTTCTGCCTGAGAGTTAATCTCATTTTTCATATTAGTTAACCTATTAAGTATGTTTTTGATATTAGGTCGAAGGTTTTTTTCTGTCAAGGGTCTGAAACTGAATGCTGGAGGATGGAAAATAACCTTGTCAGAGGTTTTAATCTCAGACTTGCTGCGTTGATTATCATGCTACTTTAACCATACAGCAGCCTGGAGGTCAGGGAGAGGGCCACTCGCTGTGGGGAATGTCAATAATACCAATATTTTAAGCGTGAATCGATGAGAGCTCAGAGCGTTTTTTCCGCTTTTGTCTCATCTTCAATTTAGCCAATTGACGCATATCTTCAGTCGTATCACTTTCATCCAGTATATAAATTTTTAATTTCACCATATCAAAAAACGCCATATTTCTGAAATCGATCCAAAAATACCGCGTTAATGTGAAGTTATTTTTCTGTTGTATCGGATGGTAATCCTGCTAAGAGCAGTCATCCGATATTATCGGTGGGAGAAGAGATTTTTGTCAAAGGGTTCTGGTTTTATTTTGTACAAGCTCCCATTGTCATGGATTATTAAAGAGTCAGCGGGTTGTTTTGTTCCAGTTCCCAGAATATTACGATTTAATCTTGTTGCGTCCAGACTTTTTTGCTTCATATAGTTTGTTATCAGCACGCTCCAGAAGAGAATTTATCGACTCATCACTCTGATACTCAGATAATCCTGCACAAAAGTTTATGGGGAGTGTGGTGTTATCAAGATGACAAGGATGGTTTTCAATATATTGAAATAAGCCCTCTAAGGCATTCATACTCTCTTGCTGATCCGTATTGGGAAATAGAATCAAAAACTCATCGCCCCCAATTCTGAAGATGGAATCAGATTTTCTGATTGAAGCTTTCAGGCAAGAAGCAAAATGACATAGATAGAGATCTCCGGCAGGATGTCCATATTTATCATTCACCTGTTTAAACCGATCAAGATCTATCAATATTACAGAGAGACTTTTATGGTACCGTTGTGATTCGAGAATATACTTTTCAAGCATATACATTCCCGATCTGCGGTTGCCTACCCCTGTCAGTTCATCGGTAAAAGAGAGTTTAGTCAATTTTTTGTTGAGACTGGTTATTTCCAACTGTTTGGAGTGCATACTGGATTGTTGAACATAAATATAGACAGCTAACATTGAGGATAGAAATATAGTCAGAATTCGAAATAAAAGATAATGACCACTGTCCATGGGTGAATGGTTCAGTTTTAATGACCAATGCCCATTAGGAACTATAATTCCCACTTCTATAGAACCTATATCGTTCCAATTGTCTGATATATATAATATTGGATCTTCTGTTGAGTCTGGATTGTCACCCGTTATTTGAATTTGAAATCCTTGCTGCTCAAGCAGGGCAATTTTATTCGATAAAATATCTTCTATAAAAAGGATAGCAATTGTAAAACCCCAGAAATCCTTTTCTCCATCAATATTTCTGAAGACAGGCTTTCGTGCAATGACTGCATATTTGCCATTTTGGATGAGCTTTAAAGGGCCGACAAAAGTAATCTCGCCAGATTCTATGGTTTTAAGGCTGGCATCATCTCGATTTTTATCTTCAATAAGGTTGTGCCCTATCGCCTCCTCATTCCCTTCAAGAGGGTAACTAAAAGAGACTATTCCATCGGGAGCGAGCTGTACGCAGCTGGCCACAAAACTATTTTCAACGATGTGTTTCGCCCAATCTTCAAAATCATCCGTTTTGTAGTTTCCGGATGCCAAAAGGATATGAAGAGTTTTTGTGGCAAAAATTCCATTGGAAATTTTAATCTGAGTCTCTTGAGCGATCATGGCTGCATAGCTTTGCATGGTATTGCGAAGCAGTGTTTCTTCATGCTCAGCATCGCGCAGAATAATAATTTCTCCAAAGCCAGTCATTATCAGAGCTAATAATGCACAAAAAGTAATCAACTTAAATCTATGTAATCGCTTGCCTTGTTTCATCTGTTATCTTCGCACTTAAATTAGATCCGGTAATCCATTCTGGGGAGATTCTCGCGGGATGATGTCCCCGTTATTTTTACAATGGAGGGGGTTAGAATAACAAGGAAATCAGCTCGTTTTTCCCGATTAAAAATAATTGACGAATTTTGTTTCACCAGCAAGTGACGTGCTCGTAACGCTTGGAAACAATCGCTGATTTAAAATCAGGACGGGAGATGTTTAAGCGCTGCGGTGGAATTTAACTGTGAAGATAGAAGGATAAATTGTAGTCAGCTATGATTGCTGCTGTAAAAGAATATCCCTGGCGGCATTAATCTTTGCGGCTAGAAAATCGGAACCGCCGCTATCTGGATGGACCCCTTTTATGAGCCGCTTCCAGGCCTGGTGGATTTCTTCCTGAGAAGCCTGTGGCTGAAGACCAAGAATCTGATAGGCTTCCTGTCTGGTCATATTGTCAAAATCAGATCGATGCCCCTGGTTTCCAGACGCAGCAGAATCCGTTCGATCGCGCCAATCGGGGTGGTATCGATCGAGAAATGATTCAAGCAGTGAAAGACTCTCTGTGTCGGAACGAAACTCAGAAATGAGGGACAACAACTCCTCTTCGCTCAGCGAAGACAGACGGGCACCTTGCCGGTGACCTGTTAATAGCTTGCCGTCCATCTCCCCGGTATCGTGATCGAGTTCCATCTCCAGGTGTGCCGAACGGACCGTTGATTTATTCCCTTTATCGGAACTGGTCGATCGTTTTGACCGAATTCGACGCCACCAGGAAACGCCCATAATAATCAAAGGAAAGCCAATGGCTCCGCGCCGCAACAGAGTCAGAACACCCCCTACGATGATGACAACGACCGGCCCGGCAGTCATCACAATAGCCGCGATTTGTTTGGCCGGTAAGGTCAGCAACCAGTAAATACCGATCACCACAAATAAGAGAATAAGAAGATACAGAACCATTTATTTTCCAGATAGAAAAAGATGAAAAATCATTTTGAGATCTGCTCCAGCAGGAGACGCTCACCCCGTCTGTCACTGTTGGCAAGTGCTTTCAACCCTCCCCGGGCATAGACGGCAATCGCACCAAGCAGTTCTGCGAGTTCTTTTGCTGAATCAGGTCCAAGCCGAAAATAAGCGCCACCTGTCAGCCGGGTCATTTCCCGAAAACCTTTTTCGACATTGACATCGTAGCCATCTTGAAAGAAAAAGCAACGGACTCCTTTGATCCCCAACTCGCCCGCTTTTTGGCAGAGCAGGTCGATATTCTCTTCGATGGCATCGCCAATAAAAACCAGTGCAGCGACCTTTGCTTTCGTTGTTTCACGATTGGCGTGATCAAGGATCTTGGAGATCTGTGTTTGTCCTCCCAGGCATTGAATCCCGAGCATCAAATCCCGCAGTGCGGCCGCATGAATCACCCATTTCGAAGCCCGACATTCATTGATGCCACGGAAAAACACCAGTTGGACCGACAAACCGCCTGCCTTGCCGACCGCATCAAACATCGAAGCCTGAATCGTGACCGCCTTGTCCCAGGTTGGTTGTCGACTCATGGTCGCATCCAGAGAAAAAATCAACCTTCCCTTTTGTGCCACTGTTGCCTCTCCAGCAGCCTTGAGAAAAGCCCCAATCTCATGGGAAGAAGACTTTTTTTGCAGGCTAGGGGGTTTTTTGTCAGTGGCGGTTATTTGTTTTTTTTTCATCATTTATTCCCCGTGGAAAAATGAACTGATATTTGCCTATCAATACGAAAAGATGATGACTTATTCGGGTTCGTCACTGTCATGCTGATGATGGAAATAGTCAGGTCGCGATTCTTGGCTGTCAAAGTATTGAGAATATTCGAAGTTCTCGAGGAACCGTTTTTGGTTGAAAAGATAGAGAAAAGAGCGGGTTCCTGCTAACTGTTTCCTTTGTAGCGTGGGACGCTTTGTTCCCCGATTGAATCTCAAAAGTTGCTACGATTTTATCATGTTTCAGGGTTTTCTACAGCCTCAATCGTTTACGATAACCGGCGGTAGCCTCACTTTCGCAGACCGATGATGCGCCCGTAAGACTCGGGGGGATTTCCTTGTTAATCAATTATTTGTGACATCTCATGATCACCGAAATAAGACGAGAATGAATTTTAGACTTGTGCTTACTCGAAGAGTCATGGAATGTAATAGGCTTGTGTTTATGTGCTGTGAAGACTATGAAAGCTTCGATTTTGGTTGAGTTGCCTCACCCTCATCGTGTTGATGGTTAATCCTTGATAATAACGAAGGACCCTTTATGCCCACCTGCTCAGTTGTTTTATTCGCCGTTATCTTTTTCTTTTCTATGCCGGCCCAAGCAGAGGAGTTCCTCTGTTTCGGCAGCATTTATACTCCACCTTTATCCACCCAGGAAAGCACAGGAGTGCTGGATGAAGTGGTCATCGAGGCATTTCAACGGATTGGTCAGAAAGTTCAAATTAGCCATTTACCTGCTGAAAGGTCACTTATTAATGCGAATGCGGGTATTACTGATGGCGATTTTGCCCGCATTGCCGGATTGACGGATCTTTACCCGCAATTGATTCAGGTCCCAGAAAAAATATTAGACTTTTATCTTGTCGGATTTGCCAAAGAGAATATTGATGTGACCGAGGGATGGGAAAGTATCGTGGGTTATAGTGTCGGGATTGTCCAGGGTTGGAAGTTGATGCAGAAAAATATTGCACCTGCTTATCTAACCCAGGTAGAAACTCTGGATGGTTTACTTGCTCTTTTGGAAAATAACCGTGCTGATTTAGTCGTTTATGAATTGAGCCAAGCGAATTGGAACATCAAAAATTTCCATCGTGAAGGGATCGTCCCCCTTTTTCCTCCTATAGATATCAAACCAATGTATTTATATTTACATCAGCGTCACAGCGCTTTGGTTCCTGCATTGGTCGAGGCGATTCAGTCGATGAAAAATGACGGAACCTACCAACGTATTTTTAAAGATAAACTCGATCGAGTTGTGGATTCTCATTATGGTAAGTAGAGTGTTTTCTAGGTTTCGCTTTAAACGAAGTGCCATTGCCAAAAAAATAATTCTGTTCATTATCCTGTTCAGTTCATTGGTCACTCTGATTGGCACATCGTTTCAATTATATTTGGAATACCAGAGAGATATTCGTTCTGTTCGAAATAGTGTCAATCAGATTGAAAATAGTTATCTCGATTCTATTATCGAATCTCTTTGGGTCGCAAATCCCAAATTTCTCAAGATTCAACTTGAAGGGATCCTCAGGCTTTCAGATATCGAACATCTGGAGATCCGCCATAACGGTCAGCAAGTTATGGAGGTCGGAGCAGTCCGCACTAACAAGGTCATTAAGGCGCACTATCCGCTTTCCCGAGAGTATCGGAATGAACAAATTCCCCTCGGTGATTTAACCATCACTGCGAGTACTGCTGGAGTCTATCAACGGCTATTGGACCGGCTTATCGTCACCATGGGAACACAGGCGGTTAAGACCTTTATTGTGACTCTATTTATGTTTCTGGTGTTTTATTATTTAGTCGGGCGGCACCTGCTTGCTTTGGCTGATTACACCGAACATCTTGATTTTGAGAATTTTGATCGTCCTCTGCAACTGAACCGAAAGAAGCGTCGAGGCAAGGCTATCGATGAATTTGATCATCTGGTCGGTACCTTCAATACCATGCGTGCAAATCTGAAGAAATCCTTTGACCGGCTCCAACGCAGCAACGATCAACTGAAAAATGAGGTCAAGGAAAGAGAGGCTACAGAAAAAGCTCTATTTGCCAGTCAGAAACAATTCATGGAACTCTCTCAAGAATTTCAGGCCATTTTAAACGGGATTCCTGATGCATTGATGTTGCGGAACCGTAACAATGAAATTGTCTGGGCAAATCAAGGGGCTGCACAGCTATTCGATCTGGATATCACAGAGCTGCCTGGACAACATTGTTACCAATTATGGGGACAACGTAATGATCCCTGTGATTTTTGCTCATGTGATGAGTGTTTCGAAAGCGGGGAAACAAAGTCAATACAGATCACCAGAACAGATGGCCGGATTTGGGAGAAAAAAGTTTTCCCGATTAAAAACTATCAGAATGAAGTTGAGAAAGTCATTGTTTGGAATAGTGATATTACCGAAAAACAAAGATTGACAGAGGACGCTCAACGTACGGGACGCTTAGCAGCTCTCGGTGAGTTGGCTGCCGGGGTTGCGCATGAAATTAATAATCCAAATTCCTTGATTCTGATCAACGCTCCGCTGTTGCAGAAAGCCTGGAATCAGGTGACACCCATTTTAGATCAATATTACCAAGAACATAAGGACGACTCCGTGGCCGGGTTAAGTTATGAGGAATTCGCTGAGGTGGCACCGTGCTTGTTTGAGGATATGTATGAAGGAGCTCTGAGGATAAAAAGAATTGTTAATGATCTTAAGGATTTTGTTCGCCAGGATCATTATACTGAATATGAAATGATTGATTTAAATGAAGTTGTCCACGCTGCTATCAGGCTTTCAGGTAACAGCATTAAAAATGCGACGGAATCCTTTTCATTGAATTGCTCGGATGACTTGCCAAAAACCTTGGGCCGCTTCCAGGCTATTGAACAGGTGGTGATCAATCTCTTACTCAATGCTTGTCAATCTCTGACGAAATCGACACAAAAACTCGAAATTTCAACGTGGTATGATGAAGATCAGCAGCTTAACTGCATTCAGGTTGTTGATGAAGGTTGCGGAATCAGCAGTGATAATTTGGAAAAAATCACCGATCCATTTTTTACCACGAAAAGAGATAGTGGGGGAACGGGCTTAGGTTTATCGTTATCCCTGAAAATAGTTAAAGAGCATTGTGGTGCCCTAGACTTTATATCGGGACCGGGACAAGGGACAATCGTTACCTTATCTATCCCGGTGACTGGAGGATAGAATCAGATATGAAAGAACTTTATCCTGAATGGCCGATTCTCATGGTTGACGATGAATCAGCCTTATTGCGTAGCTTAACGGTGTCTCTGAAGTCGTCTGGTGGTTTTAATAACCTGCTGCAGTGTCAGGATAGTCGTCAGGTTATGGATCTGCTCGCCGAACAACAAGTCAGTTTGATTCTGCTCGATCTGACGATGCCGCATGTGTCGGGACAGGAATTGTTGACCCGGATCTGTGAAAATTATCCGCATATCCCGGTGATTATTCTCAGTGGTCTCAATCAAGTTGAGACCGCTGTTGAATGTATTAAAAATGGTGCTTATGATTATTTTGTGAAAACCGAAGATCAGACGCGGCTCTTCTCTGAAATTCGTCAAGCCTTGGAGCGGTTTGACCTGGAAAGTCAATATGTGCGACTCAAAAATAAATTTCTCAATACGGAACTAAGTCAACCCGAAATCTTTGCAGGGATTGTCACGCAGAATAATAAAATGCAGGCCATCTTTCAATATATTGAAGCCCTTGCTTCAAGCAGAGAGCCTGTTTTGATTATCGGTGAAAGTGGTGTTGGCAAAGATTTAATTGCCAAAGCGATACATGCTGTCAGAGCGAAGGACAGGCCTTGGGTGGCTGTAAACGTGGCCGGGTTGGATGATAATATGTTTGCCGATACTCTGTTTGGTCATACTCCAGGTGCTTTCACTGGCGCGGAAAAGTCGCGCAACGGTATGGTGGCGCAAGCAGAAGATGGCACTTTGTTTCTTGATGAGATTGGTGATCTTTCCTGGGCTTCTCAGGTTAAATTGCTACGTTTGATTCAGGAGCGAGAGTATTATGTTTTGGGCAGTGATGTGCCTAAGACAACTAAAGCGCGCTTTGTTTTTGCAACCAACCAGTCCCTGGAAAAAGCGTGTGAAGAGAAAAGTTTTCGCATGGATCTTTATTTTCGTTTGCGCGCTCATCAGATTAATATTCCTCCGTTACGAGAACGAGCAGAGGATATCCCGCTTTTAGTGGCACATTTTGTTGCGGAGGCATGCGAGTCTTTAAACAAACCTGTCCCTGAAGTTTCTCAAGAGTTGATAGCGCGACTACAGCAATATAGTTTCCCGGGCAATATCCGTGAACTGCGTTCGATGGTTTACGATGCCTTGATTGTCCATAAGCAGGGTTCTATCTCTTTGAATGAATTTAAGAAGTCAATTGCTATGGGGTCACAGCAGACAGTTCCATCAGCTGATGCCTCAGGCTCTGAGACATCTTCACTCAGCTTCAGCAGTAACCTTCCGACCTTGGAGGATGCGGGACGCTTGTTGGTTTGTGAGGCTATGAAGCGTTCCGGAGACAATCAGACTCTCGCAGCGCGTTATCTCGGAATTTCACGGCAGGCTCTGAGCAAACGATTGAAGAAATACAATATGTAGCTCCTGCTGGTGACAAAAATGATTTAATCCAATCAAAAACACGTTAACTTCATCTCAACTCCTCTTTTGGCTGCAACTTACACTGCGCCCTGCAACCCTGGTTGCGGGGCGCAGTGGTCTCTGCTGTTGTGCGCTATTCCTCTCGTTCAGACTGACCAGGCGCAACCTAGGTTGCGTTTAGGCTTAATTTTATTTTCCCCTAAAAAATATAATAACGCTATAATTTCAGTGACTTAGACAATTTTTCGAGGTTGGCATCTAACTTGCTAACTCGAATAGCGTATGCACAACAGTTTCGGTCATAAGTGTTTCGAGTGAAGATAAAAGTACAGATGTGTCTCAGTGTTTTGAATACAGATTAAACAACACAATTCATCATAAGGAGGTTTTGTCTGCGTCTTATCAAAGCATTCATTTTTAACTGTCAGCAGGAAAATTTTTCAAAAGGAGTCATTTAATGTCAAAACTAGACAGAAGAAAATTTATCAAAGGGATGGGGTTATCACTAGCCCTGCCAAGTGTAGCAGTTGCCGGTACATATGGGAAAAATTATGATCCCGGTGGCCCTGGAACAATAAAAGCTGCTGAAGTAGAGCGGTATAGAAAAGAGCTTCCTTCTTATTTTTATAAAAGGATCCCAGCACACAGAAAGAACTTTATTGGTACGACGCAATTAGGCGATAACGTGGTCCAGTTTGAAGATGCAAGAACCCACGCATTTGCCGAATTCTTCATGCATGGCACCAATAGAGATTACACTGGTAAATGGGGCCAAGCGGTAAAAAAAGCGATGGATGACAGAGCAAAGCTTACCGCGACATTCACCGATGAGCAAAAAGAAGATGCTGCCTGGGGGGGTGCAATTACCGCTGCATCGGACCAGTGGCACGTTAACTTGGGACCTGGTCGTTGGGAATCTATCGGGATCAAAGCCAATAAGCTGGTGCTCCCTGCTGGAGAAATGACGGCAAAAATCAAAAAAGTCGCAAAATGGTTTGGTGCCGACCTGGTTGGTGTCTGTGAAATTACAGAAGATTTAAGACCATTCTTTTACAAGACCGGACGGACCTGGGGATCCCTGAGAGGGGCACCAAAAGCAGAAAGAATCGTTGATAATGGGCGCGATATTCCATGGCCATACCCATATAAGTACGCAATTATGATCGGGAAAATGGAAGGTATCTACGGGCTGAAAACAAATGTCGGACCGATGAACAATGCGACTGTTGCGACCGAATGTTCAGACGATGACATCTATCCAAGATACCTTGAGAGTACGATTCGTAGTTTAGGTTACGACGCTAAAGCGCAATCAATGAACGGGACTGACGATTTCAACATGATCCCGTTGGCGGTCCAAGCTGGACTCGGTGAACTTGGCCGCATGGGAATGCTGGTAACCCCTTATGGAGCACATGTTCGCCTGTCAGCGGTCACGACCAATATGCCACTGCTGGCGGATGATCCAATTGATTTCGGGCTGCAAGAGTTTTGCAAAACCTGCAAAAAATGTGCGGAAAATTGCCCTTCAAAGGCGATCAACGATGAAACCGAGCCTGAAATGATTGGTGGTGTTGTCAGATATCAATTAGATCCTGTTAAATGTATGACCCAAAGAGCAACAACGGGTTGTGCGAGTTGTGCTGCCGTGTGTCCATTTACAAAACCAGACAATATTTTACATAGTGCCGGCCGTATCATGGGCAGAAATCCATTAGGGGCAAAACTGTTGAAATCGATGGATGACTTGTTCTACGGGGTTCAACCAACTCCGAGGGCGCTTACGAGTGATTTAGCACCGTGGAAATTATAGGAAAAGGGAGCAAACTATGTTGATGTTTATATTTGGAGCCATTGCTGCAACTTTAGTCATAAAACTTTGGGATTATAAAAAGAAAAATTCCATAACTTTATCTTGGATCGAATACTTAACCGGCAGTATCTGGGTCTTCTGGACGATTACCGGGATCGCATTTATTGTCATTAACTTAGGTGAAGGGGAAACCCGTGCTGCCAGCCTTGGATCTTTAATTTTTGGTGCAGTTGCCCTGTTTGGATTTATCGGATTACGCAAATTGTATCGAAAAGGAAAGTGTTTAACCAAAGCACCAGCTGCAAGTTAACGTAAATCATATAGAAGATGTTTGTCTCGGGGGCTTTGTTTTTTTAAATATGAAGCCCCCTTTTTATGCAATTCCTCCGTGGTAGAGATCATGCAATGTCAAACCGATATTTCAGGATAAATCATTTGATAAAGAGATTGACATGAGTAAAGTCATTAAAAAATTAAAAATAATTCTTATTATTTTTGCGACAGTCATTACAATTTTCGGTTTAATCTATCAAGGGAATACCGGAGAAAAAAATGTCTTAAACGATCTCAAACAAATATTTCCGACAGCGGTGTCTTTTGTTAAGGACAATGCGAGATATCCGGTTTATGAAGTATTTAACGCAGATAAAAATAATCTTGGTTATGCCGTGGAAGCCAGTTCTGCGGGTTACGCTGGGCCGATTAAGGTCTTAGCTGGTATCGACAATAGCGGTCTCATTGTCGATGTTATTGTGTTGAATCAAGTGGAGACGCCCTGGTTTTTTCAAAAAGTTCTAGCGGATGGGTTCCTGAGCAGGGTTAAGGGACATACTGTCGATGACCCCTTAAGTTTAAATAGTGATATTGATGCTGTTAGTGGTGCCACCTATACCTCTGAGGGCATCGTTAATGCGGTTAGAAAGAGTAGTCACTGGTTTGGTCGAAGCCATTTAAACTTAACCATACATGAAGAGCCAGAGACATTAATTGGTATCGAAGAGCTTCTCCTTGGGCTGTTATATGTGATTGTATTTTTCAGTCTGTGGAAAAAATATCATAAGTTAAGATTGTTAGTGATGGGAGCATCACTCGCCTTTCTCGGATTTTGGCAAAATTCACCGATCAGTTTTGCCAACATTGCCACGTTACTCACAGGCAATGCCCCATCATATTTAGAGCGGCCATTTTGGTATCTATTAGTGGTCGGAACATTGTTCGTGACCGTTTTAATGGGCAAGAATTTTTATTGCTACTATCTTTGTCCCTTTGGGGCGATCCAGGAGTTCCTCCATAAAATGGGAGGAATGAGTTACAAGCCCTGTCCACATACATTCAAGCGTTTGCAGAAAATACGACTCGGGTTAACGTGGTTAGCCTTTCTGCTGGCTATATATCTTGCCAATCCAAGTATCTCCAGCTATGAACCTTTCTCTGCATTGTTCAAACTGCAAGGCAATAGCGCTCAGTGGCTGTTAATGCCGTTTGTTCTTTTTATCGGCATATTTATTTCACGATTTTGGTGCAAGGTGTTTTGTCCAGTTGGTTTGGTGATGGACTTTTGCGCAAAAATCAGAAAGAGGGTTATCCAGTTATGGGGCAATTTAAAAACGGCAAAGTAGATTATTTTCTCATTTTGGCAACAGTCATTACTTTAAGCCTAACGTTGTATGCACTGATTTTAAACGCCGAATTTTTAGGCACATGATGCATATCATAAAATAATTAAATATATCCGGTAAGGAGATTCATTAATGCGACCACAGGTTATTGGAATATCAGGCAGTCCTATCAAAAATTCAAACACAGACCGCCTTGTACAATCCGTTCTGAACAATACAGGTCTAGAAACCGAATTTATTAAGTTGTCCACTAAGAAAGTTCAACCATGCGCTGCCTGTCTTGGTTGTACCAAAGACAATGTCTGTAAGGTGAAGGACGACTTTCAGGAGATCGCAGAAAAAGTAAGATACGCTGGTGCTATTGTCGTCGGCGGTTATTCGCCCTATGCATCCCTTGATGCGTATACAAAATCCTTTCTGGAAAGACTTTTTTCTCTTCGCCATCAAAACGGTCTTAATCGTGGAAAACTTGCCGTGACAGTTGTTACCGGTATTGGACGAGGCGCTCCAGGTTTAGATGCCGCCAGCGACCAGCTCGGTCAGGCACTGATGATGGAAGGAATGGATGTTCTGGAGTCATTGAAAGTCGTAGGGAATACTGAGTGCATGGTTTGTGGTTACGGCCAGAACTGTCCTATGAGCTCATTGTCCTGGGTTTTCGGCGATGATACAGAAATTACTCCGGAAAAATTTTGTCAGGTCGAAGGGCAAAGTGACACCTGGGCGCAAGCTGAAGTGCTAGGTCAAACCATTGCTGAACGGCTGAAAAAAACCCAGATGATGTAAGTAAAATCGTGGAAGAATAGAGGGAGACTCCAAGTTGCAATACCCTCGTCTACTCTCATGTGACGCAACTGGAGTGGAAATATAGATTTGATAATCAGGGCGGCAAATATCTGGGGATTATAGACTCAGGTTTGCCGCTCTTTAAACATTCCTCGCTGACCTCATCGCCTGTTTGCTTTGTTCCAATGCTGACATAGGGGAGAATGGGAAGCATATTGCTAATTTTAGAATCCAACCAGTCCGCTTTGCCTGATTCCATCAAATATGAATTGTACTGCCAGCGCTGATAACAGCACCCCCATGATCCGTGTGATGACTTGCATCCCGGTTACACCAAGCCAATGTTGAATTTTACCGGCAAGTAACATAGAGATGAAAGTCAGCAGTAAGATCAGTAAAATCGACGCGATAATGATCGCCTGCCCAGCGACGTCCCCTTTCTGGTCTGCCATTAGCAAGATGGCGGCACCCATTGCACCGGGTCCCGCAATAAGGGGAGTTGCCAGTGGGAACACTGAGATGTCAGTTTTAGAAAACGCTTCAGTGACCTCTTCGTCAGTGGTTGATGTGCCGCCAGAAGAGCGGGCAAAAACCATGTCAATGCCCATCAATAATAATAAAATACCACCGGCGGTCCTCAATGCAGCAAGTGAGATACCGAGACCAGCTAATAGAAATTCGCCAACCAATGCAAAGGCCAGTAATATTACCGTACTAATCAGGATTCCGCGGATGGCAATTGAACGTCTGTGCTGAGCGGTCTGGTTTGCTGTCAGAGCAGCGAACATGGCTGCTACGTCGAGTGGTCCAATCGTGGCCAAAAAAGTTGCTAATGCTAAGCCAGCAGTTTCAATCATTGCTTTGCTGTCCGATCATCGTCTTCTCATGGTTGTTAAGATAACCGATCGCAGGGCGAATCGGCATGACCAACAGACATCTTTTGTGTCCAGATTAATTCGCAAGTAAACGGATCTGTATGATGAGATTCTACACGATTTTGCAGCATTTTTATTGCGATATCTATTTTCATGCTGACATTATGGATGTCTGTGGACTGAAGTTGTGGTTGATAAAATCAAATCGTCGGGTTTCGTCCTGCCAGCCGAGAGACTTTTCTATCGCGACATAGAAAAGTATCCAAAAGAGGACGCCCCAATACCAGCGCCTGCTAAAGCAGGTTCCTTCCGCTACGCAACCCAGCGATGCGCTCGCAAAACTCGGGGTTTTCAACCCCTCAAACATTCCTCGCTTATCTCATCGCTGTTTTGCTCTGCTTCAGCGCTGGTATAAGGGGAGGGAGGCTGCAATTATATCCCATTCAAAGTTCTGTCAGCCACTCCCATGTGACGCAGCCGGAATGGAACGGCTGATTTGAGATCAGAGCGGCAAATGTTTGAGGGCACCAGCCCGAGTTTTTGCCGCTCCTCAAAGCAGCTGTGGAATGGAGGGAACCCGGAGGGCGTCTGCACGAGCAGATGATAATGATTAGACATCAGGCAATAGGCCGCAATCTGCACGCCGGACGTGTTTGTACTCTCCTGCAGAATAGCAAGAAAGGCATCATGGTCCTTCTGATCAACAAAAATATCTTCCCAGTGTCTGCCCCGATCCATGACGTGATACCAGGCATTAGGATTTTCAATTCGTAGCGGTCTAGCCATGAGAATTTGATTTAGAGGCAAGGGTTGCAAGAGTCAAACAAAGATTTGACCCCTTTGGGCCTCTTTATGCGAAAATTTCTGAAGTTATTTTACGGCTGGTATAAATCGGCTGACCATTTCGACCGGAACCGCGTTTTTTCCTGTGAAAGCCAGTATCAATGTGCCGCATAAGCAGAGTGAAATAGCTTAAGAACTTCCAGAAACACCCATTTCGCATCGAGATGGTCGCCATCTAATTGTCACTGCTTAAGGCAGATGATCTGGTTGATCGTCACTGCCACTCGATGCGAAAACTGTTTAAGACATGGCCTATAAGGTAGACCCGCTCTCAGACTGAAGAGCCGAAGAGACATTATCGCCAGTTTTAAACAAATTCACGAACCAGCAAAGGGAGTGTTATGTCTTCAATTGTGAAAGATCGGTTGACAAGCCTAAAGACATTAGTTTGTTAGCCATTTTTCAATACCTGAAAAGTTCAGTAAATATTGAAAGTGCCAATAATATTGCAAAACATAAAAACAAAGATTACTGAGATGTTTTGTTCAAATTTGCTAAGCTCTTTTTCCCTACACTTTTTTTATATTCCACTCTTAAATCTTCGAAAAATCTCAAATTGAGATTTGGCAGTATTGGGTTCTTTACTGCATTTTTCACAAGGTTGTAATTCGTCTTTTTTGCCTTATTTATCAGTAGAATTGTGCTTAACGGGAAGAGCAAAATATTTATATAAAGAATGCTTTCAAGTATGATTTCAATGGTTTTCATATTTATAATTTTTATGGCTAACGCTCGCATTTGCGGCTAGTTTGGAGCGCAGCGGAAAACTAGTCCGACAACATGCGCTTGTTATGGTTTTATATATTTGATCGTTTGCGAGATCATCTCATCCACATATCCGAAATCTGCAGCCAGTTCGTAAAGCCCAAGTCAGAAACCGGATGATTCGTGGTTGATCAGTCGCTTGTCAAAGAACGAAAAGTAAATCTTTTGCGTTAATGGTTATCTTTACTCTTGACGGCCGGGGGCCTGATAAGTGTTAGATGATTTTTTAGAATATATCCAATTTATCCATGATTCTGTTGTGTAAGTGCTTGCCTCTTTTTTCTAGCTCTTCAATATCCCATTTTCCGCACTTGATAATATATTGAGTTATTAAGAATGGTGTAACCACATTATCCTTGTCTTGATAAGCTTCCATTTTTTTCTCGTAGGAATAATTCTGTGCTTGGATATTTTTC
>NZ_FNQN01000006.1 GCF_900107645.1 Desulfuromusa kysingii
ATGGCATTGCTTACAGTGATATTTATGGCAATAAACAAGCAAGGTAACAGGGTGCCCCTGCTGTGGGGTGCTGTTAATCTTTCGCCAGAAACTCGCCTTGATTCTTTTTCTCAAACTCCCGCATTGGGGACAACAGGTTTCTCTGTTGTAAACAACTTCCAATCGAGCAGGCCTGACGCTGATGACCTTTTTGATTGAAAAATCGACTAATCCTGTTAATAATCTTTCCATAGATTGATCTCCTTTCTTTGGTTGGAAATTTGATCAATTTATGGGGCATACCATAATTCTTTGGTATGCCTTTTTTCAGGTCAGGATCTTTTTATCCCCCTTCTTTGAGGTAGAGCCCAAGAACTCCGGTGAAGGGAACCCACTCATTGGTCATCCATGGACTCTGCGCCGTGGCAAATCCCTGGGCGAGGACCTGTCCTGCAGCATTGGTCAGTAACAGGGGGAAATCTCCTTCGAAATACCAAGAGCCCCTAGCTTTTCCTCCCACTTTGATCGACGCATTGATGTGCTGGCTTGGTGCGGGGCTTTCTACCACAATAAACTCGCTGCGGCAGTGTCCTTGGGGATCGGCCTCCACTAACTGGTTGGCGCGGAATGCTGTCTCGTAGTCATTTCCGAAACCGTCTTCGGGGAGCGGTGCAGAAACTCCGGCCAGCATCATGAACAGTGGGGGATAGGGAGGGAAATCGGAGAGCGCCTGCTGGTAGGTCGCCATGATCTCCGGTAGTGCCGGCGAGTCTCCGAGCAACCAGTGCTGCTCCGTTTTCCGGCATGGTAGGAACGATCGGACCTCGTGACCGATCGTTACCCATCCCTGCTCAAGCTGATTGTCTTCATCGGCAGGAAAGATTTCCTTCAGTCGGCCAGCCTCAAAAGAAAGACGTTTTGTCTTACTAATCAAGGGCATCGTGACCATTGCCTCGTCGGCTCGTCGGTCTTTGTAAAGAACAATGATGCTGCCGGAACGGATCTCGACACTTTGCGGTGCAATCCGGTCTCCAAGAAACACCGCATTGGTTCCCTGGTAATCTCCGCCCACATTGAGGGCTGAAGACACATAAACAAATGTCCCGCTTCCACCCTCTTGCCGGACCAGAAGCAGGGCCGCATCTGCTTCATTATTTCCGTCTAGGTCGCCATAAATAGGTTGGGAGAATAGGGTGGTGACGGATTTCGAGAGGGAGCCGATAATCGTTTCCGTCTCTGCACGACCGTCGGTAAGGTGAACCCACTTATTCTCAATTTGATAAGTGCCGCTTTCTGGAGTTGACGTATTCTGCCTTTCGGCATGAACGGTTCTCCGACCGACGTCATGGGGGGGGTGCGCAGCCAAAAAGAAAAGGGAAGAACAGCAAACTGAAAAAAAGGGAGAGGGTCATTTTTGTCTCACGGCAACCAGTTCCGCGCCAACTCGGAGAAATTTCACTCCGTCACGCGGTATCACCGCAAGTGCCATAGCCGCCCGATCATCAATTGGTCGCGCCGACCTGGTCTCCATGGCAAGGACCTCGGCCACACCGTCTTTGAGGGTCACCTTGATGATGTTGGTACGGTTATAAAAATCGACGTTGCGGTTAAAGACAATGATGTTTTTGTCAAAATCGACTTCAGGCAAATTTTCACCTGGCTTGAAGGCCTCCCAAACGGCGGCGAAAGTGGCCTTATCTCTAACAAAGCCAACCGCAGATTGAACATGTTCGACCGGTAACCGACTCAGCTGGGCCACAGGATAATCTCCACTCCAGGTTTGCAGAATAGAAGCTTCCTTAAGGGGGGTGTGTTCAGTGGCCGATACGTTATGAATTGACGCCGCCATCCTGTGACCTCCTGTACCGCTGCATGCTGTGGAGATAGAAGCCACCAGTAAGGCAGAAAGAATAATCAATTTGCATGGCATCATGGATTTGTCCTGTTTGATGAATGTCTGAAAAGTGCTCTTGCCGTGTTTGGGGAGAAAATCCTCTGCAGTTGGCAAAATTGATAACCACATAAATATATCATCATTTTTTTCGAAATGCCCTGCTTTATTGGATAAGCCCCCGGATTGCTTGATAGACTTTTCTCTGTCTGATTGATAGTCGGTCGTGAAATATTTTAGAAAAGGATACAAACCATGTCTTACCTTCACCTCGATGTGAACCGTCAAAACTCAATCGACGACAAGAAGTTACTAGTTAGCAAACTGTGCAAGTATACTCAAGCATAAATGTGGATGTGTATTCGCCGTATTTGTATCGTTATACACGAATTGGGGGATGGCGTTATGTGGTGGATCTACCAAATGCTGAGCCAAACAACAACTTCCCGCGTCCCCGATATTGTTTAAGCACCACATACTAATACTTTATTTGAAATCGACTTGAAGGTTGGAGACGATGGGATTAAACTTAATAGAGAAGATATTACTATGAATGATATTTTGTTATCTGGGATATGGCGGAGAAATGCAATTCCATTAGGCAATTCTGTTAGAGAAATGCTGCATCTTGGGGCAGACCATCATAATCAACGGCGGGATTGGCTACCGTTGAGGTTACAATCGATGCATTAAATACATCGAAATTCGTTACCGGCAGCGAGCTGGTGAATGATGAGGGCGACACCGCCCAATAGTACTTGAGGCAGGAGTTTAGTAAATGAAGATCGGAATTCCAAAGGAAATTCATCAAGGGGAGCGACGTGTGGCGTCGACTCCAGAAGTGGTTGCCAAACTGTCAAAGTTGGGCTTCAGTGTCGCCGTTGAGGCTGGGGCGGGAGCTGCGGCCAGCTACACAGATGATGCGTATGCCGCTGCTGGCTGTGAGATTGTCGGATCGGCTAATGACCTATGGGCCCAATCCGACGTCGTACTTAAAATACGAGCACCCGAGGGCGACGAGGTTAAGCGACTGAAATCGGGTCAAACTCTAATCAGTTTTCTTTGGCCGGCACAGAACCCTGATTTGTTAAAGAACTTGACTGATCGTGGCATAACAGCCATCGCAATGGATTGCATCCCGCGGATTTCGCGTGCGCAGAAGATGGATGCGCTGAGCTCGATGTCAAATATTTCTGGCTACCGCGCTATTGTTGAAGCTGCGGAGCACTTTGGCCGGTTTTTTACTGGGCAGATCACGGCAGCAGGTAAGGTACAACCCGCCAAGGTGCTGGTGATAGGAGCTGGAGTGGCAGGGTTAGCCGCCATCGGCACCGCGAGAGGTATGGGAGCGATTGTTCGCTCGTTTGACACGCGCCCCGAAGTCAAAGAACAGATCGAAAGCATGGACGCTCAATTCCTGATGCTTGATTTCAAAGACGAGAATGGGACCGGTGAAGGCGGCTACGCCAAAGTGATGAGCGACGAGTTCATCAAGGCCGAAATGGCATTGTTTGCAGAGCAAGCGGCGGATGTCGATATTATTGTCACCACCGCATTGATTCCGGGAAAACCGGCGCCACGGCTCATTACTGCTGAGATGATCAAGTCGATGAAAGCTGGTAGCGTGGTGGTAGATCTGGCCGCCGAGCAAGGGGGGAACTGTGAATTAACAGAACCCGGAAAAGTCGTTGTTAAACATGGCGTTTCAATCATCGGTTATACCGATATCCCGAGCCGCATGGCG
The DNA here is from genome assembly GCF_900107645.1 of Desulfuromusa kysingii. GTDB lineage: Bacteria > Desulfobacterota > Desulfuromonadia > Desulfuromonadales > Geopsychrobacteraceae > Desulfuromusa > Desulfuromusa kysingii. The sequence goes on from NZ_FNQN01000006.1 coordinate 3,615, forward strand.
ACACAATCAAGCCAGTTGTATAGCAACAACTTGTACAACCTGATCACCGATATGACGCCGGGAAAAAATGGCGAGATTCTTATTGACATGGACGATGAGGTCATTCGAGGTGCGACGGTGTGTACCGGTGGCAAAACCACCTGGCCGCCGCCCGCTCCTAAGCTCTCAGCAGCGCCGAAAAAGGTTGCACCTACACCTGCACCGGTTGCCGTTGAAAAGAAGAAGTCCGTATGGGGGCCGATTCTGACCATTGGCATTGCCGCGCTGGCTTTATTCGGTCTTGGCTCAGTCGCACCGCCTGACCTCATGGAGCACCTTACTGTCTTTGTGCTTGCCTGTTTTGTTGGTTATATGGTGATCTGGAATGTCACACCAGCATTGCATACGCCACTCATGAGTGTCACCAACGCTATTTCTAGCATCATCGTTATTGGCGCGCTCATTCAAGTCAGCAGTACAGGCAGCATGATCAAGTGGATTGCCTTGTGCACCCTTTTAATAACCAGCATCAACATCGTCGGTGGCTTTGCCGTGACGCGTCGTATGCTCGATATGTTTCACAAGTGAGATTATTATGATTAGCTCAGGTGTTGTGACCGCTTCTTATATCGCGGCTATCGTTCTATTTATTCTGGCCTTAAGCGGCCTTTCCAACCAGGAAACTGCACGTCGCGGTAACTGGTATGGCATCACAGGTATGGTCATCGCCTTGTTGGCAACCGTCCTTGGTGTAGTCACAAATCACTATATTGAATTACTGACCGTTCTGGTTGTGGGTGGCAGTATCGGACTGCTGTTGGCCAAACGGGTGCAGATGACGGAAATGCCCGAGTTTATTGCCATTCTTCACAGTTTGGTTGGGCTGGCAGCTGTGCTGGTTGGTTATGCGAATTTTGCAGATACTTCCGTGCATATGACGGGTGTTTATTTGACGGTCCATGACGTCGAGACTTACCTCGGCATCCTGATCGGAGCGCTCACATGCTCCGGTTCAATTGTTGCCTTCGCAAAACTTTCCGGTCGTATCGGCTCCAAACCACTCACCTTACCAGGCCGCCATTGGTTCAATCTTGGATTGCTCCTCTCAGTCATTTGGTTGGGCAGGGAATTCGTTATTCAATCTGCCGCTGGTGGCGGCATGCTCCCGTTGATAATCATGACAGGATTTGCGCTGGTGTTCGGTATCCATATGGTTTTGGCAATTGGCGGTGCCGATATGCCAGTTGTCATCTCCATGCTCAACAGCTATTCAGGTTGGGCGGCAGCAGCGACCGGTTTTATGCTGAATAATGATCTGTTGATCGTGACCGGTGCGCTGGTTGGTTCAAGCGGCGCAATTTTGAGTTATATAATGTGTCGTGCAATGAACCGCAAGTTCCTGTCGGTAATAGCCGGTGGCTTTGGCTCTAGCGGAGGGACAACAGTCTCCGCTGCAAGTGGTGAACAGGAAGGCGAAGTGTCAGCGGTGACTGCGATTGAAGCAGCCGAACTGCTTGGCAATGCCAAGGAAGTGATGATTATTCCTGGTTATGGAATGGCCGTCGCAAAAGCGCAGCAAATCGTTTCTGAGATCACCAGCACTTTGCAAGCCAAGGGTGTTAATGTGCGGTTCGCAATCCATCCAGTTGCCGGGCGCATGCCTGGACAGATGAACGTATTATTGGCTGAAGCAAAAGTGCCGTACGACATCGTTTTTGAAATGGATGAAATTAACGCTGACTTTCCCAAGGTTGATGTTTCTCTGGTTATTGGTGCCAACGATATTGTCAACCCATCAGCTATTGATGACCCCAACAGCGCCTTGGCCGGCATGCCGGTTCTCGAGTGCTGGAAAGGCAAAACGTCGATCGTTCTGAAACGGAGCATGGCAACGGGCTATGCCGGTGTGCAGAATCCGCTATTCTTCAAAGACAATACGCGCATGTTGTTCGGTGACGCCAAAGATACGCTGCCGTCGGTGCTTGAAGCTCTGTGATTCAGGTGTTCCGTTATTTACTAGGTTCTCTAAGTGCCGCGGTAATGCAGGTGGTTGAACATCTTGTCGTGACAGGTAGAGTCAATGCGTTCACGCTTTTACAAGGGCAGGTACGACAGTGGCAGATGCCATTGTCGTATGCTGCTTTTTGTTTTTTATGGGGATAAAATCTATTTATGAGCTGCAGGTGTTTGATACGCTTTTTATTGATTTTTATGGTTGTTTTCTTGCCTGTAACTCGCTTTACTGCTTATTCTCAGACCATGCCTTCTCCGTCATCTCCATCTTTGGATGAGAAAATTGGACAGATGTTGATGGTTGGCTTTCGTGGGGCGACGGTCGATGAAAATCATTTTATCGTTAGGGATATTCAAAAATACCATCTTGGTGGGGTGATTCTGTTTGATTACGATGTTATCAATGCACAATGGCAACGAAATATTGTCTCACCACCACAAGTTAAAGCCCTGATTTCGAGTCTGCAACAGGTTTCAATCCGCCCCTTATTAATCGCTATTGATCAAGAGGGTGGTCATGTCGCTCGCCTGAACGAGAGAACCGGATTTCCTGCGACCTGTTCACACATGGAACTGGGGCAACAGGACGATTTATCTCGCACCTTGACCGAGACGGCTAAGTTAGCTCGCACCTTGGCTGACATTGGGGTTGGTCTCAACTTGGCTCCCGTCATTGATCTGTGCAGCAACCCTGATAACCCTGTTATTGCCAAATACGAACGTTGCTTTTCTGCTGATCCGCAAAAAGTGGCTGAACACGCCCTTCATTATATTCGTGCGCACCATCAGCATGGAATTTTGACGACACTCAAACATTTTCCTGGGCATGGTAGTTCGCGTAGCGATTCACACCTCGGTTTGACTGATGTGAGCGCGAGTTGGTCTGCGCGTGAGCTTCTCCCGTATCAGCAGATTATCTCCGCAGGTCAAGCCGATGTGATTATGACGGCGCATGTTTTTAACCGCCAACTCGACAGTGAATATCCCGCAACTCTCTCAAAAGCAACTATTCACGGTATTTTGCGTCAACAACTTGGTTTTGAGGGAGTGGTTATCTCTGATGATATGCAGATGGGGGCAATTGTCGATTATTATGGTTTTGATGTTGCAATTAGCAAAGCCTTAGCCGCTGGGATCGACATTTTGGTTTTTGGTAACAATCTCCACTACGATGAACAGGTGGTACCGCGTGCCATTGCTGTTATCAAAGATCTGATCCGCAATGGAACCCTTAGAGAAGAGCGAATTGACCAATCATACCAGCGGATTATGCGATTAAAAAGATCTGCAAAGTTGGATTGGAATTAGTCTCCGGGAGTATACGGCCGATCCCGGGCAATGATTATCCGTTGGGTATTGTGGAAGTTGCTTTTTTATTGCCGATCCAATAACGTTGTCTCCACAGGAGGATTAAAGATGAAAATTGATCAAAAAATTTTGGAAATTGTCAATACTCTCGGCTATATCGGGACAATTGCTACAGCGAATACACAGGGACAACCCAATGTCGCTTACTTTGGCAGCCCTCAGCTAACAGAGGATGGAACCATTGTGATGGGACTAGGAAACAACCGCACTTTGCAGAATTTAGCGGAAAACCCCCTTGCAGTATTTTTATGTATCGCTGAAAGCCCGGTTGTTTTTACCACACCTGGTTATAGGCTCTATTTGCAAGTTCGTGAGATTCAAAAAGAAGGTTCAATTCTTGACCGTGTCAAAAAAGTTATAGCTGAGGTTGCAGGTGCAGCTGCTGCAGATGGGATTGTTGCTGGAGTGGTTTTCGATGTCACCGAAGTTCGTCCCCTGATTGCAATGGGTTAGGCCTTTTGACAGACAGGACAACGACAACATTGTCCTGTCTGCATTGCCTGGCAGGTCATTTGTGTCACCATAATTAAGTGACTCTGTTTTCCCTGTGACTGTCAGTCCACGACACCATTCTTAGATTCTTTATAAAATTATATTGACAGCGTGAATCTACTTGGCTATATTGCCAAGTACTTAGGGAGAAGCAAATGGAGATAGAAACTCGAAAACATCTGGAAGCCAGAGCAAAAGTTCTCAAGGCAATGGCGCATCCCAGTCGACTCTTCATGATTGAAGAATTGTCAAAAGGTGAGCGCTGTGTTTGTGAATTAACCGAGATGATTGGCGCTGACATCTCAACGGTTTCTAAACACCTATCTGTGTTGAAGCAAGCTGGGTTGGTGATTGATGAAAAACGTGGAAATCAGGTGTTTTACCGGTTACGTGTCCCTTGTATCCTTAATTTTTTTGGTTGTGTCGAGTCCGTTCTCGAGGCTCAGGTGAAGGATCATTCTTCACATCTTAACATTCTTAGAATGTAAAATTTTTTATCTGAAAGGTTGGCTATTTAGCCAATAAGGCAATCGTTATGAATTGGAAAAATGAATGGAAGCCGCTGTTTTGGATCGTGGCTGTTTTTGGTGCGTGTTTCTTTTTACCGGTAGAAAGTTCCAGAGTTCAAGGGGCAATCATCGAATCCCTTTATCTGGTCAAGTGGTATGCTCAAGAGCATGTGCTCCTCTGTCTGGTTCCAGCCTTCTTTATTGCTGGAGCTGTGGCCGTATTTGTCAGTCAATCGGCGGTGATGAAGTACCTGGGTCCCAAGGCCAATAAAGTCTTGGCGTATGGTGTTGCGTCTGTGTCCGGAACTATACTCGCGGTTTGTTCTTGCACTATTTTACCTCTGTTTGCTGGGATCTACCGCATGGGCGCTGGTCTTGGTCCTGCCTGTGCTTTTCTCTATTCAGGTCCAGCGATTAACATTCTCGCCATCGTTCTGACGGCTCGAATCCTCGGTCCAGAGATGGGGATTGCGCGGGCCGTTGGTGCCGTCATCTTCGCCATCGTAATCGGCCTGGCCATGAACTTCTTTTTCCGTCATGAAGAAGAGGAGAAGGCCGCCGCCGCGCCGATGATGGGAGCCGAGGACGATGGCCGTCCCTTGTGGCAAACCGCCCTCTACTTTGCCAGCATGGTCGGGATTCTGGTTTTTGCCAACTGGGGAAAAACTGAAGCAGCCAGCGGACTATGGCATGATATCTACGCAGCCAAATGGATTATTACCAGCGGATTTTCTGTCGCCTTAGCCCTCATGCTTGCCACCTGGTTCCGGCTCGGTATCGTCCGCATCGTGCTAGCATCGCTACCAGCTGTGATCTCTGCGATCATTCTCCCGCATCAACCCGCTTTGGCCTTCACCTTTGGGGTTATTGGATTGTCAACATTGAGTAACCTCAAAAGCACCCGTGACGGTGAAATGGGTGACTGGTTCAATGAAAGTTGGGACTTTGCCAAGAAGATCCTACCGTTACTGTTAATCGGGGTCTTAATCGCCGGAGTTCTCCTCGGTCGTCCCGGTCATGAAGGTTTGATCCCATCAGCATGGGTCGCTTCGTTGGTTGGCGGAAACTCACTATTTGCCAATCTTTTCGCCTCCGTTTTCGGTGCCTTCATGTATTTTGCCACCCTCACCGAAGTCCCTATTTTGCAGGGACTCATGGGAGCTGGCATGGGTAAAGGTCCCGCCCTCGCTCTCCTCCTGGCAGGACCTGCTCTCTCTCTGCCGAACATGCTCGTCATCCGCAGTGTCATGGGGACCAAAAAAACCATCGTTTTTGTCCTGTTGGTGATGGTGATGGCCACCATCAGTGGGTTAATATACGGATCCATATTTTAACTGAACATCAATTACAAGGAGTCAGACTATGAAGAAAATACAAATTCTAGGAACCGGATGTGCCAAATGCCAGAAACTTGCTGAGAACACCAAACAGGCTGCCGACAGCCTCGGGCTTACCTATGAACTTGAAAAGATCACCGACATCAACCAGATCATGAGTTTTGGAGTCATGACCACACCTGGGTTAGCTGTTGATGGCAAAGTTTTGGTGACCGGTAAAGTGCCGAGTGTCATTGATATTGAGAAAATGATTGGATGAGGTTGATAATGAAGAAAATTATTTTAATAACGCTGTCGGTATTTTTGTTGGCGACAACCGTCATGGCAAACAACTTGCCAAAATTGATTGATATCGGAGCTGACAAGTGCATTCCTTGTATTAAAATGGCACCCATTCTTGAGCAACTTAAAGATGATTTCTCCGGTCAAATGGAGGTTGAATTTATCGATGCATGGAAGAATCGAAACGCAGCGGCAAGCTATGGAATCCGCATGATTCCTACCCAGATTTTTTTCGCTGCAAATGGGGACGAACTCTACCGCCACACTGGTTTTTATTCCCGTGATGAGATTTTGGATAAATGGCAGGAGTTAGGTTACCAATTTACAGGTCATAATTGATGGTTGAACAACTGATGACAAGCCTCAGCCAGGCTGTCTATGCTACTCCTTTGATTGCGCTGACTGCGGCAGCAGGGTGGGGTGTTTTGAGTATTCTCCTTTCGCCCTGTCATCTTGCGAGTATCCCCCTGATTGTTGGGTTTATCGATGGCCAAGGGCGCATGAGTACACGTCGAGCGTTTGTCATATCAAATCTGTTTGCTATCGGTATCCTTCTCTCCATTGCTTTGATCGGATTATTGACCGCTTTGGCTGGGCGAATGTTGGGAGATCTCGGCCCTTACGGTAATTGGTCGGTGGCGATTATATTCTTCCTCTTCGGCCTTCACCTTCTCGGTGTTATCCCGATGCCATGGTCTGGCCCTGGACAGATCAATATGGGCCGTAAAGGAATGTTTGCGGCCTTTATCCTAGGGTTGGTTTTTGGTGTGGCGCTGGGACCCTGTACTTTCGCATTTATGGGACCGGTCCTCGGGGTTGCATTCGCCGAGGCGAACAACAGCATGATTTTTGCCGCTCTCCTGTTGCTTGCTTATGGTCTCGGCCATTGTGCCGTCATTGTCTTTGCCGGAACTTTTACTGAAAAAGTACAACGCTATCTCAATTGGACTGAAGGTTCTAAGGGGACAATCTGGATCAAACGGATCTGCGGACTACTGGTCATAGCTGGTGGGTTTTGGTTGGTGTATAGTGCTGCATAAATGATCTTTTAAAGAAATTGCAATGGTTAAGGTTCACGAACCTTAAGTGATGGCAATCTTTTTGTTTTATATATCTCTTCTAATAGGACTTTTGAAAAAAATGTCGGAAAAATTTACATCGTCTATTTGTTGAAAATAAATGATTGTAAATCAAGCACTTATGGTTTGGTACAATATGTGCGTTAGTCAATTGATGTAATACATTATAGTGCAGTAAAATTTACTTGTACCATATGAATATACCGCTTATACCTCAATCAGAGGCAAATGGAGAGTCTACAAATGAGAATTAAATTGCTATTATTGACTATTGCTTTGTTGCTTACTTCAACACACGGAATGGCTTTGACTGTTTCATCTAATCAGCTTGTTACGAGTGCTGGAAACTATTCTGATACTGGTGATGAGGCGTTTAGCTTTACGGGTGGAGATGATATAACCGCTTTCTTAATGTTTGAGTTTGCGGGGTATCAAAATACAAACACTTTTGGTTTGTATACTTACTCCTTTGACACGCAAGGAAATGTAGTTGCTGATAACACTTTGGAGATTTTTAATGGTGCTGCCCAGGGTCTTTGGGATGACAATCAAGATCCTTTGAACTCTACGACTACGGTCACATTTGATTTTACAGGTGGTAGCGTCTCTACAAGTAACAACTCTATTGCCATTAGTGATAATCGCTTTGGGTTCTACTTGACTAGCCCTACCAATAATGGTCAAACTTTTTACACCCATACTTCACTCAATGCTGATCAATATGATCATTTCTTGACTTTTGATACTCGTGATAATGCTGCGTGGGAAGTTATGGGTTCAAATTATGTTCTTGCCGCGGAAGATTTATGGAGTGGCGGTGACCAGGACTTTACTGACATGGTTGTAGGTATTTCTGACATAGCGCCAGTTCCAGAACCAGCAACCCTCCTCCTCCTAGGTTCTGGTCTTGTTGGTCTCGCTTTCTTGAAGCGTCGTAAATCATAAGCCAAAAGACACATTAAAATGGAGAAAGGGTGGTGCGTAAGGCACCACCCTTTTTTTGTGTTCGTTCGGTTAGAAAAACTAAAGCCTGCTTGCTTTTTTACTGTATTCTGTTTAACTTACATGTTCTGTAATGGACGCTGTTTATATTTAAAAATCACATATTTTTAATATGTTTTGTCCTAAGACTTCTTATTAATACAAACACTTTCCAGAAGGTGGGGGCTATGCAAAGACTCTTAATTTTAATTATTCTCCTTTTTATCGTTTCTTGTGGGGGACAATCCAAAGAAGAATTATTGCTAGAAGGAAACCGACTAAGTGCTGAAGGAAATTTTCGTGGTGCTGTCGTTCTGTATAAAAATGCCCTGGAAAAAGATGTCAACTATCTCGATGCTCGCATTGGGTTGGCGGAAGCCTATCTAAGCTCAGAAAATTTTGATCGGGCAGAAAAAGAATTTCAAAAAGTTCTGCTGCAAAATCCCTCACAAACTGATTTATTGTTGAAACTGGCAGCCATCTATATTAACCAAAAATTACCCGAAAAAGCGCTTCTTGAACTCGATAAATACCACTCTAATAACCATGAGACAGTTGAGTCGTTAGTTTTATATGGCCGAGCACATGGTGCATCCGGAGATATAGATTCTGCTGAACAATTTTTCAAAAAAGCCTTACAACTTGATTCGACTGCGATCGATCCCCGTTTGAATTTAGCAAAGGTTTATTTGCAGAAGAAAGATTTCGTCATAGCGAAGCAATATCTGCAGGAAGCTATCTCTATTGATAATAAGCTGATCGAAGCTTACTACTTGCTGGCTTCCATTGAGACGCGTCAAGGGAATCGTGAGGCTGCCCTTACTGCTTATTCTAATATTATTCAGGTGGATGCAAAGCAGCTTCAAGCTATCTATATGTCAGGCATTTTACAGATGGATCTTGGCGATATGGCCGCAGCACAGGCTTCTATTGACAAGCTTCTATCCAGTTTTCCTGATCGTTCAGACGGATCACGTTTAAACGGTTTTTTGTTATATCGCCAGGAGAAGTATGAAGAAGCCAAAATCGCTTTAGAGGATTCATTGAAAAAGCAGCAGCATCTCCTTTCCTATTTCTTTTTAGGTCTCAGTTATTATGGATTGGAAAATTATGAGATTGCTCTGAACCAATTTCAGAAAGCACTTGATCTTAATCCGAGCTTTGAGAGGGCCAGAATTCTTGTTTCAATGACGTTGCTCAAACAAAAACGTCTTGATGACGCTATCATTGAGGTTCAAAAAGTTCTCCGGACAAATCCAGATAATGCGTACGCTCATAACATTCTAGGAAGCGCCTATCTCGCAGATGGCCAATATGATCAAGGGATGGCTGAACTTGAGACTGCAACAGATTTAGATCCGGATTTAGCTGATGCACATTTGAAACGCGGAATTTTTCATTTGGCAAAAGGGCAGGGGGCGGAAGGTGAAGCTGATTTGGTCAAGGCTGTTGATGCTGCTCCCGAAGTCTTGAATGGGCGTCTGATGTTGGTCACTCATTATCTTAGACAAAAAAATTATTCAGCGGCAGTACAGAGCTTGCAAGATGGGATGGATGGATCCAAGGCCGATGCCCTTTTAAACAATTATCTGGCTGCAGCTTATTTTTCGCAAAAAAAACCAGTACAGGCTTTGGCTGCGCTGGAGAAAGCAAAACAGGCTAACCCCGATTATTTAACCCCATATTTTAACCTTGCCTCCTACTACGCCTCGCAATCAAATTATGAAAAAGCTATCGCTGAATATTATCAAGTAATCTCTGCCGACAGTAAAAATCTTAGGGCATTACTGGGTATTGCCGCATTGTATAATGTCCAAGGTAAAGTTTCTGACGTCGACAAAATGTATGGGCAGATAGAAGCTACGGGCACTGAATCTGGCTTCGTCGCTGCTGCTCAGTATCAGTTGAAGAAAAAACAAACGGCAGAAGCTCTAGCTATTGTTGACCGTGGTCTGCAATCTTTTCGAGATTCTATGCCACTATTGGAGCTCAAGGGGGGGCTGCACTTGCAGCAACAACAGTGGGATGATGCTGAGACAGCTTACATTGAATTGTCAGGTGTTTCAGCTGAGCGCGGCAATAATCTTTTAGTCCGCCTCTATCTCTCATCCGGTCAATCAGCCAAAGCAGATAAGTTGATCTCAGAAGTGTTATCCTCAGACGGTGACCAGGAATACCCTTATTTACTCTCTTCTCTTTTTTTAGCAGGACAAGAAAAAAAACAAGAGGCGGTAAAGATTTTGCAACAGGGGATTGCGACGGTGCCTCATCCGCTACGATTGCAAATGCAACTAGCACGAACCTTTGAGCAAGATGATAAATCACAGTTAGCGGAACAACTTTATCAGCGGATAATTCAGTCGGCGCCACGTTTTGCCCCAGCCTATTCCGCGCTCGGCTTTTTGAAAGAAAGTCATGGTGATAAAGGGGCCGCATTGGAGTATTATAAGTCCGCGATAAAGTTTGATAACAAAAGCACCTCGGCATTAAATAATCTCGCCTACCTATTGATGGACAATTTTGGCGAAGAAGAGGAGGCGCTTAACTACGCTATGGATGCGTACCGGTTGCAGCCTAATGATCCCCGGATCATGGACACTCTAGGATATGCCCTGATTAAGAATGGTCGTGCTGAGGATGCATCCAATTTACTCGAAAAGGCTCATGATCTCCTCCCTGGTGTTGCTGCGGTAACGCTGCATCTAGCAATGGCAAAAATTGAAACCGGAGAGGATTCCATTGCTAAAGGCTTATTAGAAGAAGTGATCGCGTCTGGTGATAAGAGCGAGCTTCAGCAAGCCGAAGAGCTACTAAACACATTATAACGAGTCATTGAATTATGATGGTCAGAGCGAAATATTTTATTATCATAATCGATATCTGTATGGCTTATCTTTGCTTGGCAGGGGCTTATCTGATTCGGTTTGGTCATGTTACCATTTCTGAGAGTCTCTTTTCCTGGAGTATTCTCGAGGTATTGAGTTGCTTGTGTGTCGTGTTTTTTTTCTCATACCTATTTGAGCTTTACGAGCGACAAAAATTTGTTAGTCGGAAATTTCTGTTTTATCGGGTTCTTTCAACAGGAGTGGGGAGTTTTTTTCTCCTCTCAGCGCTCTTCTATTTGCTCCCATTTTTACAAATTGGACGGGGGATTTTGCTGATTTCTCTGGTTTTATTCTGCTGTGCTCAATATGGGTCGAGATTATTGATCCGTAAGTTTTCACACTCAGCACAATTTGCAACTAGAATATTGATTGTTGGTGCCGGGGAGTTGGCAAAAAGTATCGCTGAAATCGTGCCCAAAGACCAGAACGTTCATAGTTTTGTCCGCTTTGTTTCCTGCACTGAAAGGGACCCTGAAGTTGACCCGGCTTTGATCGTCGGAAATATTAAAGAGATTGATAGCCTCATCCATGACTACAGACCTCAAAAGTTAGTTGTGGCGCTCAATGAACGACGTGGTAATTTACCACTCAAAGAATTTATGCGGAGTAAGTTGCGCGGTATTGAAATAGTTGAAGCGACCACGTACTTCGAACAAGTCAAAGGCTGTCTGCTGATTGAAAACATGCAGCCAAGTGCCTTTGTCTATACTCACAGCTTTCGGATGACCCCATTTATGCGTGGTTATAAGCGTATTTATGATATTGTCTTCTCGGTTATTGGTCTGCTCCTTTCTTCACCTCTTTTTCCTGTTCTGGCCGTCATTATCAAGTTGGATACACCCGGCCCAGTGTTTTATAAGCAACTCAGGGTTGGTGAAAATGAAGTAGAATATTTTGTTTATAAATTTCGTACGATGGGGCAAGATGCAGAGAAACAATCCGGAGCTGTATGGGCACAAAAAGATGATCCCCGGGTGACGCGTATTGGTCAGTTTCTACGCAAAACTCGTCTGGATGAAATTCCACAACTCTATAATGTTCTTAAGGGGGACATGAGTTTCATCGGTCCTCGCCCTGAGCGGATGGCGTTTGTTGAAAAATTAAAGGAAACCATCCCTTTTTATTCCATCCGACATTTTGTGAAGCCAGGTGTTACGGGTTGGGCTCAAGTCTGTTATCCTTATGGAGCTTCGGACGCAGATGCTCTTGAAAAAATGCGTTATGACCTGTTTTATATTAAAAACTACTCTGTCTTTCTCGATTTCAAAATTATAATTGATACGATCCGTGTTGTTTTGACGGGTTTTGGAGGTCGATAGTTGAAAAAAATAGTGCTCAGTTGTTTTATTGTGTCATTGACTCTGGGGAGCTTTTCTGGCTTTGCAGCTGCCGCAGATTATTTAATTGGTAAAGGAGATGTTCTAGAGGTCTCCGTTTGGGGGGTTCCTGAGATGAGTCGTTCTGTCACCGTCAGACCTGATGGAAAAATCACTTTGCCTGCTGTCGGCGATGTCTTGGCAGACAGATCGACACCGGCAAATTTGAGTAAAACCATTTCTACCAAGATGAAAGAGTATATCAAGCAACCGATAGTAACCGTTTCGGTGCAACAGATTATCAATAATCGCGTCTATATCACCGGGGGGGGCGTGTCTCGCGTTTTTGATATGACAAAAGAGACATCACTGCTTAAATTACTAAGTGAACTCGGAGACTTGTCAACAGTTGATTTGCGAAGAGCTTATCTTTCCCGGAACAATGAGAAAATAAATACCGACTTTTATCGTCTTTATTTTGAAGGTGATATGTCTCAGGATATTCAGCTTAAAGCTGAGGATATCATTTTTATCCCAAGTAACCGACTCAATATTGTTTATGTTATGGGAGCAGTCACAGCGCCACAAAGTCTCCAATTTTATGAAGGAATGAAGGTTATGGATGCTATCCTGACCGCTGGTGGATTTACAGAATTCGCCAAAGAAGGAAGCGTCTTTGTTATCGGCAAAGATAAGGTCAAACATCAAATTGATCTTAAAAAGGTGACAAAAGGGAAAGATATTTCCGCCAATGTTGCTTTAAAGCCCGGTGACTATGTTATTGTCGAAGAAAGTATTTTCTAGGATTTTTTGATCTATGCAAAACTTTAAAGAATTACTCCGTTACCTTCGTGCTCTTCATCGGCATAGATACTTGTTTGTCTTTGTCGCGTTGATGGTGATGACTGTTATCGGTGTCTACAGCTTTACTTTGCCTAAAAAATATAGCGCCGATACGACTGTATTTATTGAGCGAAATGTCATTGATAGTTTGGTTCGTGGCATCGCTGTTTCTCCTGATATTAATGATCGAATTCGCGTTCTTCGCTATGCGATACTCAGTCGTGATCTGGTGACGAAAACGTTGGAAGAGGTTGGATCAGAAATCTTTGCTAAGCCGATTGCCGAGCAACAAAATTATATCTCTGGTTTAATTAAGCGGATCAACTTGAGAATCCGTGGACAAGAGCTTTTTACCCTCTCTTTGGTAGATAAAGACCCCTCATTTGCGCAGAAATTCGTGAACACTCTTGTTGGGACCTATGTTGAAGAAAATATTTCAGCAAAAAGGGAGGAAACTTATGGTGCTAACCGATTTCTAGATGAACAAATAGAGATATTTAAGGCCAAGCTCGAGGCTGCAGAAGATAAAATAATCGATTTTAGAAAGAAAAATGGAATTTATTTTTCTGTTAACGAGGGTGCGACTCTAGCTAATATCAGGGAATTGGAAAATCAGATTGAAACCATAGAGTTGAACCAAGACACCCTATTAGCCAGAAAAAAACAAATTCAAAGCCAGCTTGATTCCCTCCCAGAAACGATTGATATGGTCAGTGAAAGTGCTGAAGGGAATCGTCTTGCGGAGATGGAAAGCCGCTTAAACAACCTTCTCCTCAAATATACAGATAACTATCCAGAAGTGATTAGATTAAAATCAGAGATTGACACTCTGAAAAAGCGACTCACTGAGCCTAATAACAATGCAAGTAAGCCTGAACGTACGCGTTTGACATCATTGAACCCATTACATCAGGACTTGCAAGGGCGTGTCTTTGAACTTGATGCGGAGCTCTCATCTTTAGGGGCCAGAAAACTTAATTTACAAAAAACCATTGCCAAGCGAGAAAGTGAACTTCGGGAAGTGCCAACAGCACGCAAAGAGCTTGGCATTCTTGTCCAAGAGAGAGACTCTATCCGCAATGTTTATGATGAGTTGCTTGGGCGAATGAGTCAGTCCGAAGTTTCTAAACAAATGGAGATTGGCAATAAGGCTGCAACTTTTCGTATTGTTGACGCCGCTGTATTACCAGAGGTTCCTGTTTCTCCAAATATGATGAAGATGTTTCTTCTTGCTGTCGCTGGGGGGCTTGGTTGTGGCGTAGGGGTCATCTATCTGCTTGAATCCATGGATAATCGCATTCGGGACGTCAGCGTATTTGAAGGTCTTGGAATTGATGTTCTTGCCGTTGTGCCAAATATTGTTGATCCTGCAATCGCCAAAAAAGTTTGGCGAACTGATTTCATCGTCGTTTTTACTGCTGGAGTCTATTTTCTGGGTTTTGCAGGTGTGTTTGTTTATGAAATTTATCTACGCTAGGCATTCTGGATTATGAGTCGAATCGAAGAAGCATTAAAAAAAGTCTCCAGTCAACGGACTAGGGTGAATCAAAATAAATCTACTCTGCGAAATAAAGTAGATGACGCTGCACCGATTCGTCCCAAAACAGTCAAGAACATGATCAATTCTTTGCTTGATGTTGTTCCGCTTAAGATAGATCATCTTATGTTGGCAACTGCGCGGGATGAAAAAACCATTGTTGTTGAAGAATTCAATAAGCTGCGGTCAACCGTTATTGCTTTGACCAAAGGTGATAAATTTTTAAATACAATTATGGTGACGAGCACAGCCAGTGAAGAGGGCAAGTCGATGACAGCTCTGAACCTTGCTATCTCTTTAGCTAAAGAACAGGATCATACGGTTTTGTTAGTCGATACTGATTTGCGCCGCCCATCAGTGCATAAATATCTGGATATTAACCCAAAAGTTGGTTTGGTTCATTGTTTGCGAGATAATTTACCGATAGAGAAAGCATTAATAAAGACTGGTGTTGGGAAATTAGTTATTCTTCCTGCTGGTGAAGCCGTCAGAGACCCCTTGGATATGCTGTCTTCAAATCGGATGAAGGAGATTGTCCACGAACTAAAAGATCGTTATCCTGAGCGCTATGTCATTTTTGATACACCCCCTTCTCACCCATTTGCAGATGCCGGAGTGTTGGCAAGTTTCCTCGATGCAACATTATTTGTTGTCAGAGAAGGAAAGGCCAATAAAGATGATGTGGTTAAAGCTTTAGAAGAGTTTAAGGATCATAACTTGCTTGGCGTTGTATATAACGACGCGCGTGTATTCTTTAAAACGACCAGCGGCTATTATTATGATTATGATTAAATAGTTTATTTATTGCAGAATTGTGCATGTAGCCTGATTTTGCCATTTCTACAAGGGGCGAATTATGAAATCATTGAAAATTTCTGTTGTTATTCTAATGTCTATTTGTTTTGTCTTTTCGACAATAAGTTCATGGGCTGAAGTTGAAATACACCCCCGCCTAACTGTTGAGGAAGAGTATAATGATAATATTTTTCTTGACTCAGCAAATGAAGAAGAGGATTGGATTACGACAATTCAGCCAGGTGTCAATTTAAGTTATCAAAATCGTTCGGTTGAAGCATCGGTCGACTATTCACTTCGCTATCGTCTGTATAAAAATAATGATAGTGAAAATCTGGATGACTTTAAGGATGTTCAGCAGGCAGACGCCAATGCACTGTTTTTTCGTGGACGACCATTTACCCTGTACCTTGCAGAAGTTATCAGCCGTGAAACCATTGATGAGCGTGATGATTACGCTTACAGTGATGCTGAAAATAGATCAACGGTCTATCGGACCACAGTAACTCCAGAATATCGACTTCAGTTGATGCCAACCTTCTCCCTTCTTTTTGGTTATACCTATTCTCGGGCAGACTATGTTGACCCTCGCGGGGATGATACTGAAGAACATGAAGGACGTATCTCGTTGGTGAAGCAGCTATCAGCGAGTTCAGAAGCCTTTGCACGTTATGCTTATGCGATTGAAATGTCAGATGACAACGCTGATGAGTTTGACAGACAGGACTATATCTTAGGTTTGACTCAGCAGTTAGGTGGCCGTACGACTCTATCATTGGAAGGTGGTTATAGCCAGATTGATTATGACTCCGGCTTGGATACAGACAGTACGACTTGGCTTGTCGATATAGCCTACCGTCTTTCTCAACCTGTGACGTTTTCCTTGACCTATTCTCAAGATTTCGTTGTGACGGCAGAAGATGGGCTTACAGAGACAAAAGAGGCACGCTTTGGTGCTGCATATGTGAAAGAGTCTTTAACCGCATCGACTGAGATCTTCTGGAACAATTCTGATTATATCCGTCTTGATCGGGAAGATACGGCCTATGGTGTCCGTTTTGACTTTGCCAAACCGTTGGCCAGAGCTGTCACCGTCAATTTTGATGCTGAGTACGAATATGCACAGTTCGATGACCTTGATGTCAATGAAGATGTGAATCGAATGACCTTCGGCACCTCCCTTGATTACGAATATCGCCGTTTCTTGGCATCTCTTGGATATCGTTTCCGCATCAACGAATCTGATATCGATGACAATGATTATAATAATAATATTATCACTTTGAGTGTGACAGTCAGGTTTTAAAATATGTACACAGAGTTTTTTGGTCTGAGTGCTAAACCCTTTGACCTTCTACCTAACCCCAAATTTCTTTATTTAAGTAAAGGGCATCGTAAAGCTCTCAGTTATCTGCAATACGGCGTTCAAGAAAATGCTGGATTTACCCTGCTGACCGGGGAGGTTGGTTCTGGTAAAACGACTCTGCTCCGAGACATCATTAACAAGATAAGTACTGATGTTACCTTGTCAATGATTTTCAACACGCGTGTTGACGGATATCAGCTCGTCGCCATGATCAATACTGATTTCGGTTTGGAAACAAAAGGTAAAGATAAGGTTGAGCTCATAACCGACTTAAATGACTTTCTATTAGAGGAGTGTACGTCGAACCGTCAACCTATTATTATTATTGATGAGGCGCAGAACCTTTCAGAGGAAGGTTTAGAAGAAATCCGTTTACTCTCTAATCTTGAAGCCGACAACTTTAAGATGGTGCAAATCATCCTTGTTGGACAACCAGAATTAAAACAAATTATTGCTAAGCCATCATTGCGACAATTGCGACAACGGATCAGCATAAGTTGTCACCTCAACCCTTTAAATCGTGAAGAAACTGAGGAATATATCTATCATCGTCTCGCCACTGTTGGTAATCGCGACTGTGTGACTTTTCAGGATGGTGTTATTGATGCCATTTTCCGTTTTAGCGGTGGTGTCCCACGGTTGATTAATCTGATTTGTGACTTTCTTCTTCTATCGGCTTTTGTCGAAGAGACGAAAGTGATCGATATGGATCTTGTTCAAGATGCTTTGACCGAACTCTCTTTTGATGAGCCTGTTATGCAGGGAAGTGGTTTTGATGCTTCAAGTGGGCCTCATGACCCCGTTGATCTGAATAGCCGATTAGCTCGCATTGAGGATAACTATGCCAAACTTAACGCTAACCGCTCCGAAAAAGAAGCTATCCTTGAACGACTTTCCAGCCAAGGAAGTATTCTTGAATATCTGATTAATCAGCAACAAACTCAATTTGGACAATTTGATGATCATTTGAAAAAAATATCGGCACAAATTGACAGATTGCGACAATCACTTCTTGTTGACGGCAAGCGGTCGAGCATTGAAGAGTCTATGGGGCTTAGATCCAAAATTGAATAATTTAACCACAAGCAATGTTGTGAGCAGTTTAAAGTTAAGCCTGTCTTTCACTTTGTTTTAGGTTCCTTTAAATTAAGAAAGAGGATGAAATCGCGTGAAAATACTGGTGACTGGCGGGGGGGGCTTCATCGGTTCCCATCTCGTTGATGTGTTAATTGCAAAAAAGAATAATGTCACGGTTCTCGATAATTTCAGTACCGGACATCGTACCAACCTTCCTTTAAGTCATCCGCGGTTGAAGATTATTGAGGGTGATATCCGCGATCCCGAAATCGTTTTACATGCAGCAAAAAATTGCGATGCAATCGTTCATTTGGCTGCAGTAGCCTCCGTTCAAGCTTCTGTTGATGATCCAATTGAAACCCATCAGGTTAATCTGGTTGGTACGGTTAATCTTTTAGAAGCAGCCAAGCGACATGCTATTAAACGCTTTGTTTTTGCCTCTTCTGCTGCCGTTTATGGCAACACTGAAGTTATCCCGGTTTCAGAATCTACAAAACTGGCACCTTTAACCCCCTATGCCGCCGATAAACTGGCAAGTGAATATTATATTGATTTTTATCGTCGCCAATATGATTTATCGCCGGTCATTTTTCGCTTTTTTAATATTTTTGGTCCTAGACAAGATCCATCTTCCCCTTATTCTGGTGTTATCAGCATTTTTATGCAAAGAGCGATCAACCGCCAGACCTTGACTGTTTTTGGTGATGGAGAACAGAGTCGTGATTTTGTCTATGTTGCTGACCTTGTGGCGCTAATAGCTGCTGCGGTTCGTAGTCAGTGTGCATACCAATCCGCTATGAATGTTGGAAATGGTCTGCAAACAAATTTGAATCAGTTGTTGGCATTGATACAAAGGTTGTCTGGTAATCAACTTGATATCTGCTATTCTTTACCGCGGTCTGGAGATATAAAATACTCGCTAGCAGATAACAGCAAGATTGTGGATTTATTACAATACCAACAAGAGTATTCAGTTGCAAGAGGATTAAAGCTGACTTATGATTGGTATCTTACTAAGTGTTGAACGACTCATTGGATTGTTTGAACACAGATTTTCACAATGATAAAAACATAATACTTAGAACATGTTAAAGTTAAGTCATTGGCATTGTTCATGACAATAGGAGATTGGAATTTGATAACAATAGATAAAATAATTAATCGGCAAGCTAAGATAGCTATTGTGGGTTTAGGGTATGTCGGCCTTCCTCTGGCTGCAGCTTTTGGAAAAAAAGTCGATGTCATTGGATTTGAAATTCATGCAGAAAAGGTTAAACAGTTACTGTCTGGCTATGATGCTACCGGTGAACTGTCAGCCGAAGACCTGAAAAAGACACGGATTGAATACACGACAGATCCCAAAGATTTAAAATTAGCTGATTTTATTATCGTTACTGTTCCAACTCCCATTGATCAGAATAATAACCCCGACTTAACCCCTATGGAAAAAGCGTCAAAGACAATTGGTCAGAACTTGAAAAATGGAACAATTATCGTTTATGAGTCGACCGTTTATCCGGGAGTGACAGAAGATATATGTGTCCCAATTCTCGAGCGTGAATCGGGTTTAAAATGTGGGGTTGATTTTAAGGTTGGCTATTCTCCAGAACGGATCAATCCAGGAGATAAGGTTCATACAGTTGAAAAAATCATGAAGGTCGTCTCCGGTATGGATGAGGCGACTCTGGAAATAGTTGCTCAGGTCTATTCACTGGTTATCACTGCTGGTGTTCATCGTGCCTCAAGTATCAAAGTTGCAGAGGCGGCAAAAGTTATTGAGAATACCCAACGCGATCTTAACATTGCGTTGATCAATGAATTATCGCTGATCTTTAACAAGTTGGACATTCCGACCATGGATGTCCTTGCTGCCGCTGGAACCAAGTGGAATTTTCTTAAGTTTACTCCGGGCTTAGTTGGTGGTCACTGTATTGGGGTTGATCCTTATTACCTGACCCACAAAGCAGAACAGATCGGTTATTTGCCCCAGGTCATCCTTGCAGGTCGTCGTATCAATGATGGTATGGGAAAATATGTTGCTGAAAATACAGTGAAGCAGATGATTCGCTCCGGTAAAGTTATTAAAGGCTCCAAAGTTCTTATCCTGGGTCTGACCTTTAAAGAAGATGTTCCGGATATCCGCAACACAAAGGTTGTTGGCATTGTTAAAGAACTTAAAGATTACGGTGTCGAAGTTATGGTTCATGATCCTTGGGCTGACCCTGATGAAACCCGCTATGAATATGGCTTGGAGTTGATTGATCTGAATGCTGTCGGCAAGGTTGATGCGGTGATTTATGCTGTGAGTCACAAAGCATTTGCGGATATTGGAATTTCTGCTCTTACACAATTTTGTACAAATGGCAACGGTAACGGTGTCGTTGTTGATGTTAAATCAATTCTTAAGCGGCGAGACGTTGAGAATGCGGGTCTAACCTATTGGTCTTTGTGATAAATGCCTTATTGCCGCAGATGAACACAGATAAAGACGGATA
Organism: Desulfuromusa kysingii; assembly: GCF_900107645.1. GTDB lineage: Bacteria > Desulfobacterota > Desulfuromonadia > Desulfuromonadales > Geopsychrobacteraceae > Desulfuromusa > Desulfuromusa kysingii. Next base: position 23,969 of record NZ_FNQN01000006.1, read on the forward strand.
AAATCAATTCAGCTGTTATTGATATTTTTAGGACACCTGTTGAAGGATTGAACAACTTATGGCGATAAAAAATTATCTTACTATCGATGTTGAAGATTATTTTCACGTTTCAGCATTCGAAAAACTTTCCGCTCCTGAAACGTGGGCTGGACGTGAGTGTCGGGTTGAACGTAATACTGACTTGGTTCTCTCACTACTTGCTGACAATGAAGTTAAAGCCACTTTTTTTATCCTCGGTTGGGTTGCTGAACGATACCCGCAACTAGCAGTTAAAATTGCAAATCTAGGCCATGAAGTCGCAAGCCATGGTTATCTTCATCAACGGGTTGCGTTACAGGATCGTGAGACTTACAAACAGGATATCCGTCGTGGAAAAGGGTTGTTGGAAGATCAAATTGGGGCTGCTGTCCTGGGTTATCGTGCTCCAAGCTATTCGATTACCCGCCAGACCTCTTGGGCTTTTGATGAATTGCTTGAGGCGGGATTTAAATATGATTCCAGTATTTTCCCGATGCAGCATGACTTCTATGGGATTCCTGACTGGCCAAGGTTTTCGGGATATGCAGTAAAAAATGGGGGCAAATGGGAAGATAGTCCAGCATTAATGGATGGACAAACGGGTATTCAGGAGATTCCAATTACAACCTTGCAATTTGGAGATAGAAATCTGCCTATTGCAGGTGGTGGTTACTTTCGCCTGCTTCCATACGCCATAACCCGGTGGGGTTTGAAACAGATTAATAACAAGGAGCAAGAGCCCTTTGTTTTTTATCTGCATCCTTGGGAATTTGATCCACAGCAGCCACGAATGGCCGGTGCAAGTGCCAAAAGCCGGTTCAGGCATTATTTGAATTTGGGTAAGACTGAAAGTCGTTTCAAGAGATTAATATCAGATTTTTCTTTTAGTTCAATAAAGCATGGATTGTCGATGTCCGATTGACCTTTTTCTCCACTGGTACAATCAGAATAAATTGTTTGGCTGCGATATCTTGGCATTTACAGTAATCGAGTGAAGCTTTGGATCTCTATGATAGGTAAGTCTTTACATGTTATCCTTTACAGATTGAGCCTTGATGCTGGATTTAAGGGTTCCGGCAAAGTTTTTGTCTGTTTATTCTTAATCCTTCTCGTATGGGGATGCGATCGCTCTGCTCTCGATCAAGGTCCTCCTGTCCACGAAGATGATATGGCTGTAGATATCTGGGTGTGCCCAGAAAAGGCGCATCTGCTCGTTGGTCAGTCATTGTCTTTTGTCGCAACAATAAGTGATTTTGCAGGAAATATTCTTTCAGCACGAACGGCCACTCCCACACTTAAAGTAGGTTCTCTGAAGCAGGTGAAAGCGACTATTGGTGATTCTGCAGGGAGAACAGGGAAGGTTTTGTCCTGGTCCTCCAATCGTCCCTCTCTGGTGAAAGTTGATGAACAAGGGTATGTCACTGCATTAGCTGCCGGGAATGCGATGATAATCGCAACATTTGAAGGACAAAGCAGAGCTGTCGAGGTGACTGTCTCCGACCTTCAGACCGAAGAATTATCGGTTTCACCGATCGAGGCTCGGTTGCTGGTAGGAGAATCACTAATATTCAGTATTGTGTCAAAAACAACAGGTGACAAAGTTTTTACCAAAGAGATCTCTTGGAGGGTAGATCCTCCGTCAAAGGCATCTATAGACGCAAACGGTTTCCTGACAGCAACAGCTCCTGGGGATATCACAATCATTGCAGAAACTACAGATGAGATCGCCACGGCTACCCTTCAAGTTATTCCTGTTACTACTATCTATGGTCTGGATTTTCCAGGTAGTGCCAAAGTCCGTAATACGATGCGGTTTGAATTTGATAAGCCTTTGCCTGCTTTTCCCGCGACATATATCTGGCACCTCTATCCAAGACAACAGAAATCCTACTATACTGCTTTTTTCTGGGGCAATAATGGAGCATTTTTCCCCTCAAATACCTTCTATGGTTTTCATCCTTATCCAGACTGGCAATCAGAGTCGCAGCACTTTTGGGAGATTGCAGCTCCACCCGGTAAAGATGTAACCAATGACAGTAACGTGATTTATGACCGCTGGTATACTCAGGTCGCAATTTGTTGGATATCAGAGGCGTCAACAATTCACGAGTTTTATTGGGACTGGCCAGACATGAGTAAAGTAATACGATATTCTGTTGACATTTCCCCTGATCCTCCTGCACCGGTGCTTGCGGTTGGGGATGCTCCATGGAATCCTGGACACGAGGTTTGGAACGGTGTGCTTCGTGGTTTTCAGTTTTATGACAAGGTGTTGACACTCAGTGAAATCGAGCAGGAAATTAAAACACCGGGATCAGTACAACTGCCGTGGTATCTAAATTTAAACCCGACACCAGAAAACATTGTAGATCAAAGTGGTAGCGGCCATCATCCGATGTGGGTAGGACCGGAGCGTCCCATTTTATGGCAGGGATTGATAACAGGGGGTACAGCAATCCAAACGGCAGTTTCACCTCGCTAATTATAGTTTCAATTCCGCTGAGCAGATAAGTTTTAATTTTAAGCTCTCTATCGAGGTTTATAATAATAATTATGCAAATACGTAAAGCTACGGATCAGGATGAAGAGGAATGGAATCGTTATGTTTTAGACCATCCAGATAGTCTCGCTTACCATCAGTTTGCTTGGAAGAAGGCCGTAACCGAGGCCTACCGATTTAAGTCCTGCTATCTTATTGCTGAAGAGGATGAACAAATCTGTGGCGTACTTCCCATGATCATCCTTAAATGCCCTTTTTGTGGATGCAACTATGTCTCTCTGCCGTATTGTGATGTTGGGGGATGCTTAGTCGATAGCGCAGAGATTGAAACGCTGCTTATTCATAAGGCGAAAGAATTGGGAATTGAGGATGGTATTTCAGGGATCGAATATAGAACGGGGCAACACCGAACTTCAGTTGAAGATGTAACGGATGGTGATCAGAAAGTCAGGATGGTTCTAGAGCTCCCAACATCATCGGAAATCTATCTGAGCAGTTTAAAATCAAAATTGCGTAGCCAAATTAAAAAACCGCTTAAAGACGGTTTGACAGCTAAATTGGGTGGTCTTGAATTAGTTAGTGATTTCTATCAGATTTTTTCTGAAAATATGCGCGATCTTGGTTCTCCTGTTCATAGCCTTAAGTGGATAAAGGCCATTGTCAGAAATTATGCCAACAGTGCTCAAATTGGTCTCGTATTTACTCCAGATGGTGAGTTAGCTGCTGGCGGAATTATCCTGATGCATCGAGAGACTGTATCTATTCCTTGGGCATCCTCGTTGCGGCGTTATAATTCTCAAAATGCTAACGTTCTCCTTTATTGGAACTTTTTGTCATTCGCTGCTGATCATGGGTATAAAATTTTCGATTTTGGACGATCAACGATCGGTGAAGGTACGTATCGGTTCAAAAAACAATGGGGAGCTACACCAAGGCCCCTCTTATGGTCTGATTTATTGGCAGATAAAGAGGAGCTAATTCCTTTTAAACCTTCAAAACTTAGAATGATTTCTGAAAGGATTTGGATGAAAATGCCGCTTTTCTGGTGTAACAGTTTAGGACCACTTATTCGTCGATATATCTCTCTCTAATGTGATTCGGGTGAAATGCTTTAAAGATGTCTAAGCTGAAAGTTATCGGCATTTTTGGCCACTATGGAAACAAAAAAATAGAAGATGAAACCTTCATTCTGTCTGTAATTCAGAATCTTTATCTACGTATCCCCAATGTAGAAATAGAATGTTTCTCAATAAATTCAATCGATTCCAGCACAAGTTATAATATGACTTCTTATCCGATATGGAAAGAGAAGGTGCAAGCTGTCATTGTTGATCAGACAACAGAGAATCCTGATCACTTGCAACCTCAGAATAAGATAATAGTAGAAACGACTGTGTCTGAAATACATCAAATAAAAAACGTCTTTAAAAAGATACCATTTGTTTTTACTTTTCTTGAAATTCTGCAAAACCTCCTTGAGTTACCATTATTTTTTTTAAAAGAATTCGAAAATCTGCCAATAGTTTCGTGGTAAAATGAGTTTGAAAGAAAATATTTTAAGGCAAAAGTTATGGGTTCTGGACAGCATTGTCCAGTAACTATGTTATGCCGTTGCTGGTAAGTTCGGCTCAAAAGGTTAACTGTATTAACAACCATATTTAAAATTGAGGAATATTATGAAAATTTTGATTGTTGGAAATCTTGGTTATGTTGGACCAAGTGTTATTAGCCAGTTGCGAAAATCATATCCTGATGGAGAGTTGATCGGGTTTGACATTGGTTACTTTGCCCATTGCTTAACTAACGCGGCAATGTTGCCGGAAATCAAACTGAATAAACAGGTTTTTGGAGACATCCGTGCATTTCCTGAAGAGCTTCTCAAGGGGGTCGATGGTATCATTGATCTTGCTGCAATATCAAATGATCCCATCGGTAACAAATTTGAAGAAGTGACGATGGATATCAACTATAGGGCTGCAACCAACCTAGCGGAAATGGCAAAGAGGAACGGGGTTAAATCCTTTGTCTATGCTTCAAGTTGTTCAATGTATGGGCAGGCCGATGATTCACCTCGTAAAGAGACAGACAAGCTGAATCCGCTAACAGCTTATGCGCGGTCAAAGGTTGCTGCAGAGGAAGCGTTAGAAAAATTGGCTGATGACAATTTTACAGTTACGTGCCATCGATTTGCGACAGCTTGTGGGTGGTCTGACCGGTTTCGCTTGGACCTTGTCTTAAATGATTTTGTTGCTGGTGCCATTGTTAATAAACATATTTCAATTTTGAGTGATGGAACTCCCTGGCGTCCGATGATCAATACCAAGGATATGGCTCGTGCCATGGACTGGGCCATCACTCGGTCATCCTCTAATGGTGGTCACTTTTTAGCTGTCAACTCAGGTAGCAACGAGTGGAACACGACGATGCTTTCATTGGCGGAAGCGACAGCCGAAGTTATTCCTGGCGTTGACATCTCTGTAAACCCTGATGCTCCTCCAGATAAGCGTTCTTATCGAGCAAATTTCGATTTATTCAAGCAACTCGCTCCTAATCATCAACCCAGTGAGAATCTTACGTCGACAATAACTGAAATCAAAAATAACCTGCTAGAAATGGATTTCCATGATTCACAATATCGGGAATCTCAGCTTATGCGTTTGCATGTCATCGGTCGACTTCAGAAGCATGGCAAGCTGAATGACCAACTGCAATGGATCATATAAGGAATATGTTATGATTTTTACTGAAACGCCACTCAAGGGTGCTTTTGTTATTGAGATCAACAAGATTGGTGACGAGCGTGGTTTTTTCGGTCGGTCCTGGTGCAAAAAAGAAATGCAGGAGGCCGGTTTGAATTCAGAAATTGCTCAAATAAACACGTCTTTAAGTCGTCAAAAGGGGACATTGCGTGGTTTGCATTTTCAGATAGCTCCTTATCAGGAAAGCAAAATGATTCGCTGCACTAAAGGGGCCATTTTTGACATGATTGTTGACATACGTCCTGAGTCAAGTTCTTTTCTCCAATGGTATGGCGTTGAACTGACTGAGTCGAATCATAAAGCGTTGTATTCACCAGAGGGCTTTGCTCAGGGATTTATTACTCTTGTCGATGATACTGAAATTACTTATTTTACCAACGAGTTTTATGCTCCAGGAAAAGATAGAGGTCTTCGGTATAATGATTCTCAAGTCGGTATTAAATTGCCAATAGATCCAGTTGTCATAGCTGACAAAGATATGTCCTGGCCCGATTTCACCCTGGATATGTTGACGTAAGCCAAGGAGGTACAAGGCATGAAAACATCCAGTCATTGTCGTTTTTGCGGTGAAAGTCTGAACTATACGTTCGTTGATTTGGGTATGACCCCTTTATGTGAAAGTTACATAGATGCGGATCATTTAAACATGATGGAACCTTTCTACCCACTTCATGTTTATGTATGTCCCAAGTGTTTTTTAGTTCAACTTGAAGAATATGTGAATCCCCATGAAATTTTCTGTGACTATGCCTACTTCTCTTCATATTCTGACAGCTGGCTGCAACATGCTAAAACATATACGGAGATGATGACCTCTCGTTACTCTCTTAATGATTCGAGCCATGTTGTCGAACTTGCCAGTAATGACGGATATTTGCTGCAGAACTTTGTAGCGGCGGGAATACCGGCTTTGGGGATTGAACCGGCTAAAAATGTAGCTCAAGTAGCGATTGATAAAGGGATAACAACGATCACTGAGTTTTTTGGCGTGAAATTGGCGAAAAGCCTAGTCGATGATGGCAAGCAAGCCGATCTGTTGTTGGGGAATAATGTCCTTGCTCAGGTCCCGGATCTCAATGACTTTGTTGCCGGAATGAAGCTGCTGTTAAAGCAAAGAGGTGTTATCACGATGGAGTTTCCTCATTTGGTGAGACTTATGGAGGAAAACCAGTTTGATACCATCTATCATGAACATTTTTCATATTTTTCACTCATCGCAGTAGAGAAAGTTTTTGCGGCCCACGGTTTGACTATTTTTGACGTTGAACAACTACCGACCCATGGTGGATCGCTTCGTATTTATGCCTGTCATACCGGGGAAAAAAGTCATCCAACTTTGGCGGCGGTAACTGATCTACGGACTTCAGAGCTGAACTTTGGTTTGACTCAGATGGCGACTTACGCATCATTTGCAGAGCAGGTCCGAGAAACTAAACGTAAATTGCTTGAGTTTCTTATCAACTGTAAACGTAAGGGTAAAACTGTTGTCGGCTATGGTGCTCCAGGTAAGGGAAATACATTGTTGAATTACTGTGGTATCGGCACCGATTTTATTGATTTCACCGTCGATCGTAATCCACATAAACAAGGTAAATTCTCACCTGGGACGCATATCCCTATCTATCATCCAGATGGGATTAAAAAGTTTCAGCCTGATTTCCTCTTGATTTTGCCCTGGAATTTGAAAAAGGAAATCATCAGTCAGAATTCCTATGTATATGATTGGGGCGGAAAATTTGTCGTGCCCATTCCCGAAGTAGCAGTTTTTTAATTCCTATTTGAGAGAATGATATTATGCATCATGAAGCCTGTCCCAGTTGTAAAAGTCATCAAATCGAGGACTTTTTCCTGATAAAAAACGCACCTGTTTATAGCATTGTTACAGTCAAGTCAAAGGCCGAAGCGTTAGCAGTCCCAAGAAAAGATATTGGTCTTGGAATCTGTCAACAATGTGGATTTATTTTTAACCGCCTTTATGATACCGACACTGACTATTTCACTCTGGGTTATGAGGATCAGCAGGGATTTTCCGAGACCTTTATGAAATATCTCACTCGGATTTCTAACGAATTAATCTCCAAATATGACCTCAAAGGAAAGACAATCCTGGAGATCGGATGCGGTAAGGGTGACTTTATAAACCTCCTCAATAAGCTTGCTGGTGGAATTGGCATTGGCGTTGATCCTGCCTACGAGGATGGTCGACAATCCAATCAGCATCTTACCTTCTATAAAGAATACTATTCAGAAAAACACGGAGCGCTGAATCCGGATTTTATCTGCTGTCGGCACACGTTTGAACATATTTTTCATACTTATGATTTCCTCCGACTGATTCGTATGTCCCTTGGACAAAAAAAGCCTGTTGTGTTCTTTGAGATTCCTCAGATTAATAGAATTCTCGATATTCAAGCGTTTTGGGATATTTACTACGAACATTGCAGCTATTTCAGTGCCGGCTCCCTTGGTCGTCTGTTTCGCAATGCGGGTTTTGATGTTCTTGATATCCGTCTGGACTATAGCGATCAGTATCTACTGATTGAAGCTGTCCCTTCCGACACTCCGGCAGAAAAAACTTTTCCGATTGAAGAAACAGTTGCAGATCAGAAGGTAAGAATTGAGAACTTTAAAACGAAAATAAACCAACAACTGAGTGAATGGGAAAAGCGGCTCAAGCAGATGAAGGAGTCTGGAGAAAAGGTTGTTGTCTGGGGGGGCGGTTCAAAGTCTGTTGGTTTCCTGACACAATTTTCAGATCTTAGCTTGATTGACTACGTTGTTGATATTAACCCGAACATGGAAGGAAATTATATTCCGGGAATCGGTAGCCGTTATGTCCAGCCTGAATTTTTGAAAGACTATCAACCTGATACCGTTATTATCATGAATGGGGTCTATCAAGATGAGATTACCAAGACAATGTCTGCTATGGGCGTGAATCCAAAAGTATACTCTTTATAAAGGAGAGCTTAGATGAAAGTCGTACTTTTTTGTGGTGGACAGGGGATGCGTTTACGGGAGTACTCAGAGAAAATTCCCAAGCCAATGGTCCCTCTAGGATACCGTCCGATACTTTGGAATGTCATGCGTTATTATGCCTACTATGGTCACAAGGATTTTATCCTTTGCCTAGGGCATATGGCGGATACCATAAAAAAATATTTTGTCGAATACGACGAGACTATTTCTAACGATTTTGTCTACACAAAAGGCGGTCAACACATTGAGATGTTGAATACCGATATTGATGACTGGCGTATCACTTTTGTTGATACCGGAATTAACTCTAATATTGGTATGAGGCTGATGCAGGTTAAGGAACATCTTGAAGGGGAGGAGATGTTTCTTGCGAACTACAGTGACGGTTTATCAGACTTGAATCTGAATACGATGATTGAATGGTTTAAACCCCAAACAGATAAAGTTGCAAGTTTTACCGCATATCAACCATCGCAGAGCTTTCACGTTGTCACCAGGGAGGGTGACGGTCTGGTGAACAGTATCAGTCATATCGGGACTTCCGGGCTTTATATCAACACCGGTTATTTCGTCCTCAGATCAGAAATCTTTGATTATTTAAAATGGGGTGAAGAACTGGTTGAAGATCCGTTCCAGCGATTGATTGCAGCCAAGAAGCTGACTTCTTGGGAACATAAGGGGTTTTGGGCCAGTATGGATACCTATAAAGACAAACAGACTCTTGATGAGGCTTATGCCAAAGGTGGAGCACCTTGGGAAGTCTGGTTGAAAAATGACAAATATAAAGTGGAAGGAGTACGAAGTGTTAGGACTGAACCTGCCACACACCGATGAACCGCTGAAGGTTCTATGCCTTGGTGCCCATTGTGATGATATTGAAATTGGCTGTGGTGGCACAATTCTGGAACTCACTGCAAACAGAGCTATCGACTGTACCTGGGTGGTCTTCTGCTCCAATGAAGTCAGAGCCGCTGAAGCACAGGCCTGTGCGGAAAAGTTTTTGCATAACGCTAAGCATATAAACATCATTATTAAAGACTTCAGGGATGGTTTCCTCCCTTATCTCGGCTATGAAGTTAAAGATTTTTATGAAGAGATAAAGCAGCAGGTTTCTCCTGATTTGATATTCACTCATTATCGACAGGATAAACATCAAGACCACAGACTTGTTTCAGAGTTAACTTTAAATACCTTCAGAAATCATTTGATACTGGAATATGAGATTCCTAAATATGATGGGGATATGGGGCAGCCGAATGCATACGTGCCGGTTAATGAAAAATACAGTCTAAAAAAGGTTTTGCTTATTGATGGTAGCTATAAATCGCAGAGAGACAAAAATTGGTTCGATCCAGAACTCTTTAAATCGCTAATGAGAATTCGGGGGATGGAAATAAATGCTTCTGAGCGATATGCTGAAGCTTTTTATTCTTATAAAGAAAAGCTCACGATATGACAAAGTTTAACTTTAATTAGGTGCTGTACATGGATTGAAGGTTTTTATGGAAAAAATTTTATTTATCGTCCATCGCATTCCATTTCCTCCTAATAAAGGGGATAAAATTCGTTCTTTCAATGAATTGAAGTATCTGGCGCAAAGGCATTCGGTGGATTTGCTCTGTCTTGCTGATGAACCGGAAGATCTTAAATACAAAGTTGATTTGGAAAAATTGTGTAACCGGGTTGAGGTTTTTCCTTTAAGCCCTCGAATTGCCAAAATTAGGGGAGGAATGGCCTTGCTTCAGGGGCGAGCTCTCAGTAGCAGGTATTTTTATAGCAAAATTATGCAGAGAACCTTTGATGCCTGGTTACAAACCAAGGAGTACGACTCTATATTTTGCTTTTCATCATCCATGGCCGAATATATTTTTAAGTCGAAAGCATTGTCTCAACTTGATTCTATCAAGAAACCACAATTGTTTATGGACTTTTGTGATGTAGATTCTGATAAGTGGCTACAGTATGCAGGCGATTCAAGTTTTCCACTCAATAAGTTGTATCATCTTGAATATCGTCGTTTGCTGAAATATGAGCAGCGGATTCAAAATTATTTTAATCATACGGTATTGGTCTCTACCGGTGAAGCGGAGTTATTTTATACCCATTGTCCTGAGTGCAAAAACTTAGCTGTCATCCCCAATGGTGTTGATCATCAGTGTTTTTCACCAACTTGCGTAGACTCAACAATAGATCTCATTGCAAAAAAATGCGCTCCAGCTATAGTTTTTACCGGCGCAATGGATTACCCCGTAAATATCAAAGGGGTACTTTGGTTCATCGAGGAGGTTTGGCCACATCTTCAACAGCGCTACCCTGAGTTGCTCTTCTATATTGTAGGAAGTCATCCTACTGCTGAGATAGAGGCTTTAGCGGCGCGGACTAACATCTTTGTAACCGGCTTTGTCGATGATATTCGTGCTTACTATAAGCTCGCAGATGTTTGTGTGGCCCCATTGCATCAAGGCCGCGGCGTACAAAATAAAGTGCTTGAAGCCATGTCTATGGAGAAGCCTGTTGTTGCAACTTCCAGAGCCAACGCCGGCGTGCAAGCAGTCTCCGGTGACCATTTACTAATCGCTGATACGGCCAAGGATTTCATCTCGATGACTTGTCGCTTACTGGATGACCCGCAGCAGGCAAATATCATCGGGCGTGCTGCTCGGGATTATGTAATTTCCTGCTTTGATTGGGAGACCAATATGCTGGCTTTGGAGGCATTGCTGTTGCGTCCTGAAAAGGAAGGCCAAGCGGTTGGGGAGGAGGGGATGCATGATTGATTTTTCAATTATTATTCCAGCTAAAAATGAAGAGCACAATATTAAGAATTGTCTCGAATCTATCTTTGCCGTCGACTATGATCATGCTCAATATGAAGTGATTGTTGTCGATAATGGTTCTACTGATCAGACAGTCGCCATTGCTAAAGAATTGGGCGCGCAGACATTCATTCAACCCGATTTAACCATCTCCGGATTGCGAAATTATGGCGCTTCTGAGGCAAAAGGTGAGATTTTTGTTTTCCTTGATGCGGATTGTACTGTTACTAATAGTTGGTTAGCAGCAGCCTCTCGCTATTTGAAACAAAGTGAAATTGTCTCTTTTGGCAGTCCTGTGGTTTTACCTCCAAATGCAACCTGGGTCCAAAAAACTTGGTTTTATATTAGAGAGAAAAAAAAGGACGTTGAGGAGGTAGAATGGCATGAATCAGCTAATGTTTTTGTTCAAAGAGAAGCGTTCATCGCGGTTCATGGATTTGATGAGGATTTAATCACTTGTGAGGATTATGATCTGTCTTTTCGGCTAAGTAAAATTGGGAAGTTATTATCAGACAGGCGCATTATTGCGATACATCATCGAGAGCCAGCGACAATTTCGGAGTTTTTTAAAAAGGAAATTTGGCGGTCTAAAAGCAATGTACATCGACTACTTGACCGAACTTTCAATCTGCGGGAATTGCCCAGCATCTTAGTTCCGCCTTTTTACTGTTTCTTGGCTGGTTTATTTGTTTTATTTCTACTGCTCTTTGGTTCTTTTGATGTAAAAACAATAAATAGCGGCTGGCTCATCTTATTAGTTGTATGGCAATTACCTATCGTTCTTTTGTCGTCCTGGAAAATACGTCATGCTTGGAATACAAAAATGGCGGGACAATTGTTTGTTTTATTGAATGTTTATTTTTTAGCTCGAGGCCTAGCTTTTGTCAGCGAACTTCGCAGTCTCAAAGTGGGAAAAACTTAAAATGTGTGGCATCGCTGGATTTTTAAGAACTGTTTCGCCCTCTTCCGGTAAGGAAGTTTTAGAGCGCATGGGCAACGTTATCCGCCATCGCGGCCCTGATGCCGGTGGTGAATACCTGGATGATTTTGTTGGTTTAGCCCATCGACGGCTTAGTATTATTGATTTATCGGCTCAAGGCAATCAGCCGATGTTTTCCTTGGATCGACGCAAGGTGATTGTTTTTAATGGCGAAATTTATAATTTCCAGGAACTGAAAAATGATCTACAAAAGGAAGGGGTCCAGTTTAACACCCGCACAGATACCGAAGTCATTCTTGCGCTCTATGAGAAATATGGCGCTGATTGTTTGTCCTATCTGAACGGCATGTTCGCCTTTGCGCTCTGGGATATGGATAAAAAACAACTATTTTTAGCCCGTGATCGCATCGGTAAAAAACCTCTTTATTTCTATCATGGCGGCGATGATCGGCTCGCTTTTGCTTCAGAGATCAAAGCGTTGTTGCAGTTCCCTGGGCTGGATTTCAAAATCGACCCAACTTCCGTTGCCGATTACCTTAAATATCATTATATCCCTTCCCCAAAGACAATCTATCAGCAGATCTATAAATTGTCGCCGGGGCATTGTCTGACATTGTCCATAGGTCAAAAGCCGGTTATTTCTGAATATTGGGATGTCTGTTTCAAGGAATCACAGATCAGTTTAGCGGATGCTCAGGAACAATTGTATGAACTTCTTCAGCACAGTACCGCGCAGAGAATGATAGCTGATGTTCCCTTGGGCGCCTTTCTGAGTGGCGGGGTGGATTCAAGTGCGATTGTTGCCTTGATGGCAAAGACATCCAGTCAGCCTGTAAAAACCTGTACCATTGGCTTCGATGATAAAAAATTTGATGAATCTCCCTTTGCCCTTGAAGTTGCTGAGTTGTTTGCAACCGATCATAAAGAATATAGAGTCACGACCCAGCTAGAAGATACCATTAAACTTTTGCCAAAATATTTCGACGAACCTTTTGCCGACTCATCTGCGGTTCCAACCTTCCATGTTTCACGGCTGGCGCGTCAGGCGGTCACCGTTGCTCTTGCAGGTGATGGCGGCGATGAAAGCTTCGGCGGTTACCAAAAGTATGCAGTGGAATTGAAAGAAGATATTGTGCGCAATAACGTGCCGCGGCCTCTGCTGACCATGTTGCACGGCCTGTCGAAAGGCTGGAGTCATCCGCTGCCGCGAAAACTGCATTCTTTGACTGGGAGTGCTATGTCCGAGCCGGCGCGAGCGTTTTATCGAACCAACACTTACATGGATGATTCAACATTGAATGGCATCCTTTCTGAACATCTCAGAAGCGATTGTCGCGGTTATGATCCGGCAGAACATACCCTTCGTCATTACCAAAAAGTTGCCACCGCTGACCATGCCACACGGATGATTTATACCGACCTTAAAACCTACTTGCCGGACGATATCCTGGTGAAAGTTGATCGTATGAGCATGGCACATAGTCTCGAAGTGCGAGCTCCTTTTCTTGATTACCGAGTTATAGAATTTGCCGCATCGCTACCTAGTCATTTTAAAATATCAAACAGCGGTAAAAAAATTATCCTACGCAAAACCTTTTCTCAGTTCTTGCCACAGTCCATATTGAATCGACGTAAACAGGGATTCAGCGTCCCGCTTGACCATTGGTTCCGCAATGATCTGAAAAGCTATACGGAAAAATCTCTATTTCATTCTCCTTCCTTGGGTGATCTTTTATCGATTGACGATGTGCAAAAGCTCTGGCAGGAACATCAAAGTAGGAAGGTTGATCATGGCACTATTCTCTGGAGTCTGTTGATGTTGTCACTCTGGCAGCAGGAGTATTGTCCATGAACTCTGCTTATACTGTTGCTATTGTGGTTCGCGAGAATACTGGAATTGAACGTTGTGGAGAGCCAGTGCGGATTGGTGTTCCGGTACCGAAAGGTTGGTGGACTAAGGACAGCTCTTTTGTGATAAGCCATCCCGATGGTGATGTTCATCCCTGTCAGACACAATGTTTGAAAAGATGGCCTGATGGTTCAATAAAGTGGTTATTGGTTGATTATCAAGTGCAAGTCCCGGCGCTTAGTACAACGACCTGGACGCTCTCTCAGCAGGACAAACAAGCCGATTGGCAACAGCAGATACTGATTGAAGAAGGAGCTGATGAGTGGCGGGTTGATACTGGCGCAGGTTGCTTTTATATCGATACCCATGTTTTTAAGCCCTTTAAGCAAGTTGAATCATTATCGGGTGATAAGGTTCTAGACTCAAGTCGTTGTAACTTGAAGCTGGACGGTGATAACTTACTTAAACCCATGGTCGACAAACTTATCATTGAAGATTCAGGACCTTACCATGCTGTCATTTGTTTACATGGTCACTTTGTAGATTCAGTCCTGCATTTCAAATGCCGCTTACACTTTTATGCCGGGACGATGACGGTTAAAGCTGCCATGCAGTTACACAATCCGCAAGCGGCCGCACATCCCCACGGGCTCTGGGATCTTGGGGACCAGGGATCGATCTTGTTTCAGTCGTTAAGTTTTCGTTTTGACTTGTCTTCTGATTTGCAAAAAACAATCGTTTGTCGTCCGGAAATCGGACAAGAGGCTCTAGAGTTTTCTGCTGGCGACCCAGTTACTATTTATCAGGAATCGAGTGGTGGGCAAGAATGGCAGAGTCCAAATCATAGAAATAGTACAGGGCAGGTTCCGCTGACATTTAAAGGCTATCGGCTAACGGATGGTGGAAAAACCGTCCTTCAGGGCGAAAGGGCAATCCCGCATGTCTGGGTGGGTAAAGAAGTAAAGGGGGTAGCTGTCGCGAGTCCGCTATTCTGGCAGGAATTTCCGAAACAAATTATTCTGACAGATGCTTGCATTGAAGTGTCTCTTTTTCCTGAAAGTTTTCCCGATGTATTTGAATTGCAGGGGGGAGAACAGAAAACCCACCTGTTTTTTGCTGACTTCAGCGCAGAGCGGGACAGCTTAACTTGGGCCAGCGCGCCACTGGACGTTCTCCCTGCTCCAGAAGCTTTTCATGCTTCCGGGGTTTTTGCTGATCTCCCTGGGGATAATGATCTTGTCGATCAGTTTGTGTCAGCGGGTGATTTTATTGCTAAACGGGAGTTGATCGATGAATACGGTTGGCGAAATTTTGGTGAAATTTATGCTGATCACGAGGCGGTAGAGCATAAAGGTTCTGCCCCTTTTATCTCTCATTACAACAATCAGTATGATCTGCTCGCTGGCGTTTATAAAAAAGCTTTTACCGCAGCCGACTTCTCCTGGCTTAAACTTGCCCATGAATTAGCTGCACATGTCCGTGACATTGATATGTATCATACTGATCAAGATCGAGAAGAATATAATCATGGTCTGTTCTGGCATACAGATCATTATGTCAACGCCGGATTAGCGGGTCACCGATCCTATTCCAGAGAACAAAAAGCTACCTATGAACTACATTGTGGTGGAGGTGGACCAGGATCTGAGCATTGCTACTCTAGTGGTTTTGTAGTGCACTATTTTCAAACCGGTAATTTCGATTTTAAAGAAGCGGTACTTCAACTGGCACAATGGGAGCTAGTGTCTCTGAGTGGACCGCAGACAATTTTAGCTGCGACCAAACGTTTTGTTGATAATGTTCGCTTGTGGCGAAGCAATTCTGGAGTTACAAAATTGTTTCCGCTTTACCCATTTACTCGTGGTACGGGTAATGCGATTACGACCTGTCTTGATGCTTTCGATGTGAGTGGAGATGAAACCTGGCTTGTACAGATAGAAGCTATTTTGCAGCGCACTCTTCATCCAGAAGATGATATTACCTTAAGAGACTTATTGAACGTTGAAATCGGCTGGTCATATACCGTTCTTTTGAATGCAGTTGCTAAATATCTTGATAAAAAACTGGAATTGGAACAACTGGATGACGGTTTTAACCATGCCCGGCTAAGTCTCCTTCACTATGCCAACTGGATGCTCGAGAATGAATATCCCTACCTGAATAAGCCAGAAATTCTTGAATATCCCAATGAAACCTGGGCAGCGCAGGATCTGCGAAAAAGTGTCATTTTGTATCATGCTGCAAGATACTCTTCTGACGAAAATCAGCAGGATCTGTTTGTGCAAAAGGCCAGTTTTTTTTATGACTATGCTGAGCAGGAACTTAAACGTCATAAAACCAGTCGATTAACCCGGCCAATTGCTTTAATACTGCAAAATGGTTGGGTTGGTGAGCGGTTAAGGCAGGGAGATAAAATTCCGCTGTTTTCACATAAGTCATCGGAAAACTTAGCTACAAAAATTCCAGGCTTGAGTTTGAAGTCTGTCATTGAGCGTTATTTTTGGGAGTTCGGGCGAGTTATCGTTCAAACGAACCCTAAGCGCGAAGTTGCATGGTTGAAAGCAAGGTTAAGTTCCTGAATTTTGATTAAAAATATTTACAATGAGACTAAAAACATCCGTGTAATCTGTGAAAATCAGTGGTTGAAGAGGTTTAAGTGGACAGAGTACCTAAAATAATGCATGTCGTTATCTCGATGGTTGTCGGGGGTGCAGAGCGTCTGGTTTATGACATGGTGCGTTATCCTGAGTTTGCAGACAATCCGCCAATCGTCTGCTGTATGGATTCACTTGGTGATTTGGGTCAGAAACTTCAGGCTGAGGGTTATAAGGTCTATTGTAAGGGGCGTAAGCAGGGGTTCGATTTTGAAATGATTGCCTGGCTACGAGCTATTATCAAAGTTGAGCAAGTTGAAGTTGTACACGCTCATCAATACTCACCGTTGGTCTATGCAACACCTGCGGCTTTTCTGGCAGGGCGTAAAAAGGTTGTTTATACTGAGCATGGGCGTTTTTATCCTGATAGAAAAAGTTGGAAGAGAACTCTTATTAATCCTCTGTTGGCATTGGGTGTTGATCATCTGGTCTCAATCTCGGCGGCAACTGCAGAAGCTATGGCGACGTACGATAACTTTCCCCGAAAACGGATACAAGTTATTCATAATGGGATCAACTGCACGGCAATGAACCCGGATTTTGATATTGTTGCTAAAAAGCGAGATTTGGCCTTGGATGATAAAAGTCACATCATCGGTACAGCTGCTCGTCTAAACAGCATTAAGAATATACCGATGATGCTCAGAGGGTTTAAGCTTGTTTTGCAGTTTCATCCGGACTGTTGCTTAGTGATTGCTGGTCAAGGAGAAGAGGAAGAGCAACTAAAAATAATGGCTTTCGATCTTGGCATAGCAGAAAAAGTTAAATTTATAGGGTTACGTTTTGATTTGCCCGAAATCTATCAAATGTTTGACGTGTTTTTATTGACCTCTTTTTCTGAGGGTATTTCAGTGACTTTACTTGAATCAATGGCTAGCAGAGTTCCTTCTGTGGTTACAGATGTCGGTGGGAATGGTGAGGTGACTCAGGACGGCATAACTGGTTATTTAGTGACCTGTGATAATGACGATCATCTTGCTCAGCGTATAAATGAATTATTACATAACCCTGCTTTAGCAAAAAAAATGGGAGCAGCAGCCCAAAAACGGGTAAATGAAACATTTTCGGTGGTAAATATGATGAATAATTATATGCAAATGTACAGGTAATACCAATTAGAGTATAAGTTTTTACACTTTCTACAGAGGCAACATTTTGCATAAATATCATCATATATTTGATACGTCCCATTTGAATTCAGATTTAAAAAAAAGGTCATTGAAAAGTGGTGCCGTAACCTTGACTTCTCAGGGAATTATGTTTGTCCTTCAGTTGGGGTCAACCATGGTTTTAGCGAGGATATTAAGTCCTGAAGATTATGGTATTAATGCCATGGCTGTGGCTATCACGGGGTTTGCAAATATTTTCAGTTATTTGGGATTGTCAACAGCGACAATCCAACGTGCAGAAATCAACCATAATCAAGTCAGTACCCTTTTTTGGATAAATGTTCTCATTGGAGTATTTCTAACCATTATAATAGCAGCACTGGCTCCCGTGGCAGCATGGTTTTATAATACCCCTGAGATGGTTGCTGTTATGCTGTCGTTGTCCTTGGTTTTCTTCATGATTGGTTTGTCTGTTCAACATTCGGCATTGCTGACTCGACAGATGCGTTTTTACTCGATTGCTAAAATTCGTATTTTTTCGATGATAGTAGGTCTCTTGGTCGCCATAGTAACAGCTTATCATGGTGCCGGATACTGGGCCCTAGTCTTTAATACGTTGGCTAGTACGACATGCTCAACCATATGTTTTTGGTCGGCGTGTCGATGGAATCCTGGACTGCCGTCACGTAACGCTGGGGTTGGTAGTATGATCAAGTTTGGTATTGATCTGGTTGGTTTTAATATTGTCAGTTATTTTTCAACGAATTTGGACAATGTTTTGATTGGGCGTTACCACGGGAGTGGGGCTCTTGGACTTTACAGCAAGGCATATCAGTTACTTATGCTTCCAGTGACAAACTTACGTGACCCGATGGTTACTGTCGCGATGCCAGCATTAAGTCGTTTACAGGCTGATCCTGATCACTATCGAAGTTATTATATGAAGTGTGTTTCTTTGTTAGCATTTATTTCAATGCCTATTGTTGTTTTTATGTTTGTTTGCTCTGATCCTCTTATTACTTTTCTGTTAGGAACCCAGTGGATTGGTGCCAGTGAAATTTTTAAAATTTTAGCTATTGCAGCGCTTATACAACCCGTAGTTGGAACTTTGGGGATGGTTCTCATCTCTAAAGGGAAAAGCAGGATGAATCTTAAGCTTGGGGTAGTAAAAGCTACAGTGATAAGCTGTTCTTTTTTCTTTGGAGTACCATGGGGAGCTAAAGGAGTTGCAATAGCCTATACAATCTCTAATTATTTAGTCTTTCTCCCTCTTCTGTATTTTAGTTTTCTAGATTCGCCTATAAGGATGTTAGATTTTTTTAAATCTGTATCCAGACCTTTTCTCGCAAGTGTTTTAATGGGGCTTGTGTGTTCCTTGTTCCTTCTCAATGTCGTAGACAAAAATATCATACTTGTTTTGACTCTCGCATTTATTGTTTCTGCTGCACTTTATATAATTGTTTTTTTGTTAACCCCAAAGGGCATTGAAAATTTAAAAGAATATTATTCTTACATTAAGTTGATATTAGGAAGAAGTGATAAGAATTGATCACTCAGGTGAAATAATAATTATAAAAGGTGTATATACATGAACGGATTATTTAGCGTAATTGTTCCAGTGTACAACGGAGAAAAATTTATTAAAGAAACATTGGAATCAGCGCTCGATCAGGTGAATGTTGATTTTGAGATTATTGTCATTGATGATGGTTCAACAGATAACACTAGGAAAATTGTGCGTTCTTTTGGAGAAAAAGTTACTTTGTATGAGCAAAAAAACTCAGGTGTTTCTGTCGCTAGAAACTTTGGTTCTAGTAAAGCCAATGGAGAGTATTTAGCTTTTTTAGATGCTGATGATATTTGGATGCCTGATAAGTTAAAAAAGCAACAAGATAAACTAAGCAATGGCTGCGATCTAGTTTATACAGACAGGTATAATATCGGCGAAATTGGAGATTTACCCCAAATCCATTCAGATATTTGTGAAATGCCAGAAGGTGATATTTTTGAAAAACTTTTATGCGGTAATTTTATTACTAACAGTAGCGTTGTCGTAAAAAAAACAATTTATGAAAAGTTTGGCGGATATGACGATAAACTTTATACCTGTGAGGATTGGGCTCTTTGGTTGACGATTTCAGCATATCATAACATCGGTGTTTGTCTTGAACCATTGGTTAAGTATAGGTTCCATGCGGGTGGTAAAAGTCGAAATTACAAGCGTCAGGCATTAACTCGAAATGAAATTATTCGATCGATTTTAAATACACCACGAGGTCTTCAATTAACTCGAATTTCAATCGCCAAAATTTGGTCTAAAACATATCGTACATCAGCGTGGGCATCTGCTAGCTCAGGGGATCTGGTTATGTCAATAGCGTATTATTTGCACGCTCTAGCTCGATGGCCTTTCGATTTGAGTTGCTGGTATGATTTGGCCAGGGTTTTAGCTGGCCGTGCTTAGATTCTATTGTATTTGGACTGTTTATTCTTATGGGCAAAATTCTTCTATTAACTATTTTGGCATCTGTCGGGGGGGCTGCACTATTTCGGCCGTGGATCGGCATTGTAACTTATTATCTACTCGCCTTGCTTGGGCCTCAATATATCTGGTGGTGGGTTTTTGATGGACAGCGGGTCTCTTTAGTTGTTGCGATAGCATCCATTGTTGGTGTCTTAATGAAGTTTTTGAATAAAAGATATGATACCTCTTTTTTATTCAATAAACAAAATGGTTGGCTTGTTTTTCTCTGGTTGTGTATCGTTTGTTCTTTTTTTTGGGGTCCTTATGTTTCTGCATTTTCTTTTTCGGGTTTAGGGCCCAAACAAATATTTTCTTTATATAATACAATTTTTATTTTTTATTTTATTTCGGTTCTCGAAATAGATGAACTATATAAGCTTCGTTATTTGTTCGGCATATTGGTTGTTTCTACGCTTTTTCTGACTTATTGGGCAAATATACAGTATTTTAGTCAGAATTGGGCCCAGTTTAATCATGGACGATTGATGGGGCCTACTAGTGTTTTTGGACAGGGGATCTACCGTGATGAAAACACGTTTGCTATGTTTTTTGTCTCTGGATTGCCTTTTGTGTATTACTTGGGATGGCAGATCAAAAAAAAATGGCTAAAATTATTGCTGTGGTCATTTATTCCTTTGGGGTGGCACGCTATTTTTTTAACGGGATCCAGAGGAGGCCTGCTTGGTTCCATAGTTATAATGATGACTATATTGATTTTGTCAAATCGAAAGATACTTGCTTTTCCCTTGGTGTTAGTTTTTATGTTGTTTTATCAATTACAAGCTGGCGATGTGATGCACAATCGCAGTGAATATATTGTTAATATCGAAGGTGAGAATTCAGCTGGTGATCGTATTACTGCCTGGAAAGGAGGGCTACGCATAATTATGAGTCATCCTATTACAGGGGTTGGACTTAGTTCTTTTATCACAGCCTTGCCTGACTATATTGAAAGTAGGCATATGGTTGCACATAATACATTGGTTCAGTTTGCTGCCGAGTCAGGTGTGGGAGCTGGCCTCGCATATCTTGTTATTGTCGGATTTTTCTTCAATAATGCATTGAAAATAAGGCGGTGGACCAGTGCTCAGCCAATAGATGAAGAAATACAGTTTATAGGGCTTTGCAATAATGCCAGTATCTCGTCATTTAGCGGATTGATAGTTTGTTCTCTTTTTTTAAGTTTAAACACTTATGAAGTTTTTTTTGTGCTATTGCTTTTTAATAATGCGCTGTATCAAATTTATTTACGAAAATTTAACCCTACGTTTCGTTCATCTTTCTCCAGACAGTAAAGAATGCGGGTTTTTAAAATGAAAAATTTATTAAAAACAATTATCCGACTGATCGCTCTGCTGTTTATTTTTCCTGTTTATGGAATTATGTTGATTGGAGAGGTTTTATTGAAAAACGATTTGTCTTTCCAAGGCTGTTCACAATTCTTGAGTCTGTTCCCTGGTGTCCCAGGGAATTATTTAAGGCAGCAGTTTTATTGTTTGTCATTAAAGGAATGCCATAACGATTGTTGTATTGAGTTTGGCACGCGACTTAATCAACGTGACATCGAACTTGGTCGGCGAGTGTACATCGGAACTAATTGTTGTATTGGACTGTGTCGGATAGAAGATGATGTCATGTTAGGAAGTAATGTCGATATTATCAGCGGAAAAAAACAACACAACTTTGACAGCTTGGATACCCCCATGCGTGAGCAGGGGGGCGAATTGGAGACCATAGTCATTGGTGAAGACTCATGGTTGGGAAATAGCTCAGTTGTTATGGCGAATATTGGAAAAAAATCAATTGTAGCTGCCGGGAGTGTCGTCATTAAAGACGTAGAACCCTACAGTATCGTTGGGGGAAACCCTGCAAAAATGCTTAAAAATCGTCTTGATTAAGCTATATGTCTAAAGAGATAAGAGAAATTAGCGGTATGAAGAAAGTGGTCCACCTGATCGCTAGTAGTGGTTTGTATGGAGCTGAGAAATGGGTTTTAGCCTTGATGCGTGCGATTGATACTTCCCTTTTTTCCTGTACACTAGTTAATTTATATGATGCCGCTGAAGGGCAAAGCGCTGTAGTTGCTGGCGCTCTTGAACGTGATCTTGACGCTATCGACTTTTACACTCGCGGTAGCTTTAACCCTCTGTCGATTATCCGACTCTCTCGTTGGTTTAAACAAAACCACATTGAAATCGTCCATGGTCACGGATACAAGTCAGATATTATCGGACTGTTGGCTGGGCGATTGGCAGGGTGTAAAGTGATTTCTACTCCCCATGGATGGACGAAAAATCCTGGCAAAAAATTACAATTTTATGAATGGCTGGATTGTTTGTTTTTTCAGTTGATGGATGCTGTTTGCCCATTGTCTGAAGAATTACTGAAAGGGCTTAAAGGGAAAATCCCCTCTAGAAAACTTAGATATATTTTAAACGGTGTTGATATTGACGAAATTGATCAGTCTCCCTTGTCTATTATGAAAAAAGACAACGAATATATCATTGGCTATATCGGACGCTTAATTGATGATAAGGACATCCCAACCCTGATACGTGCTTTTAAAATGCTAACTGATTCCCCATTGTCAGATTTTTACTTCTTCAAGTTGTACCTGATTGGCGAGGGCCCAGCCTTGCCAGAATTAGAGTGTCTAGTTGAACAGTTCCATTTGGCGCAACAAGTTAAGTTTTCAGGTTATCGTTCTGATGCCACTTCTTTTTTAAAGTGTTTTGATATACTCGTTCTGCCTTCTTTGAGTGAGGGTGTGCCGCGTTGCATTATGGAGGCATTAGCAGCTAAGGTCCCTGTGGTCGCTTCTGATATTCCTGGTAACCGTGTGTTAATCAAACATGAGATAACGGGAACTTTATTCAAAACCGGTGATGAGGAAGCTCTTTTTTTAATATTAAAAAGGCATCTAGAAAATTGCCCAATGTGCTACAATACTGTTAATTCAGGACGAATTTTGGTACAGGAAAAGTTTTCAAATGTACGAATGGCAAGGGAATATGCTTTAGTATACACGGAATGCCTCGCGAATTTAAAAAATAACAGTGGATAGGAGTACTTAAATGAAAAGTCAAATAGTCACATTTATGTCTGCGGTAATTGTATCTTCCTTTTTGTTTAGTTTTTCTGCCACCGCTGACGTTTCAAATCGAATTGATCCTGCTAGCCTAGAATATCTCGGGGCATTCAAGATGCCAACGGATTATTCTTATGGTGGTTGGAAAATTGCAATAAACCCTGCTGGAAATGGTGGTTCAGGCAGCTTGTTCGCCGGACGTGGAACTGAAGGAAATGGGGGCTATCTTGGCGAAGTGACAATACCAGCACCTCTGGGTACTGGTGCTACATCCTCACTGCCAAGGGCTTCGATTATTCAAAGCAAGATTACTATTTCAACAGCGGCACCTCAAGATACACAAGGACAACCGGCTTATTCCGAGCCCAGAGGGTCACAGACCGCTGCTAAAATTTACACGCCAAGTTATACATTTTACAATGTTGATAACTCGCTGTTCACATCCCTCGGTTGGGTCAATGCAAACCTATCAAGCCCAAATCAGGCTGGTTCTTGGAATATTACCTCAACCGCTGGGAGCATGGTTAACAAGGTTGGTGGTTATGCTTTTTTCGTTCCTCAACCTTGGGCTGATAAACATACAAGCGGGAGATCATTAATTGTTGGCTATCATCGCGGTTTTGCAAATCAAAGTTCTAACGGGCCGACAATGTTCGCCACTGCTCCATGGGCAGTCGGAAATCCTCCGTCGAGTGGAACTAATATCCCTTCGACTGAGTTACTAAGGTATCCAAGTATTGACACGGCTGAAGGGGGTACATCGTCGGCACCAATTACTAATTTTACTGACTATTCCATGAGCCACCACGCTAAAGGTGGTGCATGGGTTGAGTGGGGTGGTAAAAGAGCCGTCCTCTTTGTCGGAATTGCCGGGACAAACTCCAGTTATTGTTATGGTTCTAGTTGCTCGTCGGCAATTTGTACGCCACGTCAAGGGCCAAATAACCCGCCTTATTCACCGAAATTCTGGTGGTACGATGTTGATGATTTTGAAGCAGTTGCCGCTGGAACGTTGGATTCTGACGAGCCATCCCCCTATTATGAACAAACTCCATCAGAAGCTTACAACAATAGCTGCGCTACAGATTTTTACCAGTCAGTTGCTTTCGATGAAACGACAGGCCGTATTTATGCAGCAGAACCAATTAGCGGAGGCGAAGTCGCTATTCACGTTTATCAAGTTGATGGTGATTCACCAACTCCAACATACAGTTATTGCATAGATGCTGACAATGATAATTATTATTTATCTGGCTCTTGTTCAAATTATGGGTCCGACCCAGGCGGGACTTATATCCTGCAATCATCAGCAGATGGGGTTGATTGTGACGATACCGACGATAAATTTACTTTTGATTGTGAAGGTGCCGGAGATAGACAGGTTTATGTCGATACGCTGTCTGAGCTTTATGCCGCTTTTGACGGAGAACGTGATGGCGATGAGATTGTCATTGCGTCTGGAACATACACCCTAAATTCGGCAGCATTGTCTATTGATGCACCCAACGTCATAGTCAGGGGGGCAACAGGGAAAAGGGATGATGTGATCATTCTGGGTGATGCGATGACATCTGGTGCGAATATTAAATCAATTTTCTATTTTCCTCAAGGAGCCTATGGTCAGAATGCAACTATCAAAGATTTGACTGTCGGTCGCGTCGGTTGGCATGCTCTTTTCTTTAATGGGAATGGGTCCGGTAATGGGACAACGATTGATAACGTTCGTATTTTCAATACTTATGAACAAATGGTCAAAGGGGCTGTAGGTACCTCTGGTACAAGTAATGTTACGATAAAAAATTGTTTGTTTGAGTTCACAACTCCGCCACTTAACTATTATACAGGAGGCATTGATGCGCATAGTGCTTCAGGGTGGGTGATTCAGAATAACGTGTTTAAAAATATTAAAAGCCCTAACACCTCTGTTGCTGAACATGCAATCCATCTTTGGTCTAATACTGACTATTCTGGGTCAAATACAATTGAACGCAACAAAATTATTAACTGTGATCGCGGTATTGGAATCTGGCATAATTCAGGTGTGGCTACAATTAGAAATAACATGATTACCAGTGATGGTTCTGGGACTTTCCCGGATGTTGGAATTGATATCCAAGACTCTCAGAATAGCAAGATCTACAATAATACTGTCTGGATGGATCCAAGTGGATATTATGCGGCAATGGAAATCAGGGATACAACGACAACTGGTGTTGTTCTTACAAACAATTTGACCAATAAAGAGATCGCTATATTCTCTGGCGTAGGGGCTACTAAAACCACCAACGTTGAGAACGCTCAATCCTTATGGTTTAACAGTACGGAAACAGGAGATTTACATTTGTCAAGTTCTGTTGCGACTGTTACAGGGCGTGGTACAACTATTGAGGGGTTGATTGATGATTTTGATGGTGAACCGAGATCAGGTAGCATTGACATTGGTGCGGATCAACTAAATCAAAATATTTTGCCTCCGCCTAACGTGAAAATTAATTAGAGCATTTAATAAA
The DNA here is from genome assembly GCF_900107645.1 of Desulfuromusa kysingii. GTDB lineage: Bacteria > Desulfobacterota > Desulfuromonadia > Desulfuromonadales > Geopsychrobacteraceae > Desulfuromusa > Desulfuromusa kysingii. Next base: position 49,715 of record NZ_FNQN01000006.1, read on the forward strand.
AGTTAATGGTTATATTTTAAACCCTCTGAACCAAAGGTTACTGTAAATCTGCTTCAGAGGGTTTTGTTAACTAAAAAAGACATTCATAAATTTCGAATTTGTTTTAATTAGGGAAGCCACACGAGGCTGATCATATGTAAAAGAAGATAGATATTTAGTATTTAAGAATATTGGAATATTTTAGTTATGATTGAAAAGAGTCAACGAAAAATACACATTGGTGTTTTTGGTACTTATGGATTCGAAAATATGGGAGATGCAGCTGTTGCTGATGCAACCATAGCTGGTTTAAAAAGGCATATCCCAAACGCAGAAATTGTTGGGATTTGTCAACAACCTGAAAATGTTGCTTTGCGTCATCATATTAAAGCTTATTCAATTCATCGAGTATTCCTAACAAAGACACAGACTGCAGGGTCTGATGGCATCCCTGTAGATAAAGTAGATAACCATGGTGGTTCTTCGTTTAAAGTAAGGATTATTGGGTTTATAAAGACTTCAAAATTCATTTTCAGGTTAGCGAAGGTTGTACAAAATACTTTACTCATTCTCTCTTTGATAGTTAAAGAAATTAAATTTTCTTTTGTTGTTTTAGAGAGAGTAAAAACACTTGATTTGATGGTCATGTCTGGGTCTGGACAATTAAATGAAGAATGGGGCGGGGCTTGGCGCTATCCTTTTGGTTTGTTTCGTTGGTGTCTTCTTGCCAGGCTCTCAGGATGTAAAATAGCTTTTTTAAGTGTTGGTGCTGGAGTTATTGACACTTTTTTGGGAAAGTTTTTTTGTTTATCCGCTTTACGTTTAGCCCATTATAGATCCGTCAGAGATATACGGAGTAAAAAGCTTGTTGAGTCATGGCGTGTTGGAGCGGTTCAACTTGTCCCCGATATGGCGTTTTCGATGAAATTCAAAATAGATGAAACACCAACAAGTACTGATGGTGTTTTCACGGTCGGTATCAATCCCATTTCATTTTGTGATCCTCGAACCTGGATTGTTTCTGATCAAAATAAATATGATTCGTATGTTGAAAAAATTTCAAAATTTTGTGATTGGCTTCTGTCAGAAGGGTACTCATTAGTTTTTATTCCCAATGAACTCGTTATGGACAACCGGGCAATTGACGATATCTTGGAAAAGATTGATCCATTGTTAGTTGACAGCACTAGGGTTATTCGTCCTGAAATTGTGAATTATCCTGATGTGTTTCGAAGTTATGCAAGGTGTAATTATGTAATAAGTAGCCGATTTCATGGTTTGTTGTTTTCCTTTATGTCTCAACTGCCCGTAATCGCCTTAGCCCATCATTATAAATATTTTGAATTAGCTGATGAAATGGGCCAAAAAAAATATTGTCTTGATATTGCGAATTTCAACTTGGATGAACTTAAATTATTATTCAAAGATCTAGTCGTAAATGAAAAATCAATTAAAGATGCAATCAAATTAAATTCTGATAATTATTCTGGAATTGTAGAAAATCAATACATGAAAATGCGTGATTTTGTTGTTTAAAATTTTATTCTTAATTTTAATGTAAGGAGGGCAAATTGGCAGGGAGTTCTCATATACCACGTGTTAGTATCGGTTTGCCAGTATACAATGGAGAACGATATTTAGAGGAAACATTGAATTCAGTGTTGAGGCAAACCTACACTGATTTTGTGGTTTATATTTCTGATAACGCTTCCACTGACAAAACGGAAGAAATTTGCAGACAGTTTGTTGACCAAGATTCTCGTATTGTTTACGAACGGCATCCTAAAAATATCGGGGCAGCAGGGAATTACGAACGTTCTTTTCTCCCTGCTAAATCAGAGTTTTTTCGTTGGCAAAATGCTGATGACCCAATTGAGCCAACTCTTATCGAAAAATGTTTGAAGGTCTTGGATGAGCATTCAGACGTTGTATTGGCATATGGGAAAACATATATTATTGATGACAACGGTAATTTTGTAAGAAAATACGATGATAATTTAGCCCTCATGCAGGATACTCCTTATCAGCGTTTTAAAACGTGTTTGGAGAATATAAGATTGCAAAACTTAATGTATGGGCTTATAAGGCGGGATCTATTGGCCCAAACAGCAAGAATGAAAGCCTATATTTCAGCCGATATTAACTTAATCGCAGAGTTAACCCTTTACGGAAAAATATATGAAGTTCCTGAGCATCTCTTTAACCGAAGGATTCATGAAGAGAGTAGTAGTTGGGACATGAAAGATAATGATACACTCCAAAAGTTCTTCAATTTATCTAAAAAGAATCTAGCGTTGCAAACGTGGCGTAATATTTATCAATATTATAAGTCAATTAATAAATCACCAATTTTGATTAATCAAAAAATATCACTTGTTTTCTATCTTTTAAGATATTCATTTTGGAGAAAAAATATACTTACTTCAGAACTTTTCGAATGCCTCCAACATAAATTTGGTATGGGCATAAAGTAAAATAATTCAGTCTAACCACTGAACTTATTCCTGCTATTTTCTGTGCTAGATGGATTATCCTGAACACAGCATTTTGATATGATTTACAATTCGGAGGGATTTCATGGTTTTACCTGTAATTTTATCTGGTGGTGCCGGTACCCGCCTGTGGCCACTTTCACGTGAGCTTTATCCTAAGCAGCTTCTCCCTTTAGCTGGCGATAAAACAATGCTTCAGGAGACGATCAGTCGGCTGGATGGTATCGAGGATGTTGATGCCCCTCTGATTGTCTGTAACGACGCTCATCGTTTTATGGTCGCCGAGCAAGTGAGGCAGCTTGGTCTAGAGGCTCAGGCTATCATCCTTGAACCCTGCGGTCGCAATACAGCACCAGCAGTTGCTATTGCCGCACTTCATGCTCAGAAAGGTGACGCTGATCCTATCCTTTTGGTTTTGCCTGCTGACCATTTAATTCAAGATGTTTCAGCGTTTCACCAAGCTGTTCAAATCGGTGTAGAACAAGCTGAACAAGGAAATCTTGTTACTTTTGGCATTGTTCCAACCCTACCAGAAACCGGCTATGGCTATATTCGGGCGGAGCAGGGTGGCAAGCGCTCTGCATATCCCGTCGCCGAGTTTGTTGAAAAACCGGATTTAGAAACAGCAGAGCGATACCTTCAAAGCGGTGACTATTATTGGAATAGCGGCATGTTTATGTTCCGTGCCAGTCGTTATCTAGAGGAGTTGGAACGTTATCAGCCTGAGATGCTTTCGGTGTGTCAGTCTTCTTTTGCCGGTATGCAGACAGATCTGGATTTCCAACGGTTGGATGAAACTGTTTTTTCAACCTGTCCAGCAGATTCCATTGATTATGCGGTCATGGAAAAAACTGATCAGGCTGTGGTGATTCCACTGGCTGCTGGATGGAATGATATTGGCGCCTGGTCCGCTCTCTGGGATGTTCAACCACATGATGAGGATGGCAATGTTATCATTGGTGATGTTTTGACTGCGGATGCAGGCAATTGTTATCTCCATGCGAGTCACCGCTTGATTGCCGCAGTTGGCGTCAAAGATCTGGTCGTGGTGGAAACCGCTGATGCGGTTATGGTCGCAAAAAGGGATCAGGTCCAAAATGTGAAGGCGATTGTTGAACAGTTAAAGCAGCAAAAGCGCAATGAAGCACTTTTACATCGCCGGGTGAATCGTCCGTGGGGAGCTTATGAAGGGATCGATACTGGGGAACGCTTTCAGGTCAAAAGAATAACTGTCAACCCGGGGGCCAGTTTATCGTTACAGAAGCATCATCATCGTGCTGAGCACTGGGTTGTCGTCAAGGGAACAGCAACCGTCACCTGTGGCGACCGGGTTATGGTTCTTTCTGAAAATCAATCGACATATATCCCCCTTGGTGAAGTTCATCGTCTGGAAAACCCAGGTAAAATACCTCTGGAAATTATTGAGGTGCAATCGGGTAGTTATCTTGGCGAAGATGATATTATCCGTTTTGAAGATAATTATGGCCGAGAGCCACAAAAACCGGAATAACAATGCAGATAGAATGTTTTAAAGCTTACGATATCCGTGGCCGTTTGCCTGATCAGCTGAATGATGAAATTGCCTGGCGCATTGGTCGAGCCTATGCGCAATTTCTACAGCCACAACAGGTTGTTATCGGTCATGATGTCCGCACCTCCAGCCAATCTTTGAGTGATTCATTGGCTAAGGGATTGACCGAAGGCGGTTGTGATGTCTTGGATATCGGTCTTTGCGGTACTGAAGAGATCTACCATGCCACCTTCAGCCAACAACTTGATGGTGGGATTATGGTCACTGCCAGTCATAATCCTATTGACTATAATGGGATGAAACTGGTGCGGGAACAATCCAAGCCAATTAGCGGTGACACCGGTCTGGATAAGATTCGACTACTGGCTGAAGCAGGAGATTTCGCTCCAGCAGCTAAGACTGCTCAGGTCACATCGGCTTGCTTTAAAGACCAGTACATAGATCATCTCCTTTCTTATCTTGATCGATCCAGCTTGAAACCACTTAAAGTTGTCATGAATGCTGGTAATGGCTGCGCTGGCCCGATTATTGACTTTCTGGAAAACCATTTGCCCATCGAAGTCATTAAAATTTGTCACCAGCCCGATGGAACATTCCCCAATGGTATTCCTAATCCGCTGTTACCTGAAAATCGCTCTTTGACCAGAGATGCTGTGCTTGAATATCAGGCTGATCTTGGAGTTGCCTGGGATGGTGATTTTGATCGCTGCTTCCTGTTTGATGAGCGAGGAGAATTTATCGAGGGGTATTATATTGTCGGTCTTCTTGCTCAGGCATTGTTGGCAAACAATCCTGGACAAAAGATTATTCACGACCCACGTTTAACCTGGAATACTATTGACATTGTTAAGGAGTCGGGTGGCACTCCGATTCAGAGTAAGACGGGACATGCCTTCATCAAAGAGCGGATGCGTCTTGAGAATGCAGTTTACGGCGGAGAAATGAGCGCTCATCATTACTTTCGGGACTTCGCTTACTGTGACAGTGGCATGATCCCCTGGTTGATGGTCGTTGAGCTACTGAGTAAGAGTGGCTTGCCCCTTTCACAACTTGTCGCGAAGCGGATCGGTAAGTTTCCTGCGAGTGGCGAGATTAATCGACACGTTAATGATTCAACTCAGGTTCTTGAATCAATCCGACAGAAATATGAGCCCGCTGCTATAAGTGTTGACCATACGGATGGTTTGAGCTTCGATATGGGAGAATGGCGCTTTAATTTGCGTGAGTCTAACACTGAGCCAGTTATCCGCCTTAATGTTGAAAGTTGTGGCAACATAAAGTTGATGGAAGAAAAAACAGCTGAATTACTGGGCTTGATTGATCGGATAGGCTGATATTAATCTCAGGATAAAGATGTTTACTTCTAACAGTTTTATAGGTCATGTCAAGCAAAGGTTCTGACTTTGTTTTAGATGAGGGATGCTTATTCTCCCTTGTCTTGCAGCAGTTTAGGACTACTAGCCATAAACCCTTTGAGTATATCTCTTTATTTCCACTTATTCTTAATAAACATTCATCTATTGCAAACAGTCCGTCACGTGTTGACAAGCAGGGGCCTAAACAGTAAATTTAAAAACTAGTTAATAAATTGTTCTTATTGCTCTTGTCCAGAGGGGACTTGAATTAGTGACGATATTGCAATCATCAAAATTTCAGATCGGCTTGCTTGTTGCCCTTATCCTCGGAATTATAGGGGTGTATGCGGGGATATTTCAGAACCTTTATGCGGACTGGATGAACGATCCGAACTATTCGCATGGGTTATTGGTTCCATTAATTTCAGCCTATTTTATTTGGCAAAAGAAAGATGAATTAACCTCTCTGCCAGTCAAGCCAGCGAACAGTGGCCTAGTGTTAATATTGTTTGCTGTGGTGGTTCTGATTGCAGGTGTCGCAGCACAAGAATATTTCACCAAAAGAGTTTCAGTGGTTTTTCTGCTGGCCGGAATGGTGGTTTTCCTTCTTGGTTGGCAATGGCTAAAATCGTTGCTTCTCCCCATTGGTTTTCTCTTCTTCATGATTCCGCTCCCTTATATTATTTATGACGCTATGGCGTTTCCACTGAAATTGTTCGTCGCTAAATTCTCGGTTATTGCTCTTAAGTTGATGGGTGTTATTGTCTGGCGGGAGGGGAACATTATCATGTTTCCGCAGACGGTCCTTGAAGTCGCCGATGCCTGTAGTGGTTTGCGCTCCTTGATGTCGTTATTGGCATTGGGGGTAGCCTTGGCCGTCTTTTCACAAAAAAAGAGAAGTGCCATGGTGTTTCTGGTGCTGCTGACAATCCCGATTGCCATTTTGACCAACATGATTCGGGTGATTGGAACCGGTTTTCTGGCGCAGTATTATGGGGCAGCTGCTGCAGAAGGATTTTTCCACGAGTTTGCCGGGATGGGAGTTTTTTTGCTGGCGATGGTGTTGTTATTTGTGAGTAGTGGGGTGTTGCGGAAAGTCTGGTCATAGTTCATATGCAATTTTAGCCGCAGATGAACGCAGATAAAATCTGATTAAATTCAAGACCAGTTCTTTATTTTTTTGGGGGGCTAAATGATTAAGGATGAGGCGTATCTTAATAGTTTGAGTGAACAGATCATTGGCTGTGCTTATGCTGTTGGAAATTCTTTGGGATATGGCTTTCTGGAAAAAGTCTATGAAAATGCCATTGCCCACGAACTCGTGAAAAGTGGTCTGGACGTATCTCGACAGCAACCTATCAAGGTCTATTATGATGGAGTTGACGTCGGAGACTATTTTGCTGATCTGGTTGTTGATGATGAAATTATTATCGAACTTAAGGCGGTAAAAAATATTGATAGCATTCATCTGGCTCAATGCTTGAATTATTTGAAAGCAACGCAAAAGAAACTGGGGTTGCTGATTAACTTCGGTCACAACAGAGTTGAGGTTAAGCGGGTTGTCAATAACTTTTAGAAATGCTGACCCAAGATAGTCTAAACTCAAATGCAGAAGCATCTGTTTAAAATCATTATTGAAGGTATTGACGTTATCCGTGTCAATTTGCGTTTATCTGCGGCTAAATGGATTGTGAGTTTTTATGCAAGTAATTAAAACCTGGCGTTTTATCGTTCTTTATATCCTCCTTGGTCTTGCCGCTCTCTATGTTTATACCCGTTCTGAGGCTGCTGTTCCTGTCAATAAACCCCTGTCTTTATTCCCTCAACAGGTCGGTGGTTGGACGATGACGGGACAGGCTCGTTTTGATGAGCGGGTCCTTGCGGTATTGCTTCCTACGGACTATCTTTCACGCAGTTATCAGGGGCAAGGGCGTGATCAAGTCTCTTTGTATATTGGTTACCATGATGGTGGCCCCAATAGTGGTCCGATTCATTCCCCCAAACAGTGTCTGCCGGGGAGCGGTTGGAATCGTCTCAATGGCGAAGCCCGTCAGTTGGTTGTCAATGGTGAGGAGATGAGCTATGTCAGTTCTCTTTATCAGAAAGATTCACAACAGCAGTTGTTTCTTTATTGGTTCCAAGTGCAAGATCAATTTTTGACCAACGAATATGCTTTAAAGCTGGCAATGGCAAAAAACTCATTTTTAAGTAATCGTCGTGATTCATCGTTTATTCGATTATCAGTGATGGTGAAAGATGGAGAAGATGAAGCGAGATTGATTGGTGAAGATTTTATAAAATCCTTTTTACCGGCGATACAGGAGTCATTGCCGAGATAAAATTCAACCCTTGGCCGCAGATTTACGCAGATAAATGCTGATTTAAAATCAACATCTGAGATTTCGCTGAGTATGCATAGATCCCTAGACAGCAAAAATAAATAAGAAAGAAACAATTTATCTATCCTTATCCGCGTTAATCTGCGGCTAATAACGGTTTTTGCTTTTATCCTGTTGATCCTGTCAAGATGATTTTTAGAGGGGGAAATCATGTATTCACACATCCCGTTTCATGGTGCCATTCATAGTGTGACTGGTTCTTGTCATGAACTTCAATATTCCGAGAACTCCCCATTAAAAACGATATGAAGCCAGTTAATAACTTTAGCTTTAACTTGCTACAGCTATTGAACTTGACACACATTTAGTATTGCGGCAATCTATGCGTATAACGAATGCGTATAGAGGAGGATTTTATGAAATCCCAATATGTTTATGATGTAAATGCCCCCAAGAAACCGGTCAATCTAACTGCAAATGCAGATCTCCTACAGAATGCTAAGGGATTAGGTATAAATTTGTCACAGACTTTTGAGGATGCAGTTCTTGTGAAGTTAAAAAAAATAATGGAAGAACAGTGGCTTGCTGAAAATGAAGAAGCTATCGAAGCATATAACGCCCGAATCGAAATAAATGGTGTTTTTGCTGCTAGCAAAAGGAGATTTTAATGGCTCAGTTTGATGTTTACGAAAACGCTGATCCGGAATCTAGGACAGTCATTCCATTTCTTCTTGATGTTCAGCATGACTTACACCAAAAACTAGCCACGCGTACCGTTATTCCTCTTGTTCCCATTTTTTCAACCGATATGGAGATTAAAAAGCTGTGCCCCCGATTTAAAGTTATGGGGCAGGATGTTGCAATGTCTACTCCCGAAATGGCTGGTTACCCTGTTTGTGATTTAGGCATTAAAGTGATGTCTCTTACCGAGGACCGGACGGAGATACTTGGGGCCATTGATTTTTTATTGAGTGGTTTCTGACAGACAATCATGAGGGTCAAAGACTTTTTTGACAGAATAAAAGTCTGATAAAGTTTTATGGAAGTCAAAAGCCAGAAAAACAGTTTTAGGGGTAAGATTTAATATCTGCTTTTATCCTGTTGATCCTGTCAAGATGATTTTTAGAGGGGGGGAATCATGTATCCACACATTCATTTTCATGGAGCCACACAAGGTGTGACTGGTTCATGTCATGAACTTATCTATGCTGAAAATGCTTCAATCCTGATTGACTGCGGCCTGTTCCAGGGTGATGAGCAGCAGAGTCAGGAGATTAATTTTTCCATCGAGCAGGTCAAAGCCCTGATTGTCACCCACGTGCACATCGATCATGTTGGTCGTATCCCGTACTTACTTGCCGCTGGATTTAACGGGCCAATCTATTGTTCTGAGGCGTCAGCGGTGCTACTTCCGCTCGTGTTAGAGGATGCGGTCAAGATTGGTTTTACCCGCAATCGACGGCTGATCGATCAGTTTCTGAACCAACTTAAAAAACTGATTGTTCCGGTGCCGTTTCAGCAGTGGCAGACAATCTCACCCGCGCCAGATCGACTCAAAATAAAATTGAAACCTGCAGGTCATATTCTTGGCTCTGCCTATGTTGAGTGTCATGTCAGCGGGCAACGAGTCGTTTTTTCCGGCGATCTTGGCGCACCCTATGCCCCTTTACTGCCGGCACCACAATCCCCTTATCGCGCTGATACTCTGATTCTTGAAAGCACTTATGGTAACCGCAATCACAGTGGACGCCGTGAACGCAAAGCTCAATTGAAGCAAGTCATTGAAAAAGCTTTATCCGATCGTGGTACGATCTTGATTCCAGCCTTCAGTATCGGTCGGACGCAGGAGCTTCTGTATGAGCTAGAAGATTTGATTCATCGTCATCGGACCGAGCAAGCGACATCAGACTTGCCTTGGGATGATTTGGAGATCATTATCGATTCTCCTCTTGCCAGTCGTTTTACTGATGCCTATAAAAAGTTATTTCGACTCTGGGATGCTGAAGCGCGTCATAGGTACAGGTCGGGTCGACATCCCCTTGCATTTGAGCAGATGACCACCATTGATACCCATCAGGATCATTTACACACCGTTGCTTATCTACAGAAGACAGCGCGTCCCTGTATCGTCATTGCCGGTAGCGGAATGTGTTCAGGCGGACGGATTGTCAATTACCTCAAAGCTCTTCTGGGTGACCCACGCACGGATGTTCTCTTTGTCGGCTATCAGGCGGAAGGGACACCCGGGCAAAAAATTCAACAATATGGTCCTGCGCATGGTTATGTGATATTGGACAGTCAACGTTATGATATTGCTGCTGGTGTTTATACGATGAGCGGTTATTCTGCCCATGCTGATCAAAGGAATCTGATAAATTTTGTGAAACGGATGCGTCATAAGCCTGAGAAAATTTATCTGGTTCATGGCGATTCCGACGCGAAACAAAAACTTAAAGAGCAGTTGCAATTGCTGTCTGATGAGTTCAGGGTGATGATTCCTAGATAAAAAACTAATCTTGGCCACGGATTGACACAGATAAATACGGATTGAACTTGATAAAATTGTTTTGTCATTAAGAAAGACAAAATCCAATCTTCAGGGATGAAGGGGATACTGGGGATAAACCATTACATCCTTGTATCTACATCAGGAGCAAGTTTTGATTTATCCACTTTATCCCTAAAATCCCTGTTACATGATGTATGATCTTAAGGGGAAAAGTCAAAAAATACCTCTCGCAGAGCACGCGAAGATCGCAAAGAAATTTAAAAAGGTCTAGCACAGGATGCTGGTTCTTCAGGTGATTTTGTTTATGAATGGCAGAATGTTTTGTTCAGGCTGGCGGATGGATCGCTATCTCATTTGGATCAAGGATTTTTTCAGTCGGGGTAGTTCAGTTTCTATCACTTGCCAAATTAAATCAAGGTCGATTCCTCCCAGATAGTCATGAACAAGAATATTGCGAAAACCTGAGATACCTCGCCAATCGATACCTGGTTGTAAAGTTTTTATATCTTCAGAAAGTCTTTGACTTGATTCTGCCATGACTTGCAACACTCTCATGACTGCATCCTGCAGCAGTGTATCTTGGAAGAATTTATTCTTATCCATGCCAACATAACTCTCAATGCGTTGGATGCACTCGATCATGTGTGCTACATATATATGATCACGCTCTGGATCTATCATAGTTCAATGGCTTCCTGCAATATCTTATGGCGGATCGCCGGATGAAGACCATTAGGTGTACTCATGTCTATTTGGCGGCCCAGCAGTTCTTCAAGATCTTTGAGCAGCCCGCCAAGAGCAAACGCAGATTTCCCACTGTGCATTTCAACCAGAAAATCAACGTCGCTGGATGCTGTGGCTCTGTCGGTTGCCATTGAGCCAAAAACTTTAATCTGTTTTGCTCCCCGCTGCCGTGCCAATTGTAAAATCTGTTTCCGATGGGTTTCTATAAGACGGTCCATGACGACTCTTTTTCTGATAAAGTGAACTTGTATCCGATAATACCATAAATGACTATGACTAGCGCTAACTTTCAGTCAATTTGTCGGAAACACGTTGATTTTGATTGTTGATTTAATCCAGTCATAGATCTTCATCAGATTTTATCCGCCCCTATCTGCGGCAGACAACTGCATTTCTGTGATTTCAGTGTCTTCTGTGGAAAAAAACCTAGATTCTGCCTTTCTTCCACCTTCACATTTCTTCTGAAGAGTTGTAAGCTACCGATATTTTTTAGTTACCCGTATGTGAACTCATCATCTTATCGCAATCTTTCCAGAGGAGGGATTTATGAATCTTACTGTTATTGGTACCGGTTATGTTGGTTTGGTCAGTGGGGCGTGTTTTGCCGAAATGGGGAATCGTGTCACTTGTGTTGATGTTGATCAGACAAAAATTGACGGATTAAAGCAGGGACATTTACCTATATATGAACCCGGTCTCGAGACTATTGTTGAACGCAATTTTAAAGAAGGGCGTTTGGGGTTCAGTACTTGTCTTGCTGATACCATTACTGAATCGAATCTTTTTTTTATCGCCGTCGGAACCCCTCCCGGTGAAGATGGATCTGCAGATCTACAATATGTTCTCGCTGTTGCCAGAGAAATTGGTCAATTGATGACGCAGTATTCGGTGATTGTCGATAAATCTACCGTCCCTGTCGGTACCGCTGATCTTGTTCATGCTGCCATCCAGGAGGAACTTGATAAACGCAAGGTTGAGATAGAATTTGATGTCGTGAGCAACCCTGAATTTTTAAAAGAAGGGGCGGCTATTGACGACTTTATGAAACCTGACCGGATTGTTGTTGGTACCGAAAGCCCACGGGCACAGGATTTGATACGTCAATTGTACGCACCTTTTAACCATAACCATGAACGCACAATCTTTATGGGAGTGCGTGACGCAGAAATGACCAAGTATGCAGCTAATTCGATGCTGGCGACGAAAATATCTTTCATCAATGAAATTTCAAACCTTTGTGAGTTGATGGATGTCGATGTCGAAAATGTCCGGCGGGGTATCGGTTCTGATGGGCGTATTGGTTTCTCGTTTATCTACCCTGGTTGTGGTTATGGTGGTTCCTGTTTCCCGAAGGATGTTCAGGCCCTTATTCGTATGGCTCAGGGGGTTGACTATGTTCCTGAGGTTTTGCTTTCTGTCGAAAAACGCAATCAGCAGCAAAAGCGCTGGTTTACCCGACAACTTGAAAAGCGTTTTGATGGCAACCTGTCTGGCATGACTTTTGGTGTCTGGGGACTATCGTTTAAACCGGGAACTGATGATATGCGTGAAGCGCCTGCCAAGGTATTGTTAGCTGATCTCCTGGCAGCTGGAGCGAAAGTCTTGGCCTATGATCCGGTTGCAATGGAAACAGCACAGCACGAATTACCAGCTGAATGGTTTGAATCTGGGGATGTGACCTTGGTTGGTAACCAGTATGAGGCGTTGCAGCAGGTTGATGGTTTATTGCTGGTCACAGAGTGGAAACCTTTTAGAAATCCTGATCTCGCTGCGATGAGTCGGACCATGCGGAAGAAAATTATTTTTGATGGCCGGAATCAATATGAACCTGACTATATCCGCAATGAAGGTTTTGAATACTTTGGTGTTGGGCGTCTAGGCTAGATGCTAACTGAAGCCTTACTCTGGTCAAATATTATTATCTGCCCCCTTGTGGGGGGGATTCTACTCCTGCGCCGTCCTTATCAGGTTGCAACTCTGCTTCTGGTTGCGGCGCTGTTTTTCTTTTCGGGATTGGCTTTTATCGACTTAAGGTCCTTGCAGCAGCCAGAGCAGATCTTTTTTTGGCGCAAGTACGGTCTTTTTTTTGAAGTCATTGCCATTTTATGTTGTTACTTCCATACCAAGACCGCCTTTCGGGATAATTCAGAGATATATAAAGGGAAGGGCTTTTGGATCTCTGTCGTGCTCGCCCTCGCTTTGTTATTTGCGGTCATTGTTAATCCTATAGAAAATCTTCTTTTTTCTCCCGATTTTGCCGAAGAACAGATCTTTTTTCTGACTAAGCAAGGATTTGTTGTCTATCTGCTGTTGATGATCTATCTGGTTTTTGGATTAGTTCAGTTGGAGCGGACCCTTTCGGGGCTGCATCAGACGCAACGCTGGGGAGTGAAACTGATTGTTTTGAGCAGTGGCTTGCTACTGGTCTCTTTTGCTCTCTATTTTAGTCAAAGTCTGTTGTACCGCTCAATCAACATGAATTATTTGGCGATCCGCTCTCTTGCGGTGTTTTGTGCTTGTCTGTTGTTTGGCTATTCATATTTCTACCGCGATTCCGGCAGCAAGTTAGCGCTCTCGCGTGGCATTGCCCATCGTTCTTTTGTGTTGCTGATCGTCGGTGGCTATCTGATCTTATTGGGAATTGTGGGAGAAGGGTTGCGTTATCTGAATCTCACTCACACGAAACAGATATTCTCAGGACTTCTACTGCTCAGTATTTTGGGTCTCGCCATTGTGTTTCTGTCCGAGAAGTTGCGACGGAAGCTAAAAGTTATTCTGCATAAAAATTTTTATCAGAGTAAGTATGACTATCAGGAACAATGGAAGAAATTTGCCGATCGAATGACATCGGGATTGACCCTGAGTGACATCCAAAGCTCAATTCTGGAATTGTTTTGTGACTCTCTTGCATGCAAGGGGGCGGCCCTCTATCTTTACGATTATGAAACTAAGACCTACGTCTATGCCTCTGCATTTAACTCGCGGCGGGATTGGCGTCCTTTTGCCGAAACGGATCCGCTGGTGGTTAATCTGCAGCAAAAAGAGTGGATTATCAATCTTCGGGAAGAACACCCCGAACTTGTCAATTCCCTGGTTGAATCCTTTGATGATATCGGTGCTTTTCTTGTTGTCCCACTCTTCTTTGATGAAGGGTTAGCGGGCTTTATTGTCCTTGGTGAACAAATTGATGCAGATGAGATTCTGACTTATGAAGATTATGATCTGTTGCGGATGTTGGCCCGACAAGCTATCGCTACGGTGCAGGGCTTGCGTTTATCTGAGCAGCTTACGATTTCCAGGGAGTTGGCGGCGATCGGTAAGGTCTCCACCTTTGTCCTTCATGATTTGAAAAATCAAGTTTCAGGGTTGTCTCTGATGCTCGACAATGCCAAGGATTACATTGATAATCCCGAGTTCCAGCAGGACATGTTGGAGACCGTTGGCAATACGGTTAAAAATATGAAGGGCCTTATTGGTCGCTTGAAGAATATTAAGGAGAAACCAGCACTGGTGATTGCCTCGGTATCGTTAGATAAAATTATTGGTGAAGCAGCTGAAACCGCCGGTTCCAATATTGATATCGATGGTTCATCTGTTCGTGTTGCAGTTGACGAGGAAGAGATCTATAAGGTTATTTTGAATCTGTTTGTCAACGCTATTGAAGCTACCAAATCAAAGGATGATTTCGTACGGGTAAAATATGGAGAAAAAGAAAAACAGGCGTTTGTAGAGATTAGTGATTGTGGTTGTGGGATGTCCGCAGATTTTGTTGAGACCCGATTGTTTAAACCCTTTGAAACAACCAAGAAGCATGGTTTTGGTATTGGTCTCTATCAGTGCAAGCAGATTGTTGAATCGCATGGTGGTACAATTGAAGTCCACAGTCTTGAAGGGGAGGGGACAACGTTTACCCTTTTACTGCCTCTGGCCGCTTCACAGAATTAAATAATTTTAGCCCAGATTTATGATTTATACTGGAGATTATTTTGCAAAAATTACTCATTGTTGATGATAGTCCAGAAATAAGGAAGCAGTTGAAGTGGGGGTTGGGTAAGGAATACCGCATTCTGTTGGCTGAATCTGTCGACGAAGCGTTGAAATTTTTTAAACAGCACTCTCCCCGAGTCGTTACCCTTGATCTGGGTTTGCCTCCTGATATTGATGGTGCGACTGAGGGTTTACGCTGTTTACAATCCATGTTGCAACAGGCGCCTGCAACCAAAATTATCGTCTTGTCGGGAAATGAGGACCACGCCAATGCCTTGGCCGCTGTCTCTTCAGGCGCTTATGACTATTACCACAAACCCATAGATCTGGATGAATTGAAAATTATTCTCTCCCGGGCTTTCCACCTTGCCAGTCTTGAAGATGAAAATCATCGACTCCAGATCTCTGCATCGCTCGATCAAAGCAACGGTTATAGTGGTATCTTCGGCCAGTGTCCGCAGATGCAGCAAGTTTTTGCCATGATCAAGAAAGTCGCTTCCATAGATG
This sequence comes from Desulfuromusa kysingii, assembly GCF_900107645.1. Classification (GTDB taxonomy): domain Bacteria; phylum Desulfobacterota; class Desulfuromonadia; order Desulfuromonadales; family Geopsychrobacteraceae; genus Desulfuromusa; species Desulfuromusa kysingii. Next base: position 65,158 of record NZ_FNQN01000006.1, read on the forward strand.
TCCCTATCCTTATTCTTGGGGAGAGTGGAACCGGTAAGGAAGTTGTTGCTCGGGCGATCCATAATCGAGGAATTCGTAAAGATGGCAATGTCGTCGCTATAAACTGTGGTGCAATCCCTGAGAACTTGTTGGAGAGTGAACTTTTCGGTCATGAAAAAGGTGCATTTACCGGAGCACAGAATCGGGTTCAGGGAAAAGTTGAATATGCCGAAGGGGGAACGTTGTTCCTTGATGAAATTGGCGAAATGGCACCGCTTCTGCAAGTGAAGCTACTCCGTTTTTTGCAGGAAAAGGTCATTCAACGGGTCGGTGGTCGAGATGACATCTCAGTTGACACAAGAATTGTTGCGGCAACTAATGTCGATATCCAAAACTCGATAAAAAGCGGCAAATTTCGTGAGGACCTTTATTACCGCATCGGGGTTATTACTATTGATTTGCCCCCATTACGGGACCGAGGTGAAGATATTGAGCTCCTCGCCAATATTTTTCTGCGTCGTTTCGGACAGGAATTTGGTCAGAAGGTGAGAGGGTATAGTTCCGCTGCGATAGAATGGTTGCGAACTTACCAATGGCCAGGAAATGTTCGGGAGTTGGAGAATAAGGTGAAAAGGGCTGTTGTTATGGCCGAAAGTCCAATTATTGAACCCTGCGATCTGGGTTTTGAAGAAAAACAGGCCGCAGCCGAGATGACAGAATCTCATGCTAAGCAAAAACCACAGAATGTAACCGTTTTTAATGGCGAGTTTGATTTGACCGGGGTGACTCTCAAAGAGGGGCGACGCCAAGTAGAGCGGGTGTTATTGAAGCATGCATTGGAGCAGGCTCAAGGGAATATTCTCAAAGCTGCAGAAGAGTTGGCGGTCAGTCGACCAACATTCTATGATCTGCTTAAAAAACATGGGTTGCATCCGGGACAATAACCGTGACTTTTATTAAAAGTCTTCGGTCGTAAAAGATCTGACTTCACTCTCATAAGTGAGGTTTGGATCCTGTGTGTCAGTTGCGACTACCTTCCAATAATAGGTTGTTGAACCTGTCAGATCAAAAGCTTGGTGATAATCACTGCTCCCCTTATTAATCGAATACAGGACTGAGTCGGGTTCTGAAGTCTCGGTGCTGGTCGCAGAACGTTCGGTTGATGTTTCTCCGCCACCACCTCCGCCACCCCCACAAGCGCTTAAAATTCCCCCAGCTAAGACCACGATCATCAAGGTATAAACCGGGTTCATGAATTGCTGCGCGGCTATGAGTGGCCGGTACTTTAGTTGCTTGAGCAGGAAGAGCGTCAAGATAAGAACGAGCCCAATAGGGATAATCCGATTTTTAGGGGAGGGTGGGGGCAACGTGATTGCGGTTGCAGATGTCACTTCATCTCTGTCCGTGCCATAAAAAAGGGTATAATTAACGTCATATCCTGAGGGGGCAGTTTCCCACCTGAAGGTTACAGGGACTGGCTCATCGGTGGCATTATTGTCAGGAATCGAAAGCGCGGGGAGCCAGCTATTGCTGACGATGTTGGAAAAGGTGCTTTCAACATCAGGGTCCTGATAGGCTGTTACTGAAAAATAGTAGGTTACCCCATCATTAAGACCTGTCAGCGTTGTTGACAGGGTGTCGCCAACATCAACAGGTGAAGGACCTTCCTGGGCTCCAGATCCATCAAAGGGTAAAATCATATCCCCATGTTTGTAATAGACTTTGTAGCCATCGACCCCTGCAGTCGGGCTGGGATCCCAAGAGAGGGTGATGTCCTGACCAAAAGCAAAGCTTAATGAATTGACAAGGATAAGAAAGGTAACTATAAATGTTGAATATGACTTCATAAATTAATCCTCTTAGGTTAATTGATTGAATATTATAGCAAAGACTACGGTGTGGGGTAATCCCTTTTGTTTATTTGTGGGTGAATGATGGATATAAAATTTTCCGAGGTTATTAGACAATGTCCCTTGTTTTCCGGGGTTACGACTGACGATTTGAAATTGTTGACATCAATATTGCGTCAGCGTGAATTTGCTAAAGAAGAGATTCTTTTTGAAGATGGTGCAGACGCTGATGGGTTTTATATCGTCGCATCCGGGAAAGTTAAGGTTTATAAGTTGTCATTTGAGGGGCGAGAACGCATTCTTCATGTGGTCTTACCTGGTCATAGTTTTGCTGAAGCAGCTATCTTTGATAATGGTTGTTATCCAGCTTTTGCTGAAACCTTGGTTGCTTCAACGCTGTTGTTCTTTCCTAAAAAGGAATTTCTTGATCTTCTTTGTTCTCATCCCCATTTAGCCATTAACATTATTTCTGGCCTCTCCCGGTTTTTACGTGAGTTCACCATCCAGATTGAGGATTTGACCTTCCGTGATGTCCCTGCACGTTTAGCCCGCTATCTTCTCAGTCTTGGTGATAAAACAGCAGCAACGGTTCAACTTCCTGTTTCCAAAAGTCAGCTTGCATCTAAACTGGGAACAACCAGTGAGACGTTGTCACGAACATTTCGCAAGCTTTCTGATGAAGAGATCATTTCGGTCCAAGGGAAAGTCATCACCCGACGTGACCTGCAACGTATGCGAGATTTGGCGGCAAGTTTTAAGGAGGGTTAAGCGTATCAAAAAGCAATCGAGCCATCTCAACCTAACGCTGACCCGTAAGCAGAAAAAAGACTTGAAAGTTCTGGCGTTGTTTACCTCCGTCTATTGTCATGACCATCACCCTTTAAAAAAGGAGTCTCTGTCTGGTTTAGATCCTCAACTTGCGGCGCTGGAGCGTTTTAGCTGTTGCCAACAATGTCAAACGTTTTTGCTTTATGCGATTGAGCGCAGACTGAACTGTCCTTTAGTTGAAAAACCTGCATGTAAACATTGTCAAGTTCATTGCTATAGCTCTGAATATCGAGAAAAAGTCCGAGAGATCATGAGGTATTCCGGTAAAGCATTAATAAAAAAAGGGAGATTGGATTTACTTTGGTATTATTTTTTTTAATAGGAACCGTGTTTGAGTTGTTTTTTCTTGAGGGTCCAGAGGTTTTCTGCTAGCTTGGACTAATAAGTTTCTTATTATTATAAATTTGAGCCACCAAACACAAATATTTTTCAGTGTGAGGCTGACTATTGCAGGAAAAGGAGAGCAGCGATGCGTATTCTTGTTGTTGAAGATGAAAAAAAGGTTTCAACGTTTATTCAAAGAGGCCTTGAAGAGGAAGGTTTTTCTGTTGACGCCGCTTTCGACGGTGAGGAAGGTGTCAAAAAGGCCGAATCAGGTACCTATGATTTGATCTTGATGGATATCATGTTACCCAAAATGGATGGTTTGGCAGCTGTCAAATATCTGCGTGAAAAGAAAATCATGACCCCAATACTTTGTTTAACCGCACGTGATTCGGTTGATGACAAGGTTTCAGGACTGGATATTGGCGCTGATGATTATTTGGCTAAGCCGTTTGCTTTTATTGAGTTGGTTGCCAGGTGTCGTGCTTTGATTCGTCGTGGCTCGAATGATCGGGGGGCCGAGATCTTCTTTGCTGATCTCCGTCTTGATCCCGTTGCGCATAAAGTGTGGCGTGCCGGTGATGAGATCTCTTTGACGTCCAAAGAGTACGCTCTTATGGAATATTTTATCCGTAATCCGAATCGCGTCCTTACCAGACTGATGATAGCTGAGAATGTTTGGGATTACACGTTTGACTCTTTTACCAATATCATCGATGTTTATGTCAACTATCTGCGAAATAAAATCGATCAAAAGTACGAGAAAAAATTAATCCATACCGTCAGAGGTGCAGGCTACGCTCTGAAAGAGTCTTAAGTCTAATTTATTCAACGTCGTTGGGGATTGAAATCTTTTTTTAGTCCCCAGCGACAGTATTTCTCTGTTTTCATCTCCCTTTCTTAAGTAGAGTTTTTCCGCATGATGACCGATTTAGGTTTTTCTCTCGCGATTACTGCGCCAATCTTCAGCATGCTTGGTTTCGGTATTCTCTTCAAGCGTGTCGGCTGGATTTCAGATGAGTTTGCCAGTGTTGGGGCGGATTTGGTCTTTAAGGTCACGTTGCCATGTTTGCTCTTTATCAAATTAGTAGAAACAGACTTTCTCCACAATCTGCCCGTCAAACTTGTTGGCTACGCCGTTTTAGCAACTCTTCTGGTTTTTGTCTTTATTGATCGCGTGATAGCTCTTCACCTGGATAACCGTTTTGACCGTGGAGCTTTTGTCCAAGGTGCGTTTCGCAGTAATATGGGGATCATCGGCTTGGCGTTCTGTCTCAGTGCCTTTGGTGATAAGGTGGTCGCAGCAGCGTCAATTTATCTAGCAGTTTTAACGGCCCTTTTTAATGTTCTTGCTGTGATCACATTGACAGGGCATCAAACTCATCCCACAACTCAAACCAGCTATAGCAAAATTTTTATAAATATTGGTAAAAATCCGTTGATTCTGGCAATCATTGCGGGAGTCCTTATTTCTTTGAGTGGGTTGAAGGTCCCTGAATTTTTCTTGACAACCGGAGGCTATTTTGCGCGGATGACTTTGCCTCTGGCCTTACTTTGTGCTGGTGCTTCGATTCGACTGCATGAATTCCATGCTTCAAAAGCTCTCTATTGGGCCAGCGCCGGGAAACTCCTTTTCGTCCCCTTGGCGATAACCCTTGGTGGGATTTTTATCGGCTTACGTGGCGAGCACTTAGGAGTGCTTTATTTGATGTGTGCTTCACCCACTGCTGCCGCGAGTTACCCTATGACTCAAGCGATGGGAGGAAATCACCATCTTGCGGCTGCTATAATTGCCGCGACCTCACTAGGATCGTTGGTTTTTACAACCCTGGGGATTTTTCTGTTACGCAGCTTCCAGTTGATCTGAAAGCGTTACAAAAAACGTACAATGCGAACGAAATCTTCTGCTTTAAGGCTGGCACCGCCGACGAGGGCTCCATCGATATCTGTTTGCGCCATCAAGGTGTCGATATTGTCGGGTTTGACGCTACCGCCATAGAGAATTCTTGTTTGTTCGGCCACGGAGGAGTTGAATATCTCTTGCAATAAACTTCGAATATATGCATGGGCTTCCTGAGCTTGTTCGCTGCTCGCTGTTTTTCCTGTGCCGATAGCCCAGATAGGTTCGTAGGCGATGACGACTGTTGCCATCTGGTCCGTCGTTAAGTCGACAAGTCCTTCCTTAATCTGCTGACCCAAGATCTCCAGCATTTGTCCATCTTCTCGTTGTTGTAAAGTTTCGCCAATACAGAGTATGGGTTTTAATCCCGCTTGAATGACCCCGATTAATTTTTGATTGATAAACGCGTTTGTTTCATGTAACAACTGCCGCCGTTCGGAGTGACCGATAATCACATATTGGCAACCGGCGTCTTGCAGAAACAGGGGGGAGAGTTCACCGGTAAAAGCACCCGTTGTTGCCGGGTAACAATTTTGTGCAGCGAGTAGGATTGATGAGGATTTAATGATTTCAGATACCGCGTTCAGCGCTGTAAATACAGGCGCTATGACAATCTCTCTATTGCTAACAGTGCCGAGTGATTCAAGCAATTGCCGAGAGAGTTGCTGTGATTCGTTAATCGTTTTGTTTAACTTCCAGTTTCCGGCAATAAGTGGTTTGCGCATCATCTATCCCTTCATAACTTTATCAAGGCTTTTTTTATTTGTCAGTTAAGGCAGCAATACCAGGCAAAGTTTTCCCCTCAAGGAACTCAAGTGAAGCACCACCACCAGTGGAAATATGGGTCATCTGTTGTTGCAGATGTGATTTATTTACAGCAGCAACAGAATCACCACCACCAATAATTGACATGCAGTCTGAGTCGGCCAAGGCTTTTGCTATTGCAAAAGTGCCTTTGGCGAAATTGGCAAACTCAAAAACCCCCATAGGGCCATTCCAGACAACGGTTTTTGCAGCAGTTATCTGCTGTTCAAATAATTGAATCGTTGCGGGACCAATATCGAGCCCCATGCCGGTGGTTGGAAAGTCAGCATTTTGAACGGTAATGAATGCACTGTCTGCAGCAAATGTCTCAGCAACAAGATGATCTATTGGTAGGAGAAACTTTATCCCCTGTTTTTGAGCTTTATCCAACAAGTCACCGGCGAGTGCTATCCGATCTTCTTCAACTAAAGACTGGCCAACTTCAACACCCTGAGCTTTGAGGAAGGTATATGCCATCCCGCCACCGATTAAAATGGTGTCGACTTTTGATAGCAGGTTTTCAATGACGGTTATTTTATCACTGACTTTCGCCCCGCCAAGAATGGCGACAAAGGGGCGTTGTGGATTTGCCAGTGCGCCACCTAAATATTGCAGTTCTTTCTCCATTAAAAAGCCTGCGACAGCAGGTTGTAATAATCGAGCCACCCCTTCTGTTGAGGCATGTGCACGGTGCGCCGTACCAAAAGCGTCATTCACGTAGATCTCAGCCAAGGCCGCGAGCTGTGCGGCGAATGCGGGATCATTATCAGTTTCCCCACTATGGAAGCGGACATTCTCGAGGAGGATGACCTGACCTTCCTGAAGTTGGTTAGCGAGAAGTTGAACTTTCTCACCAATGCAGTCGGGAGCCATGGTGACCTCTTGACCGAGGCGGTCGCTTAGGCGGGTCGCAACAGCACGCAGGCTGAATTCAGCAGAAGGCTTCCCTTTCGGGCGCCCAAGGTGAGATGCGAGAATTACTTTCGCCCCTTGTTCAATCAGGTAACGGATAGTGGGTAAAGCCGCCTGAATCCGGGTGTCGTCAGTTATTTTCCCGTTGCTATCAATGGGGACGTTGAAGTCGCAGCGACAAAAAACCCGTTTGCCACGGACATTGATATCTTTGAGCGTTTTCTTGTTTAGCATCTACATCTCCAGAACTACATTGTTGAGTTGTTAATATTTAAACTTTTAACAGTTGTTCAGCCGATCGGAGAATCAATGGGCGGAGATATAGCAGACCAAGTCAAAAACCCGGCATGAGTAACCCCATTCATTGTCATACCAGGTCAAAGTTTTAACCATAGTGCCGCCGAGGACGTTGGTGACCAATGAATCAAAGGTCGATGATGCTGCAGAACCATTAAAATCTCGTGAGACTAATGGCAGTTCGCAATAGTCGAGAATTCCTTTGAGATTGGTTTCTGAAGCTTTTCGCATGGCAGCATTTACCGCTTCAATGGTGGTCGCTTTCTCGGTTTCAACAACAAGATCAACCAGAGAAACATTAGGCGTTGGAACTCTAATGGCCATCCCTTGAAGTTTTCCTTTGAGCTGTGGTATTACCATTTCAGTTGCTTTTGTTGCCCCGGTCGTAGTTGGAATCATTGACAGTCCCGCAGCACGGGCGCGCCGTAAATCACGATGTGGAAGGTCGAGGATCTTCTGATCGTTGGTGTAGGAATGGACCGTAGTCATCATTCCCCTGACAATACCAAATTCTTCCAGTAGCACTTTGGCAATTGGAGCGAGGCAATTGGTTGTGCAGGAGGCGTTAGAGATAATATCATGGGCTGAAGGGTCATATTGCGCTTCATTGATTCCCATGCAGATGGTAGTATCTGCATTCTTGCCTGGTGCGCTGATAACGACTTTTTTAGCTCCAGCGGTCAAATGTTTAGCGGCAAGATCGCGGGCGGAAAAAAATCCTGTTGATTCAATCACGATGTCAATCCCAAGCTCTTTCCATGGAAGTAAGGCTGGATCTCGCTGGGAAAGAATTTTAATCTTCTTGTCATTGACGATGAGATTATCACCCTCTGTCTTCACTGAACCAGCAAAGGTCCCGTGGACAGAATCATATTTAAAGAGATGTGCCAGGGTTGACGCATCGGTAAGGTCATTGACCGCAACAACATCAAAAGCATTTGATTGACTGGCAATCCGCAGGACATTTCTACCAATTCGACCAAAGCCGTTAATCGCTACTTTTACAGACATTATGGAGCCTCCTGAAAAATATTTATAAGTGTTGAATGATATGTTTGTATAGGTTCTCGACCAACAACATTGAAACGGAACCACTTACTTAAAGACTACATAAAGTTACGCCGTTTGCAAATGACTTTCAATGAAAATAGTTATGGGTTTTATCCTTGCGGCATGCAACAATTTTAGGTATAAGGGCAACGCTCCTCAGGGGGATGAAAGGAACAGTCAATTGCGAGTATGTTTGCTGGCAAGCGGTAGTCGTGGAAACAGCGCATTGATCGAAGCTGATGGCAGCCGTTTACTTATTGATGCCGGATTGTCAGGGGTTGAGACCGAACGCCGCCTTTCGACGATTGGTTTGACTGGTGAGGATTTACATGGAATTCTGGTAACGCATGAGCACCACGATCATGTTGGTGGCATTGGTCCCCTTGCACGACGTTATGACTTGCCTGTGCATCTTGATCGTCTAACCCACGCTTCGTTACCGAAATTGGGAAAAATCAAAGCTTTGCACCATTTCACTGTTGGGGAGACATTTTCTTTCCAAAATTTATCAATCTCTTCATTTTCTACGACCCACGACGCTGTTAACCCTGTCGGCTTTACCATTGAGTCCAGTGAAGGGAAAATTGGTTTTGCAACGGATCTTGGGATGTCGACACGTTTAGTTGCAGAACAACTTAAACAATGTCGCGTATTGGTGTTAGAAGCCAATCACGATGAAAAGATGTTACAGGATGGTCCGTACCCTTGGGATTTGAAACAGCGAATTCGAAGCCGGCATGGCCATTTATCAAATAATGAATCCTGTTCACTATTAGAAGAGATCTGCTGGCCTGGCCTTGAAGCCATATTCCTGGCACATTTAAGTGAAGAGAATAATTGTCCCACCCTTGCCGTTGAATCTTTTCGTAAGGTTTTAGGTGATTGTGGCCTCACAGCGGAAATTATTGTTGGCCAACAAAGACAAGCGAGTTCGTGCTTTAATGCAAGTGCTGTCATGGTTTCCTCAATTTAGATAACATCATTTTTTTCGGAGAGAAAATGGCCTGGAGAATCATTGTAGGACTCAAAAAGAATATAAAAGATGCCCGTGGAGAGCATATCCGTCGAGAAATCGAAGAACATCTCCACCTCGATCTTTTAACCGTGCGGACTTTAGACGTTTATACTGTTGATGCTGCTCTGAGTAGTACCGAGGTTGAACAGGTTGCGGCAGGTCCATTCTCTGATCCTGTGATTCAGGAATATGCGATTAATCAACCGTTGGCGAGCGAATTTGATATGCTGATCGAGGTTGGATTCCGCCCAGGAGTCACTGACAATACCGGGCGCACTGCAAAAGAGGCGATTCAGTATCTGACAGGACGCCCTTTTGCAGATGGAGAAGCTGTCTACACCTCCACTCAATATCTGTTTACCGGGCTAACGGACAAATCGTTGGCCGAAAAGGTTGCCAGAGATTTTTTGGCGAACGGCTTGATTCAATACTGGACAATTTTAAGCGGTGATGAGCTTCATCCCCAGATAGGTGTCCATGCGACGGTCCCTAAAGTCACCAGTGATGCTTCCCCAGAAGTCAGAACGTTGAATTTGCAAATATCTGATGAACAACTGCTGGATATCAGCAGGCAGGGTATGTTGGCACTCAATCTTGAGGAGATGCATAAAATTAAGCAACATGTCGCTGACCCTCTGATTGTCCAGGAGCGTCAGCGTTTCGGGTTGGGAGCTGAACTGACTGATGTCGAATTGGAGGCATTGGCGCAAACTTGGAGTGAACATTGTAAGCATAAAATTTTTTCAGCCAAGATCGAATATGAAGATGAAGCTGGGAAGGTGCAAATCATAGATTCGCTGTTTAAAACCTATATTGTTGGAGCCACGGATCAGGTGCGTAAGGATCTAGGTGCTGATGATTACTGCCTGTCAGTCTTTAAGGATAATGCCGGGGTGATCGAATTTGACCCTGACTGGAGTCTTGTTTTTAAAGTTGAAACCCACAATTCTCCCAGTGCACTCGATCCATACGGTGGAGCCCTGACAGGAATTGTTGGCGTTAACCGTGACGGTATGGGGACAGGCATGGGTGCCCGTTTGATCTTTAATACAGATGTCTTCTGTTTTGCTTCACCTTTTATGGATAAGCCGTTGCCGCCACGTTTGTTGCATCCACGACGCATTTTTGAAGGGGTTGTCGAAGGGGTTGAACACGGTGGCAATAAGAGTGGTATTCCCACCATTAATGGTTCTCTTGTGTTTGACGAACGTTTTGCCGGAAAGCCTCTGGTGTACTGTGGCAGCGCTGCAATCATGCCACGTTTGTTGAATGGCAAACCTTGTCATGAGAAAAAGGTTCAAATTGGTGACCATATTGTTATGACAGGTGGCCGGATTGGCAAAGATGGCATCCACGGAGCGACTTTCTCTTCAGAAGAGCTGCATGAAGGTTCACCCGTAACCGCCGTTCAAATTGGTGACCCCATCACCCAGCGTAAAATGTTTGATTTTTTGATTATTGCGCGTGATCGTGGCCTCTATAATTCAATTACCGACAATGGTGCTGGTGGTCTTTCGTCTTCTGTTGGTGAGATGGCTGAGGATACCGGAGGATTCGAACTCCATCTTGATCGAGCTCCTCTGAAATATCCAGGATTACAACCTTGGGAGATCCTTATTTCAGAAGCTCAGGAGCGGATGACCTTGGCTGTCCCTGAAGAAAATTTGGCAGCGTTTATCGCCCTGGCGACAGAGATGGATGTTGAAGCTACCGATCTTGGGATTTTTACCGACTCCGGTTATTTCCATTGTCTTTACCAGGGGAAGACTGTTTGCTATCTGGGGATGGATTTTGTTCATGATGGTGTCCCGCAATTAGTGATTCCGGCAAAATGGCAACCCAGAGATCTGGCAGAGCCAGAGTTTTCTCAGCCCACTGATCTTGGCCACGAATTAAAACTATTGCTATCCCGCTTGAATATTTGTTCCAAGGAATCTGTCGTCCGTCGTTACGACCATGAAGTTCAGGCTGGGACCGTCATCAAACCTCTGCTCGGTGTGACCAATGATGGTCCTTCTGATGCCGCAGTGTTTCGTCCGGTCCTTGACTCTTTTGCCGGTGTTGTTGTCTCCCATGGTATTTGTCCGAGCTATAGCGATATTGATACTTACCACATGATGGCCTGCGCCATTGATGAGGGTCTGCGCAACTATGTTGCTGTAGGTGGTGATATCGATCATGTTGCCGGTTTGGATAATTTCTGTTGGTGTGATCCTGTTGAAAGCAGTAAGACCCCTGATGGCAGATATAAGGCGGCACAGTTAGTTCGCGCCAATCAGGCCTTATATGATTATTGTGTTGCTTTTGGGGTGCCATTGATCTCCGGTAAGGATTCAATGAAGAATGATTATCAGATTGGGGATAACAAAATCTCCATTCCACCGACGGTTCTATTTTCGGTCATTGGTAAAATAGCTGATGTCCGTCAAGCTGTGTCAATGGATGTAAAGCGTTGTGGTGATCTGGTCTATCTTCTTGGGAAAACTGCTGATGAACTCGGGGGCTCAGAATATTATGCTCAACATAATGAGTTAGGAAGTCAGGTCCCACAAGTTGATGCTGACGCGGCACTGCTCCGTTATCGCACCCTTAACCAGGCTCAGAAGCAAGGCTTGATTGCGTCTTGCCATGATCTATCTGATGGTGGTCTTGGAGTTGCTTTAGCTGAATCGGCGTTTGCTGGCGGTTTCGGCATGGAGATTGATCTGACGGAGGTTGATACGACAACAGCTATCCGTGAAGACAAGATCCTCTTTTCGGAATCACAGAGCCGCTTGCTGGTCACTGTTCATGTGGAGAACCAAGCTAACTTTGAAGCGTTATTTGCCGCGCAGAGTTGCAGTAATATCGGCCAGGTTGTTGACGGTGATCTGATTATCAACGGATTGCAGGGGCAGAGACTGCTTCATCAATCCTTGGAACAGTTAAAGCAGGCGTGGCAAGCGCCTTTACGGGAGATGTAGTATGGAAAAAACCGTTAGAGCGATTGTTATCTCTGGCAATGGAACCAACTGTGAGCGCGAAGTTGCCTATGCCTGCCACTTAGCTGGTGCCGCTGTGGACATCGTCCATATTGCTGAGTTATTGACAGGGCGGGTTAATCTGAATGATTATCACTTCCTCAATTTGGCTGGTGGCTTTCTTGATGGTGATGATCTCGGAAGTGCCAAAGCTGGCGCCAACCGTCTTTTGCATGCCCCCGTTGCCGGGAGTTCTGATTCTCTCGTAACGCAACTGCAGCAATTTATTGGTGCTGGGAAGCTGGTGATGGGGGTCTGTAACGGCTTCCAGTTGCTGGTTAAGATGGGGCTTTTGCCCGCCCTGGATGGAGATCTTGATCAGACCTGTACGTTGACGCACAACGATAGTGACCGTTTTGAAGACCGTTGGTGTCAGTTGATAATCGATACTGCCTCTCCTTGTGTTTTTACGCAGGGATTGAATAACCTCTATCTGCCGGTTCGTCATGGCGAAGGGAAGTTTATTGTTGCTGATGAAGAGGTGCTGCAACAACTTGAGGATCGACACTTGACGGTTATGAAATATGCCAACGATCAAGGGCAACCAACTCAGGATTATCCGGCAAATCCAAATGGAAGTGTTGCCGCTATTGCAGGTATTTGTGATCAAAGTGGGCGTATTTTTGGTTTAATGCCCCATCCTGAAGCCTATCTCCATCGGACCCACCATCCTCGTTGGACTCGTGAAGAGCTACCGGAAGCGGGAATGGGTTTAATGCTTTACCAGAACGCAGTCCGTTTTATTGAAAAACAGTTACTTTAGCCATTCCTATTTGGGAGTCATTAATATCAATGTTTGATAAACTTCATGAAGAGTGCGGTGTTTTTGGAATTTTTGGTCACCCCGAAGCGGCCAACCTGACTTACCTTGGGCTTTACGCCTTACAACATCGGGGGCAGGAGAGTTGTGGCATTGTTTCTTCCGATGGGATCCAGTTGAAAGCTCACTTGGGGATGGGGTTGGTTGCAGACGTGTTTAAGCACGATGACATCTTTACGAAATTGCCGGGAAGCTCTGCTATCGGTCATGTTCGTTATTCTACAGCTGGTGGCAACGACATGAAGAACTGTCAGCCGATTATGGTTGATTATTCTCGCGGTAGTATCGCTGTCGCTCATAATGGTAATCTTGTCAATGCCCCGGAAGTTCGCAGCGCATTGGAAAAGAGTGGCTCTATTTTCTCAACCACAGCAGACACAGAAACTATTGTTCACTTGATAGCACGCGCTAAATCTGAGTCGTTGGTTGAGAGGGTTTGTGAATCCCTGCAGCAGGTCAAAGGTGCTTACAGCCTCGCTTTTCTCACTGAGACAAGATTAATTGCGGTGCGTGATCCCAGTGGCTTTCGGCCGTTAAGTCTTGCCAAGCTGGATGGTGCTTTTGTCGTTGCCTCTGAATCCTGTGCCTTTGATCTCATTGAAGCAGAGTATATCCGTGAAATTGAGCCAGGTGAAATGATTGTTATCGATAAAAAAGGGATGAAATCTTACTTTCCTTTCAAGGAGAAAGTACGCAATACTCCTTGTATCTTTGAATATATCTATTTTGCTCGCCCCGACAGTCGCATTTTTAATCGAATGGTTTATCCGGTGCGCAAAGAGTTTGGACGCCAGCTCGCACGTAAGTATCCCGTTGATGCTGATCTGGTTATTGCTGTCCCCGACTCCGGTATGCCTGCTGCGATGGGGTTTGCTGAAGAAGCCGGCCTTCCCTTTGAATTGGGGTTGATCCGGAATCATTATGTTGGACGAACTTTTATTGAGCCGCAACAGTCGATTCGACATTTCGGGGTCAAACTTAAGCTTAACCCGGTTCGTGAAATTCTTGAAGGCAAGCGGGTGGTTGTGGTTGATGATTCAATCGTGCGTGGAACGACATCGCGTAAAATAGTAAAAATGATCAGAAATGCCGGGGCTAAAGAAGTTCATGTCCGCATTTCCAGTCCGCCAACAAGCTATCCTTGTTTCTACGGTATCGATACACCTTCGCGTAAGGAATTGATTTCTGCTTCCCACAGTATTGATGAGATTGCCCGTTACATAACAGCTGATACCCTGTGCTATCTGGATATCGCCGGTTTGCATGCAGCGTTGCGTCAATTTGGTGATCATAAGGTGGATTTCTGCGATGCCTGTTTCAGCGGTGAATATCCAATTCGATTTCCACGTTTAACTGACACTAATCAGCTGGGTCTTTTTTAACTTAAATCAGGCGTTTAGCTCTAGTTGTTTAATCTTATTTCAAGGAGATGTAGGGTGAGTGTTAAAGAAAAACTAAAAGCAATTATCTGTGAATTGTCCTATGAAGAGCGTGAAGTCACCCTGGCATCAGGACGAAAAAGTAACTTCTATTTCGACGGTAAGCAAACGACCTTGCATGCTCGCGGCGGTCTGCTTGTTGGTCAGGCTTTCTGGCAGGAAGTTAAAAAGTTTCCGGCACCGATTGATGGTGTTGGCGGCTTAACTATGGGGGCAGACCCTATTGCTACGGCGACATCCATTGCGGCTCAGTTGGATGGCAGTAGTGTCCACGCGTTTATTATCCGTAAAGAGCCTAAAGGGCATGGGACTGGGCAGTGGTTAGAAGGACGTAAGAATTTACCTCCAGGGTCTCGTGTTGTGATTCTTGAAGATGTGACGACGACAGGTGGATCCTCAATGAATGCGGTTGAACGGGCTCAGGAGGAGGGGCTTGTTGTGGCTGGAATTATAACTCTGGTTGACCGCGAAGAGGGCGCGCGTGAGGCCATTGAAGGGGCGGGGCAGGTGTTACGAACGATCTTTACCAAGTCAGAGGTTGTCGGTTAATATGAAGTTGCAGGGTGGGTAAATTGCTCACCCTGCTTAATTCTCGTCAGGAATTCTGTAGATATCAAGGACGCCGGAGATTTGCTTCAATCGTTGTGCTTCAATATTTTTAGTTTTACCGACGACACCCAGAATAATCCGATCAACACCTGTTGATTGATGAAAATCGCAATCCTCTTCAACGAGAAAATTCTTCACTTGTTCTAGATTTTTTTCAGTCGCATCTCTTCTCATAATAACCAGCATATTATTGATCTCTCTTGGCGTGGGTTCTTTCTAGACTGCGACTTTCGTCAATGACTCGCTCAAATAAGCGAATGATTGCAGCATTGTCTAAAGGACCATTATTTTTATCCTGCATTCGTTTAAAAATAAGTTTCTCCCTTTTAGGATCATAAACTGGTAAGCCAAGCTGTTTTTTGACTTCTCCAATTTCAAGAGCCAGCGCCGCGCGTTGGTTAAAAATCCGTAGCAGGTCGTCATCGAGTTGGTTGATACTTTTTCGAATGGCGTCAATGTCCAAGGTGTTATCCTTTTCCGGAAAAGCGAGCACCGGGGATGATGGTGTCTCGATGGAAGTTAGCGTCATCCCGTTCGGGATAGTCGATGGTATAGTGCAAACCGCGGCTTTCATGTCGTGACAGAGCACTTTGAACAATTAATTGGGCAACGGTGGTTAAGTTTCGTAGCTCTATCAGGTCCGATGTGAGGAGGAAGTTCCAGTAATATTCATCAATTTCTGCTTGAATCATCTGGATCCGATTCATTGCTCTTTGCAATCTTTTGTCTGAACGGACAATGCCGACGTAATTCCACATGCAACGCCGAATCTCATCCCAGTTGTGGGCAACGATCACTTCCTCATCACTGTTCGTTGCTTTACCGCAATCCCAAGGTGGGACATGTGGATGGGATGGTAAATTCTCTTCTAATCTCGATAAGGTAACATCGGCCGCTATTTTGGCAAAAACAGCCCCTTCAAGCAGACTGTTGCTCGCCAGCCGGTTGGCCCCATGAAGTCCGGAGCAAGCGACTTCACCAATGGCAAAGAGGTTATGAATATTGGTTTCGCTATTTTTGTCAACATTAAGCCCGCCACAGAGGTAGTGTGCTGCCGGTACAACAGGAATTGGCTCTTTGGTCATATCAATTCCGAAACCGAGACAGGTTTCATAGATCATCGGAAAGTGGCCTTTGATGAAGTCATCACCCTTATAGGTGATATCGAGGAAGACACAGTCAGCTCCCGATTTCTTCATTTCACTATCAATTGCTCTGGCGACAATGTCCCGAGGAGCGAGATCTTTTAATGTGTGGTAGTCAGGCATAAAAGCGTAGCCGTCTGAACGTTTTAAAATTCCACCTTCACCGCGAACGGCTTCAGAGATGAGAAATGACTTCGCCAGCGGATGATATAGGGTGGTGGGGTGGAATTGCATAAATTCCATGTTGGCAACATTTGCACCGGCGCGCCAGCCGATGGCGACGCCGTCACCAGTAGCAATATCCGGGTTACAGGTGTAAAGGTAGACTTTACCAGCCCCACCTGTTGCCAGGATGGTAAAGTGAGCCCCGAAGGCGATCACTTCGTGATTTTTTATATCGAGGACGTATGAGCCAAGGCAGCTGTTGGTCTCGAGTTTTTTTTGTTGAACTTTACTCTCTGTGATCAAATCAACCGCGATATGGTGTTGATACAGGTTGATGTTGGGGTGCTTGAGGGCCGCTTCAACAAGTGCCCTTTCAATCTCCCTGCCAGTGGCGTCTTTAGCGTGGAGAATACGGCGTTGACTGTGGCCTCCTTCACGAGTCAGATCGTATTGATCGTCTTCTTTACGGCTAAACTTGACACCAAGATCGATTAAATCGTGGATGGCTTGAGGCCCAGATTGGACGACGAGATCAACAATCTCAGGATCTGAAAGATAGGCTCCCGCGACCATGGTATCTTCAGCGTGGGATTGAAAGTTGTCCTCAGCTGAAAAAACGGTTGCAATCCCGCCTTGCGCCAGTTGGGTGGCCGTCACATCAATTTCACGTTTTGTGACCAAAGAGACAGTCCCTTTATCGGCAACCTTTAAAGCATAGGAGAGACCTGCAATGCCACTACCAATAACTAAAAAATCTGATGTGATTTTCATGGATAACGCCAATTTTGTTGACCTGAATCCAACACTTTGTTGTGCTGGTTTCAGGATGAGTTAAGGTGAAATTTGACGGTATTATCTGATTCGGTATGGGGGATGTCAAGGATTTCAGGCTTAGCTTGACAGCATCAATAAGCAAAGGTTATAAATCATTCATGTTAATATCGTTTAAAAAAACATTAATGGTTATTTTCGTTTGTTTCTTTGTTGTCCCATCTCCCGGGTTAGCAGCCATATACCGTTTTGTTGATGATTCAGGTCGGGTCCATTATACGAATGTTCCAACAACGAATAAATTTCTTTATTATCGCGGAGAAGGGGATCGCTATCGTCTCGAAACCCTGATTACCCATTTTGCAGAGAAATTTAAACTTGATAAGTCGTTGATAAAGGCGGTTATTAAGGTCGAGAGTAATTTTGATCCCCAGGTGGTCTCAAGCAAAGGGGCGCAGGGCTTAATGCAGCTTATGCCGGCAACTGCTCTGGAAATTGGCGTGAGAAATCCATTCGACCCATCAGATTCAATCTATGGTGGATCCTTATATTTACGTAAAATGCTTGATTCTTTTGATATGAATCTCGATTATGCACTTGCGGCATATAATGCTGGTCCAAGTGCTGTACGTAAGTATGGTGGTATTCCACCGTTTAAAGAAACGCAGAACTATGTTAAAAAGGTTAAGCATTATTTTGATTATTATTCGCGCTCAAAGGACACTTTCTGATGACTAGTGAAACCAAGCTTCTTAACTTACCTAATATTCTCACTTTGTCGCGAATAGCCGCAGTTCCTCTCGTGGTTTTTCTGCTGTTGTTTGAGTCCAAACAAAACTGCTTCTGGGCCGCATTTGTTTTTACTGCAGCATCAATAACAGATTGGCTTGATGGATATCTTGCACGAAAGTGGCATATAGTCACTATCCTGGGGAAATTTCTTGACCCCTTGGCTGACAAGTTAATCGTTATGGCGGCTCTGATTATGCTGATTCCTTTGGATCGTGTCCCAGCCTGGGCGGTCTTTGTTATTCTTGCCAGAGAGCTTATCGTGTCAGGAATCCGTTCAATCGCTTCGTCGGAGGGGATTGTCATTGCGGCAAGTGATCTGGGTAAATACAAAACCATTTTTCAAATGATAGCTATTGTTGGTCTGTTATTACATTATCGCTATTACTGGTTTTTTGGAGTTCAATTCGATTTTCTTTATCCATCACTACATAATGCCGGCATCTTTATCTTCTATATTTCGCTGTTTTTGACTGTCTGGTCCGGGGGCGATTACTTCGTTAAATTTTTTAAGCTTTTTGCGAAAAAGTAACCTATTGATATCAATAGATATTTTCATTTTTATAAAAATGAAATTTTTATTGACACCTGATAAGTCGTTTTGCTATACATACATCCGCTCGTAACAACGAGTCTTATTGAGCGGGAATAACTCAGTGGTAGAGTGCAACCTTGCCAAGGTTGACGTCGCGAGTTCGAATCTCGTTTCCCGCTCCAAAAAATTCAAGCGACCAGACAAATTGTCTGGTCGCTTTTTTTTTGTTTATTTTTTAAGTCAAGTTAATCTAACGCCTTGATTTGACAATATAATGGTAAACCTGTAGTATGTTTGGACTAAGCGGCACCCTGCCAGGGTGTTCCGTCTTTGTCCCGCAAGAAAATCGTTAAGAACTCCACCCCGTGTGTTGTTTCGCAGATTTTCTTTTCAATCAGAGTTGCGCTTGATTCTGTGGTTCCCACAAGTCAGGTCGCGGGTCGCTCTGTCCGATTTAAAATTAAATACACTTATCCCTGGGATACTGCTAACAGCAGATAACCTCCTTTCCGCTTCATCTTCCTATTGGCTGTAGCCCATGGTTTGTTTTTATTGTACAGGCCTTTATTCTTGCTGATGTTTTCTCATTGCTTGATGTAACTGCCTGAAATCGAAGGATTAAAAATGGAAGAAGAAGTAAAATTAGAAGTAAGAAATTTGTATAAAATTTTCGGGCCGTTTCCCAAAAAAGCTATGGCTATGCTTGAACAAGGTTTGGATAAGGAAGAAATTTTCGAAAAGACCGAGACAACTGTCGGTGTCCAGAATGCAAGTTTCAGAATTTACGAGGGTGAAATTTTCGTGATCATGGGATTGTCTGGTTCTGGTAAGTCGACCATGGTGCGGATGTTTAACCGTTTGATAGAACCAACTGCCGGACAAGTTCTGATTGATGGAGAAGACATCACAGTGATGAATAGTGATCAGTTGGTCAAATTAAGACGTGCGAAGTTGAGCATGGTTTTTCAATCATTTGCCCTTATGCCACATATGACGGTGTTGCAGAATGCCGCTTTTGGTCTCGAAATGGACGGGATCGATAAGTCCACGCGTCAAAAGCGTGCGTTGGAGGCTCTCGAACAGGTTGGTCTTGAAGCCTGGGCAGAGAGTATGCCGAATGAACTCTCTGGAGGCATGCAGCAACGGGTCGGTCTTGCTCGTGGTTTGGCAGTCGATCCTGATATTTTGTTGATGGATGAGGCCTTTTCTGCACTTGATCCACTGATCCGGACCGAGATGCAGGATGAACTTCTTAAACTCCAATCAAAATCAAAAAGGACCATTGTCTTTATTTCCCACGATCTTGATGAAGCTATGCGGATTGGCGATCGTATCGCTATTATGGAAGGCGGACGAGTCGTCCAGGTTGGCACTCCCGAAGAAATTCTGCAAAATCCCGCTGACGACTATGTGCGCGCCTTTTTTCGTGGGGTTGACCCAACGAATATATTATCAGCAGGTGATATTGCTACCGCGACCCAGGTCACTATCCCCATCACCGATGGTAAAAATCCACGCACTGGCCTACAGCGATTGATAAAGAATGATCGAGACTATGCCTTTGTCCTTGATCGAGACAAGGTATTCAAAGGGATTGTTTCGACTGATTCTCTTCACGCTATGCTCGAAAGTGATGATATTCCACATCTGATCCCTAATGCTTATCTCGAAGGGGTTGTTGCAGCCCATAAGGATGATTCTTTGCAGGACATTTTGCCCCATGTTGCAGGGCACTCCTGGCCACTACCAATCCTGGATGATGAGGGCAGATTTATAGGCGCAGTATCGAAAAATCTCTTTTTGCGCACCCTGCATAGAAGTAGTGATGAAGAGCAATTACCAGAAGAACCCCAGGGCAATGGGGCGATAGCGAGCTGATGAGATTTTTAAATTTTGATGAACAAACCATACCCCTTGATGCATGGATTCAAACATTTGTTGATTGGTTAGTCCTGAATTACCGTGAATTCTTTCAGGTTATTAAAGTTCCTGTTGAGATCAGTCTTGATGGGTTGGAGTGGCTTCTTTTTATCTTGCCACCTTGGTTGATTATTGCTTTCTTTGCTGTTGCTGCCTGGCGTTATGCGGGTAAGAGAGTCACTGGTTTTACCGTCTTTACGTTTTTTCTTGTCGGTTATCTTGGTCTCTGGGATGACACCATGACGACTCTTGCGATGGTCATTTGCTCGGTGGTTTTTTGTGCCGTCACTGGTGTCCCTCTGGGAATTTTAGCCGGCCGTAGTGACCGATTTGAGATGTTTCTCCGTCCTTTTCTTGATGCTATGCAAACGACACCAGCTTTTGTTTACCTGATTCCGGTTGTCATGTTGTTCAGTATCGGGACGGTTTCCGGAATTCTGGCCACCATCGTTTTTGCTCTACCGCCAATCATCCGTTTGACCAGCCTCGGCATTCGTCAGGTTCACCCGGAATTGGTTGAGGCAGCCCTCGCATTCGGATCAACCCCATGGCAAGTGTTGCATAAAGTTCAGTTACCGCTGGCGATGCCGTCAATTATGGCCGGTCTCAATCAGACCATCATGATGGCCCTGTCGATGGTCGTTATTGCGGCCCTGATTGGTGCTGGTGGTCTTGGTAATCCGGTCGTGCAAGGGCTCAATACATTAGAAATTGGTTTGGCAACCATCGGCGGTTTATCGATTGTCTTGCTGGCAATGGTCCTTGATCGAATTACTCAAGGGATTGCTCAAAAATAATTTTATAATTCAATTCACCCATCACCATTAATTAAGGAGAAAAGTATGAAACGTATTCTGATGATATTGTTACTACTGTCGCTGACAGTGCCAGCATTTGCGGATTCGCAAAAACCTGGAAAAGGAACCAAAGTACAACCTGCACGCGCAACCTGGAATACAGGTTATTTTCAAGAGGCTCTGGTTCGGACTGGATTGAAAGAACTAGGCTACAACGTGAAGAAACCAAAAGAGCTGACCAACCCACTCTTTTATCAGTCCCTTGCTTTAGGTGATCTCGATTACTGGACCAACGGTTGGTTCCCAATGCATGACGCCCAGATGCCGAAAGATTTCTACAGTAAAGGCGAAAAGGTCGGCTACGTCGCTAAGTCGGGTGGTCTACAAGGTTACCTCGTCTCAAAAAAAGAAGTCGAAAAATTTAATATCAAGTCGCTCGATGATTTCAAACGCCCCGAAGTCAAGGCAGCTTTCGATGCTAATGGCGACGGCAAAGCTGATCTGACCGCCTGTCCCGCTGGTTGGGCATGTGAAGGAGTGATTGCTCATCACATGGAAGTCTATGGCCTGGAAGATGACATCAATCTGATCAAAGCAGCTTATTCGGCAAGTATGGCCGATTCTCTAGCGCGTTACAATTCAGGGGGGCCGGCGTTCTTCTACACCTGGGCTCCAAACTGGACCATCTTCAAATTCATGCCGGGTAAAGACGTGATGTGGATCAATGTCCCTGAAATCAAACCGACAGAGGCCCAGCAGTCATCTATTGAACGTCTGACTGCTACTGGTATTGAAGGGGCTGTCAGCGATCCGGTTAAGCTCGGGTTTGTCGCTGCTGACATTCAGATCGTCGCCAACAAAAAGTTCTTAGCTGCTAATCCTGCAGCAAAAGAATTCTTTAGAGTATTTAATCTCCCGTTGAGTGACATTAATGAACAAAACACCAAGATGCAAGACGGTGAGAAATCGGCGAAAGATATAGATCGTCATGTCAAGGAATGGATTGCAAAAAATCAAGATAAATGGGACGGATGGCTCGCTGCAGCACGTAATGCAGCGATGTGATCGCTAACAGATTATGCTGAAAAAAAGGCCGGTGATTATTTCGCCGGCCTTTTTTGTTTATATCGGGTTATCAATAATTTCTCACTCCGCCGTCGGTATATTTTTTAACCTCATACTTCAACAATATAATATATCCTTTTCGAAACTGATGCGGCTTTCTAGACTTATCTCGCTGTAGGTATGGGTTATATTCAAGATTCTTTAGTTCCGTCGGGCAAATGTGAAGTCGACTATCAATTCTGGATCACTTGACCTCTGACAAGGTTTGCTTCAATCTATATTAATTTATGAGATACTTGATTAATCTGCTGTATCATTATATTGGTGTTAGTAGTAATCCCGATTTGAAAGGTTGAAAAAATAAATGTTTAAATTCAATTTCAAAAATCCAACAAAAATTATTTTTGGCGAAGGGTGTATTAAAGATATTGCTGCAGAGATCGACAAAGATCATCGAATTCTGATCACTTATGGTGGTGGTAGTATCAAAAGTAATGGTGTTCTCGACCAAGTTAAAGCGGCTCTAAATGGTTACACGTTGTTTGAGTTTTCTGGGATAGAACCGAACCCGAGTTATGAAACTCTTATGAAAGCCGTTGAGTTGGTTCGTCTAGAGAAGATTGACTATCTTCTGGCCGTGGGTGGTGGATCAGTGATTGATGGCACCAAATTTATAGCGGCGGCCGTTGATTTTCAAGGTGAGCCTTGGGATCTTCTTGCTAAACAGGCGGCGGTAAAAAGTTCGTTACCCTTTGGGACAGTACTTACGCTACCGGCGACAGGTTCGGAGATGAACAGTGGTGCTGTCGTGACCCGACGTTCGCTGCAGACAAAGCTCCCCTTTTCCAGTCCGCTACTGTATCCACAATTTTCCGTGTTGGATCCGACCACGACATACAGCCTGCCAGCGAGACAAATCAGTAATGGTGTTGTCGATGCATTTGTCCATACTGTCGAGCAATATTTGACCTATCCAGTGAACGCCAAAGTTCAGGATCGCTTTGCTGAAGGATTGCTCCTGACGTTGATTGAAGAAGGCCCCGTTGCGTTACAGGATCCTCAAAACTATGACGTTCGCGCGAATATTATGTGGTGTGCAACCTTGGCTCTTAATGGCTTGATCGGCGCGGGGGTCCCGCAAGACTGGGCGACACATATGATCGGTCATGAGCTCACAGCGATTTATGGGCTTGATCATGCGCAAACCCTGGCCGTTGTTCTCCCTTCTGTCCTGACGGTGAAAAAAGAACAAAAAGCGGCAAAACTATTACAGTATGCAGAGCGGGTTTGGGGGATTGTCAATGGTGAAGATGGCCAACGGATTGATCAAGCCATTGAAAAAACCAGATTATTCTTTGAACGTATGCAGGTGAAGACCCGTCTTAGTGACTATGGGATCAAAGATGACAGTATCGACAAAGTGGTCGCACAACTTGAACAACACAGCATGGTCAGGTTGGGTGAGAAGAAAAATATCACCCCGGCTGTCAGTCGAGAAATCCTTAAGTTGAGTTTATAAATTGGTTTAATTCTTTATCGGGGAGGGGGAAGGTTTCGTTGCCCGGATTGAACAAATTGTTTCGATTGGTGTCATCGCAGGTTTGCTGATGTTGATGACATCGGATCTCATTCAAGGAGAGAGTTATGAGCCTTTGGCTTATATATACGATCGGACTCTGTGTCGCGGTTTGTTTTGCGCTGATATGGTCTTTTATTCTTGATCGCAATAAGCCACCCCGTGTTCAAGAATTTTTAGCTAAACTGGTGGCACGTATTTTATTTATAATTGTTATTTTTGCTGTCTTTATGGGCTTCCTCTATCTAGCCTTTGGTGTTTTTCGTTGATTTTTAAGACTCTTTAAAAAGTGTAAGGCTCGCGTTTAACCTGCGAGCCTTCTTTAGTTTCATAAATTATGAAATTCCCTGTTCACGGGATTATCCGGATCCCGAAAGCGCCGGATTTGTGGAAAACCTACTCAGTTGCGTTATTTCATCTTCGATAGGCATTCCTCCTTTCCTGCTACTTATAGAGTAACACCGATTCCAATATGTTCAAGCTCTGTCGGCAGATAAAGGTTGAAGAATTGGCACTTGAACTGCTAACAACCATTGCAACAGTCAGGGAAATTTATTCATATAATGAATTATCATTCTCTTGATAATTTTACTAGAGCAGGGGAGACCTGAATGCCTTTAATATTAATGTTAATTGTATTTGCTTGTGCTGCCTATTCTGTTGCCTCAACTAAAGGGAGGAATCGTTACCTCTGGTTTTGTCTCGGTTTCATCCTCGGTCCATTTGCAGTGTTAATTCTGGCGCTGATGTCGATTAAACCTGGTGAAGATAAAAAAATTGATTGATTCCGTTCTTCTCAAAAAAACACATTCTAAAATCCTTGTCTTCTTACGCTTCTTGTAAAATCTGTTATCCTTAATATGGGATCTTTCGATGATCACATTGCATAAAGGAGTGGAATCATGACTGAAAACAACCAACCAAAACAAGAACAAGAAGATGTCACTGTTTATGAAAAAATTGTGTCTCGTACCGAGGAACTTTTAGAGGGAGGACGAAAAAATCTAGATGAGGCATTAAAAAAGGCGAGTGATGAGCTCTCCTCTGCTGGAACTTTTACCCGTGAGCAGGCGGAAAAGATCTCCTCTTATGTAAGACGTGACCTTGAACATGCTTTTGCTAACGCTAAAAAAGGCAAAGAAACGGTTAAGGAGGCCGTTGACCCTAAGCGTATTGTCGCCGGAGCACAAAGCCTTTTTTCAAAAGTTTTACTCAATGCGTCTGAAACATTAAGTGATTGGGCCAAAAAATCTGAACAGCAACTCGAGTATAAAACCGGGGAGGTGACCAGTCCTGGAACGTTAACCTGCAAAAATTGCAAGGAAGAAATTCATATGCGGCATACCGGCCGGATTCCTCCTTGTCCTAAGTGTCATGAGACACGTTATCGAAAATCTTATTGACAATAATTTCCTCCCACCGATTTTATTTGCTAAATACGACTTGTTTAGTTATCATATTTAAAGTCATATATATGGTAAATAATATTTAGTGTGTTGCAAGCTTGAAAGGAAATTATATGAACATCTCGTTTTTTGCCTCTCGATGGAGTCCGTATATCGCCGGTGCTTTTGTCGGAGTGCTTGCGGTTCTATCTGTTTTAGTGACGACTGTTATCCTAGATAAACCTAAGTATATTGGGGCATCGACGACATTTGTCAGAGCCGTCGGATTTGTTGAACAGGTTGTCTCTTCTGAGCATGTGGCAGAGAACGCCTATTTTATGTCGAAAAAGATCAAGGTTGATTGGCAAATGCTTTTTGTTGTCGGTATTTTTGCTGGATCCTTGATCTCATCAAGAATGGGAAAGACCGCAAAAATTGAAATGGTACCACCGATCTGGCGGGAGCGATTTGGACCAAGCATTGTTGTTAGAGGTGTTGGTGCCTTTATTGGCGGTATTATTTTAATGTTTGGAGCGCGAATGGCAGGGGGGTGTCCGAGTGGACATGGGATGTCAGGGAATATGCAACTTGCTGTCAGCGGCTTACTCGCCCTAGGGTTTTTCCTCCTTGGCGCTATTATTACTGCTCGGATAGTTTATGGATCAGGAGGCCGGTCATGGAACAAATAATTGGACTCATAACCGGAATCATTTTTGGGTTTTTGCTGCAGAAGGGTGAAGTCCTCCGTTTTGAAAGACAGGTCGGTTTCATGCTGCTTAAAGATATGACCATCATCAAGTTTATGTTGACCGCTGTGATTGTCGGAATGATCGGTATTTATACCTGTCATTCATTGGGATTGATCGCATTGAGTGTGAAGGCTACTCAGGTTGCAGCCATTGTCATTGGTGGTTTGCTGTTTGGTATCGGTTGGGCGATTGCCGGTTATTGTCCTGGAACTTCGGTCGGTGCGCTTGCTGAAGGGCGGATTCATGCTATTTGGGCTATCCTTGGGATGTTGGTGGGCGCAGCGGCTTATGCTGAGATTTATCCCTACCTTGAGAATTCTGTTTTAAGTTGGGGCTCTTACGGGAAAATAACATTACCTCAATTGCTTGGAGTGCCAGCCTGGCCGATCATTGTCGCCTTTGCTGCTTTCGGTGTTGGTTTCTTTGTCTGGGCTGAAAAGAAGGGCTTATGATGATTAAACCAGGCTTGTTGCTATGTTTTGCTAATGAATAATAAATGCACGTCGAAGTATTTGGATGTTTATCTGTTTCTTCTATTTCGACACAGTTTTACAGGAGATTATGATGGGTCTGTTCCGTCGTTTGTTTAAATCTAAAGAGAAGGAGGATCTTGGACCAGCTCCTCCAACAGTGCTTCCAATGAGAAATGATCCTTGCTGGTGCAACAGTGGCCTTAAGTACAAGAAGTGTCATCTCGAACAAGATCAGATCTATCTGGAAAAGTTACGATTGAAGAAAAAGGAAGCAAGCAAATCTTGTAGTCCGAAATATGGCTGAATGTCGAGACGTTAAAACCCGGTGCGGGTTTAATTTCGGTTGCAAGTCATTATGAAGTTGTAATTTTTTGGGGACAGAACTAAAATTCTGTCCCCAATTTATATTTAATGTTTTGAGCTTACAGGTTTTTTATGACGTTGATTTTACCAGGTTGTGCCCTTCTTTTTGGTTTAATTCTACTGGTTTGGAGTGCTGACCGTTTTGTCGACGGGGCGGCAGCAACAGCACAATATGCAGGAATGCCTCCACTATTGATTGGCATGGTGGTGATTGGTTTTGGCACTTCTGCACCCGAGCTAGTTGTCTCTGCAGTCTCTGCGTTACAAGGAAATCCCGGATTGGCTCTTGGTAATGCTTATGGATCGAACATTTCTAACATTGCTCTGATCTTGGGACTGACCGCTTTAATCAGTCCAATCACGGTGAAATCAGGGGTCCTCCGTAAAGAATTGCCCATTCTGCTTGGGGTGACAGCTCTTGGCGCTACTCTTCTGCTGGATTTAACTCTGAGCCGGTTAGATTCTTGGATTTTGTTGCTGGTGTTTACCGTTCTTATGGGGTGGTCAATCTGGCACGGTTTGCGGCACCGACAAGACAGTCTAGGGACCGATGTTGATGAGATGTTAGATGAAAACATTATGTCTCGAAGAAGCGCTTTTATCTGGCTTATTGCTGGTATTGTTCTTCTCGTTATCAGTTCACGGATTCTTGTTTGGGGCGCTGTAGAAATCGCCCGTGGGTTTGGTGTCAGTGATCTGATTATCGGTTTAACTGTGGTTGCCATTGGAACCTCCTTGCCAGAATTGGCCTCTGCTTTGGCAGCGACCCGTAAAGGGGAGCATGATCTCGCAATTGGTAATGTTATTGGTTCAAATATGTTCAATACTTTGGCTGTTGTCGGCTTGGCAGGAGCAATTCGTCCCATGGAAATAGGAGCTGAGGTGCTCTATCGTGATACTCTGTTGATGGGCCTTTTAACCGTGGCATTATTTTTGGTACGCGCTGACAAAGATGGTGAAAAGAAGATTTCTAGAATTGATGGATTGTTGCTTTTAACTATCTATCTTGGTTATTCTGGTTACTTGATTGCAAAAGTTTTTGGTGTCGCATAACTCCTTACTTTTTATCCTGATATCCTCCTCTTATCTCAACCATGTTGGTTTATTTTCTCGAGTAAGTAAAAAAGATCAAGAATCTATGACTCTATGGGTTGACATTCTCGAGGGAATGAATGATATTCTTTAACTATGGATATAAAGAGAACGATCGACGATATAGATCATAAAATACTGCAGATACTTCAGGAGAAATCTCGGATTCCCAATGCTGAAGTCGCCCGGCAAGTTGGTATGGCTCCTTCTGCCGTTCTGGAGAGAATTCGAAAACTCGAAGATCGGCAGATAATTCAAGGATACGAAGTTCGCCTTAATCCACACCCCTTTAATCAAGGGCTTATGGCCTTTGTTCTGGTTACAGTTCAGTCAGCAAGTCGTGCTGATCTTGCTACACTTTTAACTCAAGTTACAGGGGTTCAAGATGTTCATCAGGTCGCTGGTGAAGATGGTTACTTGTTAAAGTTACGTGTGGCTGATAATGCGGAGTTGGGCAGGGTTCTAGCTGACGAAATATGTTCTCTGGCCGGGGTGTTACAAACAAAAACCAATATTGTTCTCAACACGATAAAAGAGACTAGAAAGTTAGATTTAAACCGTTATTCATCATAATTTAAGGAGTCGTTTTTATGCCAATGTCACAAAGTTTCAAAGATCGTCTATTCCCTATTGCCGCGCAGCTTGTAGACCATTATGGATCCCCTTTCCATATCTATGATGAGGTCGGGATTCGCGAAACAGGCGAGATGCTGAAGAAAATTTTTTCGGGGATTGATGGTTTTCGTGAGTATTATGCTGTTAAGGCTTTACCTAATCCCAGTATTCTCAAGCTCATGTTTGATATGGGGTTTGGGTTTGACTGTAGTTCTATTGGTGAGCTCCGTCTGAGCCGTCAGGTTGGTGCGCGTGGCGAACAGATCATGTTCACTTCAAACAATACCAACCAAGTCGAATTTGCTGTCGCAGCCGAGGAGGGTGGTTGTGTTCTTAATCTTGATGATATCTCTTTAATCGATAAGGTCCCAGAGTTTCCTGAGTTGATCTGTTTCCGCTACAATCCAGGGCCAAGGAGAACCGGAAATGTGATTATTGGCAATCCGGTTGAAGCTAAATATGGTGTCACTCATGAACAGGTTGTTTCTGCCTATCGTCAGGCACAACAGCGCGGGGCTAAGCGCTTTGGATTGCACACGATGGTCGCTTCCAATGAGCTTGATTACACCTATATGGTGGAAACGGCACGTATGGTTCTAGAGATAGCTGAACTGGTAGAGTCCGAGCTGGGGATCAAGTTTGAATTTGTCAATATCGGTGGAGGCTTTGGTATTCCTTATAGTCCTGACCAAGCTCCGCTGGATGTGGATTCCATGGCTGCCGAAATTACGGCTTTATTCAATGCTTTTCGGGCAAAGCATCAATATGTACCTCGGATGTATATGGAAAGTGGCCGTTTTATGACGGGTCCACACGGATGTTTAATCACCTCTGCCATTAATCATAAAAATATTTATCGTGACTATATTGGCGTCGACGCGTGTATGTCTGCGTTGATGCGCCCGGCCATGTACGGTGCTTATCATCACCTTGATGTTATCGGTAAAGAAGCGCTACCCAAGGATCATATCTATGATGTCTCTGGTTCGCTTTGTGAAAATAATGATAAATTTGCTGTCCAGCGGGAATTGCCGAAGATTGACGAAGGTGATATTTTGGCTATTCATGATACGGGCGCTCATGGTCATGCTATGGGCTTTCAATATAATGCTAAACTGCGCCCCAAAGAATTGTTACTTCGTGCCGATGGCTCGGTCGAATTAATTCGCCGCGAAGAAACACTTGATGACTATTTTGCAACTCTGAACTTTAAGGTAGACCAATTTCACCCCGCACAGAATAAGGGTTAGTTTTGCACTCATTGGGTAGCTCACTGATTGGGCAAGAACTGCCACCATTAACCATTGAAACACTGGTTAATGGTGGCGCAGGCTTGGCCCGCTTTGAAGGCCGGGTGGTTTTTATCCCAGATACTGCTGTCGGCGATGTAGTCACTTGTCGGGTTACAAAGGAAAAAAAGAAGTTTCTTGAAGCTCGGATTATAGAAACAATTAAACCATCGTCAACCCGTTGTCAGCCCGTGTGTCCTGTCGCAGGTGATTGTGGCGGCTGCCAGTGGCAACACCTCCCTTACTCTGAACAGTTATTCTGGAAAGATTCTTTGTTTCGGGAGACGCTAGCACATCAATGTGGAATTGATATCAATAACGTATTACCTATCATACCCGCAGTCAATCCATGGAATTATCGCAGTCGGGTCCAAGTGAAGTGTCAGAATAGCTCTGCTGGATTTATCACCGGTTTTTTCCGCTCTAAAAGTCACAGTGTTGTTGCAGTGAAAGAATGTCCAGTCATCGCCCCCGAACTCAACACGTTACTTGTCCGCTTGCGTGATTGTATTGATCAGACGCCTTTTGCTGCTGATATCGCCCAACTAGACCTTGGAGTTGATGACTGTGGCTGTTGTTCTGCGGTTGTCCATTATTCGGGGCATGATGTCGATGGCCTCACTGAATTATTGATCAGTGAAAATATTACTGCTGCTCTGTTTATCAAGAATACTGTGACTAACAAGTTAGTTCATATCTCTGGCAATGCTTCCTTGCAGATCGTGGTTGATCAGCCTCCAATCCTGTTAAAATATGCGATTGGTAGCTTTTCCCAGATTAATTTAGAACAAAACCGTCTGTTAATCGAATCTGTTCTCAAGCTAGCCGAACTGAAGGGGACAGAGCGGGTGCTGGATTTATACTGTGGTATGGGAAACTTTTCCTTCCCCCTTGCTCGGCGCGCCAAACACGTTATTGGCATTGAGGGGGCAGCAGCATCCATCAACGCGGCCAAAATAAATAGTCGGCAGAATAAAATTGTTAATGTTGACTTTTATAATCAATCTGCTCAAGGGGCCCTGGTTCGTTTGGGAGATAAAGAACGTCCTGATGTTTTGGTTTTGGATCCTCCCCGTAGTGGTGCTTATGCTACGATGAAAGAGTTGCAGGCTCATCCAGTGAATAAAATCATCTACATTTCGTGTGATCCGCAAACTCTGGGAAGAGATTTACAATTTCTGACCCGCAATGGTTATGAACTGCTGACAAGTCAACCGATTGATATGTTTCCACAGACTTATCACTGTGAGAGCATTTCACTCCTTAGGCACCTTTCATGATTCTACCACCAGACCGTCTTGGTGTGCATATATTTAAGTCATATTGAATCTCAGCTGATTATTTTCTAGGCAGTTGTTGCTGTGCTGTAAAATGGTTATAGCATTTGATTATCTTATCTATTTGAAAAATAGGGGGATTCATTTTTTTTCAATACTGGCTTGCTCTTTGCTATAACCTATGGAGCAATAAAAAAAATTATGAGTGAGTTGAATTCACAGGAGGACTTTCAAATGCGAAAAGTAGAAGCCATCATCAAACCATTTAAGTTGGATGAAGTGAAAGAAGCCTTGAATGAAATTGGTATTCAGGGGATCACGGTGAGCGAAGTTAAAGGTTTTGGTCGCCAGAAAGGACATACTGAGCTTTATCGTGGAGCTGAATATGTTGTTGATTTTATCCCCAAGATCAAAATGGAGATTATCGTCGCCGATGATCAAGTGACAAAAGTCGTAGATGTGATTGCAGATGCCGCTAAGACTGGTCGCATCGGTGATGGCAAAATATTCGTAACCCCTATTGATGAAATTGTTCGCATCCGTACCGGAGAACGCGGTGAGGATGCCATTTAGAATAATCGCTCTTGTTCGTTGTTTCCCTTTCCTTGTTTGCACATGGATAATTTATAAATCATTTAAAGGAGATATTACAGATGACACCAAGTGAAGTCGTTAAGTTTGCAGAAGAAAATAACTGTTTGATGGTAGATTATAAGTTTCTGGACTTTGTCGGGATCTGGCAACATTTCAGCACTCCGATTGCTGAATTCAGCGAGGAAACTTTTGAAGAAGGTATCGGCTTCGATGGCTCATCTATTCGTGGTTGGCAACCAATCCACAATTCTGACATGTTGCTCGTTCCAGATCCTTCAACTGTCCAAATTGACCCCTTCATTGAGGTGACAACCCTCAGTCTTATTTGTGATGTTATGGATCCAATTACGCGTGAAGGTTACACCCGTGACCCACGCTTTATCGCTAAGAAAGCTGAAGCGTTCCTTAAATCAACCGGTATTGCCGATACTGCTTATTTCGGACCTGAACCAGAATTCTTTGTTTTTGATGATGTCCGTTACGCCTCCAGTGCTAACGAATCTTTCTATGCCGTTGATTCCATCGAAGGTGTCTGGAATACCGGTCGTGAAGAATTTCCTAACTTAGGCTATAAGCCTCGTCACAAAGAGGGCTATTTCCCTTGCGCTCCGACCGATTCACATGTTGATTTGCGGAATGAAATGGTCCAGGTTCTGCAGAGCGTCGGCATGACCATTGAAGCTGTTCACCACGAAGTTTCAACTGGTGGTCAGAGCGAAATTGACATGCGCTTTGACTCTCTTTTGAAGATGGGTGATACCCTTAAATGGTTCAAGTATATCGTTAAGAATGTCGCTTTCCGTAACGGTAAAACGGTCACCTTTATGCCAAAACCTATCTATAATGATAATGGCTCAGGGATGCACTGTCATCAATCATTATGGAAAGATGGACAAAACCTCTTTGCCGGTGATGGTTATGGTGGCTTGTCAAAAATGGCGATGTATTACATCGGCGGGATCATGAAGCATGCTAAAGCACTTTGTGCTTTCACAAACCCGACCACGAACTCTTACAAGCGTTTGGTCCCAGGTTTTGAAGCTCCTGTAAATCTAGCTTATTCTAACCGCAACCGTTCAGCATCTTTACGGATTCCTGTCACTAATAATGAAAAAGCCAAGCGGGTCGAATATCGTACTCCTGACGCCTCAGCTAATGGTTATCTCGCTTTTGCTGCCCAGTTGATGGCCGGTTTGGATGGCATTGAAAACAAAATTGATCCTGGTCAACCTTTAGACAAGGATATCTATGGCCTGTCTCCTGAGGAGTTGAAAGATGTTCCTGTCGTTGCCAGTTCTTTGGAGGACGCATTGGATCATCTGGAAAAAGATCATGACTTCCTTCTTAAAGGTGATGTGTTTACCCCTGATGTTATTGATATGTGGATCAGTTATAAGCGCGAGTCAGAAATTGACCCTGTAAGGATGCGCCCATGTCCAGAAGAATTTGCCCTCTATTTTGATTGTTAGTCCTCTTGATTTGAGACAATAATTCCGCAATTGCGGAACCTTTCAAAATTCAAGCCCCCGCATTGATCAATGCGGGGGCTTTGTCGTTGTCGATCAGCGCTAGTTTATGCTACGGGGTTTCAGAAGGGTGCAAAAACAGGTCAGTGCGGAGGGCAGGCGATTACTAAACAGGTCAGTTGCGACAATGTAGCAATGGTTCCCCTTGTTTTAACCTGCGAATGTTTTCAATGACATTTTGATATATTCCTTCAAGGGATACGTCAGTGACGCCGCCGATATGGGGTGTGGCAATGACATTTTGCGAAAAAATTGGATCCTGTGGGTCTGGTGGCTCTTGCCAGAATACATCCAACCCCGCGCCCCCAAGGGTTCCGTCTTCCAGGGCAGTGAGGAGTGCCTGACGTTCAATCACTCCACCGCGACCAAGGTTGACGAGGAAAGTTCCAGGTCGCATGTATTGAAAGACGTTATGGTTCAATAGGTGATGAGTCTCGTCGCTGTCTGGCAAACTTAAAACCACAAAATCGGACTCTGACAACAGTTGAGGTAGATTGGCAAGGTTTCCAACCCAGTCGAGCCCGAATTGTTCAGCAAACTCTTCACTGGCTACTGATTTGATCCCTATCAGACGCATATTGAAAGCGCGAAGACGTTGGATCAGCGCTTTGCCGATCCCTCCTAAGCCAACCAAACCTGCTGTTTTCCCCTGCAATGCTTTACCCATGGGTGCTCCAATTTGTCTGTTTTGCAGATGTGTATGGATCTCCCGGGATTGACGTGCTAGCGCCATCATGAGATAGATGCCTAACTCAGCAACGGAATCAGCATTACCGGATACATCGGTAGGGACGTTTGCAACGGTGATTCCCCGTGAGGTGGCGGCTTCAATATCAACACCTTCAAGCCCGGCACCGATTTGTTGAATCAATTGCAATGAATCGGCACTCCTCAGCAACGTTTCACTGACGGGGCTCATGGTTGGAATTAAAACGTCAAACCCTTTGAGGCTGTCAATTTTATAGCTGCCAGATGCGTTGAATTCGACGTCAGGATGAGCGTGACGCAATTTATCGAAAATTCCACCCCATGCGTTTTCGGGTGCTGCAAATAATATCTTCATATCTGGTCCTTCATGGTCAGAAAAAAATAATAGTTATTCTATCAATATATTGATATAGCTTATAGTTCTCTATATCACAGATCCATCCCTAAAATAAAAAAGATCATTTGCATTTGAAAATCTTAGCCGTGAGAGTCGACCGATGTTTCTGAACTATCTTGCCTTGCTCAAAGAAATCCGCTTTCCTGATTTACTTGATATCGCATTTTCGTCTGCGATTATCTGGTTTTTGTTTTCTCTGTTTCGCGCTCGAAGAACCTGGAAGATTGGTGCTGGGTTGATTGGTTACGGGGTGATCCTGCTGATAACTCATGAGCTGGAATTTAATCTTACGGTGAAAATTCTACAAGGGCTTTCCGCTGTCGTTATCTTGACTATTGTCGTCATTTATCAGAATGAGATCCGGCGGGTTGTCGATGATATGTTTCATCTAGTTTTCAGACGGCGGACAAATTTATTACCGGGTGAAAAAAGCGTCCCCGAAATGCTAGTCAGGGTTGCGTATGAATTATCCGATCGGCGCTGGGGAGCGTTGATTATCCTGCCGGGGCAACTGGCTCTGGATAATATTATAACCGAGGGAACCCGACTGGACGGACGCGTCAGTCGTCCATTACTCTTGAGCTTGTTTGATCCAAGTTCTCCCGGACACGACGGTGCCGTGGTTTTTCATGGTGACCAGATTGAGTGTTTTAGCAGCCGGTTGCCGTTGACGGAGCACGACGATCAAGTGCAGGAGCGTGGAACCCGTCATGCCGCTGCAATTGGTCTGTCAGAAAAGTCCGATGCCCTTATTCTTGTAGTTTCCGAAGAGACTGGCAATATCTCAGTTGCCAGGGAGGGTGTACTCGAAACAATCACCGACAGTCAGATGCTGCTTAATGAAATTAATGCTTTCGGTGCAGATCTGGCTTCGCGTGAGAGTGGCAGAAAGCGTTATCAATCTTACCTTAGGGGAGGGGTGCGGTTAATTCTTTCGGTGCTTGTCACCGCTATTATCTGGTTGGTGATTGTCCCCGGTTCCGCAGTTGTTACCATGGACTTTGCGGTCCCCATTGCGGTACAGGATATTCCCGATGGTTATGCGTTTGTCTCTGTGACTCCCCCTGAAGCGGTCGTCTCATTAACCGGCGAGAGGAGGGAGTTATTTAAACTGAAAGCTGGTGATTTACTAATCTCTCTGGATGGGACCTTGACTGCGCTGGGAAGGCAGACTTATTCATTGAATAACTCTCAGATAATGTTACCGGGAACGCTCACCGTCGAAAAAATGATCCCGACCTCTGTTAAGGTTTTGGTTGAAAAAGTCTCTGTGACAGATAGGATCAGGCCGTAGTCATTTTTGCCGACGATTTATCCATTCCCCTGTTTGTGGTAATATCCTCCTTATCACAAAGTCATTGCAACTCAGATTTCACCACCTGTTCGTCGAGGACGATAAATAACCCGAAATGAGCATCGGCCGTTTTCTCGCAAACTTATAGGGATCGATTATGAATGATATAGAATTGTTTAGCGCACGTGTCTGTCCTTTTGCCCATCGGAGTCGTCTGGCGTTGATGGAAAAGAATTTACCGTTTACCCTGATCGAAATTAACCTGCATAACAAACCGGATTGGTTCCTTAACATGAATCCTGCAGGATCAGTCCCTGCTCTGCGACAAGGGGACTTTGTGTTACATGAATCTTTGGTCATCAACGAATATATTAATGAATGTTTTTCAGAAATACCCCTTCTTCCGCAATCTATGCAAAAAAGAGCTGAGGCTAGACAGTGGATCAGCTATGCCGGCGCCAGCTTTGTCCCAGCTTTTTACCGAACCCTCAAAGCACAGGATGAAGATCGGCAGGAGCGATCTATTGCCGAAATGTATCGTGTCCTTGAAACTCTGGATAATGAATTAAAGCGGAGCAAAGGTGAGGGGCCGTATTGGTATGGTTGGCAGGTTGGGTTGACTGATATTGCTTTTTATCCCTGGTTCGAACGTTGGATTTTGCTTGAGCACTATCGCGGGTTGAAGATACCTGACCAACTGCATTCATTACTGGATTGGATCGCTGCAATGCAAGGGCGAGATGCTGTTAAATTAGGTGGTGAGCCTGTTGATTATTATATTGGCCAGTACGCCGCTTATGCTGCCGGCAAGAAGTGATAAGATGACACTGATGTTCTGCCGTTGAAGCCGTCTACTCTTTCGTCATTTTTTCTTTTTTGAATTTAAAGAGGACGTACAAATTGATAACGGGAAGGGCAATGAACAGGGCTCTCCACGCCCAATCAACTGATCTTTCAGGAACTCCGGATTTGATAAAGACAAAAGTCAGTAAACCAAGCAATATTATGTGAGACAAGATGGCAATATTTTTCATCCCAATGACTTTCTAAAAATAGATAGGTGGTATGGTCGTGCTTGGGTAAAGAATTTTTTAACCAATTCTTAAGACCTTGGCTCCACGGATTTTACGTTCTTTCAGTTCAAGCAGAGCGATGTTAGCTGCCTCCAGAGGGAATTCCTCATAAGTTGGATGCAGGGGGATTTCTGCTGCGAGTTCGAGAAATTCAGTCACATCTTGGCGAGTGACATTGGCCACAGTTTTAATCTCTTTTTCGAGCCACAAGTCTTGTGGATAATCAATCTCAGCCAAAAGGTGGCGATCAAAATTTTCTTTGCGGATGGCATTGATCACCAGACGGCCACCAGGCATCAGATGATGCATGGCGTTCACAATCGGCAGCCAAGCCGGGGTTGTGTCGATGATCGATTCCAGTAACTCTGGCGGATCACTCTCTGTCCCACCCGCCCAGTCAGCGCCGAGTTCAAGGGCAAACTGTTGTTCTTTTTTACTGCGAGCAAAGACATAGATTGGCATATCAGGGTATTTCTTTTGCGCCAGTTTCAAAACCAGATGAGCCGACGCCCCAAACCCAGTTAACCCCAGCGGACCGCCGGACGTGAGTTTTGCAAGGTTGAGCGATCGATATCCGATTGCCCCGGCACAGAGTAAAGGAGCCGCTTCGGAATCTTTGAAAACAGCTGGAATCGGATGGGCAAAGTCTGCAAGGGCAACCATATATTCGGCATAACCACCGTTGGCATCACGTCCGGTCGCTTTGAATTCTGGACAGAGATTTTCCAGACCCTGCAAACACCAGCGGCATTTGCCGCAAGACGAATAGATCCAAGCCACACCGACCCGTTCACCAATCCGTCCTGGATCTACCTGTTGCCCGACTTTGTCGATGACTCCGACCACTTGATGACCTAGAACCATCGGGAACACTGGTGGCGGTGTTCGACCCTCAATTTCATCCAGCTCGGTGTGACAAACGCCACAGGTTGTCACCTTGATTCGTACCTCATGAGCTGCAGGTTCAGGGATTGACATTTCAATCAACCGTAACGGTTCACGCTCGACCGTAAGGTCACAGATCTTTTCCAATATCATCGCTTTCATTTTATCGCTCCTATAAAAAATATAGCATGCGATGCAATAAAGGGGAGGTTTTTCTTCTTACTCTGAAGTTTTTAAGAAAAAAATAACTCTGTTGCTTTGCCTGGCGGTCAAGGAGAGGTTAACCATCCAGCCCGTATTTTTTCATTTTTCTCCAGAGCGTCGTTTTGTTAATCCCCAGCATCTCTGCGGCCAACAATTTTTTACCGTTGCATTTTTCCAACACTTTGAGAATATGCTGTTTCTCAGCTTCGCGAATGGGTAGATTTTCCCCCGGAGGCATTGTCGCGGTTGGTTCCTCAGGTGGAGAGACATGACGGCTATCAATGAACAGACTTTCTGACGACAGGGTTCGGCCGCGCTCTAAGATCATTGCCCTTTCGATGATGTTCTCCAACTCGCGGACATTACCAGGAAAGTTATAAGCATTGAGTGCTGTCAGGCCTGCGGCATCAATATCAACGACTCGCGGGTTGATGTGGCGATATTTGCTGAGAAAGTATTCAACCAGCAGGGGGATGTCATCCTTACGTTCACGTAGCGGTGGAATATGCAAGGTCATGACGCTGAGTCGATAATAGAGATCGCTGCGGAACAGATCTGCTTCTGCCTCCTGTCTAAGATTCTGATTGGTTGAAGCAATCACCCGCACATTGACGTTGATTGCAGTGGCACTGCCGACACGATAGATGGATCGATCTTGCAAAGCTCGCAATAGTTTAACTTGAAAGTTACTGTTGGCCGTGCCAATTTCATCCAATAATAGAGTCCCTTGATCGGCCATTTCAAAGTAGCCGATTCTGTGTCCCACGGCACCAGTAAAGGCCCCTTTTTCATGGCCGAAAAGTTCGCTTTCGACGACACCATCAGCCAAGGCGCTACAGTTGACAGGAACAAAGGGGAATTCGTTACGAGGACTCCATTGATGGATGAGGCGGGCGACCAACTCTTTCCCGACGCCGGTTTCTCCTTGAATCAGGACGGTACTATCGGTTCGCGCGACCCGTTTGGCAAGCTCAAGAACATTCAACATCTCAGCGTTTGCGGTGACAAAATGGTAACGTCCAGAATCTATCGCTCGCTCTTGATTTAAAGCTTCAACCTTCTGTTCCAGGCGCTTTTCGCGCAACGCCCGTTGCAGGCGATGGGCAACATCTGCTGGCTCAAAAGGCTTGGCTATATAGTCGTGAGCCCCATGTTTTATGGCGGTGACAGCCGAGTCAATACTGGAGAAGCCGGTGATCATAATGACGACAGTATCGGGACTCGCTTCTTTGACCCGCGTCAACAATTCCATACCATCCATTTTGGGCATCTTCATGTCAGTAAGTACCAGTTGGGCGCCTTGGTCGAGAAAGTGTCGATAAGCATCCTCGCCATTGCCAAAATCACTGACATTATAAAGAGGAGAGAGCATCCGTACCAGAATCCGGCGGGTCATGGCATCGTCTTCAACAATGATAATTTTAGCTTTACTCATGATTATTCTCCTGCGGACAGGAACACTGTAAAGTTGGTTCCGGTGCCAATTGTTGAGTCGACTTCAATGGTCCCTCCATGGTTTTTGACAATTCCATAACTCACTGAAAGGCCAAGCCCTGTCCCTTTACCAACCTCTTTGGTGGTAAAAAATGGATCAAAAATACGGTTGAGATTTTCAGGGGCGATACCGCTACCGTTGTCACTAAATTTTATCGCAATCTGACCGTTGTGAAATGCAGTGGCAGCAGTGATAAAGCCATTATGACCAATCGCGTCAATAGCATTGAGGAGAATATTGACAAAAACCTGCTGAATCTGGTTTTGATCGATTTTAATCAACGGGAGGTTGTCACTGGGGGTAAAGCTGATCTGAATATTGTGATTTGTGCTTTTAATCCGGGTTAAATCGAGAGAATGTTCTACTAACTGGTTAATATCGCAAAGAGTTTTTTCGCTGGCTTGACGCCGCGCAAAACTAAGTAGACCCGAAATGATTTTGCTTGATTTGTCAATTTGATCGATAATATCGCTGAAATCCTGTCCTAGAGTTTCCTGATTCAAGGTACCATTTTGCAAATCTTGTCGGGCAAGAGAGGAGAGGGCGCGGATATTGCCGAGAGGGGTATTGAGTTCATGGGCGAGACCCGAAGCCATTTCCCCGATAGAAGCAAGTTTTTCAGAGTTATGAATCTGCTCCTCAATCCGTTCTTTCTCTTCAAGATTACTTTGTAAATTCATTGCCATACGGTTGATTTCGCTGGTCAATGTGCCGATTTCATCGTGAGAGCGCAATGGAATCCGGCAAGAAAGGTCATGAGAAATGCAATGGGTTCCATCGATGACTGTCTGGATGGGCCGGGTAATTGAACGGGAGAAAAAACCGGCGACAAGAGCTGCAAAAATGAGAACAAGGACAGTGGAGATGAGAATTTGTTGTTTGATGGCGACGAGCGGGAGCATGAAGTATTTTTTATGCGCTTCAACAACAACGACCCAGCCGCGACTGTCATCATTGTAGGGAGAATAAAATGTATACGCGAGTAGATCGCGGGAATCCGGGGTAGAAATAACCCCTTCATCATTCTCCATCCATTGTGTTGTGATTGTTTCTGGATAATGCTGGAACACATTGATATGACTTCCGGTCTGGTTGCCAAACTCGCAGGTTGAATCCTGAGAAAAAAGGTAGATTCCGTTGCGCTCAGGATTTGTAGTATTACGTTCAATGAGGAAGGCTTGTCCTTGATCGGCGGTAATAAGACTATTAATTTTTGCTCCGAGTGTGGCTCCCCAGACGTTGATGATCAGCGCTCCGGCGCGCCGGCCATCTGAATAGAAAAGCGGTGTCGAAAAGCGGACCATAGCCGGACACCAATATAATCCTCCTTCAGTCCAGCCTCGCTCCAAATTGGAAATCCAGGTCTCTCCTTCAGGAAGTTCCATGGTGTGTTGAAAAAAGGAGCGGTCTTCGATGGAGCCGATGGTTTTCAGATCAAGGCCAGGGATATCTTCACCTGAACGAGGTAGAATTTTTCCTTCGCGAATTTTGACAATTTCCTGTCCAGCATTATTGACCAACCGGATTGCCTGTAGCGATGAATCAAGACGTTGAAACTGTAAAAAAGTGGTCTCCAATCGTTGTAGCGCTGCAACAGTTGCTGCGGGGTCACCATTCTCTTCAGCAGCAAGAACAGCCGCAACATCAATCGTTGCGGCGATGCTATGGAGAGTTCGCCCCGAACGATCAACCAGATCTACCAGGTTTTGTACTGATGATTCGGCCATCCCCTGAATTCTTCCAGTGATGTTTTGTTGTAGAATCTGACCTGTCGATGTGATCATCAAGAACGAAAAGATACCAAGTGATACGATGGTCACTCCCAGCATGGCGAGGAGAACTTTCTGACTGATTCTCATGCGCATTGTCTTTGTTTCCTTTTTGCAACTTGCACCTTTATGGTCTCTTTCGTT
This sequence comes from Desulfuromusa kysingii, assembly GCF_900107645.1. Lineage (GTDB taxonomy): Bacteria > Desulfobacterota > Desulfuromonadia > Desulfuromonadales > Geopsychrobacteraceae > Desulfuromusa > Desulfuromusa kysingii. The sequence goes on from NZ_FNQN01000006.1 coordinate 106,100, forward strand.
GCTGTAAATGGTTGCAACATGCACCATCCGTAAAGTATGAGGATTGGGTTGTTTTGTCAATAAGGAATAAAAACTCCTACTTTTCAGAAGGTTAGCGTGAAGTGATGCAGTTTTATAAAACTTGGCATAACAGTTGTAATTGGTAATCAAGAATTCTCTTATGTCTTGTCACGGATAGAAACCACTCTGCTTTAAGTACTCACCGTGTCATGAACGATTAAACGCCAAGTTCTGAATGAAAAGGACGCCAAATGGATCCAAACAGAAGACATTTTCTTGAGTTATTTGTCCCGACGAAGGCACAGGCTGGCAGTCTCCAAAGTCAGTCACGTTCACCCCACTATGCCATGTTGATTGACTTGCGTCGTTGTGTCGGTTGTCAGGCTTGCACGATCGCTTGTGGAATGGAAAACCGCCTTCCCGAGGGGCAACACAGGACCACAGTCGCAGACTATGAATTGATGGCATTTGGTCAGACACGCCGCGCTGTTTTGCCACGCTTGTGTAATCATTGTGAGCAACCCTCCTGTACAGCGGGCTGTCCTACCGGCGCGACTTACAAGAGAGAGGACGGCGTGGTTGTTGTTGATAGCTCCATGTGTGTCGGTTGCGCCTATTGCGTGCAAAATTGCCCCTATGACGCACGCTTTATGAATGAGCAAACGCGAACAGCTGATAAGTGCACCTTTTGTATTCAACGCACCAGCAATGGCTTACTCCCTGCCTGTGTTGAATCCTGCGTTGGTAAAGCGAGAATTTTTGGTGATCTAAACGACCCTGACAGTATGATTTCTAAATATCTGCGGGATAACCCGGTGCAGGTGCTGAAATCCGACAAAGGGACCCGACCACAAGTTTATTATATTTCGCTTGATGGTGCTCTACAAAATACCTTGGGGGAGGAAGCGACTTCTCTCATTCAGGGACGCCGTTCGATTGGAAAAAGGGGATAATTATGCATATTATAGAATTTATGGGACCATCTCAGGATCTCTATTGGGGAATGACGAGCATCCAATTTTTCTTCATGATTCAGGTCAGCGCAGCCTGTTCTGCCTTGGCCGCCGCGCAGCGTGCTTTTGGCATCAAAGCTCTAGAGCCGTACGCGAGTTTCGGGCTGATTTTGGGATTAGGGTTGGGAATAACTGCACCTCTTAATCTGATTCTCGAACTGCATCAACCTTTACGTTTTATTTCGATGATCTATAACACCCACTTTACTTCGCCTTTATCCTGGGGAGTCTTTATTCTTTTGAGCTATATGACCGTGATAGCATTGTTTGCACTGGTGATCTTGCGACAGACGCTGCAACAACGGCATGTTTCTGGATCAGGTAGTTTGGCGACAATGATTGTTAGATCAGGGAAAACAAGTGAGAAGTCTCTGCGGCTATTGGCTTATCTCGCCTTGGTAGCCGCATGTTGTGTGTTTCTCTACAGCAGTATGGATTTAGCCGCAGTTAAAGGTCGGGATTTATGGCACTCTTCAATTGTGCCGATTATTTTTATCTGTTCAGCTATGGCCGCTTCTGCAGGTTTGATAACCCTCTTTGCGGTGCTCACAGGGAGGAAAAACCCCGAACATTTCAAATTGCTACGTGGATGGATGGCATTCTTTCTGCTTCTGCAACTGTTTGCTCAAGTCCTCTGGTTTCTCATTGCCTTTGTTTTTGGCGATAGTTTGGGCCGTTATGCTTTCGACTATATCCTCAGTGCCGGATTTCAAAACTTCATTGTTCTCGGCCTTGGTGGTGCCATCCTGCTCCCCATGGTGTTGCTCTATTTTTCCAGTCAGTCAAAAGCCATGTTGTTATTCGCCAGCGTGCTGACTCTGGCAGGAGCCTATCTTGTACGCTGGAATATTATTGTCACTGGACAGCAAATTCCACGCAGTGGTCTCGAGATGACTCCGTTTTCGGCTGATCTATGGTCTCATGGTGGACTCATGCAAGCCTTGGCTCCTCTAGCATTGTGGGTATTATTGATGATTCTCGTCACCTGGACCAGCCCTTGGAAGCAGGTCTTCGGTCAGCAACAGGAAGGATTATAGTCGATGAAGATTAAACGTCGTAATTTTGTTAAGGGTCTTGGTGCTGTTGGTGCCTTGGGTGTATTCGCTGCAGGGAGTGCCTCCACTCTCAAAGCTGTCTCTAAGGGGTGGTGGGCTGGAGAAAAACCAGTTGATTTACTCGCTGGCAATGCTCTCCCTCCTGAGTGTTCTGTTGATCCTGAGACCGGAGAAGTTATTGCCAACCCTGATCAATATGTCGCTAATGGTCTCTGTACCGCTTGCACCAGCCTCTGTGGTATCCGGGCACGGGTCGATCGGAAGACAAATCAGGTCCTGCGAGTCAGTGGTAACCCATACCATCCGTTATCGACCGCACCAGCATTGGACTACGATGTCCGCATCAGTGATAGTTTCAAGGCGATGAGTGGATTCAAAGGGCAGGGTCTGGAGCAACGCTCTGTGGCTTGTAGCCGTGGTAATGCTGCACTGGATATGCTCGCAGACCCCAAACGGGTGCTCACACCTCTCAAAAGGGTCGGATCGCGAGGTGCTGGACAATGGGAGCCAATCAGTTACGAACAATTGCTCAATGAAGTTGTTGAAGGAGGTAATCTGTTCGGAGAAGGACAGGTCGACGGATTGCGCGCTATCCGTGATACCAAAACACCGATTGATCCAAATGCTCCAGAATTGGGACCTCGCTCCAATCAACTGGCGATGATCAACGGATTTAAAAATGGACGGCTCAGTTTTGCTAAACGTTTTGGCGTATTGAGCTTTGGTTCGAAGAATTTTACTGGGCATCGGGGTAACTGTGGTCTCACTATGCGTGGTGGTTACGCTGCGTTGCTGGGAGACTGGAAGAAATACCCGCACCTTAAGCCCGATTATAGCAATTGTGAGTATTACCTCTCTATCGGTACAGCACCGGGGAATGCTGGCAATCCGTTTAAACGACAGGCAATGCTGTTAGCTGAGGCTCGAAGCACTGGAAAGATGAAGTACGTTATTGTTGATCCCGTACAGTCTAATTCTAACAGTCTGGCGTCTGGAACCCGTTCTGAATGGTTGCCGATCACCCCTGGAACCGACGGTGCGCTGGTCATGGGGATGATCCGTTGGATCATTGAAAATGGACGCTATAATGAACAATTTCTCAGCCAACCTAATGCTGCTGCAGCAAAACAGGCGGGTGAACTCAGTTGGTCAAATGCAACCCATCTGGTGGTCACTGATAGCTCTTCACCGTTAGATGGGACGATTCTCAGGGCTGATGCTCTTGGCATTGGTAGCGCTGAAAGTATGGTTGTCATTGATCAGGCCAGTGGCCAACCGGTAGCCCAAGATCGAGCCAATGGCCCGGCACGTCTGTTTTATGCCGAAACTATCAAAGTGAAAGATCAGCAAATCGCGGTCAAAACGGCGCTGCAAGTTTTGTTTGATGAGGCGCGCAAGCAGACCCTGGCAGAATATAGTGAAGCCTGTGGTGTCCCCGTTAAGACCATCGTACGCCTAGCACAGGAATTCACCTCTTATGGACGTCGGGCGGTGGCAGACACTCATGGTGGCACGATGCAATCCAACGGATTTTATACCGCCTATTCCATCGTTATGTTGAATGCCCTGGTTGGTAACCTCAACTGGAAGGGTGGCATGAGTAGTGGAGGAGGGCGTTATGCCGATGTTAAGCCTGGTCCCCGTTACAATATGGTTAAATTCCCGGGCAAGGTGGGAGGCAAGGGGGTGACCATCTCCAGACAGGATTTCCCTTATGAAAAAACCTCCGAATATAAACGTAAGAAGAAAACTGGCAACCCTTATCCGGCAGATGGTCCATGGTTTCCACTGGCGGCAGGATTACAGCCGGAATTTGTGCTTGGTGGGTTAAATAGCTACCCATATCCTCTTAAGGCGGTGATGTTTTGGAACACGAATCCGGTTTACGGTCAGTCTGGGTTGTCCAACCAACTGGATAAGTTGCGCGACCCGAAACGGATTCCCTTGTTGATCTGTATCGACTCCTTTGTTTCAGAGACTGCGGCTGAATGTGACTATATCGTGCCAGATACCTCTCTCTATGAATATTTTGCTTCAACTACCCCCTGGAGTGGGACGCTGACAAAGATCAGTACTGTCGGTTGGCCCGCGGTAGACGCTCCTCAACAAACCACACCAGCTGGAGATCCGATCAGCATGGAGAGCTTCCTGATTGATGTTGCCAAGCGGATGGATCTGCCTGGGTTTGGTGATAAAGCCATCCCTGACGCCGATGGTAAATTATGGCCGTTGAATCGACCACAAGACTGGTATTTACGCCTTTTTGCTAATATTGCCTTTGATGGCAAACCAGTTCCAGATGCTAATGATGAGGATATGAATCTGACCGGTCTTGACCGCTTTGCTCCACGACTTGCAGAAGTTCTTAAGCCCGAAGAACAACGTAAGGTGGCCTATGTTATGTCGCATGGTGGACGTTTTGAAAGTGAAAAGGAGAGTTATCAGGCGGATGGTTTGACACATAAATATAAGGCGCCGATGCAAATTTATAACGAAACTCTTGCGCATCATCGTAACAGCATGACAGGTGAGCGGTTTCATGGCACCGCACGCTGGATTCCACCGGTCTTTCTCAATGGAGACAAACTAAGTGATACCTATCCTGCTGCTAAATGGCCCTTCAAATTGGTTTCGTCAAAGAGTCAATTTATGAATTCCGGGACTATCTCCGCTAAGCGTTTGCGTGATTTGAAGCCGAGCAATGAATTGGCCATGCATGCTGATGATGCCCGTCGTTTGGGAGTCAAGAGCGGTGATCGTCTCCGCCTTGTCACTGCCAGTGGCGAGGCTGTCGGGGTTGTCTCCGTTCGCGATGGTATTATGCCGGGTGTCATTGGCATCGAGCACGGCTTTGGGCATTGGCGTTTCGGCGCCGATGCCATGAGCTTTGGTCAACAAAAACTTACACCTGATTCAGCTTATAGTGCCGGGGTGGCTATTAATCGCCTCGGGTTAACCGATTCTAGCCGTCCTGGGGTTTCAACCCTTGCGGACTTTGTTCTTGGCGCCAATGCCCGCAATGGATTACCGGCCCGCGTGGAGAAGGTCTGATGTCTAACCATGCGCTACAGGAAGCCGCAGCCGTCTCTGAACTCGCTGCGGCGATTTACCTGAAAGCGCCTTCAGCCGAATTGATTAATGAGCTTAAAAGCGTTTTTACCGATCCAGAAGAATTCAGTGAAGAACCCCTCAATTTGTTGTTAGAGGAGTATCACGAACTGTTTTTTAACCCGGTATCTACCCATTTTATCTGTCCCTTTGAATCGTTTGCACGTGAGCAACGTTATTGGGGAGAGGCAGCGATAGATGTCAGAGAGTATTACCGACAGGCTGAGTTTGATCCACAATCACTTCGCAGCGAAGTCTATTGGAAAAATCAACGCATGCCTGATCAGATCGGCTTTGAGATGGCTTTTTTCAGTGCTTTGCTCAAGAGTGCAGAAGCGCAGGCTGATGCAGCGGATGAGTTGCTTAAAACGGCGCGTATGTTCCATACTGAACATATTAACAGCTGGATGGGAGAATATGGAGCTCGTCTCCAACGTGAAGCCCGAACGTCTCTTTACCGGCTGTTGGGCACTTTAACCTGTGAAGTTGCAGAGATCTCTTTGGAGGAGGGCTGAAGTGATTATTTGCCCTGAATTATTTCTGATACGATAATCTTCTTTGTGTCTGCAGCATATAAACTGAACTGCACTTGTCGTGAATGTCGGCAGAGTGCAGTTCAGTTTTGTTTTTTGTTCAGAAGATCCTGAAATAAATAAGAACTAATAAATAGATAGTTAAAATCTATTACTCAATAAAATAGTTTAATTATTAGGCAAGTAGGATAGCTATATTCACTAGATGAAAATCTTGGGAGTCTTAGGGACAGCACAATTATTGACCAGCAACTCTGTCCGTTCCTGGATGACAGGATGGTTAAAAGCTCTGGCATTAAATCCACAGTTTTTGATACAGGAACAACACATGATGCAGTGTGCCGCATCTGTCTTGACAGAGTCTGAAACAGTAATCACTTCAACAGGACAGACTTCCGCACATTTTCCACAAAGTGTACAGTTTTCCTCATTGGTCTCCGGTGCCAGGCCACCAAACTTGACCCTCTCTTTGTAGGGAACATTTCCTTCGATCTCCGGGGTATTAAAGTCGCGATTTTTTAACTTTTTGGCAACCTGCTGTCCAAAGGTGAGTGCAAGTTTCAAATCATCGGCATTTGGTCTGCCGGCCGCAATAGGATTCTCTGGCGTAGAATACGAGTGCTCGCCGATGAAAGCCCCTGCGGCAATGACACTGAACCCCTGGGTGGTTGCGACATCCCGCAACTCTACGAGAGCGTCTTCAAATTCACGATTTCCATAGAGTGCCACGATAATTGTAGGAACGTTGTCAGATTTGAAGTTGGCTATTCTGTGCAAACAGTCTGCAGGAACACGGCCTGCATAGACAGGAACTCCGATGATGGCAATTCCGGAAGATATTTGTAAGGGCGAATTTGCAGAATTGTGGGTTAAGTTATGATGGTGGATTTGTGTTGGGGCAATCCCTGTAACAATGGCTTCTAAGGTTCGTCTTGTCGTCCCCGTTGGTGAAAAATAGATGAGATGTGCAGTGTTTATGGCCATATAGAATCTTTCGTGTGGTTAAGCGATAGGTTTATTTTTAGGCAATTTATAACAAATCGAGTCTAAGGGTAAACATCTTTATCACATTCGCAATGATCTGAACACTTAAACGTTTCACTTCCTCTGATCTCGTCCTGATGATGGCAACAGACAGAGGACGATGATTGACCTTACCAATTTGTAATGTTGTGGTAAGCCCTTGTTCATGGAGGGCGTGTATAATTCACACCAAAAAGAAAGGTGCAAAGACGTGCACAATCATAAAGGAGAAAACCATGAAAAAATTGCTACAAGTCCTGTTCTCTATTTTCTTTGCAACGACGATCTCTCTCCCCGCAGAGGCATTGGCGACTCCAACCGAGGAAATTGACGATACTGTCGGTGAACAAACTGCGACCAAGGCTTCAGAGCCTGAGAACTACTACCTCCGGTTTATTATGGGCAACTTTGGAACACAATTTTTGACAGAAGATTCGACCCCAAACGCAGAATCTCCAATGCTCTTTGTGAGTGATTCGATGGGGAAAATTGTCAAAAATGCTCACGTGGTCGCAACGATAATAGCTCCTGACGGCAGGCAAATGATGGGCATCGCTCAACCATTTAGAAGCGGATATTTACTCCCCACTCATCATTTGATGCCGGGGCGATATCGGGTTGAAGCAGAGGTTGTGACCAATGGATGGTTGTTAACTGACGAATTCAGCTTTATGAAGAGTTGAACCTGCTCTGTTCAGATTGTTTCTCTCCTTGTCGGGGATTAAATTGCATCCGGTCTGATTAATATTTAGAATGAACTTGAGTTATCCAATTATGCCGATGATGATTATCGATAGGGGCTGTAAAATGAGAGTCTTGCTGATCGAAGACGATGCTGATACTGCGGCGTATCTGACTAAAGGTTTAGGCGAATGTGGTCATGGTGTGAATCACGCGGATGATGGCAACAATGGTCTGTTTATGGCTCTTGATCAGCCGTATGATGTTCTTGTTGTTGACCGGATGTTGCCGGGTTTGGATGGCTTGGGGATTGTCCGTGCTGTCCGCGCTGCAGGGAACAGCACTCCGGTGCTTATTCTTAGTGCCCTTGGTGATGTTGATGCTCGCGTTGAAGGGCTTCGTGCTGGGGGCGACGATTATTTGACCAAGCCGTTTGCTTTCTCTGAGTTACTCGCCAGACTAGAGGTTCTTATTCGGAGAAATACAACAGCCAACGATCAGCTGACCAAGCTCAAGGTTGGTGATCTGGAGATGGATCTCCTTTCCAGGAGAGTGAAACGGAATGGGGTCGAGGTCGATTTACAGCCGCGAGAGTTTCGCTTGTTGGAGTTTCTTATGCGCTACAGTGGTCAGGTCGTCACGCGTACGATGTTACTGGAAAGTGTCTGGGACTATAATTTTGATCCTCAGACGAACGTCATCGATGTTCATATCAGTCGATTACGTAGTAAAATTGACAAACATTTCGATAATCCTCTACTGCACACGATCCGTGGTGCAGGGTATGTCCTCCGTGAAGATCATTAAACTCTTTAAAAGTTCAACTTTTCGGCTGGCCCTGATTTATATGACCTTGTTTGGTCTGTCAGTGTTGCTTCTGCTTGGTTTTATTTATTGGTCTACAGCGGGCTATATGGTGCGCCAGACGGAAGCCACGATTGATGCTGAAATTACTGGTTTGGCTGAGCGCTATGACCTTTCAGGCTTTTCGGGTCTGAAAGAGGTGATCAATGAACGCCTGTCGCGGCAGGGGATGAATACGTCCATCTACCTTCTCACGGACAATCAGTTTAAACCCCTTTTGGGTAACATCGGGACTTGGCCTGTGGAGCAACCATCTGAACAGGGATGGTTGTCCTTTCAACTTGATTCAACGCTTGTCCCTTCGGATCACCGACATAAAGCTTTGGTCAGAGTATTTCCTTTGCGGGATGATTTTCATCTTTTGGTTGGACGAGATATCCATGCATTGGTGGAGATCCAGGTGCTGATACGTGAAGCCCTCTTCTGGGGGTTGATGATGACCGTGGTGCTCGCATTGGTTGGGGGCTTTATGATGAGCAGGACGATGGTTCACAAAATCGAAGTTATCAATGACACCTGTCACCGCATCATGGCTGGAGATCTGACCCATCGTATCCCGAGTTCAGGAGGGGATGATGATTTTGATAAGTTGGTTGCTACTCTTAATCGAATGCTGGACCAGATAGAAATATTGATGCAAGGGGTGAAACAGGTGACCAATAACATTGCCCATGATCTGCGAACACCGTTGAGCCGATTACGGCGACGTCTTGATATGCTCCGCGAAAATGATCATGGTGATAATTGCGATGATGAATTGATTGAGCAAGCTATCGGTGAAGCCGATGGTCTGCTGGCAACCTTTAAAGCGTTATTGCGTATAAGTGAAGTCGAATCTGGAAGTCGGTTGGTTGGTTTTCAAGCAGTTGACGTTGCCGAATTGTTGCACGATCTGATTGAGTTTTATGATCCTTTGAGTGAAGAAAAGGGGCAGAGTATCGTCCTTGAAACACAATCGATAAAACCTTTTCAGGGTGATCGGGATCTGCTCTTTCAGGCCTTCGCTAATGTTTTGGATAATGCCATCAAATATACTCCAGCAGGAGGCAAGATCCAAATTAAAGCAGATGATAATTCTCAGCAGTTACAGGTTTCAATTTGCGATACAGGAATCGGAATTCCTCCGTCTGATCGTGAAAAAGTGTTCAATCGTTTTTATCGACGTGAAACAAGCCGATCTTCACCGGGAAATGGTCTCGGATTGAGTTTGGTCGAGGCCATTGTGAACTTACATCAAGGTCAAATTATCCTGTCTGGCAACTCTCCAGGACTTACGGTTAAAATTTTGTTTCAACGAACCTCCTGATGGGTAAATAATCATTTCAGAGTGAAACAGCTTCTGTCTCTTGTCTTGCCCCGAAGACTTTGGTGGCGGATATAGACAGACAAAAAAAGCTATCCCCACCGGAAGGTGAGGACAGCTCTCGTGAATTAAAGCTTTGGAAATCCAAAAATTTTACTGAGTAAATTGAAAATTAAGCCGCGACTTCGTCTTTAACAACATGCAGGTCATGTTGTGGATACGGGATAGAAATTCCTTCAGCATCAAAGCGTATTTTAATCTCTTCTTGAATCTCAAATAGAACAGACCAGTAGTCAGCACTTTTGACCCAGGGGCGAACAACAAAATTAACACTGCTGTCAGCAAGCTCTGATACGCCGATTGTTGGAGCTGGATCTTTCAAAATTCGCTCATCACTGCTGAGGATATCTTCAAGAACCGCGCGGACTTTTTTCAGATCATCATTGTAGCTGACACCAATGACCATATCCACACGCCTGGTTTCTTTGGCAGAATAATTGGTTATTGTCGTGCCGACGATTTGTCCGTTGGGAACTGTAATTTCCTTGTTGTCGCCCGTTCTCATTTTCGTGCTGAAGATTTGAATTTCTTCTACAATACCGGAAACTCCGCCAGCTTCGACAAAATCCCCTACTTTAAAGGGACGAAACAGTATCAGCATAAATCCAGAAGCAAAGTTGCCCAGCGTTCCCTGCAACGAAAGTCCAATTGCTAAGCCGGCTGCAGCAATAATAGCTGCAAAAGATGTTGTCTCTATTCCCAGTTTACCCAATGCTGCTAAAATGACAAAGACCATCAAAGCGACATAAATAACCGTCTTGGTAAACTTCACCAAAGTTTCATCAACTTTACTTTTCTGCATCATTTTTACGACGATATTTGTAATGATGCGTGCTGCAATTCGACCTACAATAAAAACAATAATAGCCCAAACAAGTGGTAAACCGTAACTCTGTACCAAGTCTATCAACTTGTCTGTAGATATTGCCTCCATACAAACCTCCTGATTTCTAATTTTGTTTGAAATTCTTCGACATGAAGATTTCAGCGCTTAATGAGAAATTTTAACATGGATTTGTTAAATTGCAACATAAAAAGATGACTAATCAAGTCGCATTTTCCTTTATGTAATCTTTAACTTGATTCTTTTCAGCAGGGATAGTCGTCAATCTTTTCTCGCAAGTGGTGAGTTTCGACAATGCTTCAGGAAGAATTGGATCCTGTCCTGTAGCTTTTTTAACAGTATCACCAAATTTAGCAGGATGTGCTGTTGCTAAACAGACCAATGGAGTCTGTGGATTGCTCTCTTTTCGACCAACAGCGACACCAACTGCCGTATGTGGATCAAGAATATATCCGTTTTCTAGGTAGAAGGATTTGATGGTTGCCAGAGTTTCCTCGTCATTAATTGATGAGGTTGAAAAATCGTTTTTGAGGCGCTGTTTTTGGTCGGCGGTGAAATCCAGGCGCCCATTCTGTTTGAAGCTGGCCATCATCTGCATCACACTCTGTGCATTGCAGTCAAGGAGGTAGTACAAGTAGCGTTCAAAGTTACTAGCGACTTGTATGTCCATAGAGGGGGAGAGTGAATGATGGACTTCTGCCATTGAATAGTCCCCGGACTTTATACAGCGGCTGAGAATATTGTTAGCGTTGGTGGCTAATATCAATTGGTTAATGGGCACCCCCATCTGCTTGGCGATATAACCGGCAAAGATATCACCAAAATTACCGGTGGGAACGGAGACATCAATTTGTTCAGCTCCCGTTTCCTGAGACACTTGATACCAGGCGTAGAAGTAGTAAACCACCTGAGCCAGAACTCGCGCCCAGTTGATGGAGTTGACTGCCCCTAAAGAGAACTGCTTCTTGAATTGCAAATCACCAAATATCTCTTTAACTATAGATTGAGCATCATCAAAAGTCCCTTCAACGGCTAAATTAAAGACGTTTTCATCTGTGACCGTGGTCATTTGTAATTCTTGAATCGGTGAGACATGACCTTTAGGGTGCAAGATAAAAATATTAATATTTTTCTTGCCCCTGACCCCGTAGATGGCCGCACTTCCTGTGTCGCCACTGGTTGCTCCAATGATATTCATCTTCTGAGAATTTTTAGTTAAAAGATATTCAAATAGATTACCGAGAAATTGCAGAGCTATATCTTTAAAGGCGAAAGTTGGCCCATGGAATAACTCCAGAATATAGAGATCATCCTGCTTGATGACTGGAGTAATTTGAGCATGATCAAAGTTTGCGTAGGAACGGTCAATAATTTCTTTCAGCTCTGCTGCGGGGATGTCGGTTGCAAACTTGGATATAATTTTAAAGGCCAGATCAGGGTAGGGGAGTTGATCCATTGATTGTAATTCTTGCTTTGATAGCTGAGGAATTGCTTCTGGCAGGAGTAAACCGCCGTCATCAGCCAGTCCCATCATAACGGCATCGCTAAAGCTTAATCCTTGAACTTGTCCACGTGTGCTGCAATATTTCATAACCGTTCTCTTTCTTACTAAAGATTATCGTTAATCGATTTATTACACTGAGCCGTCATACTATCAATAAATATGCTTGAGTGAAAGTTGTGGATTAAAAAAAAGGCAGGGAATTCCGTTTGGAACTCCCTGCCTGATAGTACCTTAAGTTGTTTTCTGGTGCTTATCGTTTATTTCCTTGAGCATCAACGACGGCAACAGCGGCCATGTTGATAACATCAGCAACATCATCACCTCTTTGCAGGACATGAACCGGTTTTTTGGTGCCCATCAAAATTGGGCCAACCGCTTCGGCGCCACCGAGTTTGCTAAGGAGTTTGTAGCTGATATTTCCTGATTGCAAGTCGGGGAAAATAAAAACGTTCGCATCGCCCTTAAGCATTGAGAAGGGATATTGATTCGCCATTAATTCAGGATCAAGGGCGACATTAGCCTGAATTTCACCATCGATAATTAAGTCGGGTGCTTGCTCTTTTACAAGAGCTGTGGCCTTCTTGACTTTTGCAGCAAAGGGATGACTGGTGCTGCCGAAGTTGGAGAAAGAGAGCATCGCAACTTTAGGAACAATATCAAATTTACGGACTTCTTCTGCTGTAAGGATTGCTGTTTCCGCAAGCTCTTCAGCTGTCGGGTCAATAGTCACTGTGGCATCAGCAATAAAGACCACTTTTTTCTTGAAAACCATCATATACATACCATGAACTTTGGACAGCTCTTCATGTTTGCCAATGATTTCCAGCGCGGGTTTAATGGTTTCTGGATAGTGGTGACTAATGCCTGAAAGCATGGTGTCAGCATCACCATTCTGGACCATCATGGCCCCAAAATAATTGTTATTCGACCTCATTCTGCGTTTCGCACCAGTGGGTGTGATCCCTTTGCGTTGGCGGATTTCAAGTAACTTCTCAACATAGATGTCACAATTTACGCATTCCCTTGGATCAAGGATCTGAATATCTCCAAGTTCCAATTTCATCTCCTCAATCCGATCGCGAATCAGTTTCTCATCCCCGAGGAGGATAGGAATAGCAATCTTTTCATTGACAAGGATCTGAGCGGCACGGAGAATTTTATCATCTTCACCTTCAGGGAAGACAATCCGTTTTGGGTTCGCCTTGGCTTTATTAATCAGGGTGCGCATGACTTGTTTAGAACGCCCTTGCAGAGCTTCCAGAGAATCACAATATTTTTGCATGTCTGCAATTGGACGGCGGGCAACACCAGAGTCCATAGCGGCTTGTGCAACAGCTGGCGCAACATGGAGTAATACCCGTGGATCAAACGGTTTCGGAATGATATATTCGCGCCCAAACTCGATGCTTTCACCTGCGTAAGCTCGACGTACAGAATCCGGAACATCCATTTTTGCAAGTTCTGCCAATGCTTTGACTGCAGCGAGTTTCATTTCATCATTTATGGCACTGGCTTGAACATCCAGGGCGCCACGGAAGAGGAAGGGAAAGCAAAGAACATTGTTCACTTGATTTGCATAATCTGAACGACCCGTCCCAATGATGACATCATCACGCACTGCTTTGGCTTCAGGTGGGGTGATTTCTGGATCTGGATTGGCCATAGCAAATACGATTGGATCTTTGGCCATCGTTTTAAGAACTTCAGGGGTTAACGCTCCTTTGGCAGAAACGCCAAAGAAAATATCTGCGCCGACCATAGCTTCAGCAAGGGTTCTTGCGTCCGTATTGGCGGCTAGACGTTCTTTATATTCATTCATGCCCTCTGTTCGACCTTTGTAAATGACCCCTTTGGTATCACAGAGAATAATGTTATCTTTATCAATGCCCATCGTAATAGCTAAATTGGCACAGGCAATGCCGGCGGCACCAGCTCCGTTAACGACCATTTTTATCTTAGTAACATCTTTACCAACAATCTCTATGGCGTTAAGCATGCCTGCTGCGGCAATGATGGCTGTTCCATGTTGATCATCATGAAAAACAGGGATATCCATGATTTTTTTCAGTTCTTCCTCAATATAAAAACATTCTGGCCCTTTTATGTCTTCCAGGTTAATTCCGCCGAAAGTAGGTTCCAACAGTTTTACGGTACGAATAATTTCATCGGAGTCTTTGGTGTCTAGCTCAATGTCAAAAACGTCAACATCGGCGAAAGTCTTGAAGAGAACTCCTTTTCCTTCCATAACTGGTTTGCCCGCAAGAGCACCAATATTACCGAGCCCAAGAACTGCGGTACCATTGGAAACAACACCGACCAAGTTGCCTTTTGCTGTATATTCATAGGCGTCAGCTGGGTTTTTTTCGATATCGAGGCAGGGTTCTGCGACGCCAGGGCTATAAGCGAGGGCTAGATCGTGACTGGTGGCACATGGTTTGGTTGTAATGACTTCAATTTTACCTTTTCGGCCGCTACTGTGGTATTTGAGGGCCTCTTCGCGCATTGACATGTGAGTGTTTCCTCCTGTAAAGAAGTAGTTAAAAAATTGTATTGAAAGTTTCACGAGGTTAAAACATAGTTAAAAATTACTTAAACTAAACAACTATAGTTCTGCTAAAAAAAAGTCAAGTTAATACTCTTCAATCATCCAACAGTCCTCTTTTATAATGCATACTGTCGCAATGCTGGTGCCAATTATGGGGTAAATAAATAGTGACTTTAAAGCAGGATGTTAGATTGATTGGATCGAAAAAATACTCTATATGGGATGTATTTGGTGTGAGAATCCGTATTAAATGGCTAAAAACCACCATTTTTTATAAAAATGAAAGTCTGAATTAAGAATGAAAATAGGGGTATTATCCGATACACATCTGCACTCTCTTGATGCCGGATCAAAGTTAGCAAGCAAGTTGCTAAACGGACCGTTCACAGACGTTGATGTTATTCTTCATGCAGGAGACTGCGTCTTTACCGACTTGGAGAACTGCTTTTACCCTATTCCATGGTATGGTGTCCGTGGAAATATGGATGTTGGGCAAGCGACTCTCCCTGTCAGCAGAGTTCTTGACCTTGGCGGTAAGAAAATCGGCATGATTCACGGCTGGGGATCCGGATGCGACATAGAAACGCATGTCCTTGACTATTTCGCAGATTGCCATTTGGATGTCTTGATCTTTGGTCATAGTCACCGACCCGTTTGTCGTCAACTCAATAATATGTTGCTGCTTAATCCTGGTAGTCCAACAGATCGTCGGTCTGCACCGTATCATACAGTTGCACTTTTAAATATTGAGTCAGATGCTGTAACAGCGGAAATCATCCGCATTGATAATAGAGTAACTTCAAAACATTATGAAAAAGGTTAAGGTTTATTGACATGATTGATTTCTTTACCCGTGGCGGCCCACTCATGTATCCTCTTCTGCTCTGTTCAGTGATCGGGTGGGCAATATTTATGGAGCGATTATTTGCTTTTATCAAGGTGCGTCGTCATTTAAAACCTCTTTACCGGACTGTAAAATCATATATTCAGGACGATGATTTGACCAAAGCAATTGATCTCTGCGCTGAAGTTAAGTCACCGCTGGCAAGAATTTTGTTGGTTGTTGTTAAAAATCATGGTTCCAAACGTAGCTATTTGAAGTCGCTTGCTGAGGAGATCGGTGAGCGTGAAGCTGTTTCATTACAACGCTATTTAGGACTACTCGGAACCATTGCGAACATTTCTCCGCTTCTGGGTTTGTTAGGCACAGTTTTAGGCATGATCAAGGCATTTAATGTCATGGCAACCCAAGGGATGGGAACTCCGGCGACATTGGGTGGGGGGATTTCTGAGGCATTGATTACAACCGCGGCGGGATTGACCGTTGCCGTGCCGATGTTGTTGCTCCACCGTTATCTGTCTGGACGTTCCGAAGGGTTGATTCTTGAGCTTGAAGAAGCGACTATGAAAATTGTTGATTTAGTTGAGGAATAGATTGTCATGGGGTTTCGTAAAAAAAGTCTGGAAGCACCAAAAGTAGATTTGACACCCATGATTGATGTGGTTTTTTTGTTGCTGATCTTTTTTATGATTTCGACAACATTCATTGAGCGTCCAGGCTTAAATATCAATCTCCCAGAGTCGAGTTCTGAACAGATTAAACATAGCCAGAAAGAGGTCCAAATTTACCTGGCTGAAAACGGTGATATTTATTTGCATCAAGAGAAGATCTCTTTTGCCGCATTCGTAGCTCACTTGGAGAGCATCGCTCCGGAAGAAGTTCAATATATGACCTTTATCCTGATGGCTGACAAGGCCGCCAAACATGGTACTGTGGTGCAACTAATGGACGCGGCAAAACATGCTGGTTTCAAAAATCTGGCCATAGCAACAGATAGGGATGTCACAAATGATTAAAGACTATCGTGGGGGTCTTTAATCAGCACGTTCCAGCGTTTTATTCACCTTTCACCTGCTCCCATATTAACAGAGTTATTTATCATAAATGAGTACTCATAAAATTGATCTTAAAAGTTTAAATTGCCAGCAACTCGAAGAATTTCTTTCCCGCATGGGGAAGGAGAAATATCGAGCAAAACAGATTTTACACTGGATATATCAACGTCACGTTCTAGATTTTGAGGAAATGACCGATCTTGCAAAAAAGTTCCGTTGTGACTTGGCAGAGCAGGCGTTTATTTCGTCATTTCTTCCCGAAATGGTAGAAACGAGTGAGGATGGTACACGTAAGTATCTCTTCCGGCTTGATGATGGTCAAACAATAGAAGCTGTTAGAATTCCAATGGATGAGAGTCGGGCGACTTTATGTATCTCAACGCAAGTTGGTTGTGCTATGGGATGTCAGTTCTGTATGACTGGCACTTTTGGTCTCGCTCGAAACCTACGTACTGAGGAAATCGTCAATCAGGTTTGCGCAGCCTTGCAGGATGGTCCTATCAGCAATATTGTCTTGATGGGGATGGGAGAACCACTGCATAACTTAGATAATGTTGTTACCGCGCTACAGATTCTATATCTCGATGATGGCTTAGGATATGGGACGCGTCGGGTGACCTTATCAACCTGTGGACTGGTTCCGGAGATCAGGGAATTAAGTCGGCGGATCAAGGTGAACCTTGCTGTATCTCTTAATGCATCGACCAATGAAATTCGTGATCGTCTTATGCCTGTGAATCAGCGCTATCCCCTTGAAGAATTGCTCCCTGCTTGCCGTGATTATGCGCAGACGACCAAGCAACGGGTAACGTTCGAATATATTCTTATCGGCGATGTTAATAACTCAATTGCTGATGCAAAGAGATTGGTTGCACTTCTTCACGGCGTTCGCTGTAAAGTTAATCTGATCGCCTATAACGAACATCAAGGCGCCCCCTTTAACGCCCCTTCAGAAGAGTCGATCAAGGCATTTCAAAGCTACTTATTGCAACGTGATATTGTCGCCACCTTACGAGCGAGCAAAGGGCAGGACATATCGGCCGCCTGTGGGCAACTCAAGGGGAAGTTTGCTGAGCAATCATTAAACTGTACTTTTGAATAATATTATTTAGTCTGTTTGGAGGATTTTCAAGATGAAACAACCTGTAATTGGAGTGATTGGCGGCAGTGGCCTTTATGAAATAGAAGGTTTGACGGATGTCAGTGAGGTGGTTTTAGAGACCCCTTTTGGTGATCCTTCCGACGCGTATATCACCGGAACTCTTGATGGCGTGCGGATGATCTTCTTGCCACGTCATGGCCGTGGCCATCGATTATTGCCTTCTGAAGTTAATTACCGTGCAAATATCTATGGAATGAAGACTCTCGGGGTTGAATCCATCATTTCTGTTTCTGCTGTCGGTAGTATGAAAGAGGAGATCGTCCCCGGAGACATCGTTATCCCCGATCAATACGTTGATCGTACTCATGGGAAACGGGCGTCAACATTTTTTGGTCATGGGATTGTTGGTCATGTCCAGTTTGCTGACCCCGTGTGTAACGAACTCTCGTCTGTCCTTGTTGCTGCTGCTCAAAAAGTGGGGGCGACAGTTCATCAAGGTGGCACCTATGTCTGCATTGAAGGACCAACTTTTTCAACCCGGGCCGAATCAAATCTTTATCGGAGTTGGGGTGTTGATATTATTGGCATGACCAATCTGCCTGAAGCACGCTTAGCCCGCGAGGCTGAGATTTGCTATGGAACGGTCGCTCTGGCGACCGACTATGATTGTTGGCATGACAGTCACGATGATGTCTCAGTGGAGGCTGTTATTGCGATCATTCAACAGAATGTCGCGACCGCGAAAAATATCATCAGTACTGCTGCTATGATGCTTGCTGGACAATCTGAACCTAAAAATTGTGCCTGCTCTGAAGCGCTAAAGTTTGCAATTATGACAAAGAAAGAGATGATCCCGGCAGAGACCCGCAAAGCCCTTGAGCCTATTATTGGAAGATATCTAAAATAAAGGATTTTTAGTATGAGCATTCTTGTTGTTGGTAGTGTTGCCTTTGATTCAATAAAAACTCCTTTTGGGGTCGCAGAAGATGTCCTCGGTGGCTCAGCCAGCTATTTCTCAACTTCAGCCAGTTTTTTTACCGATGTCAATCTGGTCGCCGTTGTCGGTGATGATTTTCCTCAGGAACACGTTGATTTTCTCCAAAGTCGCAAGGTTGACCTCGCCGGATTGCAAAGGACTCAAGGGGAAACGTTTCGTTGGAAAGGTCGCTACGATTACAATTTAAATGAAGCGCATACGCTAGAGACTCATCTAAATGTGTTTGAATCCTTTAAGCCTGTTTTACCTGATAATTACTGCGATGCTGAATATGTTTTTCTTGCGAACATCGACCCTGAATTACAACTGGAGGTTCTCCAGCAGGTTAGACATCCAAAATTGGTTGCCTGTGACACCATGAACTTTTGGATTGAGGGGAAAAAAGCCCAATTAATTAAAACTCTTTCCCGTGTTGACATCCTGCTAATAAATGAAGCCGAAGTCCGTCAACTCGCAGACGAGCCGAACCTGCTGAAAGCGGCGGAAATAGTCCGTAGCTTCGGTCCTAAAACTTTAGTGGTTAAGCGCGGTGAGTATGGGGTCCTCATGTTTGGGGAAGGATCAATCTTCTCTGCTCCTGCCTATCCTCTGGAAGAAGTTTTTGACCCGACTGGTGCTGGCGATACCTTTGCCGGTGGCTTTGTCGGATATCTGGCTGCGACCCGGAATCTGGAAGAGCACAACCTGCGCAAGGCCACAGTGTTCGGAACAGTTATGGCCTCATTTACGGTTGAAAAATTCAGTCTTGATCGACTCAGAGAAATCGAGTATTCCGAGATTGTTGATCGCTATAAAAAAATAAAAGTTCTCACAGAGTTTGCTGATATTGATTAAGTGTGTTCAAATCAGATTTTAATTATCTCGATTGATAGATGCGCGGGGAATAACTGATGTTTATTCAGCATACGAAACTTAAAAGTCTTAATGTCCCAGCCGAAAAAATCACCCACCTGCATGTGGCTTCTAGCTCGGTGCAGTTAGCTTTTTCAAGTTATCCGCCACAGTTATGCCAAGCTTATCTGTTGCAAATCTCTGGTGGCAACAAGGTGTTGATCGTCGTGGCTTTTTATCTTGAAGAAAGTCAGTCCTCAATTTTCTTTGTTCCCAAATTTGGAGAACTGCCGGCAGAAGAAGCCGCTGCTGTCTACGAAGAAGGCTACAACTTTGTAGAATCTATGGGATTTGTTTTAACGGAATCTGATTATCACTTATTATCTGAACAAAAGAAGAAATCTTATTGGGCTGCCTTGCCGATTTGTAAACTACCAAAAGTGCAGCCGGACAAGTTATCGACAGTTACGACCAAAGAAGATGAAGAACTGCGGAAACTACGCCTCTGCAGTCTCGAAAGCTTAGGACGTATGTTTGCGTCTCTGTAATTTAACTCGGAGGTACTTGATGTTTTGTGGATGGAAAACGATCTTTATTGTTTTTGTGATGGCTCTTTGTTCCTGTGTCCCTGCCGCTCAGGAAGTAAAATCGGAAGCCCATCAGGCCGATGTTCATTATAAGCTGGCAATGGCCCATCTCCAGGCTGATAACCCGACTCTTGCGTTAAAAGAGTTGCTGGAAGCGGTCAAGCAGGATCCTGAAAATAGCTCAATTCAAGTAGCCTTGGCACAAACCTATCAAATTAAGAAGGCCTACCCACAAGCCGAATCTCATTATTTAAAAGCTCTTGAGTTAGACAAAAATGAACCCCGTTTTCAGAATAATCTTGCGAGCCTCTATCTTGAAATGGAAGAGTGGGATAAGGCTATTGACTATTTTAGTCTTGCGGCGGAAAACCTCCTTTTTGTCAATGCCCACGTTGCTGTTGCCGGTAAGTCCTATGCCTATTTTAAGAAAAAAGATTTCGCGACCGCACTGACTTATGCAAACGAATCATTAGAGATATCACCCCGCTATGCTTCTGCCTATTATCTTAAGAGTGAGATTTATCATGAGATAGGTGATATCGATCAAGAAAAGTTCTGTTTACAGCGTGCTATTGATGTCGCCCCACAGTTTCTGAGTGCACGCTATCAGTTAGCAATTTTATTATTGCAAGAGAACTCAGTGGCTGAAGCGGCGGCTCAACTCAAAATAATTACTGATGTTTCCCCTACAACAGAGATAGGCCATAAAGCCAACAATATACTGAAGACCTTACCTGATTATTGATTGCTGTATTTTCCTTATGGACTCTTAATTTCCTGATTATATCTGAATATATCCATTTAGTTAGGTGTCTTGACAGACAGCCGCCCGCTGATACACTTGTCGTAAGAAGCAAGTAGGCGAGGGTCTCAATGATGATTTTAATTGTCGACGACGAAGTGAACACCAGAATTGGCTTAGTAAAGTTGCTTTGTCAGGATGGGTACCAGACAGATGCCGTTGCTAACGGGATTGAGGCGCTAGAGTATCTTGAGAAAAAGATGGTTGATCTGGTTATCACAGACATCAACATGCCGGAAATGAATGGGTTTGTTTTTTTTCATCAACTCACTCAATATTACCCTGACATAAAAGTTATTATGATTACCGCTTATAGTGGCGTTGAACGTTTTCTGCATCTAACTGATTCAGAGTACCCGACGTGCCTGCATAAGCCATTTAAAGTCGAAGAACTACGGGCATTAATCCGTAATTCTTTACAGCAACCATATTCATTGAAAGGGACGATTGCCCCTGACAGGAGGAGACCATGAAAGACATCACAACAGTTTTGACCGCTATAGATTTCTCCGATAGTTCAGATAATGCTTTTCAAATGGCTCTATCTTTGGCAAAAAGTTTTTCTGCTAAATTGCTTGTTGTTCATGTCATTAATGAGCCCGTAGATTTACGTGGTTTTTATGTGCCACACATTTCATTTGAAAAGTTGGAAGAAGAAATTGAAGAGGGGGCCCATAAGATGATGGAAAGTTTTTGTCGCAAAAATTTAGCAGAATTTAAAAATTATGAATGTCATATTGTTGCAGGCCTGCCGTTTGAGCAGATTATACAACAAGCTGATGAAAAATCTGCTGATCTGATTGTCATCGGGACTCATGGCCGCACTGGTTTTGATCATGTTCTTTTTGGGAGTACGGCAGAAAAAGTTGTAAGAAAATCCAAAGTTCCAGTTTTGACTGTCAGGTTAGAAGAAGAGGAATGACTTGAGTCAACGTATAGGTCCTAATAAAAAAGCAGCCACACCGGCTGCTTTTTTATTAGGTTGTTTTGCTTATGAGGTTGTTCCCTTGTATAATCCACGATTGGAAAACTCAATAACATTCTCCGTTAATGGAGCCGCTAATGCTGTTGCATCATAATCCCTTTGCTGGTGAGAAAATTGTTATCGCTGATGATGACGAAACGATTGTCAAGTTAACCAGTTTTTTATTGGCGAAAATCGGTTTCCAGGTCTTATCAGCAGAAAATGGTTACCAATGTCTGCAGCAGGTTGAAGAACATCACCCCGCTCTGGTTTTACTTGACTATATGATGCCCGTGATGAATGGCCTGGAAGCCTTAAAAAAAATACGGAGCCAGTTTCCTGATACGTATGTCCTTGTGTTTACTGGAAAAGGAAGCGAGGAGGTTGCCGTTGATTTGATGAAAGCTGGCGCTGCAGATTATCTGCGCAAGCCCTTTGCTAGTCATAGCTTAAAAGAGCGAATCTACACGGTTTTATCGTTGCGAAAAACAGAAATAGAAAATCGCAACCTCTTAAAAGAAAGAGAAATTTTACAAGCTGAGATCCAACGCTGGAATTTAAAACTTGAAGATCGCGTTCGGGAAAAAAGTTCGGAGTTAGAACAGGCACATAAAGAGATTGTCCAAGCTGAAAAACTTGCAACCCTTGGTCACATATCTGCAGGTATGGCGCATGAGATTCGCAACCCTCTAAATTCAATAAATTTGTTTGCTCAAATCCTCCTCTCTTCTGAGGGAATTGATGCGGAAAATAAAAGCTATGTTTCTAAAATCACTCAAGAGGTAGAGAGGATAGATGACATTCTGGTACAAATGCTTGCCTCGAGTCCTGATAATAAAAAAACTCAACAGCAGATTGACTTGGTTGTTGTTTTAGAAAAAGTGCTGAGTGAATGCCAGTTGAAGATAGACAAACAAAAAGTTGTTGTTGAATTGGATGTCAATCAAAAGCTCCCTGAGTTTTACGCTGATTTTCTAGAAATGGAACAAATTTTTACCAATTTGATTACGAACGCTCTATATGAAATGCCTGATGGAGGAACCCTTACTATTTCTCTACAAGCAGATGCTGAAAACATTTATGCACGTGTCTCTGATACAGGTTCAGGCATTCCTGATGAAAATATTATGCGGATATTTGATCCATTTTTTACGACCAAAAAAAAGGGGACAGGTTTTGGTCTATCCGTTGTCTTGAGAATTGTTAACAGTTACGGTGGTAAGATTCATGTAGAAAATCTGCCGGATTCGGGTGTATGTTTTTTTATAGAATTACCACTATTTCCTCAATTGGTTCATTGATATATGGCACTACGACTTCGTGAAATAACCCTCCGTTCAGGTGAAGATGAAAGTATATTGCCAGCAAGAATTGCTTCAATTCTCAATTGTGATATGGGGAGAATTCTCAGTTGGAAAATTGTACGAAAAGGTATTGATGCACGTCGTAAGCCCGATGTTTTGCGTGTTTACACTGTTGAGTTCACCTGTAATGATGAGTTTGAACTGCTGAAGAATCAACCTCTATCGACCCTTGATCTGGTCAAAGAGAAGCAGCCCTTCGCAATAACGACTCTGGAGAAAAAAACGAAAGTATTAATCGTCGGTATGGGACCGGCGGGGCTTTTCAGTGCGTTATTGCTCGCTCAATCTGGCGCACAAGTTTGTCTGATTGAGCGAGGACAACCGGTTGAACAGCGACTCAAGGATGTCCAATCCTTCTGGTCTGGTGAACCATTGAAATCTGATAGTAATATTCAGTTTGGCGAGGGTGGCGCTGGAACCTTTTCAGATGGAAAGTTAACGACACGCTTAAATCATCCCGGGATGAATTACATTCTTCAGACCTTGGTCAAGTATGGTGCTCCCGAAGAAATTTTATGGCAAGCAAAGCCCCATATCGGATCAGATCGATTGCGCGCGGTCCTGATCCGAATCCGGAAGCATCTCTTAACCGTAGGAGTTGAAATTCGCTTTTCCAGCTGCCTGACAGATTTCCGCATGCAGGATGGGCATATCTCCGCAGGTATAATCAATGACCATGATTTGGTCAAATGTGATCAACTGGTTTTAGCTCCAGGACACAGTGCCAGGGACACCTATCAACTTCTTGCTGATAAAAGAGTTTTGTTGCAACAGAAAGCCTTCGCGATCGGGTTGCGGGTTGAACATCCGTTGTCGTTGATCAACCAGATCCAATACGGTTCTGGTGCACATTCACAATTGCCCGCAGCTGATTACCGCCTCGCCTGGAATGACCCCGGCAGCGGTCGTGGCGTTTACTCCTTTTGTATGTGTCCCGGTGGTCAGGTCGTCAATGCATCATCGGAACAGGGGGGGATCGTTGTTAATGGGATGAGCGATTTTAATCGTGCTGCAAAAAATTCCAACAGCGCTCTGGTTGTTTCGGTATCTCCCGATGATTTTGGTAGCGATCATGTTCTGGCTGGGGTCCATTTCCAGAGGCGATGGGAACAAGCCGCTTATCGGGCCGGAGAAAATGGGTGGAGGGCTCCAGCGCAACCGCTGTTGGAATTTTTGACTGGACGTGGCGGTCTCCTTCATTCATCCTGCCAACCTGAAGTGATTCATGCGGATTTAAATACTTGTTTGCCTGCTTATGTCACTGCTAGCCTGCGTAATGCGTTACCCGTTTTTAATCGTCGTATGCGCGGATTCGTTGGTCCTGAAGCGACTCTTATCGGCGTAGAGACACGTACCTCTGCTCCGTTACGGGTTATGCGTGATTTCAACGGGGAATCGATGAGTCACAAGGGTTTGTTTCCTACGGGCGAGGGGGCTGGTTACGCCGGCGGAATCATGAGTGCGGCGTTGGATGGAATGAAAACAGCGACAGCAATAATCACTAGATGTAATGCTTCTTGAAAAGAGGAAATTTTGAACCAAAACAAGACAGACAAAATCTATATCAATCAAATAAAAGAGCGCGATCGGGTTGAATCAATCTTTCTGGTTCGCGACAAAATCACTGCTATGGCCAAAAATGGTAAGCCTTATATGACCTTAAAGTTGATGGACCGTACTGGTGAAGTTGAAGGACGGATATGGGATCAGGTCGATCATTTTTCTGCGATCTTTGCAAAGAATGATTTCATTCAGGTGAATGCGAAGGCCAGTGTTTATATGGGAAAAATGCAACTGGTGGTCCAAGATTTGAAAAAAGTTGATGAAGATCTTGTTGAACTTGCAGACTTCCTCCCGGTCTCCAAACGTTCAGCACAGGAGATGCGGGCTGAGCTTGAAGCGGTCTTGGCATCACTGACCAATCCACATATTGAGGCTTTGCTTCGAGCATTTTTTGATGATCCGGAATTCTATGCTCTTTATAGCAAGGCTCCGGCTGCCAAGGCTATGCACCATGTTTTCCTTGGTGGCCTGTTAGAACACTCTCTGGCTGTCGTTGCTTTAGCAACTGATGTTGCCTCTCGCTACCCACAGGTTAATCGAGATTTACTGATTTGTGGTGCTCTTTTGCACGATGTGGGTAAAGTCAACGAGTTAACATATATCCGTTCGTTCGATTATACTGACGAAGGTAAGCTTCTCGGACACATTGTTATCGGTGTACAGATGGTAGAGGACCGGATTCGTGGCTTGGAGGATTTTCCTCATGAACTCTCCATGTTGATTAAGCATCTGCTCCTCTCACACCATGGACAGTATGACTATGGTTCGCCGAAAAGACCCAAGTTTCTTGAGGCGGTGATTTTGAACTTCATTGATGATCTGGATTCGAAGATAAACGGGGTTCTGACTCACATTGATAAAGAACCTGATCGCGAAGAAAATTGGACAAACTACCATCGGCTCTATGATCGTTACTTTTATAAGGGTTCAAAGCCGAAGGATAAAGTTCAGAGTCCGGTGACAACAATGTCTGAATCCAAGCAATCTGAAGTTGCGCCAAAGGGACAAAATCCCCAGAATTTGAAGCGGCAACGCTATGATAAACCCCTTGGCTCAACTCTTGGAGATCAGTTAAGAGAGAAAAACCTTAATCTGTTTTCAACCTTGTCCGGGAAAGGGGAGAAACCTTGATATTTGCAACCTTACCAACGGGGCCACTTGAAGTTAATTGTTATATCATTGGTTGTGAGAAGACCATGCAGGCAGCTGTTGTCGATCCTGGGGGTCATGCTGATCGTATTCTCCAGCGACTCTCCGAGCTCGGATTGAAGGCTGTTATGGTCATCAACACTCATGGCCACTTTGATCATATCGGTGGTAACAAAGACTTAATCAACGCGACAGGTGCTGAGTTGATCATTCACTGTGATGACAGCCCCTTGCTTGAACGGGCTGGAGAGCATGCTGCTGTTTTCGGTTTGCAAGCGGAACCATCGCCAGCTCCAACGCACTTACTCGTCGGTGGGGAAAAAATTCCCTTAGGTGAGTTGACCTTGCAAGTCATTCACACTCCAGGTCATTCTCCTGGAGGGGTGTGTCTCTATGTTGAGGATTACCTCTTTGTTGGTGACACTTTATTTGCAGGATCTATCGGTCGGACTGATCTCCCTGGAGGAGACCATCAGCTGTTGATAGCGGGGATTAAAGAAAAACTGCTCCCATTACCCGCTGACACAAAGGTTTATCCAGGTCATGGGCCGATGACAACGATCGGGGCAGAAAAGTTGCATAACCCGTTCTTGAATTAAGGAGTTAACGGTATGTTGCAGGGGAAATGTATTGTTCTGGGTGTCAGTGGTGGCATTGCCGTCTATAAAGCGGTAGAACTGCTAAGACTGTTGACGAAGGCTGGTGCAGATGTCCATGTCATAATGACCCGAAATGCGTGCGAATTTGTCACCTCTCTGACTTTTCAGACCCTCTCGGGGAATCCTGTCCACACTGAACTATTTAATCTATCCCAAGAGCAGGAGATTGATCATATCTCCCTGGCGGATCGAGCTGACTTATTTGTTCTGGCACCCGCGACTGCTAATCTGGTTGGCAAGATTGCCCATGGAATTGCTGATGATTTGTTGACGACATCCATTATGGCGACCAAAGCACCGGTTCTTGTGGTTCCAGCGATGAATAGCAATATGTTTGAAAATGCTATCTATCAACGTAATCAGAGACAGCTTGTCGAGTTTGGATATCATGTGATGGAACCAGCGATGGGGTCCCTGGCTTGTGGCTGGGAAGGCAAAGGGAAGTTGCCGGATCCTGTAGATATTTTCGCCGTAGCTGTATCTGTCTTCACCCCGAAGGATCTTCTCGGTTGCCATATTATGGTGACTGCCGGACCGACACGGGAACAGATCGATCCCGTACGGTATATCTCAAATTACTCTTCGGGACGGATGGGTTTTGCTATTGCTGCTGCCGCTCAACAACGAGGCGCAGATGTTATTTTGGTCGCTGGTCCCACAAATTTAACCGTCCCCGTTGGCGTTCGTTGTATCCCGGTTTTTTCTGCAAAAGAGATGCATACGGCGGTGTTTGAACATTTTGACGACGTTGATGTGATAGTCAAGGCAGCGGCTGTTGCCGATTATAAACCGGTGGATAGTAAACCACAGAAAATGAAAAAATCGTCAGAAGATCTGATCCTGTATTTGGAAAAAACTTCTGATATTCTTACTGAACTTGGACGCCTTAAGAAGAACAAGGTCTTAATTGGTTTTGCAGCAGAAACTGAACGCTTGCTGGCTCATGCGGCGGAGAAGTTGCAGAAGAAAAATCTCGATCTGATCGTTGCCAATGATATCACCATGGAAGGTGCGGGTTTTGATGTCGATACGAATATCGTCCGTTTTCTGCATGCCGATGGCAAGATAGAAGAATTAGAAAAGATGAGCAAAGCCAATGTTGCGCAACAATTATTGAATCGTGTTGCCTTGTTGTGGAAAGCTAAACAGTCGTAAAGAGCGGCAGGATTTCGTCTGGGTTGGTGATCCCAAGTTTAAAACGGTTGCGGAGCTCACTGAGGATTAAATCTGAATCTTGTGGTAGCAACTTTCCTTCAAGCCAGAGGTAGTTCATGTTCTTTCTGATGAGACTTGCTGCGGTTAAAGCTCTATCTCCTGTGGGATCTGCATTCCAATAAGGGCTGTTTGCATCGCCAAGAATACCGTTGACGGCTTCAAGCCCCATGGCCATATACTCGTTATGCTCCTCTTCATCAAACTTCCACTTGGATCGTTCAGAGATAGAATTGATGAGCTTATGCCAGTTTTGTAGTCGGGTGACCAACATCATTGAATTGAAAATCTTTTTATTTGTCCGAAATGAAAAAATCGTATCAGATAAAATTTTATTTAACATCCGGTCATTTTGCCTGTTATCCTGTTTAGCTAGAAGTCGCGCGGTTTCCCAGGTCTCATCCCGAACACCAATATCCGCACGGATTTCCCAGTAGGCATGATTGAGTAAGGTTGTGTTGTAGGTCATGCTTAATTTATAGGGGACAAAATAGTTGTGAGCTATGGTGTCTGCGGCCAGATGAGCAAGGTAACCATAAGCGCAGGCTTGTGCTGCGGGAGTTTCTTTTTTGCTTTGTTCGAGAAGCTTGCGACCAATACGCCAATTATGGCAATGTTCCAGGTGGTGAGTGTGTTTTTTCCCCAAGGTAATATCGGCGGCAATACAACCATACAGAAAGTCCATCGGGTGTGCTGCTAAAAGTGCTTGTAGAGCCATAGGTAGGGCTTCCGGTGCAGTTAGTAGCCGTAAACCAAGTCCGAGATGGACTCCGGCACCCCACGCGAAGGCGTTAACTGGAAACAAAAGAATTACGATTAAAAAAACGAAAAGGCGGAACATCTCGCCTCCAGGGTCAAATTTAAATGTCAAATGAATTATATCACAAATGCCATGAAGCCATCTCTCAAGGACGAGCCATCCTTGAAGATTTACAACAATGGGACTTTGAGACGATTATACAATATCCGCAAGCAGAACCGCAATCGACTGCTTCTCACTTGTCGACAACAGCCATGCCGTCAACAGAGAAGACAACGTTAGCGGAAATGGAAAGTGGTTTAAAGGGGTGTTCTCTTTGTTCTCTTGCAAAACAGCGGAAAAATATTGTTTTTGGCGCTGGGAACCCTAGAGCCAGAGTTGTTCTTGTAGGTGAAGCCCCCGGAAGGGAAGAGGACGAGCAAGGTATTCCCTTTATCGGAGAAGCGGGTAAATTATTGGATAAAATACTTCTGGCGATGAAACTTTCGCGCGAAGAGGTCTACATCTGTAATGTCCTCAAGTGTCACCCGCCTGGTAATCGCGATCCACAACCTGATGAGATTTCTGCCTGCGAACCATTTTTAAAACAGCAACTCGCTTTGATCAAACCCGAATTAATTATTACCCTTGGTCGTTTTGCAGCGCAAGAGCTGTTAAAAACCACGCAACCGATTGGAAAATTGCGTGGTCAATGGCATGAATACGAAGGCATTCCATTGATGCCAACTTTCCACCCAGCTTACTTACTGAGAAACCCTTCAGGGAAAAGACCTGTCTGGGAAGACATGAAGAAAGTGATGCAACGACTCGGGTAAAAATGGTTCAAGCAAAAATATTGAGATAGGACCCGGGTGGTGGTGTGTCAACCGCGCTGGTCTGATATTTACTAAAGATGGAATTATTATTCTGCGTTGCGCTGGATTCCAGTTGCAGGGTCGTTGTCCCAACATCAGGAAAACGTTGGGGAATCTGTTTTTTTTCTTGCGACGCTGCGGTTGATTTAGGGTTGTATGTGTCTACATATTCAGCATCAATGACTTGTGCCGTTGCTGTATTCTTGGCGTAGCTATCCTTGGCCTGTTCCGTCGCCTGATTTGACGCAGATTGTCCCGAAGGCGTTATTGCTAACCTTGAATGATCCAGAATATATGAACTGTTAATCTGCATATCGGATAGAGCCATCTTATCAGTTGTTTAATTGCTCAATTTCACCTGTAACTATAGAGAACATTGTTGTTTTATACAAGTGGTGCATTTTTATTGCCTTCATCCAATGGGCAGTGACGTCAAACAATTTAATTCTTGTTGGCTGTATTGATACACGTGGGTTGTGCCGGACTTAAGCTCGGGACCATTCAGCCCGGCACAACAAGAACGTTAGCTGGCCTTCTCCTGGATGGCAACGCGGTAGTTCACTAAGTCTTCAATCGTTAGCACTGGCATGTCATGGTTTTTGGCAAAACAGATGACTTCTGGTAGTCGCATCATGGTCCCATCAACATTGGTTAATTCACAAAGAACGCCGTAAGGTTGCAAGCCCGCTAACCGCATCAGATCGACAGTTGCCTCGGTATGACCGCCCCTTTCCAGAACCCCTCCTGGACGGGCGCACAGAGGGAAGACATGACCTGGATGACACAAATCTGTCGGCTTTGCCCCGGCAGCGGTGGCGGCCTTTATGGTGGTCACGCGATCTGCGGCTGAAACGCCAGTGGTAACTCCTTGTGCCGCTTCAATGGAAACAGTAAAAGCGGTTTGGAATTGACAGCTGTTGTTTTCAACCATCATCGGTAGTTGTAGCTCTTGGACTTTTTCTTCAGGCAGACAGAGGCAGACGATGCCACTGCATTCGCGAATTAACATAGCCATTTGTGCGTTCGTTAACGATTGCGCAGCGAAGATCAGGTCACCTTCATTTTCTCGATCTTCGTCGTCAGTGACGAGAACTCCGCCACCATTGCGGAGTGTATTCAGGGCTGTTTCAACCCTTGCTGTGGAATTGCCAAATTGTGTTAAGGTTTGCTGATTCATGGTTTTCTCCTCCTGCGAGATGGTCCAGAATCAGGGCGATTGGGATTACGACAGAGATCTGTACAGAAAAGATATGCTAACATCTGCAGCTGTGACAACGTCCTCGATCCTCTTTTATCCGGACTTTAACCGTCGGCCCTGGCATTTCACCAGATCTGCTGACCTTCCTCCCCGATGGAAGAAGCGCTCGCGGGCTCCCCGCTCAAAAGTCGGGATACCGCCGGTGGGGACTTTCACCCCGCCCTGAGAATTCGACATATTATTTAAGTCAGATATGTTTTTCTGTCAATGTATTTTCAATACTTTATCGAATCATTATCATCGCATCTGATTTGTATCTCGGCCACACTTGTTTCGTTGTGTTTAAATTATTAAATCCTATGTTTTTGGAGCAAACAAAATATTGACAGATCCGGTCTTTTGGTTTTAGCTTAGCTGGTTAAGGATTAGCTTGCTAACTAAAGAGAATGATACGATGGAAAAGCTCACTGAAAACCTACAAGAACCGACACTCGGCCAACTATTGGCTCAAGTCAGCCGCCTGATTGGTCGCCATCGGCAATTGAAGCTGGCGAGTATCGGCCTGCATCATGCGCAGGGGATGATCCTCTCACTGCTCTGTCGTAATGATGGTATGTCTCAGATGGAACTTGGACATGCTTTGCACATTCGTCCACCCACCGCAACCAACACGTTACAACGGATGGAACGTGATGGCTGGATCATGCGCCAACGTGATCCAGCAGATCATCGTCTTGTCCGTGTCTACCTAAGCGATAAAGCCAAAGATTTCCATGAAGAGATTCGGCTCTCTTTCCATGAACTGGATCAAGAACTGAATTCTATCCTTGATGCGCAGGAACGGGAAACACTCCGCGCTTGCCTGGAAAAAGTAAACGACTACTTAACCGCAACGGTTGTGAAGCATGTTGTCGATGAGGAGATACGATGAAATCATTGTTTCGTCTTTACCGATTTCTGATTCCTTACCGGATACCATCGGTGATTGCTCTATTGCTTCTTTTTGCTATGGTTGCTGCCGATTTACTGATTCCACATTTGACCCAGCGTATCATTGATCAGGGCATCGGTGCTGGTGACCTCGAGGTGGTGATTACAACTGCTATGTTTATGGCCGGGGCAGCACTTCTTTCTGCCGCTTTTGCTATCGCCAATAATTATTTGTCAGTGAGTATCTCCATGGCTTTCGGCGCCGATCTGCGCAGTGCAATGATTCGCAAGACTCAGTCTTTCTCCTTCGCCAATCTGGATACCCTGCAAACGGGAAAACTTATCGTCCGTTCCACAAGTGACGTCAATGCCGTACAAATGATTGTCATGCTCTCACTACGTATCCTCACCCGTGCGCCGATTTGGGCTATTGGCGCAATTATTCTGCTGGTCATCACTAGCCCGCGATTAGCTCCGATTATGGCTGGTGCTATCCCCCTTATCATTTTGCTTGTCTGGCTCTTTGGTCGTAGGGCTCAACCGCTTTTCCTGATTGTGCAACAGCGACTTGACCGTCTAAATATTGTCCTTCAGGAAAACCTCGCCGGAGTCCGAGTCGTTAAGGCCTTTGTCCGCAGTCAACGTGAAACGACTCGGTTCGAAGCTGCGAACGATGAGCTGATGACCGGAACGATAAATGTCGCCCGCTTAATGGCTGTTTTCTCTCCGATTATGCTTCTGCTTCTCAATCTGTCTATAACCGCTGCTGTCTGGTTAGGGGGAAAGACTGCGCTGTCTGGAGGGATGACAGTTGGTGAGGTGGTGGCGGCAATCAATTATTTATCTTTCGCGCTGTTTCCAATTTTAATGCTCAGTGGCATGCTCGGCCCTATCTCGGCGGCTGACGCTTCGGCGCGGCGGATCTTGGAGGTACTTGATGCTGATACCTTGCCGCGTCGGGATGACGGTGCCGTTATTACCCATCAACAGGGGCGTATTGTTTTTGAAAATGTCTCTTTTAGCTACCCAGGAGAGACTTCCGAAGCGGTATTGAGGGATATTTCCTTTGTTGCCGAACCTGGTCAAATTGTAGCCATTGTTGGTGCAACCGGATCTGGAAAGTCCACTCTGATCCACCTGATTCCGCGTTTTTATGATGTTAATGCCGGACGGATCACTTTCGATGGAGTTGATGTCCGTGACTTTGATCCCGCTGTATTGCGTCGGATGATCGGTATCGCTCTTCAAGAGACAGTCCTATTTACTGGCAGCATCGCTGACAACATCCGTTACGGACGCCCTGATGCAGATGACGAAGAGGTGAGGGCTGCCGCCAAG
Source organism: Desulfuromusa kysingii (assembly GCF_900107645.1). Lineage (GTDB taxonomy): Bacteria > Desulfobacterota > Desulfuromonadia > Desulfuromonadales > Geopsychrobacteraceae > Desulfuromusa > Desulfuromusa kysingii. The sequence continues at coordinate 138,839 of NZ_FNQN01000006.1, forward strand.
ACAGCACAGGCCGATGCTTTTATCCAAGGGCTTCCGGAGGGTTATGCCACTATGGTTGGACAGCGTGGAGTTAACCTTTCAGGAGGACAACGACAGCGAATCGCCATTGCCCGGGCCTTGTTGATCAAGCCACGACTGTTGATTCTTGACGATTCGACCAGTGCCCTAGATATTGAGACTGAGATCAAGTTGCAAGACGCACTCGATGCTTTGATTGCTTCTGCTCGCCGCGCCATAACCTGTATCATTGTTGCACAGCGGATCAGTACAGTACTCCTCGCCGATAAGATAATTGTCCTCGATCATGGTCAGATCAGTGCCTGTGGCAGTCACCAACAGCTGTTACAAGAGAGTTCTGTCTACCGCGATATATATCGTTCCCAGTTGGGAGAATTGTCAGCAGCTGAAGGGGAGACACATGAGTGACGTCAGTCAAAAAAAGACTGCACCAGTACGTATGGGTGGTCTCCATGGGCCGGGTGGGCGTGGGGCTGGGGGACACAGTAGCGAGCGACCAAAAGACGCCAGAGGAACATTGAGGCGATTGTTGGCTTATCTTGCTCCGCAGCGTGGGAAAATAATAGTGGTCGGGATTGTCGCCACTTTAAGTACAGTCCTGGCGCTCGCTGCACCATGGTTGATGGGGGCGGCTATTGATCAACTTATCGAGCGCAATATCGAGGGCCTAGCACAAATGTGCCTGCTGATGTTCGCTGCTTATTTCTTTTCCGCAGGAGCACAGCTGGTTCAAGGAGTTCTTCTTGTTGGAGTGGCTCAACGAGCAATGCGTACTTTGCGTGCGACGCTGTTTAAGCGCTTGCAACGGTTCCCTTTGAGTTTTTTTGATGCACGACGTCAAGGTGATTTGATGAGCCGGTTGACGAATGATATGGATGCCATCAGCCGGGTATTGACCGATAATGCAGCACAGCTGTTTACGGGAATCCTTACATTAGTTGGGATTCTTTGCATCATTTTTGTTCTTAGCCCTTGGTTGGCTTTGGGTTCGATGCTTGTCTTTCCATTGATGTTGGGGTTGGTTGGTGGTGTCGGTCGGCGTACGCGCACGGCTTTTCGTGATTATCAGAAACGCCTTGGAGAGCTCAATGCTGTGTTGGAAGAGACTTATAGTGGTCAGCGAGTAGTTCTCGCTTTTGGCCAAGAAGAAACAGTCCTGACTCAGTTTGATGAGGCTAATCAGGCGGTCCGTAGGGTCGGAGTTAAAGCAATGACTTTGGCATTGCTAGTGATGCCGATGATGGGTATTTTATCGAATCTGAATGTCGCTGTGCTCTGTGGCCTAGGGGGTTGGCTGGCCATCAAGGGGATGGTGACTATCGGTGCTATTGCCGCTTTTATTACCTATTCCCGACGCTTCGCAGAACCCTTGCGCCAGCTCGGCAATCTTTACAATCAGGTGCAGTCAGCCCTCGCTGGTGCGGAACGTATCTTCCAGTTACTCGATATCCCTGACGAACCAGTCAATCCGAATGAGAAGGAGATGATTCGAGTTGATGGTAAGGTTGAATTCGATCACTTAAGCTTTTCTTACGTCGCCGGATCACCGGTCTTGAGTGATATTTGCCTCAATGTTCGCCCCGGTGAGCGTGTCGCTCTGGTTGGTCACACTGGTGCTGGCAAGACCACTCTGGTGAATCTGTTGTCACGTTTTTACGAGCCCCTGGCTGGCGAGATCCGTATCGACGGTATTGATATTCGCACTGTCTCACGCGACAGCTTGCGCCGTCAGCTCGGTGTTGTCCTGCAACAGTCTTTCTTGTTCAGCGAATCGGTGTTGGAAAATATTCGATATGGACGTCTCGATGCTAGTGACGAAGCTGTTATTAAAGCGGCACAGTTAGCTCACGCCGACGGCTTTATCCGTCGCCTTCCACAGGGATATGGCACAATTCTCTCGGAGCGTGGCGAGAATCTCTCTGAAGGGCAGCGCCAACTCATCACTATCGCCCGGGCAATTCTTGCTGACCCAGCAATCCTTGTCCTTGATGAGGCCACAAGCTCAGTCGATACCCGCACGGAAGTGCAGATTCAGAAGGCTCTTAATGAATTGATGAAGGGGCGTACCAGCTTTGTCATTGCCCACCGTTTATCGACTATCATCCATGCTGATCTGATTGTTGTCATTGACAAGGGGAGGGTGGTTGAACAGGGAAGCCACGAAACGCTTCTTGCTCAAGGCGGCGCATATCAGCATTTGTATGCCAGCCAGTTCCGGGATCAGCGAGTCGCTAAGATTGCAACAACATAAAGCCGTGTATCGACCCGTCTTTATTGATCTTGTGCTGGACAAGCCGAACTGAAGGAAGCTATTGAGCGGGCTGTTTTTCGATCCGCTCTACCTTCACCCGTTGCCAACCTTTTGTTTTCATGCAGATACGAAAGAATCGATCCAGATCGTCCTGACGTTGAAAAAATTTGTAGTGACTGTAGTTGTTAAAGTAGGGATCAAACGATTTAACTTTGCCCTTATGGTGGTTGTGGCGGTTATACGGCCAATAATAACGGACGTTGTATCTGGCATAATCATAGTAATAATTGATGCTGTCAACTTCGGCTTTGGCTAGATCCCAGCACTCTTTCCGGTCTTCTTGTAACTGCATCTCATCCAACATGTTGGGATGTTGCCAAGTCCAGTAACTGTTACTGACACAACCACAAAGCAACAGCACAATGAGAATCATTAGCAGTTTGAATAAATATTGAATCCTGTGTGGCTTTCTGTGTCTCATGTTTCTATTATAACCGATCAAATACTCGTTTGATAAGAGCATCGATCCTTTTTCTTTATGTTCATTTTATTAATTCTCAACCTGCGAGACTGATATGCGCATCCTTCATACTGCTGACTGGCACCTTGGGCGGATCTTCAACAAACGATACCTGACTGAAGATCAACGCCATATACTCAATCAATTGGAGAGTTATCTTGAAAAAACTCCCCCGGATGTTCTGATTATTGCGGGTGACATCTATGATCGCAGTATCCCGCCTGAAGAGGCTGTTAATTTGCTGGATAATTTTCTCAGTAGGGTTGTTTTACAATTAAAAATTCCAACAATTTTGGTGGGTGGTAATCATGACGGACAGGAACGGATGAACTTTGGGTCGCGGCTGATGCAAGATGCTGGCCTCTATGTTGTTGGCAGTATTTCATTGCAGCCCGTGCAAATTTGCATTGATGACAATGATGGACCGGTCTATTTCTATCCGATACCCTATGCGACTCCGATCGGTTGCCGGGAAATTTTCCCTGATGACGAGATAAAAACCCATCATGACGGTATGGAGAGGTTGATTGAAACTATTCATCAAATACATCCAGTAAAAGAACGTAAGGTCTTGATAACCCATGCTTTTGTTGCTGGTGGTGAATCCTCAGATTCAGAACGGATGCTAGGCGTTGGCGGAGCGACAGATGTTTCTTCCTCTCTTTTCAAGGAGTTCGATTATGTCGCCCTGGGTCACCTTCATCGCCCCCAGCGGGCTGGTGCTGACAATATTCGTTATTCCGGTTCATTACTGAAATACTCCTTTTCGGAAGCGGAACATCAAAAGGGGATGACCCTTGTGACTCTTGACGCGGATGGGTTTGTTGATTATCAATTGATCAATTTTACCCCGCTGCGTGATGTCAGAAAGATTGAAGGGAATTTCCTTGACCTGCTTGAGTCAGGGAAAATACATCCCAGTGAAGATTATTTGCAAATCATCTTACTCGACAAAGGGGCTATTCTGGATCCTTTGTCCCGTCTGCGTGAATTTTATCCCAATATCTTAGAAGTACGCCGCAAAATTCTTGATGCTGCGACCATGCCACAAGCACCTTCGCAACAGAGTGACTTTAAGGCTCGTTCTCTGGAGGATCTGTTTGCCGATTTCTATTCTCAAGTCACGGATGAGGATTTGACCGGAGAGCAGGCTCAGGTTTTTGCAAAAGTTGTGAACACAGATAAAAGCAACTTAGGAGGAAACTGATGCGACCTTTAAATCTCACTCTCGTCGCTTTCGGTCCTTATGCTGGAGAGCAGGTTTTCGATTTCACTGAACTGGGAGACCATAACCTGTTTCTCATCACCGGTAATACTGGCTCCGGCAAGACGACCATGTTTGATGCTATGAGTGTTGCTTTGTTCGGTGAGAGTTCTGCTGGCCAGAATGGGCGCCAAGCGCGGGATCTGCGCAGTGACTTTGCTCAAGCAGGCACCTTGACGGAAGTGACCTTTGATTTCAGCCTGGGGCGAGGGAAAATCTACCGCGCATACTATGCACCAGAGCAGGAACGACCCAAAAAAAAGGGTGATGGCTTGATAAAAATCAACGCTGCAGCTTCGCTTCACGCCATCTCTCTTCAAGCCCCTCCCGAATTGTTGGCCGAAGGGGTCCGATCCACCAAAGAAAAGATTGAAAGCCTGCTGGGGCTTGATGCGCATCAGTTTCGACAAGTTGTGATGCTTGCCCAAGGACAGTTTCGTGGACTTTTGGAAGCCGATTCGCAGAGCCGAGAGAAGATATTTGAAACCCTCTTCGGCACCCAGTATTACGCCCAGATAGAAAGAATTCTCAAAGAACAGGCTGCTGACATACAGCGACTACACCGTGAATCCCAGGGGAAGTTGCAAACAATTCTCGAAGGGACAGAGTCTGCAACTCTTCAAGAACTTAAAGATGCAGTCCTATGGCAACAAGGGCAGTTGGATCAATTGCAACAGGCCGAAAAAGCAGCTGAAGAAGTAACCCTGGTTAGACAGCAAGCGTTCGATGCCGGCAAGTCGAATAATGAAAAGATAAATCAACTTGCAACGACCCGCTTGGTTTTACAAAAACTTCAGGATCAGGCGGACAGTTACAAGACGAAAAAGGACCATCTGCAACGCGCTGAAATGGCCGCTCATATTTTACCTTATTACCAGGGGCGAAATACGCGCCAAGTTGAAGTTTCTCAAGCCGAAGAGCGACTGAAGAAGAATCGGAGTGATGCCGCAGGAGCTAAGGTTAAACTCGAATTGGCTGTTGCAGCCATGAAGCAGATTCAGGACAAACGCCCTGCAATTGAGGAGAAAAATAGGCAACGGCTAACTCTGGAAGGGATGCAGGTAAAGCTGGAGCAATATTCGCAGTCGTGCCGGGATCTAAAAGCAGCCGAGCAACATAGAACCACCTCACGTCACAACTATTTAGAAGCAAAAAGTGATCTGGACAGCTTGCGACAGACAATGCGTGACTTTCGCCAAAAATTAGTAGAGCAACGACATAATGATCAGGATCTGGATGCTATTGAGGCTGCTGGTAAAGCGGTCAGATCCTTGATTGATACCCACAAAGACATAGATAGAATAAGGCAAGAGATCGAAGATCATCGCTCTCATGTCAATCTCGCCAGTCAAACGGTCGCAAACCGCAAAAATGAAATAAACAAAGTCAAGCAGGAGCAGAGACAGAAACTGACGGTCTGGCTGTCAGATCAGGCCGTGCGGATAGCATCAACCTTAGAGGTAGGTCAACCTTGTCCGGTCTGCGGCTCCCTCGAACATCCTAATCCAAACCGGCATAGTGAGCACAGTATCACTGATGAACAACTCTCTGATCTTGATGAAAAGTTAGCTCGGATTGAAGATTTGCTCGAACAGGAGCAACAGACGCTTAATCGATTGCAGGATGAACAAAGTAATCGTATGACCCGCAAAGAAACTTTGAAGCAGACCTTGGGGGATGAAAATAATATTCCTCTTGAACAATTGGTTCAGCAACGGGAAGCTCTTAAACTTTCATATCAGAAGGTCAGTGCCGGAAAAAACATCATTAAAAATCTCGAAGAGCAGGTTGATACTTTGGAACAACGCGAAGTTCAGACCGATAAAACCCTTGAACAGCTACAATCTGCCGCGCAATTGGCAGAGGCTGAAGTGACAAGACTTTCTACCATTGTTACCGCCCTTGAGCGGGATATTGCTGAACCCTATCGTCAACCAGGGGTTTTGCTTCAACAGCTTAACCACCTGACACAGCAGATCGAAGCATTTGATCATGAATTGCAACAGCATGATGAGATACATCAGACGGCGAGTCGTCTGTATACCACAACAAAAGAGAAGGTGAATGGTGCTGAACAAGATGTGAATCGCTGTGAAACCGCATTGTCTGATGCTTCCAGTGATTACTTCTCACGGCTTAATACGTCAACTTTTATTGATGAAGCTGACTTTCTTGCCGCGATTCTGCAAGAGGAGGCTCGATCTGAACTGAAGAGTTCGATTGAGTCATACAACGCCGCTTTAGCCCTAGCCACTGCCAACTATAAGCAGGCGGAGATGGCGGCTACAGGTATTTATCCGGTTGATCTGGAAATACTACAGCAGTCTCTGGAGGCAGCAAGTACAGAATATAATCGGTGCATCGAAGAGAAAGTCACGTTACAAACAACTTTAGAAGCACGAACAAAAGAGTTAGCAAGGGCTCAACAGGAACAAAAAGCCATTGATCGATTGGATATTGAATATCATACCCTCGGTCGAATCGCTGATGTTGCTAACGGCAATAATAATAGAAGGACCTCCTTTCATAGATTTATACTTCAGACCTTGTTGGATGAAGTTTTGGAGGTCGCATCCAGGCGGTTATTGAAGATGACAGATCAAAAATTTTATCTGTCCCGGGATGAAGGATTGCGTGATGCGCGTAAGCAGGCGGGGCTTGATTTGATCTTAACCGATACCTTTACCGGGACCCAACGCTCGGTGAAGTCTCTCTCCGGGGGGGAAGGTTTCCTTGCGGCCTTGTCCCTTGCGCTTGGTCTTTCTGAAGTGGTTCAAGCGCATGCCGGGGGGATAAGACTTGATACCATTTTTATAGATGAGGGTTTTGGAAGTTTAGACCCCGCTGCATTGGATCAAGTGATTGATGTTTTAAATAGCCTTTCAGGAGAGGGGCGTTTAGTCGGAATTATCTCTCATGTTCCTGAGCTTAAACAACAAATTGGGGCACAACTTCAGGTGCAGCAAGGCTTAAATGGTAGCACCGCCTCTTTCCGCGTTTGACCAAGCACAAAAATTTGTTTGTTTTAAATAAAATATATTATAGAATGCTGTTTGTCTTTTTTAATTTCTGAACATAATAGCGTTTTGAGGTGGAGGAACACATGGCAAAGCAAGTTAAGATTGGTATATCGCAAAAATTACTGTTAACGCTGTTGGTGGTTGCTTTAATTCCATTTGTAAGTATTTGGTTTATAAGCTACCAGAGCAATAGCCGTCTGACTGAAGAAAAAGTCAATCAAGAATTGACAGCTATCAATAATATCTTGACGACGCATGTTGATGATTGGGTTGATCTGAATCAACGGATGTTGAAGCAGAACGCTTCATTAGCCGAGATGAAGTCAATGCATTCACGCTTGCAGAATCCCATCTTAGAATCAATCAGTCGCTACTATGATTGGGCTTATCTGGTTTTTACTGTTGACCCAAAAGGCAACAATATTGGTCGGAGTGATGGCAAAAAAACGACTTATTACGGGGACCGTACATACTTTAAGCAGGTTGTTGATGGCGACCTGTTTGGTGAACAGCTCTTGATTGGTAAAACCTCTGGCAAACCAGCGATGGTTCTTGCTACGGGGATCTATGAGTCGACAGGAGATCTTAAAGGCGTTCTAGCTCAGGCGATGACCTTAACGGACTTGTCTGCAAAGATTGTCAATAATCGGATTGGTAAGACGGGCTTCACCTTTCTCGTTGACCAAAAAGGGGAGGTTATCGCCCATCCCGATCCAGAGTTAACCCGTTCTCGGGTCGATCTGAGTAGTCACCAAGCTTTGAAAGCATTAGCTCAAGGTCAACATACTTCAATGTATGTAGATGACAGTGGCAAAAAGATTGTCGCGGTCGCAAAGAAGACGACACAAGGTTGGACGATGGTCACCCAACAGGATTATGCCGAGGCATATCGATTGATCAAAGTAGAAAATCAGAAGGCTCTCTATCTGTTGATTGCTACCTTTGTGATCGTTTGTCTGATTGCAGTCTTATTGTCACGCAAACTAACAGCACCAATTCGTGACTTGACGGAGATCGCTGATAAATATAGTCAAGGTCAACTCGATCTTAAAATTTCTGGATTAAATCGAGGTGATGAAATCGGTCAACTCAGTCAGGCTATCGATCGACTCGGGACCAGTATCCGCATCGCTATGAATCGCCTGCAGAAAAAGAAATCTTAGTGTTGACCTCCGGGACGGTTTATTTGCTGTCCCGGAGGTCGTTAGCTCATTTTTGGTAGCGTTTCAGTACGCCTCTTTTACACCAGATAATTATTCCCATTAGTCATCCATCTGCTAAGATAGGGTGAGTTTCGCCAATGACATCTCCTAAAGGTTTTTCGGTGTGATAGATTCGCAAAAAATGATCATTGATGCCGCAGCAGATGGCGCCTTGATTCTGACTGTCAATAAACGCTTATATCGATATTTACGCGATCTTTTCGAACAAGAGATGCTAGCGAAGGGGGAGAAAGTCTGGGCAACACCTCAGATTGCCAGCTATGAATCTTGGTTGAGTCAATCCCTGTCAGACTTGGGAGAGGGTTGGCGGCTATTATCTCAACAACAACAAAAATGTCTCTGGGAAGAGGCGATAACGATATCCTCACATGGATCTCAGCTGGAATTATTGCAACTTTCTAAAACCGCTGAAAAAGCTCTTCAAGCGCATCAATTGCTCAACCAGTATTGTTTGACTCTCGATAATCAGCGTCTTACGGAGGATCAACAGGCTTTTTCTCTTTGGCAGCAGCACTATAAAAAACTTTGCCTTGAACAAGAATGGCTTGATCAGAGTGACTTGCCAGCGCGAATTATTGCCGCTCTTGAGCTAGGTCAGATTCAATCACCCGAAAAAGTTTTATTGTTTGGGTTTGATCAGTTTTCCCCTAGTCTTGTTCAGTTGATGGATTGTTTCAGAAGTTTGGGGGCTCGCTGTCAAATCGTTTCTGTCGATCCTGGAAAAAATATCAGAATCAGCCGCTTTGGTGCACGAAACAGTCGCGATGAAATTGAATCCGCGGCCCGTTGGGTCCGGTTTCTGCTCGATAGCGGGGCCGAGTCCATTGGTGTTGTGGTTCCCGATTTACATCTGTGTCGTCGCCAGATTGAACGGGTCTTCCGACACCAGATTGATCCCGCTTCGACCATATCTCTGGATGCTGATGATTCGGTATTCAGCCTATCTCTTGGTGGCCCTTTAGCAGAGCAGGGAGTTGTCTATGCTGCTCTGGAATTTCTATCCGTTAACCATCAAGTGACTCTGGAGCAGATCTCTTTTCTGTTACGGACTCCCTATCTTGATGGTGCACAACATGAGGCAGATCATCGTGCTCTGTTTGATAAGAGGCTTCGATCTTTTAGACAGCAGACGTTTACGTTGTCTGGGCTGATAAGTTTGCTTACAGAGAACGCAGGGTTGAAGGTATTCTCTACTCTCTTAAGAGCTTTACAAAAAAACCTGCAAAACAATGAAAAATATCTACCCGGAACTTGGGCGATCCGCTTTGCAGATGAATTGCATGCATTGGGATGGCCCGGTGAACGGTCTCTTGTCAGCAGTGAGTATCAAGCCATTAAGGTCTGGCAGGAGAAGGCTTTATCTGTTTTGGTTTCACTGGATCCGTTACTTCCGGCATTGACACGACAACGGGCTCTTAGTCTACTTCGTCGTATCAGCAGTGATATTGAATTTCAACTTGAAGGTCCTTCAGGACCGGTTCAAGTTGTTGGCTTGCTGGAATCTTCGGGTTTACAATTTGACCATCTCTGGGTCATGGGGATGGGCGAGACATCCTTGCCCGCAAGGCCACAACCAAATCCATTTATCCCTTTAAAACTTCAACAGCTCAATGATATGCCCCACTCCAGTTCTGCCCGCGAGTTGGAATTCTCTGAACAGGTGATTGCCCGCATTAAGGCTTCCAGCTCTGATATTGTCTTCAGTTATCCGCTTCGTGATGGTGATTGTGACTTGCGTCCAAGTCCATTAATACCTCTGCCAACAGTAGAAAACCAACCAGCATTGTCCCCTTTTAATGATCTGTCGTCCTTGATGCAGGCGGCTTCGGAGCCGTTACAATATTTAGATGATCAAACTGGACCGCCGCTGCGGCAAAAGCTCGTTGAAGGGGGGACCAATCTGCTTAAAGATCAAGCTCATTGCCCCTTTCGGGCATTTATCCACTGTCGTTTGCAAGCCCAGGGTTTCTCTGTCCCTGAACCAGGTATCTCACCAATCGCTCGTGGAGATCTTGTCCATTTGACGCTTGAGAATGTCTGGAAAGAGCTAAAAAATCTGGATAATTTACTTAAGTTAAGTGACCAAGAGCGGGGCGATATGGTCAAATCAAAGGTAGCTGTAACATTCAAAACCTACTTTAAGGGTCGCACTCAGCCGCCAGAGAAACTTCTTAAACTGGAAGCGGACCGGATTGCTATTTTAATCGGAGAATGGTTGGAAAATGTAGAGATGAAGCGTGAATATTTTCAAGTTCTAGAAACTGAAAAACAGCATGTGGAGCAGATTGGGTCACTGAAAATCTCCATTCAGATTGATCGGATCGATCAGCTTGAAAATGGCCGTTGTCTTGTTATCGATTATAAAACGGGTGTGAACCTTCACGCCGAAGACCTCCTTAGCCAGCCTCTGATTGAACCGCAATTGCCAATTTATGCTGTTGCAGACACACAATCGGTAATCGATGCTGTTGTTTTTGCGAAGGTGCGACGAGGAGAGAGTCGCTTTATTGGTATTGTCAAAGAAAAGGGGCAGCTTGGCCGGGTGCGTGATCTCCAATCCTATTCTCAGGCCAAAGAGCTAAGTATTCATGGCTGGAATGAACTGTTACTTTTCTGGCAGCAACAGCTTGAACAACTTGCTGATGATTTTGCTTCAGGCAAAGCGGTGGTTAAACCTTATGATCTGGTGAAAAGCTGTCAATATTGCGATTTATCCGGGCTCTGTCGCATCGGTGAAACTTTTTCTGTGATTGGAGGCTCGGATGATTGCTGATTTTGATCAACGTGCCGCCGCTATTGATATCAGCCATTCTTGTATTGTTCAGGCCCCAGCCGGTTCTGGTAAGACTGAACTCTTGATTCAGCGGATTTTAGCTTTGCTTGCTGTTGTCGAGAAACCACAACAGATTCTCTCCATAACTTTTACCAACAAGGCAGCTGCAGAAATGCGCCAACGACTGTTGCAAGCGCTGGAGGCGGCGAGGGATAAGGCTTGCCCGACGGAACCTCATGCAGCGAAAACTTGGAATTTGGCATTTCAGGCTCTCCAACATCATGGTGATAGCTTGCTGCGTAATCCGGCCCAATTGAATATTCAGACTATCGACAGTTTTAACGTGACTCTGGTGCGGAAGATGCCCTGGGTGTCCCGATTTGGTAGTTTACCAGAAATCACCAAGGATGCTGATGCGCTGTACCGTTTAGCCGCTGAGAGACTGTTGTCTCAGCTTGAAACTGGTGGGGCAGGGCAGCAGCAGATCATGGTTTTGTTGCGGCATCTTGATAACAATGTCGGCTTGGTCAGTCAGCTCTTGGTTGGTATGTTGCGGCAGCGCGATCAATGGTTGCGGCATATGCTCTCTCATCGTGAAAATACTCGACAGAGTTTGCAGCAGGGTCTTGAGCGACTTTGTAGCGATTATCTAAAGTCAGTGAAGGAGCTGTTCCCCCATGCTTTGATTCCAGATTTGTTGGGTTGTTTTAATTTCGCTGGAATGAACCTGGCTGAGAGTTCACACGAAGGCTATAAATCATGCGACTCTTTACCGGGCATCGAGTTTGTTGACCTACCTCAATGGTTGATGATTGCAGATCTTCTGCTGACTTCTGCCGGGACTTTGAGAAAGACGGTCACCAAAAAAAATGGTTTTCCAGCTGGTCGAGAGCATCAGACAGAAAAACAACGGATGCTCTCGCTACTTCAACAACTGGAGTCTGAGAGCCGATTCGTCACGCAATTGGCGGCTATCAGGAGGCTTCCTCACGCGGGATATTCTGATAGTCAATGGTTGTTGTTAGAGACTTTAATTGAGTTGCTTCCGGTTCTGGTCGCTGAGTTATGGCTGGTCTTCCGGGCTCATGGTCAAGCGGATTTCTCTGAGATCGCCTTGAAGGCAAATTATGCATTAGGCGATGCCGAAGACCCTACTGATCTGCTTTTGCAGATAGATCATGACCTTCATCACATTCTTGTCGATGAATTTCAGGATACGTCTCGGTTGCAATACCAATTATTGAACACTTTGACATCCGGATGGAGTCAGGGAGATAGCCGTACTCTGTTTCTGGTTGGCGATCCCATGCAGTCAATCTACCGTTTCCGTGAAGCTGAAGTTGGTTTGTTCCTGCAGAGCTTCAAAGGACTGTTCGGAGAGGCATCGCTGCACTTAAAACCACTGCAATTATGTTGTAATTTTCGTTCTCAACAAGGAATCGTAGCTTGGGTCAACACCACTTTCAGTTCGATTTTCCCAGCGTCAATGGATGCAGCCAAGGGAGCTGTCTCTTTGTCCCGGGCTGTTGCCGTTAAGCCCGATTTGCCCGGAGATTCTTGTCGCTTCTACCCGTTTATTGGACGTAACGACACAGCTGAAGCTCTACAGGTTTTAGAATTAGTTAAGCAGAAACAAGCCGAAGATCCAGAGCAATCGATAGCTATCCTGGTCAGAGGGCGAAATCATCTAAAAGAAATCATGCCACTGCTCCGTCTGCATGAAATCCCCTATCAAGCTCAGGATATTGATTTACTCGGAGCTCGGCCAGCAGCATTGGATATCGTCCATTTGACCCGGGCATTGCTGCATCGTGCTGATCGGCTCTCCTGGTTGGCAGTCCTACGTGCTCCCTGGTGTGGTCTGACCCTAAACGATTTACACCAATTGGTTGCAGACCATGCTCGACAAACCATCCCCACATTGCTTACGAATGAGGAGCTGATACAACAATTATCCGCTGATGGCCAGTTACGGTTGCAACGGATCTGGCCGATTCTCAAAGTAGGAATGAAACGCCGTGGAAGTATCCCTTTGCGTCAGTTAGTTGAAAGTTGCTGGCTGTCATTGGGGGGACCGAGCAGTACCTCACCAGAAGGTTGTGCTGACGCACAAATGGTCTTTGAATTACTTGAAACTCTTGATAAAGGGGGAGACCTCGAAAGTTTTGATAAGCTTGATCAGGGGTTAAAAAAAATCTATGCCGAACCTGATAACCTGGTTAAGAGTCAATTGCAAATCATGACGATACATAAAGCCAAGGGATTGGAATTTGATACCGTCATTATTCCCGGGCTCGGCAAGTCTACAGGGAGATCAGAAAGTCCGCTCATGCGTTGGCAAGAACATCCTGATTATGGTTTGTTACTGGCACCAGTTTCTGCAAAAGGGAGTCAGGAGAAAGATCCTATCTACCAATTAATTGCGCAACTGGAACAGGAAAAACAGGATTTAGAGACTGGCAGGCTGTTATATGTGGCGACAACTCGTGCTATTCGTCACCTCTATCTGCTTGGACATGTCGATGAAACAAAGGATGGTGACCTCAAGCCGCGTCATGGCTCGATGCTGGAAAAGCTCTGGCCACTTTATCATGCTGTTTTTGAGAAAGCGGATGCGAAGACAGATGTCGTTGAACAGCCATTTATTCCACCACAATTGCAGCGGTTAAAACCTGACTGGTCGATGCCTGCCTCCCATTCAGTGCTTTTCCCTGTCCCTGAAAAGTCAAAGACAGCATCTTCGTCTCTTGACGCCGGAGAAATATTCAGCGGATGGGAGAATCCAGTCCATCGTCACGTCGGGACTTTAGTTCATCTGTTACTTGAGCAAATAAGCAAGAATGGCTTGGATTCATGGTTGCAAGAAGACAGCGACCGATTAAGAAAAAGAATCAAACAGCACTTGACTCATCTGGGGGTTGTCAGTTCTGATTTGCCTGGTAGCAGCTCCAAAGTCATTGCGATTGTCAAAAAAACCCTGGCCAGCCCACGTGGAAAATGGGTTCTCGATTCTCATCCTGAGCAGAGTTGTGAACTTCCTTTGACGGGAGTGGTTGACGGCCAATTATATCATGTTGTTATTGATCGCACTTTTGTGGCAGATGGGCACCGTTGGGTCATTGATTACAAAACCAGCATGCCGAAAATGGGTGAGGATTTAGCCACATTTCTTCGACGCGAAGCTGAGCATTATCAGCAGCAATTAGACATCTATCGACATTTGTTACAACACAAATATGGTCAGCTCCCGATCAAAGCCGCGCTCTATTTTCCAGCCGTGGACGGATGGTATGAGTACTAATCTGAGGCAACCACTTTCTCTCAATTCAGAGAGTTTGAGATTGAGTAATCGTTAACAATATCTCCTGTGAGATAGCTTTTCTGCGGATTCACTTTGACCAGACTCTTGATGTTTTGGGGCGCAAGATGTAAGCGGAATATTGACTCTTCACGATTCACTAAAGTTAGATCAATATTTTTTTTCATCGAACCTATGCGCATTTCTGTTTCAATCACGTAGCACCATTCTCTATCGCCATCAGCGAAGGAGACGAGTCGTCTGGTTTTAACTGGCATAACTGAGTAGACCTCGACGTCATTGTTGTCCTGTATGGGGTGAACGCCGAAGCTAATCATCAAGTCTTCACCCTCTTTAAATGTCGAAAAATCAAATATATTTAAAATTGATTGTTTTGATTCCATCACGACCTGAGCTTCAATTGCCGGAATTTTTAAAGATGGAAATGACACCCACTCACACCAACCAATATCCAGCAACAGTGAGTTTTTATTTTTTTTCATCAATTACGACTCCCAGTTAAAATGTGTTTATGTTAATGTTGAGTATGATATCGCGAGTATTTGAGAAAGTAAATTGTTCTAATATTAAAATTTAGGCAATATATGTATCGAAAAATAATAATGATTACCAATGGGTAGATTCCTGTTGTCTGCTACAGCAACTTATTCGCAGGAATTATTTTTGGGTGGTTTTGTCGCGGAATGGTTGGGTTTCGTTAACAATAATCGGTATGAGGATTGCTCATGCTGATAATTGTGGATGCTTTCCAATATTACGTTGCTTTATGTCATTTTCAGCAGTAAATTCTAATTCTTGTGTTACTTTTTTAGTCATAAAAGTTAAAATATCGATCTTGGTCGTTTTTTGGGGGTAATTATATGTCAACACCAGTAAAAATAAGTATTTACTTTGTCGTAGTTGCGGCGATTCTTGCTGTTGTTCTGACGATCTTTGTGAAAACCCATGTCACTGCAGATAACGTAAGAAAAGAATTTCTTCCATTGCTTGAAAAAACACTGGATAGAGAGGTTGATTTTGGTGCCGTCTCGATTGGTTTGTTCTCCGGTATTTCTGTTTCTGATCTCAATGTTAAAGAGAAGAATGGCAAGGATATCTTCTTCACAGTTGAAGCTGTTGAACTTCACTATCAGCTTTTACCCCTCTTACTTGGGAATGTGATTATCGATCGGGTCAACTTTGACCGTCCTGTTATCTCCTGTTCGCGCCTCGATCAAGGGGATTATAATTTCAGTGATTTATTGATTTCAAAGACCCCACGCAGTCACATTAATCCTATTATTGATAACATCAATATATCCGAAATTTTATCGGCTACGTTTAATCTTCTGGTCAAAGAGGTCATCGTTAATGATGGCACTCTCCTGTTTGTTGATAAATTGAAAAACCCTGTCTCCCCATTTCGTTATACCCTCAACCATCTACAGATAAAGGCGCGGCAAATAGCCTTTGATAAACCCTTTCCGGTTGATCTCTCTGCGGTTCTAAATGGATCAAACATCGATATATCAGGTCATTATGATCTCTCACAACAAACCGGAGATTTGACCGTTCACTTGGCCCCGCTGGACATACTTCCGTTTGCACCCTATTACCGCGACTCTCTTCCGGGTACGTTGGGATCGGCAAATTTAGCTCTTAAATTAGAAGCTGACCTACAACCAGGATTGATTGCATCTAAAGGGATGGTGGCTCTTGATAATGTTGATCTCATATTTAACAGTCAGACCCATGCGCGACTTAAAGATACACAATTAACGGTAGACTATGCCCTGACTTACGATGCAACCCAAGAGCTTTTTGATTTATCGACTTTATTGTTGAGTATCAACGATATCAACCTTGGAGCTGAAGGAAAGGTCGACCTTTCTGCGACTGATCCTTTCCTTGTCGCGACACTTTTTTTAAAAAAAATTGACCTGCGTGAGGTCATGCAAAGTCTCCCTGCGGATTTGACCAGACCCTATCAGAAATACAGTATTGCTGGAATTGTCGACGGACAGATTGATTTGTCAGGACGTTTAAGTTCTGGGACCGAGCTGCTGAAATCTGCTCGCTTAAACTTGACCGATGTGCGGGCTAGTGCAGAGAATCTACGCGCCGGGGTCAGTGGAGATCTAGTATATAAGGATCGCATGTTTCAATCTCAAAATCTGCAATTGCAGTATGGAGATCAGCAGGCGTTGTTGCAGTTTAAGTTTGAGAATGTCCAAGAGCATCATCTGCAAGGGAATTTTACTCTGACGGCTCAAACATTGGATGTCAACAAACTTCTTGGTCGAAGTGACATCGTTAATAACTCCACTACAAGAAACCGTGACCGCTCTCGTGAATTGCAACGACAACCCTCTTTGGCTGATGATATTGGCCCCTTTGATTTCCCTGTTGATCTGACTGGTGGGGTGGCGATTAATCGTTTGCTTTATAATGATCTCCCTCTGGATAAGGTTACAGCGACCCTAAGTTTAAAAAACAATTACTTGACCATTCTCAACCTTGACGGACTTGTCGCTGGAGGTGAATTAAAAACGTCCTCTGTTATTAATCTGGCGGAGCAGGGCTTGACTTATCAGGGAACTCTTGCTGTTAGTCAGTCAAAGATTATTCCCCTTGTCGGTGGGGTTTTACCGGATTTACAATCAAATATTTCAGGCAGTCTGCAATTGCACAATTCCTTTTCGGGACGGGGGACTCTTGCTGCTAATGTCCTTAGATATTTACACCTTAAGGGAAGTTTTAATCTCACCAATGGTCAACTCAGTGGTTCGTCAATGCAGGACGGTTTGGCTGAGTTTCTCGGCAGTACGGACTTGAAAACACTGAACTTTGATTCTTTGTCCGGGCAGTATGAATGGCAAGATGGCGTATCCCAGATCAGTACCCATCTTGATAGCTCCAGGGTAAAAATTTCTCCGTTTGGAACAATTGGCTCTGCAGGGCAGGTCGATCTGTTGGTCGGTACAAACTTTGCTCCTGAAATTCTAGCCAAGATGAACATCAGTCAGAACTTAAAACACACAATTTCAGACCGGCAAGGGTGGGGGCGTTTGCCTCTGTTGGTACAGGGCGATCTCAGTGAGCCGCAATTCGGTTATGATTCAGAAGCGTTACAAAAACAAATCGTTGCAATAAACAATCAGCAACATGCTGAAGAAGTACGACAAGCAGATCAGGATGACAAAAAATCGGTAAAGAAAATGCTTGATAATACGTTGAATAAACTTTTTGGGAAGTAACTCTCCTCTTTATACGGATGTCACTTTCACAGCACCTAAACCAAACAGACTTCGACAATTGGCGCTGGTTATTATTGCTACATCCTCAATCGTGAGGTCTTTGATTTCAGCAATTTTTTCAGCTGTATAACGAACTAATGCGGGTTCGTTGCGTTTTCCTCGAAATTTTTGGGGTGATAGATAGGGACAATCAGTTTCAACCAACATCCTGTCGATTGGAATGTGTTTAATGACGTCTCTGATCTCCTGATTTTTAGGGTAGGTGATGGTTCCGGTAAACGACAGGTAAAAACCAAGCTCTAGACATTGTTCAGCTATCTGTAAATCCCCACTGAAACAGTGGAGAACACCACCAATCTCAGAAGATTTCTCTTCTTTCAGTATTTGGATGACTTCATTGTGAGCATCACGATCGTGGATAATGATCGGTTTGCCCATTTCTCTGGCGAGTCGGATTTGCCGGCGGAAGGCATAACGTTGAATCTCACGTGGCGATCGATCTCGATAAAAATCAAGACCGATCTCTCCTAAGGCGACAACTTTCGGTTGGGTCAGCATTGACCTCAATATTTTTAAAGATTCATCGTCAATTTCTACGGCATCGTGGGGATGAACACCGACTGCCGCAAAAATATGTTCATATTTGTTGGCAATAGCAATGCTTTGTTCTGAGCTTTTAAGATCGCAGCCAATGGTCAGAATGTGACTGATGCCATTGGCTGTGGCACGATCTATTGTCGCGTCCAAATCGTCTACAAATTGTGAACCATCGAGATGAGCATGACTGTCGACTAACAATGAATCTTGATATTCCGCCACTTATCAGTACTCCTTGTATGGTTGTTACTCTGTTTCTATCCGTGGGAACAGTGGTGCCGCTTTCTCTATTGTTGTCCCTGGTTTCAGCCCCCCCCATTGATCTTGCCCATCCAGGGTTGGATTGTCTGAATCACAGCCCAGTATTTGTAGAATTTTTTTACCGGTGTCTGGCATAAATGGAGCGACAATCAAAGCGATGATTCGAATTGATTCCAAAAGATTGTAGATAACCGTGGATAATCGCTGACGTTGTTCTGGGTCTTTAGCTAGAGCCCAAGGGGCTGTCTCATCAATGTACTTATTGCCTGCTGAAATCAGTTCCCAGATGGCAATCAGAGTTTTGTTGAATGCAAGGTCACTTAGCAGCGAGTCAATCTTAATGATATTCGTCGCAAAAATGTCAATCAAGGCCTGATCTGTCTCATTGCCTTTATCTGGAGTCGGGAGTTCCCCTTTGAAATATTTGTTGAGCATTGCGGTTGAACGGCTAACCAGATTGCCTAAATCATTGGCCAGATCCGAGTTGATACGGTGGATCAGGGCGTTGTGAGAGAAATCTCCATCTAGGCCAAAAGGGACCTCGCGTAGCAGAAAATAGCGGATCGAATCGACCCCATATTTATCAATCAACATGTTCGGTTCTACGACATTACGTAAACTTTTGCTCATCTTTTGCCCTTCAACCGTCCACCAACCATGGGCAAAAACTTTTTCGGGCAGCGGCAGACCTGCGGCCATCAGAAAAGTTGGCCAATAGACGGCGTGGAAACGTAAAATATCTTTTCCGATAACGTGAGTTGCTGGCCAATATTTCGCAAAATTGCCATTTTGGTCTTCCGGGTAATCAAGGGCAGAAATATAGTTGGTTAAAGCATCAAACCAGACATAAATGACGTGTTTTTCATTCCCTGGGGCTGGTATCCCCCAGGAAAAGGATGTTCGAGAAATGGAAAGGTCCCGTAATCCTTCACGGACAAAACTCAGAATTTCGTTTCGGCGTGATTTGGGTTGGATAAAATCTGGATTGTCTTCGATGTGTTTAAGTAATTGATCCTGATATTTGCTCATTCGGAAAAAATAGGATTCTTCTTTTAACTTGGTTGTTGGCCGTCCACAATCAGGGCAGTTGCCATCAAGTAGCTGTGTCTCAGTCCAGAATGTTTCGCAAGGAGTACAATACCAATCCTCATATTCACCAAGATAGATATCACCCTTGGCTTCAATGGCTTTAAATTGTTCCTGAACTGTGTGCTTATGACGTTCCTGAGTCGTGCGGATAAAGTCGGTGTTGGATATGTTCAGTTTGGTCCATAATGCTTGAAAGCGCTTAACGACACGGTCTGCAAGTTCCAAAGGGGTTTCACCGTTTGCTTTTGCGGCCGTCTCAACTTTTTGACCATGTTCGTCTGTCCCGGTTAAAAAGGCCACATCGTAACCACGAGCACGTTTGTAACGAGCAATCACATCACAGGCAAGAGTGGTGTAGGCGTGTCCTATGTGGGGGACATCATTAACATAATAAATTGGGGTGGTAACATAAAAAGTTTTACTCATGTCTTGCTCCTGTGAAGGGTTTTTCTGTCGTTTGATTTATGGTTATAGCAAGATGATTTCTACACATCAAGATGGATTATCTGTGGGCTTTGCTTGTCTGTTGGTGCGCCGCCTTGGCCTTCTGCGTCTACGTTTACTTTTCTCCTGAGTCGGCTCTTCCTGCTTAGCTTTCTGCTCCGGCTTGACTGGAGGTTTTTCGGCATTATGCTTTTTGGCCACACGATGATTTGATTTGACTGGCTTACGTCTGGGCTTTTGTGGTTGTTGAGCTGCTTGCTTATCTGCTGGATTGGAGTTGGTTCCAACCGTTTCATCCTGTTTCTTTTCCGCCGCTTTTATCTCTTTATTAAGGTCGTCGATGTGCAACTGACGGCGCTCGCCATTGCGGATAAGAGTCACTTTTTGTGCCAGAATATCTCTTGAAATAACCTCAGCAGGACCAGTTTCTAAGAGCAGTTTTTTGCCGCATTTTGGCAGGGTCTTTTTCATTTCATTGTATGTCTCATACTCGTACGCTAGACAGCACAATAAACGACCACACTGGCCTGAAATTTTGGTTGGATTTAGTGCGAGACCTTGTGCTTTTGCCATTTTGACAGAGACGGGGACAAATTCTCGTAAATGATTGCTACAGCAAAGTTCACGGCCACAAATCCCTAAACCACCGACTTGTTTGGCCTCATCCCTGACACCAATTTGACGCATTTCAATCCGGGTACGAAAGTGTTGCGCCAAGTCCCTGACTAATTCTCGAAAATCAATACGACCATCAGCGGTAAAATAGAAGATGATTTTTGAACCGTCGAACAGATATTCTGCTCGAACCAGTTTCATCTCCATTTTCCGCTGTTTTACCCGTTGTTGACAGAACTGCAAAGCTTCTTGCTCGCGCAAGGCATTACTTTGTGCCATCTGCAAATCACTCTCCGTTGCAATCCGGAGGATCGATTTTAATTTCGGTGGCGCTTCGTCTGGGGTGATTTCACGCACATCTCTGACAACTTTCCCGAGGGCACGACCACGTTCAGTTTCAACAATGACCTTGTCGCCAAGAGATAATTCGAAATCCTGAGAATCAAAATCAAAAATTTTCCCAGCAGTGTGAAAAGATATACTAACTATTTTAAGTCCATCCATATGACTATAATCCTTATTAAATCAGGCATTTGTAATCCTCATCAACATAACCTCCAGCGCCAGCCGACAATTGACATTACGCTGTAAATGGAAACGTGTGGATTCTAATGCCTTTAATTTTGTCATTAGGCTCGGCGTTGAAAAAAATTGACTCTGACTATGTAAAATATCGAGAAGATCTATATTGACAAGATCGTCTTCCGAGCATCCATGACGAAGCAGGAGGATATCCCGATAAAAAGTTTGAAAAATATCTATAATATCAGGAAGTAATTCTTTTTCTGAATCAAGTTCATCAGCAAAAGCGAAGGTAGGGATAATACTGCCTGCTGATAGCGCTGACAAGGATTGAATCAGTTTTCGACGTTTTTCGAGAAATAACTCTTGATTCTTTCCTAATGCTTTTTTGAAGCTTCCCTCAGAAAGGGCTGCTAAAATCATTGCGTCACTGTTGTTCAGGTCTAGCTTTTGCGTCAAGACCTTGGCAATCTGTTGTTTCGGTAGCGGTCTGAAGGTTAGCTTCTGACAACGTGAACGGATCGTCGTCAGCAACGTTTCTGGCTGACTGGTAATGAGAATAATGATTGTCCCTTGTTGAGGCTCTTCCAGAGTTTTTAATAAGGCATTGGCTGCACCTACCGTGAAATGTTCAGCGCCATCGACCAGGCAAATCTTATAATCACCTTCGAGTGGTCGTAATGAGAGGACCTGTTGTAATTCCCTAACTTGATCAACCTTAAGAGCCGCCCCTTCAGCGAGAAGATAGTGAATATCTGGATGATTATTATGATCAATTTTCAAACAGGAGGGACAGTGACCGCAGCCGGTGCCCTGTGTACACAGCAATGTGCGTATGAAAGAGGTAGCAACAAGCCTCTTACCTATCCCTTCGGGGCCATCGAACAGGTAGGCGTGGGCAATATGCCGACGACTGATTGCCCGTAGCAGGATATCTTTCTCTCGTTTGTGGCCAGTTATTTCATCAAATGTCATAAAGTCGGCTGTTTATTAACGGATGCAAGGGTGATGTATTTAAAAATCTGCGAGAGTCACTAGCTTAAAGTAAACAATTATTATAGATAACGACAATGAAATGAATCAAGGTTAAACCATTTATTCGATAAATACCTTGGTCTAATCATTGTGCTGAATATTCAACTTGGTTATACTCCGCCCAAAATATAAGCTTGGAGGAGATGTGGATAAATATCTAGACGAATTACAAAAGATTATAGGTTATACTTTTAATGATTCGAGTTTGTTATATCAGGCTCTGACACATAAATCATTCAGTAATGAACAACCTGAGTTTGTCCTTCACAATGAGCGGTTAGAATTTTTGGGTGATGCTGTATTGGAGCTGGTTATCAGTGATTGGGTGTTTAACCATTATCCCGATATTCCCGAAGGCGGTTTAACCAGAATTCGTTCCGAGGTTGTCAGCGAAAAAGGTTTGTTCCGCATCGCCAAGAATTTGCGACTAGGAACTGGATTGCGTTTGGGGAAGGGGGAAGCAAAAACCGGTGGCAGTGAAAAGCCCAGTTTACTTGCCGATGCCGTCGAGGCTCTTCTTGGAGCGATCTATTGTGATGGTGGCTTTATTGTTGCCAGCGAAGTCATTGATCGAATTTTTAGTCGTGCAATAGAGGAATCCGCCTTGCTCCGCTATGGGAGTGATTATAAAACCTGCTTGCAGGAGCGATTACAGGCTCAGTTTGGGCATCTTCCTGAATATACACTGGTTCAAGTCTCTGGGCCGGAGCATGAGCGGGTCTTCTCTATGGAAGTCCATTCCTGCGGCAAGCTGTTGGGTAAGGGGAGTGGTAGTAGTAAGAAAAGTGCTGAGCAAAAGGCGGCTGCCGTAGCACTTGATCACACTGTTTTTAAGAAAGACACTTTAACTCATGACAAATCATAACTTTTTATCAGGTTACGTTGCCATCATTGGACGACCGAACGTCGGCAAATCAACATTGCTTAATCGTGTTCTCGGTCAGAAAATTGCGATCACCTCAAATAAACCGCAAACAACGCGCAATCGGATACTTGGTATTCATAACTTTCCGGACGGTCAGGCCTTGTTTGTCGATACCCCGGGTATTCATAAAGCAAAAGGTAAGCTGAATCGATTTATGGTCGATCAGGCTATTGGCGCTTGTGCCGATGTGGATTTGATTCTGTTTCTGGTGGAGGCTGATGATTCTCCAGGCGGAGGTGATGAATATATCCTCAAGCTGTTGGACAAATCAAAGGTCCCTGTCTTTCTGATTATTAATAAGATCGACTTGGTAAAACCACCCAAATTACTGAGCTTGATTCAACAGTATACCGATCGATTTGATTTTTCTCAGGTGGTGCCGGTTTCGGCAAAGAGTGGCGATGGGGTTCCGGATATGTTGCAAGCGATTAAGCCCTATCTACCGCAAGGTCCACGATATTACCCTGAAGATATGTTGACGGATCAGCCCGAACGTTTCATTGTTGCTGAAATGGTCCGAGAGAAAATCATGCGGCGCACCAGTGAAGAGATCCCTTATGGTGTCGGAGTCATGGTTGATACGTTTGAAGAAAAGCCCGCAAAAAATCTTGTTGTTATCCAAGCTACAATCCATGTTGAACGGGACAGTCATAAAAAGATTATCGTTGGTAAGGGCGGGCATATGATTAGAACTGTAGGGCAGGAAGCGCGGAAGGATATAGAAAAATTACTTGGAACTCGCATTTTCCTGGAATTATTTGTCCGTGTTGATAAAGACTGGAGCCAGAACGAACGCATGTTGCGTGAGCTTGGTTATAGCAAAAAGTAAACAAAGGAAGAATGACTCCGAATGATAAAAACCGTTGCCATTGTTGGTAGACCTAATGTAGGAAAATCTACCCTATTCAATAAGTTACTGAAAAAACGTAAAGCGATTGTTGAAGATTTTCCCGGGGTCACACGTGATCGGCACTATGCTGAAGTGACCCGTTTTTTAACCCCGTTTCTGCTAATCGATACTGGAGGCTTTGAGCCGATCAGTGAAGATCGACTGCTGATCCAAATGCGTGAGCAGTCACAATTGGCGGTCGAAGAGGCAGATATTATTTTTCACATGATGGATGTTAAGGATGGATTGACTCCGGCAGATATCGAAATCGCCAAAATGCTTCGACAGATCAATAAGCCCGTTTTTTTTCTGGTAAATAAGGTTGATGGCGACAAGCAAGAGCTTGATACGGTCGATTTCTACTCTTTGGGAATCGATAAGTTTTACCCCGTTTCGGCTGAACATGGTCGTGGGATTACTGACCTTATTGACGATTTAGAAAAAATCTTGCCTCCGGTGCCTGAAAAACCGGAGCCTGAAAACGAAATCAGGATGGCGATCGTTGGTCGACCAAATGTGGGTAAGTCATCACTTGTCAACCGGTTGTTGGGATATGAACGTGTTGTTGCCAATCCTGTATCCGGCACCACTCGGGACAGTATTGATACCGATTTTACTTATAACCAGCAAAGATATGTTTTGATCGATACTGCTGGGATCAGACGGAAAGGACGTATTAGTCAAACCGTTGAAAAATACAGCGCAGTCACGGCACTCAAAGCCATGGATCGTGCACACATTGTGCTGATGGTTCTTGATGCTGCAGACGGAGTGACTGATCAGGACTTGGCTGTAGCAGGTTATGCCTACGAAAAAGGTCGCGCTTTGATCCTTGTCGTTAATAAATGGGATCTGCCTGAAAAAGACGATCAAACGATGGGAAAATTTATCTCTGAAGTTCAGCGTCGCTTTAAATATCTCCCCTTTGCGCCACTCCTGTTTGTCTCTGCTTTAACCGGGCAGAGAGTCAATAAAATTATGTCTAAAGTGGAAGAGGTTGCCTTGGAGTTCAATAAAAGGATACCAACGGCAAAGTTGAATCAAGGATTAGAGGAATTTGTCAGTAAGCATCCACCGTCTATGGCTGGAGACCAGAGAATCAAATTTTATTACGCCGCTCAAGCCGCAGTAAGGCCACCGACCTTTGTTTTATTTTCCAATCGTCCTGACAAAATCCATTTTTCTTATCAACGTTATCTGGTGAATTGTTTTCGAGAGAAGTTCAACTTAGATCAAGTCCCTGTGCGTTTAGAATTTAAAGGCCGGGGGAAAAAGAGCGTTTAGAATGGCACTTGAAGGATGTTTAGAGGATCTGGGAATACGCGATATTCTGCAAATCCTTAGTTTAAGTAAGAAATCAGGAACCCTGAGTCTCAAATGTCAAAATGGTTCTGGGGTGGTCTACTTTTCGGATGGACAGGTCGTCAGGGCCACGTCTAATATTTTTCCTGAAACACTAGGTCAACTCTTACGTCAGGGGAATGTTGTTACCGAAGATGTGATTGTTCAGGCCCTCAAATCTCAAAAATCCACGATACCTCACCGGCCCTTGGGGCAGATTTTAGTTGAAGATTATATGGTGTCTTCTGCTGCAATTGAAAAAATCGTTGCGGCACAGATAGAAAAAATTATCTTCAGTTTTTTCTCCTGTAACAAAGGATCTTTTTCTTTTCAGTTGGGCGAGATGGAGGGCTTCGGGAGCGCTCAACTAAATCCCCTCGATTTTATGCTTGAGCAAGGGCTGAGCCCGCAACGTCTGGTAGTTAAAGGGTTGAAAGTCATTGAATCGGGTCCTGAAAAGAAAATTGATCAAGAGTTGATTGAGCGAGAACTGGCAGAACGGGAAACCCAGCAAACACAATCCGGTTTAGAGCGTTTAAGGGGAATGCTGGCGGAGCTTGAACATTATGAGCTTGGTGGTGGAATTATCCTTTTAATCCTCCGCTATGCCAGTGAGATCATGGGACGGGCAATTATTTTCGATGTCAGAGGGAGCCATTTAGTTGGTGTCGGTCAGTTTGGTTTGGCTGATAGCAGTCTTTGTGCGGATAGCATCGTCAGGAAAATGCAATTTCATATTGATTCTGGATCGCTTTTTGCCCAAGTCATTCAAGAGAAGGTGGCTGTTCGTTCTGCACTTAAAAATACAGCGGCAGAAGAAAGTCTTAAAGAGTTTTTAAACGGAGAACCCGAGGAGGTATTTCTTGGTCCACTGGTGAGCGACGGCAAAGTTGTTGCCCTTTTGTATGGAGACAGTGGGCCGGGTAACCAGGTGATGCAGGATGCCAATGCTTTTGAAGTCTTTCTGTCGCAGGCAGGGCTTGCCATGGAGCAGACGTTGCGCGGCGCTGGAAAAGATTTATAAGTCAAACCTGTTTTTCTTTTGTTATAATCAGGATTGAGCGTCTTGCGAACCGGAGGTTATTGCTATGCAAAAAAAAATTCTCATTGTTGAGGATGAAGAAAGTTTGCTGAAATTGGAAAGTATCCTGCTTACGACCAAGGGTTATCTTGTCCAGGGTGCAACGACAGGGCTGGCGGCTCTTGAGGCCGTTGCTATGGAACCTCCAGACTTGATTTTGCTAGACATCATGTTACCAGAGCTGGATGGTTTTGAAGTGTGTAAACGAATCAAGAACAGCCCAGAAACCAGTCATATCCCGGTTGTACTCTTGTCAGCAAAGAAGACGCCAGAAGATATAAGGCGTGGTGAAGAGGTGGGGGCTGAAAAATATATAACGAAACCTTTCAAGTCCGCTGCGGTTATGGGTACGATCGAACAGCTTTTGGGGAGATAAGGCGTAACCACTCTTATGATGGGTTACGAACTCAATTACAATCCGAAAGAAAGTGAAGTGACAGTCAATGCATCAGCGTAAAGTTCTTGTCGTCGACGATTCACCAACTATGAGACAATTTATCGTTTTGGCGTTGAAGCGGCTCCCTGATCTATCTGTCGATGAGGCGGATAATGGTGTTGCTGCATTAAAGCAATTATCTTCAAAGAAATATGATTTATTACTAACAGATGTCAATATGCCAATAATGGATGGCTTAAAACTCGTGAGTCTGATCCGCAATGATGTTGTGAATGCTGATTTGCCTGTTGTTGTTATCACTACGGAAGGGTCAGAAATGACCCGGGAACGTGCACTGCAAAGTGGCGCTAGCGAATTTGTCACTAAACCTTTACAAACTGCGCGGCTTATTGAGGTTGTGCGGCGCCTTCTTGATCCAGAGATGCGACATTAGGTGCTCATTCACAGGCTTGACAGCTTGGTGTAAACATGTAATAAAACTCGTTGTTTAAAACTATATATTCAGGAGGAAGCGTTGGCAAAAGAAGAAGCAATAGAAGTAGAAGGAACCGTTGTAGAGCCACTACCAAATGCGATGTTTAGAGTAAAGCTCGACAATGATCATGTTGTTTTGGCGCATATCTCAGGAAAAATGCGTAAATACTACATCCGTATTCTACCTGGCGATCGAGTAACCGTTGAGTTGTCTCCTTACGATTTGACCCGTGGTCGTATTACCTATCGGGCAAAATAACTCCGTTTATTAGGGTTTAGCCTGATTTAAAAATGCGAGAAACCAAGGGATTTGTCCCTTGATGATCTTTTTTATCATGATACCGGCATCTGCCGGTTTTCGTGTATATGCTAGCTTTGTAAGACAGCGGTGCTGCTGCACGCTGTGGAGGAATTATGGATAACCAGTATAATCCTAAAGATGTCGAAGCGAAGTGGCAGCACATCTGGCAAGAAGAACAACCCTTCAGTGCTTCCGTGGATTCAACTAAAGAAAAATATTACTTGCTTGAAATGTTTCCATACCCTTCAGGTCGTATTCATATGGGGCATGTTCGCAACTACGCAATCGGAGATGTTGTTGCTCGATTTAAGCGTATGCAGGGCTTTAATGTTCTCCATCCTATGGGCTGGGATGCTTTTGGTATGCCTGCTGAAAATGCCGCTATTGAGCATGGTATTCATCCGGCTAAATGGACTTATGAAAATATCGCTAGCATGCGTCATCAGTTAAAAAAAATTGGTCTTTCATATGATTGGAAGCGTGAGTTTGCTACTTGCGATGCCGATTATTACCGTTGGGAACAGCTGGTCTTCTTAAAAATGTTTGAAAAGGGATTAGCGTATAAAAAAGGATCTTCTGTCAATTGGTGTGAAGATTGTCAGACTGTCCTCGCGAATGAACAGGTTGAAGATGGCTGTTGTTGGCGTTGCCATAATCAAGTGCAATCAAAGGAGTTAGATCAATGGTTTTTTAAAATCACCAATTATGCAGATGAACTCTTAGATTGGACGGATAAACTCTCCGGTTGGCCTGAACGAGTATTAGCAATGCAACGTAACTGGATCGGCAAGAGCTATGGTTGTGAGATTGATTTTCAAGTCGCTGGAGACGATGAAAAGATCAAGGTCTTTACGACACGTCCAGACACGCTTGCTGGCGTGACGTTTATGAGTCTGGCTCCTGAGCATCCGATGGTTGAAAAGTTAGTAACAGCAGAACAGAGTCAGGCTGTTCAAGATTTTATGACTACCGTTGAACGTCAGGATAAGGCTGATCGAACCAGCGGTGATTTAGAGAAAATAGGGATTTTTACAGGTTCATACTGCTTAAATCCATTTAACGGTGAAAAAATACCCGTCTTTCTTGCAAACTTTGTCTTAATGGGCTATGGAACCGGCGCCGTTATGGCGGTCCCAGCTCACGATCAACGTGATTTTGAATTTGCGAAAAAGTACGATTTGCCGATACGGGTGGTTATTCAACCGAAAGACGTTGACTTGGTCGCTGATCAATTGACAGAAGCCTATTCTGACCCTGGTTTTCTGGTAAATTCCGATCAGTTTGATGGAACCGACAATGAGTCGGCAAAAGAGCAGATAGCGGCTTTTCTTGATAACCTTGGCGTTGGACGGAAGACTGTAAACTATCGCCTTCGTGACTGGGGGGTTTCCAGACAGCGCTATTGGGGGACGCCAATCCCCATCATTTATTGTGATGATTGTGGCGCCGTCCCAGTCCCTGAAGAGGATCTGCCAGTTGTTTTGCCGACCGATGTTGAATTAACCGGTGAAGGGGGATCCCCCTTAGCCAGACATCAACAGTTTTTGCAGGTGAGTTGTCCAAAATGTGGCAAAACTGCCAGGCGGGAATCGGATACTTTTGACACTTTCGTCGAGAGTTCCTGGTATTTTGCCCGTTACACTTGTCCAGACTATACCGATGGGCCTTTGGATAAGAAAGCGGCTAATTATTGGTTGCCGGTAGATCAGTATATTGGTGGCATTGAACATGCGGTTATGCATCTTCTGTATGCTCGCTTTTATACCAAAATATTACGCGACTTAGGCTTGATGGATGTCGATGAGCCTTTTACCAACCTGTTGACTCAAGGGATGGTTTGCAAAGAGACGCAACGCTGTCCCGAGCATGGTTGGTTATATCCTGAACAGGTGATCGATGGCAAATGTGAGCTATGTCAGCAGCTTGTTGAGCAGGGTCGCACTGAAAAAATGAGTAAATCAAAAAAGAATGTTATCGATCCGAATCAATTGATCGATCAATATGGTGCGGATACTGCGCGACTCTTTTCCCTCTTTGCGGCCCCTCCAGAAAAAGATCTGGAGTGGAATGAGCAGGGGGTTGAAGGTTGTTACCGTTTTCTTAACCGTGTCTGGAGAGCGGTTGCTGATAACAAAGAACTGATAACCGACGCTAAAGTTGGAGCTGATATTTCCGGAGAGGCTGCTGACTTACGTCGTAAGACCCACCAAACCATCAAAAAGGTCAGTGAAGACATTGATGGCAGTTTCCACTTCAATACAGCCATTGCTGCAGTTATGGAACTGGTGAATGCCATCTATGCCTTTAAATCAGCCAAGGAAAGTCCTGGCGTCTTACGTGAAGCCTTGGAAGCTGTGGTTTGCTTGCTAAATCCATTTGTTCCTCATATTTGTGAAGAGTTATGGCACGCGATGGGACATGAAGAGGGTGTCGAATTATCTGGCTGGCCCACCTGGGATGAAGCGGCATTGGTGACTGAAGAAATATCTCTGGTTGTTCAAGTGAATGGTAAGGTGCGGGGCAAAATCAGTGTCGCAACTGCAGCTGAACGGCAAGCTATTGAGGCCGAAGCCTTAGCCGATGAAAATGTACAAAGATTTATTGGAGCCAAAGAGGTCTGTAAAATTATCGTCGTTCCTGGTCGCTTAGTTAATATTGTGGTGAAATAAATGAAATCTGCCTTTTTTCTTCTTCTGTTTCTGTTCTTGGCGGGCTGTGGATATCATTTTCCGGGGCAGGGGGGAACGCTTCCTGAAGGTGTTGAAAAAGTTTATATCCAGTTATTTACGAACAAGACATCTCAACCGCAATTGGATAATAAGTTAACCAGCCGAGTCAGTGAAGTGTTTTCGCGCAATAACAAGATTTCACAAGTTGAGCATATCGGACAGGCTGAAGCTATTTTAGAGGGGACTATCCGCAGTTACTCAAGTCGGGCTCTATCCTATGATAGCAACGATGATATTGGTGAATATCGGGCCACAATGGTTGTCGATGTGACCTTGAAAAAACCAAATACTGAGGCTCCGATATGGACTGGCACCGTCAGTTGGAGTGAGGAATACAGTTCATCAGCGAACAAAAATGACGAGGATGATCTCGAACAGAATGCTATTAATGAAATTACCTTGCGGATGGCTGAAGAGATCCTCTATAAGATGCTAGATGACTTTTAGTCGATGAATGCTGCTGAACTATTCCAGAGACTTCGTTCAGGACAGGTTCCATCAGTTATTTTCCTCTGTGGTCAAGAACCATATCTGATTCAAAAGGCGGCACGAGCAGTCAGGCAGGTGGTTCTCCCTGCGGGGCACGATGATTTTAATGACAATCAGTTTTATGCTAAGGAAGTTAAGGCCGACGAGATTCTCGCTGCTGCGATGACTTTGCCGGTCTTTGCCGATAAGCGTCTGGTGTCAGTAAAAGATGCCCATCAACTTCCTGCTGCTGAACTTGAAAAGCTACTCCCTTATATTCTCGATCCTGTTCCTGAGACTTGCTTATTGTTCATCGCCGGAAAAGTAGATAACCGGCGTAAATTTTTTCAAAAACTCAAAAAAAACAATTCTCTTGTTGAATTTAAGCCGCTCACAGAGAGAGAGCTACCTCAGTATGTCCGCCACACCCTCAACCAACGTGACATCAAGATTTCTGCTGACGCGGTTGAACTTTTTTGTTCCATGGTTGGGGTTAATCTCCATGAGATTCATGCCGAACTTGATAAATTAATAAATTACATTGGGACTGCCACGCTGATTGATGTTATCGATGTTCAGGCCGTTGTTTCCAGAGGCCGAGCTGAAAATGTCTTTGATATCGGGGATGCTGTCGGATCTGGTGATATCGGCAAGGCGTTGACTTTGGTGATGCGTCTCAATGATGCAGGTGAAGCACCACTGAAGATTCTCTCTCTCTTAGTCATGCACTTCCGACGACTCTGGAAAGTTCGGGAATTGCAAGTGCAAAAATACCCGACCAAAGATATTGCCAGTCTCGCCGGGGTTCCACCATTTGTGGTCACGGGGTTGATTCAACAAGGAAAAAAGTTCTCACGTAACGACTTTATCCGCGCTTATGAATTGTTCCTTCAGGCTGATCTGGCGATGAAGTCGAGCGGAGCTAATTCCAGAGCCTTACTTGAAAGTTTAATTTTGGCTTTGGTTAAAACTAAATCTCAATAAAAAAAGGGAACTACGCAGTAGCTCCCTTTGTCATTTTATTTAAAACATTATTTAGTTCAGGGTATTAATAAGCTTTGTCAGTCGGGAAATCTTACGACTGGCGGTTGCTTTATGGATAATCCCTTTGGTCGCTGTCTTGCTGATATAAGGGACTGCTTTTTCAAACGCTGCTTGTGCTAATTCTTTGTTTTCAGCAGTGACTGCTTCTCTGACCTGCTTAACGAGAGTACGCATAGTTGAACGGACATGCATGTTGCGAGCTCTTCTGACTTCACTTTGGCGGTTACGTTTTGCTGCTGATTTATGGTTGGCCACGAATTGTTTCTCCTTGATTATTAATTGATTGCTTAACTACGAAAGTTCCGCGATATTAATGGTTAATATTTCGCCTGTCAAGTTAGAATAAAATCATTAATGTGAAAAAAAACTCGCATCTTCAAACTCTTAGGGTGGAGATGCAAGGGATTAAAATTTGGTAATGACAAATAAAAAGAAAATGACTGCGGCCACCATTATCATGGCATCAGCCACCTCGATGAGTCGAGTCGCTGGATTGGTCAGGGATATCGTTGTTGCCCGTCTGTTCGGTGCCGGAATGATGACCGATGCTTTCTTCATGGCCTTTACGATCCCCAATCTGTTGCGCCGGTTTTTTGGTGAAGGTTCTTTAACTGCAGCCTTTGTCCCGATTTTTTCTGAAACCTTTCATCGACGTGGTGAAAAAGATGCACAGCAACTTGCCAATCGTTGTGTCAGTTTACTTATGATCGTCATGTTGGTCGTGGTCTCACTCGGGGTCTTGTTTTCTCCCTGGATTGTTCAGGGTGTTGGCTATGGATTTGGTCAAGTTGAAGGGAAGTTGCAGTTAACGAACCAATTGAATCGCATCATGTTTCCCTATATTGGGTTTGTCTCAGTCCTCGCCTTATTGACTGGGATTTTAAATGTTCGCGGTCATTTCTTTGTTCCTGCTGTCTCACCGCTGTTTTTAAATTTGTCAATGATCATCAGCGCCCTCACTCTGGGTCACCTATTTGCGCAACCTATTTTTGCTTTGGCTATCGGGGTTTTATTGGGTGGAATAGTACAACTGTTATTACAGGTCCCGGTTTTATGTCGCTATAAAATCAGATTAAGGTTCGATTTTAATTTTCGCCATGATCCTTCATTACGTAAAATTAGAAACCTGATGTTGCCGGGAATTGCCGGTGTTGCCATCTATCAAATTAATATTATTGTGACACGTTTACTCGCCTCGTTTCTCCCTGAGGGGAGTGTCTCTTATCTCTATTATGGACAGAGACTTTTTGAATTTCCGCAGGGTATATTTATTGTCTCTCTGGCTCAAGCCGCTTTGCCGATGATGAGTAGGCAGGTTGCTGAGGACGATAAAGATGGATTACAGCAATCTCTGAACTTTGCTCTCACTCTTATCACCATTTTTACTTTGCCCGCTATTGTCGGACTTATCCTCTGCGCAAAGCCGATCTATTCCTTATTCTTTTTTGGTGGGGAGTTCAACATGTCGGCGTTGGAAAATACCTCTCTTGCGCTTATCTGTTATGCTCCCGGACTTATTTTCGTTGGTTATAGTCGCATCGCCGCACAGACCTTTTACGCCTTAAAGGACACCCGAACTCCGGTTATTATCTCATTCTGGACCCTCCTGGTTAATCTCTTTGCTGGATTGCTGTTGATGCAGTATTGGGGGTTTCTGGGACTGGCAATTTCATTGACGCTGGCATCGTTGTTTAACGCTTTCATGTTGCTGTTGTTGTTGCAGCGAAAAGTTGGATCATTTCTCCAGACCAGCCTTTATAAACCAGTTATCAAAGTCATACCGGCCTGTGTGTTGATGGCTATGGTGGTTACGATGTTGCTCGGTTTTGCCGACTGGATGCAGGTGGGGGCAGTCGTAAACAAATCTATAGTGTTATTTGGTGCGATTGCGGTTGGTCTCTTGATCTTCTTCGGCAGTTGCTACCTGTTGAGGGTGGAAGAAATCCGTCAGGGATGGCAGCTTTTAAGGGGTAGAAACCAGCGCTGAATAAAGAGTCGAATAATCAGTTGCTTATTGATTGAGTTTTCGGGTGCAGCGACTGATCGATATTATCTGCATGTATTTTTCCGCCTCCTCCTTTAATTTTTTTTCAGCCATTATCTTCCCGTTCACTCTTCATTTTCGTAACCAATTACTTTTTGAATAGATTTACCGCATTGTCGGACAAACGCCCCCTGCGGTTGCGCTGTAACTTTTCAATGTTTTGAGCCCTGTTGGGGTGTTGAATGAAGCAGCCATATATGGCAGCGCATTTTTAGGTAAAGGGATTATTTTGACCAGTTTTTGCGCCCCAATGGTTGCAAGTGCTGATTGTAACCACTCTGGATAGGGGTGATAGATTTTTAGAGATAGAAATCTGCAATTGAGATCGACCATCTCTGTCGCCGGATGTTTGTCACTATGCCATTGGATGGGATAGGGCAACATGCCGGCAGCGATAAGGCTGCCATCATCGGGAAGTCCAAAGTCCCAGCTTAATTTTCCACGGGTGATCGGCTCGATGTTGCCAAAAGAAAGCAAGGTTTGTTGCATCAGTTTTTTGAGATTATTAGTATTTACTACCCAAGTCAGTAATCTCGGTTGTTGGGCAATCTGTTGCCGGACAGCAGGATCATCCAAGCCAAACCATCTGGGTCGATCGGGTGGATCCATATCCGGATTGATAGCGATGATCTCAAAAAAAAGCTCTTTTCCGATCTTCATCAAATGGTTGTGGGTCCCCATTTTTTCATGGGTACCACCATAGGGAATATCAACACCCATACAAGAACGTACATAATCAACTCCCTGAGAAAGGGATTCCGCTCCGACAACAAGATGGTCGATATGTGTTGACATAATTTCAACCTGATTTTAAGGATTTATGACCGTATTTAGCTTTAAAGGTCGATGGATCCTTATGAAATAAATCTATACACTTTTGGCAGATACAGGACTGCGATAACTTTGTTTGTGGTAGTAACTCAATAAGTTCATCTGGAACCACGACATCATGACACCAGCACATCTCTGATGTCTCCACCATGCAATAGTTTTCATGCAGACAAAAGGGACACCGTTTTTCTTTCATTTGTCCTCCATGATGACAGCCACGATCATATTCGCTCCAAGCTCCTCTCTGAGCAAATTTAATCCATTGATTTGCGTCATTTTGAACGCTCTGTTTCGGATTGTCAAAATTAACTTTTTGTTATTGGCCCTCAGCCCGTTCTTTAGAGAGTTTGTTACGTATTTACCGTTTCAGTTTCAATCAATTTATGAAATAACAAGAACTCTTTTTGAGTAGATCGTCAAGAAGAGCGATATTCATTTGAGGAGCCCCAATTTGAAAACGCGACATAAATTTTCTGGAAACGTGAAAATCATCCTTTTTTTGGCGCTGATTAGTGCTTTCCCACCACTCTCAACCGATTTGTATCTACCCGCTTTACCGCAAATGGTCGAAACTTTGGCGGCGAGTATCTCCAAGGTGAACATGACCTTGAGCATGTTTTTTATTTTTTATGCAGGGGGATTGCTTTTCTGGGGGCCTTTAAGTGAAAAGTATGGACGTAAGCCCATATTGCTCATCGGCTTGACGATTTATATTGTCTCCAGTTTGCTGTGCGGTTTTGCCGCAACTGTCAACCAACTGATTCTTGGTCGTATTTTTCAGGCATTTGGTGGGAGTGCAGCGACAGCTATCGCTACGGCAATGGTGAAGGATTTATATTGTGGTCGAGAGCGGGAGAGGGTAATGGCACTCGTCATGTCGATGGTCATTATTGCACCGATTGTTGCCCCTGTCATGGGAGCTATCCTGCTCAAATATATCTCATGGCGGGCAGTTTTTTACGCATTGGCTGGAATCGGCATTATTGCCATTGCGATAAGTTCAACCATGAAAGAAACCATCGAGAAGCGGTATTCTGGATCACCTCTTCGTTCCTTGGGACGCCTTTTCGTCGTTCTAAAAAATCCCCAATTCGCAGTGTTGCTTGCCATCTTTTCCGTTGGTCCCATGACAATAATGTCTTTTCTTTCGACATCAGCATTTATTTATATCGACGGATTTGGTTTAAATGAACAACAATATAGCTACTTTCTTGCTTTCAACGCTGCCTTTGCATTGGTGGGTCCAATGCTCTATTTGCAGTTATCAAAATCTTTTACTCCCCGAGGAATTATCTCTGGAGGTTTTCCCCTTATTATATGTTGCGGTATTGCAGTAATGACTTTGGGGATGACATCTCCCTGGGTTTTTGCCCTATGTATTGCACTGGGAACCTTGGTTGTGACTGTTATGCGGGTCCCTGGGGTCAATCTGATGCTCGACCAGCAACAACAAGATGGGGGCTCTGCGTCGGCATTAATCAATTTTTTTGGTATGATTATGGGGAGCCTCGGTATGCAACTTGTTTCGCTCAATTCCCATAACCTTATCTGGACTCTAGGTTCTCTTCAGCTTTTGGTCGGACTGATGACTGGCTGCCTCTGGTTGTTAATCCGTAACCGTCCTTTTGTGCTACAAAATGTTTATAAGGGATGAGATTGTTTGTGACTTTTTCTGACACTGTATGGCAGTATTATGGACTTCACCGTTAAGGGAGGATATTTATGCGTGAACAAGGACTGGAAACTTATGCTGCTTTTAGTGATCAAAGTCTTGGTCGACAATATCAGGAGCCATTCAAAGATGAACGTCTGGCGTTTGAACGTGATCGTGACCGGATCATTCATTGTGCTGCTTTTCGTCGACTTGAATACAAAACTCAGGTTTTTGTGAACCATGAAGGAGATTATTACCGGAC
Source organism: Desulfuromusa kysingii (assembly GCF_900107645.1). Taxonomy (GTDB): domain Bacteria; phylum Desulfobacterota; class Desulfuromonadia; order Desulfuromonadales; family Geopsychrobacteraceae; genus Desulfuromusa; species Desulfuromusa kysingii. The sequence goes on from NZ_FNQN01000006.1 coordinate 175,466, forward strand.
CCGCCTGACCCACTCTTTAGAGGTTGCCCAAATTGCTCGTGGTATCGCAAGAAATTTAAAACTCAACGAAGATCTGGTTGAGGCATTGGCTCTGTCTCATGACCTTGGGCATACACCGTTTGGTCATACTGGTGAATATGTTCTCAAACGTTTGATGAAAGATCATGGTGGTTTTGAACATAATCAGCAATCATTGCGCATAGTTGAGCTGCTTGAGCATCGTTACCCCCTTTTTGATGGTCTCAATTTGAGTTGGGAGGTACGGGAGGGGATTATCAAACATTCATCCGATTATGATGGAGCTGAAAGTGCAGCTATTCAACCATATAAACCTGAACAACGGGGTTCACTTGAAGCTCAGATCATTGATCTTGCAGATGAAATTGCCTACAACAACCACGATATTGATGACGGACTCAAGGCCGGATTTATCACTTTGAAAGATTTGACCGAGGTGGAGTTATGGCAACGTACCTTCGTCATGGTGGGAAATTTATATCCAGCACTCGATGATAAACGTCATATTTTACAGACAATCAGCTATTTAATCGGGGAGTTGATTCATGATCTGGTGAGTACCACTATGGATAATTTACGCAACAATAATATTGTGAGTCTTGCAGATGTCCGCAATCATGATAAAAACCTGGTCAGCCTCAGCCCTGAAATGATGCAATTAAATCGTCAATTGAAAAAATTTCTTTATAAAAGGCTCTATCGCCATTCAAAAGTTGAGCGGATGCGGGTTAAGGCCGAAAGATTTTTGACGTTATTGTTTGAAAACTATATCACGACACCAGGCTTATTACCTGAACGTCATCAACAGCGATTTGCTAAGTATGGCGTTGAGAGGGTGATATGTGACTATATCGCCAGCATGACAGACCGATATGCTCAAGACGAGTACAAACGGCTCTATGAGCCTTTTGAGAGGGCTTAGGGGTGCTTCTCAGCCCACTCTTGCATAGCGGTCAGTTCACCATAGGCTAAATGGGGTCTTAGGTACTGTGTTGCCACTTCACGGTAATGATCTAGTTCAGGAAACTGACGGCATAATGCCATAAGTTTCTGTTTAGCGATGTTGTCATCGACAATCGAACGCATACTCTCAATTGTTGTCATCACTGTTTTAATCTTTCTCCCCAATGTTGCCCCGATAACCACAATGGATCCCGAGGCTAAAGCGGCAATGAGACTTCCCGTAAATGATTGCTTCATGCCCATATTCAGAAGCATCAGGGTTGTCATAATAGTCCCCAGGCAAGCCACTGAGATAATGATTATTTCAGATCTCTTAAACGCTTGTCGGTTTCCAGTTGCCAGGAGCAGGGCAATGACAGTGCTGAGCATCACCGCAGCTGTAATGGCGTATCCAGAAAGAAAATGGTTAAAGTATAGAGTGATAAAAACAAATGCGTGTAGCACGTCTGAGATACATGAATACTTTATCTGCGTTTTGCGCACGTCTTTGAGTGTCTGCAGCTGTGTATTTAGCTCTAAGTTCGTTAATGGTTCTTTAGTTAAGTCAAAATGGAACATAGATAATTATTTAGCCGTTGGAAGCTTGATCTTCTTTTCTTCAGATTCACGATACAGAAGAAAGTTTTTACCCAAAATCTGAGCAACACAGGCATCCGTTGCCGATGCCAACTCTGCTGCAACATCTTTACGATCTCCCAGACATCCCTCTTGAAGTTTTACTTTAATTAATTCGTGACTGTTCAGAGCTTCATCCGTTGCGGCTATGATCGCTTCATTAACCTCATCCTTACCAACCATAACAACTGGCTTTAAGTGATGTCCGAGTCCACGCAGATAGCGTGCTTGTTTTCCTGTTAAGTTCATTATTTCTCCAAAGTTAAATAAATAATCCTGCCAGCCAATAAAGGAGCATGCCGACAAGAACCGTTCCACCAAGGCTACGGGTTTTTAAAGCAAAGATCAATGTCGGAATAGCGACGATAAATTCAGTCTTTCCAAGTGACAAACTGCGACTGGATCCATCAGTGAAAAGACCGGGGGCCAGCAGGGCGCTTAAAATTGCAACGGGGATCAACTCTAACCAGTCTGTTAACCATTGTGGTAATTTTTTATGGGCCAGATAGATTAGTGGAAGGGTTCGGGGAAGGTAAGTTACCAGGCCCATCCCCATAAATAAAAACAAATAATCGAAGAAACTCATTTGTCCCTCCGGTCATGTCGTTTTAAAGCGTAACCAACCGTTGCTGCACTGATTGAAGCCCCGACAATATAGGAGTCTCCTGGAATCAATAGATACCAGACGGTTGAGATCAGTGCCGCTAATAATCCGGTAAGAATATAGATTCTGCCATGAAGTTGAAAAACTAAAAGACAGATAAACATCCCAGTAAGGGCGTAATCTATGCCGAAGGCCCCTTTAGGGACAAGTTGTCCAACCAGGGTCCCCGTAATTGTCGCCACAATCCAGACAGTATTTGCGACGTGATTAACTGTCAGTGCTTGCCAGCGGTTCCATTGTCCCTCACGGAACTTAGACATATTAACCGCAAAACTTTCATCGGTAATTCCATAGGAAAAAACCGCCAGAAAACCACGGCTAATGCCCGAAAGATAGATAGCAAGAGCCGAACTCATCAAAGTATGGCGCAGATTAACGATCAATGTGGTGAAGATGATCGCAGGGACAGAGGCGCTTGTCGTTATCATCGCAACACAAATAAATTGCGCGCTTCCTGCAAAGACCAGTACTGACATCATGGCGACAGCCCACCAAGATAATCCTGCTTGCTGCGCTAAGACACCAAGAGCTAATCCAACCGGGATATAACCAAGACAGATTGGCCAAGCAGCGGAAGCACCCTGGCGTAAAGTCTCTGCGCGCCAATGTGATTCTTTTTGTTTCATAATGTCCCACAAAAAAGGGCGCCAGAAAGGCGCCCAATAACGTTTCTGAAGAAATGACTATAAAACTTGTCGGAGGAATAATTTAGCCCGCTCTTCTTGCGGCTCAATAAAGAAATGTTCAGGTGTGCCTTCTTCGACGAGTTTACCGTAATCCATAAAAAGAACCCGATCCGCAACTTCGCGGGCAAAGCCCATTTCGTGTGTAACGACGACCATGGTCATCCCTTCTCGGGCAAGTTGTTTCATAACCTCAAGGACCTCACCAACCATCTCAGGGTCCAGAGCACTGGTCGGCTCATCAAATAGCATAACCTTCGGATCCATGGCTAAGGCACGGGCGATAGCGACACGCTGTTGCTGACCACCCGAGAGTTGACTTGGGTAGTTGGTTTCTTTTTCTGCGATGCCTACTTTTTCGAGTAATTCTCTGGCTTTTTTTTCAGCATCAATCCGTTTCCGCTTCCTGACCTTCATTTGTGCAAGAACCAGATTTTCAAGGACAGTTTTATGAGGAAAGAGGTTGAACTGCTGAAAGACCATTCCTACTTCGCGCCGGATTTTGTTCATGTCTGTTTTCCGATTAGCCAAATCAATGCCATCAACATGAACATGACCACCGGTTAGGGTTTCGAGTCCGTTTAAACAACGCAGATAGGTCGATTTACCCGAACCGGAAGGGCCAATGACAACCACGACCTCTCCTTGTTTTATATGCGTCGTTATGCCATCAACAGCACGCACTGTTTGACCTCGGCCAACAAATATTTTTTCTAAATCGACTGTTTTAATCACTGACTGCTAACCTCCGCTCAACCCAGGCAACCACTTGTGACAGACTGAATGTCAAAATTAGGTACAGGAACGCAACAACAAACCAAATTTCAAAGACTGCGAACGTTGATGTGATTACCTCACGCCCACTTTTCGTCAGGTCAGTAATGGCGATAACTGAAACCAGTGACGAATCTTTAATCAAGCTGATAAATTGGCCGGCTAATGGCGGCAATGTACGCTTGAAGGCTTGCGGCAGGATGATATAAATCATCGCTTGAGGGACATTCATTCCTAGAGAACGCGCAGCCTCCATCTGCCCTTTAGGGATAGATTGAATCCCTGCACGGATAATTTCTGCAACATAGGCTCCAGCAAAAATAGCCAAGGCAAAAATACCTGATGCTAAGCGACCAATATCCAGAACTGTACCAAGGAAAAAATAGAAAATAAAGAGCTGAACCAGTAAGGGTGTCCCCCGGATCAGTTCAATATAGGTGATCGACAATTGCCGTAGAGTTAGATTTTTGGAGACCCGACAGAGTCCGGTAACGACTCCAATAACTAAACCGATAATACTGGCTAGAGCCGATATCCAGAGGGTAACCCAGAGACCTGTGACGAGCGGTCCAGCCTTCCAGTCCAGAATAGCACCGACAGTGTCGTCTTCCATGAGATAATCATCAACATCAAGGTTAACGGTTTCCGTATCGACAATAAAGACGTTATCTTCGTTGTCAGAGTTATGGACGGTAATTATTGAAGTTTTACCTTTTTGTTCGATCTTTGTGACGGTACCATCAATAACCGTCTTTTTTACGTCTTTATCCTGATAAAAAAAGTATTGAGGGACACGGTTCCAACGCCAGGTGTAATCAATTCTTTTTGTGGCAACCCAAAGTCCTAAAACAATTCCGAGTAAAACAAGGATGGTTAATAGCCACCAAAGCCAGTTTTTTGTATTCATATTCAAGGTACTGGTCTTTCTGTAAACTATTTTGAATTCGCGCAAAACTAAACAGCGAGTTCAAAATTCAATTAAAAGTCAAAATCATAAAAAAACGGAGAATGCAGGGTGAAAGACATTCTCCGTTATTCAATACAATTATTTTTGGATTTGTTTCAACCAAGCATCACTCTGGATCCACTTGGCATAAATTTTATCGTAGGTTCCATCGCTTCTTACCTGTGTCATATAGTTATTCAACCAGTTCAGAAAGTCATGGTTACCACGACGGATAGCCCAGCCGAGTGGTTCGTAAGTAAATGGTTTATCAAGATAAACCAATTTATTTTCACCTTTTTGTGCGTAAGCAATTTCCATATAAGGGAGGTCGTAAACAAAGGCATCAATCTGCCCGTTAACCAAGTCAGTAATCCCTTCTTGTTCTGTATCAAAAGAGATGTAACTACAGTTAGGGATCATTCTCTTGGTTGCTTTTTCACCTGTGGTTCCAAGCTTAGAACCAACTTTGTATTTGGCATTGTTCAAATCTTTGTACGATTTAACATCGCCAGCAATTTCTTTTTTAATCAGAATCGTTTGACCAATAACTATGTAGGGATCAGCAAAGTTTACTTTCAGATTTCTCTCCTGAGTCACTGTCATCCCACTCATGATGATGTCATATTTTTTAGTTAACAGGGCGGGGATGATGCCATCCCAAGCGGTGTTGACTAATTCCAACTTGACGCCCATAGCTTTGGCAATTCCTTTAGCCATATCAACATCAAAGCCTATGATCTCACCTTTTTGGTTGGTCATTTCAAAAGGCATGTAACCTGGTTCCATACCAACCCGCAAAACACCACGGTCTTGGATCTCATCTAAAGTATCTGCGCTGACAATGCCAGGGAGCACAATACAAAGAGCTAACAGACAAGCAACGACAACTTTTACATGTTTCATTGTTTTTTCTCCTTGATAATATGTAGGAATGCTAAGCCGTGTAACCGGCAGGTCAAATTTAATACGACTTTCCTTCGTCCAGAAGTTCGTTAATTAACATCGGAATTTTGCATGTTGGGCAGAGAGGAAGATCAGCTCTCGGAAGATAGGTGATCTCGGTGTATCGACATTTAGGACAGATAACCTCGATAGGCTCTTTTTTAGAGCGTTCAGTATGATCCATACTCTCTATCTCCATAAAATCTATTAAAAAACATTGTAATCGCAGAATTGTGCTTATACCATAGCGCCTTTACTGGAAACAAGAAATTAACGCTAATTAGCTTGGACTTATTTTGTTATGATAAAAGCTCATAAGGTCAATAAAAGGCAATTAATTGCCGAATTGATGCTTGCCTCAGTCACAATTTTTTGGGGGGCTACTTTCCCGATAGTCAAAGATGCGATAGTCGAGATGCCGGTTATGGCGTTTCTTTGGGTGCGCTTTGCTCTCGCTGCTTTGATGCTTGCGTTTCTCGCAGGCAAGTCAGGTTTTGCGACCTTGGATCGTCGTGGGTGGCTGCTCGGGGCTGGCCTCGGTTCAGTTTTGGCTTTATCTTTTATTTTTCAAACTTTTGGTCTAGAACGGACATCGTCCGCCAACACCGGTTTTCTGACAGGTCTTGGGGTTATCTGGGTGCCACTGCTTGCTGGCCCTTTATTGAAAAAACCGGCGGCTCTTGGCTCCAAGATCGGGGTTGCATTTGCTTTGTCTGGGCTCTTCTTTCTGACTTGGCATACGCCATGGACGATAAACTTCGGGGATCTTCTGGTCGTTATCTGTTCAATATTTATTGCTCTTCACATTCTTGGGCTTGATGTCTTTGCGAAAGGGTATGACAGTAAAGCTCTTACGTTTGTGCAGATTGCAACGGCGTCACTTCTCTATCTTGTCGGCAGTCTTTTTTTTGAGCCCGTTTCCTGGCCACAACAATGGACGGGATCGTTGATTTTTGCTTTTCTTATCACCTCAGTCTTCGCAACAGTTTATGCTTTCTGGGCGATGACCACCTTCCAGAATCGCACCACACCCACCAGAGCCGCATTGATTTATACCCTTGAACCTGTTTTTGCTGCACTGTTTTCAATCTGGTTAGCTGGAGATCGGCTGACTGCTATCGGTTGGTTTGGGGGCTTTATGATCGTATTCGGAATGGTTTTTGCCGAAGCATGGCCAATTTTTACAGCGAAGAAAAGGCCATTGACGAACGAATAATCGGTTTATAACAGCATAGCGTTTCTTTGGTCTTTACTTCCACTTTCCTTCACGTTTAATATATGCGGTTAATTTAACCCTGTAATGTTGGGATTTTATGATTCAAAAAAATATTCGAAACTTTTCTATCATCGCCCATATTGACCACGGCAAATCGACCCTTGCAGATCGCTTACTCGAAGCAACTGGGGCTCTGACTGATCGTGAGAAATCTGCTCAATATCTTGACAAGATGGAACTTGAACAAGAGCGAGGGATCACAATCAAAGCCCAATCGGTCCGGCTCAATTATCGAGCTAAGGACGGGCAGGATTACACCCTCAATCTGATTGATACCCCGGGGCATGTTGACTTCTCTTATGAAGTCAGCCGTTCTCTGTCGGCTTGCGAAGGGGCTATGCTGGTTGTTGACGCTGCTCAAGGAGTTGAAGCGCAGACACTTGCCAACGTGTATATGGCAATTGATCAGGATCTTGAGATATTTGCCGTCCTCAATAAGATTGATTTGCCCAGTGCAGAACCTGAGCGGATCAGAGCCGAAGTTGAGGAAATTGTCGGGATTGATACGAGCGATGCCATCCTTGCCAGCGCAAAAGAGGGGATCGGCATTGAAGCAATTCTTGAAGCCATCGTACAACGGGTTCCTGCTCCTAAGGGAAATCCTGATGCCCCATTGAAGGCTCTCACTTTTGATTCCTGGTATGATTCATATCAAGGTGTCGTCGTCCTTGTTCGCGTTTTTGATGGCACCATCAAGAAGGGTGAGAAAATCAAATTGATGGCGACCGGTGGTGTTTATGAGGTCCAGAAAGTCGGTGCCTTTAATCCTCACCCGATTCAATTGTCACAACTATCGTCAGGTGATGTCGGTTTTATCATCGCTGGGATCAAAGTTGTCGAAGATGCAAAGGTTGGTGACACCATTACTCATCTTCACAACCCTGCAGCAGAGGCATTGCCGGGCTACCAAGAAGTCAATCCCATGGTTTTCTCCGGACTTTATCCAGTTGATGCAGCAGACTATGATAACTTGCGTGACGCATTGGAAAAGTTGCGTTTAAATGACGCTGCATTCTCATTTGAACCTGAAAACTCTCTGGCCCTGGGATTCGGATTTCGCTGTGGTTTTCTTGGCCTCCTCCATATGGAAATTATTCAGGAGCGATTAGAGCGCGAATTTGGTGTGAATTTGATCACCACCGCTCCCACTGTTGTCTACAAGGTGACAACCACAAAAGGTGAACTCTTGGAAGTCGAGAGTGCTAACATGCTCCCCGAAATCCAGTTTATTGAACAAATTGAAGAACCATTTGTTCTTGCCTCAATCCATGTCCCCAACGAATTTGTCGGTCCGGTCCTCAAGTTATGTATTGAAAGACGTGGCATCCAAAGAGAAATAAAATATCTGACCGCTAACCGGGTGATGGTTGTTTATGAGATGCCACTGAATGAAATTGTTCTCGATTTCTTTGACCGACTGAAATCAATTTCTCGCGGTTACGCTTCACTTGATTATGAACATTTGGACTTTAGAATCAGTAAGCTGGTTCGCCTGAATGTGTTGATTAATGGGGATGTTGTCGATGCACTCTCACTTATTGTCCACCAGGATAAGGCCCAACACCGAGGCCGTGATCTAGTCTCGAAAATGAAGGAGTTTATCCCTCGACAACAATATGAGGTTGCGATTCAGGCCGCTATCGGTAACAAAGTTATTGCCAGGTCAACAGTAAAAGCGTTAAGAAAAGATGTGACCGCCAAATGTTATGGCGGTGATATAACCCGAAAACGTAAGTTGTTGGAAAAACAAAAAGCAGGCAAGAAGCGGATGAAACAAATTGGCAGCGTTGAGCTTCCCCAAGAGGCATTTTTGGCGATCCTCAAAGTCAAAGATTGACGATTCTTATAACTGACGAGTGAGAGCATAATGGCAATTTTTAAGAAGAAACAAAATTCTGTTGAGGTCAAGAAACCCTGGTATCGAGAGTGGTCAGAGGCTCTGATTGTTGCTGTTGTTTTGGCAATGATTATCCGTACTTTTTTGTTTCAGGCATTCAAAATTCCTTCTGGATCAATGTTGGATACACTTTTAATTGGTGATCACCTGCTGGTGAACAAGTTTATTTTTGGCACCAAAATTCCTGGTATTGATGGTCGTTACCTGAAGGTGCGCAATCCTGAACGTGGTGATGTCATCGTTTTTGAATTTCCTGGCGATGAAGGGAAGTCATATTTTGAACGGCGTGATTTTATCAAGAGAGTGATTGGCCTTCCTGGAGATGTCATCGAGGTCAAAGCTAAGCAAGTTTTTGTGAACGGCGAGCCATTTACTGTTCCTTATGAAATTCACAAAGATCAGGAAGTGATCCCTCCCGTTGCGAGTCCTCGCGATTTTACCGGTCCCATTAAGGTTCCTGAAGATAGTTATTTTGTCATGGGTGATAACCGCGACTTTTCCTATGATAGTCGTTTTTGGGGCTATGTTCATAAATCAAAGGTTAAAGGTTTAGCCTTTATTAAATATTGGTCTTGGAATGCAGAAGGGAGTTTGTTACATAAAATCAGATTCTCACGCATTGGAAGGCTGATAAACTGATTGATGTGGGCTTATTTTAATAATTTATTGATTGACTTATCTTTTCTGTAATTGTTAATTTTTTGAAAAATTTGTAACTAAAATATTAACCCTTTAATTTGGTCCGAGAGATCAGCAAGGGATAAAACGATGAAAACACTTTATAAAAATAGATATAACGCCTGTACAGTTTGAGCTGTACAGGCGTTTTTTTGTGTCTGTCCCTTTCTTCAGGAGGATTATTATGGCAGAGAAAATATTAGAGATACTGGACCTCGATGGGGTTAATCGCGCATTAACGCGCATTGCGCACGAAATTCTCGAAAAAAATCAAGGTGTCGACGATTTGCTGCTTATTGGGATTCGCACTGGTGGAGCCTATCTGGCGACACAGTTGCAGAAAAGGATCAGTGAGATTGAAGGAACCGAGCCACCTCTGGGAATTATTGATGTCACCATGTATCGGGATGACTTAGGTTCTCGCCGCGACCTGATGATTGGACAGACCGAGATTCATGTCCCGGTGACGGGCAAGAAAGTGGTCCTTGTCGATGACGTGCTTTATACCGGAAGGACTATCCGTGCCGCATTGGAAGCGGTTATTGCCCTTGGTCGGCCAGAAAACATTCAATTGGCGATCTTGTTAGATCGTGGGCACCGGGAACTACCGATTCGTCCCGACTATATTGGGCGAAACATTCCAACAGCCAAGAATGAACAAATCAAGGTCGATTTTGACGCCCAGAATATTCCCCAAGCTGTTCATTTACTTCGAAATTAACGGGAGGTTCAAGTATGTCTTTCAATCCGAAACATATCCTCGGAATTAAAAATCTGACTGCCGACGAAATTAACTTTATCCTCACTACGGCTGAGAGTTTTAAAGAAATTAACACCCGACAGATCAAGAAGGTCCCGACGCTGCGCGGCAAAACGGTTATCAATTTGTTTTACGAAGCCAGCACGAGGACCCGGACATCTTTTGAAATTGCAGGGAAGCGACTGTCAGCTGACACAATCAATATCACCGCGGCCTCTTCGTCGGTCGTTAAAGGTGAAAGCCTCGAGGATACGGCGCGCAATATTGAAGCCATGCGGCCTGATATCATTGTCATGCGTCATAGTGCTTCAGGTGCTTGTGATTACCTCGCTCAACGGTTGCACTGTTCAGTGATTAACGCCGGAGATGGAACTCACGAACACCCTAGCCAGGCTCTTCTTGATGCCTTCACCATCCGTCAGCATAAAGGTCACCTGAAGGGATTGACCGTTACCATCGCTGGCGATGTCGCCCATAGCCGCGTTGTTCGATCTAATATCTATTGCCTGAATAAACTCGGGGCGAAGGTCCGTGTCACCGGTCCGCGGACGATGTTGCCTGTGGGGATTGAAAAGCTGGGTTGTGAAGTCTACTATAACCTCGATGAGGCGATAACCGACGCTGACTGTATCATGATGCTGCGGATTCAACATGAACGCCAAGGAAAGACGTTGATTCCTTCGTTACGTGAATATTCCCGTTTCTTTGCCCTTAACGAAGACAACCTGAAGTTAGCCAAGAAAGATGCCATTGTCATGCATCCAGGGCCTGTAAACCGTGGGGTAGAACTTTCTTCTTCCGTTGCTGACGGTCCCCAAAATGTTATTCTTGATCAGGTTGAGAATGGCGTTGCGATACGGATGGCACTCCTTTATCTGGTTGCTGGTGGTGAAAAACTGCAGGTGAATTAACAACTTAACGAAAGGTTGAAAGAATGAAGACGTTAATTAAAAATGGTCGTGTCATTGACCCTGCAAACAAAATTGACGCTGCCTGTGATGTTTTGATTGAGGATGGCGTTATCCAAGAGGTCGCTACTAACATCAGCGTGACTGCTGATGAAATTATTGATGCCACAGGGCTATTAGTTGCCCCAGGATTGGTTGATATTCATACTCACATGCGTGATCCAGGCTTTGAGTATAAAGAAGATATTATTTCTGGAACCCGTGCGGCAGCTGCCGGTGGTGTCACTTCATTGACCTGTATGCCTAATACTAACCCCGTCAATGATTCATGTGCTGTGACCCAATATATTATTAATAAAGCCAAACAGCAGGGGAGCGCCAATATCTATCCTATCGCTTCCATCAGCAAGGGGATGAAAGGGGAGATCCTTGCAGAAATGGGCGACTTGAAGGAGGCAGGCTGTGTTGGTTTTTCTGATGACGGTATCCCCGTAACCCATGGTGAACTGCTCCGTCGGGCATTTGAGTATGCAGACACCTTTTCTATGCCAATCGTTACCCATTCAGAGGATCTCTCTATCACTGGTTCAGGTTGTATGCATGAAGGGGATGTGGCGACTGAATTGGGTTTGCAGGGGATTCCTTGGGTCGCAGAAGATGCCGGGACAGCTCGAGAAATTATGTTGGCAGAGTTTACCGGCGGACGTCTCCATGTCTGTCATGTTTCGACCAAAGGGAGTGTTGATTTGATCCGTCATGCCAAAGCGCGTGGCGTTCGGGTCAGCTGTGAAGCCACGCCGCATCATTTTACTCTGACAGATGAAGCCGTTCGTGGTTATAATACCAACGCCAAGATGAGTCCACCTTTGCGAAGTCAGGATCATGTCGATGCCGTCCGTGCTGGTCTGGCTGATGGGACTATTGATGCCATCGCCACTGATCATGCTCCTCACCACTACGATGAAAAGAATGTTGAGTTTCCAGTGGCTATGAATGGTATTGTTGGACTGGAGTCGTTGCTGCCTCTTAGTTTAAGATTGGTTGCTGATGGTCTCCTTGGCTTGAACTCTTTAATTTCATTATTGACGGTTCAACCCGCCACAATTATGGGAATCGATCGTGGAACGTTATCTGTTGGTGCCGTTGCTGACATTGTCTTGATTGACTTAGAGCGTGAATGGACGTATACCGCAGAGTCTCTCCACTCAAAGAGTAAAAACTCTCCATTTCTGGGTTGGGAAATGAAGGGTGCTGCAGTAAAAACCTTGCTCGCTGGGAAAGTGGTATTTGAAAGATAAACCTTTACTTTCAGGCTCTTAAAAACAGAAACTTAATGTATATAATTAAAAATAGAGGTCTCAATGAAAGCAGTTTTGGCTCTTGCTGATGGCAAGTTTTTTTATGGGAAGGCGCTCGGCGCAATTGGTGAAGTTACCGGTGAAGTGGTCTTTAATACCAGTATGACCGGTTATCAGGAAATCCTGACGGATCCTTCTTACCATGGTGAAATTGTCACCATGACCTATCCTCAGATTGGCAACTATGGCATTAATCCAGAGGATGTTGAGTCAGACAGGCCCTTTTTATCAGGCTTTGTGGTCAAGGAATCCTGTTCTTTTCCCAGTAATTTCCGTTCGCAGATGAGCCTTGATGCCTACCTTAAAGATCATAATATTGTCAGCATCGAAGGTATTGATACCCGAGCATTGGTTCGCCACATTCGTACTGTTGGTGCTCAAACCGGGATCATCTCGTCAGTCGATACTGATCCTGAAAGTCTGGTTAAGAAAGCACAGCAAGCACCGGCCTTAGTCGGACGTGACCTGGTTCAGGAAGTGACTTGCAAACAGCCCTATCAGGCTGAGGAAGGTTTATGGACGTTAGGCAGCGGATATGCCCGGGCTAATACTCAAGATGCCGTTTATAAAGTTGTTGCTTATGATTTTGGGATCAAGCGTAATATTTTACGCAATCTTACCGCCTTAGGGTGTGACGTGACTGTGGTTCCGGCAACGACAACAGCTGAAGAGGTTCAGGCGCTCAAGCCGGACGGAGTTTTCTTGAGTAACGGCCCTGGTGATCCAGAACCACTTCTGTATGCTCAGGAAAATATTCGTAAGTTATTGGGTAAAGTCCCGGTCTTTGGGATATGCCTTGGTCATCAATTGCTGGCAATCGCTTCGGGAGGGAGCACTTATAAACTCAAATTCGGTCATCGAGGTGGTAACCAACCGGTCCTTGACTATCAGCGTCAGCAAGTTGAAATCACCTCTCAGAATCATGGTTTCGCTGTCGATGAAAAAAGTTTGCATGACCAAGTAAAGGTGACCCATATCAATTTGAATGATAACACTGTGGAAGGAATTGAACTGCTGTCCTCACCGGCTTTTTCGGTTCAGTATCATCCAGAAGCCTCACCTGGGCCCCATGATGCTCATTATTTGTTTGAACGCTTTATTGATATGATGAATCAACATAAAAGAGAGAATAACCATGCCTAAGCGTGATGATATTAAAAAAATACTGATTGTTGGAGCCGGACCGATTGTTATTGGGCAGGCGTGCGAATTTGATTATTCTGGAACTCAGGCATGTAAAGCGCTAAAGGAGGAAGGTTACGAGGTTGTTTTGTTAAACTCCAACCCCGCGACGATCATGACCGATCCCGATTTTGCAGATCGTACTTATATTGAACCGGTGACTGCAGATGTTTTGACTCAGATTATTATTAAAGAACGTCCAGATGCGTTGTTACCGACCTTAGGTGGTCAGACCGCTTTGAACACAGCCGTTGCTGTCGCAGAGGCTGGAGTTCTGGATCAGTACAACGTTGAGTTAATTGGCGCAAAACTTGAGTCAATTAAAAAAGCTGAGGATCGGACGCTGTTTAAGCAGGCCATGCAGAAGATTGGTATTGATGTTCCGCTTTCTGGTTTAGCCCATACCTATGTTGAAGCAACTGAGATCATTGAAGAAATCGGCTTTCCAGCAATCATCAGACCGTCATTCACTCTCGGTGGTTCTGGTGGTGGCATTGCTTATAATCGGGAAGATTATAACCGCATGGCTATCGCTGGAATGGACGCTTCTCCGACCAATGAAATCCTGATTGAAGAGTCGATTATCGGTTGGAAAGAATATGAACTGGAAGTGATGCGTGATATTGCCGATAACGTTGTCATCATCTGTTCTATCGAAAATGTTGATGCTATGGGCGTGCATACGGGTGATTCAATTACCGTTGCTCCGGCACAGACTTTGACCGATAAAGAGTACCAAATTCTGCGCGATGCTTCGTTGAAGATTATCCGTGAAATCGGTGTTGAAACCGGGGGCTCAAATATCCAGTTCGGGATCAATCCCAAAGATGGTCGTCTCGTTGTTATCGAGATGAACCCACGGGTTTCCCGCTCTTCTGCTTTGGCATCAAAAGCGACAGGCTTTCCTATTGCCAAGATAGCAGCAAAGCTATCGGTGGGTTACCGTCTTGATGAGATCCAGAACGACATCACACGTGAAACTTTAGCTTCTTTTGAACCGACGATTGACTACGTCGTCACCAAGATTCCTCGATTTACTTTTGAAAAGTTCCCTCAGTCGGATGCAACGTTAACCACACAGATGAAGTCTGTCGGTGAGGTCATGGCCATTGGCCGGACCTTTAAAGAGAGCTTGCAAAAAGCATTACGGTCACTGGAAATTGATTCTTATGGATTTGAAAGCCGTATTTTTAAAAATCCAGCCGATTATGTCCGTAATTTAACTTCCGCTGAGCAAGACAAACTGGTGACCCAACTACAAGTTCCCAGCTGGGAGAGAATATGGTATCTGGCTGATGCGATCCGGGCTGGATTCAGTATTGATAAAATATATCAACTGAGCGGTATTGATCCGTGGTTTTTGGCAAATATCGCTCAGATTATCGAGATGGAGTCGGTTCTCCTCACCCATAAAGATCAATTGAATACCGACAATCATGATTTTATTGACCTCTTGCGTGAAGCAAAACAATACGGTTTCTCTGATCGCCGCTTAGCTTTTTTATGGGGAATAACCGAAGAGGATGTGCGCAATATGCGCCACAAACTCGTCGTACTACCTGTCTACAAACGGGTCGATACTTGCGGGGCTGAGTTCGAAGCGTTTACCCCCTATCTCTACTCAACTTATGAGTCAGAATGTGAAGCTGCGCCAACGGATAAACGTAAGATCATGATTTTAGGTGGCGGTCCCAACCGGATAGGTCAAGGGATAGAGTTTGATTATTGCTGTGTCCATGGAGCCTTTTCTCTGTCAGAAGCTGGATTTGAGACGATCATGGTCAACTGCAATCCTGAAACAGTCTCAACCGATTACGACACTTCTGATCGTCTTTATTTTGAACCTCTGACTCAGGAAGATGTGCTTGC
Organism: Desulfuromusa kysingii; assembly: GCF_900107645.1. Classification (GTDB taxonomy): domain Bacteria; phylum Desulfobacterota; class Desulfuromonadia; order Desulfuromonadales; family Geopsychrobacteraceae; genus Desulfuromusa; species Desulfuromusa kysingii. The sequence continues at coordinate 190,999 of NZ_FNQN01000006.1, forward strand.
TATCGTTGAAATAGAAAAGCCAGAAGGGGTGATCGTCCAATTTGGCGGACAGACACCTTTGAAGCTTGCTGTGGCGCTTGAAAAATCAGGGGTACCGATCATTGGCACCTCACCAGATGCAATCGATAGGGCAGAGGACCGAGAACGCTTTCAGGCTCTGGTCAATAAGCTCAACCTGCTACAGCCACAAAATGGTATTGCCCGCGCATACGAAGAAGCTGAAATCATCGCTGAAAAGATCGGCTATCCGGTTGTTGTCAGGCCATCATATGTTTTAGGCGGCCGCGCGATGGAGATTGTTTATAGTGTTGAACGTCTGCGGGACTATATGAAAAATGCTGTCAATGCATCACCAGAACACCCCGTTCTGGTCGATAAGTTTCTACAACATGCTATAGAGGTCGATGTCGACGCTTTAGCCGATGGGACAGAGGTTGTTATCGGCGGAATTATGCAACATATCGAGGAGGCGGGCATCCATTCTGGGGATTCCGCATGCACCTTACCAACTTTCTCATTGCCAGAACCCATCCTTGCTGAGATCCGCCGCCAAACCATAGCGCTCGCACTCGAAATACAAGTCAAAGGGTTGATGAATATTCAGTTTGCCGTCAAAGATGGTGATGTTTATTTAATTGAGGTTAATCCGCGTGCAAGTCGTACTGTTCCCTTTGTATCCAAGGCAACGGGGCGACCTTTGGCGCAGATTGCTGCAAAAGTTATGGCAGGTCAAAGTTTGGCAGAATTGGGGATTTCAGGAGAGATTATCCCTGATTATATTTCAGTCAAAGAAGCGGTGTTCCCCTTTGTTAAGTTTCCGGGGGTTGACACCTTGCTCGGCCCAGAGATGAAATCAACGGGTGAAGTTATGGGCATCGACAATGATTTTGGAAATGCCTATGCAAAATCACAACTGGGAGCCGGGGTCAAATTGCCCCGCACTGGAAAGATTTTTATTAGCGTCAAAGATGCCGATAAAGAACATATTCTCGAACCAACCCGGAAACTGATTGCCGCTGGATTCTCTATCGTTGCAACCAGTGGAACAGCGGACTATCTGAACCAAAAAGGAATTGCGGCACAGCAGATCAATAAAGTTAAAGAAGGTCGCCCACATTGTGTTGATGCCATCAAGAGCGGTGAAATCTGTCTCGTCTTTAATACCACTATGGGGGCTCAGTCTGTTTCCGATTCCTATTCGATTCGGCGTTCAGTCATTATTTATGAAATTGCGTATTTTACCACGTTGGAAGGGATCAAAGCCGGAACTGACGGTATTCTAGCCATGTTACGAGAAAATCTTGACGTCAAACCGCTACAAGAGTATTATCCAGTGCATTGATAACGAAGACATAACAGAGTTCTAACCAGTGGGCGGTTTATTCCGTCCACTGTTTTTTTTGAGGAGTAGCAAAAATATGGATGAATCAGTTCCGATGACCATTGAAGGACACCAACGGTTGCAAGAGGAATTAAAGCAGTTGGTCAGGTTTGAACGTCCGAAAGTTGTTCAAGACATTGCTGAAGCACGAAGCCATGGTGATCTTTCTGAAAATGCAGAATATGATGCCGCTAAAGATAAGCAGGGCTTTGTCGAGGGGCGGATCAAAGAGCTGAACCATAAAATAGCCATGGCACAGGTTATTGATCCTGCAAAGATAAAAACTGACAAGATCGTATTTGGCGCTAAAGTCACTTTGATTGATGTCGATACCGATAAAGAAGTAACCTATCAGATTGTTGGTGTTGATGAAGCAGACATTAAAGTGGGTAAGATTTCCATCAGTTCTCCCGTCGGTAGGGCTCTGGTCGGCCACCGGGTCGATGAGGAAGTGAATATCAATGTCCCGTCAGGCGTCAAAGTTTACGAAGTTACGAATATTGAATATAGTTGATTGTCGCGGCACCGAAAGTGCCGTTGCATTTCAAGGGAGATTCTGAGAAAATCCAGCTAACTCGAAAGATCGTCCCCCTCGTTTCTGGAGGTTGCAATGGCTCAAAAAATCACTAAAGATATGACTTTTAACCAAGTGTTACAGATGAACCCCGCTGTTTCCAAGGTTTTTGACAAGTTTAATCTGGATTGTGGGGAATGTCTCGGTGCTTCGACTGAATCTCTGGCTCAGGGAGCTAAGGCTCACGGGCTCAATATTGATGAGATTCTTGTTGAGCTGAATGCTATCTTTAAAAACTGAGTATGGAGCATGACTCCAGATATTGCATCAACGACTCATCATCAAATACTCAACCAGAGGTTGGATATCCTCCACGGTGTTGGGCCAAGAATGCTCCCCAAGTTGCAAAAACTTGGCCTGGAGACAATTGAAGATGCCTTTTACCACCTTCCAGTCCGCTATGAAGATCGTCGCCAGCTTAAAAAAATCAATCAGTTAAATGATAACCAACAAGAAGTTTTTGTTGCAACTGTCCTTGCTTCGGGTGAGTCTACCACCACCCGAAGTCGGCGACGTATTTATGAAGTTATTGTTGGTGATGAGAGTGGCAAGATCTCTCTGAAGTGGTTTCGGTACCGCAAACCCTGGCTACAGAAACGTTTTCCCGTTGGGCAGCAGGCCATATTTATCGGTGAAGTCAAACGCTTTGCTGCCAACCGTGAGATTCATCACCCCGACGCTGAACTCATTAGCTCTGGGCAGAGCATTGAACAGTTACTGACCTCAGATCCATTGAACTTTGGCAGGATTCTCCCCGTTTATGCTCTAACTGACGGATTGACCCAAAAACAGGCCAGGAAAATCTGGTATCGACTAATTGACGAGTATGCAGCAAGCGCCTTGACTTTTATCCCTCCTGAAGTGCAGCAGAAATATTGCTTATTATCTAATGCTGAAGCCTTGAACCAAGTCCATTGGCCTGACAATCGTGTTGATTTAATGACTTTGGAAAAAGGGCAGGATCAAGCGCGGCAGTCATTGGTGTTTGATGAATTTTTCTTTCTGGAACTCGGTTTGGCACTGAAAAGGGCAGGGGTGCAGCTTGAAGAGGGGGTCGCGTTTAAGTTTGCACATAAATTTACGATACCGCTCAACAAAATGTTGCCATTTAAGCTCACAGACGCACAACGTCGGGTTTTAGGCGAAATCAAGCGTGATATGATGGCACCGGAACCGATGCACCGCTTGCTTCAGGGGGATGTTGGCAGTGGGAAAACCCTCGTTGCTCTGATGTCAGCATTGATCGCGATTGAAAACAATGCGCAGGTCGCTGTTGTTGCGCCGACAGAAATTCTCGCTGAGCAACACTATCATACATTTAAACATTGGTTTGATAAGCTCGGTTTAACCACGTGTTTGTTGCAAGGAAATATGCCTGTTGCTGCAAAACGTGAGTTGCTAAACCAGATTGCAAATGGCGCAGTTGATCTGGTTGTCGGTACCCATGCCGTTTTGCAAGAAGGGGTTGAGTTTCACTTTCTTGGCTTGGGGGTTGTTGACGAACAGCATCGTTTTGGCGTTCGCCAACGCAGTTTATTAAAACATAAGGGTGCAAATCCTGATATGTTGGTGATGACGGCAACCCCGATTCCACGAACCTTGTCCATGACCCTCTATGGCGATCTCTCTGTATCTGTTATTGACCAGTTGCCGCCCGGTCGAAAACCGGTTACGACAGAGTTATTCCGTGCGTCACAACGACATCAAGCTTACCAACGTATACACCATGAACTCGAACAGGGGAGACAGGCTTATGTCGTCTACCCACTGGTTGAAGAGTCTGAAAAAAGCGACCTGCAGGCCGCATGTGTCGCCGCTGAAACTTTGGCAGAAGAAGTTTTCCCTGATTTTAAAATCGGTTTACTCCACGGACAGATGAAAACGGCAGAAAAAGAACAGGTGATGAATCAATTCCGCCAAGGTGAGATTCAACTTCTGGTCGCAACAACGGTCATTGAAGTCGGTGTCGATGTCCCAAATGCGACAGTCATGATGATTGAACATGCTGATTGTTTTGGCCTATCACAATTGCATCAATTACGTGGCCGTGTTGGCAGGGGGGCTGACAAAAGTTACTGCTTACTTATCCCTTCAGAACATTACAGTGAAGATGCTCGACGGCGGTTACGGGTTATGGTTGAGACAGAAGATGGTTTTCGTGTCGCTGAAGCAGATCTGGAAATACGTGGTCCTGGTGACTTTCTTGGCACCCGGCAAGCAGGGTTACCGGATCTTCGCGTAGCTAATTTGTTAAAAGATGTTCGTATCCTTGAGAGAGCTCGGCAAGAAGCCTTTGACTATGTCAACAAAACAAATCAGCTTACGACTCCTGAAGCTGAACCCGTCAAACAAGAACTGATTCGGCGCTGGGGGGGAAGACTAGAATTAGCGGCGATTGGGTGATCATCATTTCTAAAAGTTAAAGCATCAAACCTTGATAAAATAGGAACTCAACTGTTAATCTATATCCAACAACTCAACGATGGGAGATAGCTATGCAAGCAATACAAGTTCATAAGTTTGGTGCTCCAGAAGTCATGCAACTTGAAGAGGTTCCTGATCTTGTTCCTGCAGAAAATCAACTACTGATAGAAGTCAAGGCGGTCGGTGTGAACCCCGTAGACACTTATATTCGGGCTGGTGTTTATCCTCTTAAGCCGGAGTTACCTTATACACCAGGAAAAGATGCTGCCGGCATAGTGACCGCGGTGGGATCTGCTGTCGTCCATAGAAAAGTTGGAGACCGCATCTACGTCTGCGGGTGTCCAACTGGTAGCTATGCACAACAACTTCTTTGTGATGAAGATCAGGCGTTTACATTGCCAGATAATATTACTTTTACCTCCGGTGCCGCACTCGGAGTGCCATATAGCACTGCGTCATTTGCACTTAATTTTCGCGCTCATGCATTGCCGGGAGAAACGCTTCTTATCCATGGCGCCAGCGGTTCAGTCGGAATAGCTGCGATTCAAATTGCAAAGGCCAATGGCTTACGCGTTATCGGGACGGCTGGCACCCAAGCCGGTTTAGACTTGATAAAGTCCCAAGGAGTTATCGCTGCTCTGAATCATAAATCCGACAACTATCTTGATGCCCTCAATGACTTAACATGCAACCAAGGAGTTGATGTCATCTTGGAAATGCTCGCTAATGTCAATCTTGACAAGGATCTCAAACTGCTTGCTAAATTTGGTAGAATTGTTGTCATTGGTAATCGTGGCCGGATTGAAATTGATCCACGCGACACGATGGGGAAAAATGCTTCTATCCATGGGATGTCATTATTTAATGCTGACACTAAAGTCATGCACCAGATCCATGCCTCAATCAAGCCAGGTCTGATTGATGGACGCTATAAACCGATCATTCATTCAGAGCTTCCTTTAGCAGAAGCAGCAAAAGCTCACGATCTGGTTATGCAAGAAGGGGTTTACGGTAAGGTTGTCCTTATTCCATAAACAGTGCGGCAAGTGGCATCGATACCTCACTAGCATTCAAGAACTAACTGTTTAGGGAGGGAACCCCTCCCTAAACAGTTCTAGTATCAAAAAATTAAATCCAATAGCCAGATTGTGAATCCTAGAAAACCGGTTGCAGCAACAAATTTCACTCCCATAAGAACTTGTTCACTCAAAGAGTATGCCTTTGGTGAATAGTCTATGTTCTGCTCAGGAGTCGGTTGTCTTTCGGTTTCTGGCAACACGAAATCACTCTTTCGCATAAAACCTCCATTGCTCGCGTTACATCTTAAGTTGATGGTAATAATACTCAAAAAATTATATTTAGATGTTGGAGCAAGGAGGGGCACGAATTGGTAACGATTGACGTTCTGCACACCGTGCGGGACGTTCAATATAATTGGGAAAGTGAGGTGTAGACACTCTGCATAAATAGAATGAATTCTGAACTAAAATTAGAGCGTCTTCAAAAAAGCTTTTGGAGGGATTATTTTTAATTGGTCGAGTGTCATTGCTGATACTAATAAAATTATCTGCTGAGACCTTAGAGAGATCAATAGCTATTAAACTATCCAGACAATATTCTTCAACAGGGGGAGGATAACCAGAAACTACAGGTAGAAGGCAAATTACGAATAGTAAAGCAATAGCATTACGATATATTTTTCTTACACTTAAAACCACTCAGCCCTCTAAAAATATTGTTCGATACTCATATTTCTTTCGCTATATATCGTATCTTGGCAGAGAATTAAAGTAAAATTGAAAAAACATCTTTTGGTTTACATAATATATATTATGCGACGTTACTTATGTAAACTAGGTTTTGGAAGTATCCATAGTGAAAAGCCCTTCTTGGGCTTAGCGATCAACAGCACCAGGACAAGCGCTCCGAAGGATTGCGCACGTTGTCTAGGTGCTGTTGTTTTAGATCGCGTTTCGCTGTGGGTACTTTTGCCTTTTCTGACAGCAAACCTTCTCCCACACAAGGTCATGCTCCGTCCCCAAGGAGTGATTGACTATGACTGAATCATCTTATCTCGATGACAATTTACGAATTCAAGAAGCTATGGAAGTTGTCCACCAGCTGCTTGAGAAAGATCTTCTTTATGAAGCTAGCTTTGTTCAGGTCTTGATCGAGGATCACGGCTTTGATGCAGAAACTGTGGTGAAATTTCTGACTGAATACGTGAATTCTCAAAAACAGCGTAATGAAAGCTCTGAGGTTGGCGCAGCCAGCCCCGAGATTTTAGGACGCTGATTTGAATCGAGTGCGTGTAAGTAATTACCGCACTCTAGTCTCAATATGAGACACCAAAAAGACCTAAAATAGCCATCAAACCCTTACTGGTACTGGATTTGATGGTTGTCGGACATTTTGAGAGGTAAATATGGCTAATTTGAAGAGCAAAAAGGATCGTTTAGAGAGAAAAATCACGTTCAGGATTGATGACGATCGAATGAAGCAGTTAGAACAATGCGCCTCATTTGAAGGCATGCCCGTTTCCTTTATCGTCCGTCATTTGGTGATCAGGTTTCTTGAAAGTCGTCGGACAGAACACATTTTGCTCAAGGGCATGGCTGGATTGGACGAGAGCTTATGACGCGCCCTTCTCTATCAGCGCCTTTTGAAGTTGATCTAGATCGAATGCTCTTGGACGAACGGCACTCGTTTAATCCGCTGTATCGCCCAGATATTGACATTCAGGTGGTCGCTGCCCGAGATGGTTACGCGCAATTGTCCGTTGTTTTGCCCGTAGAAATGGCTCGATATTTCGCTAACTTGCTGCAATCGACAGCAGGCTTGTTTCGATCCGCAGGTCATAAAGCGAAGATCAAACAGGCTTCAAGTAAACCTGTTGATCCGGTCGAACTGGAACAACAGGCAAAATATCGTCAAGATTTTTCAAATCAGGTCTGCATCCTGTTCGATGGCTTCATTGAGGAAGGGTTGACACGAAATGAAGCCATAAGCAGGACAAATTCGACGTTGAAGGAACAAAAGCACCCATGGGCAAGCTATGACCTTGTTCACCAAACTTTAAGAGAAAACCTCCGATTTCGGAAAGGGAGAAAAACCGTCAAATGATGTTTTTGTAACTACAAAAATCCATCAAAGGGATTGACGCTCCCAGCAACTAAAATTGACAGGCATTGTCCAAGGATGTAAGACATAAGGGGTCTTACGTTGTGGGTTTGGGCACCGTCTAATCTTTAACTGATTGATATCATTAGAGTAATATATATTATGCGACGTTAGATATTTAACAATCTGTAGCGGGGTCTCTCTATGACCTCGCTATTTTCTTACCTGCACCGATCCCTCAAAGTCACCCCTCTCGAAGATGGTCAAGTTCAAGTCACGGTCAATCTCCACGCTGATGACTTCATTCATTTTATCCGAATACTTGATTCCCTTATCGGCTTCGTTCGTCTCGTCAAGAACAAAGATCGAATGGCAAGGAATATCGCTGCCTATGAATCAGAGGAATCAATCAATGAACGGAAACAATATAAAGAACGCTACCACTCACGAATCGTTGAGTTGTTTGATCGCTATACTCACCAAGGCTTAGATCGCACATCAGCTATTAAGAAGATTTCTGCTGACCTACGTAAAGACAAACACCCGTGGAGTTCTCCTGATCTTGTGAGGCCTTCCCTTGTTGAAGTTGGTCGCGGTGGTCGCCCAGGTAGAGCTAAGAAAATAATGGTTCAAGACTCCCCTCGGTCAAATTAAAGGGAAAATGGCCCAACCATTTGCATCCGTGGTTGAGCCACTCATTCATCTATAATTTAGTTATTTAGGCGTTTAAAGTTAACGCGGATACTTAATGTCTAGCTCCGTTTTAATGAGTTGATATAATTGATTGTAGCCAAAATCTTGAAGTGGTTTTCCGTTGACAAAGTAACCTGGTGTTTTTTGGACATTGAGGGCTTTAACATCGGCCATGTCTTGTTCAATAATTTTTACAATTTTAGGATCATGCATATCTTTTTTGATTCGCTCGATGTTCACTCCTGCTTTGGGTAGAATGCTCCATAACCTTTCTGGTTGCCAATTGCTGTGGTTAGCCCAGATATTTTGAGACTTAAGCATCAGTTCCAAAGTTTCCCAATATTTTCCCTGCATTCGTGCGGCTTCAAGAATTTTAACAAAATTATCAGCGCCTTCATGAAATGGAGCATATCGAATTACAAGATTGATCTTCCCGGGATTGTCAGCCATGACTTTTTTAATGAACGGAGCAAAAGCCGCACATGTTTCACAAGCAGGATCCATAAACTCAACCAGAAATACTTTGGCATCATCACTGCCAAGAATCTGAGAATGATCTCTGACAAAAAGTTCAGAATTTTCTTCTGCCATGAAACCATATTTTTCAGATTGCCGGTCTTTGTAATAACTGCCAGCGACGATAAAAGTAAAAGCCAGGATGACACATGATATTCCTATCAGTCCGTACTTCATTTATTTGATCTCCTTTTCAGGATAATTAAAAAAGTGGTTAATATTGAAAATGCAAAGAATGAAAGCATCGGAATCGATACGAATCCGAACAATTCAATGTATGTTTCGGTGCAGGAAACGCCCTTTGAACAAGGCTGGATATTTTCCGGAATCATACCGGCATAGAGCAAGGTGTGGTACAAAGCGATTATTCCGCCAATAGTGCTTAAAGGTAGAGCATATTTAATAACGTTTTTATCAAAAGTTGGTAAAAGACCTACAGCGAGAATGATAACTAACGGGAACAAACAGATCCGTTGGTACCAACATAAGACACAGGGCTGATATTCTAATACATAGCTAAAAAAGATACTTATTGTGACTGAGACACTGGCCAATAACCAACATAAAAACAGTAGCAACCAGTTATTACTGGTGTTTTTTTCAGTTTGTGTCATAGAGATAATCCTCTAAAAATAGAAACATCATTAAACCTATCCTCGGACAGGTATCCACTGGTAGAAATACATCGTAATTGGACCCAAAAGACTGAACATGAGCATGATTCCGACAGCGATCAACATGATGCCGGTACCGATTTCTACAATCCTTATATATTTTTTAAAGCGATTGAAGGTGGAAAGAAATTGGTGAAAGAGTAAACCCGATAGTATAAAAGGCACTCCTAATCCCAAAGAGTAGAGTGCCAGTAAACTGATACCCTCCCCGACCTGTCCAGAAGAAGCTGCTACCATTAAAATTGATGCCAGGATGGGACCTATACATGGAGTCCAACCTGCAGCAAAGGTTATCCCAACAACAAATGTGCCGAGGAATCCGCCTGGTTTTTTATGCAACTGGACTCTTTTGTCTCCGAGTAATGAACGAAATGAGAGCAATCCAGTGATATGAACACCAAAGAGGAGAACAATGAACCCTCCGACTTTTGCGACCCAATCCAACCCTTCACGCAAATAAGCTTCGATTTGGTGTGAGGCAATTCCCGTGATAGCGCCAAGCAAAATAAAAATGAATGAAAATCCCAGTACAAAGCAGAGAGAATGAAGAAAAACCATCAGACGGACATTTCCATCGGGATGTTCATGATCGAGTTGTTTGAAAGATAGTCCAGTAATGTAAGTTAAGTAAGATGGAATCAGCGGTAACACGCAGGGAGAGGCAAATGATAAAATCCCCGCAGAAAACGCAATCCAGTAAGTAATATCCGCTGTTTGTTGTAACAAGTCAGTTATCCTTTGCTCAGGTCCTTGAGGTACGCTATAGCTTTAGAACTGGACCAGTCGAGAGAGCCAATAATTCTTTGTGCAATAGTGCCATCTTTGTTGATAATGAATGTCTCTGGAAACTTGTAGACCCCATACTTTTTTTGAACCTCCCCTTGATCATCATAAAGAACAGGAAAGGTGTAGGAGGTTTTATTTAGAAATTCAGGAACAACTGATCGACCATTTTCCTCTGTGTTAATCGCAAGCATGACAAAATCATCACCCTGCATGGCGTCATAGAGTCGCTGCATTGAGGGCATCTCTTCTATACATGGAGGACACCAGGTTGCCCAAAAGTTGATCATGACAATTTTTCCCTGTAAATCAGACAAAGAGATTTTTTGCCCTTTTGTATTTTCCAGCGTCAAGGCTGGAGCTGTATCACCGGGTGCAACGGATGTGGCGTGTGGTAGATTGGTCATGACATAACCAACAAAACCCACCAACAAGAGTAAAAAAATAGTGATAGCAAATCGCCGCATATTTGAGCCTTTCTACCTGTTTCAATAGCTAATGTCCGTTTTCCATATGATCAATCATGTTTCTGACTCGATCTGCCTCATTGCCGATAGGAGAGATTTCGAGGTATGTTGTCCATACTTCTTTCGCTTTATCCCGATCGCCCAAATCATCACGATAAACAATCCCAAGGTTAAATAACGATTGCACATGGCGTGGATCTAATGTGTTGGCTTGTTTAAAATTCTCGATAGCTTTATCAAACCATCCTAACCGGCGATACATGATCCCCTGATCCGTTAAAACATTCGCATCATGGCTATCTATTTCGAGGGCTTTGTCATAGGCCTCAATCGCTTTCATCGGCTGGTTCGAATCAAAGTAATTGTGACCAAGTTGCACCCAAGCATTACGGTTTGTCGGTTCCTTGGTTAGAAAGGCTTGAAGGTTATTTATTTTCTGTTGATAATCGATAACAGGAACGGGAGCGAATTGCTGGTTTTCAGTTCCTGTATGTTTTTTGGCATTAGTAAAAATAACTCCACTCAATATGCCAATTGCCATTGTTATGACGACCAATAAGATGGTTTCTTTTTTCATAATGGAGACACCTATTATGTTGAAATACCATTCAGATTAGAGCTAAACGACTGAATAGGTATGCATTTAAAAGCTGAATTGATCCGTTTTTACCGGATTGTAGCGTTATGGTTTTAGTGGGTGGAGAAGTCGCGCGAGGTTAATGACGAAGAATAACAGTGCGCAGGGCTGTCAAAGCCTGGGGATGAGGCAACCGTGAAGCGAGGGGTAAATGAGAAAAACTGACAATCCCTGACGCGGTCGGATTGTTGAATCTTGTCGCTATTAGGGCAATATCGCTTGTCGTAATTTTACTTAGCGGACTGGTTCGATTTGAGGAAGTAAGGACGGAAGAGCACACCGGAGAATCAATACAATCATCCTCGTCGGTACTAAAGAAGACGCTTGTCTCTGTAATTTTGTCAGCACACCGAAGCTCACTTTCTGCATGGGAAGATGCAGCCCAACATTCACCAACGGGATTTGACATCAGATGTGCAGTGCGACCTGGCTCGTGACACCAAAAAGATGCATGTGTGGTGCTGGCGCTGATCAGTAAAAAGATCAGCATAAAGGACCGAGCAATCCAAGTCGCCTGTAAGATATTTATCAACATGACTGGTGCCTTATGATAGAAACCATATCCCAAAAGATATCACAGCAACTATATATCAGCCATTATCCATGGAAGCGAGGGTCTTAGACCCTTTTCCTACTTGCGTATCTGCACAGTTTGTAGCGTAATTTATGTTGAGATCAGATCATCGATCATATCAAAGTCAAAACGTTTTTCTGCGAGAGATTTAATCAAGTCAATTTTTTCCCTATCTTCAGCAACAATCTTAGAAACGTCCTTGTTGATGGTTTGGTACAATTCTGCTGTGATCATTTTGTCCGCTCGAATATAGGGGATGTTGCTATCATCGAGAATTTGTTGACTCATCGGACTGATTGCGGTTGCTCCCGATATGACCAAGCCGACGATCAAGTCTTTATAGTGAGGCATTTTGTAAAGGTGTGACAGGGTGACAATCAGTTCGTCCCGGCTGCTAGTGAGGATGATTAAGGATGGTTCCTGGATCAGCTCTGCAACCCGTTGAGTTGATGCTGCACCGACCTGAACCTGATAGATAATTCTGTGCAATTCACGTTTATTGCCATGAAGAGGCAGACCCAATACCGATGAAATACGTCTGAGGGTTGGATTGGCAAGGATTGGCTGATAATCAAAACCTCCAATGACTTTAAACGGCTCATCTTTTAACGCCCGTGATAAGTAGTCAAGATTCCTCTCCCGTTTTTCCGGAACCAGCATATTAACGAGGATGGCTTTAACATCAACGTTTTCCTTCTCAAAAAGCAGTTGCGTCATAGCTAATCGATCGACCACGTTTCCTAAGCCGCCACCTGTAACCATGACCACCGGAGCCTGCAATAAGTTGGCTATCCGGGCATTTGAAATTTGGATAACTGAACCAACCCCTGGGTGACCAGAGCCTTCGATAAGAATAAAATCACACTTCTTTTCTAGCTCTGCACAAGCCTGAACGATCTGGTCCTGAAGGTCCTGTGGTGAAATCAAGCCATCAACAACCTTATGGGTCGTATCAGAAGAGAGGACCACTGGAGACATATATTTTAAATTTTTATTCAAACCAAATACTTGTGCCATCAGAGCGACATCTTTGTCGACAACACGCCCCTTATAGTTAACCGTCTGCCCCCCAAAGGGCTTGATATAGCCAACCCGTTCATATTTTTTGAGGGCAAGCGCCATCAAAGCAATGCTTGTGGTCGTTTTACCAGTATCTTTATCGACCGCTGCAATAAATAATTTTCTAGCCTTACTCATCCCTGTAAGCTCCTCGAGAAGATGTGCTGTTATTATGATTCACTGTTTATAGCTTTATTAGGAGGTCAAAGGCAACACCGCTGCCAATTATCGTCGCCAGTGACGAGGAACGCCATTAACCCGCGCATAAAGCTCCAAATGATCATATAGCTCATCTGCCTTCGATTTCTGCTGTCAAATAAATATGGTCTGTATGCGGAATTAAGTCACAACAAAATAATCGCTGTTAACCCCGCTTATAAAAATTTATATTGCACTTTACACATTGCCAAGCAGGCGCATCAGTTGCAAATGTACAACCTCCGAGAACAATACGACCGGCAACTAACTGCTCTTCTAATTTCATTGTAAGTGCGGGGTTGCCATAAAGAACTGTGGCAATTAACGACGAGCCACATGCAGGACATTTGCGCGGCTTTTTTCGGTACCGTTTCATGTGTATATCAGTTTGCTTGATTCTTAAATTCTTGGTTCTCTTCATTTTCTGCGTTCGTTTTTATCGGCTCTTTTTCTTTGGCTTCTTTGACAACCATTTTTAGCCATTTAATCTCTGCGGGTTCAAAGAATTTTTGTAGTTCTGTCCCATAATTCAATGCCCAGTAAATATTAGGTGAAGACATTTCGACGATCCCATGACCGGAAACTGCAAGGTATTTGGCGTCTTCATTGGCCCAATCGGTCAGCCGGCTAATGGTGTCAAATAACATCAGGTAGGTTTTATCGTTAGCCTCAACCAAAAGGGGTGGCGCCCCCTCCTCCTGTACCGAACTCCCCTCCTCTGCTAGGATTGGAATATAGAATAGAGAGTTAAGAAACAACTCGTAAAACACCGCCTGTTTTTTTGCATCTTGGTTACAAAGCTGGATAGCGTCATCAATTTTCGTCATGAATTGTTCCTTGGGGAATGTTGATGAATTCTTCATAACGTGACCAACTTGGGCACTAACCCTTAATACATTGCAGAAATGAAGTTCATCAATTCACTAAATGGTTAAGTCGTCCTCAGCGGTTTTGAACGATGGTACAATCTTAGGTCATGATTCGTCCAGACGAAAAGAACAGCAATATGCAAACCGCTCTAAGAGAGCAAAACGGACTCTTTACTTCGAGGGATGATGTGTTGGCACTAAATCCACCGGGGCTGAGCAAATTCTATTACGTGATCTTTCGCTGGATTTTTTTGTCGCAACGGCTTACGGAACCGCTACAGTGGCACATACCGGTGAGTTGATGTTTGCCGTTTTTGGGCCTGGATTTGCAAAAATTTATAACCAGAACGGCTGAGGCAAAAATGATGAAAGTCAGTGTCAGGGTTGCTAGATAAGTCGTCATAATTTCTCATGCTCCAAAATCGTCAAAGAGGATATTTTCTTTTTCCACACCGAGGTTATCCAGCATCTCTAAAACGGCCTGAGCCATCATTGGGGGACCGCAGAGATAATAGACAATATCTTCAGGTGCCGGATGGTCTTTAAGATAGTTGTCATAGAGAACTTGGTGAACAAAGCCTGTAGCGCCGCTCCAGTTTCCCTCTGGATCAGGATCTGAAAGCGCCACATGAAATGAGAAGTTTTCGTGTTCTCTGGCTAACTGTTCAAAATCTTCAGTATAGAATAGCTCTTTTTTGCTTCTTCCGCCGTACCAGAAGCTGACCAAACGTTCGGTTTTGAGGGTTTTGAAAAGTTCAAAAATATGACTGCGTAGGGGAGCCATTCCAGCGCCACCACCAATGAAGACCATCTCGGCATCGCTCTGTTCCAGATAAAATTCGCCGTATGGTCCTGAAATGGTGACTTCATCACCTTCTTTCAGGTTGAAGATATATGACGATACCTGTCCAGGTGGTGGTGAAGTTTTGTCACCAGGTGGTGGCGAAGCGATGCGGACATTAAGCATGATAATGCCCTTTTCACCGGGATAATTGGCCATGGAATAGGCCCGTGTCACCGGAGTGTGAACGTGAGATTTATATTGGAACATCCTGAACTTTGTCCAATCGGCGAGAAAGCGCTCGTCTATATCAAAATTAGCATAAGACACGGTGTGCGACGGCACTTCGATCTGGATGTAACCCCCCGATTTAAAATCTATATTCTCCCCTTCTGGAACCTCTAGGACCAACTCTTTGATAAACGTGGCCACATTTCGATTTGACTTGACATGGCACAGCCACTTTTTCGTTTCCAGAACTTCTGGATTAACTTTGATTTTAAGGTTGCGCTTGACAGGAACTTGACAGGCCAGACGGACGCCGTTTCTAGCATCACGATTGTTGATTCTGGATTTTTCAGTAGGTAGAATAGCACCACCGCCAGATTCGACCGTGACTAGACATTGGGCGCAACTTCCACCACCGCCACAGGCCGAAGGCAGATATATGTGCTGATCGGCCAGAGCCGTTAACAACTTGCCACCGGGAACAGTGGTCAGTTCCTGGCTGTCATTGATGCTGATTGTTATGTCGCCTTCGGGCAGGAGCTTTTTCTTGGTAACAGTAATAAGTACTACCAGAATAAATTGAATAACAAGGAAGCATCCGGTACCGAATATTATTTCATTCATCCCGTCTCTCCATCAGCCATTATAGACCCGCGAGTCCCATAAATGCTATGGCCATCAGCCCAGCAGATACAAAGGTCAGTCCAAGGCCCCGTAAACCGGGGGGCGGATTGGCGTATTCCAACTTTTCCCGAATTCCAGCCAGCGCAACGACGGCCAGGAAAAACCCCCCACCGGCACCGATGCCGTAAGCCACACTTTCAGTAAAAGTATAATTACGTTCAACCATAAATAAAGAAGCACCGAGGATGGCGCAGTTGACCGTTAATAGCGGCAGGAATATCCCTAGCGTGTTGTAGAGGGTTGGGATAAAACGGTCAAGAACCATTTCCAGAATCTGAACAGTGGCAGCGATGATGGCGATATAAGTGAGCAGACCCAGGAACGTCAGATCAATATCGCCAAAGCCCGCCCAGGCAAAGGCACCCGGCTTGAGTAGATAATTCAGAATGAGGTTGTTGAGCGGGACGGTGATAATCTGCAGCACCAGTACGGCGCTGCCCAGACCCACGGCAGCTTTAACCTGCTTTGAAATGGCGAGAAAGGTACACATGCCCAGAAAAAAACTCAAAGGCAGATTTTCCATAAATATGGAGCGAATAATTATGTCGAAATGATGTCCCATCACTGTTTTTCCTGCTGTTGGGGATCAAGCGTTCGAATGATCCAGATAATCGTAGCGATGATGAAAAACCCACTGGCTGGAAGCACCAGCATGCCGTTTCTGATATACCAACCACCATTGGTAGTAAGTTGCAGGATCTCAACGCCGAATAGCGTTCCAGATCCGAAAAGCTCGCGAATGAAAGCGACCAGCATCAGGATCAAGCTGTAGCCTAAACCATTGCCAATACCGTCCATGAAGCTGGCTACGGGCGGGTTGCTCATAGCGAACCCTTCGGCCCGACCCATGACGATACAATTGGTGATAATCAGCCCTACAAAAATAGAGAGTTGTTTCGAGAGTTCAAAGAAAAAGGCTTTAAGAATCTCATCCACAAGAATAACCAAAGTGGCAATAATGGTGATCTGGATGCCAATGCGTACACTGTTGGGGATCTGAAAGCGGACGATACTGATGGTCAGACTGGAAAAAGCCGTCACCAGTGTCAAGCAAATAGACATAACCAACGCCGTCGACAGTTGCCCCGTGACTGCCAAGGCCGAGCAAATGCCGAGGACCAATAAAGCGATAGGGTTCCGTTTCAGTATTGAATTTGTCAGCAGTTCTCTATTTGTCTCAGCCATCGATCCTTCCTCCCTTGTCTCTTAGCCGGGTCAGAAATGGTTTAAAACCGAGCTCGCCAAACCAGAAGGAGATGATATTATCAACGCCTTGGGTAGTGAGGGTCGCTCCCGACAAGCCGTCCACATGATAGATCATTTCAACCTGATCTTTTTTCTGATTGACGTGGAGGGCTTCTTCATTGGATTGATTGTAGATTTTTTTACCTTGCCAGCCCGATTGCCAGCGGCGGTTTTCTATTTCTCCGCCAAGCCCTGGCGTTTCACCGTGTTCGTAAAAGGAAATCCCGCTGACAGTGCTCATATCGCCCTCAATGGCTATATAGCCGTAGAGAGTGGACCAAAGGCCCTTCCCCCTTACAGGCAGGATGACTTGCCGCACAGTGTTATCATCCATGACGAGATAGACACGGGAGTATCTCTCCAGCCGCCGAATTCCGACAATATCTTCTGCCTTTGAAAGCGACTGGCCTAACTCCTCACTCATGGCAGCCTTGAGCTGATCAAATCCTTCTGGGGAAACGGTTGTAGCAGAAACGAAATCGCCGCTTTTTAGATCAATAATCCTCGTCTCTATATTGCCGAAGAGATCTTCTACGCTTTTGGTGCTGTCGTAGAGCCCTGCAGCGACCAGAATATTCATTCTTCGATCCTGTAACTTGTTTTTTTCCTGTAATGGGCGTAAGCCCACTGCCGCTCCACCGACGAGAATTGAGCAGAAAAAGGCCAAAACCAGGACCGAATAAAAAGGCTTATAAGCAGTTATGTCAGCCATGACGCAGCTTTCTCCTCTTGACGTTGGCCTGGATGACAAAATAGTCAAACAGCGGAGCGAAGACGTTTCCAAGTAGAATTGCCAGCATCACGCCCTCTGGATATGCTGGATTCGCAACTCGGATAAGAATGGCGAGCACACCGATGAGAAGGCCGTACATCCACTGCCCCTGCGGTGTGTGAGCCGCGGAAACCGGGTCGGTAGCCATAAAGACCAGACCGAAGGCAAAGCCGCCAAGGACCAGGTGATAATGGACTGGTATGCCGTTAAATGGATTTGCCGGATCAGCCAGAAAAAAGAACAGCAGACTGGAGATCACGCCGCCGATCAGCATGGAGGTCATTATCCGCCAGGAAGCGATGCCAGTAACAAGCAGAAGTAGCGCGCCAAAGAGACAGGCGAGCACCGAAGTTTCTCCCATTGATCCGGGGATAGTGCCAATAAATGCCTGAGCCCAGGTGAAATCGACATTTTGCATGGCTTGACTCGCTGAAACGGCTTCACTGATCTGAGCCAGAGGAGTCGCAGAGGTAAAACCGTCAACGGCAACCCATACCTCATTCCCTGACATCTGGGCGGGGTACGCGAAATAGATAAAGGCCCGAGCGACGAGTGCGGGGTTCATGAAATTTAAGCCGACGCCACCAAACGCTTCCTTGGCAAAGACAACGCCAAAGCTGATCCCCACCGCGGCCTGCCATAGCGGTATCGTCGGTGGCAAGGTCAAAGTAAAAAGCAAGCTGGTGACGAGAAAAGCCTCTGATATTTCATGACCCCGGATAAGGTTGAACAGGCCCTCCCAAATGCTGCCAACGACCAAAACGACAAGATAGATAGGGAGAAAGTAGAGAGCGCCGTGGACAAAGTTGGCAATAAAGCTCTCAGGTGAACAGCCGATAATGCTCATAATTTCCCCCCTCCATCCGGATGGAGAGGTGATGTTCAGAGACTGGAGGGCGAGGTTCGTCTGATAGCCGGTGTTCCACATGGCCATAAAAGTACAGGGGATAAGAGCAATGATCACGATGATCATAATGCGCTTGAAATCAATGGCGTCACGGACATGAGGTGCCGTGTCTGTTGTTCCGCTCGCCCCGAACAAAAATGAGTCGGTAGCTTCAAAGAGCGGGTAAAGCTTTTCCAGTTTGCCATCTTTGCGGAATAACGGTTCTATTTTTTGAAAGAAACGATCGAGTATTTTCATCATTAGCCCTCCAGCTCTATTTCTGTGAGGACCCGACGTAACATGGGGCCGAATTCGCTTTTCCCTGGGCAGACAAAGGAAAGCAAGGCTAAATCTTCTTCGATCAGTTCCAAGGCACCAAGATTGCGCGCCTTTTCAGTGTCACCCACGGCTATGCTTTTCAAAATGGCGAGTGGAATAATGTCAAGCGGCATGACTTTGTCATAACTGTCCACAGGAAAAATGACTCGTTTGCCACCCCAGAGGGCCGTGTTCATGGCAAATTTACGTGCTTTATGTAGTGCTGAACTGAAAACTGGAAGCATGGAAAATCGGCGTCCTCCAAGGCTTACCCAGCTGAAAAGGCCACGACTACTGCCTTCATGGAGTACCGCTATCTGGTGATGGTACCTGCCGAGATAACGGTGATAACCGTCAACCTCACGACCGTCAAGGATTGAGCCGGAGATGATTCTGACGGGTGTGGTGACAAGTTCGTCACGGCATATCTCATCGATGTTGGCGCCAATGCGTGTTTTGATGAGTCGAGGATTTTTTACCGCCGGGCCACCAAGGGCAATAATTTTCTCTGTTAGCAGATGGCCGGTTTGAAACAGATGGCCGATAGCGATGACATCCTGATAGTCTAAATGCCAGACGACACGGGTCTCTGAGGCTTGATCGATCATGTGAATGTGGGTGGATGGTAACCCTGCCGGGTGTGGTCCGGAAAACTGCGCAACCTCGATCCCCGGAGGTAATTGAAGATCAACACTCGAACCGGCTCTGAGACACAGATATGTCGGCTGATCATGCATTTGGTCAAGAATAGTGAGGCCGGTGGAAAATTCCTTTTTGTAACAAGCGATGATGACATCTGGGTCAGGACTAAGGGGGCGGCTCTCCATGGCGGTGATAAATAGAGAAGCCGGTGATGATGCAAGGTCGGGCACCTTGCCGAAGGGCCGTGTCCTGAATGCGTTCCATACTCCTGACTCCTGGAGTATAGAGCGGATTTCTCCGCTTGCGTAATTTTCAGTGGATTTTTCCTGGGGGTTAAGGAAGGAGATGTAATCATCTTCTTCAATTTCAATGACCACGGATTCAAATTTTCTTTTAGCACCGCGGTTAATTGAAAGGACTGTTCCCGTTGCCGGGGATGTATATCTGATCCCTTTGGTTTTCTTGTCGACAAAAAGAAGCTGCCCGGTCTTGACTCTCTCCCCTTCAGCGACTTCCATCGTCGGTTTCATACCGATATAGTCATCACCGCTCAACGCGACCCTGTCCACGGGTCTGGTCTCTTCTACGACCTGCCGTGGTTCGCCCGTCACCGGGACGTCAAGTCCCTTTTTGAAAGCAAATGTTTTCATCGTCTATGAAAAATCCTTCGCTGAATAAGTTGAGTTAGTTATTTCTGTTTAGAACTCCTCACTGGCTGATAATGATCCCCTAATCGACGAGGACTAGAGATGAATCTTTTAGGCTTATGTCACGAGTCAAAAAAACACTAAAATCAAATATTGTTATGATTATTGTGTAAATGGTCGGTAGAAGGCAAGAACAAATCTGTATCCTGTGGGGCAAAAGTGATAGGACGCAAAGTTGCGAATGGATAACCAGGGGCATCATAGGTCCTAGCCAAGTCGATTAACATCGAGGTGATTAGTCATAAATTGATCCTTAAAGTGCGATCTGCAATGCTGTCATCCTTGTCATGAAAATTTAATTTTCAAATCTGTGAAACCAAAGTTTAATAAATTTTTGTCAACAGGTTCATTTGAATCAAATCCCGCAGAGAGGGTCTTAAGGTTATTCCCAGCGATCCCCCTGTTTTCGATGTAATTCGATGTCCATAGACTCCACCCGCCCGCGATCACTGATAAAAGAACTAAGCCCCCAACTGACCAAGCTGATAATCAGTGAACCAAGAAGTGCCGCACCAAAACCATCCACATGCAGACCACCAATAACACCAGACGTCATCATCAGCAGAAAAGCATTGATCACAAAAGTGAAGAGGCCAAGGCTTAGGATGTTGATCGGTAAGGTAAGAATGATCAAAATCGGTCGGAAAAACGCATTAAGAATGCCCAAAACCAGAGCAGCAAACAGTGCAGACCCGAAACCATTCACTTCAATTCCGGGAAACAGGTAGGCGGACACCATAATTGCCGCTGAAAGAATAAACCATCTGAGAAACAGACCGGACATGAAAACTCCTTATTAAGGATTAAATGGAATTTAAAAAATTCTATCAGATTGGCTTCCATTTTGCTGCTCTTTTAAAAAAATGTTGAGAAAATATCTCAATAATATGAAATCTTAATTTTTTGAAATGGTCGAAAGGGATTATCTTTAGGATAGACTACTATCTGCTTGAAAGTACAAATCAGTGCTCAGATTCATGGGCTGAGATCTTGTCGATCAATAGTGTTTTGCGAGTGAGTGAGAGGCTTCAAATATCATGCGGATACCTGAAGTGAGCCCCGCCCGTTCGGGGAGAGGCTCACTTGTCTGTAATGAGTTAAAAGTGATAATTCCCCTACTTTATGTGACTTTCAACTCTATTATAGATAAACTCTAACATTTTAGGAACTTTAAGAATCTTCAGATAGGTTTTATCATTGTCGTCTGCCACATACGAAGCACTATAATATTCATCAATCTCTGGTGCATTTGGGTATTCGACGATAGTAGGCGAATCGAATGTAACATCAGCTGTCCCTGTCGGAATCCCTTCGCTGGTAAAATCAACGATCATTGGCATTTCATCCTCTTCAGACAAAAGTGTCACCGTTTGATCATCGTTGTAAGTCAAAGAGGTTGTTTGATTGTCCGTGTCATCCTCATCAGTTTCTACGGATACAAGTTGCCCACTATCGTCATAGGTAAAGGTATTGCTCTGTCTGAAAGTCTCACTGCCATCTTCGAAGTTAACTTCTACTGTTTTTGTTAAAATTCCGTCCGAGTAGGTCACTATATTTGTTTCCGTACGTGTCGATGAAAGCTCTCCCCCAGGATAATCCTTTTCTTCATGGGTGTAGACCGTCAGGTAGCCGGCGTCATTGTATGAATATTCGTCACTCCAATATTGAGAGGTTCCTTCAAAAACACCGTCGTTGTCAGCATCCAAGAGATTTTCGTAGCTGTGCATAGCGAGATTGCCACTATCTGCATATGTATAGCTGTTGATGTCTCCATAATGTGAGGACAGTGTTTCGTTAATAGGATCTGGATAGGAGTATTGCTCTGTGGATGACATGGTCAATAAACCCTGTTCATTGTATTCCCAAGCCTGGTAATAGTGCCTCAAATAGTCAATTGTTTCGTCATTATCGTTGCTATAAGAATATGTTTCTGAGTCAGTGAGCAGACGACCAGCACTGTCATAGATATAGGTATGGAGACTAAATGTGTCGTACCCTTCAACGTTGTCATAAACATCAGTTGATGTCTTTTTAGAGATGAGTTGTTTTTTATCATTGTAGGTGAAATCAATCTGATAGATATCTTCGTCACTTTTATCAACAATAGTCTGCATTTTTAAGCCATCAGCGTAACTATGGGTGTAGCTGTCTTCCTTTGTTACATCTCCATCAGCAGTCACGATGTGAGAGATCAGGTTTCCATAGCTGTCATACTCGAAGGTGTGGACTGTGGTAGAACTGGTGTCGTCAATTTCGGTATGAATAAAACTGGTGATATCTTCGGCACTATTGTAGGTGAAGGTGTAAGTATCGGTTGTAATCCCATCGTTCACCTCGGTCTGCTTCAAAGGCAGGCCGGAAGGAGTATAACTGTAATGGGATTCTTCTTGAATACTGGGTGTTGTGTCCATGACACCCGTTTCTTCGTCGGAATAATACCACTCTTGAATTAAGGAGGTGATTGCGCCAAAATTGCTGCTTAAAGCTGACTCTTGAGCAACCGGTGCCAAGTTGTTGTCATACAATATGGATGTTCCCGTAATTGCTGGATCGTATGTGTAGCTTTGGACGAAGCGTGTATCAGGAACAGGGTCGCCATCGTTATCAGCATAGCTGGTTTCTTCGATTACTTGACCAATAACCTGCATCGCCGAATTGTATTCAAAGCTCTGAATGTATGTGTCCCCTTTTGTTGTTGTGGTTGCTATGCTATCGGCCCCATAAGGATATTGTGATGCTGTTATTTCGTGGTTTGAACTACTCCCACCACACCCTGATAAGACCAGTGGTAGCAGAATAAGCATTACCAGAAAATAGCTGTAGTGGCTGTAACATCGTTGTTTCATTAGACGTTCTCCTTATGATTCGTGTGGTTGAATGAATGGTCATATTTGCGTACGATTCTGATGGGATATAATTTCGAAGCATGACCTTATTCTTGTAGCAACAAGCCAACAAGATTTGCGGCATCCTAGGCTTAAGGAGAATTAATGTCAATATATTTATGTGATTTTTATGAATTAAAACAGTTGGTTAACTAGAGCTTTAGAAATTTGTCTACGAGGTTCATCTATGAAAGTCTTTTAAAATCTGTCATCTGAAGGAAAAATCGTTGGTGAATGTTGATGTTAAGATTCAAACTTACGATCCTATTACTATATAAGTGCTCTGGATGAGTGAAAGACTTGAGGTATTCGCAGATACCAAAAGTGAGCCCCCCCCTTTCAGGGAGGGATTCCCTTCTAGATTCGATATCTTGGTATGTTAAATATCGCTTTATCGACAATCTCTAACATTTTGGGAGATTTAATACCCCACAGGTAGCTTTTATCGTTGTCATCGGTTTTATCTTCAAATTCAGACTCAGCTCCATCAATCTCAGGTGAATTGGGGTATTTAACTAAAATAGCTTCATCATCATCAAATGCCAGATCTACGGTTCCTATTGGAAACCCTGCACTAGTAAAATCAACGGTTATTTTTATTCCTAATGCTTCGTTATTAATCGTTACAGTTTGATCATCGTTGTACGTTAAAACGGATTCCTCCTCACCCTCCGTATCAGCCCCATATGTATATTCCGTTGCGAGTTTGATGATCTGTCCATGATCGTCATAAGTAAATAATGCAGTAGTTCTGCTGTCCTCAGCTTCATAATCAGAACCGATTGTTGACAGTTCAAAATTAACAGTTGATAGTTCTGTAAGAACACCATCAGTATAAGTGATAAAATTTGTTTTACGTTCCGTATCTAAAAGAACGTTCTCTTCATATTCGTTTTTATTATAGTCTGAGATTGTTAGGTAGCCGTCGTCATTATAATAGTTATCATCTCTCTCAATTGTCTGTGGACTATTTTCATCAAAATCTTCAAAATCCTCAAATTCGTACTTTTGATAGAGATGCATGCTGATATTGCCACTGTCGGCATATGCATAAGTGTTGATGTATTTATGATAAGTAAATTGGTAGCGATTGTCCCAAGATTCTTTAACATAACCAACGATTAAACCGTCCAGATCGTATTCCCAGGTTTTTTCAATTTTCACTTCAATGTCGTTTTCGGCTGTTTTTTCATAGAAATCAGTGAGCATCTCACCTGTAGAGTCGTCATAGGTATAGGTATGAGTTTTAAAGGTGTCATACGCACCATCATTATCAGTGTCTATTGATGTTGTTTTGGCAATTATTTGTTCTTGATCATTGTAGGTGAAATCAATCTGATAGAGATCTTCGTCACTTTCATCAACAATAGTCTGTATTTTTAAGCCATTAATGTAACTATGGGTGTAGTTGTCTACCACCGTTACCTCTCCATCAACGGTGATGGTGTGAGAGATCAGGTTTTCGTAGCTGTCATACTCGTAGGTTTCGATTGTGGTAGAGCTGGTGCCGTCAGATGCTGTTTCGATATGAGTATAACTGGTGACATCCTCGGCGCTATTGTAAGTGTAAGCATCGATTGTAACTCCATCGTTCACTTCGGTCCGCTTCAAAGGTAGACCTGAATCGGTGTAACTGTAATAGTATTCGCGTTGATAACTCGGGGTTGTAGCGAGGACACCTGTTTCTTCGTCAAATTCATCATACTCCTCATAAATCGATGAGGTGATAGCGCCAAAATCACTGCTTGAATCTGATACTTGAGCAATCTCATCGGACAAGGAAGTTTCTGATATTGATGGATCGTATGTGTTCCTTGTGATGGTGCGTGATCTCATGATAGGGTCGCCATCGTTATCATCATATTCGGTTTCTTCAATGGTCTCACCAACAACCTGCATCGCCGAATTGTATTCAAAACTTTGATCGTATCTGTATGTGAAGCCGTCTTCAGTTTTCACGGTTGATATACTATCGGCTCCATAGGGATATTGTGTGGCTGTCACTTCATGGTTTGAACTACTCCCACCACAGGCTGACAAGATCAGAGGTAGCAGAATGAGGATGGTAAGAAAATAGCAGTAGTGGCTGTAGCTTCTTTGTTTCATAGAATATTCTCCTTGTGTTGAAGTGGTTGGGTAAGTGGTCAGCTTATATCATTAATAAATGTTAAAAACAGAGAATAGTCCACTGCAATTGCTAAAGAGCCCCACCCTTCAAGGCAGGGCTCAATTTAAATAGCATTATGGCTCTTTAATTATCTTGAGATTTCTGTTGCGGGCAATAAATTCATATAATTTAGGGGATTGAACCCTCATTGAATAGGTTTTATCATTGATATCTGCTTCAGGCATATCTTCATTTATATCAGTTAAATTAGGGTATTTAATGACTAATGCATCATATAACCAGTCTGCTGTACCCGTCGGAATACCTTCACTGGTAAAATCAATAATCGTTGTTTGATACTCTTCTTCATTTCTTTGAAACAAGATTGTGACTGTTTGATTATCGTTGTAGGTCAATGATGATACCTCATAGAATTCGACATCATCAAATGCCACTTCCGAAGCTATTTGAACAAGACGCCCATCATCGTCATAGGCATAAAAAAAGCTATAAACGTTATACTCTTTGATTGCGGAAATACTCATTACATTTTCAGTAAGAATGCCATCCGTATAGGTCAAAGTATGATTTATTGACTCCAAAGACTCCAAATTGCCATCTGAATTCATTTCGGACGTCAATTTTGTAAGGTACCCCGCATCATTGTAGAGAAAGTCAGTGCTCTCAGCGAAACGGAGTTCTTCAAAAATGTCCCCATCAAGATCTGTATCAACACGCTCTTCATAGTTGTACATGGCGATATTGCCATTATCTGCATAGGCATAGTTGTAAATTTTTTCATCATGAGAAGTTAGAGTGCCAGTTTCTAGATCTAAGGAGAATGTTTCTGTGGTAAAGGTAATCATCAAACCCTGGTCGTTGTACACCCATTCTTGCTCCTCAACACCCAGAAAACCTTGGACGGTATGATCATCGGAATAATAAGCATCTGTAGATTTTGTTTTTAGAATTAATTGTTTTTTATCATTGTATCTGTACCCAAACTGTTCTATTTCTTCATTATTATTGTTAACTATGGTGGTAACGATCGTCTCTGTTACTAAGCCATTGTCGTCGTAAGTATGAGCATAGTTAATAGTCTTTCGATCCACTGTAGAGTCTCCCTCGAGCTTGGTATAACTGTATGATATTAAATTCCCATGGCTGTCATAACTGTAGGTTTTGGTTTTTGTATAATCATCAACCTTAGTCTCAGTATCACTGGTGATATTGTTGTCATCATCATAGGTGTAAGCATACATCTCAGTTGTTACACCGTTTTGAACAATGGTTTTATCCAACAATAAACCGAAATCCGCATAGTTATAATAGATTTCTTCTTTATCTGTCGGTGATGTTTTTAGCTCTCCAGTTGATTCGTCGAGGTCATATTGTTCACGAATATATGAGGTGACGGCACCGAAATCATTTGGTCCAGGAAATTCTCCTTCCGATATTGCTACTGCAATCGTTGGATCGTGTGTGTAGCTTTCGACGATTCGTGAATAAATAACGGGGACACTATCGGGGTTGTTATCGTAGTGGATTATTTCAAAAATTTGACCAACAACCTGCATCGCCGAATTGTATTCAAAGCTCTGCGTGTATGTGTCCCCATCCGCTGTTGTGGTGGAGATACTATCGGCCCCATAAGGATATTGTGAGGCTGTCACTTCATGGTTTGAACTACTCCCTCCACAGGCTGACAAGACCAGAGGTAGCAGAATGAGGATGGTAAGAAAATAGCAGTAGTGGCTGTAAACTTTTTGTTTCATTGAATATTCCCCTTGTGTTGAAGTGTTTGAGGGGGGGGGCATGTTTGTCTATAAACCGCAAGCGGTATAGGTTGAAAGCATGGCCTTGATGTTGTGACAATACCCCCTCAATGTTAGCAACAATTTATGATTTGGTAAGATTAATGTCAATAAATTTATATCGTTATTATGAATTGATGCTATTGATTTAGATAAACACTTTGATTGCAACGATAAAGTTTGTTTGGGGATAGATGTATTGAATAAGAGAAAGATCAGCAGCCCTAGATGAAAAACATCAAGGGCATATGGCTATCAGCAAGAGAAACCTAGCATCAGGTATGAACGCAATTGGTGGCTGAGGACTTCATGGTCAATAGTGTGAGCATAGACACCGGAGAAATAGGCTTTAGATTCCCCTTTTGATTCGATTCTTATGGATTCAATCTCTGCTTGTAAATACCAATGATGATAAAATGAATAACGCAGGTTCAGGCGGGCCATCAGTGCATTACCGTTCCAGCCATGATCGGCATTGTCCATTTCTTTGAGATATTCTGCAATGCCAAGTACAGCAGCTGGATCATTGATTCATCATTGGGGAACGAGCCCCGATTCTTCGTCACCTTTCGCAGCGATATATTGACCGACTCAATAGCGTTGGTGGTGTAGATCGCTTTGCGAATATCTGGTGGATAGGAAAACAGTGGCGTTATCCGTTCCCAGTTGTTCCGCCAAGACTTACTGATGGTCGGTTGACTTCCGTTCCACTTTTCCTCAAACACTTCGGGATTATATACACAAGCGACAAAAATATCTTTCACACCACGGTTCTTCAGCTCAGTCACAACCTGATGCCAGAACTTGGCTCCTTCGGTCTCAGCGGTCCATATCCCGAGAACTTCTTTAAGCCCGTCCATGTTGACACCAACCGCCTTATTGTTCGAGGGAGCGTTCTTCTCATAGCCAAGATGATCGGTTATCTCGGCCTGCATGGCTCGCTCCAGCAGTTGCTTGGTCAGTTGTTTCAGCAGCCCGGTTTCCCCGATGAGATCTTCAGGATTCTTGTAATCCTTCATCAGGGTATCGAGCAAATCTTTGGGTATGGTCATCAGTGCCTCCAGTGGTTACAGTTTGTAACCGACTGAGACCATTTACACAAAGTTTTTTACACCCTCTCGGACGAAAGTTTACCAGAACTGTTCATCTTTTACAGAACTTTTTAAAAGAACCTTTTAAGCATCAAAAAGAGGGAGGTTGGATGTCAAGATTTACAAAGCTATTTGAATGTCTCGTTATTGCAAACAAAAAACCCCTCCAATACTGGAGGGGTTTTTTACCGCATTCGTTTTAAAATCGCTACTTAATCATCCATCATTTCCGTATAAATGAAACTAAACATTTTTGGGATTTTAAAAGTTAATGGATAGCTCTTATCATTTGAGTCAGCACTGCTAACCCCATTATAATAAGAATCAAGTTCTGGGGAATTTGGATAACGGATGACAAATGTATCAATTATTAAGTCTGTGGTCCCTGTAGGCATCCCTTCCGTTGTGAAATCAACAATCTTTGTCTGTTGTGAGTCTTCATCATTCTCAGATAAAAGGGTAACCGTCTGGTCATCGTTGTAAGTTAAGGTGATCGTTTCAGTAGCTGTATAATCTCCATCGACGACATTGTTTTCATAGAGGCTAAGTTGTCCATCATCGTTAAGGGTTAAATTGGTGTTAGAGTTATAATTTGGGCTCCCATCTTCAGAACGAACTGTTTCTATCTGTGTTAATATTCCATCTGTATAGGTGAGCGTTTTTGTAGACGTATCGGTGTTAGTAATTACGCCATCGTCATAATACACTGTTGTTTCGATGAGGGATACCAGGTACCCATCTGTATTATAATAGTACTCATGAGTCCTTCCCGAATTAATACCCTCAAAATCACCATCGAGATTAGAATCTAATAGATTTGAATAGCTATTCATGGCGATATTGCCATTTTCTGTATATTGATAGCTGTAGCTGTCTTTATTATGTCCAGACATTATTTTTTCGACAGGATCTAAATAGTAAATTTCTTCTTCAGAAGAAGCGGTCATCACCCCCTGCTCATTGTATTCCCAGACATCGTTGAGGTGACGCAGATAGTTAATGACATGATTACCACTGCTGTCGTACGAAAATTCTTCTGAATCCGTGAGGAGACGACCAGCACTGTCATAGGTATAGGTATTGGTTCTGAATGTATCATACTCATCATCGTCAGAATAATTGTTCCATGATTCTGTTTTTGAAGTTAACTGTTCTTGGGTATTGTAAGTGTAATTGAATTGATAAGTGTGTTCATTACTTTCACCCACGTTCTCAGTAACGATCGTCTGCATCAGAAGGTCACCGGTGTAGCTGTTTTCGTAGCTGGTGATGTGTTCCTCTGCGGCTTCATCGGTACCATCTCCATCGGAATCGCCTTCTCTTGTATAAGTTGATAAAATAAGATTGCCATGACTGTCATATTCATTTGTTGTAATGCCGGAAAAAGTGGTACCGGCCGATGCAGGGTTAATCAGAGTATAGCTATTGCGGGTGAGCTTTTCGTCATTATTGTAAGTGTAGGTGTAGGTTCGGCTGGTAATCTCATCGCCATTATGTACAACTTCGGTCCGTTCTAACAACACACCAGAAGCTGTATAGCTGTAATAATTTTCTGTTTGATCTGATGGGGTTGTCTCGAGAACACCTGTATCTGCATCGATTTCATAATAAGAATAAATATCTGAGGTAATTGCGCCAAAAATAGAGTTAGTGAGGGCAACTTGAGCAACCGGCATCAGATTAGTTTGTATACTCGATGCTGTAATGGATGGATCATAGGTGTAACTTTGAACGTAGCGCTGATCAATGACAGGATCGCCATCATTGTCATCATAGTAAGTATTTTCTTTTGTATAAGCAACAACTTGCATTGCTTCATTGTACCCGAAGGATTCATTGACCGTGTCATTAGTATCTGAGTGCGTAGTTGAAATTCCATCAGCACCATAAGGGTATGCTAATGCTGTCACTTCATGGTTTGAACTACTGTCACTGCAGGCTGATAAACCCATGGTGAGTGCTGTTAATATGAGTATTACCAGAAAATCTCGAGCGCGAATGTATTTCATTGAAAACCCTCCCTGTAACTTACGTTGTTTATGTGGACAGTCATTTTTTTCAATGACCTGCAAAATAAAAACAATTAATTGTAAATATTCAAATATAACCCACTAAGTTTCCTGAGATTATTCTCATGATTAGCCTGTGTCAATATATTTATTGTTTTTGTGGTATTTTTCTAGAAATATTATATTTAAATATGTGGATATAAGATTATTGATGACAGTCACTAAAGAATAAAAACAGGTATGACTTTAAGTCGTTATTCGAAAGATATATGACTTCGACAGGACGCCTCTGGAGAAATCCAGAAGCGCAAACAAATCAGAAAGAGTAACCCAACATCAGGTATGAACGCAATTGGTGGCTGAGGACTTCATGGTCAATAGTGTGATCATAGACACCGGAAAAATAGGCTTTAGATTCCCCTTTTGATTCGATTCTTATGGATTCAATCTCTGCTTGTAAATACCAATGATGATAAAATGAATAACGCAGGTTCAGACGGGCCATCAGTGCATTACCGTTCCAGCCATGATCGGCAATATTTACTTTACTTCTCAATAGGTGTTGGTCTTCATCCTGAAATGCCATATAGGGTGCATAAGCAACGTTCAATTCCAGTGCGAATTTATCTTGCACTGCTAACTCCATCCCCAACTCCAAATAAGGGATCTGATATTCAGCCTCATAAGTCATGACCAGGCCATCAACGTAAGAATGTGGCTTTGCTGGTGAAGAAGGATATGATTGCTCAAGGTCATAAACATCAAAATCATATTTCTGGTATTTATAACCGATGCCAACATGGTACAAAAATTTAAGTCCAGGGTTCAATTTCTCCACAGATAAAGCAGTCTGTCCATAGTAACCCTGATAGAATTGGTAAGTTAATTTCCCCTCCACGGCGACCATACTCATGTCGCTGTTACTCTCGGAATAGATATCCAGGGAGTTGCTCGGAGAATAATCCCATACGCCCCAGTCTGAATCTTCCATCTGACCGTCCCCATCAGTCAGGTTGGTTTCAACATGAAACATTGCCCCCCATTTTTCAAACAAATTCAGACCAAGCTGCCCTTTGATAACATAGGCATCAAGTGGAAAACGGAGTTCACTGACGGGAAAATGGAGCTCATCGGTACTACCATCGGCACCAATGTAATCACCACCGATTTGATATTGCGTGGTTCCTGACAAATAGCCACCGCCGAGTGAGACATCCACCGCCGCCCAAACGGAAGCTGCACCAAAAACAACCAAACTACAGACAACAACAAATAGATATATCGGGCGCATGACTCTCCCCTTGCTGGGATAACGAATATTTTGAAAGACATAAATTGATAGCAAACGTAAAGAAAATTCTTTACCTAAACTAGAATCGCTATGGTTACAATAAGAGGATACGTTAATGCAACATGAAACTTCACTCAAGTTTCAGTTTAATCGGAAAAATCCAGAGTTAGTGTTTTTGTCCAATAATGAGGAAATGTTTTTTCATCTCGTCGAAGATTTTAATGTCGAGAAAGCCAGCTGTCGTGAGCTGTTGTTCAATATCTTGAGGATGACATCTGATCGTGACCGGTGGGCCATGTGGCATCTCTTCCTTTTTCCAGTCGATGATAAATATCTCACCGCCTGGTTTTAAGAGTCGGTAAGCCTCCTTAATAACCAAGCCTTGATCTTCCAACTCGTGGTGGAGGTTGATCATTAAGACCAGATGAGCGATTTCATCAGCCAAGGGCACAGCAGATTCATCACTTTGTACCGGAATGATATGTGGATGGTTTGGACTTATATTTTCTTTCATCCAGGCGATCATTGTTGCCGACACATCACACGCATAGGTCGTTGAGGCATGTAGCTGCTGATGAAAGGCAACGCTGAAAAAAGCGGTCCCCGCACCGATCTCTACCAACACCTCCGGTTGTTGTTGTGTGAGTTGACCGCAGACATATTCGGGAGGAATATCCAGTAAACGGAGGGGATCATTGAGTTTCAGTAATTTTTTTGGGTTAAATTTTTTATTATCCATGTTTTGATCCTAACGATAAGCGACAGGTTGCGCAATAACTATGGGTCGATGTGGTGACCCGCTCCCGATTTTGTGCTGCGAGGTCTGTGAAGCAGGGTCAATGCCTATGCACTATCTGCCGTTAACGCAGCTGAAATTCTTTGCCATTGAGCAAAAGCTGGTGATCCGTTATTTCAGCTTTATGTACCAACTTCCCGCCAACCTCTTCGAATAATCCCGTTTGCATTCCAGGAAAGATTGGCGACAGCAGGTTATCCTGATTGGGGATTAAGCCAACGGGCAGCGACATATTCGAGGCGAAAGAAAACACTTCAACCAGTTTTTTCGGCTGTTGCGATAGAGAAATAAAACTGACCATTGTCATGTCTTGCTTCAGGCCGATGGATAGATCCCCGACAACGACACCTTGTGGTAAGACCAGATGTAAATTGCTGATCTCAATCTGCAAATCTTTTTTCAGCAATTTTTCAGCTTCAGCAACTAAGCGTATCCCGGCCAAAGCCATCTCTTTCTCCATCATCTCTTTGGCCCGCTCAGGATCATTTTGAGTTGTTGCAACGTTTGCCAGTAGATCATTGATTAAGTTGGTATAGACAGCGTAGACAGCTTCAAATCCTGCAACGTCAAGTTGATTAATTCCGAAGCTGATGCGGACGTCATCAACCTTGTTATCATCGGCAACAATTTGCGCAACGCTGTACTTTGCTTGCATGGAGAGTTTATTGTTGGCCTCGTCAAAGTCGAAGGTTGATTCTCCTTTGAGTGATGAGATCGCCACCGCATCGCGATCTTCGATATTGATCTGCTCAATGGAGACAGATGAGGTGCCATCAACAATAAGACGAGAGATCAACTTGATATTCGAATGCAACTCAATTCCCTTGATTTCAAATGCTCCCGGGACAGAGATCCCTGCAAAGGTCGCATCGGTCCGGATGTTTGCAAGGGATCGATCCGCTCTGATCACCAGTTCCCCAGGGTTGACAATCATAGAGTTGTTTTCATCGTCATGTAATTCAAGCTGTTCTAGAGCAATAGTGGTCGTTAATCCTCTGAAAAGGCCATAACGACTCGAAATAGACAATGGATCCTCGCCATTGAGATTTTCGCGAATAAAATCGCTGTAACCGCTATTCCGGTTCAAGTGGGTTGTGGACGTGATCCCAAAGACGCCATGTTGTGCTTTTTCGACGAGAACAATCGGGCCGACATCATCAAGGGTTTGCAAATAAGGGACGGTCATCGTCCACTCAATTTCCGAAGAGCCATAACTGCGATGATAATTTGTGATTTCGATATCGGGATAAAAAGAGTGCTCGGCATAGAGTTCATTGTATTTTTCGACCTGACTACGCAAGATATTTTCCAAGATCAGGCCGTTAACAAAAGGTGCTGAGATCGCGCAAATCACAATAATAATGAATAGTCCCAGTAGAGCTTTTTTCATCGTTCTCCCGTTCGCAGTATAGGATTGAAATTAATGTTGAAAATAGCGGCCTAATTTAGCATAGATATTTGCAGATGACTGATTATATTCCGCCATGAATATTCAGCAACTCAAATAGACCTGGCCCGAAACAGCCACGCAGCAAGTGGCAGGGTGATTGCTGCCATCAGCAGTAGCGGCCAGAGATGTGGCCAGACCATGGCTAGATCTGCCCCTTGAAGGAAAATGGAACGCAGGGCGATGATGATATAGCGAACCGGATTGAGCATGTTGGCTTGCTGTAGCCAATGAGGCATGTTTTCAATCGGAGTGGCAAAGCCTGAAAGAATAACGGCGGGCATAATAAAGATAAAGGCTCCGAGCAACCCCTGCTGCATGGTCATTGACAGAGATGAAATCAACAAACCAATGCCGACCTGGGTCATGATAAAGCAGAGTAACGCAACAACCAGAGCAACGACCGTTCCCCGAAAAGGGACATGAAACCATAAAACCGCAGCTGCTGAAAAAATCAGCGCGTTTAGGAGGCCAAAGGTCATCCCCGGCAACGACTTGCCGAGTAAAATTTCAGCGGGAGTAAAAGGAGCCACCAGCAGTTGATCAAAAGTCCCGAATTCTCGTTCACGGGCGACAGACAAGCTGGTCAGGATCATGACCACCACCATGCTGATAATTCCTCCCAGAGCAGAAACGATAAACCAGCGGCTCTGTAGATTACCGTTAAACCAGGCTCTGTCGACCAACTGTAATTTGGGACTGCCGCTTGTTGCAAGTCCCTGTTGCACCAGGTCCTGATTGAACTGTTGAACGATTGTATTGACATAACCCAGCGCGATCAAAGCCACATTGGGATTACGCCCGTCCGCAATCACCTGAATTGATGTCGTTTCTGCTTGACGCAAACGCTCCTCAAAGTCAGCACCTATATGAATCACCAGACGTGCCTTTTCACTGTCAATAAACGCGGCGATCTGATCCTGACTGACGAGATCACCCGTTAAACGAAATATCCCGGTTCCATCAATTCCGTTCAGCAATTGTCGGGACAGAGTCGATCGCGATTCATCGAGAATTGCATAGCGAACATTCTCAAGGTCATAGGTCGCAGCATAGCCGAAGACAATAAATTGAATCAGCGGCGGACCGATAACAATAAAACGGCTCTTCTTATCTTTTAAAATAAGGAGAAATTCTTTGACCACCAGAGCTAATATACGCCTTAGTATCAACATTAGCCCTCCAGTCGTTTGGTGATTTTTTTATAGGCCACAGCGATAAAAATGAGAGACATGGCAGCGAGAACCAAGCCGTTAGGCAATAAGACCGACCAGATATCACCGGCCATGAACAGGGTGTGACTAATAGAAATAAAATAGTGTGCGGGAACCAGAAGACTGATGATTTGAATGGCTTGCGGCGTGGATTCCAGATCAAAAATCAGACCTGTGAGAAAGACAGCTGGGAGAAAACCGGTGATGATAGAGATTTGTGCTGCGACAAACTGATTCCTTATGGTCGCTGAGAGGAGCAGACCAAATCCTAACGACGCCAGCATAAAAAGAGAGCTGAGCAGAAACAGAACGGTTATCGACCCGCGAAAAGGGACCTTAAAAACCACAATTGCAAACCCCACAGAAAGACCCATACCGCCCATTCCGAGGATATAATATGGGATGATTTTTCCCAAAAGGATATCGATCCTCCGCAGAGGCGTCACCAGCATCGCCTCCATCGTCCCCCTTTCCCATTCTCTGGCGATGACCAGAGAGGTGAGCAGAATCCCGGTAAGCGTCATAATCAGAGTGATGAGCCCCGGAACCATGAAATTCCGACTCTCCACCGCCTCATTAAACCAGACTCTTTGGTTAATCGTGACGGCTGAACTGGCGGTGTCATCACCTCGGCTAATGCGGATTGAAGACCATTCACCCAAGATCGCTTGAGCATAGCCTTGGATCACTCTGGTGCGATTGGCATCGACGCCATTAATAATCAGCTGTACTGGAGCCGTGTTGCCACTTTGTAATTTTTCAGTAAAATTATCTTGAATATGGATGATTCCATCTACTTTGCTCTCAGCTAACAACTGTTCTCCCTGTGCGGTTGTTAAGACCGGGACAACCGTAAAGTTTTCAGATAATTCGAAGCGTTTTATCAAATCGGTCGACTGGGTTGAATGATCGTCAGCCACAACGGCAATAGGGACGTCATTGGCATCAAGTGTCACCCCGTATCCAAAGATAAACAGCAGGACAATCGGCATAACCAGCGCCAGAGCGATACTGCTGGGATCACGCAAGATCTGAAATGATTCTTTAAGTAGAATTCCGCGCATACGCAGGATAAAGAGGCCGAATTTCATCATCGTGCACCTCCGAACTGGCGTTGGTTTTGCGCCATTGAACTCGTGCTAATAGTTCCTTCAGCAAGGGCGATAAAGGCATCATCCATGGTCGGTTGCGGGTTCTCTGCTGTGCAAGCCAAAGTTCTGATATCCGTCGGTGTGCCGATGGCCAGGGTTTCCCCTTGGCTCATGATCAACATCCGATCACAATATTCAGCCTCCTCCATAAAATGGGTGGTGACGACGACCGTGACTCCCTGTTCGGCAAAGCTGTTAATCCTTAACCAGAATTCCCGGCGGGCAAACAGATCAACCCCGGAGGTAGGTTCATCAAGGAAGAGGATCTCCGGTTCATGCAGCAAGGCGGCAGCCATAGCCAACCGCTGTTTATAGCCACCAGGAAGCATTCCAGCCGCTTTATTCTGCCATTCTTCCAATCCAAACTCAGCATAAGCCCACTCGATGCGCTGGTGCAGATGTTTTGCTGATAAACCATAGGCCTTACCGAAAAACCTCAGGTTCTCACGCACACTCAGTTGACCGTAAAGGGAGAATTGCTGGGCCATATACCCAAGCCTAGAGCGAGCGCGCGCACGCGAACGGTGAAGATTGTAACCGGCAACACTAATATCACCGGAACTTGCTGGCAACAGGCCGCAAAGCATCCGGAAGGTGGTACTCTTCCCTGCCCCGTTCGGGCCGAGCAGACCAAATATTTCACCACGGCGAACCGAAAAGTTGAGATTATTGACGGCGGCGAAATGACCAAAGTTTTTTTGGAGTTTGCGGATGTCAATCACCACTTCACTTTCAGTCCCACTGGCTTGACGGTTTTCCGGTTTTATTCCATCGGGCTGAAAATCATGAGCCGCCGCGGGGATCATGGCGGTGAAAGCATCTTCAAAGCTAGGCTCAACCGGTTGAACTTGCAAACGATCGTCCTCAAACAAAACAGCAGCATTCTGGTTGGAAGTCTTGAGCACGATCCTGACTTTTCCGGCACGAATGGTCGTATCGACGACATTTTGGTGAGTCGCAAGTCGGGTGTATATTTGTCGTACTTTATCGTCAGCTGTTGGGGACACCGTATAGACACGGTCATGCATGCGCTTGATAAAATCCTGAGGCGTTCCCTCAGCCAGAATTTCTCCTTGGTGCAGAGCGATGACATGATCGCAACGCTCCGCTTCATCCATATAAGCGGTTGAGACAATAACGCCAATACCCTCTTTTTTTACCAGCTCATAGACAATCTTCCATAATTCTCTGCGCGAAACCGGGTCAACACCTACAGTTGGCTCATCAAGTAACAACAGCGCTGGTGACTTGATCAAAGCGCACGCCAATCCCAGTTTTTGTTTCATCCCCCCGGACAATGCTCCCGCCCTGCGTTTGGTATATTTTTGCAGGTCTGTCATCGTCAGCAAACGTGCGTATTTTTCCGCCCTCTCCTTCGGAGGAACGCCTTGCAGATCTGCGTAAAGCGCCATGTTTTCAACAACTGTCAGGTCCTGATAGAGGCCAAATTTTTGCGGCATATAGCCGATAAGGCTTTGAATTTCAAGGGTGTCGGCTACGGAATCGAGACCGAGGACCTTTACTGAACCGGAACTTGGAAGCAGCAGTCCAGTTGCAATCCGAATCAATGTAGTCTTGCCCGCACCATCAACGCCGACGAGACCGGTCACCTGACCTCTGAGCGCCTGAAGGGATATCCCATGTAAGGCATGGGTGGTAGTTTTATCTTTGCCGACGAAATATTTGTGTAGGTCACATATGTCCAATATCACATTTTGAGGAGGAGAATATTCCTCAGTGGAATGCTTGGAATTTATCATAATAAACCTTAAGCACCCTGCTTTACGGCTGGGTGTTCTGTCTCTCTCTCTTCAGTGTCGATAATCACTGACACTGGCATTCCAAGACGCAGTCGATCTTCTGGATCTGCGACAAAAACTCTGACCGCGTAAACCAGCTTGGTTCTAAGCTCCTCAGTTTGCACGGTTCGTGGGGTGAACTCTGCAACCGGTGAAATAAATCCGACCCAACCATCAACAGGTTGTCCGGCTAAAGAATCACTCAACACCTGTGCTTTCAATCCCAATCGGATACGACCCAAATCCTGTTCGGTCACATAGGCACGAACCCACTTTGGATCGGTCAGAGCCATAACCATGACCGGTCTTTGCGGACCTGCAATTTCTCCTGGTTCTAAGATTCGACTTTGGATAATCCCCTTTGTCGGAGCCGTCAGGGTCATATCGGTGAGACGAATATTGAGTTGATCCAGTTTGGCCTGTAAAGCTTCGAGTTGCCGCTCTGCCATTGTAATCTCTTCTTTTCGTGGCCCTTCGATCATCAAGCTTAAAGCCTGCTGTTTTATTTTCAACTGTGCCTTTTCCACCTGCAGAAGCGATTGTGCATCGTCACTGGTCTGCACCGAGGTCGCACCGCTCTCGACTGTCTGGTCAAGCCTGCTTAACAGTCGTTCTCGATTAGCAACCTGTGTCTGTGCCGCTTCAACTTCAGCGCGAGCCTGATCAATTTCTTGAGGACGACTGCCAGCCTGTAGACGTTTGACCCGTTCAGTTTGAGCGCCGATATTGGCTGTGACTTCAGCAATTGTCGCTTTCAGTTTGTCAGAGTTTAAACGCGCAAGGACCTGTCCCTGCGATACCCGCGCACCTTCTTCGACCAACACTTCGGTAATCCGCTCTTGCTCGTTAAAAGCAAGGCTGAGATCACGGATATCGATTGTTCCGTAGATCTTAAAAACACTGTTGGCATTATGGTTTTCCCGCTGTTGGTACCAACCGTTAGCATAGATTCCAACGCTGACGAGTACGACCAAAATCAGCACCGTAATCATTGGTTTTTTCATTGCTGCGTGCCCCTTCATTCTATGTGGAGATTCCTATTTTTCATCATTCTCTTTTGCCTCTGTCAGCGTCGATGGTGCATGTTCCCAACCACTGTCAAAAGCCCAATAGAGAGCGACCATCTGATAATCAGCGCAATTATAATCAACTCTGATCATATTTATTTCAAAGGGTCGCTATTATTGCCCGAGTATGATCAAGAATCATACTCCTGACCTCTTCAACCTCTTCCGAACTATAGCCTTCAAAGTCCAGGGTGCGGACGACAGTTTCTCTGGCAAAACGAAACACAATCACCTGCCCCAAAATCGCAACAGCTTTGATTTTTGCCGATTTCTCCGTTTGCCTTGTCGAGATAACCATAATCAACGCTGTTATTGAATCAATCACACCACCCATGAAACCTTTAAAAATCAATTCATAGGCTGAGGATGGATCAAGTTGTTCACGCAAAATAATTCTGCCGATCCGTAGCCCCTGACCAGAACCGATCATAAAATTAATGAGTTCATTGAGCAATTTTTCAAGCATTTGGGCTGCCTTGAACCGGGCATCATCACTATTGAAATCAATGCCGCCCATTTCCTTTTCCACCCCGGATGTATGCGAAACAATAATACTGACAACATGTGAAATCATTGCCCTGTACAACCCTTCCTTCCCGTTAAAATAGTAGGGAATTGAAGAGATATTCACTCCGGCCTCTTTGGCAATCATTCGAGTTGTAGACGCTTCATAGCCATGTTTGCCAAAAACATCTATGGCTGTTTCCAATAGCCGCTCTTTAGCTGATGTCTTTGTATGATCGGTTATTACTTCATTCTTGCTAGTCATAGATAAACTCCTTTAAGACGATATAAAAAATCTAGTTCAATCGTTCGAATAAGTCAATCGATTGAAACAGGCTTATCTTTTTTTACTCGTCATGGGTGTTTATTTTCTATCACCCTGAAATAGAACCGAAATGTCTTTCTTGACTTTTTTACTCGTGATAGGTATAAATTATTCATCTAAACAAAAGGAGACAAATAGAATGTCTGATGAAATCAAATACCAAGATGGAACCCTTGCCCTACATGCCGGGCAAGTTCCCGATCCGACAACAAATTCTCGAGCCGTGCCGATTTACCAAACATCGTCATATACGTTCGATTCAGCTGAACATGCAGCCAATCTCTTTTCACTCAAAGAAATGGGCAACATTTATACCCGCCTGATGAACCCGACGACCGATGTGCTGGAAAAACGACTTGCTGAACTTGATGGCGGTGTCGGCGCTTTGGCCTTGGCTTCGGGGTCAGCGGCAGTCACTCTAGCGATCATGAACATCGCCCAATGTGGTGACAATATTATCACCAGTAGCTGTCTTTATGGCGGCACATTCAATCTGTTTCACCATACTTTTAAGCGGATGGGAATCGGTGTCAAATTTGTCGATACCTCAAACCCAGCCAATGTGGCAGCCGCCATCGACGACAACACCAAAGCGCTCTATACTGAAACCATCGGCAATCCGAAAAACAACGTTGACGATTTTGAGGCTCTGGCCAAGGTTGCCCATGACAACGGCATCCCCTTCATCGTCGATAATACCGTTGCCACCCCGCTGCTCTTCAAACCTATCGAACATGGTGCCGATATCGTCTGCTATTCCTTAACCAAGTTTATTGGTGGACACGGTACCAGTATTGGTGGTGCAGTGGTTGACAGCGGGAACTTTGACTGGACAAGTGGTCGTTTTACAGAGTTCACCACTCCGGACCCAAGTTATCACGGTCTGGTTTATCATGAGGCCCTTGGCAACCTCGCCTATATTCTCAAGATGCGCCTCACCCTGCTGCGCGACATGGGCCCTTGCCTCTCTCCAACTAACGCCTTCAATTTTTTGCAGGGGCTAGAAACCCTGCATGTCCGCATGCCACGTCATTGTGAAAACGCCCTTAAAGTGGCGCAGTTTCTGGAGCAGCATCCTCAGGTGACCTGGATCAATTATCCAGGACTTGAAAGTCACAAAGATTATCAGAATGGGCAACGCTACCTTCCCAAGGGGCAAGGGGCAATTATCGGTTTCGGCATCAAAGGTGGCGCTGAAAGCAGTGCTAAATTTATCGATAAGGTTAAGCTGGCAAGCCATCTGGCAAACATCGGCGATGCCAAGACTCTGGTCGTTCATCCTGCCTCGACGACCCACCAGCAATTGAATGCAGAAGAACAATTAACCGCAGGCGTCACGCCCGACTATATCCGTATTTCGGTTGGCATTGAAGATATTGAAGATATTATTGCTGATCTGGATCAGGCGCTGAACGCCAGTTGATCAGGAATGTGAAGAGAAACAGCAGCGGGCGACGGAAATATTTTCGTCGCCCGTTTTTTGTTGTGTAACCTCCCCGTGTGACGCAGCCGGAATGAAACAGCTGATTTGAGAAATAGAGAGGCAAATGTTTGAGGGCATCAGCCCGAGTTTTTGCCGCTCCTCAAAGCAGCTGTGAAATGGAGAGAACCCGCAGGGCAAGGAGTTCGGGTGCCCTTTTTTGCTGGCTTTTTTGTGGCACGACAAAAAAGCCAGGCGTCGAGCGGGGACGCAACCCCGCGACCTGATAAGTAATCTGGGGACATAATGCTTATTCCCAAAATTGGCATTATGTCCCCAGTTTCGCGAGCCGGGCACTAACTATGTCCAGTGCTTACAACTGGATCACGCTTTTTTGAATGGGGCGGCACAAGGGTACGCAAGCGTTTCCAGGTGACGAAGACAGTTCGGTCATAAATGACTGACCCTTCGCATTAAGAGCCTCGATAAGTGTTTGGAGCAGAATTCGAAATCTGCAGCCAGATCAGAAGTCCAAGTCAGAAACCGGATGATTCGTGGTTTATCAGTCGCTTGTCAAAGAACGAAAAGTCATCTTTTGCGTTAATGGTTATCTTTACTCTTGACGGCCGGGGGCCTGATAAGTGTTAGGTTGCCTTCTGTGCAAAGACGAAAAGGTCTTTTGTTGTTTCGCCAGAATCTTCTTTGTAATTCTGTTCCGATATTTCCTTTATTTCGAAACCAGCTTTTTCGAGCAGCTTGATTATGACAGCTCGTTTAAAATAGTTGAAATAGATTTCTTTTTCTGAAAAGCATGTTGCTTCGTACTGGGTTTTATTTCCTTCCATGAAGGAAAGGTAGAGGTAGCCATTGTGATTTATGATTTTGCTTATGTTTTGAATAAATTTTTCGGTCTCTTTGTTTGATAGGTGCACAATGCAAAATGAAGCAATGGCGATGTCGTATGTTTCTTGTAGGTCAATGCTCCTCAGGTCGCCAACATAAAATTGCCCGTTTGGGACATTCTGCTTTGCTTGATTCACCATTTCTTCGGAGAGATCAAAGCCTGTAATCTCGTAGCTAGGATTTTGGTCGAAGAAAATTTTGGAAACATTTCCAGGACCGCAGCCCAAATCAATTAATGATTTTGCGTGAGAAGCGTAGTTTTCTTGGAAATGCAGAATCTTGTTTTTGTACGGAGCAAAATCCATGAATTTCGCTGCGAAACATTCCGCTGATTCATTGTACGAATTAATTGTGATGGCAGTTTTATCCATTTTTAAATTTCTACAACCTAACGGTTTGGATAACCGGTGGCGACGCGACCTATGCGAACCACTGAGTTATTCGGATTGAAAAACAGAAGTATCGCCCATCCGGTTAATTTTATTGTTAGATTCGATTTTGATCTATTGCTTGAATATGTCCACAAAATATTCCGTTTCCCCCGGTGCTACTGAAGACATGCCAATTGCTCCGTCTTCCTTTTCTTGCGTAAGCCAACCAATATATTTAGGGATTTCAACCCACGATGGTGGTTCATGGTGGCCGTCTGCGGATCTTGTTTCGTAAGATGTTTTTCCGTCAGCGACCCTGACAAGCGCAATACCGTGCTGACGAGCATATTGAATTGCTCCTTTTTGGAAACCAACGGTAGCGAATATCATTCCTTTTTGCGCGCCGAGAACCGACACCTTGTCGCGTAATGCTTGAACGATTTCTCTTTTAATTGGGTTTTTATGGTGCTTGCATTCAATTAGGAGGAGGTAGTCACCACCAAATGCTTTGAATCGTGCGGTGACGTCAATTTGGAAAGTACCGTCACGGTTTTCAATTTTTTCGTCATGCAAAAATTGTAAGTCTTTGAGCTGCTCGCCTGAACTTTCAAGTAGAGACTTCACCCAAAGTTCGAATTCCGTAGGATTCATTTTAGTGACATTTGCGTCCCATGGGGGAATCATTTTATTCCTTAAGAATCTAACATTGTTAATAAGTGGAAATAATTCCACTTATTGGTATATAGAGAAGCAAATACGGCTATTTCTGTCCGTAAATGATATTTTAATATTTTCTTCTTATTGCGGTATTAAGGACAAAACATGGAAAAGCCCCCTCGCTTTTGCCTACCCCCTGACCTTAAGTTGATGGGTCAAGACTGGGAAATTCTGCGGTAGTGTAACTATGTTTTAAAAGCTGAACAAGTTTATTTTCATTGAATTTAACGTTAGATCCGTTTTGATGGAGGCAATACCGCAGCTTGCGATCAAACAAAACCGGCGGGTTTCGTCCCGCCAGACGAGTGGCTTTTCTATCACGACATAGAAAAGTCACCAAAAGAGGTCGCCCCAATACCAGCGCCCGCTAAAGCAGGTTCCTTCCGCACCACAAACCAGCGATGCGCTCGCAAAACTCGGGGCTCGTAGCCCCTCAAACATTCCTCGCTTATCTCATCGCCGTTTTGCTTCGCTCCAGCGCGGGCATAAGGGGAAGGATAATTACTTCCAGTTAGATTACAGATTGAGCCCCCTACCCGTGTGACGCAGCCGAAATGGAACAGCTGATTTGAGAAACAGAGCGGCAAATGTTTGAGGGCTTGAGCCCGAGTTTTTGCCGCTCCTCAAAGCAGTTGTGGAATGGAGGGAACCCGTAGGGCAAGGAGTTCGGGTGCCCTTTTTTGCTGACTTTTTTGTGGCACGACAAAAAAGCCTGGCGTCGGGCGGGGCCGCAACCCCGCGACCTTATAGTTTACTATTTTGACAATAAAAAAAAACCGGCGGGTCTCGTCCCGCCAGACGAGAGTCTTTTCTATCACGACATAGAAAAGTCACCAAAAGAGGTCGCCCCAATACCAGCGCCCGCTAAAGCAGGTTCCTTCCGCACCGCAACCCAGCGATGCGCTCGCAAAACTCGGGGCTTGTAGCCCCTCAAACATTCCTCGCTTATCTCATCGCCGTTTTGCTCCGCTCCAGCGCAGGCATAAGGGGGAAGAAAAGCTCTTTTTTGTCAATTCCCGTGTTACGCAGCCGAAATGGAACAGCTGATTTGAGAAATAGATCGGCAAATGTTTGAGGGCGTCAGCCCGAGTTTTTACCGCTCCTCAAAGCAGTTGTGGAATGGAGGGAACCCGCAGGGCAAGGAGTTCGGGTGCCCTTTTTTGCTGACTTTTTTGTGGCACGACAAAAAAGCCAGGCGTCGAGCGGGGCCGCAACCCCGCGACCTGATGGTTAATTGTTTTATCGATTATTCCACAAAATGAAATCCGGGCGTCAGCACTTCTTCCCCAACTCTTGCAGCAAGTTCTTCCTCAATTATCGATTTCTCGAATTCATCAACTTCAGTCTGATTCTGATTGCTC
This sequence comes from Desulfuromusa kysingii, assembly GCF_900107645.1. Taxonomy (GTDB): domain Bacteria; phylum Desulfobacterota; class Desulfuromonadia; order Desulfuromonadales; family Geopsychrobacteraceae; genus Desulfuromusa; species Desulfuromusa kysingii. Next base: position 235,503 of record NZ_FNQN01000006.1, read on the forward strand.
AGAAACGCCTTGCTTCCAGAATCAGAAAGGCTGATCAATTGATACCCTTCAGAGCCATAAACCAGATAGAAAAGGGAAACATCATCAGGTGTTTGACATTGAAGTTGACTGGTATCTAGCGGATAGGTTCCATGATCGACAAAATAGATCTCAATCTGTGTTTGACAGGTGGTCAGAGCAGAGCGTGCTATCGTATCGTTAGCTTTTTGCTGATAAGCGGTAAACTGTGGTATGGCAATAGCTGCCAGGATGCCAACGATCACGATAACCACGGGAATGATTAACAAAAACAATAAAGCCCCGGAACTGGTCTCGGGGAATTTTTCCTGCAATTTCTCTTCACTCTTAAAGGCGTAAATAAAAAATTCAATTAGCGCGAACAGAGAAGGAATATACGTCCAGCAAAACAGAAGGTACAGCACCCCTTGCAGATACTTCTTGACATAAAACTTATGTCCACCAATGCCGCCAAGAAAAAAAGTAATCAATAGCAAAGCGGCCTTGTTGATGGCATTACGGGGCGGAGTTACGCGGACAAAACATTTGGGACAAATTTCAGCTTTAACATTGATTTGGTTGCCACAGCTGGTACAAAATTTACGCGGCGAAGAATCTTTGCTAGCACGTGGCTTTATTGGACTGGAATTTGAGGTACGGGGCAATTGCTGTTGTCGTGCTGGTGGTGTCGATGGAGATGGAGAATCGAGGTCTGACTGAACAAAAGGGAACGTTTTCCGACATTTTGGACAGGTCACTGTTTTTCCATGCAATATAGCTGGATCCTGGTGAACGTCTTGACTAAAACCACAGTGAGGGCAGTTGATATGGCACTGAAACATAACGACTCCTGAAACAGATACGTTTAAAATTGACAATATAAAAAATCATCATCGCACTAAATGCCATAGTCCTAAACCACATCTAATTCGTCAATGTAAATTATATGAAAGAACTAATAATGTAGAGTATTTCTTTCGGGATGTAAAAATAAACTTTAAGTCCCTTATTCCCTTGGAAAGGTACGCAAGGCGGATAAGAGGAAGAAGTATCGATGCTGGCCTCTCACTTTGCCCTTCACCTCGATGATGAGGGCATTAAGAATTGACACCGTAGCCAAGGGTGACAGATAGTGACTATCAATCTGAATAAATATAATTATATTGCATTATCTACTCACTTGGACTCATGACCCCACCGATTAACGACATTCTTCCCGAGCTAAAGACCGCCCTTGCAGCTCACCAGACGGTGATTCTACAAGCGCCTCCCGGTGCAGGGAAGACCACCCAGGTTCCTCTGGCGCTGCTTGATGCCGATTGGCTCCAAGGGAAAAAAATTCTGATGCTGGAACCAAGACGGCTAGCAGCGACGAATGCGGCCCGTTATATGTCAAAATTACGGAGCGAGTCTGTTGGTGGCACCATTGGCTACACGATCCGCTATCAACGACAGGTTTCGAAACAGACCCGCATAGAAGTGGTGACGGAAGGGATTCTGACACGGCGATTGCAGTCCAACCCTGAGCTGGAGGGGGTCGGTCTGATTATCTTTGATGAGTTCCACGAACGGAACCTGAACAGTGATCTGGCTTTGGCGCTTTGTTATGACGCTCAGCAGGGATTGCGCGATGACCTGAAAATCCTCATCATGTCAGCGACATTGGACGCCGAACCGCTGGCGAAATTATTGAATGCGCCCCTCCTCAGCAGTGCCGGACGGAGCTATCCGGTCACGATACACTATGCCGCGCAAGAGACCGATAACCTGATTGCAGGGACAACCGCAGCCGTCCATCGTGCATTGGCTGAGACCGAAGGTGATATTCTGGTCTTTCTTCCGGGAGCTGGTGAAATTAACCGTTGCCGGCAATTGCTTATGGGATTGAACGAAGTCGACATCTGCCCACTATACGGAGCACTCCCCTACCCTGATCAAGAGAAAGCAATCAAATCCGGCATCCGCAGAAAAGTTGTGCTGGCAACCAATATTGCCGAAACCAGTCTGACGATTGCAGGGATTCGTGTCGTTATCGATAGCGGTTACGCCCGGCAACCCCGTTTCGACCCTGCTAGTGGATTGACCCGACTGGAATTGGTCCGTATTTCTCAAGCCAGCGCAGCACAGCGGACAGGCCGCGCTGGACGGCTCTCTGCCGGAGTCTGCTACCGGCTTTGGAGTCAGGGAGCCCATGGCAGCCTGCTCCCTTTCACGCCGCCGGAAATCCGCAATGCCGATCTGGCTCCATTGGTGCTTGAGCTGGCCAACTGGGGCTGTCCCAATCCGTTGGAGCTGACTTGGCTCGATCCACCACCAACGGGTGGCTTACAGGCCGGACGACGTTTATTGCAGTTACTTAATGCCCTGAGCTCTTCTCATCAGCTGACAACGATCGGAAGAGCTCTAGCAAAGCTCCCGACCCATCCGCGGTTGGGACGTCTGTTACTGGCGGCAGAGAAACTTGACTGCTTATCTCTGGGGTGTGATCTGGTAGCTCTTCTGTCAGAGCCATCCCCCGATCGTTATCAGCAATTGCAAACCCAGCTAGAAACCCTGTGGAGATGTCGCAAGCAAGGACAACTGGAAGCATACCGCAACATTGAGCGTGCGGCGGCCTATTGGCGCAAGCGCTACCAGCTAAAACCTGTAAACGGGCTTCCGAACAACAATCGAAGATTACTTGGGAAACTTTTGGCCAGCGCCTTTCCTGATCGGATTGGGCGTCTGCGTCACGGTGAAAACGACCGTTATCTTTTTGCTTCAGGCCGTGGAGGACAACTACAAAAGAATTCCCCACTCCACAAACAAAAGTTTCTCGTGGCGACGGAACTCACAGGTAAGCGGGGACAAGAGGGACAAATTATTCAGGCCACAGGCTTGGAACTTACCGATATTCTCACCCTCTATCCCGACTGCCCCTGGACCAAAGAAGTTTTCTGGGATGACCAGACCGGTCGCATTGTTGCTCGAAATGTACAACAGTTTGGCAAATTGAATCTGGCCGAGAAACCCGCTTCCAGTTCCATGGAAGAATCATCCACCGTGCTTTTGGAGATGCTACGAACTAAGGGCCTTGAAGTGTTGAATTGGACACCCGAAGTCGAAACGTTTCGTGCCCGAGTTGCCCTGATTCGCGGAGCCTATCCAGATGAGAATTGGCTTGAACTAAGCAATGCTAAGCTACTTATAAATATAGAAGATTGGTTGTTACCATTTATCGCAGATGTGAAAAATACCAACGGTTTGCAAAAGATCAATCTGCTTGCAGCCCTGCAGTCGTTGTTTACCTGGCAGCAACTGCGGAAGATCGATAAATTGACGCCCGAACGACTGAAGGTGGCGAGTGGTTCCAGCATCAAAATACAATATTATTTGAACAGTCAACCGATCCTTGCCGTCAAATTGCAGGAGATGTTTGGAGAATCCGATACCCCGCATATTGGCGCTGGAAGAATCCCCGTTCAACTCCACTTGCTTTCCCCTGCTGGTCGACCATTACAGGTGACCCAAGACTTACGAACTTTCTGGGATGACGTTTATCCAGAGGTCAAAAAAGAGATGCGAGGACGTTACCCGAAACATCCCTGGCCGGACGATCCGTGGAATGCGCTGCCGACCCGATATACTAAGCAACGTAGAGGAAGATAAATTTTAAGGTTGGTGACTAGTTACGGGTGCCATGTAGAAGCATGGCACCCCAATAACAGGTTTAATCGGCTGAAACCATCTCGCCATTGAGCATAACTTTGAGATGTCCTTGTTTATCGACATAATAATCCTTGCATTTTAAATTTTTAGGCATAACTTTCAGTTTGACACAAGCGTAACCGGGGACATCTGAGCTAAATCGACCAATGTGAGCATAATTATCATTGGCAATAGCGTAGAGACTCATGTCATTGAACAAGACCTTTTCAAATTCGTGGTTATCTTCAGGGGCAACAAATTTTTTCCGTTTAAAATCAGGTGTAATGGCAACATGAGCACGCCGATAAAGCTTACGGCCACTTGGCTCAAACTTGCAGTCAGCATATCGACAACCAATGATTGCACTTGCCATTCCGTCGTAAAAATGACCAGCCCAGGAAAATTGTGGATCAATGATCCAATCTACAGGTTTTTCGCCCATGGGTTTTTCCATAGCATAACCCCACAATGACGTGTCTTGGTCATAGACTGGGATCAGATCCTGAGCAGCAGCACCAATGACAGAGACCAGTAAGCAAACAAGTGAAGTTAATACAATAATTTTGATTCTGTTCATTTTTTTCTCCACATTTCAAAGGGTTAAAATCTCACCGGTTACCAGTAATGATTGTGAATGAGAGGTGCTAATAAAAAGTCAGAACACACGCCTTAATGTGCTTTGTTCCTCCAGACAAAATCCGGGCCGCCGATTGAAAACCAGTTTTTCTCACTTGGCGTGATTATGACGTTAATTCGTTCATTCTAATGCTCTCATACGACCAGCTATGCACTTGAAGTCCACTTAGCACTTTAAGTTTTATATGCACCGCTAGGTGCATATCACTCCTTTTCAAGATGAAAGTCAAGCAAATTTACATCTTTTTTTTGCATCTAAGGTGCAGACCATAAGCTTCCGATCTCAAAGTTTTTTCACAGGATTAAAGTGATGAATTATGAATTCAAACTGAGGTTAAAATGGGGTCGCGATGAATCCTGAAAATATTAAATAATGTTGACTAATTAATATGAGAGATATAAAAAGATCTATGTGCAACCAAAATCGCAAAAGCAACAAATGTTGCAGATACTGAAACTGGAGGAATAATGGCTGAAGAAATCGACAGAAGAGTCAGAAAAACCAGAGCAGCCCTATTAAAAGCGCTATTAGAGCTACTAGATGAATACCCATATAAAGAAATTAGCGTCAAAATGTTAACGGATAAGGCCGACATTGCAAAACCAACTTTTTATAGGAACTTCACAAGTATTGAAGAGATGCTACAGAAAGAATTGGACAATAAGGCAAATATAATTTTTGAAAAAGAATACAACGAACTGCATGAGTGTACATACCTAGATGAGGTGACGGTTGGGTTAGTGCAAAATTGGGCAGACAACGAAACTCTTCTCATCGCATTATATAAAGCAGAAATGGATAGTAAAGTTTGTGAATCCTTTGCCCGATACTCAGCTAGATATATAAATATACTCAACAAAGGGGGGACTATTGACATCAACTCACTGAAACTTCGATATTTTTCAGGTGGAATTTATTGCGCTGTCAGGACATGGTTATTATCAGGACGGAAAAGTCCAATCAAAGAGTTGTCTGATATTATGGCTCTTGGCCTCTTTCCCATGATAACAAATAAAGCCATTCATCTCTCTCGCGCAGAAAAAAGAGATCAGTGAAAAGTGCGTGGAAGCTCTGTACCCCATGTGAGGACGTCCATTCCTTATTAAGGCGGCAGAAACTCGTTCCATGGGCGCCGTAGCGGGATTCTATTCCGACACAACATGCAAGCAATCATCAATTAAGACGAGAGACTTAGTGGATAACCACTCGATCGCGCCCCTGTTCTTTGGCTTCATAGAGGGCTTTATCTGCAGTTTCCATTAGCTGTTCAATGCTTTCAACGCCGGAGTAACCTGTCACCCCAATGCTAACGGTAAGCTTTTCACCATGCGGAAAAGACCAGCCAGAAACCACCGTCCTAAGCTCATTAAGAAGCCGCCCGGCAACGCTAACCGATGTTTCAGGCAGAACTATAGCAAACTCTTCGCCTCCTATACGGGCTAAGAGATCAGTCTTTCTTGCCTTATGAGCAACCAATTGAGAAAGCTCTTTCAAGACTTCATCGCCGATTCCATGGCCATAAGTATCATTAACGTTTTTAAAATAATCAATATCAAAAATTGCAATAGATAACTGGTGATTATAGCGGCTGCTTAAATTTAAAAGTATTTTTAGTTCTGTATAAAATTCACGCCTATTGGGCAGTCCTGTTAGGTCGTCGGTAACAGCCATCTCTTTCATGGCATTGAAGTTTTCATTAAGTTTGCTGCGCATAGCTTCCAGGGTCTGGCCAAGGATGGTCAGTTCGTCTCTGCCTTGCCACTCACAGACAATACTAAGATCGCCTGAGGACAGCACCTCTGCCTGTTTTTTCAACCGCTGCAGTGGTCTTAGTATCTTGAAATGAATACTTGGAATAACAAGCAACAAGGCACAAAAAAACATGGCGGCAAACAAAATGATAATAATATTATGCTCTTGTTTAAGCTTGGGAACTATCCAGCCATTATCTACTGTAATCTGGACAAAGCCCAAATTTTCTCGGTCTTTTGAAACAATTTGACGCAATGTCGATGAATCAATTTCATGCTCAGGAATTTCTTTGGAAACCTTCATCAGATAGAGATCAAAAATATCAGAAAATACTTCAATACTGACTATCCGTTCATCTCTTAACAGAAAACGGACCGTATTGCTAACCCCATCTGGGGAAAAGGAAAGCATTGCATCCTCAGTACTTTCCACAAGGGTCTTGAGGGTTTCGTGATGAAAAACTGAGAGTTCATTCTTAAGCTTTGTTCGCTCCAGATCAAGGGTTATGATCATACCGACAGTGATAGGAACAAGCAGTCCTATAAGCAAAACCCAGAAGAGAAACAGGGCCACGCTATGAAATTTTATATTTTTAATGACTTGCATGGGGAGGACACTTCAAATCATCAGAGTAATCGTGGATAGAGATTAAACCTAGAATGATATCTTTCTTTATGACTTCAATTCGCGCGCGCATTTCAAGGGTAATTAAAGATTCATTATGCTCATCAAACGCTAACCCTACAACATCCTGTTCCAACCCTAGCCGCTTAAAGTTATCTCTCCAAATACCCCGTTTAGCGAGCATCAGAGCAGCATAGAGTGTTTTATCTGTCCGCTTGAGCAATGAGGTTAACACATGACCGGGGTAGAGACCATTCTGGTTTACGTCAACACCGATTCCTAGTTTTCCTCGTGCAGCTACCGCTGCAAGCACAGCAGGCCCTGCCCCACCAGCGGCTTGAAAAATGACATCAGCGCCCTTGTCCATCATGTCATTAGCAATAGTGGCGGTAGCCTTCCCGTCAAACCATGCCCCGTCATAAATGCCAGTAAATCCTTCAAGAACTGTTATTTGCGGGTCAACATACTTTGCCCCTTGAACATAACCACACCAAAAGCGCCGCATATGAGGGATGTCGTTGACCGAGACAAAACCGATTATTTTACTTTTTGAAGCCATTGCTGCCAAAGCCCCAGCAAGAAATGACCCTTCATGTTCAGCAATTACAAAAGAGAACATATTCGGTTCATCATACACGGCATCGAGTAAAATGAACCGCGTTGCTGAATAGTTGCGCACAAATTGAACCAAGTTTGGAAAATGACTGCCATAGAGAGCGATTATGGGTGAATAACCGTCATCCGCATACTTTTTTACTTGATTTAAATAGTTATCCATACCAAAGTCAGCAACGGTCTCAGTGCAATTCAATCCTGTTTTTTGGGTAAACAAGGCAACACCTTTGTGCGCAGACGCATTAAATGGATTGTCTTCGATGCTGCCCTGATAGATCACCACAGGGTTAAAATTGTCAGCACTAACACTAGGGGGCTGTACAAAGAACACAGTCCACAACGCAACTAGAACAACTAAATAACGCATCGACACCCTTTCCTTGTAGATAGTGAGGGAAGAGATCAACAATCATTGAGATTCTCCCAAAAAACTTCTTCTATGCAAAAGTACAGAGATTTAATTTTTCTAAGCTTATCATAAGTCGTTTGGAAAGTCGCTTGATTGACAATATCAGATCACGACACGTTTTTCAGGATTTAAGCAGAGGCATAGGAGTGATAAACAAGGCATGTAGATACTAACAAGGGGAATCAGATAGGAATTGCAGGGCCTGACTGTATAGATTCAGTCAAACTCATTGCAAAAAACACGGAAAACAAGTGTTGCCAACGAAGCAAGAATCTCCATACCGACGGAGCTATTCATCGATACCCTTCGGCCTGTAAAGAGAACAGGTAGGCATACTGTCCGTTTTGGTTCATCAATTGTTCGTGACATCCACGTTCGACGATCCGTCCTTTTTCAATAACGATGATCTGGTCCGCCATTCGCACAGTGGAAAATCGATGCGAAATAAGGATGGTCATCTTGTCGCGACTCAGGTCGCGGAAGTGTTCAAAGATGGTTGCTTCGGCGGCAGCATCCATGGTTGCTGTTGGCTCGTCAAGAACCAGCAGGTCGGCTTCGCTGCGCATAAATGCACGAGACAGAGCAATCTTCTGCCATTGTCCACCAGAAAGCTCTCGTCCTCCCTTGAACCACTTGCCTAGTTGGGTATCGTATTTTTCTGGGAGTTTCTCAATGATCGAATCGGCCATGCCCTTTTCTGCGGCCTGTTGCCAATGTTGTCGATCCTCGAAATAATTAACGTCGCCGGCGCCAATATTTTCACCGACTTTAAATTGGTAGCGACCGAAATCTTGAAAGATGACGCCGATCCGACTGCGTAAAGCATCGGCCTGCCACTTCTGTAAATCTAACCCGTCAAGCAGAATGCGACCGCTGTCAGGTTGATAGAGACGCGTGAGAAGTTTGATTAAGGTGGTTTTGCCAGCGCCGTTTTCGCCGACCAAAGCCAAACTCTCTCCCGGTTGCAAATGGAAACTAACCTCCTGCAAAACAGGTTCTTCAGCTCCCGGATAAGTGAAGCTGACTTGTTCCAAACGCACGCCGTCCCCAGGTTGCGGACCACACTGCATGAGTCCCGCTTGCTGTGGCACCTCTTGTTCGAGATATTCATAAAGGTTAGAAAGGTAAAGGTTGTCCTCATACATGCCGCTGATCGCAGAAAGACTGGCTGATACTGCTGACTGTCCCTGCTTGAATAGCATCAGGTACATGGTCATTTGACCCAGGCTGATGACGCCTTTGATTGCCGACAGGGCAATCCAACTATAAGCACCATAAAAAGCAACAGTACCAATCAATCCAAGGAAAAAGCCCCAGGAGTCACGCCGCAGGGTCAGTTTGCGATCCTCGGCGAACAGTTTCTCGAAGATTGCACGATAGCGTCGAAGCAACAGCGGACCGAGCCTGAATAGCTTGACCTCTTTGGCGTAATCCTCACGAGCTAAGACCGTTTCCAGATACATTTGCATGCGTGTCTCTGGCGAACGCCAACGGAACAGCCGAAACTTGTCACCGGAGAACTTCGCCTCAGCGAGAAATTCAGGAACGCCACCGGCGATCAGAATCAGCACTGTCCAGGGAGAGAATTGTACCAGCAGTATCGCATAGCTGACCAGTGAGATGCCATTCTGTACTAATCCGAAGGTTCTGGTCACCAAACTCAAAGGGCGGGTCGAAGCTTCGCGTCGAGCGCGGGTCAACTTATCGTAAAATTCAGAATCTTCGAAATGAGACAACTTTAGGGTTAACGCTTTTTCCAGTATCAGCGTGTTGATTCGCTGTCCCATCAGCGCCCTTAACAGCGCCTGACAGGTAGAGATGCCTCGCTGTGCTCCAGCAATCAGGGCAACAACTCCGGCTTCGGCGATGACAAACAACAGCACAAAGGTCGTATCGGCGGTGCCAGTCTGTTGCTGCTGACCGATTGCTGTGACCACGCCGTCGACGATTAACTGGCCGATCCAGGCTACCGCCGCCGGTAAGATCCCAGCAATCAGGGTCAGGATGGCAAAGATCAGCGCCAGTTGTTTACTAGTCGTCCAGACCAGCTCCAGGGCGCGACGACTGTAACGGAAAACATCGAGGTAGCGTTTGTGTGACGGATCACTCTCAGTCATATATGTTGTGTGTTTCAAGGGACCTCAACCATGAAATTAATCGCAAAGCAGAATGAAAACAAAAAAGCACCTAGCTCAACAAAGCTAAGTGCTTAATATGATTGGTCGGGATGAGAGGATTTGAACCTCCGGCCCCTTGACCCCCAGTCAAGTGCGCTACCAAACTGCGCCACATCCCGATATGCAGTCATATTTACAAGAGGCGCGAATTATCTTTTATTCGTTGCGACTTGTCAAGAAATTACCTGCTATTTTATCAAGGAAATCACACGGTAATAATCCATACTTATTAACCTAAGATAACCAGACTTGTTACTCCACGCTAATAACGTTTCAAAATCATGCACTTTAATCGATTGTATCGACATAACTGAAGAATAACCATTTTAAATATTTTTCTATGTCGAATATGCGTACTTCTCTCACCACATATTTTATAGTCGTTCTATTGGAGCAACATCTACACCAAAGAGATCGATAATGTTATGATCTCGGTAATTTTTACCTACGAATAACTCACTCAACAAGACCTAGGACTGATCCATGGTAAATCAACTGGCGAAACAACGTGAAATTCTCAGCGTCATCGACACCCTATCTGGACATTACCTGCAAGGCAAGGTCAGAGCGCTACGACTGGCAATGATTGCCCTCCTGGCAGATGGACACCTGCTGCTGGAAGATATCCCCGGTCTGGGTAAAACGACTCTGGCGTTGGCATTATCCAGAGCTCTCGGACTCTCTTTCGGACGGATCCAATGTACTAGCGATCTGTTGCCATCAGATATCACCGGTTTATCGATTTTTGACCGCGAGCAGAATAATTTCCGTTTTATCAAAGGGCCGATTTTTAATCATATTCTTCTGGTTGATGAAATAAATCGGGCGATGCCAAAAACCCAGAGTGCCATGCTCGAAGCGATGGAAGAACGTAAAGTGACCATTGAAGGGACCAGCTATTCGCTGCCACATCCTTTTATCGTGATCGCCACTCAAAATCCACTCGAACAGATTGGGACTTACCCGTTACCAGAATCACAGCTTGATCGTTTTCTTATTACCACTGATATTGGCTATCCCCCGTCGCAACTGGAAAAAGATATTATTCGTGACGGCGGTATCCGGAACAAGATGATTCAGATTCAACCTCTGTTAACACTCAATGATATTGAACTGGCAAAACAAGCCGTTGCTACGATCCAGCTCAACGACAAGCTGGTTGAATATATTCTGGCAATAGCACAAGCCAGCCGTGGCCATAAATTCATTGCCGCAGGAATATCCACCCGTGGTGCCATCAGCATGGCTGCAGCAGCACGTGCAGCGGCCTACCTCGATGGCCGGAACTATGTGATTCCCGAAGATGTCAAATTGATCGCTGGACCTGTGGCTGCTCACCGTCTTATTCTGCGTCCAGAGCACCGATCCCTTAACCACCGTGAGGTCTTACTATCAATTTTCAACGACGTCCCCGTTCCTTTGGTCTAAAGCTAACCAAAGCGGGAGCGCTTTACATCATCATGACTCTGTTATTGGGTTTTGGGGCGGTCAATACGGGTAATAACCTGCTCTATTTGATGGTGTCAGCTCTCCTTGGTTTTATGTCGGTTTCTGGTTTTCTTGGTCACTGGAACCTGCAAAAATTAGACTTGACACTTGAGCCCCCAGAAGAAATTTATGCGGGATTGGAAACCTTGGTCAACGTCAAAGTTTTCAACCGCCGCCGCTGGCTTCCTGCCTTTCTCCTTGATATTTCGATTGATAATAATTATCGGCACCCTGGTCATCTGGCGCTATTGAAACGGCGAGAGCAGCAAGGAGTTGGAGTGGCCATGACTTTCCCTGACCGTGGAGACCATTGCCAGCATCGCGTCACTGTTAGCTCTGCTTTTCCCATTAATTTTTTTGTTCGTTATCGCCATGTTGAATTGCAGCAAGCTATTACAGTTTTTCCGCGTCCGATCCATTGTTACAATCAGGGAGTGACCGATGTTCAGCATGAATCTGGTGGAGAAAACGCTCTCCGGCGTGGTTTCGATGGTGACATTCATCAGATTAAAGACTATGTCGGCGGTGAGCCACTCAAAATGATCCACTGGAAGCTTAGCGCCCGTCATGACAGTTTGAAGCTTAAAGAGCTGTCAAGTCAGTATCAGCCTCCCATCGAAATTGATCCTCTCGCTTTGCCAGGACAGGAACTGGAACAACAGTTGTGTTGTGCTTCTTATCTGGTCAACGACCTCATTTGTTCCCATCAACCTGTCGGGTTGAAGTTGAAGTCACATGTTATCGCTCCAGGGCTCGGGAACGCCCACAAAATCTATTTACTCAAGGAGTTGGCCCGTTATGGTAAAGATTAAGGTGCCACTCGATATTTTGACATATCTCGTCGTTGCGCTGGGGCTTGGGCCACTGTTTCTGTGGCTTGATGTTCCTGTGCAGGTGATCGTCTTTGGTGCATTTATCGCCGGGATTCTCTGCGACAAACGCCAGCGGTACTGGTTTGGGTCACGGCTTGCGACTGCACTAACGTTGCTATTTTTTATCTTTTACAGTCTCCAGATCAATCTCAATAATGTGGTCCTTCCAGTCATTAATGTTTTAGCCTTGTTACTCAGTATCCGCTTACTCACTGAAAAACAAGGGCGTCATTATCTGCAAATGTTCGCTCTTTCGCTATTCTGTCTTGCTGCATCTTCTTTGCTGAGTTTAAATATTGCTTATCTTCCTGCTCTGATTCTCATGGTGGCAGGAGTCACCATCGGCCTGGTGTTGCTGACTTTTTATCAACGTAGCCCTGGGTTACGGTTGCAGCGACAACAACTGTCTATCCTGTTAAAAACAGCGACGATCCTCCCCGTAGGCTCTCTGCTATTGATGCTGATTCTATTTGTTGTTCTGCCCCGGACACAGTATCCGCTTTGGAATTTCCTCAATCCAAAAAACTCTGCCAAAACTGGTTTCAGCGAACAAGTACAACCTGGAACCTTTGCTCGTAATGTTGCCGACAAGAGCGTCGCTTTTCGGGTTAAAATCAAGGAGTTGGCTCGAGAGGATCTGTACTGGCGTGGAACAGTTTTGACAACCATTACCGGAAAGGTCTGGACGCGCGAGAGCCCGCAAGGGCCAAGGAGAGCGATTGTTGGCGGACAAACCATTGACTACACCCTCACCCTCCCCCCGACTAATGAACGTTTTTTGTTTACCTTGGATCTTCCTGAGGAGATTGAGGGGATAAGCCACCAGGTAGATAACGACCAAGTCTTTATGGCACGTCGGCAACTGGAAAAGAGCCATAGTTATAATGGGCAATCACGTCTCGGTGGACAGTTGCAACAACCGTCAAACTGGAACCGCGACCTCTACTTGCAAGTCCCTTCAACCTTGTCCTCACGGATCAAGCTGATCGCAGATACAATTCGCCAACAAACAGACAGTCTTTCGCAGCGAGTGGTCTTGCTAGAAGATTTTTTTCGTGAACAAAAGTTAAGCTACGCAGATCATGACCTCCCGGTCTCCACAGCTCCGATTGATGAATTTCTATTCACGAAAAAGCGTGGCTATTGTGAGTTTTTTGCGTCTTCGTTTGCACAACTCTTGCGCCTCTGTGAGGTGCCAACGCGTTTAGTCGGCGGATACCACGGTGGCGAATACAATAATATTGGTGGTTATTATGTTGTCACTGAAGATCTGGCTCATGTGTGGGTCGAGGCGTTGATAGAAAATCGATGGCAGAGGATAGATCCGAGTCGTCTGGCGGTCAATGCCGATAGTGCCCTCTTGGCTCCACGACAACAGGGCTTATCGTTATTCAAACGGACCGTGGACGGTGCTGAATATTTGTGGACTCAGGTGATCATCAATTATGATCTGCGACAGCAGATTAATTTGGTGAAATTCAGCGGTCAGAAACTGAAAAACATAGTCCCCGGAGTAGTCTCTATACGCACCCCGTTGTTGATTCTGACCGTATTGGTTGCCTTGATTACCCTGTTGATCTGGCTGTGGCGCCGCCAACGTATAAGCCCGGAAGGTCGACTGTTAAAGCGTTATCAGAAGGCGATTATAAAAAAATATGGGTTGCAAGCCATTGACAAAAATTGTGGCTTACTTGAATTTGCGCAACAGCTGGATGACCCCCACGCGATCAAGTTCGCTCGTTATCTCAGTTCATTTCTTTACACCGATCAATCGCTGACCGATGATGATGTCCATGCCCTCAATGTTCTTATAGACACCATCATCGTCTCATCCAGAAACAATCAGATCCCATGAAGCCGTTCTCTTCCGAGGTTGGCCAAAAGGGTAATAATCTTACGCCCTTTTATTAAGAATATCAGTGGGCAAATGGGGCTCCATATTGCTCCCATTGGCTATCAGGAACCAAGGCAATTTTGCCAATATAATCGCCACCTCTGTTAGCAAAATAATTTTCTGCATTGTGGATATCTGAAAGACGGAAGGTTTGGTGCAGGACAGGCGTTAATTGACCGCTACGTATCCACTCGATCAATTGCTCTGCCTCTGCCCGGGTTCCGTGGGAAACACCGAAGACTTGAACCTGATAGAGATAGATCTTACTCCAAAGGATTTGACTTGAACTACCGGAACTGGCTCCAGCGTTCGACAAACGTGGATAGGTTTTTCTTTCAGCCATACGATCAATCAGAACATCGATCAGTTGATTCGTCATTTCCCCACCGACCAAATCCATCACCGCATCGATAATAACGCCACCCGTTGCTTTTGCGACCGAACCCTTTAAATCTTTTGAAGCGGTCCGATCGACAACGCTTTCTGCGCCCAATGCAAGTAAAACCTTCTCCTTGCCAGGACTACTCACCGCATGAGGTATCGCTCCAATGATGCGACAAAGTTGCAATAAAGCCGTCCCAACGCCGCCACTGGCACCAGTCACAAGAATATGTTCACCCGCCTTCACCTGCGCTGCAGTCAGCATGTGAAACGCGGTCTGATAAGAACACATCCCTAGAGCTGCCAGCTGTGCATCTGCCAGTTCAGGGTTATCAATCCGATAAAATTGATTCGAAGGGACAACGATATATTCAGCATATCCACCATCACGGCCATGACCGTAATAATCTGGGGTCAAATTGATATCCCGACGCTCATCTGGATAAATATTGAAATCGAGCAGTCCGCGTTCGCCGATTCGATCTTTTGCTACTCCGCTCCCTGTGGCGACAACATGACCGACAACATCGGCACCTTGAATCCGTGGAAAGACCAGGGTCGGACTTCCCCCCATCTGGAATGAAGCGACATCATTTTCACTCTCAATAGAGTAAAGGCCTTCTCTGACTTTGCGATCGGTATTATTTTTTGCAGTCGCTGTGACTTGCACAAGGACTTCACCTTCACCCGGAGAAGGGACATCAATGTCTTCTCTATAAACTAACTTATCAACGCCACCGTGTCCCACTAACAGAACGCCAGCCATTTTTTTAGGTATCATGTTGTGCTCCTTCTCTTTAACTTTAAGATTTAAATGTAGATATTTTTTATCCTTTAGACATCAAACTATAACCAATAGCATCTCTATTCACAAGGAACAATCAATAATAATTTTAACCACATGTGCCCCTGCAGCCGGAAAGTTTTAACGATTATTTGGATTTGTAAGAGATCGAACCTGCAAGATAAAATCCTTCTTGGAAAGTTTTTTAAGTTTATTGTTGACAAAAATGGTCATATTAAACAATTATGAAAACCGTTTTCACAATTACGATAGGAGAAAGATTAAAGACATGGCAAAATTTACTGGCCCAAAAGGCAAAATAGTTCGTCGCTTCGGCGTCAATCTTTACGGTAACCCCAAATTTGACCAACTACTACAAAGACGCAATCAAAAGCCCGGACAGCATGGGTCTGCCCAAGGTCATCGGCGGATTTCTGAATATGCCCTTCAATTAACGGAAAAACAAAAACTTCGCCACAGTTACTGCTTGTTGGAAAAACAATTTCGCAAGATCTTCAAAAAGGCTGAACAGCAGAAAGGTGTCACCGGGGACAATCTTTTGTCGTTATTGGAAAGACGTCTCGATACTCTTCTGTTTCGATCCGGCTTTGGTTGCACTATGATGCAGGCAAGGCAGTTAATTAACCACGGTCATATTAAGGTCAATGACAGATGTGTTGATATTGCATCGTTCATGGTTAAAACTGGAGACCGAATCAGCGTCAGGGACTCTGAAAAAAGTCGAGTGTTGATTGCGCGACTGCTGAACGATAATTTACGTTTTATAGGTGCCCAATGGTTTAGCGTTGATAAATCAACTTTGACCGTTGTTGTTAATCACCTCCCTCAACGCAATGAAATTGAGTCTTTTGCAGATGAAAACATGGTTATTGAGTTTTACTCAAAGTAATTTTATTAAAGCCGACCTTATCAGCGTTGCTTTTTATCTGGGTTCCATTGTCATAGGGAACATGATGGTTCACAGTCTTGGACTCGTCACCGTTCTAGGGATGACTTTCCCCGCGGGAGCTGTGGCTGTTGGCTTGACCTTTTCAGCGCGAGATATCGTCCAGGAACGCTATGGGACGTTTGGCTGCTGGGGATGGATGTTAGCGGCCTCATTGATCACTTTAGCGTTCAATCAACAGTTGGCCTTAGCTTCCGGATGTGCTTTTGTTATTTCTGAACTGAGTGATTGGTATATCTTTACAAAGTCGCGCGGTGGACTTAAGCAGCGGCTTGTGCTGAGTAATCTGGTTTCAACTCCATTAGATTCACTGGTTTTTGTCCTTCTCGCTTTTGGTCCTGTTTGGCCCGCAATATGGGGACAAACAATTATAAAAATCTGCAGCAGTCTGTTGATTTTACCACTGCTGAGAAGCGGAACAACTAACCACGACCGTATCAGTCCACAGCGTCGTAAAGCCCTGAATTCTGCCTAATCACACAATCACAACACCTCATCTATGCGAATCCCTGATAGATTTAAACGCATAAAACTGACTGTTTCGTTGACTTTTATAAATCATCATGTTTTATGTAACAAATCAGAGACATTAATTTCGTAAATATCAATATCCGATGGCTGCTCTGGCCTATTTCACCTTTTCAAGGATGGGATAAGGCAAGGGGGATAGCCATTATTTTATTGATATTTTGTTTCACAATAGTATAGTTTTAGGTTTTATTATTTTATCGCGCTGCAGGAATTAATACCCACTATGATTTTGCAAAAAGAAACCCCTCTGTTCCCCAAGACCAAGAAAATCCGCCACATTGATCCAGAATCTAAACGAGAAAAAATTTTAGACACGTCCCTTTCTCTGTTCGTTGAGAAGGGTTACCATCGCGTATCGATACCGAATATTGTTGAGGCTTCTGGAACGAGCACTGGAGCTATTTACAACCTGTTTGGCAATAAAGAAAATATTGCCCTCACTTTACATCAGCAACTGATCGAAAAGTTTATGCATTCTTTTCAGGGACGACTGCAGAATTGTACCACCACTTATGCAAAGTTGCGGGCTTTCTCAGAAGTGATTTATGAACAGACCGAGACAGACCCCAACTGTGTTGAATATATGTTTTTCATGCGCCACTGTGAGTTTATCCCGGAGGTGTCACCCATTTGTATGACCGAACCATTCAGGGTTCTTAGAGAGATCATTCGGGATGGGATGAATTGCGGAGATGTCAGACCGGGTGATTTTTTTACCAGCGCCGTCTCTTATACCGGTGCAATCTTGCGCCCGGTACAACTCCATCTGGAGTGTATGCTCCCCAAACCACTGATGGAGAGCGCTGAAGATTTCTACGAAAACGCCTGGGCAGCAATCAAGGCCTGAGCGACCCAGACAGACAACAGTGTCAACGATCTATGATTCGCGCCGATCAATGACACGAACCGCTTTCCCTTCGTGACGTTTGACACTTCCAGGTTCAACCAGTTTGACGTTAGCGCTGACTCCAAGAACAGCCGCTAATCTCTTCTCGACCTGGACGACAAATTGACGCTGTTGTTTCATTTCATCAAAAAAGATATGCTCGTTGACTTCAACCTGAACCTCAAGAGAATCCCGGTTGTTCTTACGCTCTACAATCAGCTGGTAATGAGGTTCAGCCCCCTTGATCTTGAATAGCACCTCTTCAATCTGGGTCGGGAAGACATTCACTCCCTTGATGATCAACATATCATCAGAACGGCCCCGAGTCTTCTCCATGCGTGCCAGAGTACGGCCACATTCGCAAGGGGCATAATTAAGTCTGGTGATATCCCGAGTCCGGTAGCGTATCATTGGAAACGCTTGTTTTGTCAGGCTGGTAATGACCAATTCCCCCACGGAACCTTCAGGCAAGACGACTCCGGTGTCAGGATCGATAATTTCAGGATAAAAATGATCTTCAGCGAAATGCATGCCCTGTTTGAAAAGACATTCACCCGCAACTCCGGGACCCATAATTTCTGAAAGTCCATAATTATCAGTGGCAATAATGCCCAGTCGCTGCTCCAGTTCGACCCGCATCTGTTCACTCCATGGCTCCGCGCCAAACAGGCCAACCCGCAAAGAGAGTGAGCGAGGATCGATCCCCTGTTTTTCCATCCGGTCAGCAAGCGTTAATCCATATGAAGGGGTACACACCAATACAGAAGAACAGTAATCCTGCATAATCATAAGTTGCTTATCGGTATTGCCACCGGACATGGGGATAACTGAGGCCCCAATAGCTTCTGAGCCATAGTGGAGTCCAAATGCGCCCGTAAATAGGCCATAACCAAATGCAATGTGGACAATATCTTCTGCAGTGACGCCACCCGCAGTCATAAAGCGGGCAACAAGTTCGGTCCAGACCTTAATATCCTCTTTTGTATAACCGACGACTGTTGGTTTACCTGTTGTCCCTGAAGATGAGTGAATTCTGACGACGTCACGCAACGGTACCGCAAACATCCCATAAGGATAGTTGAGACGTAAATCCTCTTTCGTTGTAAACGGTAATTGGTGTAAATCTTCCAAAGATTGTAAGTCCCCAGGATGAAAACCTGAGTCTTTGAACTTGGACTGATAACAGGGAACTTTGTCGGCAACAAGTGACAGAGTATTTTTTAAGCGTCTTAATTGCAGTTGCCTTATTTCTTCCCTTGGCATGCACTCAGCAGCAGGATTTAACGTTTTAACAGGAGAATTCATAGCTCAACTTATAGATTAAGTAATAGTTTATAAATAGGCGATTAAGCATACTAAATAGATGTTATTTTATGCCCAGGTAGAATCTTCACACCGCTCTGTGTCAACGCCGCAATGGCTTCATCCACATCGTCAAAACGGAAAATGATGACGGCGTTATCTCCAGACCGCTCAACAAAAGCGTACATATACTCGACATTGACATTGTGTTGATCAAGGGTGCGTAATATTGAGGATAAGCCTCCGGGAGAATCAGGAACAGCAACGCCAATGACTTGGGTGATACTCACCGTAAATTTTTGTTCCTTCAAAACTTTCAGAGCTTTTTTACTGTCATCGACAATCAGTCGCAAAATACCAAAATCGGAAGTATCAGCCAAAGAGAGTGCGCGGATATTAATTCCATTTTCTCCGAGAATCCCGGTAACCTCTGCAAGCCGACCCGATTTATTTTCAATGAATATCGAAATCTGTTCAACTTTCATAACTGCCTCCTTAGGACTCTTTTGGACGATTATCGATAACCCGCCGAGCCTTACCTTCACTCCGGGCAATTGACTTGGGTTCTACCAAACGGACATTACAGGTAACCCCCAGAAGATCCTTGATATCTTTTCTGATCTTGTTAGAAAGCCCCTGCAAAACCTTAACTTCATCTGAGAATGTATGCTCATGGACCTCGACCTGAACTTCCAGAGTGTCAAGTTTCCCATCGCGTTCAACAATCAGTTGATAATGTGGTTCAATTCCGTCGATGGCAAAGAGAACTGATTCAATCTGACTCGGGAACACATTGACGCCACGAATAATCAGCATATCATCGCTACGGCCACTCAGACGCTCAATTCGTGCGTGGGTCCGTCCACAGATACAGGGTTCTTTGGTCAGACGGGTGATATCACGAGTCCGATAACGGATCAGAGGGATTCCTTCCTTGGTGATGGTGGTGATGACCAATTCACCCTTTTCACCATCGGGTAACACTTCACCTGTGTCGGGGTTGATAATTTCCGGGATAAAGTGATCCTCCCAAATATGCAAGCCGTTTTGGGCTTCAATACATTCGATCCCGACGCCCGGACCAAGAATTTCTGATAAACCATAAATATCAATTGCCTTGATGTTAAGTTTCGTTTCAATTTCCTGACGCATCTTCTCACTCCAGGGTTCAGCACCAAAAATGCCGACCTTGAGTTTCAGCGAGCGGATGTCGATCTTCTCTTCTGCTGCAACTTCAGCTAAATACAAGCTGTATGACGGGGTACAGGTCAGAACTGTCGAACCAAAATCCTGCATGATCATGAGTTGTTTTTTAGTGTTCCCACCTGACATTGGGATAACGGATGCCCCGATCCGCTCAGCACCATAATGGGCACCGAGACCACCGGTAAATAATCCGTAGCCGTAAGCGTTATGGATAATGTCGCCCTGATGAGCACCAGCGGCAACAAAAGAGCGGGCCACCATCTCGGTCCAATTCTCAATATCCCGGCGGGAATACCCAACAACCGTTGGTTTACCGGTCGTTCCCGATGAGGCATGAATGCGGACAATCTGCTCCAATGGTACAGCAAACAAGCCATAGGGATAACTATCCCGCATATCTTGTTTTAAGGTAAATGGTAGGCGACGTAGGTCATCAAGGGTCTTAATATGCGCCGGCTTGATACCCCATTGGTCAAAAGATTTACGATAAAACGGAACCGTCGCGTAGACTTTTTCGACAGTCTGTTGGAGCCGCTTTAATTGTAACGATTCCAACGCTTCACGTGGCAACGTTTCAAAGTCATTATTCCAAATCATAAAAATCACTCCCAAAAAGAATAAAAGTCTTTGATCACTTAGTCTGACAGCCTAAATCAAATGCTTTCAGGTTGACCGCCAATAACCGCTCAGGGATCATTTTCCGTAATGCGGTGAGCCAGAGATCTCGATCAAATTCTAAAACATTCGAAAGAGCTCCAAGGAGAACAGTATTGACCGTTTTCGCGTTCCCCGCCTCTAAAGCAAGGACAAGACCGTTAACTAGTGTCGTATCTGCAAACTGTTGGCGCATGTTGGCGACAATATTTTCAGGATAGGCTTGTTGACCTAGAGCCACTGACGGTGGAGCAATCTTCCAGTCATTGACAATGACCTTTCCACTTGGGCGCATTAAAGGTAAATAACGACAAGTCTCCAGCATTTCAAAACTGAAAAGGATATCAACCTCCCCTTCAGGGATAATTGAAGAGTAAACTTTTTCACCATAACGGACATGAGAAACAACACTTCCACCCCGTTGCGACATCCCGTGAACTTCATTCTTTTTGACATCAAGGCCAGCCATCAGCATCACCTCAGAAATGATTTCACTGGCCAACAGAATTCCTTGTCCACCAACTCCGGCTAAGAGAATATTCGTGACTTTATTCATAATTTTTCACCGCACTCCTGAAAAGCATCAAATCCACAGGTTTGTTGGCAGACCTTACAACCGGTGCAAATAATTTTGTCAATATTTGATTTCTTATTCTCTTCATCCCAGGTAATAGCTGGGCACCCCAAACGTAAACAGGCTTTACATCCGGTACATTTATCATGATCAACAAATAGCGGAGTGCGCCGTTCTATGTTGTCTCGTGGGACCAACATACAGGGGCGAGTGGTGATAATAACCGACGCTTCAGGGCGCGCCATCTCTTCACGTATCGTCTTGCGGGTCAAGGCGATGTCGTATGGGTCAACAACTTGTACGTGCTTGACACCAACTGCGCGACAGAGTTGCTCAATATCGACACGTGGGGCTTCAAGCTCATTCAGAGTATAACCTGATGTCGGGTTTTCTTGTCGGCCAGTCATTGCCGTGATCCGATTATCCAGAATTATGACAGTGGCTGCCGATTGGTTATAAACCATATCGAGAAGACCATTGATGCCCGTATGCAAGAAGGTAGAATCACCAATAACGGCGACAACTTTACGTTGCTCTTCTGCAGAAAGAACTTTGCTGATTCCAGTTGCGTTGCCGATGCTGGCACCCATGCAAATACAGGTGTCCATGGCTGAAAGTGGCGGCATAAATCCAAGTGTATAACAACCAATATCGCCAGTGACATAGGCTTTAGCGCGATTCAGTTCCATAAATACACTTCGGTGTGGACAGCCGGGACACATGTTCGGTGGACGCTGTGGCAGATCAGCTGAAGTATCTTCCAAAGGCAATGACTTTCCGAACAGCCCCGCTTGCAGACGTCCTGGAGTGAGTTCACCACAGACTGATAATTTATCCTTGCCATGAACCTTGATTCCCATCGCCTGGACCTGTTCTTCAATGAAGGGGTCGAGTTCTTCGATGACATAGAGGGTTTCATAGTTTGCGGCAAAATCACGAATCATCTGTTTAGGCAGTGGGTAAACCATGCCCAGTTTAAGAATATCCGCATCAGGCATAATCTCTTTAACATATTGATAGGAGACTCCAGAAGTGATAACGCCGATCTCCCCTGCCCCTTTCTCGACCCGATTAAACGCTTGCTGGCATGCCCACTCTTCAAGATCCAGGGTGCGCTGTTCAACAATGACATGCCGCTTACGGGCATTACCTGGCAACATCACTAGCTTTGCCGGATTTCGCTCAAGCTTTGGAACCGGAATATCGGTCGGGCGTTCACTCAAAAGTGCTGCTGATTTAGAGTGGGATATTCTGGTTGTCGTCCGCAGAAACACCGGGGTATCAAACTGTTCACTAACAGCAAATGCCAGTTTGGTAAAATCAAGAGCTTCTTGACTGTCAGAAGGTTCAAACATGGGGACTTTAGCAAACTTGGCAAAATTGCGATTGTCCTGTTCATTCTGAGATGAGTGCAATTCAGGGTCATCAGCTGTTACGATAACCAAGCCTCCACGGACTCCCGTATATGAAAGGGTAAAAAGTGGGTCAGCCGCAACATTAACGCCGACATGCTTCATGGTGACCAGTGCACGAGCACCACCGAAGCAGGCTCCGATTGCAACTTCCAGAGCAACTTTTTCATTGGGCGCCCAAGAGGCGTTGATATCCTTATATTGAGTGATCGTTTCAAGGATCTCAGTACTGGGGGTACCAGGATAGGCGCAAGCCACCAACGCACCTGCTTCATAGGTGCCGCGAGCAATCGCCTCATTTCCAGAGAGTAAAACTTTTTTCATAACAGCCCTTGTATAAAGTGGAAATAGGTCAAAGCAATGGACGAATAAATCTTCGGGATAATAGGCAATTGCTATGAGTCTGTCAAATGAAGCATGACACCCTCAAGTAAACCGGAATCAGAGACCCGCAGCGTTGATAACTGAAGCTGGTTGAGCAGATAGAGTAAAATCTCAATCCCCGGCAAGATTAAGTCCCCACGACCGGTTTCCATCCCGGGAAGATTTTCTCGTTGCAGCTCGCTCATAGATTCAAGTTTTTGTTTAATATTAAGCAGCCAATCTACCGATAAAACGTGATTATTGATTAATGCAGCATTATATTCAAGCAAAGAAAGATGGATAGCCGCCAGAGTCGTAATCGTCCCAGCGGTACCAATCAGTTGATAATTTTTATGTTTCAGACCGGCCTGATTAAGGTCTTCAGAAAAAAGACCGAAGGTCGCTTTAATTTGCTGCTCTCTCTCAGCCGCTGATAAACTCTCTTCACTCAGACGAACAACACCAAGTGGATAGCTTTGCTGATAATGAATGAGTTCATCACTGACGCAGGATATCTCGGTACTGCCACCACCAATATCAAGGACAACAGCCACATCAGGAAGAGGATCAATAACAGCTAAAGCACCATTAGCAGCTAAAAAAGCCTCCTCTTCTCCGGCAATAATCTCGATTTTAATATTCGTGGCAGCATAGACCTCAGCGACAAAAATATCACTGTTTTTTGCGTGTCTTAATGCCGCAGTGCCTACAGCTTTGACACAGGAGATACCGAGGGAAGAAATGACTTGTTTATAGGATATCAGTGTCTCCAAGCTGCGTCGCATTCCAGCTTCTGAGAGATTTCCCTGTGCCGTGAGACCACCTGCAAGTCGGGTTATCTGCCGAAAATATTGTGGTGGTTCCGACTTGGAACCGCTGAGGAGCATCCTGATGGTGTTGCTGCCCACGTCAATAACGGCGATCATCAATCTTCACCACAAAGAGATCTGGAAATTTTGTAGGTATGGTCGCCTATTTTTTCATAGAGACTTAGCATATCAATAAAAATCAGCCCCGGTTGCACCGCACATTCACCCGTGTGAAGACGTTGGATATGGTTAGAGCGAAGAGATTCTTCCATCGCATCAATCTTATCTTCATACTCAATAGATTTAAAGCCAATTGTCTTGTCTTCAGATTCCATCGCATGGATGACAAAGGTCAAAAACTCCATCGTTGTTTCGGCAATGCCACTGAGGTCATTGTCGCCAAAATTTGAAAAAGTAATTTTACTTTGATTCTTTTCGATGCCCAGTTGCCACAGGTTGACACAATAGTCCCCTATTCTTTCAAGGTCGTTGACAATATTCATTAACGAACTCAAGGTCTCTGAAGTCTGGGCTGAAATTGATTTTTGCGAAAGTTTCACCAGGAAGCTTAATATCTCTTGTTGCAGAACATCAACGAGTTCTTCTTTCTTTTTCAATGCACGTATCCGGGAAAAATCACCGTCATCCAAAAATAGCGTGGTCTCTTGCACCATTTCAATTGTTACCTGTGCCATCCGACGGGTCTCCCTGCGTGCTTGACCAATAGCAACCGGAGGGGTGTTCAAGACACGATCATCAATATATTTAACCTGAAGAACATCAAGACTATCTTCACCGCGAACGATCAGGGAGGAAACTTTGGCCAATAGACCAATAAAAGGGAGGAAGAGAATGGTATTAATGACATTGAAGGCGGTGTGAGTGTTCGCAATATGGCGGGCAATATACGGTTTATCTCCGATCTCCGCCAAATAGCTATTTGCCTGGGCCTGGGTTTGAATCACAAAGTCGGCATCTCCCGGAGTAATCATGGAGATGATCTTCATAAACACAGGCATTAACAGGAGCATATACAGAACACCGACCACATTAAACAAGAGATGGGAAAACGCGGTTCTTTTCGCGGCGAGATTGGTCCCAATCGCTGCGATATTCGTGGTAATTGTTGTTCCGATATTTTCACCAAGGATCAGGGCAACGCTGGCTTCAAAGGATATGAGGCCGGAACTGGCAAGAACCAGAGTGATACCGATGGTCGCACTGCTGCTTTGGACAAGAACCGTGAGGAGAGCACCGATCAAAACTCCTAAGAGTTTATAATCCCCGACAAGGATGAACAGTTCTCTGAACTCGGCATTGCTCTTTAAGGGGATAAAAGCATGTTTCATGGTTAACAAGCCAAGAAACAGCAATCCCAGACCAAGAATAATTTCACCGGTATACGTATATTTTTTGTTTTTACTAAAGAGCTTGAGTCCAGCACCTAAACCGATTGCAGGGAGAGCGAACTTGGTGATTTTAAAAGCGATGAGCTGCGCGGTGATCGTCGTCCCAATATTGGCTCCAAGAATCACCCCGATAGCTTGAATCAGTGAAAGCAGCCCCGCATTGACAAAGCCGACGACCATAACCGTGACAGCACTTGAAGATTGGATAATAGCGGTGACTGCAATACCAACAAGAGCCCCTATAAAGCGATTATCTGTCAACGCGGAGATAATTTTCCGCATCTTATCACCGGCGATTTTTTGTAGACCTTCCGACATCGTCTTCATGCCGAAAAGAAACATCCCCAAACCACCCAATAATCCAAATATGAGTTGTTGATTTAATAAGGCAGACATCGTTCCTCCACAGAGGATTATCTCAGAACAATCGACTTAAAAGCATAAGCAATATAAAAACTTACCCACGGATAGTATACCGTGGGCAGGGTCTTCTCAATAAAAAAAGTCGGCATCAACTGCCGACTTAGGTGCAAATATCTTCAAGCGTTAATTACCTTTTCCGTGCCAGACTGACTGTAAGCATGGCCCGATAATCTTTTTTGGCTCTGCGTATCCGGGCGCTAAACAATCTAACGATATTTAGAGTCAACTGTAAACCAAGGCGTGGGTGTTCGCTCACCAGGGTATTAAACCTGCTCCGGTGCAGGATAAAAAGGGTGGCGTTTTCAGAAATTCTTGCCCGGACTTGACGATTTCCGCCATCAATCACAGCCATCTCGCCAAAAACATCGCCAGAGGTCAAGGTCATCAAATCAACCTCATCGACTTCGGCCAACATTTGCGAAATTTTTACCGTTCCCTGTTGAATCAGATAGAGAGATTCACCCGGCATATTTTCGACAAAGACAGTCTTACCTTCTGCAATTTGCTTAGCAGTGAAGATTGAACCTAGATATTCGATCTCTTTAGCAGCCAACCCCTCAAAAAGTGGACTACCGCTCAGTTCTGTAAGGTTTACCAGGCTCATAAATGTCCCCTTCAGTCAATAATGACGCTCAGCATTTATAATTTTCTGCATAGTGCACATAATGTTTGGCCGACTGCTTAAGATCATCAACTTCTTTTTCAGATAAATGACGTTTAAACCTAGCCGGTGCTCCAGCATATAATGTCCCTGAAGGGATAGATGTTCCCGGCGTCACTAACGCTCCCGCTGCAACCATCGCGTCATCTGCGACTTCAGCCCCATCGAGGACAATCGCCCCCATTCCAATCAGACAGCGGTTGCCAATCTTGCACCCATGCAAGATGACATTATGCCCCACAGTGACATCATCGCCGATAATCGTCGGATAAATATCATGGGTCACATGAATAACTGTTCCATCCTGGATGTTGCTGCGATCGCCAATATGGATAGAATTGACATCTCCACGGATAACAACCTGAAACCAGACACTGGAATCAACCCCGATGACCACATCACCAATAATCTCGGCTGATGCAGCACAAAAAACCGTTGGATCCAGCTTTGGCGATAATCCTTGATATTTGTGTAACATAGCTCTCTCATGAAATAAAAAGACCTATTCACTGGACGTGAACAGGTCTTTATTGGTTTATATCCGGTAGGTTAGTTAGCTATCAACCCGTTCTCGTAGTTCTTTGCCAACCTTAAAGAAGGGTAATTTTTTTTCATTCACCTGGATGATTTCTCCAGTTTTAGGATTACGGCCCATATAGGCCTTATATTCTTTCACCATAAAACTACCAAAACCACGAATTTCAATCCGGTCATTATCGATTAAAGCTTGCGACATAGCATCAAATATCAGATTAACAATCTGCTCTGACTTTTTGTAAGTCAAATTGTTCTTAATCGACAATGTTTCTACGAGTTCAGACTTATTCATAACGCCCCCCTTACGGGTATTTAGAGGATCAAACTCAAATTACAATAGTTTCATGACTATACAATATTTTAAACACATGTCAAGAAGAGTCCATACAACCCAAGTATCTAAATAGTCTCAGATTATTGTAAAAGGCGATAATGTCCAGATAACTTTGGCTTCCTGATCACCAATGTTCTCCCAGCGATGGGGCAAGTGAGACTTAAAGCAAAGGCTATCTCCGGCCTCAAGAAGGTAAACTTCATCGGTAACGGTCATCTTTAAGTGCCCTTCCAGAATATAGATCAATTCATCGCCGGGGTGATACATGTTGCTTTCACCACTCTTACCACCCTTCTGCACGGTGCAGTAAAATGACATAAATTGTGGGTCACGAAGTCCCGATGTGAAGGACTCGGTATGCATATTGTGTTCATCATCATAGACCGTCTTATCACGACCACCGGTGCGCGTAAAGACAACTTCATGCGATGAAGAGACATCTTCAACAAAATAATTGATACTCTTGTCAAAAACATTCGCCAGCCGCATAAGAATTTCAACAGACGGGATGGTTAGACCCCGTTCAATCCTGGATATCATGTTCGATGACACTTGCGATTTATCGGCCAGAATTTGTATCGTCAAGTCGTGCTTCAGGCGAATCTCTTTTAATTTTTTCCCGACAATTTTTTTAACTTGCATGGCGGCTTTCCCTTCTGCCTAAATTACATTTGCTCGACTACTTCAAACATTTGGTGGTGGAGAAACAACCCAGAGGATCTTAGCCTGCTGATTCTTCAGGTTTTTCCAACTGTGTGGCAAAGTTGCTTTAAAACTGAGGGAGTCGCCAGGCTCCAGATGAAACGCTTCCCCATCAATAACAAAGTCCAAACAGCCTTCAAGAACCATAGCAAACTCTTCACCGGTATGGACCATTCCCCCCTCACCGCTATCACAGTAGGGTTCTAATGTGTCGACGAAAACCGAAAACCCAGGATCGCGTAAACCCTGGGTCAGACTGGAGATCTGATGTTTGTCTTCAAAAAAGAAAATGGGCTCTCCCTGCCCCGAAGGGGTAAAAACGATATTATTCCCCTTTTCAGCCTCTTCAACAAAGTAACTCAAGCTTAGCCCCAGAGAATCAGCCAATTTCATCAGAATCTCAACCGATGGGATCGTCAGACCCCGCTCGATTCTGGAGATCATATTCGATGACACGTGGGACATCTCAGCAAGATTTTGTATCGTTTTATCTCGCTTTAAACGAGATGACTTCAATTTACGACCTATAAGTTTTTTAACCATTCCAACGCACTCCATTATATTTTTGAAAAATCACTTTATCATTGCGACATAAGGGTGTCAACCTTATATGGGATAGATAATTCATTAATGGTAGTCCATATCGGGTAATAGGCTATTTCTTGAACTAATTTGACCGCTAAGGACGTTATTATTGAAGACATTAAGAGATATTATACCATATCGAGTTTTTCACGAATCCGGGTCAACAGTTCAATCGGCTGGATAGGTTTATTCAAGAGGAGAACTTCATCCCAGAATAAGCCCTGTTCATGCAGAGAATCAAAAGTATAGCCGCTCATAAAAATAACGGGAATCTGGGTTTTCTTGCGAATCTCCTGATAAAATTCTGGTCCCTTAATTCCCGGCATGACAACATCCGATAAGATTAAAGAGATCTTCTCCCGTTGTTTTTCCAGAACCTGTAGCGCCGCTTCAGCACAATCATTGACGATAACCTGATAGCCAACTGTGGTTAAAATACTCTGTGTTGAATCCCGCACGAGGGGATCGTCCTCAACCAACATGATCGTCTCGTCCCCGCCCGGAAGTTGAGCGTGGCAGTTTACGGGAGAAGGAGCAACAGGCTGAAGTGTCAGCGGCAGATAAATTTTAAACTCTGAGCCCTTCCCTAGCAGGCTATCAACCAGAACATAACCTTTATGCTGCTTGACAATCCCCCAGACCATGGCTAAACCAAGCCCTGTCCCCTTGCCAGTATCTTTAGTGGTAAAAAAAGGGTCAAAAATCTTCTGCTGAATTTCTCTGGGGATCCCATCACCATTATCCTCAACACGAATAAGGGCATAGGTTCCAGGTTCTCCATAACCATACATCTGGCAAAAGCTGCGATCAATCTGGGTCTGTTCGGTTGTTATCTTCAGTTCTCCACCGTCACGCATGGCATCCCGTGCGTTGGTCGCCAGATTAACCAACACCTGCTCAATCTGTGAATAATCGGCAAGAGCCACAAGAGGATGTTTTGACAAAAATAATATTTTATCAATTCGCTCACCGATAACGCGTGCAATAAAATCCTGGATGTTGAGAATCAGTGCGTTCAAATCAACTGGAGTCGAAGGTTCAGACTTTTTACGGCTGTAGGCCAGCAACCCATGAGTGAGCTTAGAACCCCTCTCAGCCGCTTCGCCAATCTTTTGAATCTTGGCCAACAACTTGGGATTATCAGTTATCTGTGATTCAAGTAAGCCGACGTACCCTGATATCACCGTTAAAATGTTGTTAAAATCATGGGCAATCCCACCAGTCAGGGTTCCAATTGCCTCCATCCGCTGAGAGTGTTGCAATTGCTTTTCTAACGTTTTTCGCCGCGAGATGTCGATAAAAGTAATCACCCCACCAACCAGCTGATGGTCAAGCGCCATCGGATGTCCCCAATATTCAACAGGGATCAGACGCCCATCACGATGGGTAAAAAAACCATCCTCGCTACTGATCTTCTCCCCCATGGTGATCGAAGAGATAAACGGGCAGACATCCGTCGAAGGGGTTTGCTCATCGAAGAAATCAGAGTGGATCAATTGCCAGAAACTGTTGCCAATCAAGTCCTGCTCGTCATCGTAACCAAGGATTTTTACCGCAGAAGGGTTGCAGAACTCGATAATGCCTTCGAGATTGATCCCAACGATAGCTTCAGCCGTCGAGCTGAACAGAGTGCGCAGCATCTCCTCACTATGAGAAATCTCACGGACAAAGCGCATACGCTCACATTCAGCTGCGGCACGTGAAGCGATAATCGATAGAAGCTCCTCAACATGGGGGACATGCTGTAAGGGGGTCAACGAATGAGCGCAAACCATCCCTAAGACTTGCCGATCATGCCCCAGCATCGGACAGCCAATAAACCCTGAAACATGTTGTAAAATTTCATCGTCATTATTGACAAACAATGAATTCGCATTTTCCGGATAGAAACAAAACTTGCCGTTCAGAATTTCCCGGAAAGGGAGAAAATTGACGGGTAGAGAATAGGCTTGCTTTTGCTGCCCGGCACAGTAACTGGCTTTAATTTCGAGCTGATCATCTTGCAATAATGAAATACAGGCGCCATCGACATTGAGCCAGCTACAGAGATTACGGACAATCTCATCAAGACACTCTTGCCCTGTGAGTCCGACGGTACTGCGGACCAAGGCTTGAATAGAAGCTTCATAGTCTTCGCGCAGGGTAATGTCTCTGGCCACTGAAAAAAACACATTCTGGCCGCCTAATTCAAACAGCTGGATACCAATCTCAACTGGCACCCAAATCCCATCAGGCCGTAGCAAATGGGTCTTAAACAGCGTCTTTCCAGTTTCCTGTATGGTCTGAATAATTGTCTTAAACGCGCCCTTCTCTTCCATCGCAACACGGTCAATGTCATCGGGAGAGAGTTCCAACAACTCATCTCGGCCCATATCGAGCAATGCACAAGCGACATCGTTGACTTCAATATATCGCCCAGGTAAGCCATCAGCCCGACACTCGGAGATAAAAACAGCGTCTGCGATGCCGTTAAAAAGGCGTAAAAAATATTCCCCACCCTGATCCAATTTGGTTATATCAATCACGAGATATCTCCATTTCATTAGAAATTCGTGGCATTGTAGCGACTGAAGAATAAAATCGCTAGAAGATTGACAATCTTAATATAAAAATTTACTTTGCAAACCAGCACGGCTATGCTAATTTTCTGCGGTTCTAAAAATAGCTATAGGAGAAAGTTGCATGACTTCACTTTTAATTGGACTTCATATTGTTGTTTCAATCGCTTTGATCGTTATCGTTCTGTTGCAAATGGGTAAAGGTGCTCAGGCAGGCGCTTCGTTCGGTGCTGGTGGTAGCCAAGCCATGTTTGGATCTACCGGTGGTAACTTCATGAGTAAAGTCACTGTTGCGGCAGCGATAATATTCATGTTAACCAGTTTAAGTCTGGCTTATTTCTACGGATCAGCAACATCCAAGTCGGTGATGCCCAGCTCTGTAGATGTACCCATATCGGCACCTGCACCAGAATAGAAATATTTAAATTTATTATTGACAACCGAAGTTACGGTTGAGTATAAGTTACAACCTGATTTGCCGAAGTGGTGGAACTGGTAGACACGCCATCTTGAGGGGGTGGTGGGCAATTGCTCGTGCGAGTTCGAGTCTCGCCTTCGGCACCAACAAATACTGATAGAAACGGCTGCTTATGTTAATAAGTAGCCGTTTTTACGTTGTACGAGGATCTACACCAAATAAAGGTGCCAGAGAGGATTTGTGGGTCAAAAGAATTGGGCAGAAGAACTGTATGACCGGGGTTGTAATCTTTGAGTCGCGGCATGTTTCCCCTCCCTTGAAAAAGCATGACAACCGCAGACAAATAACATATTTTAGGGTTTTTCTACAGCCTCAACGGTTCATGATAACCGGCGGCGACGCGAAGTTTTGGCCACCACCGCAATTTTAGTTTTTGATTTCAAATTTCCACAGACGTATTTTCCGTCCGGTTGATTACGTTGATACTAGTGCAGGCCCCCTCCACAGACAACGGACCATCCGCTATCCTTTGAGTAACAGACTAACCCTCAAAGAAAGGAGCCTGCATTATGAGATTCTACACCAAACAGCATCATTTTTATTGTGGTATCGATCTTCATGCCGATGCCATGTATGCCTGTATCCTCAATTCTGTCGGTGAAGTGGTGGTTCATAAGAACATTCCCACTAAACCGAAAGCATTCTTACGTCTGATCAAACCTTATCGCGAACGTCTTGTTGTCGGCTGTGAGTGCATGTTCTCCTGGTATTGGCTGGCCGATCTTTGTGCTGACGAAGAGATCGACTTTGTTCTGGGTCATGCGCTCTATATGCGTGCCATTCATGGGGGTAAGGCCAAGAACGACAAGATCGATTCTCACAAGATTGCCGTGTTGCTGCGTGGTGGTTCCTTTCCC
>NZ_FNQN01000004.1 GCF_900107645.1 Desulfuromusa kysingii
GCCCGTGTGACGCAGCCGGAATGGAACAGCTGATTTGAGAAACAGAGCGGCAAATGTTTGAGGGCAACAGCCCGAGTTTTTGCCGTTCCTCAAAGCAGCTGTGAAATGAAGGGAACCTGTAGGGCAAGGAGTTCGGGTGCCTTTTTCTGCTCACTCTGTTGTGGCATGACAAAAGAGTGAGGCGTCGGGCGGGGTCGCAACCCCGCGACCTGGTTGTTATCAAACTAGATCCCCGCGAAACCCTCAGAAAAGCGATGCAATATAAGCAAAGAGTCCCGACTCTTTAACCTTGGCATAAAGCACAATAGCGACCGCCAATGGTGTAATGTAACGAATCATAAAATGCCAGAGAGAGTAAACCCATGCCGGGCTAGCTGCCAGCATCTCTTTTTTATCCTGCTCATTTTTCCAAAACCATCCGACGTAGATCGAAATGAGCAACCCCGAAATGGGGAGCATATAATTGGAAGCAACAAGATCGATGGAATCGAAAAAAGCCCTATCCCCCAGTGGTGTCCAGCTTCCGAGCATGTTGTATGAGAGCGCTGACGGAATACCGACGATAAAGCAGAGGATTGCCAGAGTTGTCGTCGCCGCCTTACGGTTCCAGCCTCTTTCATCAATAAGATAAGCCACCTGTGCTTCCATCAGGGAAATGGTGCTCGTCAATGCAGCAAAGGCAATCAGGAGAAAAAAGAGAATGGCAAGAAAATAGCCACCGGGAATTTTGGAGAAAACAATCGGAATGGTCTTGAAAACCAATCCAGGGCCAGCCGCAGGCTGCATGCCGACGGCAAAAACAACAGAAAAGATAGCGAGACCGGCGATCAAGGCAATTGCGGTATCGAGCAATGCAACACGCAGGCTGGCACCGACGATATTTGATCCCTTGCTGAGGTAAGAGCCATAGGTCACAATGATCGCCATCCCAAGCGATAGCGTATAAAAAGAGTGTCCCATAGCTTCGAGAACGGAAACCGGGGTCAATTTGCTAAAATCAGGGTAAAACATGAAGTGCAGAGATTCAGCCGCCCCAGCACTAAGCATCCCGTTGATAAACAATAACAGCAACAGACCAAAAAGAATCGGCATCAAAATTTTACTCCAGCGCTCGATACCTTTATGGACTCCACCAATGACAATTCCCAGACTTAAAGCAATGAAGGCAAAGTGACAAATAACCTGTCGGGTTCCGTCACCAATCAGGCCACCGAACATCCCCTCAATCGCTTCTGGGGATTGTCCAACAAAGGCCCCCTGCAAGGCACGCCAGACATACTCAAGGGTCCAGCCAGCAACAACAGAATAATAGGACAAAATGATAAAGGCAGCAGCGACGCTGAACCAGCCGGCAAGTCTCCAGGGAGAACGTTTTCCTTCAAGGAAGGTAAAGGCACCGACGGCATCTTTCTGGGTGTGAGCACCAATCATCAGCTCTGAAATCATGATCGGCAAGCCGACAATAGCGATACAAAACAGATAAACCAAGACAAAGGCGCCACCACCATTTTGCCCCGCAATGTAAGGAAATTTCCAAATATTACCAAGTCCAACAGCGCTCCCTGCAGCTGCCAGAATAAAACCGATCCGCGTCGCCCATTGCCCACGCGGTTGTACGTTGTTCATGGTGCTTCCTTTCTTCTGTTCAGAGGTTCAATTTTCTTGTTGTTACAATCATTCAACGGGTTAATAGTGACACAGTGATAAAACTCAGGCCGCAAAAAAGGGGAGATAGTCTCCTCGTGCAAGACTGTCTCCCCCTGAAATACATGATGTGAAACAATACAACTCAAAAGCGGTAGGGTCAATTATAGAATTGTTTTCAAGGTAAGCATGATGGGGAACAGAAGTTTTTTGTCGTCAATTCCCGTGTGACGCAGCCGAAATGGAATAGCTGATTTGAGAAACAGAGCGGCAAATGTCTGAGGGCTTCAGCCCGAGTTTTTGCCGCTCCTCAAAGCAGCTGTGGAATGGAGGGTACCCGCAGGGCAAGGAGTTCAGGTGCCTTTTTTTGCTGACTTTTTTGTGGCACGACAAAAAAGCCAGGCGTCGGGCGGGGCCGCAACCCCGCGACCTTAAGGGGTATTATTTAAGAATCTAAGAAGAACCGGCGGGTCTCGTCCCGCCAGACGAGTGACTTTTCTATCACGACATAGAAAAGGCACCAAAAGAGGTCGCCCCAATACCAGCGCCTGCCAAGGCAGGTTCCTTCCGCTACGCAAACCAGCGATGCGCTCGCAAAACTCGGGGGTTTCACCCCCTCAAACATTCCTCGCTTATCTCATCGCTGTTTTGCTCCGCTCCAGCGCGGGCATCAGGGGGGAAATGCACTTTGGTAGTCAATTCCCGTGTGACACAGCCGGAATGGAACAGCTGATTTGAGAAGCAGAGCGGCAAATGTCTGAGGGCGACAGCCCGAGTTTTGCCGCTCTTCAAAGCAGCTGAGGAATGGAGGGAACCCATAGGGCAAGGAGCTCGGGTGCCTTTTTCTGCTCACTCTTTTGTGGCATGACAAAAGAGTGAGGCGTCGAGCGGGGTCGCAACCCCGCGACCTTA
Source organism: Desulfuromusa kysingii (assembly GCF_900107645.1). GTDB lineage: Bacteria > Desulfobacterota > Desulfuromonadia > Desulfuromonadales > Geopsychrobacteraceae > Desulfuromusa > Desulfuromusa kysingii. The sequence goes on from NZ_FNQN01000004.1 coordinate 2,557, forward strand.
GAGGTTAGTTCTAGCGATCCAAGAGAACCGGCAGGGTTCGTCTCATCAAACGAGAGTCAAAACACAAACTTAATGCAAATCACACCATCTGCAGTTTTTTACTCTCCAAATCAATCTTGCGATAAAAACAGGTCTCACGGGTTTTTCCAGTTTCAGGATCTTTAGTGTGGCAGGAACCGCCACCTTGGGGAATAACTCGGTAAATAATCGCATCCTGATCACAATCGAGCAAAACTTCAACAATCTTGAGAAAATCCCCGGAAGTTTCCCCCTTGGTCCAGAGTGCGTTGCGTGAAGTCGACCAGAAGGTTGCCATCCTCTTTGACAACGAGGCCTCCAGTGCCAGCTCATTGACATAAGCCACCATCAAAATCCTGCCGTCAGCGACATCCTGAACCACGGCTGGTATCAGTCCACCCCGCTTTGCAAAATCAATCAGCAACTCTGTCCCCTCTTCCAACTCTTTGTTCGCCATTCTTCTCTCCAATATCTATTTACGCTTAAAAACGTTTGTTGTCGCCGTTCAGATGTGCGGCATTTTGCCAACTGGAGGGAGAAACATCAATAGCAGTTTTATCTTCGCCAAATAAAAAGGGCGCAAGACCCTAAGATCTTCCGCCCTTTGTTTATTTGAACAGGATATAACCGAATGATTAATTTCCAGCCATGATCGCAGCAACATCTTCTTTGACGTCACCAGTCGCCTTAATATCGAACTTCTCGACCAGCACTTTGGCAACATTTGGAGACAAGAATGCTGGCAATGTTGGCCCCAGGCGGATGTGTTTGACACCCAGTGCGAGGAGTGCGAGCAGAACGATCACCGCTTTTTGCTCATACCAGGCGATATCATAGGAAATCGGCAGGTCGTTGATATCATCCAGACCGAAAACTTCCTTCAATTGCAGCGCAATATATGCGAGTGAATAGGAATCGTTACATTGACCGGCATCAAGTACCCGTGGAATTCCACCAATATCGCCGAGATCCAGCTTGTTATAACGGAACTTGGCACAACCAGCTGTAAGGATAACGGTATCATCAGGGAGCTCTTTGGCAACGTCAGTAAAGTAATTCCGGCTGGCTTGACGACCATCACAACCGCCCATGACGACGAAGCGTTTCAGCGCACCGGACTTCACCGCGTCGACCACTTTATCAGCTAGCGCCATCACCTGAGCATGAGCGAAACCACCAACGATTTCACCTGTTTCAATTTCGACTGGGGGTTCACAGGTTTTAGCCTTCTCAATAATTTGCGAGAAATCCTTGTGGCCACCTTCAGGACGATCAGCAATATGGATAGCTCCTGGCCAACCAGCCATACCAGTCGTGTAGAAACGATCTTTGTAAGCTTCTTTAACCGGGGTAATACAGTTGGTTGTCATCAGAATCGGGCCATTAAATGAAGCAAATTCTTTATCTTGATGCCACCATGAATCACCGTAGTTACCAACAAAATGCTCATATTTTTTAAATTCTGGATAATAGTTAGCGGGCAACATTTCACAATGAGTATAAACGTCAACACCAGTGCCTTCAGTCTGCTTGAGCAGCTCTTCCATATCTTTCAGATCATGTCCGGAGATAAGGATTCCGGGATTTTTACCAACGCCAATATTCACTTTGGTAATTTCAGGATTACCATAGGTTGTCGTGTTAGCTTCATCCAGCAATGCCATCGCAGTGACAGCGGTTTCCCCACATTTCATCACCATGCCGACCATTTCATCAACACTCAGATCCTGTGTTGTTGACACCAGAGCATCCACCATAAAGTCATAAATTTCGCTCTTCTCAAAACCAAGCATCGCCGCATGATCGGTATAGGCAGCCATCCCCTTCAGACCGTAAATCAGCAATTCACGTAAGGAGCGAACATCTTCGTTAGGTTGTGACAAGACACCAACTTCTGCAGCTTTAGCAGCAAAATCAGCTTCAGCGCCATTCCAATTGGCGACATCGGCATCACTACTGAAACCAATCGCAGCTTTCAACCCGTCACGTTTGGCAATGGTGGCCTTAATCAATTCAACAAATCGGGCATTATCAAAGTTAGCATTGGTAATCGTTGCAAACAGTCCCTGGGAAATAAACAAACCGATCGATTTGTCCAATTTACCCTGCTTTTTAGCTTCGTCAGCAACAACGGCCAACCCTTTCAGGGTAAAAACCAAAAGATCCTGCAAATTAGCGGTATCCTCTTTTTTTCCACAGACGCCGGCAATAGTGCAGCCAGTATTTTTAGCCGTTTCCTGACACTGAAAACAAAACATACTCATGTTGGTTGACTCCTTTAGTTTGGGTGATTGGGACGCAATTTCTTTGTGCTGGAAAATGCCACAACCGCGACATTAAAAAATTGACGCAAATCAAAAAACAACAAAAATAGTCATGTTTCTTTCAATTGCCATTGAATTTCGAGTATAACAGGCAAACAAAAAGATGCCAGCATCCCCACTATTTAAATCAACAACCAGACAAAATAATCCCCGCACTCAATTGTTGATGATTTTAGTTATATTTATTGATTTGCATCAATTTATCTTGCGGCACTTTCAGTTATGCTCCGTTCCAGATAATCAATCGACACTCAAAACATGGAGAGACAATAATGACAACGGCCCTACTGAATAAAGATATGACGGTTAAGGACGTTCTTGATCGCTGGCCTGAAACCTTGGAAGTGTTTGTTGCCAATGGCTTTGCAAATTTTCGTGATGAGAAACAACGCAACGCTGTCGGTGCTTTTCTGAAACTGGAACGGGCCGCGCAGACGAAAAAGTATGATCTGGATAATTTTCTGAATCTGTTGCAAGCCAGAATCGATGAGGAGTTGCATCAGGTTGATGTCACTATGAAGACAACTGAGAAAGCTGACAGTCAGGTCAACGTCTCTGGCCTGCTCCCCTGCCCGGTACGGTTACCACTCCTGGAGGGGTTTGACGCTTTTATAGAGAAGTATACTGCAGAAACCGGCAATAGTGTCAGCTATAAGTTGGAAGCAGCATCGGTCGGTGCAAGCTGGATCGAAGAGAATATTCAGGGGATTGAAAACGTCAACGACCTCCCAGATATCTTCCTCTCTGCCGGATTTGAAACCTTCTTTGATCAGAAAACCATCGGTCGGTTCAAAGATCAGAAGGTCTTTACCGATATCACCGCGACAGCGGTTAATCCTGACTTTGCGGGCATTGATATTAAAGATCCGAAACAGGACTATTCAATTATTGCTGCGGTTCCTGCGGTATTTATGGTCAATCATGATGTCCTTGGTGATCTACCGATTCCACGCCGCTGGTCTGACTTATTGAAACCTGAATATCAAGAAAAAGTTGCCCTACCTGTGGGTGATTTCGACCTGTTTAACGCAATTCTTCTTGCTATTCATAAAGAACATGGGGATGCCGGGGTCAAAAAACTCGGCCGCTGTATGCTCAAGTCGATGCACCCATCACAGATGGTCAAGAATGCGCAGCGGGTTGCAGAAGAAAAACCCCTGATCACGATCATGCCTTACTTTTTCACTAAAATGGCACGTATGGTGAAGAGTTTAGAGATCATCTGGCCCGAAGATGGAGCGGTGGTCAGTCCTATTTTTATGCTGACCAAGCGTGATTGTCTAAATAAAGTCAGGCCCATTGCTGAATTTTTGTCCAGTAAAGCGGTTGGAGAAATTCTGGCACAAAAAGGGTTATTCCCCTCACTGCACCCTGATGTTGACAATCAACTCTCTGGCCAACACCCATGGAAGTGGATTGGCTGGGACTACATCTACCAAAATGACATTGGTGCCTTGATTCAGCGCACGACACAAATTTTTGAAGCTTCAATGAACGAACTATAAAGGAATTGACATGCGTTTTTTAACCATATCCGGTCCCCCATCATCGGGAAAGACATCTGTTATTTTAAGAGTGATTGAAGCGTTGCAAACGCGGCAGCAGAAGATTGGTGTGGTCAAGTTTGACTGCCTGCTGACAGACGATGACAAGCTCTACGCCAAGAAAGGGGTGCTGGTCAAAAAAGGACTTTCCGGCGCACTCTGCCCTGATCACTATTTTGTCAGCAATATCGAATCCTGCGTCACCTGGGGACACGAAAATGGCTGCGAATATCTGATCAGTGAAAGTGCTGGACTCTGTAATCGTTGTTCGCCACATATCAAAGAGATTACCGCTGTCTGTGTGATCGACAATCTCAGCGGCATCAATACCCCGAAAAAAATTGGGCCGATGTTAAAGTCAGCCGATATTGTTGTTATTACCAAAGGGGATATCGTCTCCCAAGCAGAACGGGAAGTTTTTGCCTCGCGGGTGAGACAGGTCAACCCCGGAGCCATTATTATGAATGTTAACGGAATCACCGGACAGGGCGCCTTTGAGCTGACCAGCCTGTTTGAGGATGCTTCAGATATTGAAACGTTGAAGGGTAAAGTCTTACGTTTTTCCATGCCTTCAGCGCTCTGCTCCTACTGTCTGGGGGAAACCCGGATCGGTGAAGAGCATCAGACAGGGAACATCCGCAAGATGGATCTCCAGGAAGGATCAGCCTGATGAAAGCCACAACATTATTGTCTCAACCGCTGACAGAAACCTTGGTTGAACATCCCTATATCGAAGATTTTATGACCTCCTTTGGTCTGGTGATCAAACCTGACAGCAACAGCTTACAACATTATCTTGATCACCTGGATCCTGATGCATTGGAGGATCTTGGCATCAGTAGCGAACAACTACGACAAAGTCTTGACAGTTTTCTTGCTGGCATGTTGGCGCTATCAGACCCGATGGATAAAGTTGAATCGCTGACAATTGTTGGCGGGGTTGATAAATCGGGAAAAGCGGAAAATCTGCAATTGACTTTGAAACCTGGCGAAGTCATCTGTATCGTCGGTCCGACTGGATCAGGGAAAAGCCGCCTGCTAGCTGACATTGAGTGGGTTGCCCAAGGCGACACTCCGACCAAAAGAAAAATTCTCATCAACGATCAGGTGCCTGATAGTAAATGGCGGTTTTCGACCGAGCATAAGTTGGTAGCCCAATTGTCACAGAATATGAACTTTGTGATGGATCTGTCAGCGGAAGAATTTATCCGCATGCATGCAGAGAGCCGCTTGGTCACTGACCCGGAAGCAAAAGTTGCCCAGATCCTGCTACAGGCCAACGAACTGGCCGGAGAGACATTTGCTCCTGATACGCCGGTGACATCTTTAAGCGGCGGGCAATCCCGTGCATTGATGATTGCCGATATGGCGATTCTGAGCAAATCACCGATTGCGTTGATTGATGAAATCGAGAACGCCGGAATTGATCGTAAAAAAGCCCTGGAGCTGCTCGTTCAAGAAGAAAAAATCATCCTCATGGCAACTCACGATCCAATTCTTGCCTTGATGGGCGATCGACGGGTGGTGATTAAAAACGGTGGTATTGAGAAGATTATTGAGTCGAGTGAAGCAGAACGCAAAAACCTGGTCACTTTGGAGGCCCTCGACAACAAACTACTCGCGCTAAGAAATAGAATCCGAACCGGGGATACCCTGGAAAATCTCTAAACCCACAAAAGGGAGACTGAAATGCACGACGGCTGTAGTGGAAGTTTTGGCAATGGTGAGCAAATTGTCAACAAATTAAGGCAGATGGGATTCAGCAGTTATGCTATGCCGATACCCATTGAGATTAAATGTACCAGCTGTGAGACAACTTTCACCATGGAAACAATGGAAGACAAGTGTGACAGTTGCGGCATGACCTATGGTGTCACACCCTGCCATGCAACAGATCCCGGAAGCATCCAACCGGCAGGTATCAACTATTAAGTCAATCGCGGGCGAACCGCTTCGTTCGCCCGCCTTGAACCACAATCGGGGCTACGACTCAAACTTTTCACAACAGCTCCTCGCTGGCAGAGGTAGAAATGTATTGCCATAACACGGCCCGATCAGCACTCTTCAGCGGGTAAAACTTAATCCCGACGTTATGTTTGGCATGCTGAGCCTCTTTAGCTTTTTCAGTCCAGCAAACCTGTCCGGTGACAAAAATAACACTTTCATCTCCCGGCAGAGAAAATTCCAGCGCGATCTCCTCCCGAACCTTTGGTAACGGGTTTGATCCCGGCACTTCCACCCGTGCACCCTCCATACTTAAGTTATAAAAGTTACAGCTGCAGGCGTTTTTGCCGTAACAAACTTCGACCCGAAAAGGGGTTGAAAACTGTAATCGAAAGTTGTCCCGAGCTCCGGTCATCATCCCTTGCAGAATCGTCAAAAACTGCTTGATGCTCTTCTTGCTTTCAGCCGAGCTACGACCATTTTCCGCCATCGAATTATTCTCGTCAATCACTTCATCGAGGAGTTTTCGATAGCGAAAAAAACGTTTCAGCAGATCCTGCCGGTCGAAAGTAAAACCGTTGGATGAAACCAGGACATTATTAACGGCAACTTCAGCGCCGCAGTGTTCGCATACAATTGTCTGAATTTCTGCCAACAGCGCAGATTTAATATATTTACTGCATTTTGGACATTTCATTATCAACATAACTGAGCCTCGTATTTGATCTTTAAGACTGTCCACGCTGTCGGCACGAAACGGTCATAACCTATTAATTATGATAGGTTTCTTCATCGAGATAACGTTCTTTAATTTCAAGAATTTCTGCCAAATTTTCAATGAACAGGTCAACCATGACAGGTTCGAAATGTTTACCCGATTCCGCTTTCAGCAAGGCGATAGTCTTTTCCACCGACCACGCTTTCTTATAGGGTCGTTCTGAGGTTAACGCATCAAAAACATCACTGATTGCCGCGATTCTGGCAGAAATAGGGATCTCCTCACCAGAAATTCCCCGCGGATATCCGCTCCCATCCCACTTTTCATGATGGTAAAGAGCGGTTTCACGAGCAAGAACAATCAACTTGGAATCATTATCACCAATGATCTTGGCCCCTATTTCTGGATGATGTTGCATGACTTTCCACTCTTCTGGAGAGAGCTTCCCAGGCTTAAGCAAAATACTGTCCGGGATACCAATCTTACCGACATCATGCATGGTACTGGCATAAAGCAACTGTTCGGCATAATCTTTTCCCAAGCCACGCTTAAGTGCCAAAAGACTGCAAGTGTGACTCATCCGATTGACATGGGCTCCGGTTTCATTATCGCGTAGTTCGCCGGCGGCTCCCAGACGCTTGACGATCTCAAACTGGGTCGCAAGGATTTCACGCGTCCGTTTACGTACCTCTTGTTCCAGAATATCAGCACGTACGACCTGACGAGTATAATACAAACGTGTCTGCAGGGTATTTTCGATCCGTAACAGGACTTCCCAATCTTCAAAGGGTTTGGTAATAAAGTCCTTGGCCCCAGCTTCCAACGCCTGCTGACGGGTTTCTTGATCGGTTTGAGCGGTCAGGACAATGACGGGTAGAAATTCGTCCCGAGTGACCTCTTTAAGTTGTTGTAAGACCTCAATCCCTGACATTTTCGGCATACGGATATCGAGCAGAAGCAAATCAAAGGTATGTTCCCGATACAAAGAAAGGACCTGGGTTGGATCCGTGGTAGAGTAAATATTCTCGTATTCTTCTTCGTCTAAAACCGCCTCAAGGAGAGCGACATTTGATGGGTTGTCGTCAACAATCAAAATCTTTGCATCGTGTATATCTGCGAGTGCAGAGCCCACAGAGAGATCGGTTAAATCAAGAGCCATGTTCATGTTCAATCCTTCAAAAGGTCCGTCATCGTTGTATAGAGTAAATCGACATCAATCGGTTTTGGTATATAGCTATTAAACCCTTGCGTATGGACCCTCTTAATAGTTTTCTCCATAGCATCAGCACTCACAGCAAGAACCGGAACACTTGTTAATTCAGGGTTTTTCTTTATCCGACGCAGCGCTTGAAAGCCATCGATATCGGGTAAATCAAGATCCATCAGAATCAAGTCTGGTCGATTTTCTGAGGCCATGGAAACACCCTCTTCGCCAGTAGAAGCCACGACTAAACGTAAGTTTTCTAACTCGAGAAAAAGGTCCTGCATAAAAATAATATTGGTTGGATCGTCTTCAACATACAATACCAGCTTCTGCTGTCGGCTGGCGACCGGTGTTGCCTCATTATTGCTGACCTCAAGACTGTTCACCCCTTTCACGATGAAACTTTCTTGATCCACCGGCAAAGTAAACCAGAAGAGGCTACCTTGATTCAACTCACTCTGAAAACCAATTTCTCCACCCATTTTTTCAACTAACTGCCTGGTAATCGTCATGCCAATCCCAGTTCCTTCAATCTTGCTGGCATTTTCTACAGCACGAGTAAACGGGACAAACAGATCTTTCTGTTTCTCTTGCGCAATACCAATGCCGGTATCTTCAATAACAAAACGCAAAAATTCAGGGTTCTCGGTTTCAATGTCTATAGTGACCGTGCCGCTCTCTCGGTTGTATTTGATCGCATTCGATAGAATATTTAACACAACTTGTTTCATCCGTGTCAGATCGGCCTTCACTAACGGCAGGTCTTTACCTGCATACCGACAGGTCATGGAAATCGATTTTTCGTTAGCCATAGCAGCCGTCAGAGATAGACAGTCGTCAATAACAATATGTGGTTCTAGCGACTCTAAAGCGAGGGCAAATTCTCCTGATTCTATCCGTGCCAAATCAAGAATTTCATTGATCAGTTGCAGCAAGTGTTGACCGGCAGTATGAATCTGCGCCGTCATATTCCGCTGTTTTTCATTTAAAGGATTCTTTTTACTCTTCAGCATCAGCTGAGAAAATCCATTAATGGCATTCAACGGCGTCCTTAGTTCGTGACTCATATGAGAGAGAAAGTTGGATTTAGCCTGATTGGCCATCTCTGCTTGTTCTTGCGCTTTCTTTAATTCGGTAATATTTTCTTTAACGGCAACGAAATGGGTTATCTCTTCCTGAGTGTTTCTTATCGGAATAACCAACACACTCTCATCATAGAGTTCTCCATTTTTTTTCTTATTGATAAACTCACCCTGCCAAATTTTACCCGCTTTGATCGTTGACCACAGCTGTTTAAAAAGCAACTTTGGAGTAAAACCCGATTGCAGAATCCGCGGATTCAATCCAACGGCCTCAGCAAAACTGTATCCAGTGATTTCCTCAAAGGCAGGGTTAACATATTCAATAATCCCATCAACGTCAGTAATAACGACACTACTGGGTGACTGCTCCACCACCATTTTTAATTTACGCGTCTCTTCCTCCGAGACTTTCCTGATGGTGATATCACGAGAAGAGAGGATATAAGCATCACGACCATCATCCTGTTGAAATTTCTGAATCAGTGATTCTATGACATGGATACTGCCCCTTCTATCTTTGAGTCGGTACTCCATGGGAACAGACCCTTTATAGGCTTCATATAGGGCAGAGATACCCAGGTGTTTTAAATCTTCGGGGAGAACTAAATCACTCACATGCATTCCGACCAATTTCTCCGCCGCGATCCCCAATAGTTTTTCTACCGCAGGACTGGTGTAGAGAATACGACCATCAACATCCAAGATGGTCATAATATCGGAAATATTTTCTATCAATCGCCGGAAATGTCTCTCACTCTTAATCAGCGTTAATTGGGCCTTCTTACGTTGTAGAATTTGTTCTTCAAGTTCCTTGGTCCGTCTTTCAACAGTCTCTTCGAGATGGGTATTGAGTTGTTTTAGAGCTTTTTCGGCGTTCCTTTTTGTGCTGATATCCTGCCGATATTCAATCATCTGGATCAGTTTCCCGTCACGATCAAAAACCGGATAGCCGTGCACCTCAATAGCAACCTCTTCACCCTGAAGGTTGATATAACTATGCTCAACAACGACAGGAGCTTGCGATTGCTTGACTTGCTGCAAAGCACAAGGAAGACCTGGACCCGTGCAAGGCTTGTCACGATCATGAGTGAGGGCATAGCAGGTTGTACAGGTGCGATTGGCACTGTTGCGAGCCGCCGAGTTTGCCAGCACGATTGCGTAATTTTCGACATCAATGACATAAAATGGGTGGACCAATGACTCAATAACATTGTTGAGAAAATCTGCGTCTTGCTTAATTTGCAGTTGCGCGCTTTTCCGCTCGGATATCTCTTGATTTAATGATGCTGTTCGCTGTTGGACAATCTTTTCCAGATTCTCGTTGGTATTTTGCAGTTCCTGTTGGTAGCTGTCTCGTTCGTGAAGAATTCTTTTGATCGATCGCAGAACCACCCACCCCATCAGCAAAATGAAAGCGACGACACAAAAGGATAAAATGCTTTCAACCCTGGTGTAGGTTTGGCTTAAACGGTTATAAATTCCCTGAATCCGCTCCATTTCTTTTTGACTTGAAAAGTGGATACGGTTGGAATTCTCCACAATTTGCGAAAAAAGAAGCTCAATACCCTTGAAATAGTCCCTGACCTCGCGATCGGACCCAACAATTTCAAAAAGATCTCTGTTTTGCAGGATGGCAATCTTCGTTGCCACAACAGCTTTAAAGTTAACAATAATCTGATCGAGATCTTCCAGCTTTGCCTTGAGTTCAATTATTTCGCGATCAATACGGAGGTGCCCCACATTGCTATAGTTCAACTTTTTTGAAGCGATTTCTTCATTGCCGAAGTTCACGGTATAGGTCAGGGTCTTTTCACCCTCCAATTCGAGCACCGCCAATATATTCAAAATTTCCTTCTGGTAACCATGCAAAAGAGTCAAAACAGTCTCTATCTCAGAAACAGATTCGGCATTTGACATCTGGTGAAGTTTAACATCGACTGCTAACAGGTTTTTTTGCAAAAGGTATGAAAGTTCTAATTTCTGCTGCTCATTATTCAACAATAAATGCAGATGATCACGACGCTGGTCGAGAAGACTGTGCCCAAACATCTGCACAGCGTAACTGACCAAAAGGAGACAGAGCAGAAGGGTAATCTGAGCAATAATATTGCGATGGAATAATTTGAGAATATTGCTCATTAACCTAAAAATCCATATTTACGGAAAACATTCTGACCAAAATCTAAGCTAGCCAACGGAAAAAACTTGCAGCCTAAATCATGATTTTACCTAAGATTGAAACTCTTCATGACCAAGGGTTATTTCTGACTGAATTCTGCTCCGAGCAAAATAAAGTCCATCATCTCATCATAAACACCAGTCTTAACGACAATATTCTCGCTCTCCCAACTCACAGCTACGACTTCAGCGAAACCAATAACATTTTAAACGTCAGAGCAAGATTGAACATTGCCACAATCATTGTCATGTCACTAGAAATAAAAATAGTGGAATTATCCTCATCTTCTGCTTCTAAATCTGCGTGCAAGTCACAGGCGCACAAAAAAAGAGGCTAAATGAAACCAATGAAAATTTTCATCTACCCCCCTTTTTCATTATTAGATATTATCAATTAATAATATGTCATACAATAAGATATTGCAAGTGTAATGATCAATAAAAGATGAGCGAACAAAAACATACCACACAATAACCGTCAAGATGCTTCCGGACAAACACAGTCTGAGGATGTCACGATCAATCAGGGCCGAAAATACGCTAGTGAAAGGATAGAGAAACTGGACAATTTCATGAGATTTGGACATCCATTATTTTATCGATGGGGACGAACAAGACAACTCTATGGGGAAATAGAGAGAGAAACGGACTTTAGATTGGGGCCATGACAACTTATGAAAAAATGTAAATAGGACGACAGATTCGACTCTATCGTCCTATTTTTGTCCCACAAAACATAAAAACTATGTAAATCTATGCTTCTTCTTCAGCAATAACAGTGACTTTCAATTCAGCAACAACACCAACATCTAACTTAACTGAAACAATATGTTCACCAAGAGACTTGATGGCTTCACCAAGTTGAATTTTCTTTCGATCAATATCGACACCGGCGTCTTTGAGCTTAGCTTCGAGATCCATAGAAGTCACCGAACCAAACAACTTACCTTCTTCACTGGCACGTTGAGTAAATTCACAACTAACTTTTTCAATCCGAGCCTTGATGCCTTCAGCATCCTTGGTCGCTTTTTCAAGTTTACGAGCTAATTGACGTTTCTGATGATCTAGCTCTTTGACATTTTTTTCATTGGCCGCGCTGGCCAAACCTTTGGGGATCAAGTAATTTCTGGCATAACCAGCCTTGACCGACACCACATCACCGATGATCCCAAGACCATCGATATTCTCTTTTAAAATAATGTTGTTATTCATGTCTCTCCTCCGTATTGGATCGAGTTTATATGTTCTTTTGTCTGGGGCGGCGAAAATCAATCCACAGATCAAAGACACCGGCACAGGTAATAATTATTGGTAATGGGTTCAATATCAACAAAAGAAAATAGATCAGCCCTTTTACCAGAGGTGGATAAGTTTTTTTCTGTAAAAAACTGTTCACGACTGCCATCCCCTGTAAAAAGTACAGGGGTAACAAGACCACCAACAGATTTCTACCAATCAGCGATACGGCCTCAAGCGGCAGTAGCAAGAAAAAACCTGCGACAATCAGCACCCAGATCAACCCAGGTGGCAAACGCCAACGTGAAAACGCTATTCCCGCAATATGGTAATGCTGCCCTTTTAACCGCTGTAACAACAACAAGCATAAGGACTGAATTGCCAGCAACGATGCAAAATAGAGCCCATAGAAGTTCTTGCCGATAAAATCACTCAGACCATCGACAACTTGTTGCATATTTTGCAGTTGGTCATCACTGAAGCCACTAGCGCGATAAACTTGCATAGCCTGATCAACTTCGGATTGCAGCATTTGATCAATCAGGGTCTGAAGGTTGACTCCACTAACGAGGACAGTGAACAGGATCATTAATGCCGTAGCGACTGCCGATCCTGCCGTTGCATACAAAACTGACCGATCCCAAGACCGCTGCTGGCGTAAAAAAAAGGGCAGTAATAGCGAACCAACACCAAAAACTCCTAAATAGGCAGCCAAAGTGTAAGTTGTTGCCAATTGTAGCAATAATGCGCTGGTAACAATAACGATGACTAAACTTGAGCGTAAACCAAAACGCATACCCAAGTATGCTGCAGCAAGGGGAGTTAAGAGATTCAGAAACCCACCGGCCGGACCTATCCAACTGACCCCAAGTAAGCAGATCAGAGTGGCTCCGATACCAACTACAGTATAAAGTGCCGACTGCCCTTTCATCTTTATATCAACAAAACCTCACCTTAAAGAGAGTGCGATGACGTATAGGGTAACAGTGCAACCTGCCGAGCATTTTTAATCGCTTCCGCAATTTGTCGCTGGTGCGCAGCGCAGGTCCCGGAAATACGTCGAGGAACGATTTTACCGCGTTCTGACAAGTAATATTTCAAGTTATTAACATCTTTGTAGTCGATCGTCTGTTTTTTATCTGCACAATAGCGACAAACTTTACGTCTGCCAAAGCGACGCCGTGGTGGTGCCGATGATGGACGAGATGGTCTTTCATAAGCCATAAATCATTCTCCTAAGTTGTCATCATCCGGAAGGTTCTGGACGGTGACCTGATAATTGTTATTTATTTTTCTTCGCTGATCTCTACGACTTCGGTCACGACTTCGGTCACGACTTCGGTCACGACTTCGGTCTCTTCAGTAGCAGTCTCTGTTGCCTCAACAACGGGTTCAGCTTCAACCACAGCAGGAAATTCACCTTCAAATCGAACCGTCAAAAACCGGAGGATTTGTTCATCGAGACGCAGACGTCGCTCAAATTCAGCGATAACTTTTGGCTCAGCAGAGAAGAGGGTCTGAACATAGTTGCCACGTTCAACCTTTTTAATCGGGTACGCTAGCTTCCGTGTTCCCCAGTTATCAACCTTGTTAATTTCAGCGGACTGATCTGTAAGTGCCGCCTTGAATTTTTCCACCTTAGCTGTCAGCTCTTCGCCAACGACATCAGGATGGATGATGTAGAGTGATTCGTAATTTCTCATCAATGGAACTCCTTTAGGATTAGCAGCCCCGGAACAACCCGGAGCAAGGATATGCTCAATCCCCCATGGAATTGAGCGAAACAATGGTTTCTATCATAGTCTAATGTTTGGTTCAAGTCTTTTCCCCAGAGCAACTGGAGATGAAACGAATATACGTAAAGATCGAATCGATCCTTCTACCGTGATGGAGAGCACCAAATTCATACCACTAAAGCCGCTATCAACCCGGACTAAACGTTAAACCGAAAATGCATAACATCACCATCAACGACGCGGTATTCTTTTCCCTCAAGTCGCAGCAGGCCTTTCTCTTTAGCGCCGGCTTCACCACCAGAGGAAACATAATCATCATAGGCGATAACTTCTGCGCGGATAAATCCTTTTTCAAAATCGGTATGAATGACTCCAGCAGCCTGAGGAGCGAGGGCACCATCGGTCACGGTCCATGCACGAACCTCTTTGGGGCCCGCAGTGAAGTACGTAATCAAGCCTAGCAAGCGGTAACCGGCATGGATCATCCGTTCAAGTCCAGCTTCCTCAAGACCCAATTCCTGCAAAAATTCTTTTTTTTCTTCACTGTCCAGTTCGGCGACTTCGGACTCTATCTTGCCACAGATGGTGACCATTTCAGCCCCTTCGGACAGGGCATGGTCTCGTACTTTCTGGACAAAAGGATGGGAGCCACCAAGATCATCCTCGGCAACATTAGCGACATAGAGAACTGGCTTCATTGTAATCAAGTGAACACCTGAGATCGCACTTAGTTCTTCTGCGTCAAGAGAGACAGCGCGCGCGGGCAGACCGTCATTGAGCGCAGTCGCTAATTTTTCCAGAACCCGAAGTTCTGCCTGTAACTGCTTATCACCACCCCGAACAAGCTTCTGACTACGAAGAATCCTCTTGTCGATACTGTCTAAATCGGCAAGGTTCAATTCTGTCTGGATCACCTCAATATCCCGGACAGGATCAACATTGCCATCGACATGAACCACATTTTCGTCTTCGAAACAACGAACAATATGGGCAATAGCATCGACCTGACGGATATGACCGAGAAACTGATTACCCAATCCTTCGCCCTGGCTGGCGCCACGAACCAATCCAGCAATATCTACAAATTCCATCGCCGTCGGCAGAATATCTTTGGGATGGACGAGACTGGCGAGAACTTCCATGCGCGAATCAGGGACCGAAACGACACCAACATTTGGTTCAATGGTGCAAAAAGGGTAGTTCGCTGACTCTGCCCCTGCCGAAGTAATAGCATTAAAGATAGTTGATTTCCCAACATTAGGAAGGCCGACTATTCCACACTTAAAACCCATAATTCACCCTGTAAAATAAAGATAGCCGGAGCATAAACTCCGGCTATCAGGTTAATCAAATTATGCTCCTAGCTATCAAACAAGTAGCGGAGCAATAACAAGTGCGACAACACTCATCAGCTTGATGAGGATATTCATTGCCGGACCAGAAGTATCTTTGAAGGGGTCACCAACAGTATCACCAATAACAGCAGCAGCGTGGGCATCGCCCCCTTTGCTTTCACCTTCAAGTTGACCGCTCTCAATATATTTTTTGGCATTATCCCAAGCACCACCACCATTTGACATCATCAAAGCAAGCAGTACCCCGGCAACAGTCGCTCCGGCAAGCATGCCACCCAAGGCTTCTTTGCCAAGCAATAATCCAATCAAAACGGGAGCGGCTACGGCGATGACACCGGGAAGAACCATCTCTCTCAAAGCAGCTTTTGCGGAGATATCAACACAGCGTTGGGAATCAGGCTTAACCCCTTCCCGTCCTTCCAATAATCCGGGAGTATCGCGGAATTGTCGACGAATCTCATCAACCATAGCTCCGGCAGCCTTGCCAACACTGGTCATAGTGAGAGCGCCCATAAAGAAAGGTAGCGCGCCACCGATCAACAGCCCGATAACAACCATTGGATTGATCAGGTTGATAACTTCCAGTTGAACCGTTGTTGCGTAAGCAGAGAACAGTGCCAGTGCAGTCAGAGCAGCTGAACCAATAGCAAAACCTTTACCAATTGCTGCAGTGGTATTGCCGATAGCATCCAGACCGTCGGTGATTTTTCTGACATCAGGCCCCAAGCCAGCCATCTCAGAGATACCACCCGCATTATCAGCAACAGGACCGTAAGCGTCGACGGTCATGGTAACCCCAACTGTTGCTAACATACCAACCGCTGCGATACCAATACCATAGAGACCAGCACAGTAATTCGCAATAAAGATACTGATACAAATAATAATAATAGGCAGTGCCGTTGACTCAAGACCAACAGCTAATCCGTGGATAATATTGGTCGCTGGTCCCGTTTTACTGGCTTCAGCAATCCTTGCGACAGGACCGTGAGCAGTATAGTATTCGGTGATTTGCCCGATAGCAATCCCGGCCAGAGTACCAGCGAGAATAGCCCAGAAAATTCCAGTATTTAACCCAGCAAATTGAATATAGATAAAGGCAGCAATCAAGAAACCACCGGCAGCGACAAAAGTCGTATAATGTAATGCCTTGGCAGGATCCATCCCTTTGAGCAGTTTCATCGAACCAATACCGATAAAGGAGAACAACAGCCCAATCATAGCCAGAGCTAAAGGCAACAACATCGTACTGGCTTGCACATCGGCACCCACGCCCAGTTTGGCCAACAGTTCAGGACCAGCAGCAGCAGCAATAGCAACGGTAGCGATAATAGATCCAACATAGGATTCAAAGATATCGGCACCCATCCCCGCAGTATCACCGACACAATCCCCAACATTATCAGCGATAACGCCTGGGTTGCGTGGATCATCTTCAGGGATACCAGCTTCAACCTTACCAACAAGGTCAGCGCCGACGTCAGCAGCTTTGGTATAAATACCGCCACCAACACGTGCAAACAAAGCGATTGAAGAAGCTCCCATGGCGAAACCATTGATATATTTAGCTGTTTCAGGATCACCACCAAAGAAAATATAGCCAACACCAACCCCGACTAATCCCAAAGATGCGACAGCCAGCCCCATAACAGCACCGCCGTTAAAAGAGACTTCCAACGCTTTAGCTTGCCCATGAGCCCTGGCAGCTTCGCAGGTTCTGACATTCGCACGGGTCGCGGCTTTCATGCCAATGAAACCACAGGTCATGGAGCAAATAGCACCACCCAGAAAGGCGAGTGCAGTCTGAATCGCCATAGCGGCTGCAATCAGAATAAATACGACAACAATGAAGATCGCTAACACTCGGTACTCGCGTCCGAGAAAAGCCATCGCTCCAGCATGAATATCATCTGAAATTTCACGCATTTTTTCATTTCCGACCGGTTGTGCCTTGACTACATTGTAGAGCACAATCGCGATCACAAATCCGATTACCCCTAAGATAGGAGCCCACATTTGCAGTTGCATTGGTTCTTCACCTCTCTGAGTTTGTGTTAGTGTTCATCTAGTAGGTTATAATTATTAAAAGTATTCATTGCTTCTGTGACACCACTTGAAAGAATTCTCTCAACGGCATCAGCTGCAGTAGCAATTAATTCAGGGAGCAATTGTTTTTCTTTCGGGGCAAAACCGCTCAACACATGGCTGGTGATATCACCTCGTTCTGGCCGACCGATACCAATTCGTAAACGGATAAATTCCTTACACCCTAATACGGCAATAATATCTCTCAGGCCGTTATGACCGCCATGGCCACCTTCGCCCTTAATCCGTAAACGCCCAAAAGGGAGATCGAGATCGTCGCAGATGACAATCAAATCCCCCGGGTCAATTCCGAGGGATCGATAAGCAGCGTTGACACTTGCACCGCTGCAATTCATATAAGTCTGAGGCAAAAGAATCGTCGCTTCACTGATTGCTATTCGACCCACTCCATAACAACCTTGATAACCTTTTTTCTTCAGCGTAATCCGTTGCCGTTGTGCAACTTGCTCTGCAACCTGAAAACCGATGTTGTGCCGTGTTCCAGTATATTTATCCCCAGGGTTCCCGAGGCCAACAACTAACTT
The DNA here is from genome assembly GCF_900107645.1 of Desulfuromusa kysingii. Lineage (GTDB taxonomy): Bacteria > Desulfobacterota > Desulfuromonadia > Desulfuromonadales > Geopsychrobacteraceae > Desulfuromusa > Desulfuromusa kysingii. The sequence goes on from NZ_FNQN01000004.1 coordinate 20,526, forward strand.
CACGTTATATCCAGTCGCAGATCTTATTCAGCCGCAGCCTCATCACCTTCAGCAGCAACTGCACCTTCAACATCCTCGAGCTCTTCGTCTTCGCTAACCTCAACCTCTTCTTTAACGATATGTAAAGTCAACACCGTAAAGTTAACATCATGGACAAGCTCGACACCAGCAGGAACAGGAACTTGATCGATATGGACATTATCACCAATAGCAAGATCGGTGACATCAATATCGATGGACTGTGGAACCTGAGTCGGCAGACAAAGAACTTCTAATTCATTCCGTACCACTTGCAGTGTTCCGCCTTCTTTCTGACCAATAGCTGTGCCAACAACATTAACCGGCACCATAAAGAGGGCTTTTTCAGTAAGATTAATCGCATGAAAATCAGCGCTGATCATATCGCGACTCAATGGATGGATATCAGCATTTTTCAGAATCACAACCTTACCTGCAAGTTCTGCAGCACCTTTTAAGGTGATCAGGGTGTTCATTCCAGCTTCACCAGAGATAGCCGCTTCCAACTCTTTAGGATCAACAACAATAGCTGTTGACTCAAGGTCCTTACCATAAACAACGGCAGGCAATTTTCCCGCCATTCTCAGTTTACGAGCAACACCTTTGCCACTTTTCTCACGAACATCTACACTTAATTCCGCTTGTTCCATCTATCTATCCTCCATCAGTAAGGAAACTAATTTTTATACAAACAATGAGCTGACCGATTCAGCGTTATGAGTCCGGCGGATCGCTTCCGCCAACAGATGACTGACCGAAAGACTCTGTAAAGTACCACACTGGTTCTGTTTATCGTGTGTTGGAATCGTATCAGTAATAAAAACTTTTTTCAGCGGACTCTCAGAAATCCGTTGTAACGCAGGGCCAGAAAGCACACCATGAGTCGCACAGGCATAAATATCGATCGCACCTTGATCTTGCAATGCCGTCGCAGCGGCACAGAGAGTTCCCGCAGTATCAATCATATCATCAATGATGACACAGTTTTTTCCTTGAACATCACCGAGGATATGCATCACTTCGGCAACATTCGGTCCGCTACGGCGTTTGTCGATGATCGCCAGTCCAGCATTAAGTCGCTTAGCAAAAGCCCGTGCCCGCTCCGTACCACCAGCGTCAGGAGAGACAACCATCAAGTCGGTAATGTTCTGGCGCCTGATCTCATCAAGCATTACGGGGGCTGCATATAGGTGATCTACCGGGATGTCAAAAAACCCCTGAATCTGGCCCGCATGTAAATCCATTGTCAACAGACGATCAATTCCGGCCACAGACATCAAATCGGCGACAAGCTTGGCAGTAATCGGCGCCCGTGGGGCGACTTTACGGTCCTGACGAGCATATCCAAAATAGGGAACCACGGCATTAATCCGCGCAGCAGACGCCCGTTTAAGCGCATCGACCATAACCAGTAACTCCATCAGATTATCATTCGCTGGAGATGAGGTTGACTGAACCACGTAAGCATCACGTCCACGAACGTTTTCACCGATTTCGACTAATACTTCACCATCGGAAAAAGTCCTCACTTTTGCATCTCCCAAAGAGACATTGAGATGCTGACAAAGATCACGAGCCAATGGCTGGTTCGAGTTACCGGCAAAAATTTTAATCATCCCCACAGATCATACACCTTTTCTGGCTGGAAGAACGCAAAATGGCTGAATCATGCCAGCTGCACAACTCAACCAACCCATCTGCAGACTTATATGCGCTGATGCACCAGTGAATCAGCGTTCATTCCGCTTTGGTTCCCTTCAAAATTATGTATTTTATAAACTAAAATGATTGGCACAGGGAATCACCAAATTGTCTACTGACATTACGTCATCGCCTGCACTGTCTATCGTTTTCGCTGATGCGGACACCCCACTTACATTTTCCGACAAACAATGTCCGACAAGCACTGTCAGTACTGACTTCGCTTCGACTTTCGTTAAAGTCCAGCATCTATGTAAATGGCTGGGGCGCCAGGAATCGAACCTGGGAATGCCGGAATCAAAATCCGGTGCCTTACCGCTTGGCGACGCCCCATTAAGAATTCAAACCACAACTCATATCTAGCAAAAGTACCGAACCGGCAGGTTTTACCCAAGATACTTTCTTCTGTCAACAGGTTAATTCGAATTCAAAGTCGACTAAAGTGGATGAACAGGGAACACCAGCCAATCATCCTGAGCCGCGAAGACATCTCCTGCCCGTCTCGCTGTTTCAAAGTCGTCAAAAACACCAAAAACCGTTGACCCGCTGCCTGACATCAGCGCCCCAAGAGCCCCCGCTGCAAGGAGCCGCTGTTTAATCTCTGCAATCACCGGATATTGTTGCAAAGTCACTGACTCCAGATCGTTATACAATGCCTTCTGGAGATCAATTTTAGTCACGACAGAAAACCTCGGAAGGTTAGCCAGTTCCCCCCCTTTTGTCAACCGTAAACTTCGGTAAACATCAGCTGTCGAGACAGTTATTCTTGGATTTATCAGCAGGTAGGCAACGGCCGGCAAAACAGGAAGAGGCTCAAGAGTGGTCCCCACCCCTGTCGCCCATGCCGGTTGCCCAAAGACAAAGAAAGGAACGTCAGCACCAAGCTCACCACCTAACGCCAACAACTGCGCGACACTGGCGGGACAACCTAACATCTCATTCAAGCCAAGCAACACTGTCGCAGCATCTGAAGAGCCGCCTCCTAAGCCCGCCGCAACCGGTATTTTTTTATCAATACAAATATCAACGCCAACGTCAATACCGGCCAGATCTAACAGTGCCCGTGCAGCCCGCGCTGCTATGTTCTCACCACCTGCGGGAAGATCAACCCCGGCACACTCAACACGCACCCCAAGCTCGTTACCAACACGAATACTGATAGTATCGTAAAGATCAACCCTTTGCATCGCCATAGCAAGTTCATGATACCCACTGGGCAATCGCCCTAGAACATGCAAACAAAGATTAATTTTAGCTGGTGCCTTAAAAGTTTTTTGCAAAATTCAAATAACTCCTTTTTTTCAAGAACACTCTGGAATAAACGACAAAGACAGTCAAGCCCATAAAGAGACAATCCCTGCCAACATTTAAACTATCGATACCCCAGTATTTTGACCATTTTCCACCAAATATGGCCTTTTTCAGCCATATGTTGCGGCGATCCATGGATGATAAAAAACGAAAGAAATTGATTAAAAGGCAAACCCATGCTATTTATGTGCGTATTAAACAAACATCATTCTAAAATGGCATTGTTATTGCTGATACCTACGGCAATTGCATCACGCACATCAACTGCCATAATTCTTTAGAAAAGCGAGGATAAAATGGTTAACCTTAATTTCAAAACATCAGTATAAAATCATGATGTTTATTTTCTATAAAATCGACAAGTTACATTATTTATACGCTCCATAGCATCACTTTCCATTAACCGTACAAAAGGAGGTTGTAAGATGAAAAACATTGTTAGGTTTTTCTCACTATTAATCGTGGCGTCTTTCACATTGGCCGTTCCGGCGATCGCTAAAGACCGCATCGTTTTTGGTGGTGGTCCAGCCGGTGGGACCTTTCAGACCGTTGCTAATGCCATTCAGGTTTATGGTCCCGTAAAAGCAATGGACTTCAGCCTGAAAGCACAATCTTCAGCTGGCTCGGTTGAGAATCTACGTAAAACTAATGCTGGCAGAATGGATTTCAGTGTTGTTTATTCCGGTCATGCTTATCTTGGAGCAAACGGTCTGATGAAAAACGATGCCAATAAATATGAAGACATAAGGGCCGTTTCCTTCCTCTACGGTGCACCTGCTCAGTTGGTGGTCCGTAAGGATTCCGGTATCAAATCAACCAAAGATCTAGCTGGCAAGAAAGTCGGGGTTGGCAATGCTGGCTCTGGCGCCTTTGCTAACTGTGAACTCTTCTTCAATCACATGGGCATTTGGGACAATATCGAGCGTAACGCCATGGGCTACAACGATGCAGCTGCAGCATTTGGTAACAATCAACTCGATGCTTTCTGGATCTTCGCCGGTCACCCAGTTGGTGCCATCATTATGGCTGCCCAAACCAACGATATTGATCTAATCAACCTTGGGGCTGATGCTGAAGCCGCCAGTTTCTTTAAAAAATATCCCTACTTTTCAAAGCTCAACATCCCCGCAGGAACCTACAAAGGAGTCGATGTTGAAACGCCAACCTTTCAAGATTCAGCTCTTTGGGTAGCCAACAAAGATGTTCCTGATGAGGTTGTCTATCAACTCCTCTCTGCCATCTACACTGACGAAGGGTTAGCACACATGGTTGCCCAAAAGAAAACCTTTAAAACCATGTCTATAAAAAGTGGTGTTGACGGTATTGTTACCCCAATGCATCCAGGTGCTATTAAGTTCTGGAAAGAGAAAGGCGTTCTCTAACCCCCTGACTCCTTTTAGATTTTCAAGCCAGAGCTAAACGCTCTGGCTTGAACTTTTACCGTGCATTCTTTTTAAACTCAGGATCAGAGACAACAAATAGTCACGTTTAACAATATATACCGTATCACTGGATGGAATCATCAAACTCAAACTCAATTGAGGTCTCTTGTGTACAATGAATTAAATCGATTTGAGCAGATTATGTTTGACATCTGCGCCCTATCCTTGCTGTTGTTCTACTCCTATGCCGCCATAATCTCTCCGGCATCGACCCAACTCCATCGGGGTGTTTACGTCATCATCACTTATCTCCTGGTTTTCCTGATATATAAGAGTAAATCAGTCTTGATGCGTATTGTCGACTACATCCTGATGATTGCTTCGGCTACAACCATCACCTATTGGATACTTAATTTCGAGGCAATCAATTACCGAACCGGGGCCGAAACGACAACAGACACATACATTGCCATGGTTGGTGTGCTTATCAGTATTGAACTGGCAAGAAGGGTAGTCGGTAATGTTTTTGTCATTATTGGTATTGCTATGTTGGCCTATGGGGTTTATGGCGATATCATGCCCGACCTTTTCTCTCATGCCGGGGCAACGTTCCCAGAACTTTGTGTTTCGATTTTTTACAAAAGCGACGGTATCTTCGGGATCATGGCCAATGTTTTGGCCACCTATATCATCCTCTTTGTTTTATTTGGCGCCTTCCTGGAAAAAAGTGGCGCACAGAAATTCTTTATCGACTTCCCACTGGCAGCCGTGGGGCATAAGGTTGGTGGTCCCGGCAAGGTTGCTATCATTGCCTCTGGTCTCTTCGGCTCCATTTCAGGAAGTGCCATCGCAAACGTTGTCTCAACTGGCGCATTTACGATACCGATGATGAAAAAGGCAGGCTTCAAACCACATGTAGCTGGTGGCATTGAGCCGGCCGCTTCAATTGGCGGAATGTTTATGCCACCCATCATGGGCGCTGGCGGATTTATCATGGCTGAACTCACTGGACAACCCTATTCGAGAATCATGCTTGTCGCACTGTTTCCTGCATTCATGTATTTTTTCAGTGTTTTTGTCATGGTTCACTATGTCGCCAAAAAAGACAATGTCATTGGTGAGAAGTCAGAACACAGTGCCATGGAAATTTTCAAAAAAGAGTGGTTCTATACAATCCCCCTCATCACGATTACAATTTTTATGCTCTATGGTTATTCTCCGGGCTACTCTGCAATTCTTGGATTGATTTCTTGTATTGTCATCTCCTGGGTTCGAAAAGAGACACGTATTGGACCAAAGCAATTCCTGGAAGCTGCTCGCAAAGGAACAGAGAGTAGTCTCAAGATTGGTGCCACCGTCGGCGTTATTGGCATCATCATCGGGGTATTAACTTACAGCGGTCTCGTCTTAACATTTGCAGATATCGTCATTGGCCTTGCTGGAGGATCGCTACTTTTAACTATCGCTTTGATTGCCTTAGCTTCTCTGGTCTTAGGTATGGGGGTTCCGGTTACAGCAGCCTACCTGATTACAGCTGTGGTTGCCGTCCCAGCCCTCACCCATCTGGGGGTCAATGAACTTGCAGCACATATGATTGTTTATTGGCTTTCCCAGGATTCCAACATTACACCACCAGTTTGTATCGCTGCCTTCGCTGGAGCGACTATCGCTGGTGCCAACATGTGGAAAACAGCATTTTCAGCATTCAAATTTGCAAAATTTCTTTACCTTGGCCCGCTACTATTCGGTTATGTTCCTGGCTTCGCCCTTAATGGTTCAGCAACGGACATCATTAAAGCCTTTATTTTTATCATCATTGGTACCTGGCTCTATTCTTACATCCTTAGTGGTATCTGGTTAAAAACCTGGCTAAGTTTTGGCAAAAACGAGACCGCCTAGACGATCAGCATTAGAAAACCGAAGGACAGAACCTCTAATTCTACAAACGGTTCTGCCCTTCGGTTAATTTTCACACAATTCTAAAACACCATCCTGAAAACCATAAATAACAATAACAATAACCGTAAATATAAAAAATAACTCGGTTATGAAGCCATGCATCAACCGCAACAAATAGGCCATTTTTCGCCACAGAATGCTAAGAATAGCCAGAAGAACCCCACCAACAAAACCCAAGCTGATGGCATCTAATCCTTAAGAGGCCGTTTTTACACACTTACAAACATGATTTTAAAAATGGCACCATCATTGCTAATCGTCCACTCGTAGTCGATTTAAAATGGTATTTGAATTTCCATGTAATGAATTTTTAAAACCATTTCAAATGTCACCATGGTGGTGACAATGCAAACTAATTTTATTAAGGAGAGAGCAATGAAGAGAAACAAACTAGTCCTTGCAGGACTGCTAGTAGCAGTGGCCTTTATGGCATCCGTTACGATTGCATCGGCAGCACCGATTGTCATCAAGTTTTCCCACGTTGTTGCAGAAAATACCCCTAAAGGACAGATGGCTAACAAATTTAAGCAACTGGTTGATGAACGCTTGGCGGGCAAGGTTGTTGTCGAAGTCTTCCCTAACTCTCAACTCTTTGGTGACAACAATGTTCTTGAAGCCATGCTTCTTGGTGATGTTCAGCTAGCGGCTCCATCCTTATCTAAATTTGAAAAGTACACCAAGTCGCTACAAATTTTTGACCTTCCCTTCCTCTTCAAAGATATGGAAGCGGTTGAAACCTTCCAACAAGGCCCTATTGGCCAGAAAATGTTGTCATCAATCAAGAAAAAAGGGCTTGTTGGCCTCGGTTACCTGCATAACGGCATGAAGCAATTATCAGCCAGTGATCCTCTACGTGTTCCTGCCGATGCCAAGAATAAAAAATTCAGAATCATGACTTCAGATGTTCTTGCAGCACAGTTTGAAGCTGTTGATGCAATGCCGCTGAAAAAGCCATTCTCTGAAGTTTTTACTCTGCTTCAGACCAAAGCGATCGACGGTCAGGAAAACACTTGGTCAAACATCTATTCAAAAAAATTCTATGAAGTTCAGCCCTACATCACCGAGACGAACCACGGTGTCCTCGATTATCTGCTCGTGACTTCTGCTGAATTCTGGATGGGACTTCCTGACGACATCCGCACTGAAATCAAGAACGCATTGGACGAAGCGACCTTGTTCGGTAATGAAGTTTCAGCACAGAAAGCGATTGCTGACCGTCAGAAAATCATCGATTCTAAACGTTCAGAAGTTCTCGTGCTGACTGACGCTGAGCGCGCTCTTTGGGTCGAAGCGATGAAACCTGTTTGGAAAAAGTTTGAAGGTCCAATTGGTAAAGAATATATCGAAGCTGCCGCCGCTATTTCTTACTAATATCCAATCTCTTGTTTTACACGGGTTTTGGTGACAAAACCCGTGTCATTTTATTCGTATGGTTTGAATGAGGTTTTCATATGTTTAGTCGGATAATAAACAGCATAGAAGAATCGGTCATTGCCTTACTTCTAGCAACGATGACTCTACTGGTTTTTGTCGAGGTCATTTTACGCTTCGGTTTTGGCATTGGCCTAATGTGGTCTCAAGAATTAACTTTGACCATCTCTGCCTGGATGGTTCTTTTCGGAGTTTCATATGGCATCAAAGTAGGCTCTCACATTGGCGTTGATGCTCTGGTTAAAATCATGCCGCCCACGGCACGTCGAATTATCAGTGGTATCTCCGTTGTTGCCTGCTTGGCATACTGTTCACTTTTTATTAAAGGTGCCTGGGTCTATCTTGCAAAAATGCATCTGATTGGCATTGAACTTGAGGATATGCCAATTCCAAAATGGATTGCTCATAGCATCCTCCTGATAGGTATGATCATGATTGCAATACGTCTATTAATTTTACTCTGGAATATCGTTATCGGTAAAACTGACGGGTTTAAACTTGCTGATGAAGCCAAAGATAGCATGCATCTAGCTGAGGAAACTAAAGCTGCAACGACTCAGGGAGGTAAATCAGCATGACAACTGGAGCACTCTTTCTCATTCTTCTGCTTTGCCTGCTGACAGGCATGCCGATTGCGTTTGCATTAGGATTGTCAAGTATCACCACAATACTTATCTTTTCCAATGACTCATTGGCTTCAATCGCGTTGAAACTGTTTGCATCACAATCAGAACACTACACCTTGCTGGCTATTCCGTTTTTCATTCTTTCATCGACTTTTTTGTCAACGGGTGGTGTTGCCAACAGAATTATTAATTTTGCCATTGATTGCGTTGGCTGGATTCGTGGGGGTCTAGCAATGGCTTCCGTTATGGCCTGTATGATTTTTGCCGCTGTTTCAGGGTCATCTCCAGCAACCGTCGCCGCAATCGGCTCTATTGTTATTGTCGGCATGGTTAAGGCGGGTTACCCTGAATCACTCGCTGCTGGAGTCATCACCAACGCCGGAACCCTAGGCATACTGATCCCACCTTCTATCGTTATGCTGGTATATGCTGCCGCGACAGAAGAGTCTGCAGCCAGATTATTTATGGCAGGTCTGGTTCCCGGTCTGCTCATGGGCATAATGTTGATGATCATCATCTACATCGTTGCCCGGGTCAAAGGACTCCCCGCACAACCATGGGTCGGATTTAAAAATCTTGCCAGATCAAGCATGAGTGCCGGCTGGGGTCTGATGATGATTGTTATCGTTCTCGGCTCCATCTATGGTGGTATCTGTAGCCCGACTGAAGCAGCAGCTATTTCTGCGGTCTATGCATTTTTTATTGCTATGTTTATTTACCGTGACATGGGCCCACTCAAAGGGATTCCATGGAAAGAAAATCACAATGACTCTATCGCCAAGATGATCTTCCGCAACTTGCAGTTGTCAGTTGTCGCCCTGCCAAAATCAATTTTTGACAAGGACCTCCACAAAGTTTTCCGCGATGCGTCCAAAGTTTCCATCATGTTGCTGTTTATTATTGGCAATGCGATGCTTTTCGCTCATGTTTTGACAACGGAACGGATTCCTCATCACATCGCTGAAATCATCGTCGGTTGGGGTCTCCCAGCTTGGGGTTTCCTCGTCGTGGTTAATATCCTGCTGCTGATGGCAGGAAACTTTATGGAACCCTCCGCTATTTTATTAATCATGGCACCAATCCTGTTTCCAATTGCAGTCAAACTTGGAATCGACCCGATCCACCTTGGTATTATCATGGTCGTCAACATGGAAATTGGTATGATCACTCCACCGGTGGGATTGAATCTATTCGTGACTGCGGGGATTACAGGGCACAATATAACCTGGGTTCTCAAAGCAGCATTACCATGGTTATTGGTGCTCCTGACTTTCTTGATCATGATCACCTACATTCCACAGATTTCATTGTGGCTACCTGAGTATATCGATCATCTTAAAGGTTATTAATTCATCTCAGTAACCTCACCATAAAAAAAGACCTCTCGTTTTCGAGAGGTCTTTTTTTACACCGGTTATATCGTTAAGCTAAAAGAGAGGCGCTAATGTTCCGCTGCGTCCTCTTTCTCCTTTTCTTCCTGCTTACGCTTATTTTTTTCGTCCTTTTTAGCTTTTTTAGCAAGCTCTTTCTGCCGTTTTTCAAAGCCATAATTCGGTTTTTTGGCCATCAATAGATCCTTTTAAGCAATGAGTTAAATGCACATAAATACAATTTTAAGCAGTCAACACCAACCCCGTTAACGTCCTCGCCCACCGGCAACCTGTTTATTGCCCGTTCGCGAACGCGGTTTAGGTTTATTCTTTTGTAACTTATTGCGAGTTGCAGGTTGAGCTGGTCGTCGTTGCGGTTGTGCAACCCTTTTCGGTGCAGGGACATCGTAATCAAAACCTGCGATCTGATGGCGATCAATCGGGGTCCCAAGAATTCGCTCAATAGAACGAACCATCAACTTGTCATCGTTACTGACCAGGGTAAATGCCTTACCTGTACGCGCAGCACGACCAGTTCGGCCAATCCTGTGAATATAAGCATCGACAGTGTCAGGCACATCAAAGTTAATGACGTGCGAAATCAAAGAGACATCGATACCCCGAGCGGCAATATCGGTTGCAACCAGAATCCGAAACTTACCATCACGAAAGCCATCCAGAGCAGACTGACGCCGTGACTGAGACAGGTTCCCTTGCAGTGAAGCGGCCCGATAACCACACTTACTAAGCTTTTCTCCGAGTCTTTTAGCGCGATGTTTCGTCCGGGTAAAAATCAGAACGGACTCCGTCTCTGTCTGCTCCAGTATTTTCAATAACAAATTTGTCTTCAAATGTTGAGGGACAGGATATAACGCATGGCTGACAGTTTCTGCCGGGGCGACGGTATCCACCTGTATGGTTTCGGGATTAGTCAGGAGTTCATGCGCGAGAGTACGAATCTCCTTTGACATCGTCGCAGAAAAAAGCAATGTCTGCCGTTTTATTGGCAGTGACTTCACAATTCTGCGAATATCGGGTAAAAAGCCCATGTCAAACATGCGATCGGCCTCATCAAGGACAAGCAGATCTAATTGCCGCAGATTAATCGTCCCCTGTTTAATATGATCCAGTAAGCGGCCTGGACAGGCAACAACAATTTCAACACCATTCCGAAGTTTGGTCACCTGTGGTTTAATACCGACCCCACCATACACCGTAAGGCTGCGCAAGCCGGTCTGTTGACCAAGAAGGTCGAGTGAGTTGTGAATCTGTTCCGCAAGTTCACGGGTGGGGGCAATGATAAGAGCACGGACGCAACCACGAGGACCGTTCATCAGTTGGTGCAGAATAGGCAACCCGAACGCCGCCGTCTTCCCTGTCCCTGTTTGCGCCAACCCCAAGACATCGCAACGTTGCATGATTTTAGGGATGGCCCGCTCCTGAATCGGAGTCGGATGGGTAAATCCTGCAGCAACAACCCCTGCGGAAATGGTGGGATGAAAGTTAAAATCGGTGAAATTCATATATTCCTTTATAGACAAGCCGGTCCGAATTATTTTTTTGACTGTAACGAAAGAATCGACACTACGGACAGGCTCAGAATAAAAAAGGCCCCGGTATATCCCGGAGCCTTGAAGAATGTCTTTTTCAATCTTGGAACAGTGGTATTCAAATACCCTCCGCTAACCATCGTATAAAGATAACGGATTTTTAATATTAACTGATACACGCAACTAATGTCAAGTTTCAAACGGGGCAATTACCGCTTCAGCTCCCTCGTTGCTTCACCAACGGATATTTAACGGCTTTTTCTAAGCACCTATTGAGAACAATACTAACAATGACAGGTCCCTTCACCACAGACGCCACAACGTTGACAATCGGGTGTACAGGGAGACGTCAGTTTTTGCTGCAGTGCCCGCTGATATTCGTGCCAGAGGTAACCCTTCTTCACTCCCTGATCAAGAATATCCCAAGGAAAAACTTCATCAGCTCCCCTCTCACGCGTCACATAAAAATCGAGGGACAAGCCACTCTTCTTGCATAACTGCTTCAGATTATCTCCTGCAGTTAATCGTGGTAGTAACGGCCCAATACGTCGATCAGCCCGCGACAAAAAGGTCTGTAATATCGCTGAGCGTATTGACTCATTATTCATGCGAGTGTTGGGAATATGTGAAATCGCAGCCTGCAACCTACGAATCTTCTTTTTCAGGCTGGTCCCAGGTTCCATTCCTGCCCATTGGAATGGCGTGAACGGTTTGGGAATAAATGGATTAACACTCAACGTTAAATTGCCGAGTTGTCCACGGATGCGGCCAGCTTCTCGCCAAATAACCGCAATTTTTTCCGTTAGATCAACGATCGCATCAATATCACTCTGCTGTTCTTCGGGGAAGCCTATAATGAAATAGAGCTTAAGATTCTTAATACCACCATCCGCCAACAACTGTACTGCCGCCAATATCTGCTCTTCACTAATCCCCTTATTAATAAAATCACGCAACCTCTGACTTCCTGCTTCAGGAGCTATAGCGACCGACCGGTGTCCAGCTTGGTTGATAATGGCAACCTCTGCCGGGGTTAAGGCATCAAGTCTGAGACTCGACATGGAGATCTGCCCATCGCGCTCCATGATCCCTTTTTGTAAATTCTCGATCTCTGAATAATCAGAAACCGCTGCGGCAACAAGACCGATGCGTTCTCGTTGACAGAGACCGACCTCAACCTGCTCAATAAGATTGTCCAAGCTTCGTTCACGCGGAGGAAGGTAGACAAACCCGGCCGCACAAAACCGACAACCGCGTGAACAACCACGCGAGATCTCGGTTAAAGCCATCGTGCCAAACTCAGTGTCACTCGTCTGCACAAAACTGCGACTCGCAGACTGATCCAAATCGGCTAAAAACTGCCTTGCAACTCTCGCAGGAGCACCAGCCTCAACATCGACTTGCGTAATTTCTCCGGTATGAGCATAAATTGGATGATAAAATCTTGGAACATAAATCCCAGGTAACTGCGCCATCTTTTGCAAACAATCGTCACGATCAAGGGATCTTTCCAGCAAGAGGTCAATAAGTCCGGACAACAGGGGTTCTGCTTCTCCAATCGCCACCAGGTCAACAATGTCTGCCAAAGGTTCAGGGTTGATAAAAGCACAGACACCACCAAACAGGATCAGCGGCCAGGAAGGGTCACGATCGGCAGACATCATGGGGATACCAGCCAGGTTCAAGATAGTAGGCAAATTCAGGTAATCATTCTCAAAAGAGATCGAAAAGGCAAGCAGATCAAAATCGCTTAAAGGACGCCCTGACTCAAGGGAAACAAGAGAACATCCAGGTTGCGCCAACTCTTCCTTATCAGGCAGAAAAAACCGCTCACACAGACAATCGTTGCGCTGATTCAAGAGGTGATACACAGTTAAAAACCCGAGATTACTCATGCCATGATGATAAGTATTCGGATAGATGAGGGCCACGCGGAAGCGACTTTGTTGCCACGAATGGAAGACTGTCCCCGTTTCTGCTTCAAGTCTCATTGTCTTACTGTTGCTATTTTTCCTCAATTTAAATCCTCAAAAACTCACAACCACCGGAAAAAAGCACAACGGAAGAAAAAGAGTTCACAAAAAGATGATCTCATCAGACTACTTAAGCAGCTTAGAAATAATCTCCTGATATTTTGTTTCGATGACGTGACGCTTCTTTTTCAGGGTATTCGTTAACTCTTCCCCCATCTTGAATTCCTTGTCGAGAAAATGAATATTTTGCAGTTTCTCAAACGGCTTAAAACCATTCTTGGCATGCAGCAAATGATTAATTTCGGCTTTAATACGACTGATATTTTGTTTGTCCATGATCCACTTATCGGTGGACTCATCTCCGGTATCAAACTTACTGCTAATGAAGGTACGTAACTGGTCAAAGTCGGGAACAATCAGCGCCCCCAACCCTTTTTTATCTTGACCGACCAATACCGCATCACTGACAAAAGGTAATTTAGTGATTGCCGATTCAATCCGGCTAGGATCGATATTCTCACCGCTGGCTAATACAATAATTTCTTTAGAGCGACCGGTAATAACAAGTTCACCAGTGAGAGTCAATTTCCCCAGATCGCCGGTCCTGAAAAATCCATCAGCGGTAAATGCCTTTTCGTTTTCCTCGTCATTGTCATAATAACCGGGAAAAACCTGTTCACCGCGCACCTCAATTCCACCAACTTCTCCAGCCGGCAACGGTTGTCCATTCTCATCAACAATTCGTAATTCAGTATGTTGAGTCGGCGGGCCCAGAGTTCCAAAAACATCACACAACACCGAGCGCCCCGCAATAGCTGGAGCACATTCGGTCATCCCATAGGCATTCACAATTCGGATTCCTATGGCATCAATCCATTCATCCAGATAAGGGGGCAAACTGCCACCACCACTGATCGCTAGGCGCAGACAACCACCAAATTTTTCCTGCACAAGTCGCATTTTCTTTTGCGCGAATCGGTTTAACGGCGCCAATAGCAACAACAGAATGAACGCCTTAATTTTATGACCAAGGCGTTGCAAGAGGGGAACTTTTGCGAACAGTGGCAATTGATTCTTTAACACACGCTGCTGATATTTATAGCGGGCAGAAACATTAACCAGAAATTTAAACACCCGTGCCTTACGGGGATCCTGTTTTTCCAGCGTCTGATTAATCTTACTGTACATTGATTCCCACAGGCGTGGCACTGTTGCAACAATTGTCGGTTGATATTTTTCAAGATCAGCCGCAAAAGTCCTCACCGAGGAATAAAAGATCTTACAACCTTTAGAGAGAGCTATATACTCTGTCGCACGCTCAAAAATATGCCAACTTGGGAGGATTGAAACCCAACGATCACTTTCCTCCAAAGCAATGAGATCGGGCATATTTAACACATTATACATAATATTTTTATGGGTCAGCAGAACCCCTTTTGGCATTCCAGTTGTCCCTGACGTATAAATTAAAGTGAAGACATCATCTAACGTAATGGCATAACGACGCGCAATAAACTTTTCTGTGTCCTCCGAACTGATCACTCTATTTTTGAGAATATCATTATAACTATACGTAGAATCAAACCAGCGGTGAGTTTTTTCTCCTTCAATGACAAAGATAGCTTTTAACTTTTTCAGTTTTTTTAGCATCTCTTCATGAGCTTTTAACAGTTGCTCGGTTTCAATGATTAAAAAATCACATTCGGCATGCTGCAAAATATATTCGAGCTCCATGGTCGAGGTGTCACTACCTCGGGGGATGCTGATAGCTCCAAGAGAGATCAAGGCAAAATCAGAAACAATCCAACCATAACGGTTGTCAGAAAGGAGCATCACCTTGCTCCCCTTACAAACCTTATGAGACATGAATGCTTTAGAGAGAATCAGAGCATCTTCAAATAACTTTTCATAAGTAACCTCAAATTCGGTATTACTTGAACGATAAACAAAAGCTGTTTTTTGAGCATAGTCACTGCTGCTGTTCAACAACATGTCGAACAGTGTCCCTTTTTCTAAGATTGTATCTGGCATTTGCAATAATCCTGAGCAAGAAATTGTGGTCAAAAATTTTTATCTTAATGTAGCATTCTATGCATTTTAATTCGATATTTTCCTCAACCGACAAAGGAAATAGCGAATTTTTTCCACCCTGTGTACAGTTCAGTACTCAAGTCATGATGAAGTGCAATCACTCCACAGACACAAACAGTCATGATTGTAAGGCAAAAGTCGGCAGAGCAGCAAAACAAACACCATCAGAACACAAAAAGGCATGTCGAAAATGATTCGACATGCCTCTATTTTTCATCTTTGCTGTGCTGTTTTTCTTCAGAATCAACTGTTATTACAACCTGTTGGCATCTTCTCCAGTCTTCTGGTCACACATTTATTCTGATTCTTTTTTATCCGTCTCCGTATCAAGAAGCAAACCACCAGCCATACCAATCAAGGCAAAGTTCGTAACCCCTTTGAAAGTCGATTTGGCCAGACGTTCCATCAACAAACGCCGTGTATTGACATTCGCCACCGGCTTAGTCATCGGCGTACAGGTGCTGGTCAACAAAGACATATCTCTCTCATTGCCATAATAACTCACATTAGGGCCAATTTTGACCTCCTCTGATTCTAAACCGACAGCTCCTTTTTTAATATACTTAGATACCTCAGAATCAGGATCTGACAAATCACCAAAGATCCGAGCTCCGGCCAGACAAGTCTGAACACAGGCAGGTTCTTTGCCAACAGCCAGACGTTCGACACAAAAGGTGCACTTATCCGCTTTGGGTTCATCACCCTCTTCATTGATATAACGTGCCCCATACGGACAGGCATCGGCACAAGCGCCGCAGCCCCAACATCCCTCTTTGTTGATCTGAACCGTTCCATCAAAGGGGTCTTTCCACGTCGCTGCGACCTCCATCGTCACTTCTTTTCCGGTTTTCTTGTCGACAAAAGTCCGCTTTTCGAGATCGTAAGGACAAGCTTCGACGCAGGAAGGTTCATCGCAGTGATTACACAACCCGGGATAATAGGTGGATGACAAGCCATGCGGTGTTTTCGCAGGCCCGAGACGGTCGACCCAGCAACGATGTTGTTCACGACCTTCTGAATCCTTGCCAACGGGAACTTCCCATTCAGCGCGGCAAGCAACAGAGCAAGCGTGACAACCGATGCACTTTTCTAAATCAATAACCATGGCATATTGACTCATGATTCCTCCATCATGTTATGAAATAAACTTTATTGGCTAATTATGCGGGAATATCCAGTATTTTTCCTTCTTTCACAATACGGACAAAACTGTTGCGCATCCCGTGTGTACCTGTCTCTGGATCAATGGTACGATTACTGATCAGTGCATTATCATCAATTCCCACATTTGCACCGACACTCAGCTGTGGATTACGGCTACCGTAACCATGGGAAGTGTAAATCACGTCCTTACGGATGCCGGGCGTAGTTTTCAAAATTGAAGTACCAGCACTTACAATCCCAACATCATTGACCAGCGCAACCTCATCGCCATCTTTGAGCCCCAGATGAACAGCGATTTCGTCATTAACCCAGACAGGATTACGCGGGATCTCATTGTGCAACCAGGCATTATTTTGAGTCCGGTTAAAGGAGTGAACCGGCACCCGCCCATAAACTAATCGAGCATACCCTTTCGGTGGCTGTGGAACCGGGACATAAGTCGGCGCTCCAGGGAATCCAGCCTCTTCAACATTGCTGTTATAAAAATCAACATCAAACGACACACCGTATGGATCTTCACCCGGCTGGAGATGGATACCATCTTCCTGTTGCAGTTGTTTCAACGACAACTCGGCGCCAGCAAGAATGGTTTCCACCATCTCTTCTGCAGACTTAACCGGGATATGTTCCGCGCAATTCATCCGTTTAGCCAGCTCATTGGTAATCCATACCGAATCCTTGCGTTCATGGTCTGCCGATGTTGGTGAGACCAAAGGAACTCGAGCTGAAATGTATTGTTGATGCGGCTGTGAGTAATCCCACTGCGTTCCTCTTTTGACGTAATCATAGCGTTCCAGATAGCTGGTCTCCGGCAACAGGATATCGGCATACATGGTAATATCTGTCGGCATGACATCACACACCATGACAAAATCCATCTGCTCGATCATCTTGATTGTCAGCCCTGGGTCAGGAATTGTTTGCATCGGGTTCTGTCCCCAGGCAATCATCCCTTTGATTGGGTACGGGTCGCCTGACACGGCTGTTTCACGAATCAGATCAGTTGGTGTTCCTGGGGGAGAAAAGGGGTGCATTTCACCTTGATAGTGTAAAGACTCCTCATGGGGATTCACCACGCGTGGCCAACCACATCGGCCGACTTTGGGATTCTTAGGTTTCACAAAGCCACCTTTGACACCAATTGTCCCAAGCAGCCCTGTCAGACACGCCAATCCACGCTCACGTTGAAAGTCGTTACCATTCCAGGTCGTATGTCGACCGGGGTGAATGGAGACATGAGGAGCATTTGCAGCCAATAGATCCGCAACCTGTTTGATCTGCTTAGCAGGAACATCACAGATATTTGCAGCCCACTCTAGACTTGCGTGGGAAATGCCTTCGACAAAATCATCGAAACCATAACCATAATCATCAACATATTCTTTGTCGTATTTTTCTTCTTTGACCAGATAATTCATGATCGCCACCAAAAAGGCGGTATCGGTACCGGGCTTAATTTGCACCCAGATGTCCGCTTTGGCTGCAGAGGCAGAAAAACGGGGATCAACGACAACCAGCTTGGCGCCATTTTCCAACCCTTTAAGATACTTTTTCAGATGCGAGACATGGACGTTTTCACCAAGATGGGTGCCAAGCATAAAAATTGCTTTGGCATTTGGCATATCGACTTCTTCACCTGCTGGTGTCCCTAAAGTATGAATATAAGCCATATCACGTGAGCCGCGACATTGGAAGAATGATGCCTCAGAATTGTTTGGCGTACCAATGACATACTCAAAAAATTCCATAGGATACTTAGCCGATGATCCATGCGGGAAAATCGCCAGTGATTTTTCATCGTATTTATCTATAATCGCATTCATCCGCGATGCACATTCGTCCAACGCCTCATCCCAGGAGATCCGTTTCCATACCGGTGCTCCGCGCTTACCGATATTCTTCAACGGATATTTCAAGCGATCGGGATCATAAAGTAATTTCACTCCAGCATTACCACGGGCACAGATACTTTTGCCATTATCAATACTTTTAGGATTACCCTCTAATTTAACGAGCTTTCCATCCCTGACTTTACCGACCATTTGGCAGCGCCAGAAACACATGCCACAGATGCCACCGGTGACAGTTTTTGTCCCCGCAAAACTGCCAGGGGCGGTATAGGGTGTACGCACAAAGACGTCCTCTGCCTTGGCCATCCGGGCAAAAGGGATCGCTGCTGCGGCACAACCGGCAGATTGTAAAAATTTACGTCGGGTCAAATTAATTGTCATGCTCATTGTCCTCCTTTGTGAAAAAATGTATCAGCTCGGCCATAATTCGGAAATACGGGTGACGGGTATTTGTCACAACACGGTCATGAAACAATTGAAACCAGGGTCGAAAATATATCGCCATAAACTGCTCGGATTCACACAGCTTACCGTCTTGCAATAAGAGAGACAAAAACCGCAACTCATGGTTTAAATGATCCGGGATATCATTCGGGCCACGCAAGTCAAAGCCCTGCTGGTGATAAAACCTTTTTGTTTTCTCGGCACTGGGGCCAAACAGAATACCTTCGGAATCGGTATAGACAGATCCATAAGGAGGGGCAACGATATGGGGAATAGCGTTGATAAACATGCGAGTGTATTCCACCTGCAATTCTACCATTCCCAGTTCAGAGAGAATGTGATCCTGGTGTGGCAAGGCTTCAAGGGCCTCATTCCACCCCAGTTCGTCAAGGATCGAATAAAGCAACTGCAAATGATCAACCGTCAACCAGTCGGGTTGAGGGTATTCCATCGACTGAGCCATAAACTTGAGCCACCCAGCTAAACGCAAAGCGACGGCATCATGTGATTCTGCTGCGGCACGACATTGGGCCATAAATATTCCCTGATATGAGGATAACGGGTTATAATTCGACAATGATGAAAGAGCGATTGTTCTTTCTTGTATAGCATTTAAGTTTTCGATTAATCAAATCTGTTTTTTAAATATGATCCCTGGTAATAATTTAAATAAATAATGTGAAACTGAAACGGTGCAGACGCGGTGGTCAAAAGTTGTGTCGGTTTACAGGAAGGCTTCGTTATAGGTTGTTCTGTCTGACAGTATGGATGATCAGCATAAAAAAAAGGGACCACAAAGTGGTCCCAGTGACGAGGGAGTCGTCGGGAATACATAAAAAAGTACAGAAAGCTGTACATCTGCCGGGCGGAGAACCGGCTTGCATCACAACATAAACGCTATTAACAACCTGGTTGCAACTTACAATCCAGAGTTTTTAGGGACGAGAAATGGCTGTCAGTCTACCCGTCGACGGAGAAAAGTGGGTATATCAAACTGTTCATCATCAACAAACAAATCTCGTGTTGTACTCGACAGATCACGGTTTCTCCGATTCATGGAAGAAATGGGCTGTTGATTACGAATATGGGTTGGCACATCGAGATCCTCGATTTTAGTGCTGATCTGGGATAACGTTTGCGACCGTTGATCGACGGCATCGACAATATTGGGTTTTTCCTCAAAAGCTTCACCAAATCCGGTGGCAATTGCAGTGATTTTTATTTTATCACCCAGACTTTCATCAATCACCAAACCGACGATAATATTGGCATCTTCATGAACTTTTTCGTGGATAATGGTTGAAGCCTCTTCAAATTCTTCCATTGTCATACTCGATGAGCCTGAGATATTGACCAACACTCCCATGGCACCAGAGATATCAACCTCTTCGAGCAACGGACTACTAATAGCATTATGCGCGGCTTCAGCTGCACGACGTTCCCCCTCAGCGACACCGATCCCCATCATGGCCATACCGTGATTACTCATGACTGTCCGGACATCTGCAAAGTCGACATTGATCAAACCTTCAGTTGTGATCAAATCAGAAATCCCTTGGACGGCCTGACGAAGAACATCATCAGCGGGTTTAAATGCATCGAGAATACTCATATGCTTTCCGGCCAAACCCAGCAAACGATCGTTGGGAACAACCACAAGAGAATCAACAACTTCACGCAGCTCAGCAATACCAGCCTCAGCTCGCTTCATCCGTTGACGACCTTCTCGGGTAAATGGTTTTGTTACCACTCCGACAGTCAAGGCCCCTGCTTCTTTAGCCGCTGCGGCGATAATTGGTGCAGCTCCAGTTCCTGTGCCGCCTCCCATGCCAGCAGCGACAAAAATCATGTCAGCACCTTCAAACATCTCAACTAATCGCTGCTTATCTTCTTCTGCGGCCTGGCGACCGATTTCGGGATTGGCCCCGGCTCCTAAACCTTTGGTCAGGTGCCCACCGAGCTGAACCTTCATAGAGGCATCACTGCGTCGTAACGCCTGCGCATCAGTATTCGCGGTCAGAAATTCTACACCTTCAACGTTGTTACGGATCATTGTATTTACAGCGTTACCACCACCGCCACCAACACCGATCACCTTAATTTTTGCTGCTTGATCCAATTCGGCTTCAAACTGGAACATGACTCCCTCTTGATTAGGCATAATGCCCTCCCTGATGTTGCGTTTTCGACTTCTCCGCGAACTCGAAAACTAGTTATATTCAAGTATACACAATTTACCAAAATTTCCTATATTTAACAAGTAATTATTGCATAATTAACTATTAAAAAAACTCGCTGAACCACTCTTTCATACGCTGTGAAACCCGCTCAAATACGTTCTTCTCACCGATCTTAAAGCTCTGTACCTGGGTGTTCATACTTCCATACTTCACCAAGCCGACTCCTGTCGCGTAGATCGGCGAGTTTACAACATCAACCAATCCGCCGATTCCTACAGGATTTCCACGTCTTACCGGAAGATTAAACACTTGCTCTGCCAGTTCTGGCATCCCCGGCAAAATGGCGCTACCGCCGGTTATAACAACTCCTGATGCAATTAAATCGCCATAGCCACTCTTGGTAATTTCCCGATTCACCAGTGAAAAAATTTCTTCCACTCGCGGTTCAAGGATTTCTGCTAACAGTTGTCGCGATAATATTCGTGATTCGCGTCCGCCGACCGATGGCACTTCAATGGTCTCATCTTTTCCGACCATTGAGGTCAAACAACAGCCGTAAGCCTGTTTAATTTTTTCAGCCTCTGCCATCGGGGTCCTGAGCCCAACCGCGATGTCATTGGTTAAGTGATCACCGCCGATCGAAAGGACAGACGTGTGCTTTATTGCTCCTTCTGAAAAGATTGCAATATCAGCCGTTCCGCCACCTATATCGACGAGTGCAACTCCTAACTCTTTTTCATCGGATGACAAAACCGCTTCACTGCTGGCCAACTGCTCCAACACAATATCTGCAACATCAGCTCCCGCGCGATTACAGCTTTTAATGATATTCTGCGCGCTGGCAACTGCTCCGGTGACGATATGAACCTTTGCTTCTAAGCGCACTCCGCTCATTCCCAGAGGTTCACGAATCCCATCCTGATCATCGATGATAAATTCCTGCGGCAGGATGTGCATAACTTCACGATCCATTGGGATCGCAATCGCCTTCGCTGCGTCAATCACCCGCTGCAAGTCTTCACTGGTCACTTCACGATTTTTAATCGCAATCACCCCTTGCGAATTTAATCCCTTGATGTGACCACCCGCAATTCCGGCATACACCGATTTAATTTCGCATCCAGCCATCAACTCTGCTTCGCGGATCGCTTTTTGGATTGCCGAGACAGTGCTTTCAATATTAATCACGACCCCTTTACGCAACCCCTTTGATGGGCTGGTTCCAATACCGACAACATCGAGACCGTCCTCTGTCATATTGCCGACAATACAGCAGATTT
Organism: Desulfuromusa kysingii; assembly: GCF_900107645.1. Lineage (GTDB taxonomy): Bacteria > Desulfobacterota > Desulfuromonadia > Desulfuromonadales > Geopsychrobacteraceae > Desulfuromusa > Desulfuromusa kysingii. Next base: position 42,856 of record NZ_FNQN01000004.1, read on the forward strand.
TTGTGGTCCCGATATCTAGCCCGACAATTAAATTTTCAGTTCGTTTACTCATGACACCCCCTTGGTATCAGCTTTGGCCATTTTTTTTCAGCCGTTCAATTCGCACAATCACTTTTTCATTAACGTTCAGATCGATATAGTCGAGCACCTGCAGTTTCGGTTGCAGTTGCGCATATATTTTTTCTAGGCGGTCTAACTTTTTACTATGTCCGGTGTAACCCAGCTTGACCTCTACTCCACCGGCCAAGGTATAAATTGAAAGTTGCCCTCCTGCTTCGTGGTGGATCTCCGACACTTGATCAATGCTAAACAGTTGCCGGTTCTTCAAATCATCCAGAAGTGCCACAATCTGACGTAAATATTGGGCATACTCCGCGTCGTGTTGCTGCGCCTTTTCCTGGTTAAAACCGGTCACGATAGGAAAGTCCAGATTGTCACCAGCGCCCAGAACCTTAAAGATTTCCCCCTGACTATCCAGGTAGTAGAGGTAACCAAGATTCACAATGGCAACGGGTTCTCGCTCTTGAAGAGTTATCACCACCTGGCGCGGAAAGATTCTTTGCACTTGCACTTCTTTAACCCATGGGTTTTCCTCAATCTTCTGACCAATCAACTGCAAATCAAGATGAAAGGTATTGACACCCATCTCAATGTCCGACAATGCCTCAATCTGTTCTTCACTCAAGCGTTGATTTCCCTGAACCCGAATCTGATCAATTCGGAACAAGTCAGATGTTAACAACAGTTGAGTCACAAAAAAGCCACCAACAATAATCAGAACAGCGCTGAATACTGTGGTCCCGACACGCAACGTCCGGCGCAACAGCTTGCGCCAATTCAGTGGCTTAGCCTGTTTATTCAGCTTATTCTGGCGCACTTTCCTGCTTTGTTTCTGATTTTTTTTCAGATCACGCATCGGCAACTCATTTGTCTATATCGGCATCAAGCAAGATCATCTCGACTAATTGCGGGAAATCTATCCCTGCCACTTTAGCCGCTTGCGGCAATAAACTTGTTGCCGTCATTCCGGGAATCGTATTTACTTCAATACATTGGAAATCATCCTCGCGGCACATAAAGTCAACCCGGGCAGCGCCCCGGCAACCAAGGACGTGACACGCCTTTACCGCAGCTTGCTGAACCAGCTTATAAAGCGCGGGAGAGATCGGCGCCGGGATCAAATATTTTGTTGCTCCAGTCGTGTATTTAGACTGGTAATCATAGAAGCCACTTCGGGGAACAATCTGAATAACCGGAAAAGCCTCCCCATTAAGCACAGACACGGTCAATTCAATTCCGTCAATGTATTCTTCGACCAACACTGTCCCGTCCAAATCAGCCGCCCGTTGAATCCCTGCCGCTAGTTCAGTTTGATTTTTAACGATCGTAATCCCGATCGTTGATCCTTCGCGCGATGGCTTGACCACGACGGGTAAATCCTGACAACGGAGCAGCAGGTCTTTGGTTGAATCGCCGGGTCGCATGAAATCAAAGCGAGGAGTCGGCAACTGATGATAGGAGAATATTTGCTTGGTCATCACTTTATCAATCGCTATACTCGAGGCCATGACACCACTTCCGGTGTAAGGAATCTGCATCATTTCCAGGAGCCCCTGAACCCGACCATCTTCACCAAAACGACCATGGAGAGCAATAAAAGCGACCTCAATACCCGCCTGTAACAATTGTTGCGGCAGCCCCTTGTTGACATCAATCGCAACGACATCGTAGCCCAACTGTTGCAAAGCTGAGAGAGAAGCATTCCCCGTTTTCAGGGATATTTCCCGCTCCGCCGACAAGCCTCCGAGCAAAACCCCGATTTTTTTGGTTTTCATCTCTTCCCGGGTCATACGACTCATCCTTGCAACTCTTTCTGACGGAGTTTGTCTGCCAACAAATGGCAAACCTGATTGATACTTCCGGCACCAAGGGTCACCACCATATCTCCTGGCTCAACAATGTCAGCGAGGAACTCCGCGACCTCTTCCAGAGTATGCCGATAAGCCACGGCTTTATGTCCATGCTCGATAATCCCCTGAACCAATTGTTCTCCAGAGACCCCTTCAATGGCCGCCTCACCAGCGGCATAGATATCGGTAATCACAAGTTGATCAGCTTGATAAAAAGCCGTCAAAAAGTCCTCGTATAACGCTTTGGTGCGGCTGTAGCGATGGGGTTGAAAAGCGGCGATGACGCGCTTATTCCATCCACTTTTTGCGGCGTTAAGGGTGGCCTTTATTTCCGCTGGATGGTGGCCATAATCATCAATGATCATGATGTTATTAATTTCATCCCGCAGCTGAAAGCGCCGCTGCAACCCGCCAAAATTGCGAAACCCACCAATAACGGTTTGAAAAGGTATTTCCAGTTCATGGGCAACAGCGATGACCGACAGAGCATTGAGAACATTGTGACGCCCCGGCATTTTGAAGGAGATACGTCCTAACTCTTGGCCTTGATAAAAAGCGGTAAAGCTGGTTCGACCCTGACGATGCAGCACATCTTCAGCGTAGAAATCAGCCTGACTACTGAACCCATAAGTGGTAAAGCGTTTTTTAACAAAGGGGAGGATCGCCTGAATATTCTCGTCTTCCAGACAGAGGACTGCGCGGCCATAAAATGGAACTTTATTGATGAAATTGATAAAAATCTGTTTAATTTCTTCAATCCCGGAATAAAAATCCAGATGATCAGCGTCGATATTTGTAACCACCGCAATTGTCGGAGACAGATGCATAAAGGAGCCATCGGATTCATCGGCCTCCGCCACCAGGAACTTGCCACGACCCAATTTGGCATTGGAACCAAACGCATCCAGCTTTCCGCCAATCACCGCCGTCGGATCTACTCCGGCATGATGCAGCACGACCGACATCATGCTGGTGGTGGTGGTTTTACCATGAGTGCCAGCTATGGCAATGCCATATTTCATCCGCATCAACTCTGCTAGCATTTCGGCCCGTGGAATCACAGCAACATGCTGCCGTAACGCTTCAACAACCTCCGGATTGTCAGCTTTGACAGCCGTCGAAGTAACGACGACATCGACCGCAGTGATATTTTCTGCCCTGTGGCCAATAACAATTTCGCCGCCAAGCTCAGCCAGTCGCGCGGTCGTATCCGACTCGCGCAGATCGGAACCGGAGACCCGATAGCCTAGATTGAGCAGCAACTCTGCGATACCACTCATGCCGATACCACCGATGCCAACAAAATGTATTTTCTTTATATGTCCGTACATTTAATCTCCCTCAAGCGGGGCCATCTCGAGCACTCGGCGGCATTCGTTAAGAATCCGTCCGGCCGCACCGTGAAAACCAATTTGACGTCCCTGCTCTGCCATTCTTTTTAATTCTTCGCGATCCTCAAATAGCTCTTTCACCACTGCAGCAAGGCGATCAGCGGTTAGATCCGCTTGCGGGATCAATTTTGCAGCTCCAACTTTTTCCAGTGATCTGGCATTCGCAGTTTGATGATCTCCTGCGGCTTGAGGTAACGGGATCAATATTGCCGCCCGACCACAGGAGGTCAACTCCGCCAATGTTGTTGCTCCAGCACGACAGATCACCAAACTCGCCTGCGCATAAGCAGTCAACATATCGTCAATAAATGGGACCACTTGCTGGGGGTCAAATCCTGCCTGTCGATACGCCTGCTGAACTTGGTGAAAATCTGCTTCGCCGGTCTGGTGCAGAATTTCCGGCTTTGGCTCCCATGATTTGAGCAACGGCAGCATTTCAATCACCGTCTCATTTATGGCTCTCGCCCCCTGACTGCCGCCGAAAACTAACAACTTTCCTGGAACAGCGATCTCTGCGGTGATGTCTTCAAATCCTTGCCGCAGTGGATTTCCAGTGAGCACCGTTTTAGCCTCATTGAACCCAGCGTCACTATTAGCAACAGACAAACAAACGGCCTTTGCCCACCGCCCCAACAGGCGATTACTTAACCCCGGGATCGCATTCTGTTCGTGAATCAAGTAAGGAACACCCCGCATTTTTGCTGCCAGCAACACAGGCACAGAGGCATATCCACCGACACCAACAACCACATCTGGTTGAAAACTGGCCAATATCTTATTGGCTTGAAAAAGGCTCTTGAGTAATTTCGGGATCAATTCCAACCGACCTCGCCAACCACGCCCCACAACACCGACCATATCCACAGTTGCCAATGGTAATCCGAGCTTTGGCAGTAATCGCTGTTCTAAACCTCGTTCGGTCCCGACAAATTGTACTGCTGCGGTCTTATCCTGCTGGAGCAATAGCTGCGCAAGCGCGACTGCGGGGAATAGGTGTCCTCCGGTTCCACCACCTGCCAGCAGCAATTTCATTTTTTAGCTCCCAGCGTATTTGAAATATTCAACAAGATACCAACCGCGACTAGACTCACTACCAAGCTCGTTCCACCGTAGGAGATAAAGGGCAACGCCAAACCTTTCGTTGGCAGCAACCCCATACAGACTGCCAAGTTGACAAAAGCTTCCAAACCAAGCAACAAGCTCAACCCAAACGCCAGATTGCGCCCAAATGGTTCGGGACAATGCAGAGCAATCCTGATGCCACAGAGAACCAACATCAGGAAAAGTGCCGCAATCACCAGAACCCCGACCAAGCCAAGCTCTTCACCAATCACCGAAAAAATAAAATCGGTGTGCGCTTCCGGCAGATAAAATAACTTTTGCTCCCCGATCCCAAGCCCTTGCCCCAATATGCCCCCTTTGCCAAAAGCGACCATACTCTGGATGATCTGAAATCCCGTATCAAAAGGGTCTGCCCATGGATCCACAAAGGCCATAATCCGGCGACGGCGATACTCAACCTGCATCACCAGAAAATAGACAACGGGTAAAGTCAACAAGACAGTCAGAATGATATAGCGATAACGCACCCCGGCGACGAAAAGCATCGATAGAGCAACTCCGGCAATAATCATGGCGCTGCCCAAATCTGGTTGCAGGATCAACATCCCCAGCAATAAGCAGAGGACAATCATGTAGGGAAGATACCCTTTCAGTAACAACCGAACTTTTTCTTTTTTTCGCGTCAGTGAATGCGCCAGATAGAGAACCAGCGTCAATTTGACCAGCTCGGCCGGTTGCACTGTCAGCCCCGGAATTCGCAGCCAGCGCATGGCCCCCCCGACACGGACCCCGAGTCCGGGAATAAACAGCAAAGCCAGCAAGACAATGCTTCCGAGCAAGGAAATAACCGCTAACTTACGCCAATTGTTATAATTGAAGTAGGTGGCAACAGCCATCATGATAAATCCCACCAAAGCATAAAAAAGTTGCCTTTTGAGGAAGTAGAATCCATCGTTAAAGCGTTCTGCAGCCATAATAGCTGACGAGGAATAGACCATGACGACACCAATACAGGTCAGTGAAACCGTCAACAGAAGCAGAGTGGTATCGACATTTCGATGGAGAGTCATAGGGTCTCCCTCGCCGGTGAAAGTTGTTGGACCAAACGCTCAAATTCATCACCGCGGGCCTGAAAACTGGCAAACATGTCAAAACTGGAGCACGCGGGGGAAAGTAAGACCGTTCCGCCTGGCTTGGTTATGACAAACGCCTGCTGCACTGCCGCTTGCAGATCCGACACAATCCTGATTTCGCAACAACCGGACAACGCCGCCGCCATCTTCTGCGCTGCTTCACCAATTAAAATCAGACAACTGACTTTCTGCTCAAGTTGCGGCCGTAACAAAGTGTAATCACCACCCTTGTCCTTACCGCCGGCAATCAACGTCACTGCAGATGAAAATCCAGCCAAACTTTTCATCACGCTCCCGACATTGGTCCCTTTTGAGTCGTTATACCAATCCACCCCATCCAATTGCCGTACCCGTTGCATCCGATGTTTCAGGCCACCGAATGAACAGACAGCGTTCCAGGCGAGTTCGGCAGGGCAACCTTGCAACAGCGCAGGAATCATCGCCGCCATGGCGTTCTCAATATTGTGCTCGCCGGAGAGTTGCAAGGACGACAACGGGAGTTGGATATCAGCGCCAGACCAGTTCCACACCAGCCGGTCACCCAACCGGACCATTCCATCAACCATCCGTCCTTTGGCTGAGAACCACACTTTGGTCGCTGGCAAATCAGCGGTCAACCGGCACACCTCTGCATCGTCAGCATTTAAGACAACAAAATCAGCGGCTGTCATATTGCGGAAGACTTGCAACTTGGCGCGATAATAACTCTGCAGATCGGGGTAACGATCAAGATGGTCTGAACTTAAATTCAGGAGTAAGGCGATAGATGGGTGAAATTGATCAATCGTCTCCAATTGGAACGAGGAGAGTTCAACCACGACACCATCAATTGCAACTGCACATGCTTCGACCAGAGGGGTCCCTAGATTGCCACCAACAAAAACTTTTTTCCCCCAGGCCGCCATTATTTCTCCAATCAGGCTGGTCGTCGTGGACTTCCCATTGGTGCCAGTAACTCCAATAATCGGAACCCTGATTTCACGCGAGGCAATCTCAATTTCTCCGAGTAACGGGATAGCGCAGGAAGACGCCCGACGCAGTGGCTCGCAAGTCAGGGAGACGCCTGGACTCACAGCAATCAGATCAGCTTGCGCAAACAACTCCAGATCATGACCGCCCAGATCGAAACGGATTGGCAGCGTGCTCAACGAATCCAGACCAGCCAACTGTTTGCGCTCGCGCAGGTCAGATATCGCGACTGTCGCCCCGCGCTCGTAAAAATAACTTGCCAGCGCAATGCCACTCCGCCCAGCACCGATGACAACAATCTTTTTGCCGCTATAATTTATTTTCATCGCAGTTTCAACGTCGAGAGAGCAATAAGTGCCAGCACAATGCTGATAATCCAGAAACGAACAATGATCTTCGGCTCAGGCCACCCCTTCAATTCAAAATGGTGGTGGATTGGGGCCATCCTGAAAACCCTACGCCCCCAATAACGAAATGAAATCACTTGGACAATCACCGACAGCGCTTCGATAACAAAGATGCCACCGACGATCACCAGGACAAATTCATTCTTGGTAATCACTGCGATCGTCCCCAATGCGCCGCCAAGGGATAAACTGCCAACATCGCCCATGAATACCTGGGCAGGATAACTGTTAAACCACAAGAACCCGAGTCCAGCGCCAACCATAGCGCCGCAGAGGATGGCCAGTTCTCCGGCACCTTGAATCCCGGTAATTTGCAGATAATTTGCCAGCTTGGCATTACCAACAAGATAAGCCAGCAACAGAAACGTTCCCGAAGCTATGATCATCGGTCCGATGGCAAGACCATCGAGGCCATCGGTCAAGTTCACGGCGTTACTGGCCCCAACCATCACCAGAACAGCAAAGGGGATATAAAACGCACCGAGGTCAGGATTGATATTTTTAAAAAAGGGTAAACTCAAATGGGTATCAAAATCACCACTTTGATAGAGGATTAATGAAGCCCCGAGAGCAATCAAAATCTGCCAAAACATTTTCTGTCGTGCGGAGATTCCATCACTGTTTTTACGCACCACCTTGAGATAATCATCAGTAAAACCAATCGCGCCGTAACCACAAATCACCATCAATGTGACCCAGATGTAAGGATTCATCAGGTCAGCCCAGAGCAATGTCGGGAGGATAATCGCCAACAGGATCAGCGCGCCCCCCATGGTCGGCGTCCCCTCTTTGACGAAATGGGACTCGGGACCAACCTTACGGATCGTCTGCCCTATTTGCATCCGCTGTAACGTCGCGATCAACCAGGGACCAAGGATAAAAGAGATCAACAGGGCGGTAATTGTCGCGTAAATAGTCCGGAAGGTAATGTAGCGAAAGACATACAATACCGAATATTCTGTATGCAGAGGATATAAGAGGTGATATAGCAACTGCTAGTTTCCTTTCTTACCGTTGACAGAGGCCGCAACGGTTGCCTTTAATGCTGCTGCCAATTGTTCCAACCGCACCCCTCTTGAGCCCTTCACTAAGACCTTATCTCCAGAGCGTTGCTGTTTTTGTAGATATTCAATTGCAGCAGCGGTATCGGCTAATGCGACCATCTGCTCAGGGTTCATTCCAGCAGTCGCTGCCCCCTGGCATATTTGCGTCGCAAAGCCACCAACGGCAATCAACAGCTCGGTCTTTTCCGCCGCTTTTGCGCCAAGGTCAATATGCATTTTTGCTGATTTCTCACCGAGTTCGAGCATGTCGCCAAGGACGGCAACCCGTCTCCCCGGCCCTGGCAATGTCGCCAGGACATCAAGAGCAGCATAAGCTGATAACGGGTTGGAATTATAACTGTCATCCAGCAATAACCCACCACAGGGCAAAGGAGAAAGATTCATTCGCCCAGGGATCGCCCTAAACTTCGCCAACCCCGTCACAATCTCCGTCATAGGTACGCTCAATTCGCTGGCCGCAGCAGCTGCAGCCAAGGCATTCAAGACATTGTGTTTTCCGGGGAGTGCCAACTGTACCGCCGATTTCTGTCCTGCAATCAACAGCTCAAAACGGACGCCTATCCGGTCCTCTTCAATATTTTCAGCGCGCACCTGAGCATCGATCGAGAGGCCATAGGTGAGCTTCTTTACGCCGTTTGCTACCGGTAACCGAGCCACTCTGTAATCATCACGATTGAGAATGGCAGTCCCACCTTGCAGGCCAGCAAAAAGTTCGCCCTTTGCCCTTGAAACCCCATCGAGCCCCTGTAATGTCGCCAAATGTGCCGGGCCGATATTGGTAATAATGCCAACCGTTGGCCGAGCAATCTCTGTCAACCGTTCAATTTCGCCAATAGCGCTGGTTCCCATCTCCAGAACGGCCCACTGATGTTCTTTTTCCAGACGAAACAGAGTTAAAGGCAAGCCGATCAAGTTGTTAAAATTGCCAGCTGTTTTTAAACCTGGACCGACTTGTAACAAAATTGTGGCGAGCATCTCCTTGGTGGTGGTCTTACCCACCGAACCGGTGATGGCCACGAGCGGGCCGTTGAGTTGCAACCGGTATGCAGCAGCAATATCGCCAAGAGCCCGCAAGGTATCTGCAACCCGAACAACTGGAACACTCAAGCCAGCGACAACCTCTTCAGTCAGACACGCGGCAACCCCGTTTTTCACCGCTTGACTGAGGTAATCGTGGCCATCAAAGCGCTCTCCACGTAAAGGGACAAATAGCGACCCTGGAATCAAGTTACGGCTATCGGTCGAGATGCCGCTGAGCTGACAATTAACCTTCCGTCCAGAAAAATCGCCGTCAGTGATCCTTGCAATACGCTCCAGATCAAACATGTCGGTCATCTCCTGTCTCAGACGGTAATGCTTCTGAATTATTAGCCCCGTTCAAAACCCGATCCAGCTCCTCACGGTCATCAAAATGATTCTTTTTGGTGCCAACAATCTGATAATTCTCATGCCCCTTACCAGCGACCAACAGCATGTCCCCGGAATGAGCTAACATGCAGGCAAACTCAATCGCTTCCCGTCGATCCGGAATGACGATAAACCCATCCGCGTCAGCAGCCTGTGTCATATCCAGCTCCTGGCTACCAGCCGCTACAGCACCAGACTTCATTTGCACCAAAATTTCCAAGGGATCCTCTGTCCTGGGATTATCGGAGGTAAAAATTGCCAGATCAGAATATTTAACCGCAGCAGCAGCCATCATCGGTCGTTTGCCTTTATCACGGTCACCACCGCAACCAACCAGAGTTAACAGGCGCTTTGGTTGTAATTTTGATAACGTTTTTAAAGCCTGATCCAACGCTCCGGGCGTGTGAGAATAATCAACCAGAGCTAAGACATTTTTATCATTCTTGACCTTTTCGACTCGTCCTGGCACTTGCGGTGCCTGCGTGATCCCCTTGGAGATCGCGGCATTGCCAATCCCAAGTTGTTGTGCTGTGGCTACAGCACCGAGCAGATTGTAGACATTAAAATCCCCAATCATGCCGCTTTTAATCACAACATCCCCTTGCGGACTTGTAAATGTTGCGTCAATCTGGTCACGACCAACGGTGACGTGAAGAGGGTAAACATCCGCACGGTCATCCAGCCCAAACGCGATCCATTGAGGGTTTTCCTGCAACAGGTCGGCTCCCCAAGTGTCATCCCGATTGATCACCGCAATGCCTTCACCCAACAACTCTGTAAACAGCCGCCGCTTACTGGCAAAGTAGCGCTCAAAGGTTTCATGGTAGTCAAGATGATCTTGAGTCAGATTGGTAAACACCGCAGCATTAAATTCGATGCCGTCAACACGATGCTGCTCCAAAGCGTGGGAAGAGACCTCAAGGATCAGAACATCCGCACCTTTCTGTAGAAATTCAGCCATCATCTGCAGCAAATCAAGAGATTCCGGAGTTGTGATTGCGGCCTCATATTGGACATCACCAAAGCGGCACTCAATGGTTCCGAATACGGCTGGAGAAAATCCGGCTTGCTTAAAGATAGATTCCAGCAGATAGGTCGTCGTCGTTTTTCCGTTCGTTCCGGTAACACCGATAACCGGAACCTTAGCTGTAGGATGGCCATAATACGCTGCGGCAATGGCGGCCATAGCCTGTCGAGCATTTGCGACCTTGACATAGCAGACCCCTTCCACACAGACATCAGGAAGACGCTCCGCAACAACAGCGACCGCCCCAGCCTGTACAGCCTGAGGAAGGTAGTCAAAGCCATCGACCTTGGCACCAGGGAGGGCAAAAAACAGTGTGCCGGCCTGAACTTTCCGGGAATCACAAGCCAAGCCCGAGATAGCCATCGTCATTGAACCAACGACGTCAAGTGGCTGTGTCGCGACTAGCAACTGTTCCAAATTCATAAGCTGTCCTCGTTGATTAACCATAGGTTATGCTCCAAAACGGATCCAAGCTTGCTTGCCATACTCGATAACTTTTCCCGGCTCTGGATATTGCTTGACCGCCTGTCCACTGCCAGATAGTTTTAAGTTCAGCTTCTTTTTCTCCATGAGTTGTAAGACCTGCCGATAACTCATCCCGAAAAAGTTCGGCATCCTCAAACCGTTGCTGGACTCAACATCGGGAAGCAATGCGGCTAAATCGGGCAAAGGCTCTTCAGCTAATTGCTCCGGGGTCAACGCCACAACAGTCCCTTTAGGCAGAATATTTAAATGACTTAAGGTTTGGCCAGCAATCCGAGCAAATACTGGTGCTGCAACCAAACCACCGTAATCCTTCCCTTTCGGTTCATCGACAGTCACTGCTATAACAATGGCAGGATTCTCAGCCGGCACAAATCCAACAAAGGAGGAGACATGTTTATCCAGTGAATAGCCACCAGTCACCGTGTCGACTTTTTGAGCGGTGCCGGTCTTCCCTGCGATCTGATATCCAGGAACGGCAGCTCTGGTGCCAGTTCCCCCCGGTTCCGTCACCGATATCATCATATCTCTGACTTGCTGGGCGGTTTTTTCAGAAATGACCCGTCGTCGTACTTGAGGAAGGCGTTTTTGTATTTGCTGGCCTTCAGCGTCAGTTATTCTTTCAACCAGATAGGGCTCCATCAGCAAACCACCATTGGCAATTGCGGCTATGGCAGATGCCATTTGAATCGGCGTCACACTTAAGCCCTGACCGAAAGAAATTGCCGCAAGATCGATCTCAAACCAGTTAGACGGTTCACGTAACATCCCGCTCACTTCTCCGGGCAAGTCCAGCCCCGACTTTTCGCCAAAACCGAAATCTCGAATATAGGAGTAAAACTTCTCGCGCTCCAGCGCTTTACCCAACTTGGCAGAACCAATATTGCTGCTGAACTTAAGAACTTCTTGCAAGGTGAGTTGTTGAAATTTGACATGGTCACGAATCGTCTTTCCACCGACAGAATATCGTCCATTTTCACAATAGATTTTCTGCCCCGGCCGAACTAAGCCCTCCTCTAAAACCCCTGCCATCAAAAAGGTTTTAAAGGTTGATCCAGGCTCATACATATCACAAACAGCGCGGTTACGCCGATTTCCGGCAGGTGATTGCCCGGCAAGATTGGGGTTGTAGTCCGGCTGGCTTGCCATGGCAAGGACGCGACCACTTGCCGGTTCGAGCATCACCACAGTGCCACCGACAGCGCCGGTCTCACGCACGACTCGCGCTAACTCTTTTTCGGCTACATACTGCAATGATCGATCTAAGGTCAGGAAAAGGTTGTGGCCAGCGACACCGCCCTGAACCAACTGATCGGCGGAAGACAGCCCCCGTCCTCGAGCATCACGAAGTGAGACGAGCCGCCCCGATTCACCTTGCAACTGTCGATCATACTCAAGCTCAAGACCTTCAAGCCCTTTGGGATCTAATCCGATAAAGCCGAGGACGTGTGCAGCGGTACTTGTCTGTGGATAATAGCGCTTCCGTTCGGTAACAAACTGCAACCCATCAATCTTTAGAGCACGCACCTGCTTCGCAACATCAGGATCAAGTTTTCGTTGCAACCACACAAATCTTTTCGGGGCTGACAACAACCGGGTGAGTTCTTTTTCGGAAACTTTAAGGATTTCTTTCAGTCGTTTAGCGACTGCCTTGGGATTTTTGACTTGTTTCGGATCTGCAAAGAGGGACTCAGCGGCCAAACTCACCGCCAGAGGGTCACCATTCCGGTCGAAGATACTTCCCCGTTGTGGCGCTAATTTGACAACGCGTTGACGCTGTTGATCGGCTCGCTGTTGCAGATCAGGAGCTTGGACAACTTGCAAATAATAAGCGCGCCCGGCAATCGTCAGGAAAGCCAGGATAAATAAAAACCCGTAGATGCGGATGCGAATTTGAACTCCGCGTTCCGATAATGCCATATCACTCCACCCTGATAATTTGTCCGGGAGAAGGGGTACGCAACCCCAGGGTTTTTCTTGCCAAACCTTCAATACGCTCATCTCGGGCAAGAAATGCGGCTTCGGTCTTCAGCTCTTTTATTTGCTGTTCGTAACCACGAATGTCACGTTGCAGTGCAGAAATATCGTATTCAAGATTGATCGCATGTATCCGTGACCAGACAAACAACAGAGACAAAAGAGAAACGAATAAAATCGCCACAAACACCGAAGAGATCCGGGGGCGATAAAACGAAAACCCAGTAATTTTGACTGCTACTTGTGAGACGGTCTCTGACATTTACAATCCCTTCTTCTCTATGAACCTGATCAACAACGCTCAACGGCCCTTAAAACTGCGCTGCGAGAGCGGGCATTCTGTTCCACTTCAGCAGCACTTGCCTTAATCCCTCTACGTGTCAGAACTTTTACATCTGGAGTGTTGTTGCACTGACAAACGGGTAAACGAGGTGGGCAAATACACCCCCTGGCTTTCTCCCGAAATAAATGCTTAACGATTCTGTCTTCTAACGAGTGAAAACTGATCACCACCAGTCGCCCACCGGGCTTTAACAGCGAAATCCCGGATTCGACCCCCCGCTTCACCTGTCCCAGTTCATCGTTGATATAGATTCTTAATGCCTGAAAAACTCTGGTAGCCGGATGGATTTTATCGGGTCGATGCCCGCCAGGAACAGCATCACGAACCAATTCAGCCAGCTCCCCTGTGCTCAACAATGGCGACTCTTGCCGTTTAGCAATAATCCGTCGCACGATCCGCCGACTGTAGCGTTCTTCACCATATTCAAAAAAGATACGGACAAGTTCTGCCTCCTCAGCCTGATTGACAACATCAGCAGCCGTTTCCACTGCAGTGGTATCCATACGCATATCAAGAGGAGCGTCATAACGAAAAGAGAAGCCCCGCTCCGGGGTATCAAGTTGGTAGGAGGAGACGCCAAGATCAAGTAACATCCCATCAAGACCATCGACATCAAGAGACATCAAAACCTGATCCGCCCGGTCAAAAGTCGCATGATGAAGACTGACCCGATCGCCATAAGGGGAGAGGACTTCAGCCGCTTTCTGCAATGCAGCTGGATCTCGGTCCAGTCCAATTAAACGGCTACCTGCAGCACCTTCGAGGATCAGCTGTGAATGCCCGGCTCCACCGAGGGTTCCATCCAGATAGATGCCGCCAGCCACAGGCTGGAGCCAGTGGAGAACTTCCTCCGGCATCACCGACAAATGCTCAAAGGGAGCTGATGACATCTTTAAAATCCCAAATCTGCTTGCCCTTGAGCATCTTCATCCAACATGGACTCAGATTCAGCAGCAATCAAGGTATGAGCGATCTGACTCCAAATTTCAATTTTCTCAAACATGCCGACAACAACAACGTCCTTATCCAAGCCAGCATGCTCTCGTAAAGATTGGGGAATTTGAATCCGTCCTTGAGCGTTGAATGAACACTCTTTTGCTGGCGCGATTCGACTACGAATATTAGCCTCACGCTTCGGTCCGGGAGGCATCGAAAAAACGTTGGCACAGATTTCTTCCCAACGAGGAGGTGGGTAAGCAACCAGACCATTTTTATAACGGGTGACGACTAGCCCCACAGAATCATATTTTTGACGTAGCTCGTCCCTGAATGAAGCGGGAATACTGACTCGCCCCTTCAGATCGATACTAACTTTATGTTCACCCGAAAATTTCATATTGACACCACTTGACACTATTTGACACTAGGTTAGTGAAAATATAGCGATGGCATCTATAACTGTCAAGCAGAAATGCTGGTTTCTGGAGATTACTTGGTCTGGAAAATCTTGCTATGACGGGGACTTGGCTCTAATGATAAGTGAAAAACGGAAAGTTATCTGAAAGTTGACAGCTATCAACTTGTTTTTTGGTCAAAAACATTCAGAATAACTCTCAAAAAATGAAGAACAAAGATCGTCGTCTTTGCGGCAGAACCCCGCAGAATTCCACTACATTACTCCCCTATCAGGGGCTCAAGATCACAGTGGTATCCGCCTCTCATTGGGGCATTTTGCCACCTTGTGGCAAAATGCCCCAGCAAAACTGGCTTGCACGACGTAAAAACAGCAAGCTTGGCTGGCATAATGTTTGCTGCACAAAAATCATTTGCAGATGGGACGCAAAATAGTCCATTTTAAAGAAAGGCCCCCTATCTCTTTTAAGGGGATCTGTTTCTTGCTTTTAAAAGTTGAACCCTGACGTCGATTTTTTCTTTCAAATCGCTTAACGAATCATTGCTATGAAGATCCTTGTTCATTACATATTCTGGGGGATTCTCGGGCTGACACTCCTCACTCCGATCACCGTTGGACAACTCCAGCAACAGACCTCTCCCTTGTCTGATTCAACAAATAATGTTATCACCCGTCAAAGAATTGTTGCAGCGGTATTGGATGTTTCATCGGAGCCATTGGAATCTGAGAACCCAACCCGTTTCATCGCCGCTAAAATTCAAAACCCGCTTCTGCCTGCAGCACTGACGCTGGCCGTGCGACACAGCCCTGAAAAACTGAATCAATCTGCGGAAGCTGTAGGTCGTCAGGGTTTCTCACGCCCTCCCCCGATCCTGTTCCAACTGTCAATTATACCGACCAGCGTCATTGGTCGCTTCCCATGGGCAACACAGGATCATAGTCATCGCATCATAATGGCTTGATTTAAGAGCTTCAATTTCAACCTATTGTTAGAGGACTTCAGATTATGGAAACTGTACAACAACGCTTCCTGACCCTGGCCGAACGTCTTGGTCAGCAGGTGATCGGACAACCACAACTGATTGAGCGCCTACTGATCGCGTTATTAGCGGATGGTCACCTGTTGGTCGAAGGGGCCCCTGGATTGGCCAAGACCCGAGCAATTCGGCAGCTTGGCGATCACCTCCAAGGGAGTTTTCACCGCGTTCAATTTACCCCCGACCTCCTTCCAGCCGACCTCACCGGAACCGAAGTGTTCCGTCCTCAGGATGGCAGTTTCGTTTTTCATCAGGGCCCGCTGTTCCATAATCTGATTCTTGCAGATGAAATCAATCGAGCCCCAGCCAAGGTCCAATCAGCATTGTTGGAAGCGATGGCAGAGCGACAAATTACGGTGGGACAGACCAGCTACCAACTGAACGACCCTTTTCTGGTGATGGCGACCCAGAATCCGATCGAGCAGGAAGGCACCTATCCATTGCCCGAAGCTCAGCTTGATCGGTTTCTGTTGCATGTATATATCGATTATCCAGACGTTGATGTTGAACGCCAGATCCTGAAATTGGCCCGCGATGAAGCACGGATGGACACCAATCATGGCAAACAGGAGTCTCCGTCTTTTCCCCCCATTCGCAGTGACGAATTGCGTCAGGCACGAAGTCAAGTGCTTGACCTCTATCTGGCGGAGAACCTGCAGGAATACTTGCTACAACTGGTTCTGGCAACCCGTAACCCGGCCCCCTGGGGCGAAGACCTGGTTGGCTGGCTCAACTATGGTGCCAGCCCCCGGGCTACCATCGCCCTTGATCGCTGCGCTCGGGCTCGCGCTTGGTTAGTCGGCCGCGACTATGTCACTCCAGAAGACATCCAGCAGGTTGCTTTCGACGTGTTACGCCACCGACTCCTGCTTAGCTATACAGCGGAAGCCGAAGGGGTGACGACCAACAGAGTGATCAGCGAATTGATATCAAGGGTTCCAGTCCCCTAGAAAACCGACTTTAAATGCTGATTTCTGTCATTTATTTTTGCCCTTGCGGAGAGATTCGCCAACAACCATGGAGAAAGAACCAGCAGCATGAACATTCCAACTCCGTCACCTGTACAAATTAACCTACAGCGTCTCGTCGCCCTGAGAGCCGCCCCAGGACAAGGACTGCCTTCGCAGCGTCAAGTTCTGGCGGTGCAATCTGGCGGTCATCTCTCCCGCTTCCATGGTCGTGGGATGGAGTTTGCTGAAGTCCGTGCTTATCAACCGGGAGACGATGTCCGCAGCATTGACTGGCGAGTTACAGCACGCCGTGGCAAAGTCCACACCAAACTCTTTCACGAAGAACGGGAACGACCAGTGCTGCTGGCTCTCGATTATCGGCGGCCGATGTTTTTTGCCACCCGCGGCCGCTTCAAGTCCGTCCTCGCCTCCGAATTGACCGCTTTGCTTGCCTGGCGAGCTCAGGCACAGGGCGATCGGGTCGGCGGCTTTATTTTTTCTGATGAAGGGCAGATCGAGTCTCGTCCGGCGGGTGGCCGGCGTGGGGTTTTACGGCTGTTACAGCAGATGGTGACCAACCCTGCCTGGCAGCGCCCTCCCCATCTCCCTTTTGAACCCCAACAACGGCTTGCAAAAACGATTCAAGGGCTACGGCGTGTGACCCGTCCCGGCAGCTTGGTGTTGCTCCTCAGTGACTTTAATCAGTGGGATGACGAAGTCGAAAAACAGTTGGCACAGTTAGCCCGGCAAGCCCAGCTGGCGCTCTATTTCGTTTACGACTCCCTCGAAGCTGAACTGCCCCGTGCTGGCAGCTATCGCCTCAGCGATGGAGATACTGACCTGGCTATCGCCACCGACCAGGAATCACTCCGCAACAACTACCGAGCTCACTTTGCTGCCCATCAAGAGAGAATTGAATCTTTCTGTAAGCGTTATCGGTGCCAATTTTATGCCATATCCACAGTTCAGGACCCGCAACAGATGTTGCAAGCGGCAATGACGACCAGGGGGCAGCAGCATGCAACCCATTGAATCCGCACAGACGGCCCAAAAGTTGCCGCTGCGAGATATCCACCTGCCGCCAACTCCAAGCTGGTGGCCGTTAGCTCCGGGCTGGTATCTACTGATTGTCTTGCTGTTGCTGATATTGCTGCTACTGTGGTTTCTCTGGCAGCGGGCACAGCGGCTGCGTTATCGGCGCCAAGTCCTTCAGCAACTGGACCAACTCGCGAAGATGGATTCAGATCACACTTTGATCGCAGAGCTGTCGGTATTGCTGCGGCGCTCCGCCCTGCACGCCTTTCCCGATGAAAATTGTGCCGCTTTAAACGGTGAGGAGTGGCTCCAGTTTCTCGATCGCCACGCAGCAGAACCGTCCTTTACAACAGGTATCGGTCGTTGTCTGGCAGCGGGTCCCTATCAACCGACGAGCGAGGTTGACCGCGACGCCCTGCTCGCCCTCTGTCGCTGTTGGCTGAAGCGCTTGCCACCGACACTCCGAAGCAGGAGGAAGGGATGATTCATTTTGCCTGGCCCTGGGCGTTTGCCCTGCTACCACTCCCTTACCTGATTTATCGACTGGCACCACCAGCTCTGGCCGCCGAAGAGGCCGCCCTTTGGGTCCCACAGCTCGCCCCCTTTAGTGTCGCCCAGCATCAGCATGAGCAGAGGAAACACTCGCGCTTTGAATTATTCTTGGCGTTGTTCTGCTGGTTACTCCTGGTGATTGCCTGTGCCCGACCACAGTGGCTCGGAGAGCCGCTGGAGCTACCGGTCTCCGGCCGTGACCTACAACTGGCAGTTGACCTTTCCGGCAGTATGCAGACTGAAGATTTCGACCTGCACGGCTCTCAGGTCGACCGCTTGACAGCGCTCAAGGCCGTTGCTGAACCATTTATTGAGGCACGAGTCGGTGATCGTATCGGCCTAATTCTATTTGGCGAGCAAGCTTATGTCCAAGCACCATTGAGCTTTGACCGGGAGACGATCAAGAGCCTGCTCAATGAGGCAGCCATCGGTCTGGCCGGAGATCGGACTGCCATCGGTGACGCTATAGGTCTGGCTCTGAAACGGGCAACAGCAGATGAAGCTAAACATCAGGTCCTGATTCTGCTCACCGATGGGGTCAATAATGCCGGTCAGCTCTCCCCCCTTAAAGCCGCAGAGCTTGCAGCTCAACAAGGTC
This sequence comes from Desulfuromusa kysingii, assembly GCF_900107645.1. Lineage (GTDB taxonomy): Bacteria > Desulfobacterota > Desulfuromonadia > Desulfuromonadales > Geopsychrobacteraceae > Desulfuromusa > Desulfuromusa kysingii. The sequence goes on from NZ_FNQN01000004.1 coordinate 61,555, forward strand.
TAAAAATTTACACGATTGGTCTTGGGGCCGACACGATGAAGGTGCGCTCTTTCATCTTTTCTCAGACCATCAATCCATCGAGAGATCTGGACGAAAAGACCCTGCAAGCGATCGCTGAGACCACGGGAGGGCTTTATTTTCGCGCCCATGATAGCGCTGAGCTCAAAAAGATTTACTCTCTCCTCGACCAACTCGAACCAGTAGAACGGGAACAGGAGGTCTACCGACCTATCACCGCCCTCTTCCCTTGGCCGCTGGGGGCAGCACTATGCGGCGTTCTGTTGCTGGCAGGATTGCAGCTGCTGCCAACCTTACGGAGGAGTCGATGAATGATTTTCATTTTTTACGCGGGGAGTGGTTTCTGGTCCTCCCGGTGGCTCTTATCCTGCTCTGGCAACTGTGGAACCGAAGGTTGCGTAGCCGCAGCTGGCAAGAAATCTGTGACCCGGACTTGTTGCCGCACCTGTTGCTCAACCGCTCACAGCGCCGTGCAAACTGGCCACTGTGGCTGTTGTTCACCGGCCTGTTGCTGACCCTGATTGCCCTCGCCGGCCCCACTTGGAAAAAACAACCCCAACCGCTATTGCGTCAACAATCAGCCTTAATCGTTCTCCTGGATCTTTCCCGCTCGATGCATGCTGCAGATTTGCAGCCAAATCGACTGCAGCGGGCACGGCTAAAGGTGAAAGATATTCTCCGCCAGAGACGCGAAGGCCAGACCGCACTCATCGTCTTTGCTGGAGACGCTTTTGTGGTTACCCCGTTGACCGATGACACCCACACCATTGAATTGCTCCTCAATAGCCTCGACCCGGAACTGATGCCGGTACAAGGGAGCAATCCGGTACGGGCGATGGAGTTGGGAGCAGAACTACTCCAACGTGCCGGGCTAGATCAGGGAGTCCTGCTGCTGGTGACTGATGAGGATCATCCTGAAAAAAGCGAAGCCACAGCAGCTAAACTTAAGCAGCAGGGGTTAGAACTGGACGTTCTCGGCGTAGGAACCCCGGAGGGGGCACCCATCCCCATGGCCGATGGCGGATTTTACAAAAACTCACAGGGGGACATGGTCCTACCACAATTGAATCAGCCCGGACTGCGTCAGCTCGCCACTGCAGGGGGAGGTCAATATCGGCAACTCCAGACCGACGACAGTGATTTTCGGCAACTTTTAAGCACCATCGACAATCACCGTCTTGATCTCAACAAACAGGAAACGACGCGACAAGGAGACCGTTGGCAGGAGGCAGGCATCTGGTTACTCTGGCCTCTGGCTCTATTATCAGCGTGCGCTTTCCGGCGCGGCTGGTTAGCCGTATTCACCTTGTTGCTGTTGTTACCACCGACAGCCGAGGCTGCAAGTTGGCAAGATCTCTGGCAGCGCCCAGATCAACAGGCATTCAATGAGTTTAAAAGTAAAAATTACGATGCCGCCGCCAGTCGCTTTGAAGATCCACGTTGGAAAGCCAGCGCCCTCTATCGCTCCGATCATTACGAAGAGGCTCTTAAAGCCCTCCCTAAACCTAAGAATGCAGATGACTGGTACAATCGGGGAAATATTCAGGCGCAATCAGGGCGTCTCCCTGAAGCGCTAAAATCTTATGATCAAGCTCTGCAATTGAATTCCAACCATGAGGACGCCAAAATCAACCGAAAACTGGTCGAGGAGACCCTTCAGCAACAACAGCAACAACAGCAACAGCAACAGCAACAGCAGAATCAAAACCAACAAGACAAAAATCAACAAGGTCAGAATCAGCAGGACCAGAATGAACAACAATCACAAGATCAATCGGCGCAACAACAATCTTCAACTGCGCAACCACAGGGGCAACCGGACCCGTCTCCAGCAACAGACAAAGAGACTGAAAAGGGGCAACAACAGCCTCAGCAGAACGTCGCTGAACCGATCAAAGAAATCACAAGCGACAATCAAGAGAACCAAGAAGGACAACAACAACCTGCTGCGACAGCGACTGGCGATAAAACTGCTGAGCAGCGGGAATTACAGCAGTGGTTGCGTCGCATACCTGATGATCCCGGGGAGCTGATGCGGCGTAAATTTCTATATCAATACCGCCAACGCGGTCAACAATTGGAGAGTGATCGACCATGGTAAAACGGACTTTTTGCATTATTCTAATCCTGTTGTTGTCCCCACTGAGTCTGCTGGCGGCTCAGGTCTCAGCCGTTGCTGATCGTGACCGGATCGGCGCAGGAGAGAGCTTGCAACTTGAATTGCGCGTTCAAGGGAGCGCCGAAGACGATCCCGACCTGCGCCCCTTGGATGAAAACTGGGACATTCTCAACCGCTCCCAGAGCAAACAGATGCAAATTATCAACGGCAAGATCAGCCACTCACTGGTCATTAGTCTCGCCTTGATGCCCCGCCATACTGGAGAGTTGGAGATTCCTTCTATTTGTTTTGGCAGTGACTGCACCATCCCATTGCCGATTCAGGTCAGTGATGCTACGGCAACGCCAGAAACCGAAGCAGGAAAACTCCTGCTGGAAGCTGAGGTCACACCTCGTCAAGCCCTAGCTGGCTCCCAGCTGTTATTAACCGTTCGCGTTCTACACCGGGTCGACCTGGCACAAGCGAGTTTGAGCGACCCTCAACCGCAGGGAGTCGATGCGGAAATACAAAAACTCGGTGAAGACCATACTTATGAAACCCGCCGTAATGGCTACCGCTACCAAGCTGTCGAGCGTCGTTACGCACTCTTTGCCCACCAAGCTGGAACCCTTCAGATCCCGGCGTTGCAGCTCGATGCCAAGGTTGCGACAACTCGTTCCAGCTTCGACCCTTTCAGCAGATCAATCCAATCACTCCGGCGCTCGACTCAACCGATCGATATCGAGATCAGCCCGATTCCCGGAGATCTGGGCAGCCGTGAGTGGCTACCGACAAGCAATCTAACCCTGGAGGATGATTGGCAAACGCACCCACCGCAATTACGCGTTGGTGAACCCGCCACCAGAACATTAACGTTAAGCGCAGCGGGATTGCTATCCGCCCATTTACCAGAACTCAACATCGCCGTACCAACGGACTGGAAGAGCTATCCAGACCAACCGAATCGCAGCGATGCTGTCGATACAGATGGTGTGATTGGCACACTACAACAAAAAATCGCCCTGGTGCCGACGCAACCCGGAGAGGTCGAGCTGCCAGCGATCGACCTTGACTGGTACGATACCCGGGCTCAGCAGTGGCGACGCGCCCACATCGAACCGTTGCGAGTATCAGTCGCTCCTGCCGCTGCGGGAACGGCCCCGGTAAACCTTGCGCCGCAAACGGCTTCCTCGCCCGTCGCCCCAGATCCCCTCAAAAGTCATAATCTCCCCGCTTCACAACAACCACACTTGGAGACCACACAGACAACATCCTCAGCGCAATTCTGGCCTTGGTTGAGTCTGATACTTGCCCTTGGTTGGCTTCTCAGCCTGATATTTTTCTGGTGGCAGAGACGGCAGTTGCAGCCCCGAAAGATGTCAAAAAAACAAAATAATCAGTTAAAAATCACCCAAGAGAAGGATGCTTATAATGCAATTTTGACCGCTGCCAACCAGAATAATCCTAAGGCCGCTCGTGACGCTCTGTCTGCTTGGAGCCGTTTGCACTGGCCAGGGTCCGAACCCTGGGATCTGGATCTGATGGCCAAAAACTGCGGTGATCCCCTTGCCAGCGAATTAAGAAAGTTGGGGCAGGCGTTATACGCGAAAAATGCTCCTAGCTGGCGGGGAGAAGGATTAACGGAGGCACTACGTCACTCTCTGCAGTCGAGAACAAATCCGTCACAACAGGAGGATCTCCCCTCACTCTATCCGGCAACAAAGGGATCGACACCAAAATAAAAACAAAGCCCAGCAGTTGGTGCAACCGTTGGGCTTTCTTGCTTCAGTTTCGGCGACGCTTTGCTACTTAAAAAAGCAACAGCAAGAGACGATCTATACTTTGGGGGAAGTAATCACCAGTTCAATCTCTTCAATCCGCCGATCTTCCATCCGCCGCACCCGAAACTTGAGATTTCCCTCCTCGCAGGTATCACCTTCGACGGGGATTTTTCCCATAATCTGCAATAAGTGGCCAGCCAGGGTGGTTACATGTTCTTCCGGTAGATGTAAATTAAAGCGCCGGTTGACCTCGCGCAGAGGGAGAACGGCATCAAGCAGATAATGCCCTGGTCCCAGCTCCCTGAAACCAACTTCGGCAATATCGTATTCATCGTGAATTTCACCGACAATCTCCTCGACCACATCTTCGAGGGTGACAATCCCCTCCATCCCACCGTACTCATCAACAACAATGGCTAGATGCTCACGCTTCTTACGAAAACTTTGCAGTAACACGCCAATCCGCTTCGATTCCGGGACATAATAGGGACTACGACATAACTCTTTGAGAGAGAATTTTTCCACCGGGCCGACATAACCAAGGATATCTTTGGAATGGATGACTCCGATAATTGTATCGAGATTATCATTGAACACCGGAAAACGTGAATGGCGGGCGTCTCGGGCAATAGCGAGAACCTCTTTATATTGTGCGGAGATGTCGACACCGGTAACCTCAGTCCTCGGGATCATGATGTCGCGCACACGTGTTTCTGACAGATCAAAAATGCCGTACAACATCTTCCGTTGTTCCGCCGCGACAACACCGGATTCCTCTCCGACTTCAATCATCGCCCGGATCTCATCTTCAGAAACAGAAAAGCTTTCCGCATTTTTTTTGCGGATCATACTTGTCATCAACCGAGAAATTGAAGAGACCACAAAGATGAGCGGAGCGAGAACCCAGACCACAAAACGGATGGGATTCAGCACCAGAAAAGACATTTTCTCCGGATATTGCGCTGCATACGTCTTGGGACAGACTTCAGCAAATATCAGCACGATAGGGGTCAGGATCAACACTGTGAACAATTCACCTTGCTCACCAAAGTAGCTGACAAAAAGTCCGGTAGCAATAACCGATGCAGCAATATTCACCAGATTGTTGCCAATCAGGATTCCACTTAAGAGGCGGTCAGGGTTATCCAACAGTTTGGCGAGCTTGTCAGCATTGCGATGTTGTTTCTGTTGCAGAAAAAGCACTCTCAATTTATCGAGAGACAGTAGCGCAGTCTCCGAACCGGAAAAAAAACCAGAAAAGACCAGCAGTAGCAGCAAGACCAGCAAGCGCCACGTTATTTCGTCAGTCATTTATCCCCATGCTCCAAAGAGAATCTGATAGCTCAATTATTCAGCATAAAAGCCTTAAGCCGTGAATCTTAGCGCAAACTCTCCGAAAGGGAAAGGACTTGCTTTCCCTAAGGTGGCAATAAACCCGTCACTGTTACACAACATACAGGGTCGGTTTAGAAGGAGAGGAATTTCCAAGGACTTATACGCCAGACCGCTGCGGCTGAGAACCGGCGGCTGCATCTTCAATCCGTTACCTCCGGCGGCCACGTGATGCTGGTTTTGAACTTTTTGAGCGATCTTTCTTTTGCCAGTCACCTTCTTGTGGTTGTCCCCGTTTGGCTTTTATTTTTTTCGGCTTTTTCGGCTTTAGCTTGGTCGGACGTGTCAACGGCACTTTATGCGTCGGCACAAACCCTGCTTCAACCTCCCGGGTCAAAGTTCGGTTAAGCAATGATTCAATCACCGCGAGCTGATTAACCTCATCGGCACTCACCAATGAAATGCCCTGCCCTGTCAACCCAGCTCGACCAGTACGACCGACGCGATGAATATAATCCTCAGCAACCTTGGGCAGGTCAAAGTTGACGACCAAAGGAAGCCCATTGATATCTAATCCACGTGCAGCAATATCGGTCGCGACTAAGATACGCACCTTATTCTGTTTAAAAGCTGAAAGGACACGGGCACGGACCCCTTGACTTTTATCTCCATGAATAGCTGCCGCAGAAAGATTATCATTTTTAAGGTGATGAACTAACGCATCGGCACCCTTCTTGGTCTTGGTAAACACCAGGATTGAAGACCAGTCGTTACGAGAGATTAGATAGCTTAAAAGCTGGGCTTTCTTCTTCTTATCAACTTCGTAAACCCATTGTTGAACACCTATCGCCGTGGAATTCTTCGGGCTGACATCAATCAACTGTGGCTGGTTGAAAAATGTTTGCCCTAACGCCCTGATCTCAGCAGAAAAGGTCGCGGAAAAAAGGAGGTTCTGGCGCTGGTTCGGCAATAATTTCAGGATCGCCTTAAGCTGGTCACGAAACCCCATATCGAGCATACGATCCGCTTCATCTAAAACCAGCGTTTCGACAGCAGTCAAACGGAGCGCATTCTGGGCATGGAGATCGAGTAACCTTCCGGGCGTGGCCACCAACAGATCGACCCCTTTGCACATTCTCATCATTTGTGGATTGATCTTCACCCCGCCATAAACCACAGCGGTCTTAAGTGACATGAAGCAACTGTAAGCGGCAACATTATCTGCAACCTGTTGTGCCAGTTCTCGTGTCGGCGTCAGCACCAGCACCCGGACATGATTCGCTTTGGCTTTAGGCCCAGTGCTCAAACGTTGCAGCAGAGGAAGAATAAAGCCAGCGGTTTTACCGGTACCAGTGGAAGCCGTGGCCATCAAATCCCGCCCATGAAGAATAGTAGGTATTACTTTTTTTTGGATCGGAGTCGGCTCGACATAACCCTGTGCAGCAATAGCTTTAAGGATCGATTCGGAAAAACCAAAAGTAGAAAACATCTTAAACCCAAACTTGGAAAATTAAATCAAAGGAAAAGAAAACCATATCCGCCTGAGAGGGGATCGATCAACAATAACGGTCAGATCTGAAACAGGATACGCATCTTGGTACTGGAATGGAGCAACACCTTGTGCCATAATTGTTTCACCTCGTTGGCGATGGTTGCATTGTTCGCGCAAGCATTCTATCTCCCCAGCCTTGCTGGAATCAACGAGGTTGTTTATTTTTTGCCTGTTAGATTCAGGTTGCATTCTATTGATCAACCTGTCGCGACGACAATCTCAGAGAAAGACTAAAATCATGACCTCCGCTTCATTCAAATTAATCCGTCAGCAACACCAGAAATTATCCCAACAACTGCACCACCATAGCTATCGCTACCACACCCTTGACCAACCTGAGATTACCGATTCTGAGTACGATCAGTTATTAAAAAAACTTCTCGATATTGAAGCACAGCATCCAGAGCTGATCACCCCCGACTCTCCGTCACAACGGGTCGGCAGCACTCCATTGAGCGGGTTTAGCCCGGCAAAACACGTCACCCCCATGCTGTCGCTTGAGAATGCTTTCAATGGCTCGGATTTGCGCGATTTCGACACGCGGGTCAAACGCTTCCTCTCGCGCACGGAGGATCTGCAATACCTGTGCGAACCCAAGTTGGACGGGGTTGCGGTCGCCTTGACCTATCAGCAAGGAAAATTGATCCGCGGAGCAACCCGGGGAAACGGCTTAACCGGAGAAGATATTACTCAGAATGTCCGCACCATTGGTGCCATCCCGCTCCAGCTGCAAAATGATTATCCAGAGCAACTGGAAGTCCGTGGCGAAATATATATGGAACTGGAAGCCTTCCGGAAATTAAACTTGCAACGCCGTGAAGAGGGTGAAGCAACATTCGCAAATCCACGCAACTTGACAGCAGGGAGCCTACGGCAACTAGACCCGAAGTTGACTGCCAGCCGGACCTTGACAATCAGTTGCTATGGCATCGGTGCAATTTCCGGAGAAATGCCCGCAACCCACCAACAACTCCTCGAAGCGCTGAGTCACTGGGGTTTTAAAGTGAACCTTTCAATTATTCAAACCGCTGACAATATTGAAGCCGTTATCGACCGTTACGCAGAGCTGCAAGCCATCAGGGAAACACTCCCTTACGAGATTGACGGCATGGTCATCAAAGTCAACAGCATCGCCCTGCAACAAGAGCTGGGGGAAAAGAGCCGCACTCCACGCTGGGCCATCGCCGCCAAGTTTCCAGCTCGGCAGGAGCAGACCGTGCTCGAATCGGTGCGTTTACAAGTTGGCCGCACCGGAGCTGTTACCCCAGTCGCGAATCTGCGTCCGGTCAATGTCAGCGGGGTGACGGTCTCCAGCGCCAGCCTCCATAATTGGGACGAAATCTCCCGTCTTGATGTCCGCATCGGCGATACTATCGTCGTCGAAAGGGCTGGCGATGTCATTCCCGACATCGTCCGAGTGGTTCTGGAAAAACGTTCTGGAAATGAGACTTTAATCTCTGAACCTTCCCATTGCCCGAGTTGTGGTTCCAAATTGATTCGGGAACTGGACGAAGTTGTCCCACGTTGTCAGAACCTCGACTGTCCCGCGCGACTCAAGGAATCACTCAAACACTTCTGTTCCCGTGAAGCCATGGATATTGAGGGTCTGGGTGATCGGCAGATTGATCAACTCCTACGCCTGAAACTGGTCAACAGTATTGCTGACCTGTATCGACTGCGACGAGAAGACCTGTTTCAGTTTGAACGCATGGGCGATAAACTCGCAGATAAGTTGTTAAAGGCAATCGCTGCCAGCAAACAACGGCCGTTAGAAAATTTCATTTTTGCCCTAGGGATTCGCCACGTTGGCAAACACCTCGCCAAACTGATTGTTCATCATTTCGACAGTTTGGAAAAGCTGGCGGCCACGACCACCGAAGAACTTCTCGCATTACACGAAATAGGACCGCAGGTCAGCGCCAGTATTGTCCACTTCTTTAATGCTGAAACCAATCAAAAATTACTTCAGGATCTTCAGGAACTCGGAGTCAACCCGCACAAAGAAGAACGGATCAGCGGTGACCGATTTCAAGGAAAAACATTCGTCTTCACCGGAAGTCTTGAGCGCTTCAGCAGAAAAGAAGGAACTGCATTGGTTGAGGCCCAGGGGGGTCGCGTCAGTGGATCGGTGAGTAAAAAAACCGATTATGTCGTTGCCGGCGCAGAAGCCGGAAGCAAACTAACCAAAGCAGAGCAGTTGGGAATCCAAATCCTCAGTGAGGACGATTTCCTTCAGCTGATTGAGCAGGATATTGAAAAATGAGACACGTAAGAGCTGATGTCCGGGTAACCGGCAAGGTGCAGGGAGTCTGGTTCCGGCAAAGCACAAAAAACATGGCTGAACGATATGAAATCACCGGCTGGTGTCGCAACAACTCTGATGGCACTGTTACAGCTGTTTTTGAAGGGGAAAAGCCTGCCGTCGAAGCCGTGATTGAATGGTGTAAAAGTGGACCGGAGTTGGCACGGGTTGATGATTTAGAAGTTCAGTGGCGAGAAGCGACAGGAGATTTTAAGCAGTTTTTTATCCGCTGAGATCAGGACAAGACCATTCCCCGTTCAATTTAAGAGCCATGCTCTGATTGGGTCTGATACAACGGGTCTAATGTTTTCACTAACAATGCTTGGTTGAATGCCTTGGATGTTGTGAGCTCCTGTCGAAAACAGCACCAGGGACAAACCAACCCGATTTATTTAAAAATACCCTGTCAGTGCATCGTTCTTGACGCCAATGCTCCGGCAAAAATCGGAGGAAGTTCTTTGGGGGGCGCGGTGTCAACTTCGAGCATCTCAATGACAAAGGTCAGCTCTTTTCCTGCCAAAGGATGATTGGAATTTAGAGTAACGGCCTCGTCAGTGACTTTATCAATCATAAGCAGCAAGATACTGCCATCAGCCTGAGTAACCTCCAGTTGTCCACCTTCGATCAGTTCGAGGTTTTCAGGCAGATCCGCGCGGCAAATCTCTTCGATCAGGGCGGGGTTGGTCTCTCCGTACGCCTGCTCAGGGGCGATAACGACAGTTTTTGTCTCTCCCTGGAACATGCCAAGAACCGCCGTTTCAAACCCTTTAATCACCTCACCCCGACCAATAATGAATGACAGAGGGCTGTCTTCAGGAGACGCATCGAAAATTGTTCCATCAGCGAGTTTGCCGGTATATTTAACCGTCACAGTGTTGTTGTGAGCTGCACGAATCATGATGACCTCTTTCAATGGAGTATGTTGATTTTCCGGGGAGACACGGCCCAACCGGTTCATCCCGAAGCCGCTCTATGCATAACAAGCCAGGCTTAAGGGGTCAATGGTTTTTAACAATTCAACAGAATTCAGGACCGGATCATTCCCTGATCTGAGGATATGGAGAGCTATTGCAACAACGTTAAAATCCATAGGAGCGCCAAAACACAGGCGCTCCTATAAACTCAATGTGATCGCTAATTAAAGGAAATCTGAGGGGTATTTGTTGCGGTGATCCGTGATTCTTTGGCGCATCTGTGACTGGACCCATTGCTCTCAAGAATAAATTTATTCAGCATCTCCCGCAACTGAGACGCCTGGGAGGAGAGTTCTTCAGCCGCTGCTGCACTTTCTTCAGCGGTGGCAGTATTCTGCTGTGTCACCTGATCTATTTGGGCAAGGCCGGTTGTCACTTCACTAATCCCTTGAGCCTGTTCATTGGCAGCGGTTGAGATCTCTTTGAGAAGATCAGCGACCTTGGTGGTTCCATTGACAATCTCGTCCAACCCTGCGGCTGTCTGTTGTGCTGTCTGAGCACCACGATCGGTTAAGGCCACAGAACCTTCAATCAGCTCAGCTGTTTCCTCTGCCGCTTTAGCGCTCCGTGCCGCCAAGTTACGCACTTCTTCAGCAACGACAGCAAAGCCTTTACCATGCTGTCCGGCACGGGCGGCCTCAACCGCGGCATTCAATGCCAGGAGATTGGTCTGAAAAGCGATCTCATCGATGACTTTAATGATTTTAGATATATTCTGCCCGGCAGCATTAATTTCATCCATGGCATTCACCATCTCTGACATCTGTTGATTGCCTTTTTCTGCTGCCTGTTTCGATTCATTGGCCAACTGGTTCGCCACGGTTGCATTTTCTGCACTGGAACGAACTTGTCCCGTCATCTCATTCATTGAAGCCGAGACTTGTTCCAATGATGAAGCTGACTCAGTCGCCCCCTGTGAGAGAGCTTGACTGGCATCTGCGACCTGTCCTGATCCAGAGGCAATCTGCTCACCGGCAATCTGAATGCCACCAACCATTTCCCGTAATCCTGCCAACATGGTTTTCAACGCGTTACCAAGTTGATCCCGAGGTGATGCGACCCGAATCTCCTGTGACAGATCGCCTTCCGCAATAGCTTCAGCAACACATGCGGACTGGCTGAGACTATCGGCCATAGTGTCTAGAGCTCGACCTAGTTGACCAATTTCATCTTTCTGCTGCAGATTAAGTCGGTGGCTTAAATCACCCTGAGCAATCTCTTCAGTCAACCATAGACCTTTGCGGATCGGAATGGTAATGGCTCTGGTGATAAAAATAGCCACAGTAATACCAAGCAGCAGTGCCATCACTCCTATAGTGATAATCGCCGTTCTGGTTGACTCCGCAGAGGAGATCATTTGCTGATCCGACATGATATTTGCTTCTGTTGTCTTCGTCAGTTGATGCATCAATCCTTGCACCTGATGAAGAGCTTGTTGGGTCTCGGCTGAAAAAATCTTATTAGCTTCCCGCTGCCCCACCAACGCAGCTTTAGCTTCTGCTTGAGCCTGTTGAAACAAGACACTGATTTTAGTTAAAGTCGGCAACATTTCCTGTTTAAAGTAAACTGAAGCTGCGGGACCATCTCCCGCCGCTAAGAGTTGCCCGATATGTTCGCCCTGTTGGTGAAGATCTTCATGCGGTTTCTTTATCTGTTCCAGAATGCTTGCGATGACAGGGTTACCCGAAGCGGCATTTTTGCCACCTTCACCATAGAGAAATTTACCAAAACCGCAAAGTGTGTGGTCAAACTGGACATTCAAACTTTTATCATTATCAATAATGGCGCTCTGTACCGCACTCACCCAAGCAACATGATCGAGCTCTTTCTCGGTCAAGAATTGGGGTAAATGTGGATCAGCAGCGCGATAGACCGCTTTGATTTTACGGGCGGATTCATGCAGTTCCTTATGCGGATGTTCCAGCGCTTTGAGATCTCCAGCCAACGCCGGGACCAGAAGCTCTGCTTCCTTACGCCCCTCGCCATAAAGCCATTTTCCCAGGGCACATTGTGTGTGGTCCATCTGCACATCAAGCTTCGTGACATTGTCATCCGTCAAAAAAGCGGAAACATGCTTGACCCAATTGAGGTGATCAACTTCACGCGCGAGCAGTTCTCCACGCAGAACATTCCCAGCAGCCATTTCTTCACCATTATGGACAGTCCTTGTCAGCCCACTAATCCCCCACAACAGAATAACAAACATAAGAATCAGTATAGAGCCGGCCAAAACAGCCATCTTTGCGCCAATTTTTAAATTCTTCAACATATGTGGTCCTTGTGTACTGGGGAGTCACCCATCAAAAAGTTGACAGGAGACGGATGGGTTAAAAGATATATATGCGAGGTAATATTTACCATATGCCATTAATAAAAATTAACGGCAATTTAACGATTCTTCTCCTAGGTGTAAAGGATTTTATTGCTAAGCATATAAATAATTTAAGTTTTTGCTTTTAGCCCGCCAATACTTACATGACGATCAGATTGAACCGGTTCGAAGACAGGAGGGATGACAATGATAAACCCGATGGCAAACGTCTTGTGTCACATCTTCGGGGAGATAAATACAGGCGAGCGGGTTCTCTGAAAATTAAACCATAGATTGAATTGCGGCGTTGCGACAACAACGGCAGCACTGTCAAGCAGGATGACAATGCTGCCCCGAAGATCCGATCAAGTTTTTGCATCAGCAATTTAAACTTTCATTGCTAACACTGGCTGTTACAGAATACAAGATCTAGAAGAAGTGCGACAGGCCAAGATGAAAAGAGACATCTGGTGAACTATTGACAGCTAGGTCTTCTTCAACAGCCAAATCAAGAAATGTCTTTTGGGTGAGTGCAATGGTCCCTCCGATGGTCAGGATAAGTGCTGGGTCACCAAGCTCCTCCAGATCACTCTCATAGAGTGCCGTCTGGCCATCCATCTGCAGCTTCAAAGCCAACCAGTTATTCGGGCTCCAGCCGGCACCGAGCCAGGCATTGGCGGCCCAGTTCTCCGCTTGTTCTGCCAGGACGTCACCGTCCTCCAGCCAGCTCCCCCCGAGCCCTCCCCAGAAAGAGGCGCTAGCACCATCATCAAGAGTGATTCTGTAATCATGCGCCAGAGACAGGTTCACTCCCCAACCTTCATTACCAGTCATTTTATCGGCTGCACCTGTCGGCACTTTGACGGTAAGATGCAGGGCGCTCGCCATTGGCTGACTGGTTGCCAGTTGCCAGGAGAGCTGCAAACGCAGATCACCAAGACCATTGGCCGAATGGTCAATGTTAAAGAGTTCTTCACCGTTGCGCTGGTAGCGGTAAGAGAGGTCATCATCCGGCAGCTCGTCGCGATCACCTGCTGGCAGGCCGAAAAAGTCATGCCAGTCTTCAATAAATCCATCCAGAGAGCCTTTTTTATGGTTGACCCATGAGAGGTCAAAACCGATCTGGATATTTTCATTCATGCCATAGCGCATTCCGAGGGTTTCCTGCAAAGTTTCGCCATCAAGGTGAATCTGTGCAGCTGCGCTATTATTTGTTGTGGCAAGATTAGCCAGATCCAGATCAAAAGAAACTTTATATTCGCCGACAGCGACCAGACGCGCAGGATCAGCACTAGCTACGCTTCGCACCAAATCAGTCGGAAGCAGATTACGCACCCGATACGGGGCAAAATCAAAAGCGGTCGCATGAAGTGTCGATAACTGGAGAAGACAGGCCAGAAAAAGAATAACTTTCAACATCATGATATCTCCTGTAATTGTTTATGAGGGCACTGCCTTGAGCTAAAAATACATTCCGTATGAACCGCACCTCTTTATCCCTGCTCCCTGCAGGAGGATCTAAACCTTAATCAAACCCTCATTGGCCTTAGGACTGCAAATATTATTTTCTGTATCAATGTATTCTGGATATTGTTTTTTCAAACAGTCCGGGCAAATGCCATGACTAAAGGACGCGTCAGAATGATCTGAGATATACTGTTCCAGCTGGTTCCAGGTCTCTTTTTCATCTCTGATATTTTTGCAGTACATGCATATCGGGATGACACCTTCTAAGGTTTTTATCTGTTCGTTTGCTTTTTTTAGGTCAATAATCGTGGAATGAAGTTTTGACTCGGACTGGATATAATCTGCCGCAGAGCGCTGACTATTCATCATTAAAAAAATGACATTTTGACCTATTTCGCTAACCAGTCCAAACTCCAACTGAATTGTGGACCCGATCCCCGCACTAAAGACAGTCTGAAGGTTTTCTGGCTGCCAGGCAAAGGCTCGAGACAAGATAATTGCACCACGTAATGCAATAAAAATAGCAGCTGAATAGTAAAGCATTTTATTTTCAGGGGTCGAATGTTGAATCAGAACCCACGAAATTGAGATAGATAAGAGAAAGAGGACGGCGCTGACAATGCTCGTCCGAATGTCGATACGGTCAAAAACAAAATAGAAAATTGAGGAGGCCAGAACAACGAAGACGGGAATGGCATACAACGATTTATTTAGACTTTTCCCCTGAAGAAAGCGCTTAATAGCATCCAAACGGATCACGGCCGCCAGAGTAAAAAAACCACTTACAATAAAAATACTCAATTCTAATGGAATCGTTCCACGAGCGACGATGGCTAAAAAACCCAATGTCATGGTCAAAATACTAAAAGTCCACAATCTAAAACCGTTATAAGTTTTTTGCTCAAGGTCGTATACAAAAAATGCACTACAAAAAAAAGTACTAACAAAGATACTTGATAATATTAATATATTTACGTCGATCATTGGGCCCTTTAAAATAATTCGGAACACATGAAATTATGCGATTTTTTGGCGTATCGTTTCCTGTCACCCATCTTTGAAATGAGTATTTCCGATTAATCATCAGATTAGAGATCTGAAGTATTTATGATCATTCCAGGCCCAACGTCGAAGAAATCCCATCACTGCCTTCAATTCGAGCCTCAAAAACGTTAACCCTCAATATTTTTCTACACCTTGGTCAAAATTTCAGCACCCTCAGCGGTCACCAGCACAGTGTGTTCAAACTGTGCGCTGACGCTACCATCCGTTGTCGTAACCGTCCAGCCATCAACTTCGGAAGTTTCGACAGCAAAACTTTTCCCCAGATTGATCATCGGCTCAACCGTGAAGATCATCCCCTCTTGCAGTCGGATTCTGTTTTCAGGGCTGTAATGGTGCAGAACATGGGGATCTTCGTGGAATTTTTTGCCGATTCCATGACCACCGTAAGCTCTGACAATAGAATAATTGAATTTATCGATATACTTCTCGATAGCCTTCCCTACTTCGTATAGATATTTCCCCGGTTTAATCGCAGCAATTCCCCGATACATGGCTTTTTCGGTTCGATACACCAATTTTTGTATCTGCTCATCAACACCACCGATCTGAAACGTATAAGAAGTATCTCCATGATAACCATCGACGATAAGGGTAATATCGACATTGACAATATCGCCACTTTTGAGGATCTCTGTTTCTGACGGGATGCCGTGACAGACGACATTATTGATCGAGGTACAGATACTTTTTGGAAAGCCGTGATAATTCAACGGCGCGGAAATTGCCCCGTGTTTCTGGGTAAACTCTTCACAAAGATCGTTCAAATATTGGGTCGAAACGCCCTCCTTAACAAAGGGACCAATATAGGCCAATAATTCGGCAGCGAGTTTTCCCGCCCTGCGCATTTTCTCTATCTCTTCCTGAGTTTTAATAACAACCATCATTCTCTCCAGTCTTGTTGAAAAATTTACTCAATCCTCAAACATCGACAACTTGAATCGCCATCGATCTTTGCATGGTCTGAAATACCTGTCGCAATTGTCTATACTTCAGTCGAAATGAAGCACAGTGGTCTTTTTTACCTAATCGACAGGCATCATAATATTGTTTCCAGTAAAAATACAATTGATCGCCCCGTTGATATTTTTTTATTTCTCGACAGCGCTATTTCGAAACGGTCGATAGAGCGGATCACCAATCAAAATCATTTGCCATGACAAATAAGGGAGGCTTAAAAAATAGCTTTCAGCCAAAGTATAGTAACCATCGAGCAAAAAACCAAAAAATAATTCCGGTGGCGGGAACCCCTGGACATAGGGTTCCGCAACAGGGCCGATCGTTGCAGCAACACCATCCTCTATCATCCGCTTGCACCAGACCTGGCTCCCCGGTTTTTTCAAGGTTGTACATTCACTGCTGGCTATATGATAACCAACCGCCCCTGGTTGCCAGTCAAAAGCATCAACATATTTCCCCAAACTGTACCAACCACAATAAAGGGCTGCCTGAGAAGCCTCACCTGCTTGCAAGAGAGCCTCCTCCTGATTCAAATGGACAGGCAAAGAACTTAATTCTCTACTCACCTGTGCCGCGTTATGAATAGAGGCGTCATACCGGGCATATCCCTGCAAATTCTTCTTGTCGGGGAATGGCCACCGCGCATCAAAATAAGCATGCCCCGACAAGCCCTGTTTCTCCACTTCCAAGCTGTCATCTATTATCCTGCGGACCATTTCAGGGGTTGGCGCATCAAGCCGCGAGACAAACAAAACCTGATCCTTTTTGAAGGGGAGCTGATCGCGCTGTTTTTGAAAACCGACAAAAAAAGGGTTGGGCAACCAACCTTCCAATGGGTAGCTTCGATTGAGAGACAGGGCTATTTCCGAGTCAACCGCTGCACCCTGCTTTTGTCGTTGCGAATCAAGTTGCGTTTGAGGTTGCTGTAAATCCTGTCGCTCTCGCCATTGCTGCGAAGTCAACTCTGGAGCAGAAACACGTAAAGGAATCCCATAAAACAGCAATAAAGTACGGATCTTCGCCCCTTGCTGGTGAGCTAAAAACTTACGCAGAGGGACCAGTAAGTTGTGTTGATACTCTTCACGACTACATTCTTCCTGATCAGGCAGGTGGACAACAAGAAGGTTCGCCGTGGGAATCTGGCGTTTTTGACTGTAGTAGCGGGCAAGCTCAATGCTGGCAGGGACATTCTGATTCACAATCAGCAGGATCTCTTCCGGCTGCAGTGCCTGAACCGCTTCAGGCCTCCCCAGACAAAGAAAAAAAAAGAGGATAATCAGGGCAGATTTCACGACAGCTACCGCAACCCTAATGATTCTTTATAGACATCACTACCGGGAACCCCAAACTCTTTTGCAACCTGCTTGACAATCTCTTTCCAGCTCAGGTCGCTCTCTTGTCGTAAACGCGTCAAAGCGTCGATGACAGTCCCCTCTGGTGGACGTTCTGGAGCAGCACCAAGGAGCAGAACAATTTCACCTTTAACCGGGTTCTGAGAAAAGTAGTTCTGAGCTTCGCCAATGGTTCCGCTGAATAATTCTTCATGCCGCTTGGTCAGCTCTCGGGCAACCGCAATAGGTCGGTCAACACCACAGATCGTAGCCATATCGGCAAGACAGACGATGAGACGATGGGGGGCCTCATAACAAACGATGGTCTGTGGCTCCGCTTTGATCTGCTCGAGAAATTGGCAACGCCCGTGAGTTTTTGTCGGCAGAAAACCGACAAAACGGAAAGCATCAGTCGGTAATCCAGAAATTGAGAGGGCAGTAATCACCGCCGAAGGACCAGGGACCGCAGCGACCACAACCCCTTCCATCCTGCACCTGGACACCAGACGATAGCCGGGATCGGCAATACAGGGAGTTCCGGCATCACTGATCAATGCGACAGATTCACCGGCTTTAAGTTTCACAAGCAACTGGGTCGAACGAGATTCCTCATTATGTTCATGATAAGAGATAAGCGGAGTATTGATCCCATAATGGTTGAGTAGTTTCCGGCTATGACGAGTGTCTTCTGCCGCAACAAGGGAGACCTCCTCTAAAATTCGCACCGCCCGATAGGTTATATCTTCAAGATTACCGATCGGCGTCGCCACCACGTAGAGAGTTCCGCTCACTCTAACCCCTCCAGTTGTTCCAGCCAGAGGGTCACAGCGGCATCACTTGGCATACGCCAGTCACCTCGCGGCGACAGTGCCACGGTACCCACTTTGGGACCATCGGGAAGACAGGAACGCTTGAATTGTTGACTAAAAAAGCGGCGATAAAATTGACTTAACCATTTGCGCAGCTCAGGACGAGAATATTGATCAGCAAAAGCCTGCGCAGCCAACATCAACACCTTCTTCGGCGGAAAATGCATCCGCACCACTTGGAAGAGGAAGAAATCGTGTAACTCATAAGGGCCAACAACCTGCTCAGTCAATTGATCAATATTCCCATCAACGTCAGGGGGTAACAGTTCTGGTGAGACCGGAGTTGCACAGACATCTTCTAAAATCGTGGAGATACGACCACTGAACTCTTCCTTGGAGCACCAATCGACGAGATAGCGGACCAAAGTTTTTGGCACTCCACAATTGACGGCATACATCGACATGTGATCACCGTTATAGGTGCACCAGCCAAGGGCCAGCTCAGATAAATCTCCCGTACCGATAACTAAACCGCCAGCCTGATTCGCGACATCCATTAGAATCTGTGTCCGTTCTCGCGCCTGACTATTTTCATAGGTAATATCATGAACATTGGGGTCATGCTCAATGTCACGGAAGTGTTGCAGTACTGCTTGATCAATCGAAACAACCTTGAGGGTAACCGCCAGCTGCTGTGCCAACTCTTCAGCATTACCACGGGTGCGCTCTGTCGTCCCGAACCCCGGCATGGTCAACGCGATGATCCCCTTGCGGTCAAGCCCAAGACGATCAAAGGCCTTAACAGACACCAGCAATGCTAACGTGGAATCAAGGCCGCCGGACAGACCGATCACCACTTTCTGAGATCCGGTATGACGTAACCGTTTCATCAACCCACTCGTCTGCAACAGGAAGATCTCCTGACAACGAGCGGCCCTCTCAACATCATTGGGCGGGACAAAAGGGGTTCGGACAATTGGGCGACACAATCCAATCACCGCCAGAGGATGAATCTGAAACGGTTGCACCCGAAAGGACAGTTCGGGGTCTCCAGCAGCGAACGTATTATTACGCTGCCGTTCCCCCAGCAGACGATCAAGATCAATATCTGCCCAAGCGATCTGACTATCAAACTGGAAGCGTTCTGTCTCAGTCAGAATCTGTCCGTTTTCAGCAATAAGAGAATGGCCAGAGAAGACCAAATCCGTGCTGGACTCATTGGGTCCTGCAGAGGAGTATGCGTAAGCCGCGAGGCAACGGGCCGACTGCGATGCAACCAGGGTGCGGCGATAAGCGTGCTTACCGAGGATTTCAGGGCTAGCAGAAAGGTTCAATAACAACGTCGCCCCTGCCAAAGCCTGAGAACTGCTGGGGGGGACAACCGACCAAGCATCTTCACAAATCTCTATGCCGATCATTGCCGCAGGAAAATCATCGGCCTGAAACAGCAGATCCGGACCAAAAGGAACCGCTTCGGAATTAATCAGGATAGAATCAACGGACCTTTCACTGGCAGAAGAAAACCATCGTTGTTCATAAAATTCACCGCTGTTGGGTAAAAATGATTTCGGCACCAAGCCACAAATTTTTCCACCAGAAATGAACGCGGCACAGTTAAACAGACGCCCGGAAACAGAAACTGGAGCCCCAACCACCAGCGTTATCTGTTCACGCGCCGAAAATTGAGCTAATTGCGATAAGGATTCGACAACTTTGTGTTGCAACTGTTGCTGAAAAAAGAGATCCGCACAGGTATAACCCGTCAGGCACAATTCCGGGAACAGGACTATCTGACACTGCTGCTGCTGAGCTTGGCGGGCAACTTTAACAATTTCAGCGAGATTGAAGGCGACATCGGCAACCTTCATCTCTGGGGTCGCAACAGCGACCCGTAATAATCCATAATCGACGAGATTAATAGTCGCCTCTATACTTTGATCGAGCATGCTCACTCCCGTTCAATGACTTTGGTGATTTCAAGTAGATAACGAAAAGGCATCATCCAAATGGGTAATCTGCACATTACCGTTGCCCGCAGACAAAACCGCAACGACATCAAATCGTGGTTGTAACTTGCCACATTTATGCTCTTGCAGGTACCATTGGCAGGTCCGAATAATCTGCCGTTGTTTGCGGATGCCAACAGCTTCCTGAGGAGAGCCAAAAGTAACTCCACGGCGCGTTTTCACTTCAACAAAAAGGAGATATTTTTTATTCTGGGCAATAATATCAATTTCACCGACTGGCGTACGATAATTGCGCTTCAGAATTTTCATCCCCTGCAAGCGCAAATACTCTGCAGCCCGATCTTCCCCCCATGCGCCTAAAGCCAGTCGTGCTTGACTCACAAATCCCCCCACCCAAACAGGGTAAAATTTAAAAACTGCGGTTTCAAATCATTGCTTATAGTAGCATTGTTTAAATCCAATTTATATGTATTTTCAGGTCAAGAACTCGTGGATTATCGACAGCATTTTACGTATGATCCTGCATCAATCAAAGTGATAGCAAAACAAAACAGGAGTTGCTGATGAGACAGAAGTTGATTTGTGGGGTCGATGAGGTTGGCCGTGGGGCCGGCGCTGGTGAAATTTATTGTGCCGCAGTCATTCTGAATGGAGAAAACCCGATTTCGGGCATCACCGATTCGAAGAAACTCTCGGCAAAAAAAAGGACAACCCTCGCGCAGGAAATCAGGGCTAAGGCCACCGCATGGTGTATTGCAACCGCAAGCTTAGAAGAAATTGTTGAGCTTAATGTTCTGTATGCGACAATGCTGGCAATGCAAAGAGCCGTTAACGGACTACCGGTTAAACCAGATAAAACCTATATTGATGGCAACCGGGCACCGCAACTTGAAGGCGAGGTAGAAACTGTTATCAAGGGAGACCTTAAAATCATTGAGATAGGAGCGGCATCCATTATTGCCAAAGTTGCCCGGGATGAAAAGATGATTGAATTACATCAGAGCTACCCAGAATACGGTTTTGACCAACACAAAGGTTATCTGACTAAACAGCACCTAGATGCGTTACAAAAACACGGCCCTTGTGCAATCCACAGAGTGACCTATGCACCGATAAAAAGAGTTCTTAACAACCATTGAATGAAGTCAGGAGAGAGGTCCCAAGATATGGACACGTTAGACAAGGCAAGATGACTTAATGCAGTAAACGATAAAAAGGAAAAAAGTGAAGCATTCAATCAATTAAAACGACAAAACCCCGCCTGAGATGATCAGGCGGGGTTTCATTTTGCAAAAATCGAGATCAAACCATACGTTTTTCAGAAATCCGCGCAGCCTTACCACGAAGATTACGCAGGTAATATAATTTAGCCCGGCGTACTTGACCGACACGAACAACTTCGATCTTGTCAATACTTGGTGAATGTAGAGGGAAGATCCGCTCCACGCCAATAGCGCCAGACATTTTACGAACAGTGTAGGATGAACCAAGACCACGATTAACACGCTTGATACAAACACCTTGAAAAATCTGAATCCGTTGTTTTTCACCTTCAGTAATTTTTACATGGACCTTAAGGGTATCACCAGCTTTAAATTGTGGGATATCCTTTTTAATCTGTTCCATTTCCAGCATATCAATAATATTCATTGGTAATCCTCCTGAGTTTATCTCTCAAACCGTTTTATCTGTCTGTTAATTATGTGAAAATACGTTTTTAAATAATATTGTTACTCATCAGTTTTCAATTTATGACGCAACAAATCCAGAACCTTCTCATCCTGTTCCGTCAACAAAACCTTTTCCAAAAGTTCAGGTCGGCGTTGCAAAGTACGTAACAACTGTTGCTCTCTGCGCCAATTAGCAATCCTGCCATGGTCCCCAGAAAGGAGGACATCCGGAACTGCCATCCCGTTAAAAACGGCTGGACGGGTATATTGCGGATACTCCAAGAGACCATCAACAAACGAATCTGTCTCCGCGCTGCTGCTGCTACCAAGAACTCCCGGTAAATGACGGCAGATCGCATCGATCATGACCATTGCTGGAAGTTCACCACCAGTCAAGACAAAATCTCCAATTGAAAATTCTGCGTCGACCAGAGTCTGCCTGACCCTCTCATCAAACCCTTCATAACGGCCACAAAGAAAAATCAAGTTCTCTTCGTGGGCCAACTCACGCGCATGCTGCTGTCGAAAAGGAACCCCCTGAGGAGTCATCAACAACACCTTCGCTGTCGGAGCTTGCTGCTTTAATTCTGTAATTGCCTTTGCTATGGGCTCAGGCTTCATCACCATCCCATCGCCACCACCATAGGGGGTGTCATCGGTGGTCAGGTGTTTCCCTTCAGCCCAAGAACGTAAATTGTGCGCTCGGACTTCAAATAATCCCTGTTTGATCGCCCGCGCCAAAATACTTTCCTGCAATGGCGAAACAAACATCTCAGGAAAGAGGGTCAATACATCAAAGATCATAGTTGCTCTGGGAGCAACCCATCAGGAAGATCAACCTGCATAATTCCCGTTTCCAAATCGACAGCTAATACAAACTGACGAACAGCAGGGATTAAAATTTCTCCCAAATGGCCTCTGACAACATAAGTGTCATGAGCAGCGGTGCTAAGGAGGTCCCTAAGAGTACCAATCTCACCGCGGGTCTGGTCGACAACCTGCAAACCGTCTAACTGTCCCCAGTAATATTCACAGTCACCTAAACGAGGAAGGGAATCCTCTGCTAGCAAGACCTGGCTTCCCACAATCGGTTCAGCTAAATCAATCGACTCGTATCCTTGCAAACGCAAGAGAACCCGGCCCTTGTGTAAAACCTGCCGAGTGATGGCGACCCTCTGCAGATCCCCAGAGGGTAAACGCAAGAAAACCTGTTTCAATGTCATCAGGAGATCAGGATCTCCTGAGTTCAAATGAATCTTGAGATCTCCACGTAAACCATGAGTTCCAACAACGGCTCCAATTTCGAGCAGAGGTTCAGTCATTATATTCAAACCAGCCTAAAACAAAGTTGAACTGCACTTATTCCATAATCTGCAACAGGGCATGACGATTCTCACGCGTTGCCTTGGCATTCAACAATGTTCTCATTGCCTTAGCATTACGCCCTTGCTTACCGATAATCCGGCCCATGTCATCTGGTGCGGCGGCAAGTTTAATGAGAATATTACCGTCATCTGCAATTTCTTCAGAAACGACAATCTCATCAGGCTGCTCTACCAGTGACTTGGCAATATGCTCAATCATGTCTTTCATGGGTCATCCTCCGGGTTGCTATATTAAATTGGCACCGGATAGAGACCACGAACAAGCGATCAGGCTTCAGCAGTCGCCTTAGTCTTGAACTTGGCCCAGACTCCGGCATGCCGCAAGAGGCGTCGCACGGTATCAGTAGGTTGAGCTCCCTTATTCAGCCACTCAAGGGCACGTTCCTCTTTGAAGTTCAGGAGAAAATTTTCCTCACGTGGATTATATTGCCCCAAATCTTCAATAAAACGACCATCCCGAGGGAAACGCTCGTCGGC
Source organism: Desulfuromusa kysingii (assembly GCF_900107645.1). GTDB lineage: Bacteria > Desulfobacterota > Desulfuromonadia > Desulfuromonadales > Geopsychrobacteraceae > Desulfuromusa > Desulfuromusa kysingii. Next base: position 85,051 of record NZ_FNQN01000004.1, read on the forward strand.
TACAACGACTTTATAGACCGGCTTCTTCTTTGCGCCACCACGGGCGAGTCTAATTTTTACTGACATACTGTCTTTCCTCCTGGTGTTTCTTTTTATTGCCTGTTTATCGAACAGGATATTTCAATGTATCACTATCCGCCGTTTTAGAATGGAAGCTGACCACCTTGGCCAAACATCCCCTTGAGCCCTTTTGGACCCATTTTCTGCATCTTCTTCATCATTTTTTGCGCTTCAACGAAACGCTTCAACAACTGATTCACATCTTGAACGCGCGTCCCGCTACCCTTGGCAATCCGTAACCGTCTGGAACCATTCAAGATTTTATGATTTAAGCGTTCACGAGGCGTCATTGAACGGATGATCGCCTCGATTTTTTTCATTTCATTTTCAGGAAGCTGCGCCCCTTGAGCTTTTTTAAGTGCTTTACCGGCCCCAGGAATCATTTTTAACAGCGAATCCATTGAGCCCATTTTCTTGACCATCTGCATCTGCTCAAGGAAGGTCTCAAGGGTAAAACCATCCTTGCGCAGTTGTTGCTCCATCGCAGCAGCATCATCAGCATTAACAGCGTCCTGAGCCTTTTCAATCAGACTAAGGACATCCCCCATACCGAGGATGCGTTGCGCCATCCGGTCAGGATAAAACTGCTCCAGAGCATCAAGCTTTTCCCCCATACCAACCAGCTTGATGGGTTTACCTGTCACTTCGCGAATGGATAAAGCTGCACCACCACGAGCATCACCATCAAGTTTGGTCAGGATTACTCCGGTCAGCGGTAACTGCTCATCAAAGCTAGCAGCAACGGTAACAGCATCCTGACCTGTCATCGCATCAGCGACGAACAAGATCTCTTGAGGTTGAACTTTATTGACGATCCGTTGAAGCTCGCCCATCAACTCGGTATCAACATGGAGTCGACCCGCAGTATCCAGAATGATCGTATCAAAGCCGTTGAGTTCTGCGTACCTTAATGCCTGATCACAAATATCAACCGGATCTTGCCCTGCCTGCGAGTCAAAGACTTCAACATCTAGCTGACGTCCTAAAGTTTTAAGCTGTGCAATGGCCGCGGGACGATAGACATCCGCTGGAACCAGCATTGGATTACGTTTTTCACGCCGTAGTTTCAGCGCCAACTTGCCACAGGTTGTCGTTTTACCAGCACCCTGTAACCCACAAAGCATTATTGGCACAGGAGGCTTCACCGACAAGTTAAGGGTGTTATCTTCCCCCTCACCCATCAACCGGGACAGCTCTTCACGAACAACTTTAATCACCTGCTGTGCAGGGGTCAAGCTCTTCAGAATCTCCTGGCTGGCAGCTCGCTCACTCACTTTAGCGATAAAGCTCTTAACCACACGAAAGTTGACATCAGCCTCAAGAAGCACCAAGCGGATCTCCCGCATTGTCTCCTTAATATGCTGTTCGGTCAGACGCCCATGTCCACGCAGTTTCTTAAAAACTGAGTCGAGTTTATCAGAAAGTGTATCAAACATACCGCTCTATCGTAGAATCCAAAAAAGAGTAAATATAAAAAACAGTGGTCCCTATTGTCAAGCAAAAAGCCCGACAATACAGGTTGTTCCACCCTAAAAATATGGCTGTTCACACTAGATCTGGCGCAAATATTTGCCATCCTGCCGCAACCAGACTTCTATTACATCAATCTTTGCCTCGGCCAAGGTTCGCAACACATCCGTTTGAATCTGACGAGGATACCTGACAACCATACCACAATCAGCGCTCAAAGACCGTGGCACGGGGACGAGCAAAACATCCAAATGTTGATCCTTAAGAACTTTCTCCGCCTTCATCACCCTATGTATTGAGTGAAATATTGCGACGCAATCCCCTTCATCAATCACCAGCCACCACCCCAGTCTAAGAGTCCAGCCGCGCATAATGACACGTTTACCAAGACCATGCAACCCCAATCACCTTGAATGGGAAATTGACAGAGATCCCCTCAAAGAGTAGAGTATCGGCTCTTTTCAACACTCCGCATAAAAGGACAAGACACTTGCTTCCAGATCAAACTTTGGCACTTGCCATCCTCCTGTTTTTTTCTTTTGGTAGCAACCTACTGCTAGGCTACTTTCGTGAAGTGAGTCGCAAATTCTCAATCCAGTGGTTCATCCTTGTGCATGCGTCGATTCCCTTCATTATTCTTTTGCGGGTGACCCTCGGGTTCAGTTGGCTCTGGATCCCTTTCACGCTTGGATGTGCTGTTGCAGGCCAAATCCTCGGCGGCCGATTTCGCAAAAAGGCACTGGAATGAAACGCAGCGATCGCCCCCCTATGAAGCATGCCGAAAAGGTGAGCTTCTTACTGAAGCGGATATTAGGGCAACCCGGTTTCGGTGAGCAACTTAACCGCCATCAAGCCTGGCTAGTGTGGGATCAACTGGTTGGCGAACAGATAGCTGCTCGGGCCAGGCCCTTCAAGCTGCGCCAAGGGGTCCTTGAGGTGCAGGTTGACCACCCAGTCTGGATGCAACAATTACAGATGATGAAACCACAAATTCTGGAAAAAATTGCCGCCAAAATCCCAAACGCCGGAATTACCGATATCTACCTACGGCAAACGCGAAAACCGCAGACATACTCCCCCAAAAAGCAAAAAACAACACCAGAGCCACAGCCTTGGGAAGGCATGGAATTGACGGAAGCCGAAAAGGACTCCATCGAAGAGAAAGTTTCCCCGATTGCCAACATGGAACTACGGCATGAACTGCGCAAACTTTTCACCCGGCAGAAACAATTGGATAAATGTCGGAAGGATTAATCAGAGGGCGAGCCGTACATCTGTAAAATTTCGGTTGAATAATTCCGGCCACTCCCACTAGCGGCGTAAACATACAGAGGTTCTTCAACTCGCAAGCCGGATCGTCCCCCCTTACACCCCTCGACCAAAACCATCCTGGCATCTTTTCCTTGCCGTGGATGCACCATCCTCAGGCGCTTTGGCTCCAGTCCGGCGGAGGTCATCTCAAACAGCAGCTCAGATAGACGTTCTGCGAGATAAATCACCGCAAAGCGGCCGCCATTCCTCAACAACCAACTCGCAGCAGCAATAAAATCCACGAGACCTCCGAAGACCTCGTGTCGCGCGGCAGTCCGTTCTTCTTTTGTTGAAACCCTGCCAGAACCTGGATGACGATAAGGGGGATTACTAACGACTAAATCTGCACCGCCCCCCGCAATCGTGCCCTTCAGATCCCTGATATCATGATGGAGAATGGTGATCCGTCCTTGATAACCATTAAGCTCGACATTCCTTACGGCACGCTCCGCCAAAGAAGTCTGTATTTCTATACCCACGAATTCTCGGGCCTCGCTCCGACATGCCAAGAGCAGTGGCAACACTCCCGAACCGGTGCCAAGATCAAAAACTGTTGCGCCCTTTTGAACAGATGCAAAAAATGTCAGAAGTACGGGATCAAGGGAATAACGGTAACCATCTTTGGCCTGTAGCAGCTGTAAATGACCAATTGACAGGGTATCCAGAGTCTCTCTCATAGCAACTCATCCACAAAAAAAAGGCCGGCCTGATATAAGTCAGGTCGGCCCTTCAACGAGATATCAAAGAAACTACTTAACGTGACACTCTTTACACTTGGTCGGACCTTTTTTCATCTCTTTATGACAGCCCTTACAGTTGTTATGAATGGCTGATTTATACTTGAGCTTTGCGCCATCATCTTTAGCACCATGACAGCTATCACAAGCTTCATAAGTACCAGTGTGATGACAGGCGGCACAATCAGAAGCAGTTTGATGCTTGGCATGATCAAAAGTAACAACACCAGTTTTTGCTTTGTCCATTTTGATGACAGCAGGACCTTTGTCAGCAGCAATGGCAGTGAATGCTGTGCAAACAAAAGCAACAATAGCCAGAAGTACGAGTAACTTTTTCATTGATAATTCCTCCCTTTTATTTAAATGTTAAGAAACCGTTAGCAAATTAAATCAAACATATCGCAGCTGTCAATTGAAAAGCGTATATTGTATACAATTTATAGCTGACTAAATCAGTCCATCTTCAGCCATCTTTTTTTGCACCAGAGCCGACTTTTTAATCACTCCGGCAGCCATATCTTTCTTGAATTGCAGCAGTTTTTTCTCCAGCTCGGGGTCTTCTGTTGCCAGCATTCTGGCAGCAAAGATTCCGGCGTTACGTGATCCGGCTAAACCAATGGCCATAGTCGCGACGGGAATCCCAGCGGGCATCTGGACCATGGCCAAAAGGGCATCGAGGCCACGCATTGAGGTTGCATCAATAGGCACTGCAATCACCGGCAACACAGTCTCTGCCGCGACGACTCCAGCAAGGTGGGCTGCGGCGCCAGCACCAGCAATCAGCACCTTAATCCCTTTATCTCGAGCGCCACGAACATACTCAATCGTCCGTTCTGGGGTACGGTGCGCACTGGAAACAATCATTTCGAAGGGGATATCGAACTGTTTTAAAACCTTGGCGGCCTCGACCATGATGTCATAATCGCTGTCACTTCCCATCAAGATACCCACCACAGCTGTCTGTTTACCCATGACTAAAACTCCTTTAATTAGCGGTTCAGTGCCTTGGCACCAATATCTCGGCGATAGTGTACCTGATCCCAAGAGATGAGAGCGACTCCAGCGTAGGCTGTTTTAATTGCATCGCTGACACTATCTCCCAGTCCGGTCACACCGAGGACCCGCCCCCCCTGATTGACAATTTTTCCTTGTTTCAACGTGGTCCCAGCATGAAATACCATCAAATCTTTGATTTCAGCCGCCTTGTCCAAACCACTTATAGGCAAGTCCTTTGCGTATGCTGCGGGATAGCCACCGCTGGCCATCACGACACACACCGCGGCCTTGTCATACCACTCGATACGATCTTGCGTTAACTCACCACGGGCGCAAGCAAGCAAGACGGGGACGATATCTGACTTCATCCGCATCAGCAGAGGTTGTGCTTCGGGATCACCAAAGCGGGCATTATATTCAACCACCCGTGGTTTCCCATCCTTGATCATCAAACCGACATAAAGAATCCCGCTGTATGGGCAGCCATCTTGCGCCATCCCCTGAATCGTCGGCTTGACAATCGTTTCAACAATAACCTGATAGAGAGCATCGGTGACGACTGGAGCGGGGGAATAGGCCCCCATGCCACCGGTATTAGGTCCTTCATCATTGTCATTGACACGCTTATGATCCTGCGATGAGGCCAGCGGAAGAATATTTTTGCCATCGGTGAAGGCAAAGAATGAGGCCTCTTCGCCATCCATAAATTCTTCAATGACAACGCTACTGCCAGCCGCGCCAAAAACCTGATCGAGCATGATATCATCAACAGCAGCAATCGCCTGTTCTGCTGTCTGGGCGACAACAACCCCCTTACCGGCGGCTAAACCGTCGGCCTTGACAACAATCGGAGCCCCCTGCTCCAGAATATATGAAACTGCAGCCGCATGATCAGTAAAACTCTGATACTTCGCTGTTGGAATATTATAGCGAGCCATAAGATCCTTGGAAAAGCCCTTGCTTCCTTCAATTTGAGCGGCGGCTTTATTGGGCCCGAAAACCAGCAAGCCAGCGGCCTGAAAAATGTCGACAATACCCATCGTCAACGGAACTTCAGGACCAACCACCGTCAGATCAATCTGCTCCGCCAAAGCAAAGTCACGCAAAACTTCTATCTCTTCAACACCGATATGAACACATTCTGCTAACTCAGCGATCCCCGGATTTCCAGGGGCACAATAAATATGTTCCACTAATGGCGACTGGGCAATTTTCCAGACCAAAGTGTGCTCACGACCACCCCCGCCGACAACCAGAACCTTCATAATTTCTTCCTTTGACATCCATAGGGGCGCCACTTTACGCCCGTAATAATCAGGGAGTGCAGAAAGCAACCCCCGTCAGCAGGCTAATTAATGCCGGAAATGACGCATCCCGGTAAATACCATGGCAATATTATGTTCATTTGCAGCAGCGATCACCTCTTCATCACGAATAGAGCCCCCCGGTTGAATAACCGCAGTAATACCAACAGCCGCAGCATTGTCAATCCCATCACGGAAAGGGAAAAACGCGTCTGAAGCCATCGCGGCACCAGTAACATCCAACCCGGCTTGCTCAGCCTTGATGGCAGCAATCCGGGCAGAATTAACCCGACTCATCTGACCGGCACCGACGCCAATTGTCATCCCATCCTTACAGTAGACGATAGCATTTGATTTAACAAACTTGGCGACTCGCCAGGCAAAGTCGAGGTCCTGACGTTCTTTGTCCGTCGGTGCCCGCTTGGTAACGACCTGCAAGTCCGCGCTCAGGAGCAAATCGGCTTCCTGGACCAGCAATCCGCCATTAACCCGCTTGTAATCAAAGCGTGGAGAAGGTTCAGCCGGCCACTCACCACATTCAAGGAGGCGGACATTCTTTTTCTTGGCGATAATATCGGCCACCGTAGCAGCAACTTTGGGGGCAATAATCACCTCAACAAATTGCCGATCGACAATTGCCTGAGCCGTTGCCGCATCCAGTTCCCGGTTAAAAGCGATAATCCCGCCAAAAGAGGATTCAGGGTCCGTTGAAAAGGCACGCTGATAAGCATCAAGAAGATTGCTCCCGGTAGCAACACCACAGGGATTGGCATGCTTGACGATGACGCAAGCCGGTGCCTCATTAAATTGCTTAATGCATTCAAGAGCAGCATCAGTATCTCCGATATTATTATAGGAAAGCTCCTTCCCTTGCAGTTGCTTTGCTGTAGCAATAGAAGCATCTTTAATATCTTTTTCAACGTAAAAAGCAGCCTTCTGATGTGGATTTTCGCCGTAACGCATCCCCTGGGATTTTTGAAATTGCAGGGTCAATGTTGGAGCAAAATCAGCGGTCTCTGCGTCGATCCGTTTTCCCAGCCAATTGGAAATGGCCCCATCATATGCAGCAGTATGCTGATAAACCTTAACCCCAAGCTTGAAATTGGTCGCCGTTGAAACCTCACCGCTACCCTGTTTCATTTCGGCAATGATGGGCTCATAATCTGCCGGATCAACAAGGACGGTGACAAACTTATTATTTTTAGCAGCGCTGCGAAGCATGGTCGGTCCGCCGATATCGATATTTTCGATAGCGTCCTCAAGACGACAATCGTCTTTTGCCACCGTCGCTTCAAAAGGATAGAGGTTCACTACCACCATATCTATCGGCTCAATACCGTGTTTCTTCATTGCCTCAATATGCTCTGGATTATCGCGCAGACCAAGCAAACCACCATGGACCTTAGGATGTAGTGTCTTTACCCGACCATCCATCATCTCTGGAAATCCGGTATATTCAGAAACATCCATTACTGGAATTCCAGCATCACGGATTAACTTTGCAGTTCCACCAGTTGACAATAACTCAACCCCAAAACTGTTTAATTCCCGAGCCAGATCAATAACTCCGGTTTTATCCGAAACCGAAATCAATGCACGTTTAATAGCAGCCATAGACCATCCTTTCTTAATTCCTAATCAATGAGACTGAGAAGACGACAAAACCCAGAGCGGCATTCGTAGCTCACCCTGTGAGATTTAGTCTGTCAATCTGTACGGTATTTATATATAAAAATGAAGTGGGCTTTAAGCCTTTAAAACAACGAGAAATTGAGGTTTTTTTAGCATGATTCCCCCCTGCTGACAACTGCTTTTAAAAACTATGGCACCGACTGATAGCGTCGGGGAATCCGGTTACCGATACGGCAAAAAACTTCGTAGGGAATTGTGTTCAACTGTTCTGCCCACCCATCACCGGTGATGGATATATCGTCCATAGAACCAAGTAAAGTGACACAATCGCCGATCTCAACCCCCGTGACATAACTGACATCCAGCATAATCCAATCCATACACACTTTGCCAACGACGGGAACCTTTTGTCCACGGAGTATCCCCTGCCCCCGATTACTAAAGAGACGGTTATAGCCATCAGCATAACCAATAGGCAGAACGGCGATCAGCATATTATCATGGGCGTGGTAGCTATGACCGTAAGAGATGCCGCTGCCAGCTGGCAAGCTGCGTAATTGGGCAATGCAACTCCGCAAATGCATCACCGGTTGCAAATCCAATCGCGTCGAAAAAGCAGGGCTTGGCAGACCGCCATAAAGGATAATTCCGGGGCGAGACAGAGTGCAGTCAGGACACCCCCAGGCACTTAAACCGGCACTATTGTTCAGGTGAACCTCACGAGGTTGAAGCCCAGCGTCGCGAACCATTTGCAACATCATCAGAAATTGGTCCTGCTGCGTATGGGTCACCACGGAGTCCAACTCATCGGCACAGGCAAGATGGGACATAAAACCTTCAATGATCAAACCATCCAGCTGCCGCAGTTGCGGCAAAAATTCCTGCAGCTGCGCGGGCAAGAAACCAACCCGCCCCATTCCACTGTCGACCTTTAGATGAACCTTTATTTGCCGTTTCCGTCGCAACGCCTCAGCATTAAGACGCGCAGCAGTCGCAGTGTCCATAAGGATTGGCATCAAGTTAAATTCTAAAAACACCGCTTCCTGTCCAGGGAAACAGCCCCCCAAAATCAGGAGATTATCACCAATTCCAGCTTGACGTAACTCTAAGGCCTCTTCAAGGGTCGCTACGGCAAAATCACGCACTCCAAACCGCTGCAAAGCCCGGGTCACTTGCACAGCACCATGGCCATAGGCATCAGCCTTAACCACCGCCAAAACACGCTGATTCGAGGAACACAAATTTAATGCCTGTTGCAAATTATGTTGTAACGCCGACAGATCAATATCGACCCACGTCGGACGAGCAGAATAGGTCATCACGCTATTTTCTCCAGAGGATAAAAAGGAGGGATTAACACCCAATTTCTCTGTGAATTTATCCCTCCTGAACCATTATGTAAAGGAACAATCAACCTAAAGATTAATTGACACCAAGATTTAATGCTGCTAGGATTATTTGATGATTGTATATTTCTCATTCTAATTTTTTCAGGATAATTCTTCAACACAGAGAATAACATCCACTACATCTATATAAGGGAGCTTGCCAATGCTTTCCGGTCTCTACCTGATCACGGATAACAACCTCGATGGTAAACTGCTGACAAAAGTCGAAGCAGCATTGAAGGGTGGAACAAAAACGGTTCAATACCGGGCTAAAGATATCCGTCCAGATAAGCGGCGGGAAATGGCAGAAAAACTTAAAGCTCTTTGCCACCGACACAAAGCACTATTCATCATAAATGATCTGCCTGAACTGGCTCATGAGATTGATGCTGATGGCGTCCACCTTGGCCAGGAGGACATGTCTATTGCCTCAGCCCGCCAAATCATCAGTCACAAAAAACTCATTGGTGTTTCTACCCATAGTGTCGATGAAGCCCTCAAAGCTGAAGCCCATGGTGCTGATTATATCGCCATCGGCAGCATCTTCCCCACTGACAGCAAGCAAGACATCACCCTCGTAGGGATTGACACCCTGAAAAAGGTGCGCAAAGCCGTCCGTATTCCCGTAGTTGCAATCGGCGGAATCACCCCTGCCCGCGCATTTGAAGCATTGTCCGCTGGAGCTGATGCTGTTGCCATCCTCTCAGGAATTATGGCAGATGCAGATCCCGCAAGGGCAGCAAAAGAATATTCTCTCCTTTTCAACCGCAATAACCCAGCCCCCAACGGTAACGTCTTAACCATCGCGGGTTCAGATTGCAGTGGTGGCGCCGGCATTCAAGCCGATATCAAAACCATCACCCTGCTTGGAAGCTATGCCAGCTCCGTCTTAACAGCCTTGACAGCACAGAACACTCTAGGGGTGAACGATACTTACATGGTTCACACTGACTTTGTCATGAAACAACTGGAAGCCGTTCTCGATGACATTGGAGCCGACACCGTCAAAACCGGGATGTTGAGTTGGGGTGGGATCGTCTCGCGGGTCGCAAAAGTCATTGAAGAGCGTTCACTCCTCGCCGTAGTTGATCCAGTCATGGTTGCCAAAGGGGGCGAATCTCTCCTCGATAAAGAGGCCCATGACAGTCTCATCTCACGCTTACTACCACAATCATATCTATTGACTCCGAACCTACCAGAAGTCGAAGTGATGACGGGAATTGAGCCCCGCACAATTGGAGAGATGATTGAAGCTGGTCGCACTCTACAGGAATTAGGGGCACGCAACGTTTTGATTAAAGGAGGTCACCTCCATGGTGATGCGACAGACATCCTGTTGTTGGGAGAGGAGGAATATCAACTGAACAATCAACGTTTTGATACCATCAACACCCATGGGACTGGCTGCACCCTTTCATCCGCAATAGCAACCTTTCTAGCCCAAGGATACCCGTTAAAACAAGCGGTAGAAAGAGGCAAACGCTTTGTTTCTCTTGCGATCGAGAAATCCACCCCCAATGGCCGGGGACACGGTCCAGTCAATCACATCCAAGCGGCAATGCAACTCTTGCACGAACAGGTGTCGGTACAAGACTAATGCCCATCCTCTTCAAACACCGTGGAGCTCTGCAAACATTGCTTTTCTCTATTGACTTTCGTGCGACCTAACTGGTAACTCTATCCATGTCTATTTGACACGCTAGGGGCGTCTTCGTTACTGAGAGTTCCAGTATTCTGGAACAACCCTTGGAACCTGATCCGGTTAATCCCGGCGTAGGGAAGCGGCTACTCAATACCGATATTATTTATCGATAGCCGCCTTTTGGCGGCTTTTTTGCTTTGTAGATTGGTGAACTATTTTTTTTGATCAGGATCTGCATCAGTTCATATCTTTCAACCACAGTGCATCCACTTTAACACTGTTTTTATCTGCTTGAGGTAACCCTTATGACTCAACTTGAAATGGCCCGTCAGGGACAGATCAGCGATTTAGTGCGCCAAGCTGCCGCTGCTGAAAATATCGAACCGGAAATTCTTCGTCAGAAGATTGCTGCAGGGACAGCCGTTATCTGTCGTAACAATAAGCACACAAACGGGCGCCCCCTAGCCGTTGGCGAAGGGCTACGCACCAAGACGAACGCCAACCTGGGCACAAGCCAGGACGATACCAGCATTGATAAAGAGCTTGAAAAAGCCAAGGTTGCAGCAGCTGCTGGAGCGGATGCCCTGATGGACCTGTCTACCGGAGGCCCAATAGATGAAATCCGCGCAGCAATCATCGCTGAAACCGATCTCTGTATCGGCAGTGTTCCCCTGTACCAAGCCGCTTGCGACGCAGTCATAACGCAAGGGAAACCTATTGTTGATATGACGGTCGAAGATATTTTTGCCGGCGTTAAAAAGCATCTCGAAGACGGCGTCGACTTTATCACCGTCCACTGTGGCGTGACCCGTGAGACGGTCTCAAGAATGGACCGTGAGGGACGACTGCTGGAGGTTGTCTCCCGTGGAGGTTCTTTTACTGTCGGCTGGATGGATTACAACAATGCTGAAAACCCCCTCTACGAATTCTATGACCGCTTACTGGAATTGGTGCGGCCCTACGATGCGGTTCTCTCTCTCGGCGATGGTTTCCGTCCTGGGTGCCTGGCAGATGCAACAGATCGGGCGCAAATTCAAGAATTGATTATCCTTGGTGAGTTGACCCAACGCGCTCAAGATGCCGGAATTCAGGTCATGATTGAAGGCCCTGGACATATGGCTCTTAACCAGATAGAGGCCAACATCAAACTACAAAAACGCCTCTGCCATGGCGCCCCATTTTATGTTCTTGGACCATTAGTGACAGATATCGCCCCCGGCTATGACCACATCACTTCGGCGATCGGAGGCACTGTAGCAGCCGCTGCTGGAGCCGATTTCCTCTGCTATGTCACCCCCAGCGAACACCTCCGCCTTCCGACCGTTCAAGATGTGCATGAAGGGGTCATGGCGGTACGAATTGCAGCCCATGCCGCTGATATCGTTAAAGGCATCCCTGGAGCTATAGACCAAGACAACGCCATGGCGGTTTATCGTAAAAAACTTGACTGGGAAGGACAATATTCCGTTTCCATTGATCCAGAAAAAGCAAAACATTGGCGGGACGAATCAGGGGTTGATGAATCTCATGGAGCCTGTACAATGTGTGGTTCCCTCTGCGCTTACAAGGTTATGGATGGCCGCGAGAAGAAAAAAGCAGTATAGAAAAATACTGCGCCTGGAATTAAATAGTATCCACTTATAGCACCGAATCGATGGATTCGGTGCTTTTTCAGGAATTATGCCGATGTGTGCAAAAAAGTTCACCCGCCCAAAGCGCAGACCCAAAATCAAACTGCGCGGCTTCAACAACTTGACGAAAAGTCTCTCCTTTAATATTTATGATATCTGCTATGCCAAACGTCCCCAGGCCCGCAAAGAATATCTTGAATACATAGACGAAGAGTACAACGCCGAACGTTTAACGATGATTCTCACCGAAGTTTCAGATATCATTGGTGCGAATATTCTGAATATTTCCAGCCAGGATTACGACCCGATGGGAGCATCGGTCACCATTCTGATTGCCGAAGAACCCATTGAACCAAAACCTGACCTTGTGGTTGCCCACTTGGATAAAAGCCATCTCTGTATCCACACCTATCCGGAAACCGATTCAAAATCAGGAATTTCAACCTTCCGGGTTGATGTCGATGTTTCAACCTGTGGTAGAATCAGCCCACTCAAAGCACTTAACCATCTGATTGCTTCATTTGAATCAGATATTGTGCTGATGGATTACAAGGTGCGCGGCTTTACCCGGGACACTAAGGGGCGCAAACATTACATTGATCACCGAATTCACAGTATTCAGCAATACATTCGTAAGGACATACGTGATCTTTATCAATGTGTCGATATCAACATTTATCAGGAAAATTTATTTCATACAAAAATGTTGCTCAAAGATTTCGATTTAAATAAATATCTCTTTGCAACAACGTATGAGGATTTGTCTGTCGAGGAGAGAAAAAGGATAAAAACGATCCTTGGACAAGAAATGACTGAAATTTTCCATGCTAAGAATATCTATTGAGAGGCAAAATATGAATATCAACTTTTTTTTCCCTCTATTGGTGCTTATGACTTCACTTATCGGCTGCCAGCCCGTCAGTCAATATTTGGGCGATCCAGAGATGCCTTACCCTCCAGACCGTGAGCCGGTTGTTGGAGATATACTCCATCTGCCAACAGGAATTTTCGTTGATCAGGAGGTGATGCTCGATCAGGCCAGTCGTACCCAGGTGGTTTTTGTCGGTGAAACCCATGACAATCCAGCATCCCATCGGCTGCAAAAAACGATTCTTCAGGCGTTAGCACAACACAACCCTGGCAAGATCACCTTGGCGATGGAGATGTTTACCCCCTCACAACAAACCGTTTTGGATCGGTGGATCAATGGGGATCTGACAGAGAAAGAATTTTTACAACAGGTCAATTGGTATCACAATTGGGGGATGAACTTTGCCTTCTATCGCTCCCTGCTAAACTACTGCCGGGATCACAAGATTCCCCTTTTGGCCCTTAACGTAGAACAAAATCTCAAGCAAAGTGTCGCCAGAACGCCCTTGGCAGAATTGTCGGTGGAAGAACAAGAACAATTGCCTGACATAGACAACAACGATCCCTATCAGCAAGCGATGGTTGAAGCTATTTTCAGTGACCACAAAATGGGTCGGGCCATGCTCGATGGCTTTCAACGAGTGCAAACCCTTTGGGACGAGACGATGGCACAGAATCTGGCTGAATATCTACAGCAACAGGGCAAAAATCGCCAAGTCCTCGTCATTGCAGGAGGAAACCACATCCGTTACGGATATGGCATTCCCCGTCGCATGTTCCGCCGTACCCCTTCCAGTTACCTTCTGATCGGCTCAGAAGAATTAAACATACCGGAAGACAAAAAAGACCGACTGATGAACGTCGTTAAACCAAACTACCCGATGCCCCCTTATCATTTTCTCACCTTTACCGAATATGAGGATCTACCGAATCCAGGGGTTAAACTGGGAATCATGCTGGACAAAACGGATAATGGACTCCTCATCAAAGGGGTCCTCCCGGGATCAATTGCGGAGCAACAAGGGTTAGAAAAGGGGGATATCCTGACCCGGCTTGACACCCAACCGTTAGTAGAGGTCTTTGACCTGATTTATGAATTACAACAGAAAAGCAGCAATGCCGAGGTCAAATTAACCCTGCAACGACAGCAACAGACCATCACCAAAACAATCAATTTCTCAACGCCCAGATAGACGCTAGCTATGCCCTTAAACACAAGTTCGGCACTGTTGATTTTCAGCAAGTATCCTGTCCTTGGAAAAGCGAAAACCAGACTTATTCCGGCCCTTGGAGCGGAAGGTGCGGCACAATTGCATCGACGCTTGGCAGAGCATACCCTCAAGACGGCTCGAACAACCTGCGCAGAAAGGTGCAACTGCAACCTTACCGTCCATTACACCGGAGCCCGGCTAAAAGATTTCCGTTCTTGGCTTGGGAGCGATCTGGAATATAAAGTCCAGCCTGATGGGGATCTTGGAGCGCGGATGCAAGCCGCCTTCAAAACATCTTTCGATCATCATCATAATTATGTCATAGGCCTTGGTACGGACGTTCCGGGGCTCACGCCCGAACTGATCCAACATGCTTATACATGTTTAGGGGATTATGATATCGTCATTGGCCCCGCCCTTGATGGTGGTTATTATCTTCTGGGGATGAAGTCCCCCCGTCCCGAACTCTTCGCCCATATCGACTGGGGAACTGATCAAGTTTATCGGCAGACACGGGAAATCTGTACCCGCCTGGAACTGAGCGTTTATGAACTCCCCCACCTGAGCGATATTGATCTTCCCGAAGATTTGCCTCTCTTCAGCGACAATCCACAATTCAACGCCATCATTGACAATGAATCGCCACTTTCCATCATCATTCCAACTCTCAACGAAGCAGCGGTGATCGCAACAACCATTGAATCATTACAACAAACGGATGCGGCTATTGAAATTATCGTTGTTGATGCCGCTAGCGAAGACGATACCGCTGCCATTGCCGCCCAATGTGGGGCCAAAGTTTTCACCGTCACCACTGGACGGGCAGATCAACTCAACGCCGGGGTCAAAAACAGCAACGGCCGCCACCTGTTATTTCTCCATGCTGACACCTTACTGGTGCCAAACTACAGGCAGCTGGTCCGCTCAACCCTGGATAACCCGAGCACCGTTGCCGGGGCGTTCCGTTTCAAAACCGACGCCTCTGGGCTGGCCATGCGAACAGTTGAATGGGGGACAAATTTTCGCTCCACAGTATTCAAGTGGCCGTATGGAGATCAGGGCTTGTTCATGGAACGGCGAATCTTTGATGAGATGGGTGGATTTTCTCCCCTCACTATTATGGAGGATTTTGATCTTGTCCGCCGTCTGCGTCAGCGTGGACCTGTCGTCACCCTTAAAGAAGAAGCGCTTACATCTGCACGCCGGTGGAAGAATCTTGGAGTCATCCGCACCACGATAATAAATCAATTGATGATTGCTGGTTTTTTTACCGGTGTTTCAACAAAAAAACTGCGCAACTTCTACCGCCACAAGTAAACCAAAGCTTAACTTGCATTGCAGAGATCGCGAAAGGAAGCATATTATGAGTATCGTCTCAGTCCTTAAAAATATACAAACATCCTTTTTCCTCCCCGTACTGATCGTCTCGTTACTGTTGATCTCCACACCAATCAACGCAGGACAAAGCAGTGCTGCAACCGAGATTCAAGTTGGTCGTTTCTCTGCAGGGGATCTTAAGGGTTGGCAAGAGAAAGAGTTTCTCAACCAAACCAACTATCAATTAATCAAACAAGGTGATCGAACGGTGCTCCAGGCTGAAGCAAATGCTTCAGCCTCTGGACTATTCAAAGAGGTCAACATCGACCTGACGACCCATCCCTATATTAATTGGCAGTGGAAAATTGAAAAAGGACACCCGCCACTAGCTGAAAGAACTAAAGATGGCGACGATTATGCGGCACGCGTCTATATTGTTGTGAAAGGTGGATTGGCATTCTGGAAAACCAAAGCGATCAACTATGTCTGGTCCTCATCAGAAACAAAAGGGGCGAGTTGGCCCAACGCATTTGCCGGAAAAAATGCGACCCTTATGGCGGTTCGTACTGCTGCAGACAAGAAAAACACTTGGTATCAGGAAAAACGTAACGTCCTTGAAGACTTCAAAAAAATCTTCGGTGAAGAGATAACGTCAATTGATGCCGTGGCGATCATGACAGACAGTGACAACACTGCTGGATTGGTCAGTGCGAGTTATGGTGATATCACTTTTACCGCCGAATGAATCAACCTGCCAGTCGGGAAAAAACAAGGTTATCTGGCGATTCTCAACACCAGATAACCGACCAATCCCGAAACAAAGGACCCAACAAGGACTGCCAACTTGTCGGCATAAAGGAACATCTGCGTATCATCATAAGCCAGGGTATCGACAAACAGACTCATAGTGAAACCGATACCAGTAAGAATAGAGACGCCATAGAGTTGTTTCCAGCTACTATCGGTCGGCAGGCTGGCGAACCCGGATTTGATCGCCAGCCAACTAAAACCAAATACTCCCAACTGCTTGCCTAAAAACAATCCGAGCATAATTCCTATGGGGACAGGATTAATCATTTCTGCCAATGAAATGCCCCTCAAATCCACTCCAGCATTGACAAAGGCAAAAAGGGGCAATATCAAAAATACGACCCAGTTGTGCAGATCATGCTCCATTTCTTGGTTCATTGAGAAACGCCTCCCCTTTCTACTGGTACAATGCAAAGGGATCATAAATGCCAGCGCCACCCCAGCCAACGTGGCATGGACGCCTGACTTCAAGACGCTGACCCACAACAGGACACCGACCAGAATATACGCCCCTTTAAGAGCAACTCCTATCCGGTTCATGACAAATAAAATAGACAGTGCTATGGAAGCGATAATAATGGATAAGGTTGAAAGATCATTCGTATAAAATAGAGCAATAATAATGATAGCGCCTAAATCATCAATGATCGCCAGAGCAAGTAAAAATACCTTGAGAGACAACGGCACCCTCGTCCCTAACAGCGACAAAACCCCTAAAGCGAAAGCGATATCGGTAGCCGTAGGGATAGCCCAACCTTTCATGGCAAACGAGTTCCCATGATTAAAAGCAATGAAGACCAAGGCAGGAACAATCATGCCACCCATAGCAGCAACCCCCGGCAGGACAACTTGGCGGACTGAAGACAGGTGACCTTCTAAAACCTCCCTTTTGACCTCTAAACCAATGAGAAAGAAAAAAATCGCCATGAGACCATCATTCACCCAAAGCAATAGCGGTTTGGCGATCTGTAAATCACCGACACGAACCTCAACATGAGTGTGGAGGAAACCGCTATAGATCTCTGAGAAAACACTATTTTTTAACAGCAGTGCACAAATGGTAGCCAGAACCAGCAAGATGCCTGCTGAAGATTCTTTTTTGATAAAAGCATTAATGGACTCAATCATTGTTCTTCCTTACCTAATCCCCCCCCCAAAAAGATGACAAGTGGCACATTCAACGACGATGAAGAAACCGCTGGTTCCAGACAACCAAAGTGAATTGGTGGTCGAATCGCTGCTACGAAAATGAAGAACCAGACAATAATAGAATTCAAACCTGTAGGCTAGTCATTATGATAGGATAAAATCTTATCCAGATAAAAGAGGGCATTCAATTTTTTTCCACAGCGAACAAACGACAAAAAAAGGAGCTTGTCATGGCAAAAGTTCTCATATGGTTGGCGTCAGGTGACCTTGACAAACTACAACCGGGAATAATCTACGGGACCAATGCAAGAAAGAACGGTTGGGTCGATGATGTGCAATTCGTCGTCTTTGGTGAAAGTGAAAAGGTGATGTTAGAACATCCAGAAACGTTCGCCATCCTCCAGGAGAACAATACCGCCTACTGCAAGTTTGTAGCGGATGACCTGGGGATCACCTCATCACTCACAAAAAAAGGGGCCAATATCATTTACGTTGGTGACTATATTTCAAACTTCATCAAAGAGGGATATCAGGTTATTACTTTTTAGAAGCTACAGGTTGAAGGCTCCATAGGCCTTCAACCTGTAATAGATACAGAAGAGTTCTCAAGCTTTTCCAGCACTTCCCAAAACCGTCTCGTTCTTGTGTTTAATCAGACGGATCAACTCGGTGCGGGCAGCACCCAGATATTTACGCGGGTCAAACTCACTGGGGTTATTCTGCAGATACTCACGCACCTTGGCGGTGACGGCCAAACGACCATCTGAATCAATATTGATCTTACAAACAGCACTGGCTGCCGCTTTGCGAAGCTGGTCTTCCGGCACCCCAACAGCACCATCCATCTTGCCACCATACTGGTTGATCAGTGCAACATATTCGGGGAGAACACTGGAGGCACCATGGAGCACAATCGGAAAACCGGGAATCCGCTTTTGACATTCGGCCAGGATATCGAACCGCAACGGTGGCACCGATTCCCCCTCTTTGAGCTTAAACTTGTAGGCACCATGGCTAGTTCCTATCGATATCGCGAGGGAATCTACCCCGGTCTTCTTGACAAAATCTTCAACTTCATCAGGCTGAGTGTAGGTGGATTTTTCAGCAACCACCTCATCCTCGATCCCGGCAAGAACTCCAAGTTCACCTTCAACTGTGACATCATGCGCATGGGCATAGTCAACCACCTGACGGGTCAAGGCAACATTATCAGCATAAGAGAGATGCGAACCGTCAATCATGACGGATGAGAATCCAGACTCAATACAACTCTGGCAAAGTTCAAAGGAATCACCATGATCCAGATGGAGAACAATCGGGATTTCTACCCCCATCTCTTTTGCCATCTGCACTGCACCCGTGGCCATATAACGGAGCATCGTTTCATTAGCATAGTTCCGTGCACCTTTACTGATCTGCAGAATGACCGGCGACCTTGTTTCTACACAGGCCGTAATGATTGCCTGCAGTTGTTCAAGATTATTAAAATTATAGGCAGGGATAGCATAACCACCATCGACCGCTTTTCGAAATATTTCCCGCGAATTTACCAAACCCAGATCTTTGTAACTCACGACGTCAGCCATTATTTATTCCTCCATGGAGATTGCGGATAAAGTGTAATGCCAAAACGAATTTATCTCTCGACGATTAACTCTAACAATTTTTATCAACCAACCTAACTAATTGTCCAGTGACTGCCGGATAAAAGGCAACGACGATCCCTGTAAAGGGAGTTGCAAAAGCAGTACAGTTAAATTAGTATACGCAGATTTAAAGGGCACGGAAAGATAAAATCTGAATCGAGCGCCTCAGTCGGCTATCCTGTAGAGATCGATTGGTTCAGATTCAATCCTCTTTATATTATAGACACTAACACACAATGAAAGGGTTTGCTGGATATGGTTGACACAAAAACAGATGAGTATTTTAAAGAGTGGAAAGAGCGCGAGACAATTGCCGAAGCCATGACACCGCTACTCGGAAAGCTTTATCGTGATCAGGAGGTGATCTGTACCGTCTATGGTCGCGCCCTTGTCAACCAATCGACAATTGAAGTTCTCCGGGCCCACCGTTTTGCCCGGCAGATTATCAATCGAGAGATCTGGGTCTCGGACACTTACCCCATCCTCCTGGCCATGACAGAGATGGATCTCGCCCCTGGAAAAGTTGATCTCGGGAAGATGGCGATCCTCTTTCAGGAACAAGGTGGTGGGGATATTAAAGCTTTTGTCGCCGAGCAGTTAAAAGGTCTGGATACTGGCAAAGGACATCAACTCAACGAACCCCGTGACGTCGTCCTTTACGGTTTCGGTCGTATCGGTCGCCTGTTGGCAAGAATCCTGATCGAACAGACCGGTGGCGGCAACAAGCTGCGCCTAAGAGCGGCTGTTGTTCGTAAAGGGAGTGAAGATGACCTGACCAAACGCGCCAGCCTCCTTCGCCGCGATTCTGTTCACGGCCACTTCAAAGGGACTATCAGAGTCGATGAGGCCGAAAATGCCATTATCGCCAATGGCAATATGATCCGCATCATTTACGCCAACTCTCCTGAAGATGTTGACTATACAAAGTATGGAATCAACAACGCTCTGATTATCGACAACACCGGTAAATGGCGTGACCGCGAAGGCTTAGGACGACACATTCATTGCAAAGGGGCCTCCCAGGTTATACTGACAGCGCCGGGCAAGGGAGATATCCCCAATGTCGTTTATGGTGTCAACAATGCGTTACTTGAGACAGATGAAAAAATTCTCTCCGCAGCCAGTTGTACAACCAATGCGATTGTCCCGGTCCTTAAAGCTATCAATGAGAAATTCGGTATCGAAGCAGGACATATTGAGACCTGTCACAGCTATACGAATGATCAAAACCTGATAGACAATTATCACAACAAAGAGCGTCGGGGTCGTAGTGCGCCGTTAAATATGGTCATCACAGAAACCGGAGCAGCAAACGCCGTTGCCAAAACATTGCCAGAGCTTGCGGGAAAATTGACCGGCAATGCCATTCGGGTTCCGACCCCCAATGTTTCTCTGGCGATTTTGAACCTTACCTTAAACCAAGAAACCAGCGTTGAAGAACTGAATCGCTATCTGCGGGGGGTCTCACTCGATTCACCGTTACAAGATCAAATCGACTTCACCAATTCACCCGAGGCGGTCTCTAGCGACATGGTTGGCTCAACATATGCTGGAATTATTGATTCATTGGCAACTATTGTTCAAGGCAATCGCTGCGTCCTCTACATCTGGTACGACAATGAATATGGCTACAGCTACCAAGTAGTGCGGATTGCTGAAAAAGTGTCAGGAATGAGCTTAAATCACTGGCCCAGATAAAGAGTTAGACGCCGGGGGTTAAAAAAAGGAAACCGGGCTATTCGCATGAAATAGTCCGGTTTTTTTCAGTTTTTATGTAATTCAGATAATTGCATTGCAACGCTTAAACAATGACGCCAAAGAACACCGATCATAAAAAAACAAAAAGCCGACATCTTTGCAGATTCGGCTTTTTGTCATATAGAAACAGAAGGAGTTTAGTTAAACCGCTTCATAGCACGTTGCTTCTTACGCAAACGGCGCTGGGCTTCTTTCTCTTTGCGTTTACGCTTAATGCTTGGCTTTTCGTAAAATTTACGTTGCTTCATTTCACGGAAAAGTCCCTCTTGCTGTAACTTACGCTTGAGAACCTTAATCGCTTTTTCGACGTTACCATCAATAACTGTGATTTCCACGAACAATCACCCCACTTTCTCTACCATCTTTGCAGAGTCACCTCCACAAGAGCTGGAACATATACCTTTTGGTCCCAATGAAGTCAAGCTTTTTTCAACAAAGAGACCTTGATTCCACCGTTGGTAAAACGGAGCAACGGCTCAAAAGAGAGGCCCGTCGCCTTGAGCAATTCAGATTCAGGACAGATAACCGCGCCGTCCCAATCAGTGAAAATGGAACCATAGAGCTGGCCCAAATCATGATAGAGAGATTGCAAGCTGGCATTCCGGCCCAGCCTTTCACCGTAAGGGGGATTACAGATTAACAACCCCTTGGGGAACTGTGGTTGGAGTTTCTGCATCTGTCCGCAAGAGAGTTGAATGGCCCCTTCCAACCCAATAGATTCTATATTTGCCTGCGCTGCCTGTATCGCTTTGGGATTATTATCAACTGCATAAATAGGGACTGGAAGAGTCGCCTTTTCGGCTCTCTGCGCTTCAATCAACAACTGCTGCCACAACCCTGGCCGAAATTTCGGCCAGTTCATAAAAGCAAAGTCCCGCCCTTTTCCCGGAGCCCTGTGGAGCGCAATCAAAGCCGCCTCGATAGCAAAAGTTCCTGAACCGGTCATCACATCAACGAGTGGCAATGACCCGTCATAACCGCAAGCCAATAAGCACCCTGCAGCCAACGTCTCCCGCAATGGCGCAGCAACACGAGCATGTCGGTAGCCACGTCGATGGAGAAGTTCTCCAGAGCTATCAACCGACACCTCACAGTGATTATCATTGATCCGGATAAAAACCTTCTGCACTGGCCCCGTGGTCCCATTCTTCTCACCCAGAGCTTTGACCATCGCATCCTCGCAGGCAGCGGCAATACGCCCGGTATGGTTTAAGCGGGAACCATGACTTACCGCCCTAATTTCACAGGCACGTCCTGGTTTGATAAAACGTCCCCAGGGGAGACGAGACAAACGTTGAAATAAAGTGGGAAAATCCCGAGCGACAACAGTCCCCAAACGAACTAAAATTCGAGTGGCACTACGTAACCACAGATTTGCAAGGTAGAGTTCGTGCAGCCCCCCTTCAAACTCTACTCCCCCACGAATAATGTGAAGCGGTTGAATCCCAAGACGATTCAGTTCGTTGGCGCAAATATTTTCAAGACCCAGCGTCGTCACAACAAAATAGCGATAAGTTTGTGCTTGCATCAAAGACCCCATGCGGAGAAAAATCAAAATAGCGTTAAATCATTAAATTTCTTAAAATTATCTGAGAATATATATTTATTTCTGCCGTTACACAATTATTGGTTTGTTCTTATCTACGAAAAAATATAGAATAGAGAGCCTAGTCGTATATCAACAACAGAGGCGGTGAATGTAACATGAATTACCAACGCTATTTCAAAACAGATCAACAACTACTGCTACAAGTTCAAAATACTGCCGGGAATGGTGAGCGGACTGAGCTTATGTCTGTGCGGGTTGTTTCTCTGGACGATGACTTGCTCCTCCTTTCTCTCCCTTATGGCGCAGATGCCGTTGAAAAATATCCTTTTAGTGAAGGATTGACCTTTGAAATTACATCCGAGTCTATGGGTTTGGGCATTCGTGCTACCGCTCGTTTTGAGAAAAAAATTGACAAAAACAAGTTTACCATCAGGCTCAACTCAGACCTGGAAATGTTCCAACGACGGATCAGTAAACGTTTTGATTGCCAACTGGGTATCCGCTTCAGTCGTGCCGCCAAAACACTGCATACCATGCGTGAAATCTGGGAAAAAAACATAAAAGTGCTTCACAGCCCGGAAGCTCCTCTCGTTTATGAGGGGTTTAAGTCTTATCGGGTTAACATCAGTTCCGGGGGTATCCGGTTCTCCATCAAACCACCGGCCGATCAAGGGGAGCTGTGTCTGGTTCTTATCAATCTGGAAGATGGGAAACCACCAGTCTGTGCTATTGCTGAGATCGTGTGGGTGTGCATGCAAGATGAATCAGCGGTCACGGCGGGTCTCCGCTTTATCAATATTCTCAGTGAGGATCAACAAAGAATCGATACCTTCATCAACTCAAAAAGATAAGACGGGCAATAAATCATCAACAACACAACAGCTCCCTGAAGAGTCTCAGCGCTAAAGAAACAGAACTTGACGCCGGTTCTGGATATCGCTCATCGTCATTAAAGGCAATTTGTGGCTTCACCGACAACTGTGCCTTGTCACCGACAATATTCTAGGCTATAAAAAACAAGTGTCATGATTGGCATTGAGATAACTTCAGCCGTCAGGAAACAAACACCTCATGCAACAAGTGACAGAAACAGAAGTTTTCCATGCTTGTCGAACCTTATTCGGCTCTGGTCTGCAGCTAAATAGAGATTTTTTATCCTATTTACAGCCAGCAGGAGTGCGCTCAGCTTATAGGCAAAAGGCCAAAATCACCCATCCTGACCGTTTTGCAGTGTCTGCTCCGATAATCCGCAGCAAGCAACACCGGCTATTCCAGGATTTAAATCAAGCGCATCAAACTGTTCTGGCCTATCTTAAACAACGAAAACACGTTTCCAGCGGAAACTTTTCGCGCCAGTATTCTGCCCCCACGCGACCCAGACAGCGACAAAATGATCCGTTCGAGCGGCAGTCACGACACAGGTCGCTCCCTCCGCGACCACTCCAATTTGGACTGTTCCTCTATTATTCAGGCATCATTCCATTCCATGCCGTGATCTCAGCGGTGACCTGGCAACGGCGGCAACGGCCAGTGCTGGGTGAAATTGCGCGGCGTTGGGGTTGGCTGAATGAAAGTAATATTCAAGACATTATCAACTACCGCAACGGCATCCTTAAATTTGGTGAACGGGCAGAACAACTGGGATTTCTCAACCAACGACAGATCCGCACCCTCCTCTATCACCAACAAAGCCAACAACAACAAATGGGACATTATTTTATTGAACAAGGATATTTTGATGCAGCAACCCTGAATCAATTGTTGTTACAACTTGCTGAACATAATCAGACCTACCGAAACAGATGTAGTGGTCAGTTTTATTACTTCCACCGCAAGTAAGCTGAGAGACTATCCCACTTAATCAATCACGACCTATGAAGGAGATCATATGGGCTTTTTAGCCACATCTGCCAGTATTTGTTATTTTCAAGTCACCGGCACTCTCGATCCACAAACTAAACTTCAAGAACTCGCAGACAAGCTTACAGCAGAAGGGTTCCGTTCGATTGAACAATCGGCCGATGAACTCGCAACAGGATGGGTTGAGCTAGACAACTATGACAGCAGCGAATTCAGCTCTTCACAACAGTGCTGGCGCGATCACTACCTGTGCTTCAGCTTACGCCAAGACCGCCGCCGCATCCCAGCTGCGCTGCTGAAACGACAGATTGTCCGCTTATGCGACAAATTTCTTGAGGAGAACCCGACGCTGAACTACGTCCCTAAAGGGGAAAAAGAACAAATCCGCGATCAAGCACGCACATCACTGCTTGCTCGCACTCTGCCGACACCATCTTTTTATGATGTGGTATGGGATACCGACCAGCAATTACTGCGCTTTTGTTCTCTGGGACAGAACACCATTGATAGCTTCCAAGGGTTATTTCATCAAACCTTTCCCGGACTGCGTCTACAAATATTTCACCCTCTCGCGCGTGCCATACAGGTTCTCCCAGAGCAATTACGCGACTCTCTACAACAGGCTAACAAGTCACAAACGGAAAACGTTTTGGAGCAAATTGAAGCTAATCGTTGGCTGGGAACTGATTTTCTCCAATGGTTATTCTATCGTACCTTGAATTCTGATTCACGCTACCAGGTCACAACCGAGGGACCGCTATTAGAGAAACAACCCTTCACAGCCTTTTTAGACAACCGCTTGGTGCTCGTCGGTGGTGGTCAAGAAGGGGTGCAAAAAATTGTTGTCGCCGGCCCACAAGATCAATATCGCGAAGTTCGAGCAGCCTTACAGCAAGGAAAACAAATCGAAGAAGCGACTATCCACTTACAACAGAATGAAGATGACTGTTGGAAGCTAACATTGAAAGGGGAACGGTTTCAATTTGGCAGCTACCGCACCCCTATGATTCGTCCGGATAAAGATCCAAATGACGACCCTCAGGCAGAAGCAGAAGCTGCATTTTTCACCAAGATTGCCAGCATTGAGGAAGGGGAGCAGATGTTCAATAGCCTGTTAAAATCATTTTTAGAGCTCCGCCTTGGTGAACAATGGGCAGCAGAACAAGCGGCGATATTAACCTGGCTCAATGAATAAGAATAACGTGCTATCGCCTCTGCTGAGGGAAAATTGTTATACTATGAGGACAAGTCAAGAGAACCGGCCTGCGTTACTGCAGAGATAGAGACGCTATGCGATTCCGGACAAAGTTTTTGATTCTGCTGCTGTTCGTCACCTTGTTGCCGCTGGGAATGAGTTTCCTGCTGCAACGTGCCTCAATGCTCCACTTTGGCAACAAGTTGACGGATGACACGCGAACCCTGCTGAATAACGATGCCCAGAGCCTGCTCCACTCATTAGTTAATGATTATGGTTTGATCCTCAAACGGGATAAAGCGATCGCTTTGTTGACGCTACAGAGTCAAGCCGAAGCCGTTGCAAGCCGCCTATCCGCTCCGCCACCCAAAACGCCACAACCAATCTTTTATTCTGCTGATTACGCCTCCGCACATAAGCGGCCAATAGATCTGACCTCGACATCGAAATATCAACGCCTCTCTGCAACCGGAGAGCTGGTCCCGATTCCTATCTCCTACTCCCAACAGGTCATTTTTCTTGCTGGAAAAAACCAGGGTTCAGAGCTGACTGATGATCTGAACCGCATCAGTCGAATGACAGACGTCTACAAAGCCCTGCATGCGATTCAACCAGACCTGTTTCTCTGGCAGTATACCTCGCTGGAATCAGGCATTCATTCCAGTTATCCGGGCAAAGGGGGATATCCCGCTGATTACGATCCCAGGCAACGACAATGGTATCAGGAGGCGGCAAAAAAAAGGGGGCAAACGCAACAGATAGTCACCGACTTAACCACCGGAACCTTGATCCTCACAATGGCGCAACCGATCTATACACCGGCAGGAAAACTCGCCGGGGTCACGGCTTTAGATATTGATTATCGACAATTTTTCAGCGACTGGAAGATCCCTGAACAATGGGGTAGTGAAGCACAGAGTATGGTTCTTGTTTATCATGAAGACGCTGCGGATCCGAACAAAAAGTTGCAGATTCTCCTCCGCAATCGCAATGAGAATCATTCATTAAATTGGCGTGTTCCGGTTAAACCTGAATATCTGGAAATAACAGATCCACAGCTCAAAGAGCTACAACAGGATTGGATCGCTGGAAACTCTGCCGTCAGAAAAGTGACCTATCAAGGCAGGGAAGCACTCTGGGCCTATGGCCCACGAAATAAAGAGGAACCCTTCCCGCTGGTGATTGTCCCCTATCAACAGATCATTTCACAAGCGGTCAACGCTGAACAATTTGCCAAACAACAAATCTCACAAAGTCTGACTATCAGTGCCGCGTTGACCATTGTTGTTGTCGCGATCGCTGTCCTGCTAGCAATCAGCCGTTCACGAAAGGTGACTCTTCCAATCTTGGAATTGGCGACTGCAGCAAATCAACTCTCAGCGGGAAACTTTGACGCTAGAGTTCAGATCCGCACCGGTGATGAATTAGAAGAACTGGGCAACACTTTTAACAGCATGGGAGCCAGACTCAAAGAACGGGACAAAATGATGCAATCTCTGGCACTGGCGAAAAAGATTCAACAACAATTACTGCCCGATTCAGCACCAGACTGTCCCTATTTTGATCTCGCCGGAAGAAGCATCTATTGCGATGGAACAGGCGGTGATTATTTCGACTTTATAGCACTGCAAATTTCAGGTCAGCAGCAGTTCGGACTTGCAGTTGGCGATGTCTCTGGCCACGGGATAGGTCCCGCACTGGTAATGGCAACTACCCGTGCAGCTCTTCACTCGTTGGTAAATCGTTACAAAATTCAACTTGTCGCCCTTGCCAACGAACTTAACAATCAACTATGTCGGGACACCGCCGAGGCATACTTCATGACCTTGTTTTATGGTGTTCTTGATCCGGCAGCACAATCTTTACGTTGGATCTCAGCTGGTCATGCTCCCTTGTTTCTCTACCGCGCTGACGGCCCCATTGAAGAACTGAGCAGCTCCGGGATTCCCCTCGGGATTATTGAAGACACTCCCTATGAAATGGCAACCACAATCCAGTTTATGCCCGGAGATATCTTGCTGATTGGGACTGATGGTATCTGGGAAGCCCAGAACAGTGAAGAAGAGATGTTCGGGACTCAAAGGGTCCATGAACTGTTAATTCGCCATGCAGAGGACAGCGCCGATACCATTGCCGAAAAATTTATCGCCGCACTGAACCGGTTCCGGGGAGGACATTCTCAGGACGACGATATCACGTTGATGGTCGTTAAAGCGCGTTGACAAACACCACGATTAAAAAAGAGAAAAACGGGGTAAAGTCTTCCAGATAAAAAGCCCATCATTCAGGAGAAGTATGGATAATCCATCTGCCTTGCAATTTCGATGCGGATCTCTTTTCCAGCGATGCGCTCCACCAGGTAAAGACCCAGATCAATTGCTGAAGTCACTCCACGGGCGGTAATAACATCACCGGCGTCGACCACCCGCTGCTGACTCACCTCCCCGCAGTATCGTGCCAACTCATCGTAGGCATTGGGATGCGTTGTCGCCCGCTTCCCGGACAGAAAGCCTGCGGCTCCCAACAGTAAAGAACCGGTACAGACAGACGCTTTCAGTGGTACTTCCTTCGCCGTTTTCAACCATGAGATAAAGCCTTCATTGTGTTGAAGAGAACGACTCCCATAACCACCAGGGACAACCAGAAGGTCAAAATCTCCCAGAGGTTGTTGCGACGAATCGGGATTAAAGCGAAGGTCTTGATTGTCGGCGACATCCGTACAGAATGAGCAGATCTGCCAATGAAATTTCGGCATAAAATCCATTGTCTTAAGACGCGTCAATGGATCATAGACCCCGACAAAATCCAACGCCGTCATCTGATCAAAGATAATAAATGCAGCCTTCATAAACCACCTCTAAATCACCCATCTAAAGAGACTTCTCAGTACACACAGTTGCCGATTTACCCCCTACAAAGACAGATATTCGGCAACAAAGTCCGCATCCTTGTCCCCACGACCAGAGAGGTTGACCAAAATAGTTTTCTCTTTTGGCAGTTTTTTAGCTAACTTCATCGCGTAGGCGACGGCATGAGCACTCTCTAAAGCGGGAATAATCCCTTCTAATCGAGACAACTGCATAAACGCATCCAGACACTCTTTGTCATCGATGGTTTCATATTTTACCCTCTCGATATCTTTCAGATAGCAATGTTGGGGACCGACCCCGGGATAATCCAACCCTGAAGCGATGGAATACACCGGGAGTGGCATACCATCCTGATCTTGTAAATTGTAACATTCAAAACCATGGATACTCCCCTTACTCCCCAACGTCAACGTTGCGGCGTTATCTGGGGTATCCAACCCCTTGCCCGCCGGTTCAATACCAATCATTTCAACATTCTCATCGTCTAAAAAAGCAGAGAATAAGCCGATAGAATTTGAACCTCCACCAACACAAGCAAGCAGGTAATCAGGCAGACAACCCTCTTTTTGTTGAAATTGTTCACGCGCTTCAATCCCGACAATGGACTGGAAATCACGCACCATTTTTGGAAAGGGGTGCGGCCCGACAACTGAGCCGATCGCGTAGAAAAAGTTAACCGGATCTTGCAGATACTCTTCGAAGGCACTGTCAACAGCATCCTTCAAGGTTTTGGTTCCTCGACTGACAGAAATCAGCTTACAACCGAGTATCTTCATCTTAGTGACATTCGGATGTTCCTTTTTAATGTCAATTTCTCCCATATGGATTTCACAATCAATCCCCACCAGCGCGCAGGCTGTTGCCAAGGCAACGCCATGTTGTCCCGCACCTGTTTCAGCTAAGACTTTGGTTTTCCCCATATGTTTCGCCAACAGAGCTTCCCCAAGGCAATGATTGATTTTATGTGCACCGGTATGATTCAAATCTTCTCGCTTGAGAAAAATTCGTGCGCCATTCTGCTGCGCGGTCAACCGCTTAGCAAAGAAAATTGGACTTGGACGACCAACATAATCAGCATAAAGGTCATGCAATTCTGTCTGAAACGCTTCGGTTTGACTGACCTTTTCATAGGCATCATTAATATCATCCATGACGGCCTTGAGTTCCGGCGGGATAATCTGGCCGCCGTATTCACCAAAATAACCATCTTTATCGGGCATCTCTAAAAACTGCTTTGTCATAAATATTCCCCTTCCTGGAGATAAGTTTAATCGAATCTGGATACAAAAAATATTGCGGACGCGGCTGCCTTCTCAAGACATGCCCTCTTTGGTTAAAAAATATACGAGAGTGCGACCTCTGGATCTAGAATGAAGATTCATCAGCCAAATTAGGGGAAGAGAAGATATCTGTCAAGAATAGACCATTACCGGTCAATGACCAGGCCTCTGTCGACTACAGGGAATTAACTACCAATCATCACGTCCCATTGGAATTATTCTCGCCACATGGAGACCTGATTCTTATAACTTGTTATATCGTCACAATAACGTCCCTTCCCTCCCGGTATGGCTAGACATTTAGAATAACCATGATTTTTTTAATCAATCGGATGCTTCCACATTTAATCCACATTTGATTCATAATTGTCACTCAATTCCATTATATATATTTGCATACAGATTACGAATTTCCACAATCCGATTGATAGATCGATCAGTGTTCAGGAGATAAAAATGTTCTTAAAAAACGTATTATTTGGGTTCCTCATTCTCGCAATCACCTTGCCTGCTTACGCTCAAAACACTGTAGAATTGAAAAAACAGCTCGTTCTCGGCCAGAAAAAATTAAATGTCATGGAAAACATGTCTCTTTCCGAAAGCGATGCGGCCGCTTTCTGGCCAATTTATGATGAGTTTCAGGAAGAGATATTTGAACTTGATCAGCAACGCTATCAAATTCTTACTCAATACACCCAGAATTACAAAACATTGACGGACGAGCAAGCCGATAGAATTCTGGACAGCATGTTCGAGATCAAGGATCAGCGTCAGTCCGTTTTAAAAAGGGTTTCTTTGTCCCTTGAAGAGGTCCTGCCGGCAAAAATAGTGTTCAGGTACCTGCAAATAGAAAACAACATGGCGACCCTGGAAGCCTATAGCCTGATTGAAAAAATTCCTTTATTGGAATAGCTCAAAACAATCCTCAAGAAGAACTTAACAGCTTTTTGTCAACCCGATAGATAACTCAATCTAGCGTAAACGTCTCTGCTGTTCCTTACGACAAATTCGTTAATCCACTCACAGATTAACGGCATATCCATAGCATCTTTACCCCCATACGGGCTCATCTATGATGAGCCCGTATTCCAGCAAGATAATCTGACC
Organism: Desulfuromusa kysingii; assembly: GCF_900107645.1. Classification (GTDB taxonomy): domain Bacteria; phylum Desulfobacterota; class Desulfuromonadia; order Desulfuromonadales; family Geopsychrobacteraceae; genus Desulfuromusa; species Desulfuromusa kysingii. Next base: position 115,844 of record NZ_FNQN01000004.1, read on the forward strand.
AGCATCTAAGTGAAACAGGACAATCTGCCATAAAAGGGAGAATGCCTCGTTATTAAACAAACTTTTGAATCGAAACCTTGAAGATCTCTGAACCTGACTTTTTAGTTGCGACCAGGTACAGCAAATAGTGCTGTGTTTATCTGTCATCATAACTTTAGGCTTGAAATGAAACGATCTGTATAAATCGTTAGCTGAAATCGACTTAAATCGTTACATATCAAACACTACAAATACAAAACGACTATATAAAGTCGCAGGGTAAAGACGATAAGAACAACAGCCGGATAACCATTGCTAATATTCTATTTATTTTGTGGAGGTCACTTTGAAAACGTTCTTATTCCTTTCAACTATTCTGATGCTTACGGCTGGATGTTCGTTAAAACTACCAACACCCCCATGGGTTGAAACCTCTTTGGAAATAAACCCTGTCACTAGGACAGACTACGATTCATCAGTTGACGCCCAACTGGCGACATTGGTCCGTCAAGTCACAAAACAATTATCCGGTCTTTCATGTAAAGACATTGGCATCCTGCAAATCGTCAATCTGCAAGGCGAAGAAGGGAACTTTGAAAAGTATGTTAAAGACGAACTCACCAACAGGCTTTCCAGAACCTATAAGTTCAGAGTGTTTCCGATTGATGAATTGACAGATGACCTAATTGATAGCAATCAATCTATTCTGGATGAAATCATCTATTTTTTCAAAAGAGAGCCAGTATATCTAACGGGAACGACCGTTGATCTTCCCAAAGGAATTAAAGTCGGTATTCAGATTACTTCAATAAAATCAGGACAAGTATTAGGGACAGCTTCAATGTTGTTCAGTAAAGACAGAAGCCTCCTAACCCTCATAGGAAAGGGAGACACTATCATAAAGGACACGATGAGAAACAGTTCATCAAGAATAAGCCATTATGAAGATCGGATGACCGGTAGAATCATTAAAGTCAGTGACAATGATTATGTCGAACTTATCCATGGGACATACACTCTCTATGTAAAACGAATCAATTTTGAATACAGCTTATTTACTGATGAAGAATCAACGGTTGAGATATTTTTAAATGAAGATTACCGCGTGATGAGTGCGGGGGATATGGTGAACTTTTCCTACGGCAGTCATCAGTTTGTTTTATCGTTACAAAGAGTGACAAATCACAAAGCCCTTTTCACCTTTGCCAACCTGAATGAAACAGAAAACGATGATGACAGTGAGACAACGACCAGCATTGACCTGAAGCAAATGGACGATCAACCTATCAGCCAGAACCTTTTATTGAGTGGCTTCGTAACCCCGATCAACACAACGGACAGATCAAAGCTATTCGAGTTTCCGCTTGAATACAGATTGCTCTTCATTGCCGGTATGAGCTTGCCTCGCAGACGAAGGAATTCACATAAAACGCTGACGAAAAACCTCGCATAAAACTTATCTCAAGGTAGAGATCTCAAAAGAGCAGAATCATCAAAACGCTTATAACTCGACATGGAGGTAGCACCGATGGACATAAGCAGTGTAAGCAGCAACCCTTTTCGTCAATATGTTTCTGCGTACAAGGAAAAAACTGAAGTCGTTTCTGAAAAGACTGTCGACCTGAGCAGTGACGTTAACAATGCCGTAAACGATGTCAGTAATGTTGTAACCGATGGCATAAGCGATGGCATAAGCGGTACAGAAAAAATAATTGATTTCACCTACGGACTTCTAGGGATCGATCAGGTAGAAAATGATCCTCAGGAGGTCTCCAGCAATGACGAACAAGGGGATGGATTATATAAACTGGGCCAATATATTAAAGCTGCCGGAACTGTCGGCACTTTTGTCTCGTTTTTAATTTAACGTAAACAGCTCAACCGCAATGAGTCAGCCCAGGATAGAAAAGGTTTCTGTCCTGGGCATGACATCCATTATTTCAACCAATCGCAGACCAACTGAATAGCCGTAAGCACTTTTTCACAGTGCAACGTTAAAAACTCATCATCCAAAGGATGATCGGCCGGAATTTGTCTTGCAGCCGCAAGCACTTTGGCGCCGTCAAAATCGACAAAAGCCAGCCGTGCTGTCAACTCCTCAACTGGCCGTCCGAAACAATTCCCCGGCAGAATCGCCACTCCAGTATCTTCGAGCAACCGGTTACATAACTCTTCACCGGTGTTTATGCCGCGTTCAGCCAGCTTTTTTCGTAACGGTTCGAAATCTGGGAACATGTAGAAAGCCCCATCTGGCAGTGCGACTGAGACTCCGGCACTATCCAGACGGCTCCAGATCCAATCGTTCAAGGCTTTGAGGACCCGTCTCGATTGTTGCAGATAACCTTCCAGATCAGCTCCCCCTTGGAAAGCTCTGACCGCAGCATATTGAATCGGAGCGCTGGTCGCGGTAAAGGTTTCACTGGCGACGACCGCCATTGCATCCAACAACCATTTCAACTCGGTGGGGAAAGCAAAGGTCCCAAGACGCCACCCACCGGCGCCAGCCCACTTACTCAGACCACTGGCAATAATGGTTCCCTCAGGATAATAACGGGCAATCGAACGATGAGCACCAGAAAAGTTCAGTTCACCATAGATCTCATCCGAGAGCATAATGATGTGATATTTTCGAGCCACAACAGCGAGTTCCTGTAATTGTTGCTCAGAGTATGAACAACCCGTTGGATTGTTGGGATAGTTGAGGATTACAATCCTCGGCTTTGAGGGATCGTCTTGACAGTGTCTTTCCAGTTCTTCTGGCGTCAGTAACCATTTGTTCGCTGCTGAAGTTTGCAGCCAATGGACATGGCGGCCAATAATATGCGCCTGCGGCGCGTACGAAACCCAGCTGGGTGTCGGGATCACCAAATCACCATAATAGACCAGCTGCAAAATAAACATCAGCTCTTTTGAACCCGGTCCTATGAGGATATTTTCCTCCAGAAAGGCAAGATCCTGGGTCCGTCGATAGTATTTAGCAACAGCATCACGCAGCGCTGCAAGCCCGCGAACCGGAAGATAGTCTTTTTGGTGAGCATTATTCTGCAATTCACGGACGACAGATTCTGGAACTGGAAAAGGTGACTGCCCTAGACCTAGCTTATAAATCTTTTTTCCTTCAGCAAGTAATTGATTGCTCTTCTCATTGATCCCCAGTGTTGCCGAAACCGGCAAACCGCGAATATTGAGGTTTAAGTTAATTTCATGCTGCCCATTGACCATTGTGAATCTCCTTCCCTGTGTCTTTGAGGGTCGTAAATCATGCTTGCAAAAAATGCCTTATTGAAGGGCAGCGATCTTGGCCCCGGTTTCGGCATAGTGTTGGCGAATAACCGTCTCTATTAACGGACGATCCTGTAACTTGACGCTCTCCAGGATGGTCCTATGCCGCTGACCAATTTCAATTGGGCTGTAAAGTTTGCTCCAGTTTTTAAAAAATAAAACGTGCAACTTAAGACTGAGTCGATCTGTATATTCAAGCAATTGAATATTATCGGATTTACTGATTAATAGATCGTGAAATTCTCCACCGGTCTCGACCACCATTTTATGATTGTTCTTATGGGCATAGATCTCCATTTGGTCAAGAAAATGGTCCAACCGATCAATCTCTTCAGGAGAAAATTTTGTGCATGACTCCATGACAGCATATCCTTCAAGGACACCTCGAGTCGTATAGCTATCCACGATCTGTTTGGGAGAAAGGATGGGGACAAAGTTTCCCACCTGAGGCCGGTAATCGACCAAACCGTTCATAATCAACTCTTTCATCGCTTCACGAATCGGAGCCCTGCTAATCCCCATCTGTTCAGCAAGAAGAGTCTCTTTTAACTGATCACCCGGACTTAAAACGCCATCCAGCAATAACCCGTAAACATAGTCAACGACTTGATCTTTATATGTTGTTTTAACAATAGGCATAAAAATTGTCCTCAAATCCAAACAGATGTCGACATTAGACATTTAACGGCAAAGTGAAGTCAAGAACAAAAGATGATCGGCTAAAAAGATATCGTTACCGATATATATAAAAATCAGAATTTATCTATTGACAATAAAAGTGATCCTCCTATAGTGTGCCATTGCACAAAACAGGATGGGTTTCGACCTTGTTATTTTGCCGATATAAAAAATAACGACAACATGATTCAGGAGGCAAGCGAAGTGAAAACATATGATGTACTAATTATCGGTGGCGGACCAGCGGCCATCACAATCGCGAAGATTCTAGGGAAAATCAAGAAAGTGGGTGTCATTCGGCCTGAAAATTATTCAATGATTTATTGCGCCATGCCCTACGCCATTGAAAAAGTTGTTGCTCTGGAAAAAACCTTTAAACAAGATAGTATTGTCACTGAATCTGGAGCAGACTTAATTCGCGATAAGGTTGCGAGCGTCGACTTTGAAGCGAAAACGGTATTGACAGAGCAGGATCAATCTTTTGCTTATGACAAACTGGTTATCGCGACCGGTTCCGTCCCCTTCCTCCCGCCGATAGAGGGTATCGATTTCGAAGGAGTCTTTGTCTTCAAGTCAGAAGACGATCTCAAATGTTTAAACGAAGCAGTAAGAACGAAAAAAATTAAAAAAGCAGTTGTCGTCGGCGCTGGAGCAATTGGGGTTGAACTGGCGTTAGCTTTAAATAATTCCGGCCTGGAATGCCACTTGGTCGACATGGCAAAAACAGTGCTTCCAAACCTGCTTGACCCGGAAATGGCCGTTGAGGCAGAAGCTGAACTAAAAAATGCTGGCTTGAAATTACACCTGGGTAGCAAGACAGAAAAGATCGTCGGCAATCTACAGGCAGAAAAAATTATTTTAGATTCTGGCGAAACAATTGACCTGACCGATGCAGATAACTCTCATGGCATTGTTGTTTTTGCCGTAGGAATGCGCCCCAAAGTGAGAATTTTCGAAGGATCCCGATTGGAAATCGGAAAACTCGGAATCATTGTCAACAGTAAAATGCAGACCAACATTCCAGATGTCTATTCGGTTGGTGACTGCGCTCAATTTATCAGTGGGATCACGGGTGAGTTAACGGAAGGAAAACTGGCGACCAATGCGGTCCCAATGGCGCGACTTTTAGCCAAAAACATGCTCGGTGCCAACCGTGAATATTCGGGGTTCTTCAACGGTGCTGCCACCAAAGCAGGGAATTTATTTATTGGTGGAACAGGATTAAGTGAAGAGGCCGCCAAAAAGAAATACGATGTCATCACCTGTCACTCAGAACTCACCACGACCTTTCCCATCATGCCGGAAGCCAAGCCGGTGAAAATGAAACTTGTTGCGGACCGCAAGACCTTGAGAGTTTTGGGAGCACAAGTTGTCAGTGGCAACCCGGTGGCCGACAAAATTGACATTATCACTTTGGCGATCCAGAGTAAGTTAACCGTTGTCGATATGGCCAACTTCAGCTATTCAGCACAACCATATCAATCATTCTTCCCTGCAAATAACCTGATCGTCGCCTGTTCAGAGGGAATTCTCGACAAAGTTAACTCAGACAACTTAGTCTATTAGAGACAGACACGCCCCATTTATCTATCAAGACAAGATAAATGGGGCGATTTATTCCGCTTGGTTGCCCAAAACACAATTCATAAAATTTCAGTCGCTGCTGGCGACAACAGCCTCATCTTCCTCGAAGATCAAAACAGACTGACAAAATCCCCATAAGGTGGAACCTGCCCCCGTTGTAAGTGTTGCTGAAATTGGTCTCTTGAAATTTCCTCAGCACCCATACTGAGAAGATGATCCGTCGTCTGCTGACAGTCAAGAAGCTCGAACTTTTTCTCACCTAAGTACTCAAGAAGATGAACTAAAACCACTTTTGAAGCGTTCTGACTCCGACTGAACATGGACTCCCCAAAAAAACAACGACCGATACAGATACCATACAGGCCGCCAATAAGTTGATCACCATCCCAACACTCAACTGAATGGGCAAAACCAAGTTTGTGCAAGCGGATATAGGCCTGTTTCATTTCAGGGGTAATCCAGGTGCCACTGCCATCAAGACCGGCACGCAGGCGACGACACCAGTAAATAACTGCAGAAAAATCTTCATTAAAACTGATTCGATAAGAAGTACGGCGGATAAAGCGCTTTAGAGATCGAGAAATATGCAAGTTTTCGGGAAAAAGGACGCAGCGAGGGTCGGGAGACCACCAAAGAATGGGGTCACCCTGATTATACCAAGGAAAGATTCCTAGACTATAAGCCAGCAACAAACGCTCTGGCGACAAATCACCACCGACAGCCAGCAAACCACAATCCTCTGCTGTTTCTACAGGGGGAAACCAAAGGTCATCACTAAGTCGTGAGCAAGGCATTAATCAAATCGAAATGTAAACTTACCGGATTGGTAGCCAACCCGTACATGGCCGCCACCGCGTAAATCACCAAAAAGAATTTTTTCGGCCAAGGGGTCATTTAATTCCGCTTGGATTAAACGGCCAAGAGGTCTGGCTCCAAATAACGGGTCATAGCCTCGACGACTGAATTCTCGTCGTGCCGCGGCGGAGACTTTTATGCTGACATCTTGCTCTGCCAACTGCACAGAGAGTTCGGTCAAGAACTTATCAACAACCTTCAACATGACCTTTTCTTCAAGGGGAGAAAATTTGATCACCGCATCAAGACGATTGCGAAATTCTGGCGAAAAAACTTTTTCAATAAGATTCTTAGGCGCTTCAGCACTGCGACTGCCAAAACCAATAGGGACGATATTCATATCCCGTCCGCCAACATTACTGGTCATGATCAGGATAACATTACGGAAATCCACCTCTTTACCATTGTTATCAGTCAAGGTCCCGTGGTCCATAACCTGCAACAGGATATTGAATAAATCAGGATGGGCTTTTTCAATCTCATCAAGAAGTAACACCGACCAAGGGTTCTTACTTACTTCTTCAGTCAATAGTCCGCCCTGATCAAAACCGACATAGCCAGGGGGAGAACCAATCAGTCGCGAGACCGAGTGCTTCTCCATATATTCACTCATGTCAAAACGCAAGAATTTGATCCCAAGTTGCTGTGCAAGTTGCTTCGCTACTTCGGTTTTTCCAACCCCTGTCGGGCCAGTGAACAATAAAGAGCCCACAGGTTTATCCGGGTGCCCCAGCCCTGCCCGGGATCGATGTATCGACTTGACCAAGCATTCAATTGCCGGATTTTGACCAAAAACAACCCGCTTAAGATCCCGTTCAAGATATCTGAGACGATGACGGTCGCTGCCAGCAATGGTGCGTATTGGCACCCGGGCCATGCGCGCCACAACCCGTTCAATTTCATTGATCCCTATGGAATGCTTAGGATAGCCATCCAAACGGTGCTGTGCTCCAGCTTCATCAAGCACATCAATCGCTTTATCCGGCAGATTCCGCTGAGGTAAATGTTTGACCGCAAGCTGCACTGCAGATTCCAAAGCCTCTTCAGTGTAATGGGCATTATGATGTTGTTCGTAGTGGAGGCATAACCCTTTTAGAATCTCAATGGTCTCATCGTTGGTCGGTTCATGAAGGTCGATCCGCTGAAAGCGGCGTGACAAGGCGCGGTCCTTATCAAACAGATTGCGATATTCCTCATATGTCGTCGAACCGATACAGCGAAGCTCACCCGATCCAAGTGCCGGCTTAAGAATATTGGAAGCGTCTAAAGAACCGCCACTGGTTGCACCCGCACCGACAATGGTATGAATTTCATCAATAAAAAGAATAGCTTGCTCACGCTTCTGGAGGGCTTCGACAATGGCCTTAAGCCGTTCTTCAAAATCACCTCGAAACTTTGTTCCTGCCAGCAATGCCCCCATATCCAGAGTGAATATTTCAGCATTTTTGAGCAGATCAGGGACATCTCCTTCGGCAACTCGAAGGGCCAGACCTTCAGCCATCGCAGTCTTTCCAACCCCGGGTTCACCGACAAAAATAGGGTTGTTTTTACGCCGCCGGCAGAGAATCAAAATCGTCCTTTCAAGTTCTGCTGTACGCCCTATCAAGGGATCAATCTTGCCTTCTTTGGCCCGAGCAATGAGATTAATGGTAAAGGATTCGAGTGGATCTGAGGGTTGTTGTTTGGGCTTGCTCCGCTCTCCTGGCGCAGGCTCCACGGGTTGCTGCTTTGGATTCTCACTGGCATTTCCAGAGATGTTGCCATGCGAAATCCGATCCAGCAAATCGACCCTCTCAATCCCTTGTTGCTGTAAAAAGAAACAGGCATGGGAGTTCTCTTCTTGCAGTATCGCCGCAAGCAGATCTCCAACGCCGACCGCATCTTGCTGAGACGCCTGCATGTGCAGAACCGTCCGCTGTAACAGCCGTTGTAAGGCCAATGTCTGCCGCGGAACATCCTCAGCCCCGGAAATTTCAGTGTCGACAGGGAGAGATTCAAGATGATCCTCAAAGAAGGTTTCCAGATCTTTTTTTAAGGCGTCTATATCACCACCGCAAGAGGCTAAAATCTGTGAACCAACCCCTTCAAGTAGCAACGCATAGAGGACGTGCTCAGTCGTCAGATACTCGTGCCTGCGTCGTTGTGCCTCACGAACTGCTAAAGTAAAAGCAATCTGAACATCTTGTTTAAACATTTCTGCCACCGGTTATCAGGCCTCCTCAAGGGTGCATCGTAGTGGAAATCCAGCTTTACGCGCCTTTAAGCGTGCCCGTCCAGCTTTTGTTTCTGCTATCGCAAAAGGAAATGTTCCACAACATCCAACGCCTTGAAAGTGAATAGTTAACATAATTTTTTCTGCTTCATCTGCCGGCTTACGGAAGACTTCACGTAAAACTTCAATGACAAATTCCATCGTTGTATAATCGTCGTTATGCATCAACACTTTAAACAGTGGTGGTGTCGATACCTGCTCTTTGATTTTTTCACAGACCTTGGTTTTCTGTCCGCTATTGGTGTCTGACTTTTCCATCAATTTAATTTTTCCTGTTCCGAATAATTCAGGTTATAATAGCACAAATAAATATCAACTAACAGTCCCGCGCACCCTTAAGGGAGAGTGAATAATGAGTTTGAGGTTAAACAACCGACGCAAACAACCAGATCTCATTCTTCGTTGCCTTGCCTGGTCGAACGGCATCGCGGTCATATCCCTGTTTGTTGCCATCTGCCTTGTCGCCATAGCCAAACCCAAACAGATGAACTTCCTTGACCACTTCTATGGCGTCCAACGCTTGAGTCCCGCCTGGGATACAAGCTTGATCAGCTATATAGGGGCGATGCTTCTCATCAGTTTCTTCGCGAGCCTTATCGGGCTTTTCCTCAACAGCAACAGACTCAGACGCAAAAAGGATCACGTTCATGCAACCTTATTTTTAACTCTGGCGGCATCGACTATCAGTCTGTTTTTTTACCTCAGATTCACGTTAAGTTGAAAACATTATAATCTAAATTAAAAAATAGCTTCCTACCCCTTGAATTTGCACTTTTATGCCTGTAGTATCCAGCAAAAGAATGCTCAACCAACTTGATCTAAAGAGAGCGTGAGATGAAACCCTTCCGAAACTATATTCTTTGCACATTATTATTTGTACTTTTAGCTTCTTCGGCGTATGCAGCCACTGGCTATATTTCTGATCAACTCATAGTGACAGTTCGAAGTGGCAAAGGCAACGAATACAAAATCCTCGAAACTCTTCCGACAGCGACACCGGTAGAGATTCTAGAAGAGGACAACGCCTACGTCAAAGTGATCACCCCAAAAGGGACAGAGGGATATATCCAGCGTCACTATGTCAGCAAGACTTCACCAAAAAGTGTTCAAATCTCCCAGCTTAAAAACACAATCAAGACGTTAGAGGAAAAACTACAGGACGAGCAGCAACGCCTTCAAACCAATGAAGAGGACACCAATACCTATCAACAACAGATAATTGACCTCTCAACACAACGAGACCAGATCCGTAAAGAGCATGAAAAGGTGGCCAGTGAATATAAAAACCTTCTGAGTAAGTCTGATAATGTCCTTAACCTGAGTACAGAGAATGATAAATTAATCGAAGAAAACAATCGATTGAATAGTGAACTTCTGCTTTTACGCGAGGAAAACCAAAACTTTCATCGTTCAAATATGATTCAATGGTTTCTAGCGGGTGGCGGCGTCCTCTTTCTTGGTTGGATCATCGGCAAGTTTTCTCAAAAAAGACAACGACGATTTTAAGCCCATAAAACAATGACCAGAAGTGATCTTTTACCCCGTAACTTATTTATCGTCCCAAAAGAGCAACTACAGCTGTGGTCAGTGTTCGCCATAAGGCCGACTATTTTCAGCGCTCTCTTGTCCTATTCTGATTAAATATCCCAACCTAAAGACTCCGGTTTTACCCATCAGCTTCAATACGTCAACGCAAAGATAAAAAACGGTTAACAAATACTCCTATTTGTGACACAATGAGGGGCGTTGGTCACAGTTCCATAGTGCTCCAAGACCATTGGCATCTTGTTGTAGCGCAAGGAATTATACGGATGGATTTTGTTATATGAATCAAGGCATTCCCACAATACTGTTTGTCGATAAAAATCAACACATTCGTGACCAGTTACAACAGCTGCTGCACGAAGAAACGTGGGTTTGTCAATTCATCTCCAGTGCCCCAGAAGCCATGGTGTTTCTGGAAAACCATCGTGTTGATCTCATCGTCTGTGACACTCAAACAGGGAACGTGGATCAATTTCAACTGCTCACCAAAGTACATAAACAGTATCCCGCAGTTGTCCGCATTGCCATGAACGGGAACAACAAACAGGATAATTTGGTTCAGACATTATCTGAAGGACACCCCCAGCAAGTCATTCCAAAACCCTGGGTCGACCAGGAGTTCAAAGAAATCATCCGTAGCGCCATACGTCAAAGCTCTCTGCAAAAGCAACATAGCCCCAAATTTCAAGCCCTGATTAATTCGACCACATTGCTTCCAGCCCTTCCGGAAAGCTATACAAACGTGCGCTCCTGCATTGGTGAGGATGAGGTTGATATAGAAAGGATGGCTTTTTTCATCGGTCAGGACGTTGCCATTTCCAGCGCCCTATTGCACTGGGCGAACTCAGCCTTGTTTGGGCAGCGTTTTCAAGTCGACACAATCAAAAAGGCAATCATTGTCCTTGGAACTGATATCGTCGAAAACCTGGTTCTCGCAGAGGCCATTACTCAAGCGATAGCGCAGAAACTGCCCAAAATTGAAGGATTTGACCTAGGCCAATTCAAAAAACATGCAATGGCATCTGCAGTTCTCGCAAGGTTGCTCATTAAATCCCTGTTCCCCTCAGACATTGTCCAACAGGATCGCGCCTTTGTTGCTGGGCTTCTGCATGATCTGGGGAAATTGGCCGCAGTGAGTTTTTTTCCGACTCAGTTCGAAGCAGCGATAACCCTTGCTATTACAAGAGAATGCCCCTTACCGGATGCTGAAGTTGAAATTTATGGAACGCAGCATGCCGAGCTTGGTAGTTTTCTCGCTGAATGGTGGACATTACCACCGTTTATTGTCAGTGCGATTCTATGGCATCACTATCCTCACGAAACGCCGATGGACAAAGAGGTTATTATTGCTGCATATGTTGCCAACCTGCTCAGTTATCAGTTTGGCTATGGTTCAAATGGAGAGACCTGTCCGCGTGTCATTACTGAAAAGTATCGTGAGAAGTTCTATCTGTCTGAAGAGGAAAATGAAATCCTCCGTTCTGAAACTGAAAAAACCGTCAACGCGCTAGCATCATGATTTGTAACTTTTTTATTGATTCATCACAACCGACTGGTTAGGGACATTACTTATGGAACCACGCAAGAGCCCAACGATCCTGACAATTGACGATGAAGAAAACATTCGTGACGGTTTGCGGATGTTTTTAGAGGATTACGATTATCGAGTCATCGAGGCTAGAAACGGTCAAGAAGGTTTGGAAATTTTTGCCCGCGAAAAACCCGACCTGGTCCTCTGTGATTTACGGATGCCAGAAGTTGATGGACTGGAAGTCATAGAAAAAATTAAAAGCGCTTCCCCCGACACCCCGATCATTGTGGTTTCTGGAACAGGTGTCATCGGCGATGCCATAGAAGCTATCCGCTGTGGCGCGTGGAATTATCTGTTAAAACCAATACAGGACATGCCCGTCCTCCTCCACGCCATCAATCAGGCTCTGGAACGTTCCCGGTTGATCATCGAAAATCGTGTGTACCAAGAACACCTGGAGGAAGAAGTCACCAGACGGACACATGCGCTGCAAAAAGCAGTCAAAGACCTGAATCAATCCAATGTAAAATTAAAAAATAGCGAGCAGAAATATCGACTCATCTTTGATAACTTGCAGGACGTTTACCTGGAAATGCGTCTGGATGGGACCATCACCGAAATCAGCCCCTCAATTTCGCACATATCACAATACCATCGCGAAGAAATTATTAATCAGAATATCGATAAAATTTTTCCCAGCTTAAGAGACCGAGAGCGTCTGTTCGACCGCTTGAGAGCTGATAATAAAATTTATGATTACGAACTCCATTTGCAGGACAAAGACGCAACACTCATTCCCTGCTCACTCAATGCCAGCTACCAACAAGGGTCAGAGCAGACCGGTGACAAGCTGTGTGCAACGCTGCGTGACGTCACCGATCGCAAGCTCGCTGAAGCTAAAATTCAACATCTCGCCTTTTATGACGCCTTAACCGAACTGCCCAACCGCCGCTTGCTTCTGGATCGCTTGGAACAAAATATTTCTCGCGCACGACGTTATGGCCATTATGGTGCGATGCTTTTCCTCGATCTGGATCGGTTCAAAAATATTAATGATTCACTGGGACACCCGGTTGGAGATTCACTATTAAAAGCGGTCTCCGCGCAACTACTCAAAGATCTGCGCAGTGACGATACGGTTTCGCGACTCGGTGGAGATGAATTTGTCATGCTTCTCTCCGACCTTGGCAACGATCCAACCGTCGCAGCGGCACGTGCACAACAAAAAGCGGAACATATCAAAGTTAAACTCTCAGAGAAGAATATGATTGACGGTCATGAGCTCCATATCACGCCAAGTATCGGTGTGGCCATGTTCCCAGCAGGAAAAAACAGCCAAGAAACCGGTGATGATATTCTCCGTTATGCCGACACGGCTATGTACCGGGCCAAAGATGATGGCCGCGATACAATCAGGTTTTTTCTCCCCAGCATGCAGGCGGCAGCAGACAACCGTCTCGCCATTGAAAAAGAATTACGTCACGCCTTGGACCGGGGAGAGCTCTCTCTTAATTTTCAACCCCAGGTCAATAGCCGTGGGACAATCCTCGGAGCAGAGACGCTGGTACGCTGGAAACACCCGGAAAAAGGCTATATTTCCCCGGCAACATTCATCCCGATTGCAGAGGCAACAGGTCTGATTCTGCCTATAGGTGAGTGGGTTTTACAGACCGCCTGCGAACATTTAAAGGATTGGAACAATCAGGGTTTATCGGTCCATCACCTTGCCGTCAATGTCAGTCCCCGGCAGTTTCGTCAGCCCAATTTTATCAGCCAGGTGCAAACCATTCTTGATAAGACGGGCGCGGACCCACGGCAACTCGGTCTTGAGTTGACCGAAGGGATGGTCATTGACAACATTCTGGACACTATTGAAAAAATGGAAGCACTTAAAAAGATGGGGATCGAGCTCTCAATTGATGACTTTGGAACAGGCTACTCATCATTGACTTATCTGAAAAAAATGCCCTTGGACATCCTCAAAATTGATCAATCATTTGTTCACGATATTGAAACAGACAGCAACGATGCAGCAATTGTCGATACAATCATCTCCATGGCAACCCATTTAGATCTTAAAGTCATTGCTGAAGGGGTAGAAACCAAATATGAGCTTGAGTTCCTGGAAGGAAAAGGTTGCCCCCTCTTTCAGGGATATCTGTTCAGCAAACCTGTGGCAAATGAGACATTCGTCGAATTGCTAAAAACCGGCAAGACACAGGGTTGAGCTCGACAGACTACGTCTTATACCGAGAATACAATTCTAAATCCCCTTATATTTCTTATCCATCATTCAACAAAATATGGTATCAACTGCATTCTATAAGAGTCTGTCTATTGAGCTAGCGTCCAAACAGGATTCTAAGTGACCACGATTTTAAAGGGAGGTACACATGAGCACGCAACCAATTGTAGAAATGCAAACCAACAAAGGGCTGATTATTATTGAATTAGACGCAGAGAAAGCCCCCATCACCACTGAGAATTTTCTTAGTTATGTTCGCGATAACTTCTTCGACCAAACTATTTTTCATCGCGTTATCCCCAATTTCATGATTCAAGGTGGAGGGTTCACCCCCGAAATGGGGCAGAAGAAAACCAAAACAGAAATCAAAAACGAAGCACACAACGGGTTGAAAAATCTGCGGGGGTCGATTGCCATGGCTCGGACTCAAGTTGTCGACAGTGCCAGCAGTCAGTTTTTTATTAATTTAGCCGACAACGACTTCCTTAACCATCAGGGGAAAACACCCAACGGTTACGGTTATGCCGTTTTCGGGCAAGTGATAAAAGGAATGGATGTTGTCGATGAGATCGCCAAAGTCAGTACTGGCAATAACGGACACCATCAGGATGTTCCCACAGAAGCAATCATTATTGAAAGTGTATCAATTCAGGAAGCGGCGGAAACGAAGTAAGTCGTTTTTTTGGAGCAAGAGCAAAATGAACTTTCCCCCGGTAACGACGCCTCGGCTCCCCGCTGAATGGGAGCCGCAGGATGCAGTGCTACTGGCCTGGCCACATGTGCAGACAGACTGGCGACCTATTCTTGATCAAGTGACAAAGGTTTATATCGAGCTTATCCGTCAGATCAGCCGATTTGAAACAGTCATTGTGATTGCGCCAGAACTGCAGATTGTTCGTGATGCGGTCAAACAAGCCGGAATTGACCACTCCCGTCTTATTCTCATCCAAATTGATACCAACGACACCTGGACGCGTGATTTCGGGCCAATCACCATATACACAGGCAACAAACCCCAACTCCTTGACTTTACTTTTAACGGTTGGGGCTTGAAGTTTCCGGCAACCAAGGACAACCAGGCGACCTCACAATTATACAATACGGGGAGATTCAGCAACGCCTTGAAAACCACCATCGACTTCGTTCTTGAAGGTGGCAGTATTGAAACCAACGGTTCGGGAACGATGCTGACAACATCGGCATGCCTTCTCAACCCGAACCGCAATCCACACATGGATAAAAAAGCCCTGGAATTAACCCTTTCACAATATTTTGGATGTGATCACGTTCTCTGGCTCGAACACGGCTGGCTCGCAGGAGATGATACCGATTCACACATTGACACCTTAGCCCGCCTTTGTCCTGATGATGTCATTCTCTATGTCCGTTGTAACGACAGCGAAGACGAGCATTATTCAGAACTTAAATCCATGGAACAACAACTGCAAACATTTAAAACCCCCGATGGACGCCCTTACCAGTTAGTGCCCCTTCCCTGGCCACACGCATGCTATGACGACGGTGACCGTTTACCAGCATCCTACGCCAACTATCTGCTTATCAATGCGGCAGTGCTGGTTCCGACCTATAATGACCCTGCGGACTCCCAGGCCATAAACATTATCGGCAAAGTCTTCCCAGATCGAGAGATTATCGGCGTTGATTGCCGCGCTCTGATCAAACAGCATGGTTCCCTCCATTGTATTACGATGCAAATACCTCAAGGAGTTTTAGCGTGAGCCGTCTAAAGACCGCCTTGGTGCAACAGAGTTGCGCTGCGAATCAAGAGGAGAATGTCAGCAAAAGTTGTGAACAAATCCGGCTTGCAGCAGCAGCTGGGGCCGAACTTATTATATTGCCGGAGTTACACTGCACCCCTTATTTTTGCCAAACAGAAGATCTGGCTAATTTTGATTTAGCAGTAAATGTTCCTGGTCCTATCACCCATAAGTTTGCTCAACTGGCAGAAAAATTGGGCATCGTCCTCGTCATTTCACTGTTTGAGAAGCGTGCAGCGGGGCTGTACCACAACACTGCCGTTGTTTTGGAAAAGGACGGCTCCATTGCCGGCATCTATCGAAAGATGCATATCCCTGACGACCCTGGTTACTACGAAAAATTCTACTTCACCCCCGGGGATCTCGGCTTCACTCCGATTCAAACCTCTGTAGGGAAACTTGGTGTTCTTATCTGTTGGGACCAATGGTACCCCGAAGCAGCTCGATTAATGGCTTTAGCGGGCGCAGAAGTATTGATCTATCCAACCGCCATTGGCCACGACCAAAGAGACGACTGCGAAGAACAGCAACGGCAGACAACCGCCTGGATGACCGTACAGCAAGGACACGCTATAGCCAACGGGACCCCAACCATTGCGGTTAATCGAGTCGGTTATGAAGCTGATCCAAGTCAGGTCACGCCAGGGATACATTTTTGGGGAAACAGTTTTATTGCCGGTTGTCAGGGAGAAATACTGGCTCAGGCGAGTGCAAATAAGGAAGAAATTTTATACGGTGATATCGACCTGACCCAAAGCGAGAAAGTCAGGAAGATCTGGCCATTCTTCCGTGACCGGAGGATTGATCAATATCAAGAAATCTTAAAACTATATCGCGAGGAGTGATACGAAAGAAAAAAGGGCAAACCAGCAGGAGCTTGCCCTTTTTTCTTATCCTCGGTTGACGCTACGATCTGCTTAGATTCAGAGTCCAGCGCGAGAACGGAGTGAATCCACGCGGTCGGTTACTTCCCAGGTAAAACCAGGCAATTCTCGCCCAAAATGACCATAGGCTGCGGTCTGCCGATAAATAGGCCGGAGAAGATCAAGCTGTTGGATAATCGCAGCAGGTCGCATATCAAATTCTTCCCGAACAATTTTAGCAATTTTATCTGAGGGAACCTTTCCGGTGCCGAAAGCATTGATCATCACCGAAACGGGCTCAGCAACTCCGATGGCGTAAGCAAGTTGAACTTCACATTTACTGGCTAATCCAGCAGCGACAATATTCTTGGCAACATAACGTGCCATATAAGACGCACTGCGATCAACCTTTGAAGGGTCCTTGCCACTGAACGCCCCACCGCCATGAGACCCTTGACCACCATAAGTATCAACAATGATCTTCCGCCCCGTTAAGCCACAATCGCCCATTGGACCTCCGACAACAAAACGACCGGTCGGGTTGATGAGATAACGGGTTTGACTATCCAGAAGATCGGCTGGCAAAAGAGGCTTAATGACCTCCTCGATAATGGCATCTCTCAGATCTTCGTAGGCAACTTCGGGACTATGTTGAGTCGAAATGACAACTGTGTCAATGCGGGTTGGTTTGTCATCAACATACTCTATAGAAACTTGTGATTTACTGTCTGGACGCAAAAAATCAAGGGTATTGTTCTTGCGAACATCGGCCAGCTTTTTTGTTAATTTATGCGCGAGGGTAATCGGCATCGGCATGAGTTCTGGGGTTTCATCACAGGCAAAACCAAACATCAGCCCCTGATCACCAGCCCCTTGTTCGACAAAAAGACCTTCCCCCTCACTGACTCCTTGAGAGATGTCGGGAGATTGTTGATCAATTGAAGTCAACACTGCACAAGTTTTATAATCAAATCCAATCGCGGAATCGTTATAACCTATATCTTTAATAGTTTGGCGGACAATTGCCGGCAAATCAGCATAAGCTGTTGTCGTAATTTCACCAGCAATAACAGCCATACCGGTTGTAACTAATGTTTCACAGGCCACCCGGGCCTTTGGATCCTGTTCTAGAATAGCATCCAGAACAGCATCGGAAATCTGATCTGCAACCTTATCGGGGTGCCCCTCTCCAACAGATTCAGAAGTAAATAAAAAATCGGTCATTGCCATATCTCAGTACCCTTTCAATTTCACTTTATTATTCGCTTTATTGTATTGGTGGTTGCGCGAAAATCGCTGGCAACCGTCTACGCATTTCTGCTTCAATTATTGTAGAGACTTCTTTACTTGTCGACAACAATAATAATTGTTTGACTAGGGTGGCACCATCTTGCTTGGAAACTTGACGTAAAACCCGCTTTACCCTGGGAACACATGCTGGATTCATGGAAAGCTCATGAAACCCCAAACCAACAAGGACAAGAGCATAAAGCGGTTCTCCTGCCATCTCACCGCAAATACACACCTCTATCCCTGCTTCATTTGCAGCATCACAGGTCATTTTCAGAGCTCGCAATATTGCCGGATGCAAAGGGTCATACAGGTAGGCGACATGTTCATTACCACGATCTACAGCGAGGAAGTATTGGATCAAATCATTTGTCCCAACCGAGAAAAAATCGACCTCTTTGGCTAACAGCGGAGCAATCATCACTGCTGAGGGCGTTTCGATCATAATTCCAATAGCAAGATCGGGATCATAGCTGATCCCTTCCTTGTCCAACTGAGCCTGGATATCGCCAAGCATTTTCTTACAGGCACGAATTTCGGCAACGCCACTGATCATCGGAAATAAAATTCGAACACGTCCACAACTAGAGGCCCTCAATATGGCCCTTAACTGGATTTTAAACAGTTGTTCTTCATGAAGAGAGAAACGGATCGCTCGCAATCCCATGGCCGGGTTTGCCTCATCATCAAGATTAAGTTCAGGGACAAATTTATCACCACCGATATCGAGAGTTCTAATCGTAACGGGATCACCTTCAGCCTGTTTAAGAATTTCACAATACGATTGGAATTGCTCCTCTTCATCTGGCGGGGCACTACGGCCAAGATAGAGAAACTCTGTCCGATATAGACCGATCCCTTCGGCAGCATGTTTTTTAATCTGGATCACATCACTGCTAATCTCAAGATTTCCGCGCAAAGGGATATGAACCTGATCTTTAGTGATTGACGGAAGGTCTCGATATTGTTCAAGGTCTTGCTCCAAACAGTCATAAGACTGCTTGTGGATGAGGTATTCCTGCAGGGTCTTTTCCGAAGGTTTAAGAATAACGACGCCAGAAAAACCATCAACAATGGCTGTCATCCCATCGACGACCATTGCGGTTATCGACTCCAGACCGACGACGGCAGGAATGTCTAATGACCGTGCAAGAATTGCGGTATGAGAAGTTCGCCCTCCCTTACCGGTAATAAATCCGAGGACATGAGAGCGGTCCATCTGTATCGTTTCAGCCGGTGACAGGTCATGAGCAACGACGATAGACGAGCTCCCAATCTTGTCAATGTTCCGTTCGCTGACTCCCATCAATATTCGGAGTAGCCGATCACCGACCGCGTCAACATCTGAGCGTCTCTCGCGCAAATATTCATCATCAATACTATCAAACAGCGCACGCAGCTTCTCAAGGACCCGCGTCAACGCACCCTCAACATTGACCAATGCACGGATCTCTTTCTTTGTCCCTTCGACCAACATTTCATCTTCAAGAATAAGCAGATGGGTATCAAGAATATAGAGATGTTCACGTAAATGAGGTTGCTTCGAAACGGTTTTTTTAATTTTTTGTAACTGCTCACGGGCTTGATCGATCGCCTGTTGAAAGCGGGATATTTCCGCATCCACCTCAGATCCGTTGATGAGGGACTGGTCCACCAATGGGCGTTGGTCAATCAAGTTGACCTTGCCGATAGCAATTCCCGGTGAAACCCCCATGCCAACCAGGTATGTATCTGTTGCGACGTTAATCTTCCCCAAAACCATCCTCAATCAATTCTGTTATAATTTTCATTGCTTGCTCTTCGTCGGCACCTGTCACGGTCACAGAAATGTCGGTGCCCTGTGGTGCTGCAAGAAGTAAAATTCCCATAATACTCTTGCCATTTACTTCCACATCATCCTTAACCAGAGCGATCTCTGAATCAAATTTATTCGCCGCCTGCACCAGTTGAGCAGCAGCCCTAGCATGCAATCCAAGTCGATTTCTTATTGTAAAACTTTTATTTTGCATAATTATTTCAACCCCCAGGATTCCAGCAAACAAATCATGTCAGCCCCAAATAAACCAATCAAAAAAATGCTGCCTCCGGTGATAAGAATGAGCAATAAGGGAGACAAACCCTGTCGAGCCACAAGCACTAAGATCACCATCGGGATAAGAGTTAGCATCCCTAACCAACTCGGCAAACCCACTTGGTTTAAATGAGAATAGACCATAAAGGCACTCAGGCCACCAAGGACAACAACAGCAGCTTCTTTCGTATGGATGGCCCAATCAGGAAGCCTGTGTTGTTGGATAAATTCAACTGACCTCATCCCCTGACGGTAACCCCGCGCGAAAAAAACAGTACGAAACCACATCGGCAAAATATTGTACACAAGAAGAAAAATCAGGGGCGCCCACAATATCCCTTTAATGGCAAAGAACAGCGCAACACCCGCTGCGAGTGGACGCACTCCCCCCCAGAAAAGGGCATCACCAATCGCAGCGTATGGCGCTGCCACCATCTCTTTAAAATCATCAGCCTCAAGTGCCGGATCCACGATTCCTTGCGCACGATCTTCTTCTAACTTTAAAACAGCGCCTGCAACCATAGGGGCAAGATAGACATGGGTATTAAAATAACCGGCATATTTGCGACTGACAGTTAGCAGTTTTTCTCCACTATAGAGCTTTTTTAACCCCGGTAAGAGACAATAGAAAAAACCAATCCCCTGGAGACGCTCGAAGTTCCAACTCGCCTGCAATAGGAGCAAGCGAAACCAGATATAAATACGGGTCTTTCGAGGGATAGCCATCTCTACACCAACCACATCAGCAGAAAAGCCATACCAAACGAGGTACAAAACAGTGTCAACGCCCTACTGACATTAATTGTTCCAAGGATAACGGCGATACCAACCAGAGGAAAAGCTAACTGAATCCAACCCGATGAATGGCTCAAAGGGTGTTGCAGAAACGGCCACAGTAAAGGAATCGTCAATAATCCACCGAGCATAATGACCGCGTAAGTCCCGATTGCTGCGAGTGAAAAGCTTCCCAAGCCTCGCAAGTGCTGTAATTCTGCTGTTAACAATGAACCATTCTCAAGGGCCGAATCCACTTTTTTGGTTAAGCGAATATTGTATTGTCTGGCATAGTGATCGAAATATTGACCGACTTTTCCAAGCGGAATAGCTATCAACAAACATAAGAGAAACAACTCAGTCCCTGAAGCCGATAAGGTCTTTGCCATGATAATGGCCAAGACACTTGAAGAGATCGCAACTTGAGTATCATCGGGTGGAATAGCGGCCCCAACAGGTAACCGGGCTAACCATAATAATTCCACCATAACACCGATCTGTAAACCGATCAGAGGTTCGCCCAGCAACAAAGCCGTCAGCGGTGCGGCGACAATAGGTCTGGAAATCATAATCTGGAGGATCGCGACACGATCCAAGCCGCAAACTAAAGAGACCAGGGCACCAATAGTCAAGCTAGCAACCATTATTTTTTCCCTTTACAAGCAGGAATCAGCTTCCTCCAAGAGCGCTCACTCTCAGCAGGAACACAACGTGAGGTAATCTTGATACCGGCCTGATCCAGTATTTCCAAGTCATCCAGATCGCTTGGATTTAAGAACAAAGTACAACTGAACCGTTCCTTACCTTTGTCTGCCTGCAAATTACCAAGATTGAGGCGGCTATATACCAACCCTTCGCGATATGCAGAGACAGCATCTGCTGTGGTACCGAACAGCAAGAGAACCCGGCAGCAGTCAAGCTTGGTAGATTTCAATAAAGCAACAGACTCTGCTACGGTTCCTATTTCTACCCGTATCCGGCTGGGAACAGAGACTTGCATCATCATTTTTTTAAGAGGATTGCCAGCGATATCATCATTCGCGACAACAATACAGTCCGCCCTGACAAACGGGACCCAAGCCTCTAAAACTTGACCATGGATTAATCGGTTATCAATGCGAGTCAATACAAGATTCATCAATTCTCCAGGATGTTGACCTATCGAACCGAACGTAGAAGTTCAGAAGGACGCATAATTGCATTTTGAGCATAGTCTTTAAGGAGTGTCGCCAATCCATTTAAGTCGTGATCTTCGCGAGAACTGATCCCTTTGAGAAGCATGGGTAAATTAACCCCGGTCAGAATTTCTATATCACCGTCCTGCAAAAATTCAGCACTGAGATTCGTAGGGGTTCCACCGAACAGATCAGTCAAAATAATCACCCCGTCTTGATTGTTGTTCACCGCCTTTAAAGCCTGCTGGAGTTTCTCTTTGGCAACATCAATGGACATGTCACGACTGATGCTGACAGCTGCAATAGACCTGACTGGCCCGAGTATTAACTCTGCAGCGTGCAGGAGCTCATCAGCGATTCCAGCATGAGAAACCAAGACAATACCAATCATCGGCTATCCTTTTTCAATATCACGATGATTGATACGCAAGGCAACCTCTGGAGCAGGAAAACTTCGGTAAAGGTCCTCAACAATTGATACGCTTCTGTGCCGTCCACCGGTACAACCAATGGCAATAGTCAAATAACTCTTCCCTTCATCTCGGTAATGAGGCAGTAAAAAAGCCAACAAAGGGTCGAGATAATGGCGAAAATCACAGCAAGCCTGTTGGGACGTAACATATTGGCGTAACCGCGAATCCAACCCCGTAAGTGGCCTTAACTCTTCTATATAATGGGGGTTAGGTAAAAAACGGACATCAAAAACCAGATCTGCTGCAGGTGGAAGGCCGTAACGATAGCCAAAAGACTCCAGGTTGACAATGAGATGAGAGGTGTTTTTTTCACCGATAAAAGCCAGCATCAGATCGCGTAGCTGCCGGGAATTCAAGCTACTGGAGTCGATCACCTTGGTTGCGCTATCCCGCAACATCCGCAGTTGTTGCCGCTCTTTATCGATCCCCTTCTGAACAGTCTGTGACTCTGCCAGTGGATGGGCACGACGGGTCTCTGAATAACGCCGCTGCAGGACTTCATCTGCAGCTTCAAAAAACAAGATATCCAGTTTATATCCATTGTGGGTTAATTGCTTGAAGGTCTCTTGGTAATCGGTCAGGAAGCCTCGATTCCGGACATCAATAACAACGGCAACATCTGCGTTCGGGTTCAGCCCCTCACCAACCCGGTGCATAAAATCAGGGAGCATCACCAAAGGCAAATTGTCGACGACAAAAAAACCCTGGTCTTCAAAAACATGAGCGGCGGTACTTTTCCCAGAGCCAGACAGGCCGGTGATGATCAGAAGTCGCCGACTCATTCAAGATCCTCCCCAATGATGGAATGAGAATGAAGATGCGCCGCTGCTGCCATCCGTTTTTCTAAAAGTTCCTGAAACTCCCGCGCACTATGATAGCCCATCTCTTTCAAGAGTTGATTCCTTGCTGCCACCTCAACAATTGTACTGATATTCCGCCCTGGTGCGACAGGTATGCGGGCAAACGGGAGATCAACCCCATGGAGACTAAAAGTCTTTTCATCGACACCGAGTCGATCATATTCTTTCCCATCTTCCCATTTGACCAATTCGATAACCAGATCAATTTTTTTACGTTCCCTGATTGCCGCGACACCAAATAGATGCTTGATATTCAGAATCCCCAAGCCCCGTATTTCCATATGATAATTGAGCAGATCCATTCCTTCGCCAAAAACGACGGCAGGGAGTTTAAACCGCACCTTAATGATATCGTCAGCGACCAGACGGTAACCGCGTAAAATCAACTCCAGCGCACATTCACTTTTACCGACACCACTTTTCCCCTGTAACAAAACCCCAAGACCAAGGACATCCACCAACACGCCATGCAAGGTCGAAGTCGGTAGCAACCTCTCTTCCAAAAAACGGGTCAGCAACGCAATAAAGTTTGAACTGAGGTGCTTAGTCCGCAAGAGGGGAGTCCCTCCCACCTCTGAAAGTTCAATAATGTAGTCTGGAACTTGTTGATTTTTAGTGACAATCAGGCAGGAAAGATTGTTGCTGCAGAGGCTCCGCAACACTCCAATGGCTTTATCTTCCGGCATCATTTTCAGAAAACTCAATTCAGTTGAGCCAATGATCTGCACCCGTTCTGGATGCAAGCTATCGGTATACCCGGCGAGGGCAAGACCAAGTTTCTGAATTCGCGGAACAGAGACAGTCTTCGACAATCCAACAGCCCCTGACAACAGCTCAAGGTCAAGGCCTGCTTCTTTTTCATCAAGGATTTCCTGGATTGTCAGTTTTGTCATAATATTATGGGCTGATCACCATCGCATTGATATCAGGTCAGGCAATCAGTCTTATCCTTCGGCATCAAGAATAACCTGATAAATCGCTTTTTGGTCAGCAGCCTCTAGCAATTTTTTTCTAACAGCAGCGTCTTTCAAGAGTTTGGAGATTCTAGCCAAAGTCTTCAAATGAATGCCAACCGATTCTTCAGGTGCAATTAACAAAAAGAACAGATAAGCCGGTTGACCATCCATTGAATCAAAATCGACCCCAGAACGGCTACGGCCAAAGACTAACTTCAGCTCAGGAATGCCAGCGAGTTTGCCGTGGGGAATAGCCACACCATCGCCAATGCCAGTGCTACCGAGTCTCTCTCGTTCTTCGAGTACAGCAATAACGTCATCACGATTCAAGGTAGGTTCACAAGAGAGCAACGAGTCCGTCAGCTCACGAAGTGCATTGGGTTTATCTTTAGCCTGCAGATCGGCGACGATAGCCTTTGGGTCAAGAATCTCTGATATTTTCATAATCACAATCTTATTTGGACAGCAAATAAACTACGGGCCCCCTCCTGTTACGGAAAAGGCCCGTTCACAAATGATTAACTTCCCTGGGGAACAATTAATCCATAGTTTCCATCTTTACGACGATAAACAACATTCATCTCTTCAGAATTATCATCGGTAAAAGCGAGAAAATCTTTATCCAGAAGATCCATCTGCATCACCGCTTCTTCGACCGACATCGGCTTCACAGAAAATGAATGACTACGGATAATTTCTGGACTGCCATCTCCCTCATCAACGCTGGTTGCTGCAAATATCGTTTTTTCAAGTCGGCGTTGAGTGCCACTATCAACTTTATGTCGCTTTAATTTGTCTTTATAACGCTTCAACTGCCGCTCAATTTTATCAACCATTAAATCGATAGCAGCATACATATCTTCCCTGCTCTCAGTGCTTTTCATGGTCAGCCCTTTAGCGACCATAGTAACCTCTGCGCGGTGATTTATTTTTTTTTGCACCGACAGAACCACTTGTGCATCAATAGGTTCTTCAATGTACTTTTTAACTCGATCAAGCTTTTCTTCCACATAGTTGCGAATAGCATCACTGCTTTCCATGTGACGGAAGGTAACGGCAATTTGCATAAGGCAACCTCCTTGCTTCTACAGATTTCGGAATGAAATCTGGCTTAGTCTGATTATAACGCAAATTCATCCATGAAACATCTCTATCTCACGGAAAAATCAAAACAGCCTTTTTCGCTCTGTTGACGACCCTAAACCGAGCATCTCCCGATATTTGGTCACAGTACGACGAGCGATATTTATATCTTGTTCTGCTAAAAGATGAACGATTTTCTGATCAGAATAGGGCTTTTGGGGGTTTTCTTCAGCAATAATCTCTTTAATGCGACTTTTGACGCTCTCTGAAGCAATGGATTCACCATCGGCAGTATTGATGCCACTGTTGAAAAAATATTTTAGTTCAAACAGCCCTTGTGGGGTTTGCACATATTTGTTGGTTGTCACTCGACTCACGGTTGATTCATGCATTTCAATATCATCAGCAACATCGCGCAACACCAAAGGTTTCAAATGTTCAATCCCATGATCGAAAAATTCTCTTTGGAATTTAACAATACTTTTTGTAACTTTATAGATAGTTCGTTGGCGCTGATGAATACTCTTTATCAACCAGAGCGCACTCCGCATCTTGTCCTGAATATACTCTCCGGCTTTCTTGTCCACGACCTTTGAATCGGTTAACGCATTACGATAAAAAGAATTAATCCGTAAATTGGGTAAGCCATCATCGTTTTGCGTTACAACATATTCATCGCCGACCTTATGGACAAAAATATCGGGAGAGATGTAGTGAACATCCTCTTCATTATAAGCCCTACCCGGACGCGGATCTAAACCGGAAATCAGTTTGGCAGCACTCAAAATATCGGCTAAAGACACTTTTAACGCTTTGGCGATCACTGAGTACTTACGTCCTTCCAACTCTCCAATATAATCACGCAAAATGGTTGCAGCCAGAGATTCAGACAAATCCAGCCGCTCAAGTTGCAACAACAAGCACTCCTGAAGATTGCGACATGCGACCCCTGCAGGATCAAATTGCTGTACCAGTTTGCAAGCTGATTCAAAAATTTCCACCTCACGACCGGAAGCAACCGCCATCTCTTCAAGGCTTGCATGGAGATAGCCGACATCATCCAGGTTACCGATAATTTCAGCGGCAGCTAAACGTTCTTCTTCTGGAAAGGATGAAAGATTCAGCTGCCACATCAGATGGTCATTAAGGCTGCTATGTCGCGTCAACAAACTCTCAAAAGAGGGGCGGTCCTCATGATCTTCATAACTGTTGCGGCTATCACTGCTATTCAGATTGTAACCTTCTAGATAGGTCTGCCAATCAATATCGTTCATCCCCTCGGAGTCGGCCTTAACTTCCTGCTCAGGAGTAGATTCTGCAAGAGGACCCTCTTCTCCCTCTCGGTTGGAACCCCCATCTTCATGTTCTTCCTTGCCCTCGACACCCTCTTCAAGTAATGGATTCTCAGCCAGTTCCTCAGTGACAACATCAACCAATTCCATCCGTGACAACTGCAAGAGCTTAATTGCTTGTTGCAGCTGAGGAGTCATCACCAACTGTTGACTGAGTTTAACCTGAAGTCGAAGATCAAGAGCCATAAATTAATTATTCCACCGATGAGGTCAGCCTCACCAAAGTCGTTTCAATATCAATCAGGGTGAGGGCCATCCCCACCGTCCCATGTTATTATAATCTAAACTTTTCTCCCAGATATATTTCCTTTGCAACTGGACTTGCCGCAATCTCTTCCGGCGTTCCGAACTCAAGCAGTTTGCCTTGATTTAAAATGTAAGCCTGATCGCAAACTCCAAGTGTTTCCCGGACATTATGGTCAGATATCAAAATACCGATGCCCCGCTCTTTGAGATCAGAAATAATATTTTGAATATCGATAACCGCGATCGGGTCAATTCCCGCAAAAGGTTCATCAAGAAGCAAAAAAGCGGGATCAAGAACCAGCGACCTGGCAATTTCGACTCGGCGCCGCTCACCACCAGACAGAGCATACCCTTTTGAATCACGAATGTGGGAAATATTCAAATCATCAAGTAATTCTTCCAACCGCTGTTGTTGTTCACCACGAGTCAGTTTCAGCGTTTCAATAATCGCTAGAAGATTTTCTGCCACCGTCAGTTTGCGGAAAACCGATGCTTCTTGCGGCAAATAAGATATCCCGGAACGCGCTCGCTGATACATGGGCAGATTGGTAATTTCCTGCTCATCGAGGAAAACAGCACCTGAATCCGGCTTGGCCAAGCCAACAACCATATAAAAACTGGTTGTCTTACCAGCACCATTGGGCCCCAAGAGTCCAATCACCTGGCCGGAATGAACTTCCA
The DNA here is from genome assembly GCF_900107645.1 of Desulfuromusa kysingii. Classification (GTDB taxonomy): domain Bacteria; phylum Desulfobacterota; class Desulfuromonadia; order Desulfuromonadales; family Geopsychrobacteraceae; genus Desulfuromusa; species Desulfuromusa kysingii. The sequence continues at coordinate 143,417 of NZ_FNQN01000004.1, forward strand.
GACTGACACCGGAAACAACCTCACGACCAGCATAGGATTTATGCAACTGAGTGGCTTTAAGGATTCTACTCACTATTATTCCTGCCCCTTTTCGGGAATAATGGTCGCCTTAACCCGGCTTTTCTCTAAGCTTTTAATCACCGTGCGGTTATCTTTTAAATAGACCGTAATCTCATCGCCTGCAACCTTATTGTTCCCTTGAGTCACCTCGGCATCACCAACCAGCACCAACGTCTCTTCCATCTGATGGAAAGTGGCCTTCTCTGCGGTTGCAACCCGATCAAGTTGGAGAACGCGCACGCCACCGATGGCGTCCAACCGTTCGACCTGATCCTGATCCTGCTGAAAAACAACGATGAGTTTTTCGGCATAAAGGGTCATCTCCCCCTGCTTGGCAACAACTTCACCGGTAAAAATAGACTGCCGTTGCTGCTGCAGCACTTCCAGTTGTCGAGACGTGATAACGATGGGTTGACTCCGGTCAATCTCGGAACCAGCCTCAACAGCAAAAGTCAGAGGAATATCACATAGGGCAATCGTAAGCAAAGTCAGTAATAGCCACCTGAACATCATTTATTTCTTCTCACTGTTAACGGGGTACAGCTTCATCCAAACGTTATCCTTGACCAACATCCGGCTGAGACCAATGTCGACCTGCAATCCTACACCTTTTAATTCCATTTGCGGCGAAACAAACCTGATGGGTTCCTCAGTACTTAACTGGCGCGCCTGATCATCATAATGCAACCGCTCGGTAAACAGTTGTTCCCCTCGTGTGGTCTCTAAAATGACATTGCCCCAAACATCGACCTGCCCTGTATCTTGAGCTAATTGTCCTTGATCAGCCCGCAGGCTGATATCACCACTCTCTTCTGTACTGTAAAACCATAACTTAACTGCATCCAACTTTGCCAAGCTATTCCCACGCTGATACTCTGCCTTGTTGGCATCTAAAGTCCAACGCCGGTGTCCCTCTTCATTCTGCGTATAATGAAGATCTTCTAAGGCCAAATCAATATCATCTGGCAGCATCTCGAGAATTTCTCTTGGACTTTGTTGCTGCAAATGTCGGTAGATAACTGCTGTTAGCGCAATCACGGAAACCATGATTATTAGAGCCAGTAAGCGACGCAAATTAAACACCCGTTCTCTACTGATTCTGAGGAAAATAACGTTCTGTCAGTCCATCCCACTTGCCTGATGCTTGCAACAACAGATCACAAACCTCTCTGACCGCCCCACGACCGCCAGCCCGCGTAGCCACATAATCAACAAAAGGGACCACGTCAGGGACAGCATCAGCGACAGTGGCACTAAATCCAACACGACATAAAATCGGAAGATCAACAATATCGTCACCGATGTAAGCGACCTGATCATCGCTCAAATCGAGGAGCGAGAGGATCTCCTGATAAGGATCCAGCTTTTGTAAAGCCCCCTGATAAAGGATTTTAATCCCCAATTCTTCGGCACGCAGGGCAACAACAACAGATGAACGTCCGGTGATAATGCCAATCTTGATACCGGCACGTTGGAGCATTTTCAGTCCGTGCCCATCTTTAACATCAAAGGCTTTTAACTCATTACCAGAATTGTCGTAAATAATCCGGCCATCAGTCAAAACGCCATCAACATCAAGGAGCAACAGCTTAATTTTAGCTAATTGTTTCCGCATCACACAACACCGGACTTGAGCAAATCGTGGAGATGGACAATACCAATCGGTTTTTTACTTTCATCATCAGCGAAAACAAATAGCGAAGTGATTGAATGTGATTCCATGATTTGCAACGCTTTTGCTGCGAGATTCCGGCGTAAAATCCGTTTTGGCTTGGTTGACATCACCTGATGGATCGGCCGTTGTAAACCTTCCAAACCCAATTCCATAATCCGCCGCAAATCGCCATCGGTAAACACACCGGTCAAGGCGCCTTCAGCGTCGACAACACCAGTGACACCCAACTTCTTACTGGTTATCTCAAATAAGGCTTCACGTAATAGAGTATCAGGCGAAACCAGCGGAATTTCATCACCCACGTGCATCAGGTCTTCAACCCGTAAAAGCAGCTTTTTACCGAGAGCTCCACCGGGGTGGAAAAGGGCAAAATCTTCAGCCTTGAATCCTCGCTCATTTAACAAAGCAACTGCCAGAGCATCGCCCATAGCCAGAGTTGCTGTCGTGCTGGCAGTTGGTGCCAAACCGAGAGGACATGCCTCTTCAGCCACGCTGACATCAAGATGGGTATCTCCGGCAATCCCTAAAGTACTCTGTGGATTTCCAGACATGGCAATCAAAGGTAGCCCCATTCGCTTGATGACCGGCAGGATGCGACACACCTCTTCGGTTTCACCTGAGTAGGAAACTGCGATCACAACGTCCCCCTTTGACAACATCCCCAGGTCGCCATGGATTCCTTCAGCCGGATGGAGAAAGAATGTCGGCGTCCCAGTAGAGGCCATGGTTGCAGCTATCTTCTGACAAATCAATCCAGATTTCCCCATCCCAGTGACAACAACTTTCCCCTGGCAGGCCAGAACCATCTTAACCGCCTTTGAGAACGTATCATCGATCCGCGATTGCAGTGCCAACACAGCATCGGCCTCGATCCGCAGTACTTGCTTTGCAGTTTCAATCATCAGAAATATCTCCCTGCCCACCTTGTTTAAAGGCGGCATCAAATTCCAAAATTTGCTGGAGTAAGGCCTTGACCTGCTTCAACGGTAATGAATTGGCACCGTCGCACAGAGCATGGTCAGGGTCTTCATGTACTTCCCAGAAGAGACCATCAATCCCTGTTGCTGCTGCCGCACGGGACAAAGCACCGACATACTGACGTTGCCCTGAGGAAGAACCGCCTGCGCCACCTGGCAATTGCACTGAATGGGTCGCATCAAAAACAACGGGATAACCCATCTCACGCATAATCACCAACGAACGCATATCAACCACAAGGTTATTGTAACCAAAGGAAACACCACGCTCAGTCAACAAAATGTTTTCATTCCCGGTAGAGGCTATTTTACTGACACCATGTTGAATATCCCATGGAGCCAAAAATTGCCCTTTTTTCAAATTGATCGGCTTTCCTGTCTGTCCAGCGGCAACTAACAGGTCAGTCTGACGACTCAAAAAAGCAGGAATCTGAAGGACATCAAGGACAGCAGCAGCGGCATCCATCTGACTGACATCATGAACATCAGAGATAATAGGCAATTCGAACTCGTTGCTGACTCGTTCCAGAACGCGCAGGCCCCGATCGACCCCGAGACCGCGAAAAGAGGTAACCGAGGTGCGGTTAGCTTTGTCATAGGAGGCTTTAAAAATCAACTCACACCCGAGGGAGGTGGTGATCTCTTTCAGCCCTTCCGCGATGCGCAAAGTAAGAGCTTCATCTTCAATGGCACAAGGCCCGGCGATCAAGACGAGCTGTTTAGAGCCACCAAAAGAGACCGGACCGACATTGACTTGTTGCATTTAATCCTCCTGATTCTGCTTTAAGCAAGCGCCAACGAAAGATTCAAACAGCGGATGTGGCTCCATCGGCCGAGACTTAAATTCAGGGTGAAATTGACAGCCAAGAAACCAAGGGTGATCGGACAGCTCAGCAATTTCAACCAGGTTCAATTCAGGATTGAGCCCGGAAAAAATCATCCCTCCAACTTTCAACTTTTCAATATAAGCATTGTTAAATTCAAACCGATGCCGATGCCGTTCCAGAAGATGATCCTTGCCGTAAATCCTCCGCGCCAGGGTTCCCTCTTCTAAATCGCAAGGATAAGCGCCCAAACGCATGGTGCCTCCTTTGCCTTTGATCTTTTTCTGCCCTTCCATAATATGGATAACCAGATTTTCAGCTTCTTCGTGAAACTCAGAAGAGTGGGCGTCTTTTATTTTGCAAACGTGACGGGCAAACTCAACAGCAGCCATTTGCAATCCCAGACAAATGCCAAAAAATGGGACCTTATTCTCCCGCGCATACTGTATAGCGGAGATCTTCCCTTCACTCCCCCTCTCACCAAAACCACCGGGGACGAGAATACCATCGACGTCATCAAATGAATTCTGAATGCCGTGGCGCTCCAAAGCTTCAGAATCAACATATTTCAGATTAACGCGACAATCATTGGCAATACCGCCGTGCGTCAGAGCTTCCGACAAAGACTTGTAACTTTCAGTCAAGCCCACATATTTACCAACAATGGCAATGGTTGTTTCACTTGCTGGATGCTTAATCCGTTCAATGATCCGCTCCCAACCTGACAGGTCAGGAGCTTTGGTCCAGATATTCAAATAATCAACAATCCGTTCATCCAAACCTTGAGCATAAAAGGCAGAGGGTAGCTCATAGATCGTTGCAACATCACGAGCAGTGATAACGGCATCTTCAGGAACGTTACAAAACAGAGCGATCTTTTCCTTCATATCTCGGGGAATTTCACGATCACAGCGACATAAGAGAATGTCCGGCTGAATACCAATCTCACGCAGGTCTTTGACACTGTGCTGCGTTGGTTTGGTTTTCAATTCTCCGGCAGTCGCAATATAAGGGACCAGAGTGAGGTGAATATAAAGAACATTCTCACGACCGCGATCAGCTCGAAATTGACGGATAGCTTCGAGAAAAGGGAGGGATTCAATATCCCCGACAGTGCCACCAACTTCGACGATCGCGATATCGACACCATTGGCGTTATTAAGAATCTTCTTTTTAATTTCATTGGTGATGTGAGGAATAACCTGCACAGTCCCACCAAGGTAGTCACCACGACGCTCCTGACGGATAACAGAATCATAGACTTGACCGGTGGTAAAATTTGACCCCCGTGATAACGTCGCCGAAGTAAAGCGCTCATAATGACCGAGGTCCAGATCGGTTTCAGCCCCATCATCCGTAACAAAAACCTCCCCATGCTGGAAAGGACTCATGGTTCCAGGGTCAACATTGATATAGGGATCCATCTTCTGCATCGAAACTTTCAGTCCCCGAGCCTCCATCAGAGCCCCAATCGAAGCGGCTGACAACCCCTTACCAAGAGAAGAAACAACCCCACCAGTCACAAAGAGAAACTTTGTCTTCATTTACTTTTTCCGTCCTTCATAAATAGATGGCTACACAGCCACCAGAGTAAGCACCAATCTCCACTGCCAAAAGGATGATTCTACACAGAAACAGAGGCGAAAGAAACCCTGATCATGCAAAAAACCATCCATATTTACAATGGAGAAGAAGATTCTGCTTTAACCGTTTATTCTATCGACATAAGAGTGGCAACACGTTCGAGATCTGCGGGCGTATCGACCCCATGACAATTGAATTCAGTCTCTGCCACATGTAATCGAACTCCCCGCTCCAGAGCACGTAATTGTTCCAGATTTTCAAGGCTCTCCAGTGGAGTTTTGGGCCAGGAAGGATAATCCAGCAACAGCTCCCGACGATACACATACAAGCCGATATGGCGCAGCAAACCGAGCTGCGGCAAAGCGGCAGCAAGTTGCTCAGAGCTCAAATCACGTGGCCAAGGGATCGGCGCACGCGAAAAGTATAAGGCCAGTCCATTCAAGTCCTTAACAACCTTGACGACATTGGGGCTATAAAAATCCTCAATTTGATCGATCTTAGCAGCAAGCGTCCCCATTTGAATCCGCGTATCTTTTAACAGCGGAGCGATCGCTTGGTCAACCATCTTTGGATTGATAAGCGGTTCATCTCCCTGAACATTGACAATTAACTCGGCATCAATCTTTAAAGCGACCTCAGCTAAACGATCCGTCCCCGTGGGATGATCAGCACGCGTCAACATCACCTGGACGCCAAAACTCTCAACAGCAGCAACAATCCGGTCATCATCCGTTGCGACAATCACCTGATCGACCATCTCCGCCTGAGAGACTCGCTGGCAAACATGTTGAATCATCGGCAAGCCATTGATTAATGCCAGGGGTTTACCAGGAAATCGGCTGGAACCATAACGGGCAGGGATAATTGCTGTAGCTTTCACAATAAAGACCTTTCACGACAAACAAGGGGAAACTTCTGCCATTTTTTTGCCAACAACAATGCAAACAGAAAAACAGCGCTGATACCGATGCAGATATAAGCAAATAAATCGCCAAAGCGCGTATAAAATGTTTCTCCAGCTCCCAAACCAACCGAACCAGTCAATTCCAAGGCTTCAAAGATAGGCCCAGATATGACCACATTCCCTGAGGGGGCGATCAACGCTGAGACCCCGGTATTTGCAGCCCTAGCAATCCAAACACGATTTTCTATCGCTCGAAATCTGGTCATCGCCAGCAATTGGTAAGGGGCGGAAGTGCGGCCAAACCAAGCGTCATTGGTTAAATTCACCAACAAGTCACTCCCGTTGCGAATATAATCGCGTGCCAACTGCGGAAAAATCGCTTCATAGCAAATTAAAACACCAAGGGCATGACCATCAAGCGGCAAGGATCTAACCTGTCCCGATGAAAAATCCCCCACCCCGACAACTAATTTGTCAACAAATCCAAGCAAATCCCCCAAAGGGACATATTCGCCAAACGGAACCAGATGTCGTTTATCTGAACGCCCCATCTCCAGTCCTGAGGGGGAAAAAAGATAAGCACTATTAAAATATCGATAGTTATCGGCAGCCAGTTGCTCATAAGCAGGGCTGCCAACAAGCAAAAACGCATTGAGCTTTGGGGGCAATTTTCTGACCTGGGTCGCAAACTGCGACCGATCTTGCAGATAAAATGGAGTCGCAGCCTCTGGCCAGATCACCAGCTCCGGACGATTTTCCAGCGCCAGCAATGACAGATCATGATAGATGTCAATGCTGGTCTGACGATACTCGGGATCCCATTTCTGCATCTGGTCAATGTTCCCCTGGATCAGGGATACACGTAAATGATCAGTTTGCTCATCAAGGGGTTGTGACTCCCTCCAGAAACCATAACCAAAGTGACTGATAGAAATACCGAGAGCAACAACAGCCCCCAACCAGGCTAAACGGCTTTTAGGCGCGGCGATCATTCCGGCAACGGCGCAATTCACAACGATCAGGATGAAGCTGACGCCGTAAACACCAGTGACATCACAGCTCTGGATGGCCAAAGAAAAATCTTGCTGTGAGTAACCAATAAGCGCCCAGGGAAACCCGGTGAACATCACTCCGCGCAAATACTCCAGAGCCACCCAGATAAATGGCAGGGTCAACAAAAACGGAAGCTTAAAAGTGACCTCAAGACGACTGGAAAGCCAGGTGGCCAAACCGATATAACTGGCGAGATAGACGACTAAAAACAGATAGGCAAGAACGGCAAACGGAAATGACAGTCCGCCATAGGTGATCATGACAAAATTCAGCCAATAGAGGACGATGGCAAAAAAAACGCCTCCGGCCGTAAATCCAGCGGCAAAAGGGCGACGACGCATCACCAGCAAGAGAGGGACCAATGCTACCCAAGCCAGCCAGAAGAGGTTGGGTCGGGGAAAAGCTGCCGCCAACAGGACCCCCGAAGTGGCGGCGAAAAATAAAGTCCGATCAAGCCTTGCTAGATTCATTGTTAATCATCCTGCGGGGAATTATCCACAGCTAGCGGAAAAACCTGAAGTTGACGAACGGCTCGCTGATCGCCCTTCTCGACCCGCATATCAAAATCACCGACCTTGATCCGTTCCCCGACAGCTGGAACTCTGCCATGCTGCTCAACCACATAACCGCCAACCGTGTCAAATTTCTCACGGGCGACCTCAACATCAAAGTATTCTTCGAATTCTTCTATACTTAACCGGCCATCAACCAGCAAAGTGCCATCCGGCTGTTCTTGTAACCACTCTTCCTCACGGTCATATTCGTCCTGAATCTCACCGACAATTTCTTCAATCAGATCCTCAATCGTCACCAGACCTGAGGTCCCTCCATACTCATCAATGACAATGGCGATATGAATACAGGCCTTCTGAAATTCCTTCAGTAAAACACTGACCTTTTTTGACTCTGGCACCAAATAGGGGGGCCGCATGATCTCATCCAGAGTGATCGCATTAATCGGGCGGCCCCAAAAACGGAGCAGGTCCTTGGCATAAACCAGACCAATAATATTGTCGATATTGTTTTTATAGATTGGGATACGGGAATGACCAGAGTCGAGGATAACGTCAAGAACATGGCTGAAAGGATCTTCAGCGTCAGCACACACCATATCTGTTCGGGGAATCATGATTTCGCGAAGAATTGTCTCATCCAGCTCCAGAATTGACTGAAGCATATCCCCCTCTTCCTCATCAATAATCCCTTGTTGCTCTGAAGCGTCTATCAACTCCTGCAACTCTTCTTCGCTGTTGGCCTGGGGACGATTACTCAACCTGCGTCCCAAGCGCTTTATCCAACTAGCAGGTTCCTGTTCGTGATCGGTGTCCACTTCTTTCCTGTTCTCCTTTTCATTGATAAGTTTAAACTTTTATAAAGAAAATTCTCGCTGCAACAGGGCAAATATTTCCGCCTCTCGGGCTTCCATCCGCTCAGCCTCTGCAGCGGTTCCACGCTCATGGTCGTAACCTAACAAATGGAGGATACCATGAAGCAGAAGAAACCAGAGTTCATGTTCAAAGGGGATATTGCTTTCGGCGGCGTCTGTCGCCGCTCTCTCTGCGGAGATAACGACATCACCAAGCAACAAAGGAGACACCCCGACATCCTCCCCTTCCTGCATAGCGAAAGAGATAACATTTGTCGGCCGATCTCGCTGTAAATATTTGCGATTGATTTCCTGAATTCCAGCATTATCAAGAATCAGGATCGAGAGCTCTGCATCAGGATATCCCGAGACGCTTAAGATCTTCTGAGCTACCTTCCGGAGTGGCCGCTTCAGGATCTTGTGTTGTCTTTGACTGTTTTCTATCTGAATTCGCACTTTTTATTTTCGCCTTTTCTTTTGTTGGTAACTTTTCTTCCACATCGCCCTCTTCTCGAACAATATGGACCGGTTCGGGATAATCGACACGCTGGTGAAACGACCCCGCCAGAATCCGGTTAAAGCTCTTCGCGATGAGATTCAAGTCCTTCAAGGTCAGATCACATTCGTTTAATTGCCCATCAATAAAAATATTATTAATCAGCTTTTGCACCATCCCCTGGATTCTTGCAGGAGTGGGGTCTGACAGGGTGCGGCTCGCCGCTTCGACAGCATCAGCCAACATAATCAGCGCCGCCTCACGGGATTGTGGCTTCGGCCCATGGTAGCGGTAGTCACGCTCGTCAATCTGCTGTACTCCTGGATCAGCTTGGCTCTTCGCCCGGTCATAGAAAAACTTGATCAATGTTGTTCCATGATGTTGCTGAATAATATCAATCAACTCGGACCCCAGCTTATGCTCCTTGGCCAGGTCGACGCCATCCTTGACATGGGAAGTCAAAATCAGCGCGCTCATAGACGGCGCCAGCTTGTCATGTTTATTGCGTTGTCCTCCGGAATTTTCAATAAAATAGAGGGGTTTTTTGATCTTGCCAATATCATGATAATACGCAGAGACACGGGTTAGCAGTGGATTGGCGTTAATTGCTTCAGCCGCCGCTTCACCAAGGTTTCCAACCAGAATGGAGTGGTGGTAGGTTCCCGGAGCTTCAATCATCAATTGCCGCAGAATCGGCGCATTCATATTCGCCAATTCCAGCAATTTAATATCGGTGGTGTATTTGAAGAAGTATTCGACTAACGGGACGGTGCCATTCACAACAACGGCATTCACCAACCCACCAAAGAATCCGAACCCGAGCTTCCAGAGTAACGAGAGCTCAAAGCCGCGACCGGATAAGAAGTGGAAGCCGACAAGCAGCACAATGTTGCCTAAACCGATCCACAACCCCGCCCGGTAAAGAGTCGTCCGCTGCTGACAATGCCGGACACCATGCGAACCGATCAGACTGCCGACCAAGACATAGAGGGCCATGAGCAGGCTGTTGCCAAATAAAACCCCTACCAGCATTGCGCTACAAACCGCAAACAGAAAGGCCGTTTCTGAATTGAGGACAATCCTCACCAGCATGGCCCCAAGGGCGAAGGGGACGGCATAGAAATAGACGGAGGATTCAAAATAGGAGAAGGTATTCTCCATCCCTGCAGCGACGAAAATAGAGACTTTTATCATCATAAACAGGAACAGAAACACGCTCGCTAAAAACAGGAGATCGCGTGAATCAGGACGGAATTTGCTGATATTCGTATAGGCAAAAGTGAAGCCAACATAAATCAGGAGCAACGAACAAATCAGGAGCCCCGCAGCCATCTGCAAACTGCGATTATCACGTCCAGATTGCCTGATCTCTTGCAACTTGAGGATTTGGTCAGCCGTAATCCGCTCCCCTTCCCGGACCACCATCTCCCCTTTTTTTACCTGAAAGAAAACCGGGGCAATCTGCTCACGAGCCAACACCTGCCCTTGCTTGGTCTTAACCTGATCAAACACCAAACTTGGTCGTAATTGTTGCTGTACCAGCTTTAATAACGTCTCTTGTTGTAGCGCTGTTATCCCGGGAATCAGCCCCAAGTCATTTTTGACCTGCAGCAGCGCCTCATTTAAACCGAGGACTTGGTCCAAAATACGGGGGTCGACATCAGTGCCCCCATCGGTCTTAACAACCAGAATGCCTCGCGCCTTATCCCCTGCAAATGCCTGAAAATTAGCGACGATAGGTCGCTGCAGGATGGGGGTTAATAAATCCCCGGTTAAAGTGGCAATATTATGATTGAGAGCCAGATTAAAGAGGGGAAGAATTTCATCACCGTCCAGCGGCACGCCAAAATTCGACTCGAGCTGTAGTTGAAACTCCTCTGATTTTAAAGTTTCAACATCCTCTTGTAGTTGGAACAACAAATTGAGCCCTTGGCGAATTCTGGCAACAGCCTGGTCTCCGGCAGTACTATCCAAACTATAAACAAGGGGGGCCTTTTTTTCAGCTTCATCCCGTTTTGCTTGAGTCAAGTGAATGTCTTCCACCAGCAGATCACGAGGAGATTTGATATTCCGCGTTGCGATATCTCCCGGAGCGTAATGGTCGGGAATCAATCCCCCTTTGGGGATAATGATGAAGGTGATCAAAGTGGCAACAAATAACAGCAACCATCCCCCCAATCGAGGCTGCTGCCGGTTACGTAAACCCTGAACACCGCTGGTTAAGATAGAGGTCCGGTTATGCAGTGACTTATCTTTTTCTTCCTTAGTCATACACCCTCGATAGCATCAGAACCAGTACCCCTGGTCATTCTGATGGTTAATTACTTCCGATCAGCTTGCTGATACGCTCTGACAATAGCTTGAACAATAGGATGACGAACGACATCCACATCACTGAAGTGAGTAAAGGCAATACCAGAGACACTGCTCAAGACGGCTATGGCATGCAGCAAACCCGATTGTTTATCGTGTGGCAGGTCAATCTGGGTCACATCCCCAGTAATAACGGCCTGGCTGCCGAAACCAAGACGGGTCAGAAACATCTTCATCTGCTCAGCTGTCGTGTTTTGCGCTTCATCCAAAATCACAAAAGCATCATTAAGGGTCCGTCCACGCATAAAAGCCAATGGCGCAACCTCGACAACCCCGGTATCAAGCAGGTTTTGCACCTTCTCAAGTTCAAGCATATCGTAGAGAGCATCATAAAGGGGACGGAGGTATGGATTGACCTTTTCAGCCAGGTCTCCGGGGAGGAAACCCAGTTTTTCGCCTGCTTCAACGGCTGGACGGACCAGCATGATCCGGCTCACCTCTTTGCGCATTAAAGCTGCGACCCCCATCGCCATCGCCAGATAAGTCTTCCCCGTTCCTGCAGGACCGACCCCGAAAACGACATGGTTTGAGCGGATATTATCGATATAGCTTTTTTGTGCCAGACTCTTGGGAGAGATATATTTGTTCCGAGCCGAGACAAAGACCGTATCACAAAAAATATCTTGCAGAGATGTAGTCGAATCGGAAGAAAGAATCCTGATGGCATAATCAATATCACTGGGATAGAGCGGCAGCCCCTTATGAATCAGGAGGCACAGCTCCTCAAGGAGGCGAAAGCCAACACGAATCTGAGCGGGATCGCCGGAAAGATGGATCACCGTTCCCTGGCTACCGAGGCGAATGCCCAGTTTTTTCTCAATTATTTTTAGATGCTTATTCTGCTGACCGAACAATTGGGCGGCCAGAGCCACATCAGCAACATCAAAATGCTTGCTGGAACTCATACGCAGATATCCGCTGGTTTATTATTAATTTTCACGAGGCGGAATTTATCACCATAAGCAGACAAATGCAACTTATGAGCGACAACCATCTTCTCTTCGCCCCCCCTCCATATTTTTTTTAAACCCTGCTATACTCAGTCGATATTGGTTTCACCAATCTTAACGCGAGGAAGCAGTGACCAAACAACCGACTCATCAAGCAACAGAAAACGATGACAAACCACTCCTGTCGGTATTTCTGCATGAACTCAATATTTCCCGTCAGAAATTGTCACTTTATCCGCCAGAACACCCGCAGATTGTTGCAAGCTGCGAAAGCACCCTGAATATCCTCAATGAACTGTTTCAAACGAATGCTATCATCACTCTGGGAATTTCTCCCGACGCCCTTTATTTTGAACAAGACTGGCTGGATAAAGAGAATGTCAGCAATCAACAATTTGCCCGGTTCTTCTCTGCAATGGGGATTGCTTCAATCAGCTTCAAGCTCGGTTTAAAACCGCAGGAACTGATCCGTTTCAACCAGTTAATTCGCTCTGATCGCAAAACTATAGAATCGTTCGGGGGCTTTGATCGACTTCTGGAACAACAACTGATCGAGCACATTTCGGTGGTCCCGATCAACTATGATGCTTTCCAGACAAATCAGAACAATAGCGAAAAACACCCCGAAGTGGGGGGACAGCTCTGGGAAAATTTTATTCTTGGGCTACACAATGGCATTCTCGATTTCGGGAGCGCGGCCGACATCGACACTGTCGCAGACATTTTCAACCAGAGGCTCACCGGAACTGAGCTCGAACGTGAGCAGTCATCCCACTCGATCAATTTATTCGTCGAAAACAGTCTGCACCAGCAGCAAGACTCCTCAGCACAGAGCAAAAATGACGCGAATCTGATCTCTCTGCTTGAGCAATTAACTCCTGAAGCACAACAGCTCTTTCTCAGCAGTGCACTCCCAGCTCTGGATCGCGATCATAACGCTGCGTCTGGGCTGCTAAAAAAAATTCCTGCACATTTATTGCAAAATACCATTGCCGGGAAAAATCGTCAGGATCTGAACCTCTCTTCCCGACTATTTGGCCTGATTAACACCTTGGCAACATCGCCACAGCAAGACTTTCACCACACCATCAAAACCAAACCGGCTCCCCCTTCTGAAGACATGGTGCGCGCCCGCCTCGATGTCTTGTTTACTGAAGAGAGGCAAGACCTATACATGCCTGACAGCTATCAGGCCGCGCTGTACAATATCCTCGGGGACAATGTTATTGGGACGATCCCAGAAGATGAAAAACAGAAACTGAAAGACCAGATTGAAACCCAGTCTATTGAAATAAATTGCGCCGCTATCATCTTTGAGGTGTTGCAGCAACAATTAGATGCGGAACAAGAAATAGCGATACAGCAAAATCTCCTTGATTTGTCCCGCTACTTTCTTGACACGGGGAACTTTAAACTGCTGCAAGAAATCCACAATCACTGGTCAAAGTATCTCTACAGCGGGAACTCTTCTGCCAGTATTTTTAATGAAATGGTCTTATCACACCATGTGCAATCAACATTCATGGCTGAAGTTCTCGATGGTATGGACCTTTGGGGAGAAGAGAAACAGCAACAAATTGCTGACTATATTGTCGCGGTCGGTGAGCCCTACACCGAGCTGGTTATTGAGTATCTAGGGTTGGCTCCAAATTGGTCTGAGCGGCAGACATGGATGAAAATCCTGGCAGACATCGGTGGGGACGCACAAAAAGTTATTGTCCGCTTCCTCAAAGATGACCGCTGGTATCTGGTGCGCAACCTGCTCATGATTTTAGGCGAGAACCTTGACCCACAGCACATCAAAGCCATCCATCAGCTGATTGATCACCCGCACCCCAAAGTACGGGTTGAGGTGATACGCATCCTTTTTTCCTGTAATCCGGCAACCGCCAATCGTCAATTGTTGCAAGAATTACAAAGTGAAGAGTTTGAAGCTCGCGCTTCGGCTGTGCTTATCGCTGATCTGAGTCGGGACCCTACGGTCTTATCGATCCTGCATAAAAATCTGGCAGGCACGCCAGAAAATGAGAACGATCTCGAATTAAGAAAACAGACCATTCAGACCTTGACCCGGATCGGCAACAGAGAGAGCATACCAGTCTTCAGACGGGTATTGCGTAAGCAAAGCCTGCTGCCATCGCGGCGGATAAAACAGCTGCATCGCGAAATCTTCGAAAATCTGGCGTTATTTCCCGGGAGTTCGGCTGAGAAGCTCCTGCAAGAACTCGTCTCTGGAAAACATAAACACCTTGCCGGACAAGCGCTGGAAAAACGGCAGGAACTGACAAGGAGTTAAAGATGATCAGTCCTCAAGAAGATCACCTGCAAAAGCTGATCAGACTATTAACAACCGCCGCTGCCAATGTCGCCCTCTATCATCCCGAGCACCGCCAAGTTTTAAGATTAAATAAACAGGCTTTAAATGAATTACAACAACTCTTCAATATCCACAATGATATTACTTTAAAAGTCATTGATGGGCTGCTGATTTTTGCTAACAAACCGGTCAGCAGAAATCTGGCCATTGACCGCCTACTTGAGTCGCTATCCAGAAATGGAATAAGTTATGTGCAGATAGAGTCTGGCGTCTATGCAGAAGAGTTACTCAACCTCATCAATATCCTCAGTAAAGCTCCAGAGAAGCAGATCGACATCAAAGGCAGTGAGAATATTCATTTTGGTCAAGTTGAAATTCGTTATAAAGATAATCGCTTAAATCAAAGTCCCGAAATTCAATTCGAGGAGATTTCAGGCTATGAAGCCGACCGCTTTATGGATCTCTATCAAACGGTGCGGAGCAAAAAAAAGTTAGAAATGGCAGGCATCAACGAAATCGTCAATGGTTTTGTCCATGCTTTCAACAGCCAGAGCGACGCTTTTATGGCCATTGCACCGCTTCGATCTATGGATGAATACACCTATACCCACTCAACGAATATTTGCATGCTTAATCTGGCGCAAGCAAAAGTTCTTGGAATTGAAGGGCAGCTTCTGAACGATATCGGCATCGCGGCCATGTTGCATGATGTCGGAAAAATGTTCATCCCCCCGGATATTCTCAGCAAAACAGGGAAACTTACTGCCGAAGAGTGGCAGATCATGGAGCAACATCCCCGCCTTGGTGCTGAGTACCTGCTGAACACTCCAGGGGTTCCGCGCTTAGCTGTCGTGACTGCCTTTGAACATCACATGCGTTATGACAATAGCGGCTACCCAAAAACAAAAGTGCCATGGACGCAACATATATGCTCCCACATGACCGCAATTTCAGATACTTATGATGCCATGAGGACCCACCGTGCCTATGATGATTCGATGGAGATAGAGCAAATTATCTCCATCATGCTCGATCTTGCCGGGACCAAACTTCACCCGCAATTGACGTATAGCTTTCTCCAGGTTCTCAGTGAGCTTGATAAAAAAAACGCCCCCAGCAACTATACATCGTCGTAAACGAGTGTTATACAGTCGCAACTCCCATGGAAGATATCAATGATGGAATCTCGGCAGAGATAGATGCGGATAAAAATCAAAAGGAATAATTATGAGTGAAGATACAAAAAAAATTATCTATTCAATGATGCGGGTCAGTAAAAGTTACAACAAACAACCTATCATCAAAGACATTTCTCTCTCTTATTTTTATGGGGCGAAAATCGGCGTCCTCGGCTTAAATGGCTCAGGAAAGTCGACATTGCTGCGAATCATGGCGGGTGTTGACAAAGAATTCAACGGTGAAGCGGTGTTGTCCGAAGGCTACAGCGTCGGTTACCTGGAACAGGAACCACAACTGAATGGTGAAAAAACTGTCCGCGAAACCGTCAAAGAAGGGGTGCAGGAAGTGGTTGACCTGCTCGCTGAATTTGAAGAGATCAACAACGCCTTTGCTGACCCTGACTGCGATATGGACAAGCTCCTTGCACGCCAGGCGGAGGTTCAGGACAAACTGGACGCTGCCGATGCCTGGGAACTTGATTCCCGCCTGGAGCTTGCGGAAGAAGCACTCCGCTGCCCGCCGCCGGAAACCTTAATCGCGACCCTCTCTGGTGGAGAAAAACGGAGAGTGGCTCTGTGTCGTTTATTACTGCAAAAACCTGACATCCTGTTGTTAGATGAGCCAACCAACCATCTGGATGCTGAAACCGTCGCTTGGTTGGAACAACATCTGCAACGTTATCCGGGGACAGTCATTGCCGTCACCCATGACCGCTACTTCCTCGACAACGTTGCTGGCTGGATTCTCGAACTGGACCGTGGTCAGGGGATCCCGTGGAAGGGGAACTACTCAAGCTGGTTGGAGCAAAAACAGGAACGACTACGTAAAGAAGAGAAGGCAGAGAGCAAACGGCAGCAGACCTTACAACACGAGCTTGAGTGGATTCGGATGTCCCCCAAAGGGCGTCATGCAAAGGCTCAAGCCCGAATCAAATCCTACGAACAGCTCCTCGGTAACGCCGGACTGGAAAAAGAGAAAACTCTCGAGCTCTACATCCCACCAGGTCCCCGTCTCGGTGACATTGTCGTTGAGGCGAAAGGGGTGAGTAAGGGTTTTGGAGAGCGGCTCTTGATGGACAACCTCAGCTTCAACCTTCCGGCAGGGGGAATTGTCGGGGTCATCGGCCCTAACGGTGCAGGGAAGTCAACCCTGTTTAACATGATCACCGATCAGGAAAAGGCCGATAGCGGCGAATTCAAGGTCGGTGAGACCGTCCAGCTCGGATATGTTGATCAGGCCCGGACTTTGGATACCAGTAAATCCATCTGGGAAGAGATCACTGGCGGTCAAGACACGCTACAGATTGGGGGACAGTCGGTTAATTCCCGGGCTTACGTCGCCCGTTTTAACTTCTCTGGTTCCGATCAACAGAAAAAAATCAGTGTCCTCTCCGGCGGTGAACGCAATCGCGTTCATCTGGCAAAAATGCTCCGTGAAGAAGCCAATGTTTTACTCCTTGATGAGCCAACTAATGATCTAGATGTCAACACCTTAAGGGCCCTGGAAGAGGGGTTGGAAAACTTTGGAGGTTGTGCGGTCGTTATCAGTCATGACCGCTGGTTTTTAGATCGAATTGCCACCCACATCCTCGCCTTCGAAGGAGATTCTCAGGTCGTTTGGTTTAATGGGAACTATTCGGAATATGAGGAAGATCGCAAACGTCGCCTCGGTAAAGCAGCGGATCAGCCTCACAGGATCAGATACCGCTCTTTAACCCGCCAATAGAAAACTCACCTCAACATATTTTTCATGGGGGAGGGGCGTTTCCTTCCCCATGAAAAACAGAATAAACAGTCGTCCCGAATCATCGCTATCGCCCTAAAAATTATCCAGTCTGAATAGATACTTTCCAACAATCCGGTCATACAAGGTCAAGCCATCAGCTCCGGGGCTCTTCATTTGATTCAGACAATTTTGTAGACTCTGCACCAGATTGCGATCCGTATTTTTATGTAAAGCAAGGTAGAGTTCAGCATATTTCAGCACAAAAACGGTTTCATAATCATCAGGATTTATCCCCAACTGGAGCATCAGATAGTGGGTTGTCTGTACATTAAAGACAAACACATCAATGCGTCCGGCTTCCAGTTTCTTAATATTCTGTTCGGGACCGGTCAGTCTTTCCAGGCCTTCCTGCGGGACCCCTCTCCCGATTAATAATTGTTCAGGGGCACCATCACGCACGGTACCAATGCGGTATCCTTCAAGATCATCGACAGAATCGACGCTTATATGGTTTTTCTTTTTTGCAACCACCCCAATCGTTACATTATGCAGTGGGCCGACCCAACGAAACAGTTCTTCCCGCGCCTCGGTTCTTGCCATACTGAACAGGGCCGTTCCGGGAATCGATTTAACGCGACGGTAAGCTCTGGCCCATGGGTAAATGTGAATATCCTCCTTCAGAGTAACCCCCGATTGCTTAAGAATATGTCTGACAATCTCCGTTGAAAGACCGACAACTTGATCGTTATCACGAAAATTAAAAGGGGGGAGTTCCTCAGCCATCACCAAAAGCGACGGTTGAGCAAAAGCCCAACCAGGGAAGAAGACAAAAAGGATCAGTAAGCAAGTCATTTTTTTCATCATTTGTCCGCTAACACGGCTCCAGAACCTGACGCACAAAGAGAGAGAGATCTTCAATCTTAAACGGTTTTTGCAGTAGCTTGTCAATGACCCCGGATTGCAGAGCCAATTCGTCCAACAAGTCAAAGTTGCCACTATAAAGAATAACCGGCATATCGGGCTTGTCCTGTTTTAATATGGTTGCAAATTCAACACCAGTCATCGCCGCCATATTCAGGTCGGTCACCACCAGATCAATCCTGTCCGTTTTTTGTAATAACTGCAAGGCAGCTACGGCACTGCTAGCAACACTGACCTGGTAACCGAGTGATTGCAACATGTCCTGCCCCATCTTAAGGACAATGGCATCGTCATCCACCAATAAAATATGCTCGTCTCCTCCGAGAAGAGCAGAGGAATCATCCCGGTGTGGAGTTTCTGATTCTGGAACTCCCATCTGTTGCGGGAAGTAGATGGTGAAACAGCTCCCTTTGTCTACCTCGGGAGAGAGGATAATTCTACCACCATGGGCCTGCACAATCCCATGAACAACAGCTAACCCCATTCCAGTCCCCTTCCCGGTTTCTTTGGTGGTGAAAAACGGATCAAAAATCCGGTCCTGTATTTCAGCCGGAATACCAGAACCATCGTCACAAAAGACCAGACGCAGGTAACCCCCAGCATCCAGACCCAAGATTTCAGCCTGACGTGATTGTAACTGGCAAGAGGTCAGAGATATTTGGATCTTTCCACCCGTTTCAGCAAGTTCATAAGCGGAGTTGGTCGCAAGATTCAACAAGACCTGATGAATTTGGCTGCTATCACCAACCATTCTGAGATCACTATCCAAATGGGTCTCGATAGTCACACCATCGGGGAGTGACGCCTGAACCAACTCAAGGGCTTCGTTGACGATATCGGCAAGACAAAGTGTTTTTGTATAGGTCTCAGCCTTACGACTAAAAATCAAAATTTGAGCAATAAGATCTTTAGCCCGTTCACCCGCAACCATCACCCGCTCCAGACGCTTATGGGTCTGCGATCCCTTTTCTTCGGCATTGTAACAAAGCTGTACGTAACCAAGCATTGCAGCCAGGATATTGTTAAAATCGTGAGCAATCCCCCCTGCCAGAGCCCCCAGAGCTTCCATCTTTTGCGCCTGGTTGAGCTGCTGTTCGAGTTTTTTACGGCAGGTAAATTCGTCTTTCACCCTTTGGATGAGACCATTGATCGAGGTGACAAGACGATCGACCTCATCCATCGATGCATTGTTTTTATCAAAAGTGAGGGGCTGGATTTTCTCCATCGCCGTCAAATCAATATTCTGAGCGTAGTTGGCGACACTGACAACGCGTCTGATTGCCTTTAAATGGAATAATAGAAAAATACTGATGGCGACCCCGAACACACCGAGACCATTCGTTAGAAATTCACTAAAGATATATTGTTGAAACAGACGTCCAAAAGGCTGATGGTTTAATTGCAAATAAACAGTTCCGACATTAACCCCTTCGCCAAAAGAAGAGGTGCGATACTCAACCACCCGAAAATACTCCTGAAAAGGTTCCTTCTTCCGGATTCCTCCCCGACCACAATCCAACTTGTCAGAATCACAAATCTCAATATAGGTCAGTAGCTGACTCACTTGACTGGTCGCAATCGTCTTCACCATTGAGTCGTTGTAATTCCAAAGAGCTTCACGAATGCTCGGCATAACACTGTGTTCAAAACTGGCAATCTGTTGCTCGACCAGCTCATGCTCTCGCTGCTGCAAGCGACTGATTTGATAGACGGATATACAGAGTGTAATTGACAAACAGATAAGGATGGAGCCGAAGAGTAGGCGTCTCTTCAAGCTAATATGTTTCATAGGTAAAGCCCTCTTTTCATTTACAATGTAGAAATCTTCAACTATGAATGATACCTAAAAAGACCCTTCGAAACTGAGGTTCATCGCACAAACAGTGTTAGGATAGCAAACAATTTGCGCTCTTTAAAGAAATAATTTTTATTTAATTAGTCGTTGATAGCCGCAAAGGATAAAATATCCGTTGCCCTTGACGCAGATACAGCTCGGGTAAGTCAATGATTTGTCGACCGTTTAAAGCAGTCGAATCTACCTCCAGCTGCAATTTATGCCGCCCAGCGGGCAACGGAATCCGCACCAGAGTTAAGCGTCCCGGTAAGGTTTGCCAGGAGCGGGTATCGGGTTCCTCCAACAAAAACAGGGCAACGCGGACAATAGCCTCAGCGGCAGCATCATTTTTATTGCCAACCGACTGAGCAATAGCTTCCTTAGCTGCAACCCGAAGGCTCTCTTTGGCGATGATACGAGCTTTACGAGCATCCAGTGCTTTGCGAGCGACAACTCCCAAATCCGTTGACAGCGGTGGCAAATACCGCCAGTTAACTGGGCGAATATCGATCCTTGGCGGGGAGATCTTTGTTGCCGGGTAGTAAGGGAAGGCAAACCGGATTGATGGCGGCAAAACGACGTTGCCTGGCCGCTTCAGAGGGATTCGCCCATTGGCGACGAACAACACCAGCTCGGCTTCGCCTTGAGGCAGATTCTGAGGAATATAAGGTTGATATTTTTCTACTTCATCAACCATTCCCAATCGCTTGGCGTATCTGACAATATCTGCAGCGACCGGAGCTGGGCTCGGCAAATCATCTGCCAGCTGCCGGTAAACCAGATAAGCATCGTTATCCTCAGCAAGATTCGCAAAACAAAGGGCAATCAGAGATCGGGTAAAATAATCGGCTTGCAGCTCTGGATGATCTTGCAGCCGCGTTAATGCCTGTTTTGCTTCAACCAGAGCATCATCATACTCACCCAGCAGCAGGTAATTCATCATCAAATAGCTGTGCACCCATAGCCGTTCGCTAGACTCTCCCTTGTACCGGGTCAGCCATTCATTGGTGACCAGTGAACCGGCCTGTTCGCTGAGACTGACAATCTCAAACTGGTCAATCAGCTGCGCCGCTTTAAGGAGTTGAGAGATGCTCTGGCGGTATTCCCCCAGCTGATGTAACACCACTCCACGTTCAAATAGAAACAGAAGCTGGTTCCGGTTCCCCGCACTCTCGCCTTTATCAAGCAGATCCAAAGCCTGTTGAGGTTGACCAGAATAATAGTAACGACTGGCTCGATTCAGCTTGCCGACACAACCATTCAAGAGAAGGAGGAGCAGCAACAAAAGCAACCAACGGTAGCCGGGTCGGAAAATACCTCCGAACCCGGCTTGAAAGAAAGATATCATCAGTGCAATACCGAATGGCTTACCAACCGATAAACGGCTTGGATGCCTCACGAATCACTTCGGCACTATCGGCCCATTCGATCAATCCGGTCTCAATATCTGTCAGCTCCATATTCAAACTGTAGTACATCAAGGTTTTCTTTTTCAGCCGGAACTGTCGCGGTTGCTTTTTCTCGATAGAACGCAACGTTCCGGTCAACATATATTGAGCACCAACCTGACGGGCTCGTTGGATGCGGGTTTCAGCAGCAACGTTGCCGCCATACTGATAACTGGATTCCTTTTGGATGTTGTCGCGTTGAATCTTATTGATAAAACGCACTCGACCAGAGCTGAGCAACGCCTGACGCATGTCATCGGTCATCGCACTGGTGCTGATATGTTCACTGGTTCGATTGGCAATCCCATAGACAATCAGCACCGGACGGTCCGTTGCGCGCACTAAAGGATATTTGGTCAACAGGGATGTCACCATGTTGTCGACAATTGCCTTTTTATCTGAGAAGTGATAACCCTCATCGTAAATAACCTGCTCATCCGATCCGACTTCGCGGGTAGTCACCGAGCAGCCCGCCGCGACAAAAACAAGCAGACCAACCAAGAGCATTTTTAATAACAATGAAACTCTGTTCATAACGATCCTCCAAACTAGAAAAACTTCAGACTACGATTTTCTGTCATTTTAGCGCACTTTTAACCTTTGTGCAGCAGGGTCATTTTAATCCTGTTTCAGTAAATCAGCAAATGCAATTGCGGTCGCCTGTCTCAGCACCTCGATTTCCTGTTGCGGATAAGGGACTGCGGGACGATGCCCCCAAACCGGACCGGGCCATGCGGGGTCACTTTTTCGCCGTCCGACATGATGCAGATGCAATTGACTGACAATATTTCCTAACTCGGCAACGTTGAGTTTATCAAAATGGAAATACTGATCCATCCACAGAGACAGCTGGATGGATTCAACCCAGAGCTGTTGCCGATCAGCCTCTTCCAAATGATAAAATTCACGCAAATTTTCACGCTGAGGAACCAGAATAAACCAAGGATAGCTACAATCATTCATCAACAACAACCGACTGAGGGGAAAACTTCCACAATCGATGGTATCCTGGCGTAAACGTTGGTCAAGTTCAAACATTTCAAATTCCTAAATAGCTTGCAGTTTAAAGTTTATAAGATTAATTCCGGGCGTCCATTCCTATAGGACACAGCAGGATAGGTTCTTTGGAAACACCAAGAGGTAGCGGCGTCGAATGGGGCTACAACCCGACCCATGCCATTTACGACCTCTTGATCAACCAGCAATTATGAATCCTCGGATTGCGTTCAAAATCGAGGGGGATCGTCTTGGCACTCATGTCTTCAATGTCCAGCCCAGTCAAGGCTTCACGATCCATGTTGAACTTACGCAGATTATTGGAGAAGATCAAAGCTCCCCCAGGAGACAATAAGCGAACTGTTTTTTGTAGCAACGAGACATGGTCACGTTGGACATCAAAGGTTGCATCCATCCCTTTGGAATTGGAAAAAGTCGGGGGATCAAGGAAAATCAGGTCATATTCTCCGGTTGCTGTCTCAATCCAGCTCAAGCAGTCAGCCTGAATAATTTCCTCATCAGCGGGATCAAAATGATTCAGAGCGATGTTCTTTTCTGCCCAGCTCAGGTAAGTCTTTGACATATCGACTGTTGTGGTTGTCAGGGCGCCCCCCATCAAGGCATGTACGGTGGCAGCACCAGTATAGGCAAACAGATTGAGAAAACGACCGCCGCCAGCCATTTGCTGAATCAACTGCCGGGTTAAACGGTGGTCAAGAAAAAGACCGGTGTCGAGATAATCGGTCAAATTAACCAGAAACTTGCAATTTCCCTCCTGAACCTCTTTCAGGACACCTCGACGCGCCTGTTTTTCGTACTGCCAATTGCCTTTTTGCTGCTGCCGGATTTTCAGATGAATCTTATCCGCAGGGAGATCTAAAACCAGCGGCAGAGCATCCTGAACGTCACGCAACCGCTCAGCGCTCTTATGCTCGTCAATCTCTTTCGGAGCGCGATACTCCTGCAGATGGACTTCATCGCCATAGAGATCGACGGCCACCGCATATTCGGGAAGGTCAGCATCGTAGAGGCGATAACAATCAATCTTCTCACGGCCGGCCCATTTCTTCAGTTTCTTAGAGTTCTTGCGCAACCGGTTGGCAAACATTTCAGCACCCGCTGAAAGTTTTTTCTTGACCGCTTTTCCGGCTCCATCCTCGAGGGATTGCCAATGGTTGCTATCTTCCAGATCAAACTGTAACAATTGACACTTCAAGGCACCGTTATAGAGGACATTAATTTTCCCCGCCCGCAAACCGATACTGCGACCGAGCTGGGGACTTGAAGTGATCACCGCCGCGTGCCAGCCAGGGCATTGCTTGGCCATTTTTTCGCCCAGCAGATTATAAAATACCGGCAACTCACTGGCGACACCAAGGCGCTCGCCATAAGGGGGGTTCGCCACCAGTAGCCCCGTTGATGCTCCCGCAGGTGGGGTAAATTCTCGCAAGGTCCGCCGCTCAAAGTGAATGACCTTATCCAGCCCGGCATTCTGAGCATGTTGCCATGCGGCTTTAATCGCCCGGTGGTCGCTGTCATAACCGACAATCGGGGCAATCTTTCTCTCTAATCCCCGCGCCTGACGCTGTCGCGCGGCTTCAACCACAGCATCCCAAGCAGCAACATCATGTTGTTTCCAGCCAGTAAAACCAAAGTAAGAGCGCAACAATCCCGGAGCGGTATCGGTCGCTATCAGCCCGGCTTCAAGGGGGAGCGTCCCCGAACCACAAAGTGGATCAACTAATGCCCCACCGGCGGCACAGATATCAGGCCAGCCAGCACGAATCAGAATCGCAGCGGCCAAAGTTTCTTTTAACGGCGCATGGACACCATCAATCCGGTAGCCTCGTCGATGCAGACTATCCCCGGAAAGATCGATGCTCAAGGTCGCCTGATCCTTATAGATATGGAGATTGAGTCGCACATCGGGACGTTCCACTGAGACGGAAGGACGCTCACCACTTCGAGAACGGAACTGGTCAACAATCGCGTCCTTGACACGTAAAGCCCCATAACGAGTGTGGTTGATTTTAGAGCTGACCAGAGTGCAATCAACAGCCAGAGTACTGGTCACCGCCAGATGCTCTGACCAATCAACTTTCAACACTTCATCATAGAGTTGATCAGCATCCAAAGCGGCAAAATTGGCGAGCGGCAAAAGCACACGATTGGCTAAACGGGACCAGAGACAGGCATGATAAGCCATCTCAAGATCACCGGAGAAACGGACACCAGCACGTTCCTGCTTAACATCAGCCGCACCCATATTTTCTAATTCTGTTGCCAACAAAGGCTCTAAACCGAGCGCAGCTGTGGCAAAATATTGTTGTTGCATGATCACATTAATCCATTAATTAGTAAGGGCAGACTGAGTGCCTGCCCGGTTTTTTACAGCAGATTTCTGATCGATACCCCACGATCAATAAACGCCACGCGGGCGACCACGAAGGGCCGCCCCTCAAGAAAAAGCTATATTTTACGTAACTCCAGAGCTTGCGCCCCCAACTGTTCATTCGCCTGTTGCAGCGCCGCTTCACCTGCCAGAACGGCGACTGAACTTTCCCCATTCTTGAGATATTTTTCTGCAACTCGCTGTAATGCTTCGGCATCGACAGCCAAAAGTTGCTGACGCATCCGGTTTCGCATATCTAACGTCATCCCCTGACGCAGATTGGCAAATTCATCCGCCCCTGCCCCGGCCGGTGAATGGGGTTTATCCAGATCACCAAAAACCGCCAGGATAGATTCTTTGATAGAATCCGCAGGGAAATCGCCAGCCACAGCCCAATCAATCGCCTGATCATAGACCTGCAAAGTCCGCAGCAGCTGAGGATCTCGGTAAGAGAGCATACTGAACAGTCCAGACTCGGAATTGTATCCCGCCATGCCGCCGTAAGCCCCCCCTTTTTCACGAATTTCACGGTGCAGAAATTCGGACCGTAACAATTTGGCCAGGACGGTTAAGGCAGCACTATCCGGATGGGTGTAAGCGACAGCACTGAAAACCCGGGTCACATAGTTCACCGGAATAGACCAGAGCAACCCCTGTGACGCTGATTGAGGAGTCAATGTTGCAACCGTAGCGTTATCCGTTGTAGCCCCGGCAGGGAGGTGCTCAAGCAGTTGCCTCAAAGCGACTTTAAACGGAGGGAAATTTTCTGCTTCGACAGTCACCGCCGTCTGTAACTGACTCTGCGTGAACAGCTGTGTCGCGATCCCTTTGAGCAGCGTTGCCAGCTCAGCTAAATCTTCAACTGATTTCGCTGCCAGTTCACGAATCAGAGCGACCTGAGAGAGCCCGGACCACTGTTCACGTTGCCACCCGGACAAAGATAGCGAGGCCGCTGCAGCCCTTGCGGCATAGGTGTGCCCCGATTGGGGAACGGAATTTTCAAGGGAGACCTGAAGCTGGTTCAATACCGTGTGAAGCCGTTGTAGATCACTGAAGTCAGGACTCAGCAACATTTCTTGCAGCAAAGCAAACAAGGGCTGACAATTCCGCACCAAAGCTTTGCCCTTCAGTTCAAAGCTGGCCGCAAACTTATCGACATCCTGCGGGTCATCCAGCAATGAGGTCCGGGCGAAAATGCCACCGGTAACCGCCTCCATCGCCTCAGCCATTTGCAGATAATCGCGTTGACTGGTACCAACCTGGGTCAACAGACTACTAAAGACCGGAAGGTATTTATACTGTTCAGCCGTGAGTCCCTGAAGACCGAAATTCAGAGCGACGACACCAATACCATTGGTCGGTTGAGCAAACCAAAAAGTTTTAACAGACGCCTCCAGCTGTTGTTCAACCGGCACCGCCACCTCATGGGTGGGGATATCACTTAACTCCAAGGTTGGTAAACAAGAGAGATCCTCTTCCTCTTCCTGAGCGGTTTGTAACTCTTTGGCCCGCGCTACCAATTGTTGCTTTTCTGTATCACTGAGCTGTTGCTCAATTTTATCCAGCTCAGCACGGGTAGCCGCATCCTGCTGGGCGCCAAGATCGGTATCGGGTTGCAGCAACAGGGTAACCCGGTGTTGGTTATTGAGAAGTCGGTTGCGGATTAAATTCTCAAAAAACGGTTCAGCTGCTACTTTTTGCTGGATTTTTTGCAAGTCATCTTCAAACTTCAATGCTGCCAGCGGATCTCCCCCATGAATCCAGGGGCCAATCAGACGCATCAACAATAACAAGGAGTAAGGATAACTATCACCGGTCACTTCGCGGTTGGAAAATTCGAGTCGATGGATCGCGGCATCAATCCGCTCCGGACTAAAACCTTCCGCCGCCACCTGTTCGAGAGTCTCCAGAATCAGCGTCTCAATAGCCTCAACCTGCTCTGGATCTGTCCCCTGTAAACCTGCAGCAAAATAGGTGGTACGGATATCGTCATGATAACCAGTCCCTGGAGCCAGATTGGCCCCCAGACCAGAATCCAACAGCGCCTTATAAAGCGGTGCCGCTGGATTTCCCAGCAGAAGAGCCGACAGCAATGACATCGCCAGCCGCTCAAAACTATCGTTAACGTCACCGTCGAGCCAGGCGATCTCAACCAGCGAACGTTTTTCAAGAGGCTCACCAGCATCCAGAGGATATTTTTCTGTCACCTTCAAGGGGGCGTCCAGCCGTTGTTCAACTGGAACTTCACTATCCAGATCAAGGCGGTCAAATTTTGTCAGCACCCGATCTTCCACGATAGCCAACAGTTCTGACAAATCGAGGTTGCCGGAGCTGAAGAACCAGGAATTGCTGGGATGATAATAGCGAGCATGAAAATCACGCAGCTCTTGCCAACTCAAAGCCGGGATATCTTCCGGCTCACCACCAGAATTATGCCGATATGTCGTCGTCGGGTAGAGATGCTTATCCAGCCGTCGAGATAACAGCGATGAGGGGTCTGACATGGCCCCTTTCATCTCGTTATAGACAACCCCTTTGTACTCCAGTGGCGATGTTGGGTCGTCACCGACGGCATACTCAAGGCGATGTCCCTCCTGGCTGAAATCACGTTCCGTCAAACGGGGGAAAAAAGCGGCATCCAGATAGATATCCAGCAGGTTATGAAAATCTTTGCGATTCATGCTGGAAAAGGGATAGAGGGTCCAGTCACTGGCGGTCATCGCGTTCATAAAACTGTTAAGACTGCGCTTGAGCATCGAGAAAAAGGGATCGCGGACTGGAAACCGCTCTGATCCGCAAAGCGCGGTGTGTTCCAGAATATGGGCGACACCGGTTGAATCATCGGGGGGAGTCCGAAACCCGACTGCGAACAAATGGTTATCATCATCCCGATCGAGATGCATAAAACGCGCACCGGTGACCTGATGATGCAAACGAATCATGGTCGCGTTAATCGCTGGGAGGGCATCGACCTGATCGACAATAAAACCGTGAATAGACTGTCCGGGAGAAAACTTACAATTGCTCATAACTATCCTGACTGCAGAGATTCGCTAACGCGATCCCGCACACTAAAAGTTTTGATTAATACTTAATCCACTGATGACGCAATAACCACTTTTCTAATTCCACAGCAACAAAAACGATCGTCGCCATGACAAAACAGAACGCCAACTCGACAATTCCAAGAGCTTGCGTATGAAATAACATTTGCAATGCGGGAACATATATGATTCCCAGCTGGACTGCAACACTGACCGCCACCGCCAACAGCAGCAACCGGTTCGATGTCACCCCTTGACGGAACAACGACTGTCTTTCAGAACGCAGCGCTAGAGAGTTAAATAACTGACTATAACAGAGTACGGTAAAAACCATCGTCTGCCAATGCCACCCCAACACAATCGCAATTTTTTGGGTCACGAGACAGCTGGCCGCCATCAACAATCCAATCCAGAGAATTTGTTGCCAGATGCCTCGGGCGAACAAACTTTCATCGGGAGGAATGGGGTTCTGCCGCATGATCCCCTTTTCAGCCGGTTCGATCGCCAACGCCAGTCCGGGAGCACCATCGGTCACCAGATTAATCCAGAGGATATGGATCGGCAACAACGGCAGTGGCAACCCTAGAAACGGAGCTAAAAAAATCGTCCAGATTTCACCGGCATTACAGGCCAGAATATATTTAAAAAATTTACGCAGGTTGGCGTAGACGACCCGCCCTTCACGTACCGCCTTGACAATCGTGGCAAAATTATCATCCAGCAGCACCATTTCCGCCGCCTCTTTCGCAACATCGGTTCCGGTGATCCCCATCGCAATCCCGATCTCTGCCCGCTTCAACGCAGGGGCATCGTTCACTCCGTCCCCGGTCATCGCGACAGACTCACCGCGTTCCTGCAATGCCGCAACAATTCTGAGCTTCTGCTCCGGCGCAACCCGGGCGTAAACCCTGACCTCACCAGCCACATCAACCAACTGCTCATGAGACAGAGCCGTAAGTTCAGAACCGCTGATAACCCGTGCATCGACAGAACTGACAATACCGATCCGCGCCGCAATTCTGATTGCGGTCAAAGGATGATCGCCGGTAATCATCACCGGTGTAATTCCTGCTTCTCGACATTGCCGAACCGCAGCGGCACTCTCCTTTCGGGGAGGATCAAGAGCACCACTCAGACCGATAAAGTGCAGATTTGTCTCCAAATCCAGAACAGCTAAATCCGACGGGACTTTTTTCAACCGATTCCAGGCAAACGCCAGAATCCGCAATCCATCGGTTGCCATCGTCGTAAGACAAGATTCCGCTGCCACATGATCAAACCACTGGCAGCGTGCAGAAACCGCCTCAAAGCTCCCCTTGCAGAAGATCAAAACCTCCCCTGACGGGGTGCGGTGCAGCGTACTCATCGCCTGACGTTCAGAACTGAAAGGGATCTCCCCGATCCGCGGATATTCCTGCTTGAGGCGCTGCGGATCGTAGCCCAGCTGCTGCACGTTCAGATAGAGCGCCACCTCAGTTGGATCTCCCAGAGGCTTACCCTCGGCGTCAATCCTGATATCATTGTTCAAGGCAAGGGCGAGCAGCAGCGGATCATCTGCTGGAAATGGGGCACTCTCGACACGCTCATAGGCAGCATCAAAGAGCTGTTCGACATTCATCTGGTTCAGAGTCAACGTCCCGGTCTTGTCAGTGCAAATAAAGGTGGTGGACCCCAGAGTTTCCACTGCGGGCAAGCGGCGAATCAAACTATTCTGCAACACCAGCCGCCGCGCCCCAAGTGCCAGAGAAATAGTCACCACCGCTGGAAGCGCCTCGGGAACAGCAGCCACAACCAGACTGACCGCCGTCAGAAACATCACCACAATATCTTCTCCGCGTAACAAACCGGCGACAAAGACGATTCCACAAATCAACAAGGTGACCAGAGCTAGGTTGCGCCCTACCCTTTCAAGGCGCTTTTGCAGCGGCGTTTTTATCTTCTCCGTGGTATCGAGAAGGTGGGCAATCCGCCCCATCTCGGTATTCATTCCGGTCGCGGTGACATAGCCACTCCCATGACCATAGGTCACCATGGTTCCCCGGTAAACCATATTGCGCCGCTCACATAAAGGTAAGTTCGCGTGATTTAAACATTCAACCGTCTTTTCAATGGCAACAGATTCTCCGGTCAGCGCCGATTCATCGACCTTTAGACTGTGGACTTCATTAAGCCGCACATCGGCGGGAATAATCGCTCCGGTCTCCAGAAACAAAACATCCCCCGGCACCAACTCATCAGCAGGAACCTGTAGAATTTGCCCCTCACGCCGCACGGTCGCAAACGGGGCCGCCAATTGCTTTAAAGCCGCCAATGCCTTTTCTGCACGATATTCCTGAATAAAACCGATCAAACTGTTAAGGATGACAATAATCAGGATAACAAAGGTATCTTTAAACTCACCGATCACCCCTGAGATCAATGCCGCAACCAACAAAAGGACAATCATCGGATTCCGGTATTGTTCATAAATCATCTGCAACACAGAACGTTTCCGTTCATCTCGCAGTTGATTGCCCCCCACCTCCTGCAACCGTGCTGCCGCACGATCACCGCTCAGTCCAGCTGACGAGGTCTCGAATTTCTCCTCAATCTCAGTAAGTTGCAACTGGTATAAATCTTTAAAATTCCCATCAACCACAGCTCATCTCCTCGGTTATAAGCCTAGCAGATTTGTTCCGGGTTAAAAGAGCTGTGAAAAAAGATAAAAAAAGATTGATTTTCTATTTTCAGCATGGTACCTATTTCGTCCGTCGGAGCGTAGCGCAGCCTGGTAGCGCGCTTGGTTTGGGACCAAGATGTCGGAGGTTCGAATCCTCTCGCTCCGACCAAAACAAAAATAACGCTGGCCTTTTAAGGTCGGCGTTTTTTTGTATCTGCACGAAGAGAGGATTCGAAGCGAAATGAGCGCTGACTGAATGTCAGAAAAGTGACCAGGGATGGCCGCGTCAGTGAATGTAGGAGGTGAATCTTCTCGCGCCGACCAAAACTTGCGACAGTGAGCGTCAAGCGTGACGGGCTATCCTTGCTGGGGGACGGGTTATAAACTGCTTTTTTCTACAATCATATTTTAATGATGATTTTTCCAAAATGTAAATTTGAGACCATCCTATCTACCGCTTTTGGCAATTCATCAAACTTGTAAATTTCATCAATTATGGGTTTAATCTTTCCGTTGGCAATTGCAGGAAGAACATCCATTTTAAACTTATTCACCAATTCAAATGTTTCATTTTTCCCTCTCATTTTGCTTGAAACACCAAAAAACTTTAAACGTTTTGTATGTTGTAGACTTGAATCAAATTGTGCATTTTTTTCACCATCGACCGACCCAACTGTTGCCAATCTCCCCTTGTATGCCAACATACGAACACATTCAGCAAAAATACTAGCACCAATGTTATTAATAATGAGATCAACACCTTTGCCATTGGTTATTTCTAAAACCTGGGCTGCCAATGATTCACCCGGTAAAATCAGCCCATAATCAAGGTCATGTTTTTTTAATAGTTGGAGTTTTTGCAGAGATCGTGACGTGCCGATCACCCTTGCGCCGATAAGTTTGCCAAGTTGCAATGCTGCGAGGCCAACACCAGAAGAAATCCCTGCAATTAGAAGCCATTCGTTTTTCTGCAAAGATCCTCCAGGCCAGAGCATATCGAATGCAGTTTGGTAGGTTATGGATGCACAAGCTGCTGTTTCCCAAGACAGTCCTGACGGTAGCAACAAGGCGTTACCTGCAAGTAAAATAGCTTTTTCGGAAAAGGCTGCTCTGGATCGTCCCATGACCCGATCGCCTAAACGCAACTGCTTAACGTTTTCCCCCACTTTAATTACCACACCAGCACACTCTATCCCACAAGCTTGATAATCAGTTTCATCCGCTGAAACAGTTTTGTTTAGAAATTCTCCACGATTTAATGCGGCGGCCTGTACCTGAATGAGTATTTCGTCAGATTTTGGTTCAGGTGACGGCACATCACGCAATTGAAAATGTCTACCTTGAATGCTGTTTTTCAAAAACCATGACTTCATTATACTTCATCCATTCTTGGTTAAATATCTAAGATTGATATTGATGTTGTTCCCGCCCTTATGGCATTTTTTGACAATGTATCTGTGACGCTTTTGATCCACCGGTAATAAGGATCTCTCCTTTTACTCCCAAAATACTACGTTATGACAACTTTGATATTTTGCGCCACTGAGCGATACGAAGTTGATACCCATTGGTTGTGCAAGCACACTGATCTTCAGCGTCCCAACAATTATTCCGCTGGTTGACCCACCTGTATTGTTCCGAGGATAAAACTTCCCGCTGATCATAGGAGACAACCCCTGAAGCGCTAGAATAAACCTTTTTAGAATCGTTATCCAGTGCAGACAACTCAGGATCAAAAGAAATCATTGCGTTAAATAGTCACGTTTTTATTTCTCACCATCCTGATGTTGAGTTTGCTTCTCGAAGAGATAATGTCCATGGACAGAACCTCTATTTTCTGAAATCGGTATTATGTCCCCGTATACTCTTCCCCGAGTTTTGCGAGCGCAGCGCCGGTTTACGTAGCGGAAGCAACCTGCCTTGGCAGGCGCAGGTATCGGGGCGACCTCTTTTGGATACTTTTCTATGTCGCGATAGGAAAGTATCTCGGTTGGCGGGACGAAACCCGCTGGTCTGCGTTGATCAGATATAAAAAAAGACTATCTCTGGCTGATACTTCCACCAGAGTGATAGAAGCTTGAACCTGCCCCTTTTTGCCAACTGAACATTGATGACCCCTTATTGAAACTTCTCCATTGACATTTATATATCAGAATACTATTCTTTGATAAGCATATCCTAATTTTCCTCATTAGAGGAAAAATCGGCACCATCCGAGTAGCTAAAACTGCGGGTCTGTAAGAGAGAGTCGGGTTCTAAAAAATACTAAAAGTTCCTCTTTAGCATATAGAGGGACTTTTTTTGTAACCGATCAGTCTTGAGGAAACATTGAGTAGACCGACGGCCTGACGGTTGTTGCGCAAGGTAGTGTAAAAAAAGAAATCTACAACCATAAAGGTCCTTACCCACTGGTTGAAAAGTGGCGGTCAATATTGGCCCGTTTTATCTTAAGGGCAAGAGAACAGAACGAACACAGGATCAACGATGTCCCCTATATAACTTAGGTGGGGTCTGGCAGGAGATCACTATGAATGTTGGAATTGGATATTGCAATGATCGGGATGCCTTCGGCGCTGGTCATAGTGCAGCGACTGAAGCAGCGCGTAAAGGTGGAATGACCAAACCCGATTTAGCTTTAGTTTTTTGCTCTGGACAATTAGATCCCGACGAATATGTCAAAGGGGTCAAAGAGGTCATCGGTGATACGCCAATTGTTGGTGGTTCTGCACTAGGGATCATCACCAACGATGAGTTATCTTACAAGGGCGCACCTTCCGGTGTGGCACTGCTTCAATCTGAACAAATAAAATTTCAAATTGTCTCCGCTGATCAACTTGATGTTGATACGGTTGCTGCGGGTCAAAACCTGGCTGAACAGCTTGTAAAATCAGCAACCGATCGCCTCCTGCTGATGTTCTATGATTCAGTAAAAACTCCTGCTTCTGCAACTTCTCCCCCTCAAATGAACGCCTCTCCGGCTTTAATCGCCGGGATAGAATCGGTTCTATCCTCTGCGTTTCCGATCATTGGTGCCGGGGTCGTCGCTGATTTTCAATTTTCAAATACCCATCAATTCTGCGGTGACAGCATTGGTCAGCAAAGCGTCGTCGGTGCTCTGCTCTCCGGGGATATACATGTTTACAGCAGCGTGATCCATGGCTGCTCTCCAATTGATGGCCGCTATTACCAGATCACCAAAATGGATGGGGCTAATCTCTATGAACTGGATGGAAAGCCAATCGTTGACATTATTGACGAGCTGTATGGCAATCAAGACTGGCGCAATCAGTTTCCGCTCAAGCTATTGACCATTGGCGTGAATAACGCGGAGAAATTTCAGCAAAACCAGCAGGACGAAAGCAATTATGTCAACCGTCTTATCACCGGGATGCTACCGGATGCCAGTGGCATCGGGCTTTTTGAGCCGGACTTGAAGGAAGGGATGGAGATTCAATTCATGCTCAGAGATGGGAACCTGATGATTGAATCCGCCCGAGATAATTCTGAAAGGTTACTCAAGCAAATCGTTGCAGAGGGGAAAACACCTGTTTTTGGACTGTACATCAACTGTGCGGGGAGATCGGCAGAATATTCGAATACTGAATCCGAAGAGGCCGCAGAAATCCAAACAACAATGAATAAATATTCTGTCCCCTTGTTAGGGTTTTATTCAGGGGTTGAGGTTGCCCCTATTTATGGACGCAACCGGGGACTTGACTGGACCGGCGTCTTAATGATCTTAGCAGAGGACACCTAGCATGGAAGAACCTGTCTCTGGAACCGCAAACTTACAAAAAAGGTGTGCTGAGCTCGAAGCGCAATTGGCTTATTACAAAGCGATTGCTAACGATACGGGCAAAAAAAGATTGCGAGAAGTTGAGCAGTTAAATCACCTCATCGCGAAAAGCAGAAGCGCCGAACATGAAAAGCAACTTGGCTACGAGCGGCTACTGACGATATTAGAGAGTGTTGATGCGGGAATATATGTTGCAGATCTAGAAACCAATGAAATCCTGTTTATGAATAAAAAAATGGCACAGGCTTTTGGTCATGATGCACTCGGAAAACCTTGTTGGAAAGTCTTTTACAACGCACCAAAACCCTGTGATGATTGTATCAATAAACGGTTGGTCGACGAAAATGGAGAGCCAACCGGTCTACGCTCTTGGCAGGGAGAAAACCCACTGACAGGAAAACATTATGTCTATTATGACCGGGTCATCCCCTGGACTGATGGCAGAATGGCCAAGATTCAAAGCGCGACAGATATTTCTCAGCTAAAAAGCATGGAAAAACAACTACAACAAAAGTACAAAATGGAAGCCATTGGGACAATGGCGGGAGGTATTGCGCATGATTTTAATAATATTCTCGCCATCATCATGACCAACCTGGAACTCATGCACCGCATGGTAGAAGACGGGAACCCGTTACTGCCCAGAATTGAGAACGCCAAATCAGCGTCTTTGCGCGCCAGTGAACTGGTTAAACAAATCCTCTCTTATTCCCGTCACAGCGAGCAAAAACTCATCCCATTGCAACTGTCTGCCGGGGTGGAAGCCTCCTGTAAATTGATGCGCTCAACGATTCCAGCAAGCATTGAAATGTCAATTCAGATTGAGGATGAAGCTCGCTCAGCCATGATTAAAGCGGACTCAACTCAAATTGATGAAGTGCTAATAAACCTTTGCAACAATGCCGCTTATGCTATGGGCGAAAAAGGATTACTGACGGTTGCATTAACGCGAGAAAGTTTGAAAGAAGGAACTTTCCCCATGCAACCTCGAGGAATGACAGAGGAGTGGTTAAAACTTTCCATCTCTGATACCGGGCCAGGAATTCAGCAAAAGATTCTTGAAAAAATATTCGATCCATTTTACACCACAAAGCCCATTGGCGAAGGAACAGGGATGGGGTTGTCGATCTGTTATGGAATCGCCAAACATCACAATGGCTTTATTGTCGTCGACAGTCTGCTCGGTCAAGGGACTCATTTTTCAGTTTACTTTCCTGTTGTCGAAGCCAAGGAACTTCAAAAGAAGGAGAAGCAAGTGAAAACTTCTCCAAGAGGCCATGAAAAAATATTATTGGTCGATGACGAGAAATTGCTCGCTCAATCAATCAGTGAATATTTAGGAGCGCATGGCTACAGCGTTACGGTTGAAAACAATAGCCTAAGAGCGCTTGAACTCTTCAAGAAAAACCCTGCCATGTTTGACTTTGTGATTTCGGACCAAACGATGCCAGAACTCACAGGGATTGAATTTGCCTCAGAACTATTAAAAGTACAATCAGATCTGCCTATAGTTTTGTGTAGTGGATATAGTGCTTCAGCCTCAAAACAAAAGGCCAAAGAAATGGGGATTAAAGCATTCCTGATGAAACCATTAGCGCCTCAACGTCTCCTTGAAAAGATAAGAACGATCCTGGATGAAAACGCGTGTCTGTAATCAGGCTCATCATATTCTCTCTCCAGTCGGCACAGATCGAATCCAATAAACCCCAACCCTCAATCGATACAAGCGGTGACCTTCTACCAAGTGCAGAATACATGATAAATTTTCTTTAGCCGTCGATGATCGGCTTTCGACAGTCTGGTTAGTGTTTCCCCGCCACAAGAGTTAGATTCACCTATTGTCAACCTGAGAAAAAATCAACAAATAGTAATATTTAATTTGACACCTATAATTATTAGCTTAAAATAACCTTCGAAATAAATGGGAAAAGTAGCGATATCTGTGATCCTTCACGCGCGATACATCTTCTACTTCAACCCCTGTCTGTAACGACTTTGTCCTGCGTCAAATCATGATCAATTCAAGGAGAAAAAAAAGATGAATGAAGTTGCTGTAGCCCCGATCAAAGCAAGTGATGAAAAATTCTGTTCAGAATGTGGTGCCACTATCAAAGAAAAAGCCGAAATATGTCCAAACTGCGGTGTGCGTCAACTCGCCCCTCCCTCTGGGGTCAATCTTGGTCCAGTCACCGCTAATGGTAAAAATAAGATTGCTGCAGCGCTATTTGCATTCTTTTTAGGTAGTTTTGGTGCACACAAATTCTATCTCGGTCAAGTTGGCATGGGGATTTTGTACCTGCTTTTCTGTTGGACTTTCATCCCCTCCATTGTTGCCTTCATTGAATTCATCCTTCTTCTGGTCATGAGTGATGAAACCTTCAACCGGAAGTATGGCAGAGCGTAAACATTATCCCCAGTCGTTTGAACTGTCATCTCGATGACTAAAACCCATGACGCAGTGGAGTCATTCAGTGGCTCCGCTGTTTCTGCTTCCACATCAATCAACCGTTATTGACTTATTATTAGGGATGCAACAGCATCCTTCTGAGTCCTTTAATGACGGCATCAAGAGGTTTGGCCGGGATTGTGACTTGAATAGCAGTCGTATCGGTCAGTCGCTGTTGCAATCCCGGCAACAACGCTCCCCCGCCCGTCAACAGGATACCGCTCTCGATAATTTCGCAGTTACTCGTAGGGGGCAGTTTTTGTAACAGCTTGCTGACCGTATCCAGAATCTCAACAACCAAGGGCTCGATCATTGCTTGTAAGGCAATCTGCCGTACCGAGAGATCCCATGCGACAGAAGTGCTATCTTGTACTTTGACTTGAATATCGGTTGCCATCGGTCGCGCGGTGTAGGTCCCTGCCAAGGCAATCATTCTTTCGACTTCAGCGACATCGAGGCAATACCCCCAACAGCGTTGAATGGTCTCCTTGACCACGCTGCGAAAGGTGCCGCAACCGACGTTGGCGACCTGTGATTCAAGGATCTCACCGTCTCGAATAATGGCACAATCGGTCACCCCGTCACCAATATCGACAACCATCTGCGCATAGGGAGAGAGAATATCAACATCAGCGCCGATGGCAGCAGCATAGGGTTCGGCCACAAAGGTGACGGCACTGGCCCCAGCTTGATGGAATGCCATAACCATCGTCTCACGTTCGACAACCGCTAAATTGGTGGAGAAACCGGCAACAACACGGGGACAGAGCAGACCGAAT
This sequence comes from Desulfuromusa kysingii, assembly GCF_900107645.1. Taxonomy (GTDB): domain Bacteria; phylum Desulfobacterota; class Desulfuromonadia; order Desulfuromonadales; family Geopsychrobacteraceae; genus Desulfuromusa; species Desulfuromusa kysingii. The sequence continues at coordinate 181,215 of NZ_FNQN01000004.1, forward strand.
CTTCTAGTTCTGGCGAGGAATGGGGTGAGTAAGTTCGCAACGGCTTCGGGATTGGTCAATACCCCATAATGGAGCAACGGAGACAGTACCGTAGGGATCGTCACAACCCCACTTTCTTTCGTCGCGACACGGACAAACGCGGTCCCCAGATCAATGGCCACTTCCTGACGGTAGCGGTTTTGACTCCAAGAGTTTGACATATCAGACAAATCTCAGTTCCAGTTATTGCGGTCGTGCAAACAAACCCTCGCGATCATAAATATTCACTTGGCGAGTGATAGTCATAAGCTGCGAGATCAATATGATTGCCTGACACGGCTGCCACGTTGATCGACGGCAAGATCGCTACAGGAGATAGTCCCCCGCCGCTTCAGGCTGATAGAGAACTTCCTCAATGCGGATAGTTTTCTTCCCGTTAAAGATTTTCCAGGTCACCTCATCTCCTGCGGCATATCCCAGGATCGCCGCGCCAATGGGACTGGTAATGGAAATTCTCCCCTCGGCAAGATTAGCACTGCTGGGAAAAACCAAAGAGACCGATCTCTCCTGCTGAGTGTCCAGATCAAGGTACCTGATCCGCGAATTGAGAGTCACGATATTGGCTGGGATTTCATGGGGAGGCACGATCGTACAGGTCTCCAACTCGTCTTCAAGAGAACTCAAATCTTCGCGGCTATTTTGTCCGCCCCGGCTCATACTTTCCAGCAGCAATTCTAAACGTTCGTAATCGTAGGCGGTGATGTAAACAGTTCTTGGCGTCATTCTAGCTTATCCTTTTTCAACCACTGAAACGCAGGTCAGCGCACGGAAATCTCTTGGTGTCCCGCAGTCAGAAAGTTAACTTCGTTATTCAAGCAGAAATGGAATCCCTGGCCGGCAAAGGGGCGTCGATATAGAGCATCTCGTTTATTTCATGGAGATAATAAAAAGCACTAATCTCTCGGCTGTGCATGGTTATCCCGTAGAGTTCGGACAACAATGCACCGGTATCCTCCCAGGTACGATCTGAGGCCCCACAAAAAAGGATATCGTTAATAAGCTGCGGGTTATTTAATTTCTGGCACATGAGCTGATAGACTTGTTTGGCTAACGATATGTGTTTCTCGTAGTAAGCCAAATCACCACTGTCCACAAGGTCGCAGTGCAGTGATGATGAGTGCTCAGCAAGCGCCAGACACTCTTTTCTTGACATGGTGTTCGTATGAAAATACGTCCCAAAATAGACAATCTGTTGATTGATATGGCTTGAAACCTTGATGTGATTTTCCAAAACCAGCACTCCACCCTGTTTAGAAGATCTCCACAGCGAACAAATATCGAGTCAACGCAATACCATTCCCCTGTCGAGAAGATCGTTTTTACATCTGCCGCGAAACGTAATGTAAAGAATCCTACGATTAAGAGGTATCGGCGTAAATACCATTATGTTACACATATAATGCCTATCAATTATAGGCATTGCTTGCAGAGGAGAGTTCATCATGTCAGAGAGAACCTGTCTCAAACCAGAAGAGTTGAAATCGTTGCCGACTCAGGTCCAGCCGCCCTGCCAAGGACAAAGTCTAGGAAAAGATCAAGCCGACAGTCAATTGACGATTCAACTCCGAGAGCGGGTCAAGGAGCTGAATTGTCTCTACAATCTCACTCGCCTGATCGAGCAGAGTGAGGCTTCAGTGGACCAACTGTTACAAGGGGTCGTCGAGCAACTCCCTGAATCCTGGCAGTATCCAGAAATTGCCTGCGCCCGGATTTGTCACAATAAGCAAACCTATCTATCAAATAACTTCAATGTGACACACTGGAAACAAGAAGCAGCGATTATGATTTCTGGTCGTCAAGAGGGGCTGGTTGAGGTTTACTACACGAAGAAGATGCCACAGCTCGACGAAGGCCCATTTCTGCAAGAGGAGCGGCTCTTAATCAACACCGTCAGTGATCACTTGGCCAAAGCTCTGGAACGGATCAAAACCCAGCGGCAACTGCAGATCGAGCGACAGGCACTGCAGGATGCCAATGCGGCACTGCATGATTCTCTGGCTCAAAGTCAGCGGGAAAAAAAGATGATCGGGGCATCGATTCAAGCCAAGATTGACAAGATCATCACCCCGATCTTTTATGCTTTAGAGGCAGAGATGGATGTTCGGCAACTCAAATATCTGCAGCTGCTCAAAAGAAACCTGACCGACATTGTGGCCCCTTTTGTCGAAGGACATCAGGAGATACTGACGCGACTCAGCCCGGCTGAACTGCTGATTTGCGATATGATCAAACATGGGCTGTCGTCTAAGGAGATCGCCAACATCCGCGGCATTTCACCTGCCACGGTGAATCGTCAGCGGGAAAGTATCCGCAGTAAACTCGGACTGACGAATCGTAAGATCAACCTCGTCTCGTATTTGAACTCTAGTCAGGAAGAATGAAAGCGACCGCTCAGAACAGAGAAACACACACTGACAGCTGGCATCAAGACAGAATCGTCAGCTGGATTCTGGCTCGTCTATCATCTCCACCCAGAACGTACACCCGCCACCGGGGGTCTCTTCCACCCAAGCCCGGCCGCCGTAACAATGGGCGATTTTCTGTACCGTGGCCAAACCGACCCCAGATCCCGGAGACCCTTTCCCTGCCGTCCCACGAAAGAAAACTTCGAAAATTCGGCTCCGCTCTGCAGGAGGAATCCCAGGGCCATGATCACGGACAAAATAGCGAACCTTCGCCCCTTCGCGTTCTCCGCCGACCTCGATGGGCCCACCGTGAACTCCTGCGTATTGCAAGGCGTTACCAATCAGATTGGCAAAAACTTGAAATAGTAATGACTGCGATGCATGGATAGTCACCGAAGGTCCATTGATCACATTCAATTCGGCCTCGGCAGATAAATATCCCAGGTCCAACAAAACATCATCGACCACCCCGTGAACCGAGATTGGCCTCTTCGACCGCTCAGCGCGTCCAACCCGGGCGAAACGAAGCAGGTCCTCCATGGTCCTCAGCATCCGCCTCCCCTGTTTCTCGATCTCAGACAAAACATCCAAACCTTGTTCATCCAACTGTTCTTGATACTGCTCCCGAAGAAACTCAGCAAATCCGATAATCGGGGTCAGCGGTGTCCGCAAATCATGCGAGACGGTATAAACAAAAGCATCCAGTTCCCGGTTAGCCGCCTCCAGCTTCTCCTCAGCTTCCTTACGAGCGCTAATATCGCGGATGCTCGAACGAATCCCGATGTAGTCTTTGTTGACGTCGTAGATCGGCTGCCAGGATGCAGCAACCCAAAGAATGGTCCGATCTTTACAACGGATGCGAAAGCGCACGTCGTTCCCTGAAGATTGCTTAGTGAAGCTACACAGAAACTCTTTGGCATCAACCTCCCAATCTTCCTCATGGATCAGGGCGCGGGGGAAATCAGCCATGGACAGACACTCAGCAGGAGAATAACCGGTGATCCGCAGCACCGACGGATTGACCCACAACAGGTGCCCGTCTGGAGCCTGCCAGCTTTCCCAATCGTGAGTGAAATCGGCAATAGCCTGAAACCGCTCTTCATTCTTACGCAGCGCATCCACTACGCGGCGACGCTCTATCTCGACCGCTGCACGGACGGCAATGACCGACAGCATTGATTCCGCTGACTTGGTTAGCGTCATCGGTTGACGCTTGCAACCGGCCATTATCCCAATGGCCTGCCCAGCAGAATCGTACAGAGCGACCCCGAGAAAACTCTCAGCAGCGCTTGCAGCCAACCACTGGTCCTCAGGAAAATCAACACCCACATGTTCCCGATACTGACAGCTGCCGTGACTGAGAATTTGCCCCCACACTCCATTCGTAGCCGATAAGTCTGTCAACTCGGTCAACTCCCCCTTTAGGGAGCGGGCAATAACATTAAGCCGCTTTTCAGGATCGGCCGACAATTCGATTAAGAGGGTGGCATCGAAGTTCAAGGCTTCGGCAAGAAGTTCAGTTAACAGATGGAAAAAACCGTTGCCACTTGCTGACGAAATACCCTGCACAATTTTCTGAAATATCTTTTCCATAAAAACAGGTCTCCCTACCAGTCAATGGGGCACGACTCCAAAAAAAGGAACAATCCAAGGAGAGATCATAGCAAAAGGTCTGACTTGACTTCAAACAGGCAGGAAAAAAAGTAACCCCCGGCAGTTTTCCGGGAACGGAAAATCAGGGCTGATTCGGCAAGGCAAGAGGGCTGAGCCAGAGCCCCTTACCCCAGATGCGCAGGCCCAAAAGACCATGGCTCAGGACGTGGTTCGGGTGCAACGAGGGTTATGACTTTTTCTTTAATGTCACGTCCCCTTTCTGACGTGATTTACGTTTGCGCAAACGCTGTACTTCATGTTGCCGTTTTTCAGCCAGTTTGATCAGCTTGTCCTGACAACTGGCGGCCCCTTTCCGTGGATTGGGATTTACCGACTGGTAACTGCCATCAGCTTGAAGCTCCCAAGCGCCTACTTTGTCGTGCAGTTGCAGTTCCATAAATTCTCGCAGTTGCTCTCGCAATGATTCCTTTTCAACCGGGACCAGTGCTTCTACGCGAAATTCCAGATTGCGCTTCATCGCATCGGCAGAGCCGATAAAGAACTCCTCGTTGCCGTTATTGTGGAAGTAATAAATCCGTGCATGTTCCAGAAAACGACCGACAATAGAGATGACCCGAACATTCTCGGACACCCCCGGAATCCCGGGAAGAATCCGGCAACTGTCACGCACTAAAAGTTCAACCTTCACCCCTGCATGCGCTGCCCGGTAGAGCGCCTTGACGATGTCAACATCCTCCAGAGCATTCATCTTGAAACGGATCAGCCCAGGATGGTTTTTACTGTGACAGGCCGCCTCCCTCCCGATTTTATCGATCAGCGTCTTTTTTAAGATTTTGGGAGCAGGAAGAAGTTTCTTGTAGTCACGTTTCGGGCTGAATCCCGTGGTCAGGTAATTAAACAGCTCTGTCGCATCCCGACCGACATCCTTATTGTAAATGAAAATACCAATATCAGAATAGAGCCGAGAAGTGACGGGATGATAGTTACCGGTCCCAATATGCACGTAACGGCGTAACCCCTTAAAGTCCTGCCGGATAACCAGGATCACCTTGGCATGCGTTTTTAGACCGACAACCCCATAGGTGACGTGAATCCCTGCCTCCTCCATCCTTGATGCCAGCTTGATGTTGGCCTGTTCGTCGAAGCTGGCTTTCAGTTCAACAACCACGGCAACCTGTTTGCCGTTTTGTGCGGCTCGAATCAGATAATTGATAATTTCACTGTCAGGGTCGGTTCGATAGAGGGTCATCTTTATCCCTCTAACCTTCGGATCCGTTGCCGCTTCATAAAGAAAACGGCCGACAGAGGTCGCAAAAGATTCATACGGATGCTGCAATAAAATCTCTTTGTGCTCACGGATGGTGTGAAAAATATTCCTCTCTTTGGTGAGCAAAGGATGGTCAATAGGCAGATGGTTCACCTCTTTGAGTTCGGGCATCTCCAAACGGTAAAGTTCCCAAAGGTCACGCAATCCAAGAAGACATCTGGAAACGGCAACATCCTTTTTCTCATCCAGACCCATTTCAGCGGCTAACTGACCACGGTGCAATGTGGACATATCAGGGACAACCTGAAGCCTGACAATCGGAGCAACTCTTCGATATTTCAGGGTTGTTTCAATCAGCTCTAACAAATCATCAGCATGCTCTTCATCTTTGCTGGTATTGGCGTTACGGGTCACCCTGAAGAGCTCACAACTGACGATTTCCATCCCGGGGAACAGCAGATCCAGGTTGTTTTCGATTAAATCTTCCAGTAAAACAAACTTGAGATCATGGGGATTCACCCGCTGGAACCGGTCTGCACCAGAGCCGACAGGGACCTTGACACGAGCCAGAGAGATATCCTGCTCATCCGGGTAACGGAGGGTCACAAACAGGTTAAGAGAGAGATTCGAAATAAACGGGAACGGATGAGCCGGATCGATTGACTGCGGGGTAATCAGGGGAAAAATATTATCATAAAACTGTTCACGGATTTGTTCCTGTTCCTCACCCGTCAGTTGATTGCACTTGAGGATCTCGATCCCGGCCTTGGATAAGTCATTAAAAAGGAGATCTTTGGCTACCCGTTCTTTTTCGGATTGGTAGGTGTCGATGTACTGGTGACAAGCATCAATCTGCTGCTGCGGGGTTAAGCCGTCCACTGTGGTCTTCAGAATTCCGGCGATCACCTGCTGCTTCAGCCCGCCGATACGCTTCATATAAAACTCATCCATATTGGAACCGGAAATAGCGAGAAATTTAACCCGCTCCAATAGTGGACTTTTTTTATTTTTGGCCTGATAGAGGACGCGATCGTTGAATTTCAACCAGCTCAGTTCACGATTCTGGTAGAGAGAGGGGTTGTTGAAGTCAATCCCTGGAACATTGCTTCCCACTGGAACCTCCTCCATAGGGAAAAGAGGCGAAGATAATAATTCATCAGAGACGTCTAAAGGGGTCAGATCCATATAAATGCACTTTCTGTTCTAAACTGATTCCAGTATCGGGGAAAATACAAAGTAATGCAGAGTAGAAAAGAAATGTAAGCATCCTGTTAGAAATCCTGAAAAATCATTTATTCTCTGGAAATTAATTTTATTTTTCCTTAGAGTTTTTCTTTTCTTTATCTTTCACCTTTACAGGTTTACAAACCTGCGATTTTTTTTTCACCTGCGAACCACACTTTTCGCAGACAAACTGTGCTTCTTTTTTTTTGACCAGCGAAGAACCTTTTAAACAACTCATATATTTTTCCTAGTAAATAATTTGCTATAGGCCAACTTGCTATTGTATATACGATTTAAAGTTAATCAAAAATGTCAAGAATAGCAAGAGCTCGGGTGCAAATGAAAGACACGAGACATGATCGACACAGAAGCAACTCCTAGAGAATTAAAACCGACCCGCTTGGCGGCGATTGATATCGGCACCAATTCGATCCGTTGTATTGTCGTCGAAGTTGATCAACAGGGCCATTTCCGTGTCCTTGATGATGAAAAGGCCATGGTCCGACTGGGGGAAGGGTTAACCAATACAGGTTTTATCTCCGAACCAGCCAGAGATCGTGCCATAGACGCTTTACAGCGGATGACCAAAATCAGTCTTGGCCTTGGAGCAGAGATAGCGGCCGTCGTCGCAACCAGTGCGGTCCGTAAAGCCCTCAACCGCAATCAATTCTTACGGAGCGTAAAAACAGCCACCGGGCTTGAAATCGATGTCATTCCCGGCACAGAGGAAGCTGAATTAGCCAGCTTGAGCGTCCATCATAACTTTGCCATGGAACAGCAACGTTACGGGATGGCTGATATCGGTGGTGGCAGCGTTGAAATCGTCATCGCAACCGGACGCCACACTGAGACAATCATCTCTCTGGAACTGGGAGCGGTATTTTTAACCGAAAAGTTTCTCCACAGCGACCCCCTTGAACCTGCGGAACTCAAACAACTGCGCAAGTATATTCGTAAAAAACTTAAAAAAGCGGGTATTGGTGAAGGACTTCCCGTCTCCTGTCTGATCGGCTCCGGTGGCACCATGACCAACATCGGCAGCATGGTTATGGCCATGCGCGGTGAACAGTATGAATCGGTACACCGCTACGAAGTCTTACATTCTGAAATCATCCACCTGCTCTCCATGTTATGCCGTAAAAGACATAAAGAGAGATTGCAGATCCCCGGATTAAATCCGCAACGGGCCGATATTATTCTTGCCGGAATGATTTTGACTGATGAGTTGATGCGACGTTGCCGCACCAACCAATTGCGCATCAATGGTCAGGGAATCCGTGAAGGATTGATTCTGCAAGCGATGCAAAAACGCGGTTTAATATCAGCGTCTGAACAACCTCGGGATTGGCGTAACTCAATCCTCGAATTTGCCAGTTCATGCCGCTTCGACAAATTACATTCTCTGCAGGTCAATCAACTGGCACAAAAAATCTTGCCCGCTGTCATCCCGGAACATCACCGTAACCAGCGGCATGCCGAACTACTTGAAGCTGCAGCGTTACTTCACGATATTGGTTATTTTATCAGTTATGATCGCCACCATAAACATTCCTACCATTTGATCCGTCACGCCAACCTGTTTGGCTTTACTCCGCGAGAACGGGAAATCATTGCCAATCTGGCTCGCTATCACCGCAAAGGCAAACCGAAAAAGAATCATGATAATTTTGCCGCCCTCGCCCCTGAAGATCAAAAGCTGGTGCGTGAAATCGGTGGAATCCTCCGCCTCGCCGATGGGCTGGACAGGCGGCGCAATGGTCAGGTGACCGATATTATTTGCCAACGACAAGGCCATACGGTTGCCTTAACACTACTGGGTCAAGGGGATCTTTCGGTTGAAAGTTATGGCGCACAAAGCAAGGGAGACCTGTTTGAAGCGGCATTCGGGGTTAAATTAAGTGTAACCACCAGAGAGACCGCATGAAACATCTGACCCTGATTCGCCACGCAAAGTCAGACTGGTCTGAGGCAGCCCTGGTGGACTTTGACCGTCCGCTGAATGCAAGAGGCAAAAAAGCGGCATTCATCATGGGGCAACGCATGGCCAAAGCCGGTCTGAGCCCGGACCTGGTTATCAGCAGTCCGGCTAAGCGGGCACGCTCTACTGCCAAGTTGTTAGCCCGCGAGATTGCGCTGCCCAAGACGGCAATAAGCTATCAGACAGAGATTTATGCCGCGTCATTAACAACCTTGCAACAGATCATCAGCAGCTTCCCCGACGTCGCCCATATCGCTCTGATCGGCCACAATCCCGCCCTGACTAACCTGGCAAAATGGCTCAACCCTCAGGCTCCGGACTGGCTGCCGACCTGTGCGGTTATAAACTTCCAGCTTGCTATCGCCCGATGGGAAAACATTTCTACAGGATGTGGTACGATTCTATTTTATGGCGACCCGAAAAACTCGACTTAAAGATGATGGAGGTGAGAGATGGGACATAAAGAGACCAAGAAAACTCCAGCGCAAGAACAGAGAAAATTTCACCGTCAACAGCACTGCCGCAATACCCCCCTGAAAACAATCAAGAAAAAAGATTACGAACAAGCCCTGGAAAAACTCCAGATTGAACTGGTCAAACTGCAAGAGTGGATTCGCTACAAAAAGCTGAAAGTCGTGGTCATTTTTGAAGGGCGCGATGCTGCCGGAAAAGGGGGCGCCATAAAACGGATCACCGAATGTCTCAGCCCCAGAATTGCACGCGTTGTTGCCCTACCAGCGCCGACAGAGCGGGAGCGAACCCAATGGTACTTTCAACGTTACATCCAACATCTCCCGGCCGGTGGAGAGATGGTGTTGTTTGATCGCAGTTGGTACAACCGGGCTGGTGTTGAAAGGGTCATGGGCTTTTGCAACAAAGAGGAATACCTTGAATTCATGCGCTCCTGTCCTGAATTTGAACGGATGTTAGTCCGCAGCGGAATCATTTTAATCAAATACTGGTTTTCCATCTGTAACGAAGAACAGGAACGGAGATTTCAAAAGCGCCTCGAGGAACCAACCAAACGGTGGAAACTCAGTCAGATGGATCTCGAATCCCGTTCACGCTGGGTGGAATATTCGATGGCCAAAGATGAGATGTTCTCCCACACCGACATCAAACAAGCGCCATGGTTCGTTGTTGACGGTGATGTGAAAAAACGGGCCAGATTAAATGTCATCTCCCATTTGCTGAGCATGATCAAATATGAGGATCTCACCCCCGCACCGATCGCCCTCCCGCCCCGCCCGGAAGAGATTGGTTATGTACGACCGCCATTGAATCAGCAGACATTCATCCCGGAAGTTTATTGATGGCTTTGTTGCTCCTCGTCAACCCCCTTGATGAGGGGCAACAAGACCTGCCCCGCAAACTGACATCCCCTGCTGAAAATCCCATAATCGCGGGACTCAGCACTATGAGTTTCATACCATTCCCTGCCATAACTTTTAGTTGTTATGCTTCAGAATAGCAGCAATCGCTGAAAGATAGAGAGCGAATCAAAATAAAAATGGGCTGATCACGGCTTGATTATTTTGTGCATCTAAGATATACAATGTATAGACGTTTACTATACAACATCGACAGAAAAGCAGAATAAAATGCAACCAAGCAGTTACTGGCGGCTCCATCAAAAAAGTTCTTTGCAAGAGATAGAAGCGTTGCTACCCCGAGACTATAGGTTACACACCCTGGACTCCGTGAACCAACAGTTAACCCTGCTCGACAGTTATGACTGGGACATCTGGCAAAGAGGCATGTTGCTGTTTCGCAACGGCAAACAAGAGTTACGCTTACTCCAACAAGATAATCGCTGTCTGGCGACCTGTGCCACAACGGAGGAACAACGTTTCTGGTGGCAATTACCCGCAGGAGAGCTGGCGAATAGACTCAAAGAGCTGGTCTCAGTCCGTGCCTTCACCCCGAAACATAAAGCCTTGTTGGTCACAGAACAGATTGTCGTCCGCAACGAAGACAGTAAAATCGTCGTTCGCACCACAAGGGTCCGGATAGAAACCCCGGAACAGACCGCCCAATTTCTAAAACTTACTCCACTGCAAGGTTATCAACGGGAATATCAGCAGACAATAACAGCTCTTGTGACTCTGAATTTGAAACCTGTGTCGGACTTCGGGTTGCAGTCGCTGTTGCAGGAAACAGGTTTAGAAGTCAACCCACCCCAGAGCAAAGCCATTTTCAAGCTACAAGCACAGGAAACAGCCGAGACAGCAGTCACCCGTATGGCCGCAACCATGATCCAATTGGCCCGGCAGCAGGAGCAAGGGATTATTGCCGATATTGATACTGAATTTGTCCACCATTATCGGGTCAACATACGCAAAACCCGTTCCCTGATCAGCCTGTTTAAAAAGACCCTCTCCGCGCAGCGCTTGCAACAGTTAAAAAGCAGCTTAAAAACCATTGCGAGCCAGACAAATGAACTCCGTGACCTCGATGTTTTTCTCCTCGATCAGGATTTCTATCGCCATCTGTTACCGCAGCATCTATGGCCCGGTCTGGAACAATTGTTCCACAGAATTAAGCGACGGCGTGTCCACGCTTTACAAAAGGTGGTCTGTCAGCTCAACAGCGATACTTACCTTGAGCAGCTTAATCATTTGTTTCTGACCCTGCAACAAGCGCCCGATTTACAGACCAAGCAGGCCCAGGCAGAGATCAAGCAATTGGCCGGCAAAAAAATTCTGGCACAATACCGACTCATCCAAGCGGATGGCAGAGGTATCGGAGCGGACACCCCGGATGACGCCATACATGAGCTCCGCATCGAGGGTAAAAAACTCCGTTACTTGCTGGAATTATTCAGAGAACTGTTTGCTAAAGAGACGATCCGGCGCTTGATCAAATATCTGAAGGGGCTGCAGGACAATCTCGGCAACTTTAATGATTATTCCGTACAGCAACAGTTTCTGCTCCAGTTTGCACAGGGGAAAAACATTTCAGCGGAACAACTGGCCAGTATCAACGGCTTAGCCGCAGTGCTCTACCATAAACAATCCGTTGAACGCGGGTTGGTTGTGCAGAATATCAACGAATTCATCAACCAGGAGGTCGAAAACCTGTTCCAGGAACTCTTCCATCCGGCCCCAGAAGGGATAAAACCGTGAAAATCATTGCTTGTTACAGTATGAAAGGCGGTGTCGGGAAGACCGCATCTGCGGTCAATATCGCCTATTGGGCAGCCAAGTCAGGCCTACGCACCCTACTCATTGATCTGGATCCGCAAGGGGCTTCTTCCTTTTATTTTCGAGTCAAATCTTCTCCTCAGAAAAACTGGAGTTCGCGCTTTTTTAAAGCCTACAGTCAACTCTTGAAACAGATCAAAGCCAGCGATTTTGATCAACTCGACATCATTCCTGCTCACCTCTCTTTTCGCCATTTTGACCTGTTATTACAACAGCTCAGCAAACGTCAAAAGCGTCTGCGGCAAGCGCTGAAAGGGTTAAAAAAAGAGTACGACCTGATCATCCTGGATTGCCCTCCGACGATCAGCAAGCTGGCGGAAAATATCTTTTATGCGGCAGATCTGGTTCTGGTTCCGGTCATACCCACCACATTATCAGAACGGACCTTCGATCAGTTAACCCAATTTTTTAAACACGAGAGCTATAGCCGGAAGAAACTTATCCCTTTTTTCACCATGGTAGACGCAAGAAAACAGCTCCATAAACAGACTGCCATTTCAATGCGCAAACGCTACAAACGGTTTTTACGCAACGCCATCCCTTTCTCGACAGACGTCGAAAAAATGGGGAAGTACCGGGCACCGATTGACACCTTTGCCCAGGACAAACAGGCCAACAAAGCATATTTGGCGCTATGGCAAGAAATCCAACAGGAGATACAGGCCCAGTGATGAAAAAACAGCTGGAAATCGAAAGAAAATTTGTCTTACACAGGCTGCCGGAAAAGCTGCTGAGCAATGCTCATGGTGATGAGATCAAACAAGGATATCTGCTGCGCGAGAACGGTCGAGAATTAAGAGTTCGCAAACGCAACGGTGAATACTGGATGACGGTAAAACAAGGAAGTGGCTTGTCTCGCAGCGAACAGGAGTGCCAGATCCCAGCGGAACAATTTGCCATGCTCTGGCCATTGACAGTCGGGCGACAGGTTGAAAAGACCCGCTATAGCATCAAACAAGGGGACCTCCTCTTTGAAATCGACCAGTTTAAAGAGAAACTGCAACCACTGATTCTTCTGGAGGTTGAATTCACAAACCTGGAAAAAAGCCAACTGTTTTCCGTGCCAACTTTTGTCAGCTGGGAAGTCACTGAAGACGAGAACTATAAAAACGCCACCCTGGCAACCGCTGGTTTGCCGGATTCTTTTGTAAAATCGCTGACATTTTCAGCACCCGGAGAAGGGACTCAATGAGCGAAGCTAAAAAAACTCGCAAAAAGAAAAAGAAAGATAGTCAACTGGTGATTCGGATTAACAGTGAGGAACGTGACCATTTTGTTTCTTTATGCGACGAACTCGACACCAGTGCAGCACGGGAAATCCGGCGCTTTATTAAAGGTTTCCTCGCCAGCAACAAAACAACAGATTAAACGACAACACACGGGAGGTCAGACAGTGTCCAACTCAATTCTGGAAGTGCGGGGAATCGGCCCTTCGACAGCGACAGCTCTCACCGAGAATGGCATCACAACAATTGCCGAGTTAGCCGCAAAAGATGTCGGTCAACTGGCTGCGATTAAAGGTTTCAGCGAAATCAGGGCAGCTCAAGTTATTACCGCCGCTAAAGCGCTGCTCACTGAAACGGCAGAACCAGTTGTCGCAAAACCCAGCTCAAAGAAGAAAGAAAAACCGCTGGAAGAGACGTCCAAAAAAGGAGATAAGAAAAAATCTAAAAAGTCCCAAAAGGCTAAACCCGAACCTAAAAAAGTTAAATCCAAGAAAAAAGGTAAAAAAAGTGACAAGGCGGTAAAGAAAAGCAAAAACAAAAGTAAAAGCAAAAAGAAAAAATAGGGGTCGGCCTGAAGTGGCACTAAGTTGTTGATTTGCCGCCTGTTTTACGACAGCAGGCGGCAATTCTCTGGGGATTAGCGCTTGCTGAAGTTAAGTCAGCAAAAATATTTTTCAGCATTAACACGCTACTCATAAAAGTTGCGTATTCTTCTGCCCAAACTTACGGAAGGATACAACGATGATTGCAGTGTTCATATTTTCAGTTCTTGTCATTATTATGACCTTTGGCCTCTATAACTATCGCTGGACAAGAGAGAAAGCCAATGCGTTATAGTGAAGGATATTCAAAGGCATACAAAATAGCACCGCCGCACCCTCTCTCCTCTCAATATCACTCGCATTGCAATAATGAGGACGGTGAGCAAGGCAATTGCAGTTGAAAACAACATCCAGGCAAATGATTGTCGATCAATTGCAAATGCCCACCCATCGCTTCAGCAAGAGAGCGTCCCATATAAAGCCCCAGACCGCTTCCAGAAGGTTTTTCCGACGTTGTCGTCCCTCGATAGAACTTAGCAAAGATCTGGTTGCGCTCCTCAGCGTCAATGCCCGGACCGTCATCCTGAATCTCAATGCAGACATGAGTGGCGTCTTTTTTCACAGAAATAACAATATTTCCGTCTAACATCGCATACTTGAGGGCATTGTCGAGCAAACTGGAAAGGATAATTTTCAAGCCGACAGGATGAAGATTAACGACCAGATCAGTGGCACAGAAGACATCGATATCACAGGATTTTTGCATTGCAGAGGCTTTAAACAGCTTGGTCACTTCAATTAACAACTCCGCTAAAACAACTCGCTCTCGATGTAATTGATCAGCATTGTTCTCCATATTTCGAACCAGCAGATAATTATCAGCCAAGGCACCAAGATATTGTGAACTGTCAACAATCTGTCCGGTTAGTTGATCTGCTTGTTCATGCAGCAAGTCGGTGGTCGAACTCTGCAGATGTTCAGCTATTCCTGAGATCAGGGTCAATTGATTGCGGAGTTCATGAAACAACACCTGCTGCCATTGATCCTGCAATTCTGACACATTTTGCAGCGAACTGAGATTCTGCGTCAATTGCAGATACTCTTGATGCTGCGCAATCAATTGCTGTGATTTGACGATAACTTCTTTAAGTGAATACGGCTTTGGCAGATACAGATCCGCTCCCAGATCATAGCCTTTAACGCGGTCCTCCGTTGCGCCAAGAGCGCTTAACATGATGATGGGTGTCTTTGCCAGGCGTTGATCATGATGCAAGCGGACCATCTTGCACACCTCCCAGCCATCCAGGAGTGGTAACATCAAATCCAGCAGAATCAGATCTGGGTTTTCCCGGCCAATCATCCGGCAGGCCTCCAGCCCATCATTGGCGACAAAAACCTCAAACCCCCGTCGAAGCAGATTAAACTCGAGGACTTCAGCCAGCTCAGCTTCATCTTCTACCACCAGGATCTTGCCCCGGTTCGGTGTCGCGAGCTGCAAAACCTGTGACGGCAGTTGTTCATCCTCTGCGGTAACTGTTGTTATTGCGACCTTATTGACCTGTCTCATCATACCCCCTTTTCTTTATACGCTGGCAAACTCCCGTCTTTTCCACGTTCGTCAGCTCACGACCGTTGAAGTAGTGACAACGCCGGTAATAACGCAGATCCTCCAGCCAGAGCTGAAAAAAGCGCCGATCGTTGCGCCACCGCTGCAACAATTGCAGGGGAGACTGCCGTAATCCCGTCAAGGGACTGAACAACTCAGAGGGGTCACGAAAGCACTCCCAATCACACTGACGACACTCTTTGCGATTCTCCACGGAATGAATATTCAGCGCAGAAAAGTCACCGAGATCTTCATCCCCCCGATAACCACAGGGGTAGGTGTGACCGTTCTGACTATCAATAAAGAAAAAATCAATGCCGCCACGACAGGGCGTCGAAAGCTCTGCATGGCCACGATACTGGTGTAATAATGTGTGGATGCTACAGCGGGGAGTAAAGATCCGAATCTTCTCCCGATGCACCGGAATACAATCACTAAGAGCCTGAAACAGATTGATCTTTTCAGCTCGGCTAAAATTGACGACCCGGTCGCTGGCGGTTGCGGCATAAACGGCTTGGTCAGAATCGGTTACCGCGTTGTACATGGGATAACAGACATTCGCAATGGTGAAACCGAGATTTTTAACAAAGCGATAGAACTGATCAAAGCCGGCATAGAAGAAATCGTAATCGAGATGATCATGATCCTTATCTGCCCCGTAAAAATTGCGGTTGATACCCAGATTTGCCGACAGGTAGAGTCCTCGCTCCGCAAAGATCGGCAGCGCTTTCTCTAACCCCTTGATCACCCCCGGTAAGCCGCGCATCTGCTCATGGGTGGCAACATCGGAAGAATCAATACTGACCCAGATATTGCGCAGAGGTGTTGCTGCTAACTGATCCGCGAGTTGCTCCATCCGGTCAGTAAAATCCGCCTGCCCGGAATTGCAAAAAAGAAACCCGTTGGTCCCGGTACGGATATATTCAATCCCGGATTGCCCTGCAACCTGCGCCAGATCACAGATTTGAGGCAAATGGAGAAAAGGTTCTCCACCAGTAAAAGAGAGCGCTTTTATCCCCTTTTGAGCGGCAGATCGGATCATCGCTGCGGTTTTATCCGTCTCCAGAGTCTTCCGGGGAAACTGATGACTGACCCGCATCCCACACTGAGGACAATGGGCGTTGCATTGATCGGTATATTGAATGATCAATTGTCCTGGAGCACGCCCCTGCAACAGCATCCGCATCAAGGCGACCGAGGTTTTCCCTAGCTGCCCCATAATTTTAGTGCACCATCATGTTAGAGGCCAGCTTGAGAATACGCTTTAGGGATGACTGGTGGCGATGACGATGTTGGAGGCAGTCATCCTGATGGTCGGGAGCAACCATCTGTTTGAGGATCACATCCCAACTGTAATTGCTGAGAATATGGTCACGGGCGCTTTGCCCCAGTTTCTGCCAGAGGCCTCCAGCTAGGGAAAAATCTTCAACCATCAGACTGATGCGCTCAACCCAGGATTGGACATCATCAACCGGAAGGACATAGCCGCTGCCACCATCAACAACAATTTCTTTCGGCCCACCGACGTTTGAGACCAGCGCCGGGAGCCCGCACGCCTGAGCTTCAAGAACCGCCATACCGAAGGTATCCGTCACACTGGGAAAAACAAACAAATCATGTTGATTGTAGAGCTGCGGTAAATCCGCATAAGCAACCCGTCCAAGAAAACGGACCTCTGCCAAGTGACGACACTGATCCTGTAACGATTGCAGATAAGGCCCCTCCCCGGCAAATGTCAGGCTGATACCAGGATAAAGGTCATGTAACCGGAGATAGACCTGCAGAAGAAAGTCAAGATTCTTGTCCTTGGAAATACGCCCGACATAAAGCAGTTTCGGTCGTTGAGAAGAGGCAGGTTGACTCCAGCGCTGTGGTTTGAAGTGTTCGGTGCGCAGACCTCGCTTAAAACGTTCCATGTGGCGGTAGCGATAACCGCGCTGTTTGAGCAGCTGAATATACTCGCTGCTTGGAACCAGCAGGGTATCAACCTGGTTGAAAAACCAGCGGCTGTATTGCTCAATCATATTTGATATGGCCGGTTCCGCAATAATCGCCTCTGACTCCATGGTGAAGTCGGTGTGATAAATCCCTTTAATCTCCGTCCCCAACATGCGCCCGATCAACAGCCCTAAAATCCCGACCGGCCCTGGGGTTGAGATATAGATTTCATCCGGATTGAACGTATAAATCTGCTTGAGCATGTGCAGCACAGACGGAACATTGATATCCAGATCTTCGTAATGGGGCAGTTGAAACGAATACAACGGCGGAACCACCAGCGTTGAAGATGGAATGTCGGTCTGCTGCTCCGGTGACAGGCTTGCCATGATATGGATATCATGCCCCTTCTCTTCAGCCAGTTTACCGACCGTCTGCAAAGTCATCGAAACCCCGTTCAAATCGGTCAAAGTGTCGGTCAACCAAAGAATTCGTTTCGGTTGAGGCGACACCTGTTTCCCCCATTTCCTTTCGAAGCTCTGAATCAACTCCCGTTCGCCGAACATGTGCTTGAAAGCGGAGAAAAAAGGAATTGACAGAAAAATTCCCGGAATACTGGATGAAAGCCCCTGAATAATCTGGATGATATCCATCTCTTCAATATTGGTATTAAGGGATGTCAGTAAGGAGCGGAAATATTGATCGGAGATATCACTGATACAATCATAAAGGAGCTCTAAGCGGGCATCGATATCATCTTCGTTGAGGGTGCGGCTGGTTTCAATCAGTTTGACAATATTCTGATAAATCGCGTTATTTTTCTGCGATTTCATTTTGTTCAACCGGAGTCGATCACGAATCCCGAGCTTTTTGTTTTCATTAAACAAATAACCGCTCAGGTCACTGATCGTTGAGCTGGCAAACGCGGTACTTTTATGTTGCGAGAAGTCAAAAGCAATCTTGTAAATCGCAAAAGTCAACCCCTGAAAATCATTCTGCCGCCCCTGTGGTTGCGTCTGTCCCAGCCTTAACTGCTGTAAGAATTCATCGGGAGTCTTGGCCTCGGCCTGGGTACTGGTTTTACCGATAAAAAAGCCGGCATGGTCATCAGAACCACCGGTTAATGCTTTTTTCCAGGGTTCAGCCCCCCAGGGTTCAATCAGGTGCTTCCGTTGCAGTCGCTCAATGTCAGCAGCTGTCAGCCCCAGAAGGACACGGGAAAGAACGTCATTATGCAGGGTGCTGCGACTGCCGTTACGCCCCTCAAAATTGTTAAAGAGCAGTATCAATTTCTCCAGATGTTCCAACCTGAGCTTACCGTTCACGGAATAGGTCGCGTGAGCGACAATGCAAGGCAAGTCCTGCTGTTTCAAGTAATCCCGGAGCTTATAAATATTCAGCCGTTTTTTTTGAATCTTGCTGAACTGTTCCCGATCCAGACCATAAATAAGGATATGCACCTTACAGTTATCCTCGGGGAAATAGGCCGTTGATTCGACCCCGGAAAAACAGTGCTGTGGATGTTTCTTCACTAACTCCAACGACGCCTTGATCCGATTATGGTCGGTCACAGTGACCAGATCCATCCCCCGCTTCCGAGCCAGTTTATAAATGGTTTCCGGCTCAGTATAAGATTCGGAAGCCCCTAACCGCTGTAAAAACCATTCCGATGGGTGATTGGAATACTTGGAGTGTACGTGTAAATCAACTTGCGCCATATTTATCTCCACATTGAGGGATTTGCTCCTATTATGGAACGTGGCGTTAGCGGTAGATGAGCAGTTTGTGAGGATTTTGTTTGCTTCAAGCGAACCACCCTAGGTAAGCCCCTTAAAACGTTGGCATTATCCAACAAAGCTTGACATCCAGGGTTTTATGAGCTTAGATATTGGCGGCAATTAATGCTCACCATCATATAAAAACCACCTCTGTTTGATATTAAAGACAAGATAAACTGTAACATTTAGCGCCATATCTCAGTGTGAGAGGGCAGAAAAAACCATCATAAGCGAGGGAGTCTCATGAAAAAAAGTGGGTTACTGGGTTTACTATTATTGATCACATTATTAACTTTCAGTGGTTGCGGGGGTGGTGGCAGCAGCAGTGGCAGCGATGGGGGATCTGCCGATGGGACTTCATCAGCGGTTGACTACCCTTATGGGATCGAATCGATGGGTTTTCCTTCCACACATTATGGCATTCCTAGAGTCATATCCATCGACTTTGACTACAACGACCAAGATCAGCTCATTGCAGCAACGGTTGCAGATCCCTACGATTCGAATGCATCAATAACAAATCATTATACCTTTGATCCAGACCTGCCATCGTTATTCTATCCTGTCGATTTAGATGGGGATTGGCTCATTCCGGATACGGTTTTATCCCCAAGTGCTGAAACTGCAAGCAACACCCCCACCCGTTTGCCTGGTGCCATCCTTGAAAGAGACGATAACTACGGCAGCATAAACTTTGTATACAGCTTCAGTTATGACTCTCAAGATCAGCTAACAAACGTCTCTGTCAAAAGTGAGGATCAGGGTAGCAGTGTCTTCACTTACAGCCATGATCAAGGGAAGCTGACGGCCATATCTAAGGAGAAATTCGATGAGGGCTCAAATCTCGTTGACGAAAAAAAAATAACATATACTTATACTGACGGTCATCTGACTAAGGAAGAAGAGTGGAACCTCAGTGAGACCCCAGAATATGTCGACGAAGAAAGCACGTATTCAAACGCCTTTGATACGGAGGGTCGGATTACAACAATAAGCACGGTCAAGAGTAGTCGGGATGATAACTCTAATGAACTCACCAAGGACGAGAAGACTATCCATATCTACACCTATAACGAAAACAATCGTCTTGCAACATACACAGAAGAAACTGTGTACAATGGCACCCCTTCCCCCGAAAAGTATGATTACACCTTCACATATGGGGAACAGGGTTATCTTACAAAATATCAAGGTAAACGTTATGTGTCTGATAATAGTGTGTTCTTAGACGATAATGGTGACCCCGTATCTACATGGAGCTACCCCGCAGATCCTGATAAGACCCTAACTCTCGAATTCACCTATGACGACAACCGTTTAATCGCTATTGATGGGGTAAGCACAAGTACGGATTCTGGTTCTACGACAACGATCGACCCCTATATAGAGGCAACATTCACATATGACGACAGTGACCGTTTGACTGTTTGGGATCTATTCAACCGTACAAGCAAGGAAAACGTTCACGGCACCCTCGCCTATAGTGATGATAACAATTCTGCCACGGGTGAGGTTGATATTCAGGAGTTGGATAATAATGGTGACCCAACAGGGCCCCCTACAACGCACACCATAAATTACTCTTTTGCTGCCGGTGCACCATCAACAACAGTAAATCTGTTAATAACTGATATTATCGATGACAATGATTTCGAAAATCCTTACACCGGTGAATTTGGAACCTACACAGAAGCCAACGTTGTTGTTCCTTACCCAGCATTGCTCGGTGCTGGAATCATGTTCCAGCCGACATATTAATCAGTCTCGTCTCCAATGATTATATGCCGAGATATAAAAAATCATTCCTAAACAATGGAGCATCCTGAAAAATGTTGGCTGCGGGGTTTGATATTATTGGGCCTGTAAAGTATTTTGTGTAAATGGGCCGCCGGTCAGAGTAGTGGCATTCGCCCTTCAAACATAATCGAAAACTGATTCAGTGCCGATCGCCAATGGGGGATCGGCACTGTCCATTTCTTTGAGATATTCTGCAATGCCAAGTACAGCAGCTTGATCATTGATTCACCATTGGGGAACGAACCCCGATTCTTCGTCACCTTACACAGCGACATGTTGACCGACTCAATAGCGTTGGTCGTGTAGATCGCTTTGCGAATATCTGGTGGATAGGAAAACAGTGGCGTTATCCGTTCCCAGTTGTTCCGCCAAGACTTACCGATGGTCGGGTGACTTCCGTTCCACTTTTCCTCAAACACTTCGAGATTATATTCCGCTTCTTCGACGGTCGGTACGGAGTCGATCGCTTTCAGGTCGGCTGCGACCTCCTTACGCTGCTTCCAGGATACATAGTTCAGGCTGTGGCGCACCATATGGACGATGCAGAGCTGAACTTGCGTATCCGGGAAAACCGTCTCGATGGCTTCGGGGAACCCTTTGAGGCCATCGACACAAGCGACAAAAATATCTTTCACACCACGGTTCTTCAGCTCAGTCACAACCCGAAGCCAGAACTTGGCTCCTTCGGTCTCAGCGGTCCATATCCCGAGAACTTCTTTAAGCCCGTCCATGTTGACACCAACCGCCTTATTGTTCGAGGGAGCGTTCTTCTCATAGCCAAGATGGTCGGTTATCTCGGTCTGCATGGCTTGCTCCAGCAGTTGCTTGGTCAGTTGTTTCAGTAGCCCGTATCGAGCAAATCTTTGGGTATGGTCATCAGTGCCTCCAGGGGTTACAGGTTGTAACCGACTGAGACCATTTACACAAAGTTTTTTACACCCTCATATTATTAACTTCTAACGATTATAGTGGGGGGGGGGGGGAAGTGGCAGTTGATCCTTACCACAACCGAAGGAGAAACTGTTCCCCAAAAACCTATACCGAAGCTAACGTCATCATTCCCTACCCTGCTCTCTTTGGAGCAGGGTAGGGAATGATGAGCCGTTACGTTGGTTATTAATGTCTGCAACCGTTGCCAGCACAGTGCAGGGAGAGAACGGGATAGAGTTATCTGCGCATGAGAATTTCGTGAGGATTAGGTTTTCTGGAAGATTATCTCGTTTGATGCTCAAACCGATGTAGAGCGAAAGGCTTCTCAAATCTCACTCCATGCCCCATGGGTTTCAGCAACATCACGACGAAAGATTAAGCAGAGATGTCGCAGGAATACTTTTTTGCCCGGCGCTAACAAAACCCTCATCAAAGCAAAATAGTATGGACACAGTTGGAGGCGACCATAGCGCTGGTCAATTCTTCTGAGAAAGTGGACAACACATGCTTAGCAATCTAAAACTCCTCTCTGCGACAGACACACGACGCCCCGCTGACTTGGAAAGTTGTTTTGCAGCCCTTGGAATCGATCCGGAAAAGAAGCTTCTCAGCCAGCTCCCTTTTACCGGTGACGATGCCACCGCTGGTTCTGAAACTGAATTACAAGCGGTGGTCGTCGGCTCTCGAGGTCAGGTTGACCTGCCGCAACAAATAGAAAAGTCCAGATTTTTTGCCAATCTGCAACGCCGCACCCGGAGTGGAGAAACGCCGGAAAAATTACTTTCAGAGCTACAGGATTTTCTCTCGGAACGGAACACCCAGATATGGGAAAACAGTTGGGTTCGTTTCCCCCGGCGACGATTATCCCGTTTTGCTGAAAGGGTCCTGACGCGCGACCTTCTGGCCAACAAACAGCGGCCACAAGAGGGTAATCGCAAGGATCTGAACCGCTATGAAGTCGTCGGCAAAAACAACGAACCCTACTTACGGGTGCCTATCAGTTACCTGGTCAAACTCTCCCTCGCCGACCTGCTCGGGAACCAGCAGTTAAAGATGGCCCACCTGAAGAGCGTCGGTGAATCATTACTGGAACATTACCTCAACGACAATACCTCACCAGAAACATTATCGTTTCATGTCGAAAGGCTTTCTCCCCAACGTGGCATGGGGCGTGCGCTCGCCAAAGAGACCGCCAAGCGCTTTCTCTTTACCCAACTGCTACTACGCTATGCTAACCTCCATTTTGGTCTTCTGGAAGAGGGGCAACAGGCGTTGATATATTTTTCTCCACACCCACCGCTGCGACAGAAAACCCTCAACGAAATCATCCCCGATGCCTTTTACCGCCAACTGTTCATGAGTCCGTGTCTTTCCGGCTGGAACTGTGGCGAAGATAAGCACAACTATATGGGGCTCTGTCATCAAGTCCTCAGCCGTAGCCAATTAAATGCGGTGGCCAAGTTGCGCGAGGCAGGCATCATCACCAACAATCTGGTGGTGTTGCCAAATGTTTCCAACACCAGTCTGTCAAATAACGGGGTCCATATAAGCATTGGCAGCCAGAAACTGACCGCGATCCAGCGGCAGCAGGAGAGCCCTTTCGGCCCTGAGCACGAAAAGTTCCTTGGCGACCTGAGCTGTAAAATCATGGAACACTTCCTCCCTTTGTTTGCCACGACCTACAGCGCAGCACCTTATCGTCTGGCTTTTGCCGATTTCCACCCCGAGAAAGTCCTCGGATTTCTCCCCCATCAGCTTGACTTTACCCACTTACGCATGTTCTGGCGACGCTGGAAAAAAAAGGCCAGCCTCTCCTGCTTTGGTCAAACACTCACCCCCTTCGGCCCGCAACGGTTGGATCGCCTCCTCAGTAACAGTTTAGCGATGCGTGGTGATCTGGTACCGGATTTCCGTCTGCTCGATTATCCCATCTGTTTTTTAAGTACCGAACAAAGTCCGGCTTACGATGGAAATATCGGTAATCAGGAGCAGTTGAAAGAAGATCTGGTGGATATGGGGGTATTTGACAAACAGATGTCGCTGTACCAGTTTTTCAAACTCCGCGAGTTCGCGGGGATGGGCTTCAGTGGGTTTGAAGGCCGCCACTACAGTTTGTTTCCAGATCTCGATAAAGACTTTTCCGGAGCCACCAACCTGCAAGTGTTAATCACGGCACTCGCATTTAAATATATGGCCAGCGGTCAGATCCGTCATCGCCATATTCCCGACACCCCTTTTGTTGAAAGTGAACGGCGGCAGATTTTTTTTGGTATGGCGGTTGGCATCCCGACCTTCTTCGTTTTACGCACCACCCGTAATCGCTTTCTGCTGAAAATCCTCAAGCAGACCGATCATATTCGCACCAGTCGCCGCTACCCCGGCTACCTGCGGGTCTATCATCAGGATTATTGCCAAGCGTTGTTGAAGCTGCTGCGGAAAGATGGTGCTGATTTAGTTGAAATGTTTGGGTTTACACCGTTGCTGGATGAGCTCCAGCAGCGCCTTGAGCGACCACAGCGCTATTCGGCTGCAGGGCGACTGGTTCAGGAAATTGCCGGCAACAAAGCGACAAGTCCACTGAAACTGGATGCGGATGATTTTAATCAGGCGGCTGAAAAGTATTACCGTGAGGATCTCCGGCTCCAGCATATGCAACAAGCCTTCGCTTTTTTGCAAGAAGATCTGCAAGAACTCGAAGCAGGAAACAGCAGAACAGACGCCGAGCTCCGGCCGTTGCTTGCCCAGCTGATGCAGGACAAAAGTGCGACAACCTTCTGCTTGACCGCCAAGCAGGATCTTCTCCATGACCAGCTCGGTAGTCAACCGTTACAACGCCTCCTTAATCTGATGTTATTGACGGAGCATCGCGACCGTCTTCTAGCCCATCAACGACCTTATAACCCCCAGGATAATCATGACTCAGACCCATCAATATATTGACAGAACAAGCGGTCGTGTCTGTAACGAACCCTTGTTCGCCGACCGCATTATCCAATGGCTGTATCATCCCGTGCGTGAGAAGGCTCCGCAACTGTTCCAGCTGCTGACCGGTTCAGGGGCCTCCAAACTATTGGGCTTTTTCAACTACGATCTGGCCTTGGCCACCAAGGTTCTGGGGAACCAGCAGTTTCTCCGTGAAGCCGGGGTTGATCTGAGAGAATGTCTTGAACCACCGCGAAAACTCGATACCGCCCGTAAAGTTTTTGAACGGAAAATCCGCTACTGGAATTGTCGGCCGATGCCGGAACAACCGCATGCGATCCTCTCTCCTGCAGACGCCCGGGTGATTGTCGGATCTCTGGATGAAAATTCCTGCATGGAAATCAAGGGAAAGTTTTTCAGTTTTGAAGAGTTGCTCGGTGAACAGAAAACATGCTGGCTTAATTGCTTTGCACGTGGCGATTTTTCCCTGTTCCGACTAACACCGGATAAGTACCACTACAACCATTGTCCAGTCTCTGGAAAGGTCGTTGACTATTATCAGCTCGACGGCTGCTTTCATTCCTGTAATCCCCAGGCCATCATCTCCGCAGCGACCCCCTTCTCAAAAAATCGTCGCGTCGTCACCATCATTGACACCGACGTCGAGGGAGGTAGCGGGGTCGGATATGTGGCAATGTTGGAGATCGTGGCGTTAATGATCGGAGACATTGTACAGTGCTATAGCACCTGCTGTTATGACAATCCAGAGCCGATGAAGATCGGGATGTTTCTGACCAAAGGGGCGCCCAAAAGCCTCTACCGTCCTGGCAGCAGCACCGATATCCTCCTGTTTGAAAAAGGACGCATCGAGTTTGCGGCAGACCTGTTAGAAAACCGACTGCGACAGGACGTCCAAAGCCGTTTCAGTGCCGGGTTTCAGACGCCTCTGGTCGAAACCGACATTCAAGTCAGATCATTATTGGGAACCGCTCTTCAGCCGAAGAGCAAACATCAGGGAGCACATCATGATTAACCAGCTATTTATCCTTTCATTGCTACTTTTCTTCAGTCTGGTTTTGGCCTGGGGTTTCAGGGTTCTCCCCCGGGAAGGGTGGCAGATGTTAGCCACGTTGCCAATCAGACCTCTCGGTAATGGTCAATGGCAGGGGATCAATCTGACTTGGTACGGGTTGCTCACCGCGAACGCCTATCTGCTCGGGATCCTGATGTTGATCGTCCTCCTCGGCGCCGCCCATGTGCCATTGACCGGAGTCTTGCTGCTTGTCGTCTGTTTGCTGCTCCTCTGCGTTCCAGCGTCTAGATGGATCGCCAGAATAATCGAGGGAAAAGCCCACACTTTTACTGTTGGTGGAGCCGTTTTTATCGGCATTCTCGCCGCTCCCTGGATGGTTAAGCTGGTCAATTTTTGTACCGGAGATCACCTGCCGGTGCTCACAACTCTGGCAGCCATCAGCATCGCCTACGCCTTCGGTGAAGGGCTCGGTCGCTTGGCTTGCATCAGTTTTGGCTGCTGTTATGGGAAGCCGGTGTCCCAGTGCCGTCCGCTGTTACGCGAATTATTTTCCCGTTGGCATTTCATTTTCCATGGGGAGACCCGGAAAATCTGTTATGCCAGCGATCTGGAGGGGGAACCAGTGGTTCCGGTGCAGGCATTGACGGCCATTCTCTATCTGTTGATTGGCTTATTAGGGATAGAATTTTATCTTTACGGTCATTTCGCCGCCGCCTTTGCCAGCGTGCTGCTGATCACCCAATTATGGCGATTCTTCTCAGAGTTTTTGCGCGCCGATTTTCGCGGTAACAACAAGTTCTCGGCCTACCAGATTATGGGATTACTGGTCATCCCTTACGCTCTGCTCTGCGCCTATTTTTTCAATTCCGCACCAACAACTCACCCCGATTTACTCCAGGGATTACAAAATTTATGGCAACCGGCAACGCTGTTGTTCTTGCAAATCGTCTGGCTGGTTCTCTTCGCCTATACTGGCCGCAGCACTGTAACCGGTGCTCAGCTGAGTTTTCATATCCATCGTGACCGAATCTGAACGTAATCATTCAAAACAACCTGCATTGCAACACCGGGACCGTCTGGTTGCTATTTTCAGCCTCGGTCTTGACTCTTCTCTTCGCAACCTTTCTGTTCTGGTCAGAAAGTTCCCCCAATGCCACGTGACCAGACCAGCGCCGTCAAGACATAGGGCTCACTTTATTAAAAGGACATCAAAGCTCAAATGGATAAAATAACAACCAAACTATTGCAACTCGCAAATGACGCTGAACAGGCTTTCAGTCGCAGCGCTCAAAACCAATCAGTCTGCCAATTACATAAACAAGGGCAGGTCACAAACCGCTTAAAATATTGTGAAGCACGCGACTCTGTTGTCAGACAGATATTGCGAACGACACGGGGCGATAAGCCGACAGTGGAGAAAATCATCCAGAACCTTGAACAGATTGAAACCAAGCACCTGGCGCTGAAAAATTCACTGGTTTTGACCAGCCCTGATTGGCAATCCTATGTTGCAGGGGCTCTATCCATGGTTAATGATATCAAAGCCATCCTTAAAGAGGAGTGAGCAGAATCGTTGAAAGATGTTCCTGTTATGCGACCTGCTTGATGGAATGCCCCCCGATCGGCTGAATCTGTCACCAGGCCAATCATCTCGTCCTGAACCCTGTCATTTTAAACATTTATAAAACCTTTTCCTAACCTGTTTTCAACAAACTTGATGAAGAATCAGACAAAAGGTAACAGAACATTCCCATCCAACAACAGGAGTCTTCATTATGAACGATCTGAGCAGACGACAGTTTATTCGAAAAGGTGGAATCTCACTTCTTGGCGCCGCAGTTGCTATGAACACTGGAAGTATAGCTTTTGCGAACACTTTAAAGGTTCCATTTGAGCCCATCCGCTTTGCGGTTATTTCCGACCTTCACGTCGATATTCAGGGTACAAACGGGTTCAGACTTAGTGCTGACAGTGTTGCATGCCTACATCACACCATCGCCGATCTCAATGCAGAAAAAGAGCTCGCTTTTGTCATGATCAATGGAGACCTGCTCACAGATGGTGAGGCAGAAAATGCCAGCATTGTCCGAGAAGCATTAAAGACCCTGAAACACCAATCTTTCGTCCTCTGTGGAAATCATGATTATCAACCAGCCGATACCAAGAAACACCGGGATGGCTTTACCTATCTCACCATTGATGATTTTGTCCAATATTTCTCTGGGTATGGTTACGATGGGTCGGGAAAGCGTTACTATGCTAAACAGATCGTCCCAGGCTTGCGCATGCTCGCACTCGATGCTTGCCTGCCACTCGAACAAAAGAAATGGGGCGGTCATCTCCCTGACGAACAGCTTAGTTGGCTGGACAATGAACTGTCACTCCATAAAGATCAGATCAACTTGGTCTTTATGCATCACAACTTCATCCCCTGGACCGTCGATGAGCTGAAGGGGGGCCCCAAGCAGTGGTTTTGCATCGATAACGCCGCCGAAGTCCGGTCGATTCTGGAAAAAAATAGCCAAGCCAATCCGATCGCCTTCTCGGGCCATCGGCACATTGGTCTACATACGCGTGAACTCAACAAGATAAACTATTTCGCCCTGCCATCGCTCAATTCTCACCCGATGCGCTACTCAATTTTCACGCTTTCGTCTGAGCAGATTGCATGGAAGACACCAATGGTTTCCGTCAGTGAAGAAAAACATATTGAAGCGCGACAGGCGCTTTTGAGTGCCACATGGTGGAGAGATGAACAGTACAGCCAACGGAATACTCGAAATGACAGTGAAGTCCTGAATCTGTATGAAAACAATGACAAGATTATCGGCACCCGTCCGTTGAAAAGAGGATAACGCTCCCGATAAGCTCTAAACACCTCGACTTGACAGCAACTATCTTAAACCAACCCACGGCATTGCACCTTTAAAGGCAATGCCATGGGTTGAAATAGATAACTTCAGCGACCTTTTATTTTGATTTTTCATCCTTAAAGGCCGCTTCGCTTTACATCTGCGCCGTGTTCAAGCTCTTGCGAAAGAAAGCCAGGGCGGCTAAGAAAAATATGGTACCGATGACGATCAGAGCCAGAAACCTCGGCCAGACAACTTCAAAACCAGCGCCGCGATATAAGATAGCTTGGGCAAAGCTGACAAAATGGGTGGTGGGCGCAGCCAACATAATGTTCTGGACCAGCTCCGGCATGCTTTCGCGGGGAGTGACGCCGCCGGAAAGCATCTGCAGGGGCATAATGATCAAGATCATCAACAGCCCGAACTGAGGCATGGATCGTGCTATGGTCCCTAAGAAAACCCCCATCGAAGCCGTGGCAAACAGATGCAACACGGCGCCGCACAGAAACAACGTCACAGAGCCGGCAATCGGCACCGCCAGCAGCCCCTGCACCATAAATTGCAAAGAAAGAGCTGCTGCGGCAAGGACGACCAGACTCATGGCCCAGATCTTGGCGGTCATGATCTCGAACGACGTGAGCGGCATCACTAACAGGTGCTCCAGCGTGCCATGTTCGCGCTCACGGATCACCGCGGCTCCGGTGAGGACGATGGCCAGCATAGTGATGTTGTTGATCACCTCCATCACGCTGCCGAACCAGGTGCTGGTGAGATTGGGATTAAACTTGGTGCGCACAGCCAACCCGATCGGTAGCGTTGTCTCGGCCCGATAAGCCTGCATAAATTCGTTGATCTCGCCGGTGACGATATTCTGGATATAGCTGGACCCGATAAAGGCCTGAGTCATCATGGTCGCATCCACGTTGACCTGGATGGTCGGTTGCTGGCCCGCCAACAGGTCGCGCTCAAAATCTGGAGGAATATCAAGAACGAAGGTATAAAGCCCTGCATCCATGCCAGGATCAATGGCATCCAAAGTGATCAACTCGGGGGTTTTGAAGTAAGGTCCATAGAAAGCATGGATGATCCGCGTTGAAAGTTGTGATTGGTCTTCATCGACCACGGCGATGGGAGCATTATTTAACTCTTGAGTCGTCGCGGTGGCCACGGTGTAGATGCCACCGGAAAACACCCAGATAATAAAGAACAGCAACACCGGATCGCGATAGAGGCTGCGCAACTCCTTGACTCCTAAACGGTAGATATTCGCCAGTCGTTTCATCCTCACTTCTCCTGTTTCCGCAGCAAAATCAGACTTAACAGAGTCAACACCGGGATAAACGCTGCCAGGGCTAAAAAGTCACGATAGAGTTCGCTGAAACCGAGCGCTTTGGTGAAAATTCCACGACTGAGAATCAGGAAGTAAGTGGTTGGATAAAGATGTCCAATCAGCGCCCCGGCACCATCCAGCGACGACACCGGATCGGTCATCCCGGAGAAATTAACCGATGCCAGCAGCGTCACCACCGCGGTCGCAGCAAGGGCCGCGATCTGCGTCCGGGTAAACGCCGAGATGAGGAGACCCAACCCGGTGGCGGCAGTGACATAGAACAACGCCCCCAGAGTCAAAGCCAGAAAGCTCCCTTTCAACGGCACCCCGAAGACGAACACGCAGAGCGCCACCAAGCCGAAGAAGCTGATCATGCTGACGCCGATATAAGGCAGTTGCTTCCCCAGCAGGAACTCCAACCGGGTCACCGGCGTTGCATACAGGTTGGTGATGGAGCCGAGCTCCTTTTCGCGCACCACACCGAGGGCCATCAGAATCGCCGGAATGAAAATCAGCAACAGTGGGATCACCGCCGGCACCATCGCATAGATGCTCTTAAAGTCCTGATTATAGCGGTAGCGTACCGCGATATCGGCGTAGGAGATTCGCGGAATACCACCCAGAGTCCGCTGGGCGAGATCGAGGATATAAGCGTAATGCATCCCTTCGACATAACCGCGGGTCGTCTCAGCACGGTAGGGCATTGCGCCATCAATCCAAACAGCGATCTCCGGGGTTCGTCCCCGTTTGAGGTCTTTGCCATAGTCTGGCGGAATCTCATAGGCGACCGAAAGCTCACCACTACGCATCCGCTGTTCCAGTTCAGCTTGATCGTAGAGAGCCGGGCGCTCAATAAAATAGCGGGAACCGGAGATATTCTGGATATAGTCACGGCTCTGCGGGCTCTGGTCTCGATCCAGCACCGCAAAGGGGAGATTCTCAACATCCAGAGTGATGCCGTAACCGAGGATAAACATCAGTAAAACCGTCCCCAAGAGTGCAAAGGTGAGGCGGATCGGATCACGTTTGAGCTCCAGAGTCTCGCGGCGGGCATAGCTGAACAACCGGAGGAGGCTGAACGCACCAGGCCTTTGCTTGCGGTGGCTGACAACAGGTGGAACAACAACTTCGGAGGAGGTGTTGCTACCTTCTCCACCGGCTTCTTCCAGATAGGCGATGAAAGCCTCTTCCAGCGTCTTGACCTGACGTTTCGCGACCAGGGCGGCGGGGGTATCACTGTCCAGCACCCGGCCAGCGTGCATCAGAGATATGCGGTCACAGCGCTCGGCTTCATTCATGAAATGGGTAGAGACGAAGATGGTCACCCCTTCGTTACGCGAAAGATTGATCAACAATTCCCAGAAATTATCGCGGGCAACCGGATCCACTCCAGAGGTGGGTTCGTCCAGGATCAGTATCTCCGGTTGATGGATCACCGCCACCGCCAACGACAAGCGCTGGCGAATCCCGAGTGGCAGCTTTTCAGCCGGCTCCTCGACATAAATATTGAGCTTGAAATGCTCGATCATTTCATTCACTCGTGCCACAATCTGTCCCTGTGGGAGATGGAATAATTGCGCATGCAGGAGCAGATTTTGCCGCACCGTGAGTTCGCCATAGAGCGAAAACCCCTGTGACATGAAGCCGACGCGGTTGCGTGTCGCAATATCTTTGGCATCTACGGGATGGCCAAATAAACTGGCCTGGCCCTCTGTTGCCGGGAGCAAACCGGTCAGCATCTTCATTGTGGTGGTCTTGCCGCAGCCGTTAGATCCGAGGAATCCAAAGATTTCACCACGCTCAATTTCAAAACTGACCTGGTTTACCGCCGTAAAGTCGCCGAACCGCTTGGTCAGATTCCAGGCTTTGATCGCCAGGGAACCCTCAGCTTGCGAGGTCCGCGGCGGCACAATCAACTCTTTGTGACCGCGCCTTTTTTCTTCGGGTAAAAGTTCAATAAAGGCCGCATCAAGATTGGCGCTGCCGCTACGGGTCATCAGCTCTTGCGGGGAACCGGTCGCGAGGATCCGGCCTGCATCCATCGCCACCAGCCAGTCAAACGCCTCAGCCTCGTCCATGTAAGCGGTGGCGACCAGCACACTCATCCCGGTGCTGCGTTCCCGAATCCGGTGGATCAGTTGCCAGAATTGCCGCCGCGAAAGGGGATCAACTCCGGTTGTCGGTTCGTCCAAAATCAGGAGATCGGGATCGTGGATGAGGGCGCAGCACAGCCCCAACTTCTGTTTCATCCCGCCGGAGAGCTTGCCCGCCGGGCGATCCCGGAACGGTGTCAAGCCGGTGCTTTCCAGCAACTCATCGATACGCTGGTGTCGTTCTGTGCGCGACTGACCAAACAACCTGGCGAAGAAATCAAGATTCTCGAACACCGAGAGGGTCATGTAAAGATTGCGCCCTAACCCCTGAGGCATATAGGCGATACGCGGACAGATGTTGGTACGATGCCGACTGCTGCGCATATCACCATCGAGGACCTCGACCTGTCCGGTCTGAATTTTACGAACTCCCGAGATCAGCGCTAACAGACTGGATTTTCCCACCCCGTCGGGGCCAATGATACCGACCATGCATCCAGCAGGGATTTCGAGGTCGATCTTATCAAGAGCTGCGATCTGGCTATAACAGAGAGAGACGTCATGCAGATGCGCTACGGACAGCTCGGCCATCTCACTCATGCTCCGAATTGACTTGCAGCAAAGCTGGCAGGGATTCTGGCCAGTGAGCATCGGCTGAAAGCCGTACATAAGCCACCCCCGGCAACCCCGTTTTGACCTGCTCAGCATAGGACTTCAGGAGCTCCTGATCGATCTTAACCTTAATACGAAACATCAGTTTTTCCCGCTCTGTGCGCGTCTCGACCGCGCGTGGGGTGAACTGGGCCTCGGGTGCGACAAAAGAAACCCTGGCGGGGATCGAAACATCAGGCAAGGCATCAAGGACGATCCTCGCTTCTGCACCAATCGTGACTCTGCCGGCTTGTGCCGTCGGCAGGAAGATGGTCATATAGACATCACTGAGATCAAGAACCGTCAACAGCTTGCGCCCAGCCGCCAGAATTTCTCCGGGTTCGTGTAGACGATAGAGGATGCGCCCCCCCACCGGGGTCCTGAGAATGCTGTCATTGATATCGACCTTGATTTTTTCGCTCGCGGCAACGGCCGCCTCGATCGCGGCTCCGGTCTCGGCAAATTTTGCTCTGGTTGCAGCCAGCGCTGACTTGGCGGTCATAACCGCTGTTTCATCGCGCTGCAACTCCTTAAGAGAAATGTTATCCCGCTCGTAGAGTTCCCGCGATCGGTCAAGCTCCTTTTCTACGAGCGCAAGTTCGCTTTTACGTTGTTCGATAACAGCCGCAGCGTAGTTCCGCTCCTGTTGCGCCTGCCCAATCTGCGCCTGCGCTTGCCGGGATAACGCATCCAAGTTCTCGGTGTCGATACGTGCTAAAATCTGTCCGGCTTTGACCGTATCCCCCTCGTTGACGAGCACCTGAGCTAAACGACCGGAAAACTTGGCCATGATATCAACCTCGGTCGCTTCAATGCGTCCATTCCCCGATGCAAAACCTTCAGGCAACCCCGGCTGGTGATACTGCAACCAGAAGATAACGCCGCTAATGGCAAGGATGATTGCCACCACAATCGTCCCCCATTTTTTAAAACTGCTGCTAATCATGCAATATCCTCCTTGAAAATTTACTGAATCTCCGCTTCGGCAAAAAATGTCGCCAGCCGGTCAAACCAGGCTTGCCGCTCCTGTTCTGAGACAAAAAAATCGAAGCGCCCTGTGGCCCGTTCCGCTTCCATCAGATCGATCAGAAAATTATAGACCGCATTAGAGGCGGTCTGTTCAGCCACCAGAGCTGCATTCTGAGCATCGAGCAGGTTAAGGATACCGACCGCTCCGCGTGCGTAAGAGTCGGTGACCAAGTCCAGGTTCTTCCGCGCCGCTACGGCCGCCTCATGGGACAGACGGATGCCAGCGAAGGAGCTGCCCGCCTGATGCAAAGCCGAACGGATGCGTTGGTCGATCCGTTCGACAATTGCGTTACGTTGCAAGTAGAGACGGGAGAGATCTTCTCGACTGCGGGCCAAGTCGGAGCTTCGGGCCCCGCCGGTAAAGAGGGGCAAAGAGAGATTAAGATTGAGGCTCCAGTCGGTATCGTCCGCCTGGGAGAGCGTCAATCCTTCAAACGATGGAGCTTCGACTCCCTGACCACCCTCAGCAAAACGGTGAGTTACGGCACCTTGAAGGCTGATGTCCGGCGCCCAGAACGCCCGTTTAGCGGCCTCCTGAATCCGTTTTTCGGCGACGATCGACGCGTTAAGTTGTTTCAGCTCCGGCGCTAGGGCGAGCCCTTCCTGCACCATAAAATCGCGAAAAAGTCCGAAAGACCAAGGGTTATCAATGTAGGGATCAAGCCGCTTGCTATCGGTCAGCAGGAGGGGATCATCAAGCCCCACTTCCACGGTCAAAAAAGGTTCTTCAGCAGGACGGTGAAGCAGACGGTTGAGGGCGATCTGCGCCTGTTGTCGTTGTGCATCGGCACGAATCACTGACTGCCGGTCGCTGGCGATACGGCTTTCCCAGCGGTAAACTTCCGCTGGACTGGAATAACCGACCTTGAGCCGCGCCCGGGCCAAATCCAGATTGGAACGGGTCAACTTGAGGTTATCCTTAAAAATACGCTGCACCGTCTTGGCGCGCAACAGATTGAGGTAGGTGATGGTTGCCTCGCGGACAATGTCGAGACGCAATTGTGCCAGTTCTTCTTCGCGGACAATCTGGCGTTGTTTCTCCACGCTGAAATTAGCCCAGACCCGGTCTGAATAGAGGAGTTGGCTGAGGGTGAGGGAGCCGGAAAAGGTCCGTTCAGCTTGAGAACCAAAACTGGCTTCTGCCCTGTCAGCATCGATCAAAGTGCTGTCGGCAGCGATACCGAGTTGGGGCAGGAGTCCCGAGCGGGCTCGTCGCACCTGCTGAGTCCCGGCAGCAACCAAGCGGCGTTGCGCAGCCAGATCGAGATTTGCAGTGATCGCTTGTTCGACGACGCTGCCAAGAGAGAGTCGTCGCGAAATATTGGTGCGTTCTTCATGCAGCAGCTCCGCCTCGGTAAGGGTGTCCCAACGCGGATGGAATCCGACCGCTCGAGCGGTGGCCATGTTGATGCTCAACCGTTCATCCCGTTCAAACTCCACAGGTATAGCAGCGGCTTTTTCGCCATGCAGGATACGCAGGACATTAAGGGCCGTGCGTCGAGCCAGCCGGGGGATATCCGTTGCCGGAGCGGCTCCAGCCATAATCCCTCGCTCGACTTCACTTTTGCCGAGCAAAGAAAAACTCGGCAAATGCCGCTCAATAAGTCCTTGCACCAGCCGTTCGAACTCACTCTCAGAAAGCTGCAGCAGCGGGGTGACATAGACAGCATCGATGCCAAGCGGCAGAGCCGTCAGGGCCGTCTCAGCAGCAGCATCCACGGGGATAAAGGTCACGGTGAAACCAAGCTCTTCCACGATCCCGCGAATACTCTTCCGCCCTGCGGGGATGTTTTCATGAAACGGACGATGGTTGAGTATGGCCAGATGGTTAAAGGGGAAAAGGTGGTGAAAAACTTTGAGATCCCGCAAGATCTCCGGCGACGACGCCAGATAGGTAAAATTTTTCATTCCGCTCGTGCCATTGTTGAAAGGAAACTCTTGAATTTCCCGATCCAAAATCAGAGGCGAAATGACAGGTTTGGGCAAGGTTCTGCGCCCAGCAGCATCCATAGAAACCAAAACCCCAAGGGGGATGAGGAGATCGACCTGAGGATCGGCCAACAGGCGATCCACGACTTGCCGCGCCCCACTGGCTGTCCAGTCGGCCAGGAGAATTTTATCTGCTGGAAAGCGCACCTCAAAATCCCCTGCGGTTAATTCCCGGATCTCCTTGCGGAACAGTTCAATAAACTCTTCGTTACGCTCCCATGGACCATCAGCGGCAATGCCGATAGTCACCCGTTGGAACGCTGCGGCCGAAGCGGTTGGCAACAAGCACAACAGCCCCAAGAGCACAAAAACCAAATAGGCAGGCAGGATCTTTTGTTTCATGATTTTTCTCTTCTTTCTGTTTCTCGCTTAAGGAGCACGTTTGTTTATGCAACAGTCCGAAACCAAACATCACAGCAAAATTTCATTGCTCGGCAGAAAAGCTCTAGATCGGTGACTGTGCTCCTGCTCCATCGTCATCTTTTATAACTCTCCCCCTTGAACCGGCCAGACAGGTTGCGGCAGTTCCGCAGCGGTTAACGTCTCTTTCTGTAAAAGTTTTTCCGAGGTCTCATTCAGGAGTTGTCGATTCTGTTTCAAGATGGCTGTGGCTCGCCCGAAGGCCCTGCCCACCATTGTCCGCACCGCTTCATCGATTTCCCGGGCCGTTTTTTCACTATAACTTCGCGGCTGGATTCGCGGCATGCCGCCACCCGCCAGGAACGGCGAGGGCTCCTCCGCGTAAGTGGCCTGCCCCAGGATTTCGTCCATGCCATAACGCATTACCATGTTGCGTGCGATGTCAGTCGCTTTGTCCAGGTCGTTGGCAGCCCCCGTGGACAGTTCTTTGAACACCACCATCTCCGCTGCTCGACCGCCAAGCAACCCGGCCATTTTATTTTCCAGCTCCACACTGGTCATCAGGTAGCGGTCTTCGGTCGGGCGCTGGATGTTATAACCGAGCGCACCAATACCGCGGGGAATGATAGAGACTTTATGAACTTTGTCGGTCCCCGGAAGCGCCAGCGTGACCAGCGCATGGCCGGTCTCGTGGTAAGCTACGACCTCGCGTTCATGAGGGTTGAGGAGACGATTTTTCTTTTCCAGCCCGGCGACAATACGTTCGATAGCCCGGGTGAAATCATCCATGGTCACGGAAGCGGCATCACGACGGGTCGCCAGAATCGCCGCTTCATTCACCAGATTGGCCAAATCCGCACCGCTGAAACCGGTAGTCAGCGCAGCAATCTGTTCCAGAACCACGTCAGCATCCATCTTGATGGCTTTGACATGGACATTAAGAATAGCAGTCCGGCCGACCTTGTCCGGTCGGTCGACGAGTATTTGCCGGTCGAAACGGCCAGCCCGCAGCAGCGCAGGATCGAGGATTTCAGGACGGTTGGTAGCCGCCAGCAAGACAATACCTTGCTGCGGATCGAATCCATCCAGCTCACTGAGGAGTTGATTGAGGGTTTGCTCCTTTTCATCGTGTCCCCCGGAAAGGGGTCCGGCACCACGGGCGCGTCCAAGAGCATCCAACTCGTCAATAAAAATAATGCATGGAGAACTTTTGTGTGCCTGCTCAAACAGGTCCCGCACCCTTGCCGCCCCAACACCGACAAACATTTCAACAAATTCTGAACCGTTAATCGAAAAGAATGGGACACTCGCCTCACCGGCCACCGCCCGAGCTAACATGGTCTTACCGGTACCCGGCGGACCGATCAGCAAGATCCCCTTTGGAACGTGGGCGCCAATCCGGCCATAATCCTTTGGATTTTTGAGGAAAGCCACAATTTCTTTGAGTTCCTCCTTGGCTTCATCAACCCCGGCTACAGCGTCAAATGTCGTCTTCATGTCTTTTTCGACAAAGATCTTGGCCTTGCTTTTACCGATGGACAACAACCCACCCCCCTGTTTGTCAGCCATTTTTCTCACTAAGAACATCCAGACGACGAAGAACAGCGCCATAGGGATAAGCCACGACAACAGGGTGCTCATCAATTTACTGTCAATGATTCCAGAAAATTTGACTTTATATTTGGCTAGATCGTTGGCAAAGTCGGGATCGACCCGCACGGTATAGATGTATTGATGGCCATCGGCGGTGACCTCTTTGAGTTTGCCGCGAATATTCGTATCAGCGATCGTAATCTCGGCAATCTTTTCGTCCTGCAGAAGCTGTTGAAACTCACTGTAAGGAATCGTCTCAAGCTGTCGCCCCTCTATCCACGCTTGCTGAAAAAGCATAATGCCGATAATGGCTACGGCAAAATACCAAAAATTTATATGCGCTTTCCTGTCCATAAAACCTCCAGATCCCTACCTTCAGCATGATGAGAAGCCAAAAGGTAATAACGTTTCGTGTGACAGATAAGTTGGGAGATGTACTTCCTGCGGGAGGGGATAAGTACTTAAAATCTATGAACCAACTCAATTGCCAAATAAAATTTGTTCTTTCAAAGTATAGCAACAATTTGCGGCAACGTGAGATGGCAGATAAATAATTAGCAATGAAAACTTGCAGCGGAAACATGACGGACACAATAGAAGATCGAGGGTATTAAGGCACCGGTGATACCGATCAGGACACTCAAGAGCGTCATTCGAAATGTCAGGTGTTGCCGTGTTAACCAATCCTTTGTTGTTTCCACACCAAAGTCATGATCCTACTGAGCCAAGCGGCGACAAAGCGTTAAGATTTCAGCTTGGTGGTCCAATTCTTTTTGGCGGAGTTGTTGCTTCATGTCATTAAGCTGCTGTTCCATCGTCTTGACACGCTCCCGATAGCGGAGCACAAAATCTACAGCCTCCAAGGACAGTCCCATATCTTGATGCAGATAGCGAATAAGTTTAATTTTACTGACGTCCGCAGGGTTCAAACCCTTTGCTCCATGCAACATAGGATGTGCCGTAACCAGCTCTTCGTGCTCGCATTGCAAGATGAACTCTTCTGTGACTCTTGTCAGCTGGGCGACTATCCGATATTCAAAGTGAATTTCGGAGTCAGTGCAAAAAACAGAAAGTGGATATTTCTTCATGGCATTCTCCTCGCCAGATGGACGGCAATCGTCCAACGGCACACAAACCATTTATTTAGTGTATGGATTTCCATTCTTCGACCAGGGCCTTTTCTTTAGCTGTCAGCTTTTCTGGCAAAACAGCTTCTACTGTGACATAGAGATCACCACGTTGCTTTGGATGTTTGAGTTTAGGCATCCCCAATCCACGCAACCGGAAAACCCTCCCATTACGGGTCCCCGGCGGAATAGGCAGATTCACTACGCGGTCGATACCAGGGACCGCAAGTTTGCCGCCTAATAACAGGATAAATAGATCAGCAGGAACCGTGAGTTTCAGATCATCCTTGTCGCGTAAAAAACGCTTATCAGGCAAGACCTCGATCGTCAGAAACAGATCCCCCGCCTCTCCCCCAGCAGACCCCATAGCGCCCTGCCCTTTAAGCCTGACCCGAGACCCGGTATTGACTCCAGGGGGAATTTTGACATCGATCTTACGGCCACCCTCCCACTCCAGAACCCGCTGAGTCCCGGAGAAGGCCTCATGGAGACTGACTTGCAAAGAATGCTCAAGATCTTCACCGTGACGTGGACGTGGCTGACGATAGAAGCGCTGATCCCCCGCGCCATCATGACTCTGATGCCGATCAGCACCACCAAACAGATTGGTGAAAAAATCGGAATAATGACCACCAGCTCCAAACAGCTCTTCAAATTCCTCTGGCTTCACCGTTCTATAACCATAATTCTGCTGATCAGCAGCCGCTCTTGCACCCCAATTGAAATCCTCGGGTTTTCCTCCGCTGTGTTGATACTGTTGCCATTGTGAGCCAAGGCGATCGTACTCCTTGCGTTTTTCAGGATCGGACAAAACTTCATTAGCCTCGTTGAGATCTTGAAATTTACCTGCGGCAACATTGTCATCTGAGGTCACATCGGGGTGGTACTTGCGGGCGAGTTTGCGGTACGCTTTTTTAATTTCTTGAGTGCTGCTTTTGCGGTCAACACCCAATATTTTGTAGTAATCTTTGTACTCCATACGGTCCTCATCTACTCACATTAGGACAGGATTAATCGTCTAAACACAACAGGGCTCACCAACGATCAAAAGTTGTCGAGTCAACGTGACGCAATAAGCACCTGCGCCGGGCGTAACAACTTACCATCGTGCAGATAGCCTTTCTGTTCCACCCGCACCACAGTGTTGGGGAGAACCCCTGGATATTGAACCATACCGATACTTTCGTGCAGACTCGGATCGAAGGGCTGTCCCAAAGCCTCGATCTCTTCGACATTGTATTTCGTGAAAAACTTCTCTAAAAGATTCAGATTCAACTCGAGCCCCTGTAAGATCCCCCGGCTGTCCTCTTCGGCTGAGGTATGCCGTAAGGCAAGACTCAGACCATCAGCGACAGGAAGAATATCTTTCAGCAAGGCTTCCTGTTGCAGATGAATATCTTGAGCCGCATTCCGTGCCAACCGCTTTTTAATGTTCTCCAAGTCAGCAAGCAGACGGAGATATCGCTCCTTCCAGATCACGACTTCCTCCAGCGGCTGATTGTCAGCTTCGGTGTCTATCTCTCCATGTGTTGCACTGAAATTTTGCCTACGTTCACCGTTCATCACCACACCCCTTTGACCAATGTGTCAGTCCCGAAAAAAATACGTTCACCAGCTGCATAAATCTTCCTCCTATGATTTAAACTTTACCACTTTTTTTGCACGACAAGGCTTTTTGACATCTAAAGATCTGCCATTTCTTGTTCAGCCAATAAGTTAAGTAAATGCGTGGAGTTGTGTGGTCAAAAGAATGGCCCCCTCTTCATTGTGCAAGGGGGGTTGTATTGATATCAAGAATCGAATCCAGGTTTCTGAAGCGATGAATTTCCGGACCAAAAGCCAATGTTTCGTCCTAACCAAACAATTGCAGTCCCATTTTCAGAGCCAGCAACAGTAACAAGCCACCAAGAAATTTCTTGATCGTTCCTGGTTTGAGTTGCGCGTGCATAACCTTGGTACCAAGGCTTCCGCCAAAGTAAGCGGCGATCGCCACTGGGAACATCAGCAATAGATCGCTATGCCCCATAGCCAGATAGGCCACCAGTCCGCTCAGAGAGGAAAAAGGGACCACAAAGGCAGTAATCACTGCAACCTTCTTCGGGTTAAAACCAAACATAATCATCAACGGAGCAATCAATCCGCCACCGCCGACGCCGAGCAAACCCGACAGGTAACCGGCAACAACACCGATCAACGCCGGAACCAGAAACGGCCGATCCTCCCGAAACTGGTTTTCAAACTTATTGGCGCGAAAGAAGACCAGCATCACCCCAGAAAAAAGCAGGAACAGGGTGAAGACCGCCAACACCGCCGATTTCGGCACCCAATGGTTCGACCAGGCACCGAGCGGAGCAAACAGAAATGAACTAACGATAATCGGCACGCCAAGCCGAAAGTCAAGCCGGTGAGCGCGGATATTATTGACACTTGCCCCAGTCATGCTCAGAGTATTGACCAACAACCCAGTCGGCTTAGCGACCAGTAACGGCACCCCGAACCAATCGAGTGCGGGCACCAATGCAATGGCAGAACCAACACCGCCAAGAGCAAAGATAAAGCTCAAAACAAAAGCGAGCAGCGAGATGATGAGTTGATTGAATATTTCAGTTTCCATAAACTATGCCTGGTCAAACAACCAACTCCCTGACAAAGAATTTTTCGCCCGGTTAGCTGCCTTGATTCCCAGTGATATAACTCCCGGGTTCAAACTGCAGGGGGAGACATGGTTGATAATAAACTTCTTATGCAAACACCGCTCTATCGGATTGGCAAAGGTTACGGTATCACTCAAAAGGGTATCGTGGTCATCGCCCTGCCACAGATGAATATGATGCACATTGTTGCCCCCCGGGGATCAATATTTATGGTGGTGATGTTCGGCCATGAGTGTCCTCTATTTTGCACAAGGAATACAGACACGTCCGGCATCAGTATCCTGTAATTTATTCGTAAATGTAAGTTCACCACATATGGCACAGGGTTCAGCGGTAAAAACCCCTTTTGCCCCAAGCAATTCAACCTGCTCGATTTCACCGATATTAAGCAGCATTTCTTCAGGAATTTTAAATATTTTTTCAATCACAGGATTGGTGATCTCAGCCGGAATATTCTGTGGAAGGACACCAGCCTTGCGTTGTTCAATAAAGGGAGATTTCAACGCCTGGCTGAAGACTTCATTCTTAAGTGACACCCTCACGGAACGGCCAGTTTTGACATCAATCAGAGTGAACGCCATCTTGTTATAATAAAGTTTTTCGATGTTAGATTTACCATAAGTGCACCCGGTTGCCGTCATGATGCCATCAACAAAACAACCGGCGGCATGACCGTCTCCGGTTTCGGCTAAAACTCGCAACTCTTTGTCTTGTGAACGTTCTACGCCGAGCGCCTTCATTGCCGCAAGTCCGGCACGTAAACCCATCGGCATAGCGGGACATTTATGACCATGAAATTTCAATCCTGTTGCATAATATTCTTCAAACGAGTGCATCCTGTTTCTCCTTTGTAAGTTATTAGGCGGATGGTTAATACCCCAATCATTTTTTCAATTCTTGCATAATAAACAAGTGTGTGGGACGAGCCATTGATTTAAGAACTTGGGCGCGGGATGGGGAATAATTTTCAAACTTAAATTTCATCACGTTGATCTCCTTGGCTATTTGGTAATATAGCCAAGGAGATCAATTGTTGTCAATTTTTTTCTCTATCTTTGTTGCCATTCCACGTCATTGAGTCAGTTGACCTGGAGTCATAAGAAAAACCCAACATGATAACAACATCATGGGAAATAACTCCCATATTGGTAATCGGGCCCCATAGATTGGTTATTTATTGTTCCCACAACCAATGAGTGTCTTGAGCAGGTAAAAACAACTTCGAACTCCAGGCATTCCACCCCCCGTCGTAAATTCTGACATTTTTATAACCCAACAAATACCGCAACTGCATATAAGCATGGGCAGCACGATCACCACTATGACAATACAGATAGACAGGACTCTCTGCAGTGATCCCATTGTCAGCATAAAGCGTGGCAATCTCCTTCAGACTGAGGAATTTCTGTGTTTCTGAATCATTAGCCTTGGTCCCTGTGATGTTGATTGCTCCGGGAATATGTCCCCCCCGGATCCCACGGATTTTCTGCCCCAGGTATTCATTTTCCGGGCGAACATCCAACAGAATGATAGCGTCAAGGTTCTTTGCCAGCTTATCCCGATAGATGTCACTCCAAGCTAAACGAATCCCAGCCCTGTTATCGACTATGGTATAGTCTGACGCTGGTAATTGGACGCTAGCCGTACTCTCTTCTCTGCCCTCCTGTTCCCAGTTATCGATCCCCCCGTCCAATAACATTAACTGCTGGGTATCATGCCCATACATTTCCATAATCACGAGAAAGCGACTGGCAAAAAGGCCGAACTTATCATCGTAAGCGATAACCGTTGAATCATTCTCGATACCTAGGCGATCAAGAACTTGTTTAAATTGTTCAGGTGAAGGGTACAATGTTGGCGGCTCCTGAGTGTAATCGCTCAGGTCAGCATGTCGGTTGACTTTAACGGCCCCAGGCAGATGCGCTATCGCATAATAGTCA
Organism: Desulfuromusa kysingii; assembly: GCF_900107645.1. Classification (GTDB taxonomy): domain Bacteria; phylum Desulfobacterota; class Desulfuromonadia; order Desulfuromonadales; family Geopsychrobacteraceae; genus Desulfuromusa; species Desulfuromusa kysingii. The sequence goes on from NZ_FNQN01000004.1 coordinate 224,335, forward strand.
GATTGACTTTGCACATCGACGATTATGGTTTTTGCTTTGTGGATGTTTTCTGCAACCCAAGAAGAGTCAACCAATTCAATAGCAAATACCGGAGAACAAAGGGTCAATACAACGAAAAGGATCAGCCATACAGGGGTAATAATTCTGAGCATAAAACACCTCCGCTGTTGATATGGATAGGTTTAATGTCCGCCATCCCTGAAGAGCAAACGGCGTGGATGCAACACAACTATTTGCAATAAATTAGCAACCTTGCAGCATGCTTCCGCCACCTTTTTTAGGTGCACCTTTTGACTCGTCAGCTTCAATTTCTACCTTGGTTCCTACTTTGAGCTTGGAGGCTTTCCCTTTGGTGATCTGGATGGTCACGGTTTTTCCTTTGACCTTGGTCACTTTTCCTTTGAAATCAGCGGCAAAGGTGGTGCCTGAGATACTGATGACGAAGGCAAGTGCGGCAATGAGTGCGAGTGTTTTTTTCATCTTATTCCCCTTTGGTTGATGAGTATAAAAATACCTCCCTGAAAGTGATTTTCCAGGGAGGCGGTTGGACGGTTAGCGGTTTAGAAGATCACCTGGACTTGAGCAACGACAGTGTCAGAATCTTCAACTGTAGAGCTACTGTCATAATCGCAGTTGGTGTACTCAACGGTGACTTTCAGGTTTTGACCACGGACATAGTAATTGAGTCCGAGACCGAGCAATTCAACTTCATGATCCATCACGCCATACAGATCGGCAAAGGACCAGCTCTCTGAACGACCGAAGAATTGTAGTGGCAGGTTAGGAAGCATGTAACCGGCTTTAACATAACCACCGTTTTTCTCACCGGTCATCCCTGTTACACCTGCGTCTGGATTGGCTCCTTGATAGGCATCATCCAGATCATAATCAACATAGGCGGCGGAAAGAGTGATGGCGCCCATCCCTTCGATGGGATACTCGAAGAAGGCATCAACGGTCCAGGCGCTATAATCAACAGCCTTACTTAAAACAGAATTCGAGTAAGCAACATCATTTTCCATCTGGTACGCAGCACCAAAGGTAAGAACTTTTTTCTGTCCCATGTAAGTCCCTTTGTAGCCATACCCTTTTTCTGGATCAAGGAGGCTGACATGGACACGAGCGGAATAACGGAGGTTGGAATCAACTTCTGAGTCATTACCATTCATCGCGTCAACCCGATACTGGATCATGTCATTAGCCAGGTTACCCCAGACGGCGATCCCTTTATCACGGGTGCTGACAAAAGGTGCGCGGATCATACTGGAACGATCCAGCGTCAGTGGCATTTCACAGGCTTCAAGATTTTCCCGGGTGAGGTTGTATTTGAACTTACCCATCCACAGGTTCAAGCTGTTATTGAATTTGAAGCGGAGAACAGCGTCCAGCAGTTGGAATCTATCGCCATCGGAGGAGCTGTAGTCGTTGTCTTCAGTGTATTCGGTCTGCACATACAAACCAAAGCTTTCACCATAAGCACCCATCAAAGCAATACGGTTACGACGGAAGTTGAATTCCAGTGAATCGTCATCACCATTGTCTTGATTGACCAGTTGGAATTGACCTTTATAGTCCAGCTTCAACAGCCCTTGATCTTCATCACCAAAGGACCAGATGGGGCCGGCGAAGGCGCTACTTGCCAGCAGGCAGAAGCCTACGGCAAAGGTGCAGAGCAATGCGGCTTTTTTATATAATGTCATACGAATTTCTCCTTATTTTAGATTTCACTCCGCCATAGGCATGTATAGCGGAGTAAAAGATCCATACAATCTTGATTAGCAACCACCACCGGTCGGGGTGAAGGCTGTTGGGGCTTCGCCACCACTGGTTGTTGAGGATGAGCCATTATAGTCCTCATCTTCATATCTCACCTCATCCCCAAAGCCATCATAGTCAGGATAGGTTTCTACTGATGGCCAGTTGACTCCAGAAACATAGGTTTTCTTTTCCAAGAAGCTGTCGGAGTTATTGTCTGCGGTATTTGCACCATTATCATTAAGGACCTTTGTCGCCCGGAACATGACATTTTCCGAACGGCTGACGGTATCCCAAGCGGGATTCCCAGAGAGGGCACCACCGAGTTTAATGGCACTGCCAACAGACACTCCGGTCGCCGCATCCACAAACCAGTTTTCGGTGTCATCCCACTGAAAGTAATTGTTTCGGGCGGCGAAAATGACTGCGCTGGGGATACCAACTGGGTACGCAGGGAATGTTGTATAGTGATTGTTTTTAATATAGGTTTCGTCGGCAGGTTCGTAGGCGGTTAAAACTGCCCATTCATTCCAAGAACCATCGTAGGTACGAACATCTTCAAAGCCACAGATCTCTTGCAAAGCAAAGGCATAGACAGAGGCCAAAGCGCCAGAGTTACAATAAATAATGATTGGCTTGCTACCATCAATTCCTGCCGCAGCAAAAGCGTTCAACAGGGTTTGCTTTTCGGCATATTTCGTTGAAGGCATCGCCCCAGGGAGATAAGCTTCAGTCACCACGGGAACTGTTACGTTCCATTGGGGGCTGCCATTTTTGACCAACTTGGCCCCTTTCACCTTCCCTTCAAACGCTGCGGGTTTGGCCCCTAAAGGGAGAACCAACATGCCTTTGCTCGGATCAGCATCATCCTTCCATTGATATTTGATCCAAGCAGCACCATCTGCTGGGTCAAACGGCAGCGGATTCGCCATATTGAAAACAGGAATACGCGGGGTCGTTGTCGCCGGGTCAATCTCTTGAAAGAGAAGTTCACTTAAGGTTAAATCACCAGTGAACAACTGGGTGGTGTCATCGTAAGTATATCCGGCAACTTCAAAGATATCAGGAGCTCCGTTCGCATCGGCATCAGTAAAATAGAATGGTGTCGGCGGCTGACGGGCATCAAGGACAACAACTTTGTTCGCATCGTCATCGGCCAATGAAGTGCGACCGCTATCAACCTGATCGATCAATTCACCAATGCTGATACGGACATCAAAGAAACGTTTCGGCAGCTCGGTCACACTGAAATTTGATGGCGTGACATTCGCCAAGGTCACAACCCCTTGAGCCAGAGGCTCCTCAGCTGGGAAGTTAGCTTTCATATAGAGGGCATAGGCACGGTTGCCACCATCGAGAACTCTGATTTTTTCTTTGGCAAAGCCCCAATAACGGAGTGTCCACCACAGTCGTGAAGAGCAGAATCCGGGATAGTCCTGACGCGAAGTGGTCATAACAATAACATCATCCTTGGTAATTCCGAGACGACACAGCATCTGATCAATCAAAGACCCTGTTCCCACTTCATGGTCTGCCAGAACAGGACCGTCGTTTCGTGGTGTGACCTCATACCCTTCATGCGAGACGCTGGGAAGAGCTCCGGGAATATGCCCGAGAACTCCAGCAGCTTCCAAACCCGCAATCATTTTATACTGGGGAGCGTTCAAGCCATATTGCTCCTCCATGTTGGTGCGAATTTTATCTGCATCACCGGCAAACCAACTCTCGGTATCAGAATAGGTAAATGCTCCAGCAGTATTCGGGACACAATCAAGAATAACGACACGATGACCATCGGCAGTTTTGTAACCATTATCAACCCATGACTTTAAGGTTGCGGCGTCAAGCAAAGCACTGACATTGTCATCATTTTCGTAATACTTGACATCAACGTCAGTGTAACTCTTACCACCACCACCTCCACAACCACCGAGCAGCAAAACGGCCAACACAGTTGATAGCGTTATTAATAACTTTTGATACCGCAACACCTTTGTGATCCTATTCATCATACTTCCTCCATAAACACAAAAGTCGAGGACCATCCTCAACTTGCTTCGATTTGATTTGCTAGTAAAGCGCTTTATGGGGTAAAAATATAATCAATACTTCGCATGATGATCATGCGTTTTGTGCATATCGTCCTGTTCTTCTTGGGGAAATACGTCATGGAATCGAATTACCTTAAGACCCTTATCGTGGTTGGTAAATATGGAAATATAACGCGCGCATCAGAGATTCTCCATGTTTCACAACCCGCAATCTCAAGGCGCATCAAATTGTTGGAAGATCAATTTGGACAAGTTTTATTGGATCGTTCTGGGACGGGAGTTGAGCTTACGGCAGCAGGAAAAATCGTGGCTGATAAAGCGGTACAGATGCTTGAGTTGGAAAAAGAGTTAATTTCTGGGCTGACAACGGTTGAGACAAATGAAAAATTGACCTTTGCATGTACCCCCAGTTTCGGCATCGCCCACTTACCTCAAATCATGCGGGACTTTATGCTCAAAAGCTCAGCCTCACCTGATTTGCTCTTCCATTTTGACGTACCGAGAAAGATCATTGCAGGACTCAACAGTGAAATTTATTGCTTTTCCGTTTTTGAACATACAGAGGGATTAAATTTGACAGGGCTCCAGACCATCTCTTTACCTGGAGATGAAATGGTCTTTGTTGCCTCTCCCAAACTGGAGATATCCGAAGAAGAGATTGAAATTGACGACGTCCTTCACCACACTCTCTATGGACGTCATGAGGGCTGCTGTTCCCGTTCACTGCTCGAAATCAACCTGCAGAACAACGGACTCAGTATTTCATCCTTTGAACGCCTCATCATCTACGACGACCTACATCTGCTTATTGATGCAATATCAAATGGAGATGGCATTGCTTTCTTGTCCAAAGACGTTGTTGCAAAAGAGCTTGCTACCGGAAATTTGAAAGAATTCAAAGTTGCTGGATTCAGTCTCGCAAGAAATCGATCACTCGTCACCCCATCTAACTTTGTCCACAGCAATATTACAAAACAGTTGACTGAGAGCATCTTCGATTACTTCAAGGCACAACCTTTTTGTGGCAAATAAAAGTCATTAACACCTTGAAACAGCAACGCCAGGAGATGAAGGTCAAAACCCCGCGTATCATCCCTGACTGTCCCTTTCAGAATCCCTGTCTCTGCTGAGCCAAGTGAATACCGTTTGGCTCAGCAAATCAGCAGCTTTTGGGTCTAAAGCTATTGAAGTTGTTAATCTCTTTTTTCAATCACTTAAGGTCCGAAGCTTTCTTTAGCCAATTCTTTCAAGGGACGGTCGCAACAGGTCATTTGACGTCTCTGTGCCTCATCTTTATGGTATTTCTTATTGCAGCTCACACAGATAAACGCGTTTTTATCTTCGAGTTCCTGTTCTGCTTGAGAAAATCTGTCTCTATATTCTTTTGACATGTTTTTACTCCTTTCCGAAAGCGTCTACAGTACTTTGCTACGCCTTTCCCCGCCCGAGAAAACTGACGGATTTTGAGATTTCAGAAAAAAATAAGCACACATGCGTTGCAATGAAGGCTGCCAAATTCAAGAGCTTTCACGTTGTTTAGGCTCTGAGACCCGATCAGCGTTGAGACGACAAAGAATTTGCACGATTTCATCCAGCTGGTTCGGTGGACCTCCCGGCATGTTTTCATCGTCTGCAACAGCCAATTCACGGGCATCATATTCCCATTGACGAAGGATCTTGATTTTTTGTTCCCGGGTCAGAGATTGCTGTTGGAAAACGTCAGTCGGGTTAGTAAACTCTGCCGCCGGATTAAGCATTGCTCTCTGAATATCCATGACTTGTCCTTTCATGATCCGCTCAATCGGCCCCACATTGTTGTCGTCGTCTCCTGTTGTGCATCAAAAAATATCTGTCACATTCTCCCTTCGCCGCCCAAAACATAACCATTTTGGTTGTAATTAAACATTATCACAAATATCCGCAGGTGCAACTTTAACGGCTCAGAACCCAACCGTAATCTCATAATGGCGGCATGCAAAATAATCAATAATTGATAACTTCGATCGTGCATAAAATGAATATAAGTCGATCTGTATCCCCGGGTGAACATCTCTGATTTGAATTGGCTGCCGTCCACACAAATTAATGACTATTTCAGTCAGGTAATTGACTTGCGGCTTTTACCGGTTTAACCTGTGTAGGCATGTCGTTAAATTATTCAGGTTTTGATTAAAAATAGGCTTTCGGTGTATGACTGTATACAGCAATTGCCACGTGATCACCTTTAACTATAGACAGAGTGGAATTATGGAACGAATTTATCTTGACAACAATGCCACCACCATCGTCGATCCAGCGGTGCGCGATACCATGGAACCCTTCTACTGCCACATGTACGGCAATCCCAATTCACTGCACCTCTTCGGCATTGAGGTACGTCCGTACCTGCATCAAGCGATGGAGCAGCTCTACTCAGGGATCGGTGCGAGCGACGCAGACGATATTATTATCAACTCCTGCGCTACCGAGGGGAACAACACCGTCATCCTCGGTTTCTACTTTAATCTCCTCAAGGATACGCGCAAGAAACATATTATCACCACTCAGTTAGAGCATCCCTGTGTGCGCGAATCCTGTCGTTTTCTTGAACGACATGGCGTCAAAGTGACTTATCTTGCGCCTGATCGTGATGGCCTGATTACGGCAAAAATGGTCAAAGATGCAATCACCGATCAGACCGCACTGGTTTCAGTGATGTGGGCAAACAATGAGACAGGCATTATTCTGCCTATTGAAGAAATTTCCAAAGTTTGCAAGGAACAGGGCGTCTATTTGCACAGTGATGCTGTTCAGGCGATTGGCAAAGTCAAAGTCGACCTCCAAAAAGTTCGCGTTGACTTTCTGACTTTCAGTGCTCACAAATTCCATGGGCCGAAGGGGGTCGGTGGTCTCTATATTCGCGACGGTTTGAACCTGCCGCCATTATTGCATGGAGGTGAACAGATGGGAGGTCACCGCGCTGGTACGGTCAATGTCGCTGGTACGGTGGCAATGGGTAAGGCGATAGAACTGGCCAATGCCAGTCTCGATTTTGAGAATCGTGAGGTCAGACGGCTGCGCGATAAGCTTGAAGATGCCCTGCTCAAAAATGCTGATGTTCTGGTCGTTGGCAAGCGAGAACTACGCACACCTAACACCTTATACGTCAGTATCCGTGGCGTTGAAGGGGAATCCATGATCTGGGATCTCAACCAGAACGGCATCGCTGCTTCGACCGGTAGCGCCTGTGCCTCGGAGTCATTGGAGGCAAGCCCGATTCTGACAGCGATCGGTGCCGACAGAGAATTGGCACATACAGGTGTCCGTTTCAGCCTGTCCCGTTTTACGACCGAGAAGGAGATCGACATCACCATTGAGGTGGCTAACAAGGCGATTGAACGCTTACGGCAACTCTCTACCTCCTACTGATGACAAAGATAACTAACGCATAACAGGAGAAGAACCATGGCAAAAAGTGACCTGATCGGTGGTGAACTTTGGGAACAATATTCCCAAAGGGTAGCTGACCGGATGAACAACCCACGCAACTTCGGAGAATTGACTGAAAGCGACGCTCAAAAACTTGGAGGTCGGCTCGTGATTGCCGACGAGGGGGCAGAATCCTGCGGCGACACTGTTCGTCTTTTCTGGATCGTCGACGAAAAAACCAACATCATTAAAAAAGCAACCTTCAAATCTTTTGGTTGCGGCACGGCGATAGCCGCGACCGACATGATGGCCGAAATGTGCATCGGTAGAACTGTCGATGAAGCAGCCAAGATTACCAATCTTGAAGTTGAACACGCTCTGCGAGATCAAGAAGATGTGGCTGCGGTCCCGCCACAAAAGATGCATTGCAGCGTCATGGCCTATGAAGTGATTAAGCGCGCCACCTCGATTTACCGTAATGTCGATATCTCAACCCTGGCAGAAACCGACATCGTTTGTGAATGTGCACGGGTCTCGTTACAAACAATCGAAGATGCTATCCGCATCAACGATCTGAAGACCGTGCAAGAGATTACCGATTACACCAAAGCTGGAGCCTTTTGCAAATCGTGCATTCAGCCTGGTGGGCACGAAAAACGTGATATCTACATCGTCGACATCCTTGCCAGAGTCCGCGCTGAGATTGAACGTGAACGCAATCCTCACAGGACACTGTCTGCTGAATTTGCCAAACTTTCGGTGATCAAGCAGTTTAAGGCCATCGAATCTGTCCTCGATGAACACATCCGACCGGTTCTGGCCAGAGATGGTGGTGGGATAGAACTTGAGGACATCCAACCCGGGGAAAATGGGATTATCAACGTTCACATTCGCTACCAAGGTTCATGCAAAGGGTGCGCAGGCAACGTCGCTGGAACCCTCTCTTTTGTTGAACAGACCTTACAGAAAAATCTGAGTGAAAATATCCGTGGAGTGGTCGTTTAAGAATTCCCAAGTGAAGTATCTAATTTATGGCTCTCTGCCAATTCCTGGCAGAGAGCCGTGCCAGAGCAAGGAAAAAGACATCGAATGGTATTGGCAACTGAATATCTTCCTGTCAATAGGATTTTTAGTCTAGTTTCAGGACCAAATCACTCCGCTATCCTCCTATCCATCTTATATTCGCAAAACGATTTACACGACCAACGCTATCGATTCGGCAATATCTCATAGAAATGGACAATACCAATCCACCTTTGGCGATTGGTATTGAACCCGTTTTCGACACTATTTTAAGAGTGGATGTCGCGACTCTAAAATAGTGTCGACTCCCATGAGATGTTCAATGGACTTTATCAGAGGGTTAACAATATCAACGCAGATAATAAATAATATTCACAATGGCAAATTTATAGTTTTAAAATAGATCTCTACATAGAGATGGAGGCGGCTATGATTCAAGTCAAACGTGTGTATGACCCACCGGCCCAGACAGATGGAAAGCGCATTCTGGTGGAACGGCTTTGGCCTCGCGGGATCAAGAAAGAGACATTGAAACTGGACGCCTGGCTCAAAGATGTTGCCCCTAGCACTGAACTGCGAAAGTGGTTTCGTCACGATCCAGCCAAGTGGGACGAGTTTCAGCAGCGCTACCGGAACGAACTCGACAAGCATCAAAACACATGGCAACCCATTATTGAAGCAGCAAAAACGGATAAGGTGACGCTGCTCTACAGTTCGCATGACGCAGACCACAACAATGTCATCGCACTTAAAAAATATTTAGAAGAACGGTCGGACGCTTAAGGGTAATCTGTTCAATCTTCGCATGCTGGTGGCTGTATCTCAGGAGAAGCCCAGGCGCAGTGCCGTGTTTTCGGGTCATCTTATATTGAAGTATGATTGAGATTGTTTCTGATAGCCGTTCGCGAGAGAAACCGAGAGGGTGATTAGCGACAGACTAGCAGTAAAGAACCAAGAACACTGTCGACCTCAAAGTGGAGGAGCTGAGACTATGACAGCTATCGTGCCACAACTCAAAACCGTTCGGCGTTGTTCAATCTGTGCCGAACATTTGCCGTTAGGTGCACGTCCGATCTTTCAATACCATCCGCAAGCCCGTATTCTAATCGTAAGTCAAGCTCCAGGCAGGAAAGCTCACGAGTCTGGCATCCCCTTTGCGGACGCCAGTGGAGAGCGCCTGCGACAGTGGATGGGCGTATCCTCCAAGATATTCTATACCCCGCACAACATCGCCATTGTGCCAATGGGTTTCTGTTTCCCCGGTACGGGTAAATCCGGCGACCTTCCACCACGACCAGAGTGTGCGCCAGCGTGGCGTGAAAAACTAGTGGGACACCTTACGAGCCTTGAACTTACACTTGTTATTGGCCAATATGCACAGGCATATTATTTCCCCGATTCGGACAAATCGGTGACAAAGACCGTTAAGGAGTGGAACAGGTGTTGGCCACATTTGGTGCCGCTCCCCCATCCGAGCCCTCGCAATAACATCTGGTTGCGGAAGAATCCGTGGTTTGAAAACGAGCTGGTTCCACGTTTGCAGGCAAGGGTCGCAGAGATATTACCCCATGCAAGCTGAGCTCGGTACGGGGGCGTGGTTTAAAGATATTTAAAGAGCAAGAAAGCACCTAACTTCCTGTCAACCCATATTGCACCCCCGCAACTCAGGTTGCATGGGGGCTTAATCACCCCTACCACCTGTCATCGCTCCCGCTAAAACTCTTTTGATGCAACCTGGGTTGCGTCAAGAAACAATTTGTTTTTTGCTTAGAAACCCGCCTAAAAAGAATAATTTCAGCGCTTTAAACGAGATCTTCAAATTGGCATTCAACTTGCTCAGTTCACAGTAGTTTCTCCCAACCCATCATTCGCATAGTTCCAAAGGACTGATCAGGTGAATGACGACTATATGATGAAAGGAGCCTAAGCATAGATAAGCAGCAAAATGAGTTCTCCAGAAGGAAACTCATACCCAATTAAAGCTCGAGAGGAAAAAAGATGAAGACAGCTATGAAACCAGTATTGCTTCTGTTCATTGCTCTACTGGCACTGGCTTTGCCAGCGACTGCCACGACTAAAGCCGATAAAGAAGTTAATTTAAGAGGAGATTTTGTCGGGTCTGATGAATGTGCAAAATGTCATCAATCTGTTTACGACGAGTGGAAAGATACTCGCCATGCAACTGTCTTAAGAAAACTTTATACCAAAGAAAATCATCGCATTGAAGCTCCCTGGGGCACAGAAAAAGAGCCGAAAACCGCGACTCTGGTGAGCGGCCAAAAGATCACGACTTTCATGAAGGGCGATAAATACTGGGTCACGATGCATGACGCAAAAGACCCTTCCCGCGATATCAGCAGACGCATCGATGCTGTCGGTTACAAGTCTCAAACCAACTTCATGAGCTGGGACGAAGAGAACAACAGCCTCTCTTATCTACCATTTACCTACTGGAGAGATGACAACACCGGCGAACATTGGGGCAACTTCTTTTATTTCCTCTATTGGCAGCCAGATGGCTCCTTTTTCCCGGAAGAGAAATTAAAGGACAATATTAACTTTCTAGGCTATGAAAACCGTTGTGCGGACTGTCATGTCACAGGCTTCTATGCCAAATCCTGGGAAGAACTGCCTGACATCGGGCGAGTTGTCGATGAGCATAACCTTTGGACCACTACTGAATTCAGGATCGGTTGCGAAAAGTGCCACGGTCCGGGTGGGACACACGTGAAAAGTCTGAATCGAAAAGACATCGTAAACCCGGAAAACCTTGCTGAAGAGAACCAAGCAGACGATTGCCATCAGTGCCACCAATCAGGCTATTCAAGCAACTACACTGCCCCGCATTTAAACCCTTACATCAATGAGAATGCGGTCATCTTTGACGAAGATAACCCACTGGGCCCTGGCGACCACTTTAATGTCGGTGAAAACCTGGAGGACTACTACACGTCCTTTCTCCGTTACCAATGGGCCGGCACCGAATATTTCCAGCAGGGTAAGTCATCCGCAATGCAACTGGCGAGCTCCAAACACGGGAAAGCAGGCATAAACTGCAAAACGTGTCATGACCCGCACACCCAAAAAACCCGGAAGCTGACCAACGATCTCTGTCTGGATTGCCATACTGACAAAGGGACTGCAGAGCATCAGATGGAAGCACACAAAATGATGGATGTAAGCTGTGTCGATTGTCACATGCCGTTCATGATCGGGAGTCGAGTTCGCTCAGTCCGTTATGATAACCGCTCTCATCATTTCGATGTCCTGACACCGACAGATTCACTGGAGCAGTTCGATTACCTCAAGCAATTTACTGAGCCTGATGCTGACCCGGAAAACAGACAAACCAAGTTCTGGCAAAAGATCAACGAAAATGGCGCTTGCTATGACAGCTGGAAATACCCATCGAATATGTTCTGGTGTACCTCTTTCGATGTTCTTCCAAATGCATGTTCAAGCTGTCATCATTCAGAATTCCCATTGCCGGGGAAATTTGATGATGAGCAAAGAAACAAACTCCTTCGTGGACAAGAAAGATACAATAAATTTCTGAAGGCAACGACGAAATAAGGCTAAACAACCAAGGGTTCCTAGAGGCAACTCCAGGAACCCTTGTGCATTTCACATTCACCAAGAAGTAACAAACCCGGATCATCCTCCCATAGATAAGGTTCTCGACAAAAGTACCAAGTCATCTATTCTCCCCCTAACCCATCAGCTATTTAACGATAGCGGGTAACTCGCTGTCACCCGCTATCGTTTGGCAGACTTAAATCCCATATTGGTCTCTGATAAAAAGTCGCAACCCTTTGCGCGCTAACTGACCTAGTGGTGCTCTAAAGGTAATTTGCACGACCCCCGGATGACGGCCTATCTCAACAGCACCAGTGATAGTCGCCCGATTTTTAACTTCCGGTACCGTCATGTTCAATAATTCAGCAGCCCGTTTCAGGCCATTGTCGGTGGCGGCGTTCAAATCCGGACCGGTGCCGATCACCGAGATAGGGGCAGATTTCTCCAGTTGTTCCACCCCCCAGGTTTTAGCCATCGCTTGTGCCTGTGTCCACTCTGCATCGGAGAGAGGTCGAGCCAGAAAGGGGAGATCCTCAGCGACAGGGAATAAAATTGGTCCGTCAAGGTTTAACCCTTTCAGGAGATGAACCTGCAAGGTGACTGTACCCGAGACATCGCAGGTGTGGCCGGCAATTTCACCATCACCCTGCAAGGCATGCATATCGCCCAGATAAACCCCACCACCCGGTGTTTTGACCGGACAGATCAAAATAGCGCCGGCACGCACAGCGTCAATATCCATGTGCCCATCGGTGCGTAGTTCAAGTTGCTCAGCAGTCAGTGCATACTCATGGGGCGCACCAACAAGGAAAGCACCAAAATCGCCGGCGTTGTGAGAGTCTGGAATTGGAACGCCGGGAGTGGTCCCTAATTGCCCCATAAAGGGCCGCATTCGAGCCACCAGACCGACTAAATCGTGAGGGGCAAAAGTCAATCCGGGGTTCTGAATGGAGTTTTCGGGCAAAGCCGCGTACCGACAGGACTCTCTGGCAATGGCTTCTGTTGCCTCTTGGTGTAAGGTCACCCCCACTGTGCGGTTTTCGTTAAAGGCAATGGTGTATCCATTGGTAAAGTTGAAAGGGGTGGCATCAGCTCCACACTTAGCGCACCGAACTGCTGTCTGGCCAATACCCTTGATGATGGTTTTTGGATACAGAGTACCACACTCAGGACATTGTCCTGCCACATAGGGGTCGCCTAAAAACCGCCCTTCCATAACCTTGTCATTACCTGATGAGGTCGCCTGCGAAGTGACGTTAATTGCTTTAATGCGGATGGCAATGGCATCACCTACTTCTGCCCCAGCCACCGCCACTGGTTGCGTTACCTCGTGTCCTCCCCGAAGCTCCGGTGTAATCATAGGCCCCCAACACCCAGGCGCGGTATTAGCCACAATATGACCACCATCGCGTACCGGGCCAAGCATGGGCCGGTTAGGGTCAAGGATGCCATCGATAAAGCGGTCAACATAGACCGTTTCGTGGACCACACCCTGCTCTGTTCCCATTTGCTGCTCTTTTTGAAGATCTGACATCATAACCACCATCTCCTCTTCTAAAAAATAGGAATCTGTCTTCGGCGGAGGGTCTCCAACGACATCCGAAGGACTCTCCCCGCCGACAATACAGGCTGGAATTGGCTCCACTTAAAGTGTACAACATTCCATCCAGAAGAACAGAGCATCCCCCTAATTAAGGTCAATCGGGCTCTACCTCACGAATATCCGGTTTACTAGGAATTTGTCATTGAGCCCCCTTCCCTACGATCTAAATCAAGGTGAAAGCTCTACGCCAAAGAAACCATACATCTCATCAACAGTCTCTTAACGGAAGAAAAGTTCCAGTCCCGCAGCCTGTCGTTCAGCGATATCGGGAATGCGCCGACGTTGCCAACGTTTGATAATGGGGAACATCCAGCCTGTGAGTGGAATCAACAGAAGACGATCAAGCCAGCGATAGCGCGCCTGTTTCCGCATAAAAAAACTGAACAGAAGACCGCTGGTGATCCAACGGATATGAAATGGGGCAAAATCGCATTCGATAGCAAAGCCCCGAGGATACTTTTGCCGATAGGCTTTGATCTTTTCTTTGACCTTACGTTCTCTTTTTTTACCAGCTGAACCGAGATAAAAGCGGCGCAGGTTGATGATCAGTGTGAAGGTATCAATTCCCAACCGCAAGTTCTGTTCTTTGGACGGGAGCTCCTTGACCAACTGGTCCAGACGACGCAATACTTTTCGCAGTTCACGGTCTTTCTGCCGCAAGACTTTAGCGTTTGGCTGAAAGGTCTTGAAAACAAGACGCAATGCCCGATTGACGAGGATGGTATCCCAAAAAATCCAGAGCAAAGGGGGAACACGTAAGCGTCGGAACCATAGAGAAGTTTGCGCGAAGGGGACAAAATACCACAGCTGATCAATCAATAAGTCAAACAGAGAAACGATTTCCACGATCGTATCGGGGTTGGCTCCCGCAAAACGTTGCTGACAGAACTCATCGAGTATCTCATCGGCTGTTTTGTTGCTGGAGAAGAGCCTTACAGCAGTGATAGTGTTCAGTTCGTTCCATGGTGAAGACGTCTCCAGAAACGTCAAGCTATCAAAATGGGACCAGCCACCGGTCTGGCACCAGACCGAAATACCACGTAAGGTTTGGCAACTTTCCAGCTGGTCTCTAAGTTGTTCGTACTGCCGCCCGACATATGCGGGAAAGACCCCAAACCCTTCGTATTCACGTCGCGCCTGCAGTTCGATGATCTGCATGTGAGATGCTGTCTGAATGAAATCGTTGAGAGGCAGATAACGAAAAAAATCACCGGCCCCGTATTTGTGTGAGACAATGAAAGAGGAAGAATGAATATTCGCGAATGCACGCTTCTGGGTGTTGGCATTCCAGTTAATATCGCCGATCGAAAAGGCCCCCAGCCCCCAGGTACGAAAAATAATCTGTTTCTTATGCGATTCCACGACCGGCAGGACTGCCTGTAACCAGCGGTTGCACTGCTTGGCAGTCCGTATGACTAAACGGCTTTTGAAGGCGGAGTTCACATCAACACCATCCGGTTCCCCGATCCGGGTGACAACCCCATCCACCTGAGGAAACATATCAAACAGACGCTCTAACGCTTCGATAAAAAGTTCGCGTAAAAGATGATCTTTGCTCTGAGTGTGAGTTTCGATAAAACGGTTGCAAAACATGATATCGGTTGTGACGTAAATCTTTAACCCTTCCTCTTTGGCAATTTTGAAAACACGTCGGAACAGTTTTTGATAGGAATGAACCGTGCGACTCAACAGATATGGATAAAAGTCGAACAGGGTGATGTGTGCCAGATCATCAAAAGTGATGGCGTTGTAACCGATGGAATGAACACGGCGGCAGTAGATACGCAGATCTGCACAGATTTGATGAGTGATTTTTGCCGGAATTTTACCGTGAATAGGGAGTTCTTCCAGTGGGGCTTTGGACCAGTTTTTACGGGTTCCATCAACAAATGGGGCAAAAAAAGGTGCCGAGCCGTCAATAATGAACAGATCCGTTTTTGTTGCAGTTTTATTCACTTCAGCAATTGGTGTTTTCGTCATCAGTCATCCTGGAGGAGGCAAGGGAGAGGTGGTTGATATCATCAAACATCACCTCTGCATATAGATGAGGAACGGGGTCCAAAGCATCCCCAACAACGTAGCGTAAGAGACGACGCTTGCGGCAAACGCGGTATCCAGTTCTTCCATAGAGGAAAAAACCAGGGTGTTCATGCCGCTAGGTGCTGATGCCATGATCAGTGTTACCGAGCGGGCAAGCCCCTGTAGCTGGAACAGTTCGCAACAAGCATAGCCAAGGAGAAAACCGATGATCATGCGAATCAACAATGTGGTTAACAGTAGGGACGGTTGCACAATTCGAGGATTGAAAGCGATACCCAACGCCAGCAAGACCACTGGGGTGGTCAGATCCGCTAAAGGCTTCAAATAGGCGATTCCAGTGGCACCGATTTGCAAACCGGTAAAGTTGAGAACCAGTGCGGTAAACAAAGCAAGTAGCGGCGGCGATAGAAAAAATTTACGCAACAGGAGCATACCGCCCGTGCCATCTTGACCATAACGGCAGGCTTGGTAGTAAACGAAGGTGAAAACAATTAATGCGCCACCAGTATCAAACAAAGACGCTAATGCCATCCCCTGTTGACCATAGCTGGCCAGGATAAATGGGAACGAAAATCCCCCATTCATGATCATGGCGCCGAGCAAAAAAACAGCAAAGGTCTGCTTGTGTAGATACCGGGCTTTCGCATAGCCAGAAGCGATCAAATAGGTGCTGAAAATAATGATGATGGCGCTTAACGGTAAGAAAAGCCATTGGGGATCGAATGTCAGATTTGTCACTGAAAGGAGTATCAATGCAGGGAGGGAAACATAGAAAAACAGTTTGAGAAAATGTTGCGCGTCGTTTTGCGCAAAGACACCACATCTCTTCAGGGTCACACCCAGAAAAAAAGTCACCATCAGCGGCAGAATATTAAAAAAAATGACGTCCACAACGGTTACCTTCGAAAAGAGCTTTAGGAATGGAGGACTAATCGATTCAGACAACAGCACCTGTTCATGCCGACCTTTCGACCTCCCCCGCAAAACAGAGTGCCGGACGTTCACTCTTCGGACTATATTGGCGTTTCAACCATAAACTGAGCCCATCTAAGCCGGGGAACAAAACCCTCTCGGTAATATTGGCCTGATCAAGTTTGTCACGAATTTCCCACTTCAGAGAGCTGGGGATGATGATGCGTCGCCAGAGATGAGGATGCTGGGCAAGCCACTGATTCAGTGAACAGGTAGAATCCGGCATCACAGAAAAAAAACCGAACTGGTTCGTGATGCGATCATCAATCGAAGGGGGTTCAAAAAACAGCGCAAAATCATCCCGCCCCACACGCATCAATTCCTGCAGACTGGAGACGGCTGCTGATAGCATCTCTACCGTGAAAACATTGGCTCCTTCTTCGTCCAACTTTTTACGCAATTGTCGTGGTAACAACTGGTGGGTTTTGAGGTAATTCACCGCCCAGATGACACCATCCTGATCAAATAGGGTGATGTTAGCTGTGGCAAAATGGAGCGCAACATAGGGAGAATAGGTCCAGTCAAGCAATCTTGTTGGTAATCCATAGTGTTGTGCTACGGATAACCAGTGCCAGATTGAATCCTGCTCCACAACACTGCGGCGAGCATGTTTTTTAAAGTTCCTCAGCAGGTGAGGCTCAAGGGGGGCATAATTCCCACCAAGCCGGATTAACGTCGTTTCGAGCTGATAATGGCTATCAGAAAGGCCACGAAAGGCGTATCGAGAACGGAATCTTCCCAACTCACTGTTCCAGGCATCTTCAAACAACTCATCCTGTAAATGGGCCCAACTGGTCACGGTTACTTCCTGCATAAAACAGTACCTTTGCTACAATAGTTCGCTGGCGGCAGCTGCCAGTGGAGATCGTTCTCCCCGATTCAGGAGAATATGCCCGGCAAGAGGGCTCTCCCGAAAACGTTCGACAACATAGGTCAGTCCGTTACTGGAGGCATCGACATAAGGATTGTCAATCTGTTCAGGGTCGCCAGTGAGAACAATCTTGCTCCCCTCCCCGGCTCTGGTGATGATGGTTTTGACTTCATGAGGGGTCAGGTTCTGCGCTTCATCGACAATCAAGTATTGTCGCGGGATTGATCGACCACGGATATAGGTTAACGGTTCAACCGAAATAATCCCCATCTCTTTCAACTCTTCATGACGCTGCTGTTTTCTGCGCATACCACCATCACTGAACAACAGGTCAAGATTGTCATTAATCGGTTGCATCCATGGGGCCAGCTTCTCTTCAACATCTCCAGGGAGAAATCCAAGGTCACGCCCCATCGGGAATACCGGCCGGGAGACAAGCAGCTTTGAATAAAGGCTCGACTCGGTTACAGATTGTAGACCGGCAGCTAATGCCAACAGTGTTTTCCCGGTTCCAGCCCGGCCGACCAGGGTAACCAGATGAATATCAGGATGAGAGAGCAGTTCGAGGGCAAATTTCTGTTCCAGATTGCGTGCAGCAATTCCCCAATAGCCATCCTGCGGACCACCACGCAGTGGGAGGATGGCCTGCTGTTTGGGATCGAAACGACCGACAGCCTTCTGTTGCAGGTTATCCAACGCTCTGATATTTAAACAAATGTGCGGCGGAAAAGTTTGCTCAATGGTGCCGAGTTGTTGTTTTTGGAAGAACCGATCTATTTGTTCACTGGTCAAATCCAGCTGGGCTGTTCCGGAATAGAGATCGTCAAGAGAGATCTTGTCCGTTTCATAATCCTCAGCCTGAAGTCCAACCGCATGCGCTTTAATCCGTAGATTGATATCTTTGGTGACAAGAATCACTGGCCCATCACAACGATGCTGTTCCTGAATGGCCAAAGCCAGAATCTGATGATCTGCCGTTGGCGAACGAAGCTCATGTGGAAGCTGATCAAGACAGCCGTTGCTGGTGACCACAACCCGCAACAGTCCGCCGTTCTCCAACGCAACGCCACCATTGGTCAATACGCCGATTTGCCGGAGACGATCGAGTTCTCGCGAAACTTGTCGGGCATTGCGGCCATTCTCATTGCCATCTTTTTTAAACCGATCCAGTTCTTCAATCACCGGAAGGGGAAGAATGACCTCGTTATCCTGAAAAGATAAAATTGAATTAGCGTCATGCAACAAAACATTGGTGTCGAGAAGGTAAGATTTTTGACTCAAGGCTGGCTCCTTTAAGATGGATTTATTGAATCATCAAGAGGGAATGTTAAGAAATGATGTGGAAGGGGATAAATTAAGACCACTTTTTCAATGGGCAGGCACAAAATCCGGATCTAAACAAACCTGTGTGGACAGAGTTGAAGACGCAGGTGCCGATGGTCAAATTTCCTGGGAAAGTCATTAACACTTATGGAGCAGATTGCTCTGCTGTTCACCCATCACGTTTTGTAAGCCTTTGCTCATGGAATTGTGTCTCAGATTAAAAAGATCTGAATGCATATTCATCAAACGATAACCGGCCCCTAACTAAAACCTAAACTTTGAAAATTAGCCTGTCCAAGTTTGTTAGAGATTGAATCCGAAAACAAGATCACTAAAGGACAGCGCTATGGACATGGTCATCGATATTGAAGGTTTGAACAAAACTTTTGGCAAGAATCAAGTTCTTAAAAATATCAATCTCAAGATCCAGACAGGAGAAATGGTCGGCCTGATCGGCGCTTCAGGTTCGGGAAAATCAACCTTGATCCGTTCGATCGCAGGTCTTGAAACCATGGACCACACCAGTAAACACATCAAAATCTTTTCTGAACCGACACAATTAGGACATAGAAGAACCTCAAGTTATCGTTCATTACGCAAAGATGTCGGGATTATTTTTCAGCAGTTTAATCTGGTCGGTCGGCTCTCTTTGCTGACCAATGTTCTGATCGGTCGACTGGCCCATAATCCTTCATGGAAGGGGATATTCAAGCTCTTCCCCAAAGCGGAAAGAATTAAGGCTCTGCAGGCTCTTGAACGGGTCAATATGGTGGACTATGCCCACCAACGTTCTTCAACTCTCTCTGGGGGACAGCAGCAGCGTGGCGCCATCGCCAGAGCGTTGACCCAGGAGGCCAAGCTCATACTTGCAGATGAACCAATTGCTTCTCTGGATCCCGCTTCCTCTGATCGGGTCATGAACCTGCTCTGCGATATCAATAATCAAGATGGGACAACAGTAGTTGTCTCCCTGCATCAGTTTGAAGTGGCAACAACACGCTGCGACCGCATTATTGCTTTGCGGGACGGAGAAATTGTCTATGACGGTAAGGCCTGCGGGATCAGCAACGCGGACCTGATTGAACTCTATGGTGTTGAGGAAGGTATCTGCAATCTTGGCGCAGAACGTCCTACTCCGATTATGAAAGCTGGATAACAGCAGTTTTTCAACGACATGACTTCAATTTTACATCCAACAACCCTCAAAAGGAGAATAAGAACATGTTGAAAAAGTTGGCCCTAACATTTTTATTAATCTTGATGGTGTGTGGTTCTGCCCTGGCCGCAAACGGAATGCCGAAACAGCTCAATTTTGGCATTATCGCAACAGAATCCACCACCACCCTGGAAGACAGTTTTGGTCCGTTGGTCAAAGAGATGGAAAAATCACTCGGCGTCCCGGTAAAAATGTTTTTTGCCTCAGACTATGCCGGCATTATCGAAGGAATGAGGTTTAAAAAAGTTGACATTGGGTGGTTTGGTAATAAATCAGCGATCCAGGCCGTTGATCGTGCCAATGGCGAAGTTTTTGCCCAGACCATTAAAGATAGCGGTGAGCGTGGTTATTACTCGTTGCTGATTACCAACAAGGATTCGGGTCTTAACTCTCTGGAAGATGTCCTCAAGTGCGACGGCAGCAAAACTTTTGGTAATGGAGATCCCAACTCAACTTCAGGCTTTGCCATCCCCGGTTATTATGTCTGGGCTCTGAACAACAAAACCCCAGAAGAATGTTTCAAGCGGGTGGTCAGCTCGAATCACCAGGGGAATGCCATCGCCGTAGCAACCGGAAAAGTTGATGTCGCAACCAATAACACAGAAACTTTGTATGATCGCATTCCTAAAACCAACCCCAAAATGGCTGGAAAAATCAAAGAAATCTGGCGCTCACCTTTAATTCCGTCGGACCCGATGGTTTGGCGTAAGGATTTACCGGAAGAGTTGAAACAAAAAATTCTTTATTTCTTTATTCAGTTTGGCCGCTTTGGTAGTCCAGAAAAAGTCAAGAAAGAACGTGACATCCTTGCCAATACTTCAGATGGTTGGGGGCCCTTCCTTGCGTCCTCAGATGCTCAGCTGCTTGACGTCCGTCAAATTGAAGCGTTCAAAAAGAAGCTCAAAGCGGAGAGGAATGGTGACAAAGAGGGGATCAAGAAAGCGGAAGCAGAGCTGGCTCAGCTGAAAAAAACTGCTGACATTGTTGGCCAGGGTGGATATTAACGGCCAACCGCCGTTGAGAAAATTCCGGGGTGTACGCTGATGAGGTACGCCCCGTTCCAGAAGGCACCTGCTGAGAAGGAGAAAGGTTCTTTCCTGGCAGGTGCTTTTTAAATAAATCAGAAAACGACAGGTGATTTATGGATAATCCCAACTTACAGCTTTCTCCCGCGGTGGAAAAACAGCTGCAACCGCGCTGGTCGAAAACAGTCGCTAATACCGTAAGTGCACTTGTTCTGGCGGTACTGCTAGGTGCTTCATATTACCCTGCTGAAATAAACAACTGGCCGATGCTGTTTACCGACGCAGGCAATATGATGATTTTTCTAAAAGACTTTCTACACCCGGATTTTACTGATCTGGTGATGTTTATCCAGAAGATGTTGGAGACTATCTATATGGCGCTCTGGGGAACATTTTTGTCGGTTATTGCCGGGGTCTTTTTTTCCTTACTGTCATCAAATAACGTTGCTCCCGCCTGGATTGTTTTCCCGACCCGGCGCTTAATGGATTCGGCACGCGCAATCAATGAACTGGTTTTTGCTATACTTTTTGTAGCTGCGGTCGGTTTGGGCCCCATGGCAGGGGTCATGGCGTTATGCGTACACAATCTCGGTGTTATCAGTAAATTGTTTTCCGAAGCGGTTGAATCTATTGATATGCGTCCCGTCGAAGGGATCCGTTCCAGCGGCGGAGGTTATCTGCATGAGATCATTTACGGGGTCATCCCTCAGGTCCTTCCCCTCTGGAGCAGTTTGACTCTTTATCGCTTTGAAACTCTGGTCCGTTCAGCAACAGTTCTGGGAATTGTTGGTGCCGGTGGTATTGGTTTTACTTTCTATGAATCGTTTCGGGCCTTTCAATATGACCGGGCTGCGACGATTATCATTGTTATGGTCATCTCAGTCAGTTTGATTGATATGCTCTCCTCACGCCTACGGAAAATTTTGATTTAAGATGCCAAATCTACATTTTATCAATGCCAAAATCGTCACTCGGGAGCAGGTTATTGACAGCCATCTGACAACAGCAGGAGGCCGAATTTGCACCGTCGCTGAAAATTCACCCCAAACCGACTATGCAGAGATCGACTTAAACCATGATTTTCTGTTGCCAGGATTGGTAGAGATACATACAGACAATCTGGAAAAAAATATCCAGCCCAGACCGGGAGTTTTGTGGCCATCGATTCTGGCCGCGGCCATGGCCCATGATCATCAGATCATAGGCTCGGGGATTACAACAGTTCTGGATGCTCTGGCGATTGGTGGATTGCGCAAGGGGGGGCTGGATACCCGCATTTTTGATGAATCCTTTGCAGCGATATGTCAGGGACAGGAACAACAACTGTTCAAAGCAGACCACGCCTTGCATCTGCGCTGCGAAGTTGCGGACCCGAATATTGAAAAGCTGCTGCCACGGTATGGCAAACATCCGCTGGTCAAACTGATCTCAGTGATGGATCATACCCCCGGACAAAGACAATGGACCGACCTTGGAAAGTGGCGACTCTATCATCGGGACAAACGCTGGACCGATCAGCAAGCGGAAGAAGTCCGGCAAGAACGGCTGGAACTACAAGACAAATATGCAGATATCAACCGGAGTCTGGCGATTAATTTTGCGCAAGAACGGCAGATTCCGTTGGCCTCCCATGATGATACAACAATTTCTGATACCCGAGCCTCATCTCAGGCGGGAATCACTATCGCTGAATTCCCAACCTCTTTGGCTGCAGCAAGAACGGCCCAAAAATATGATATGTCGGTGGTCATGGGTGCTCCAAACGTAGTCCGTGGAGGTTCTCATTCAGGAAACGTCTCTGCTTTGGATCTGGCAAATCTCAACCTTCTTGATGGACTCTCCTCTGATTATGTTCCGGCAAGTCTGCTCCATTCCGCTTTTTATCTGGCTGAGAAACTGAATATTCCCCTGCCACAAACCATTGCCATGGTTTCGGCAAATGTTGCAGAGATGGCTGAATTGACAGATCGTGGTGAAATTGCCGTTGGAAAAAGGGCCGATTTAATTCAGGTGTCACTCATTGACGGTCTTCCGGTCGTGCGAAAAGTTTGGTGTGCAGGAGAACGGGTTGCTTAAAGTTCGCACCAAGAATGGGTACGAAAATAAAATCTGGTCGCAAGTCAATTCAGTTTCCTGAGTATTTTTAAATAAATATACCCTCCTAATATTCAGCTAATATTTCTGCGATTACTATCCACATGCAAAATCCAGATTTGTCGTTTGACAGTGTTTCACCCCCTAACGAGCGTTCAAAATAAGATATTTTACGATAAAAGCTTAAACACAGGTGCATAACGATTGCTGAAGTTAATTCTTGCTACAGGAACATCTCATGTCGCTTTTAAAAATGTGCTTGCCGATTTTTATAGCCATAAGCCTGATCACTCCATCTCATGCCAGAGAGCGGATAAAAATTGTCGGTTCATCGACTGTCTACCCATTTGCTCAGGTAGTCACTACCGTTTTCAGTGAAAACTCTGGTTATCCCCATCCAGATATCGTTCCAACGGGTACGGGTGGTGGGTTAAAGACGTTTTGTCAGGGAGACGGGGATGAATATCCAGACATTGCCAATGCCTCACGCCGGATTCAGCGCTCTGAATATGACTTATGCCAGAGTAACGGAATTAAGGATATTATCGAGGTCAAGATTGGCTATGATGGTATTGTCATTGCTAACTCCACGAAAGTTCCAAACTTACAACTCTCAATCAGAGATCTCTACCTCGCATTAGCCAGAAACGTTCCGGCACCCACCGGTGAAGAGCGATTAGTAATTAATCCCTATGTCAATTGGCACCAGATCAACCCCAATTTACCTGATCAGAAGATCGAAGTTTTAGGGCCACCACCGACGTCCGGCACCCGTGACGCTTTTTCGGAACTGGCATTAGAAAAAGGCTGTCAACAGTTTGCTTGGATCAAAGCAATAAAAAAACGGGACAAACACAAATTTCAGCAAATCTGTCGCACGCTCAGAAACGACGGTTATTTTGTCGAGGCGGGAGAACGTGACAATCTGGTTGTCAAGAACCTTGAGGTCTCTCCACAGGCAACCGGAATCTTCGGTTATAACTTTCTTGCCCGGGACACAGACAACCTGCAGGGCTCCCTTATTGAGGGGACGGCACCAACCGTTCAAACGATTGCCTCAGGAGACTATCCGCTATCCAGAGCCCTCTATATCTACGTTAAAAAGGGGCGCTTCGGCAAGGTTCCAGGGCTAGAGCAATATCTCTTGATGTTTGCCAGTGAAACGGCCTGGGGCCCGAATGGTTATCTCGCTAAGTTGGGGCTCGTTATTATGCCAGAGAAAGAACGCCATCGCTTCCGTCAGGTCATCGAGCGCGGGACCGTCCTGGACTTCAAATAATCCTTCGACAAAAACATATCATTGGGGGTGATGGAGATTTTCAAAATTGAATATCAGGAAACTATTATCCCCTCTCAACAAACGGATTATCTTACAGGTTTTCGTAGCGACTTTACCCTTTTTAATCATGGGGCTGGCTGTCAGTTTTAAGACTTTTGACAAAAACTTTAAGTTGATTGATGAGATCTCTGCAAATATTCGCACTACGATCAATCAAGACATCAAAAACCTTGAGCAGCAGCTTTACCATGTGACAGAGCAGAATAACAGTTACATGGCGCAGCTTATAAGTTCGGACACTGAAAAAGAAACTGAAGCCATACGTGACACACTGAAGCAAAAAGCATACGAGATTCGCGGCGCAGCATTTTTTTTGGCGTCTTCGTTATCCGAACGATTAGTGCAAGACCCATCATTTCCTCCGGGGACAACACCTGAGCAAATTATCGCCCGTTTAAAGCAAATTCTCCATCAATCGGCACTAAAAGTCATTTATTGGGATGGCATTCAGCCCTTGGATCAACTCGTACCAAACAATACGGTTTCAGCTGATTTTTACCACTATGCCAAAGATGCCCAGCAACGGTTTCAATCTGACTGGTTTGAGGATCGGCTCAAAAACAAGGATGTGGTTGTCAGCCTTATTCCATTTCAGGGAAAAAAGCCCGCAACGGGATTGTTTATTGTCTTTTTTGATCTTAGTGAAGCCTATAGCTATTTCGATCGTGCGATGCGGACAGGATTAAGTCCCGCTGCGGTTAAACAGCAGGAAAAACGGTTCCTTGATGCCAAAAAGCAACAGGATCAATTTTTTCAACAACGTGCATTACAAACTCAATTTATCCATGGAAAAGTTGACCAACGCAACAAAACCATCCAACAGTTCCAGAATAATATGGTGATGTTTACCGTGGTAAATCTGATTGCCTTGATCACCACAGCGATCTTCCTGTTCTGGTATCTCGGCACACGAAAAATCACCTTACTGAATAATTGGCTGAAAAAAACCAGTTTAGCTATTCATAAACTTCAGGATACAGATCTTTCGTCAGGACAACTTGAACCGAATTTTTCACTGGATTACCGCTTTAATGATCACTCATCAAACGAAATCGGTGAGCTCAGTCGGAATATCAATTTCATGCTTGAGACATTGCAGGAGACATCTGTTTCCAAAAATAGCTTACTCAGGGAAATCAACGAAAAAGACTTGATCGCAGAAGAGTTAAAGCAGTCCAGATCCGCTGCGGTACAGGCCAATCGGATGAAGTCCGAATTTATTGCCAATATGAGTCACGAAATCAGAACCCCGCTCAACGGTGTGATTGGCATGGCCCAACTGTTATCCGAGTTAAGAATGACGACAGATCAAGAGCGCATTTGTCAAACACTTCAAGTAGAGGCCGACTCATTGTTGCGGATCATCAATGAAATTCTCGACCTATCAAAGATTGAAGCCGGAAAAATGGATTTCGAGTTGATCCCTTTCAACCCCCGGACTGTCATTGAACAAGTGACTGAAAACCTGGCTTTGAGAATTCCGCAAAAGGGCCTTGAAGCTTTTTCATATATTCCACCAGAGCTGCCACAAACACTTATTGGCGATCCGGGACGCCTGCAGCAAATCCTGACTAACCTCGGTAATAATGCTCTTAAATTCACCAGTAAGGGACAAATCTTCATTTTCGCAGAACAAGTTCAGCATACAAAAGAACAGACCATAATCAAATTTTCTGTTCAGGATACGGGGATTGGCATAGCAGCAGAGAAACGGCAGCTGATTTTCGAAAGCTTCACTCAAGCAGATGGATCAACGACAAGAAAATATGGTGGGACCGGACTGGGAACAACCATTGCGAAGCAGCTGGTTGAACTGATGGGGGGCGAAATCGGGTTAAATAGCGAATTGGGAAAAGGGAGCACATTCTGGTTTACCATCCCGTTTAATCGAGCCCCGGAAAATAAGAGTAAACAGCCAGATATCGACTTGAAGGGGAAAAAAGTTCTGGTCATCGACGACAATTCAACCAGTCGACTTATCCTCGATCGTTATCTTGAAAGCTATGGTTGCGAGGTCCAACTCTCTTCAGATGCTGCAGTCAGCCTGGCTCACCTTTCTCTACATAGCAATGTAGATCTGATTTTAACGGATTACAATATGCCTGATTTGAATGGGCAACAGTTTGTTGAAAATTTGCGATCATCGACTGAACAGCTTTTTAAACAACTGCCCATCATCATGCTTTCATCTCACCATACCGCCAATTACCTGGAAACGTCTCAATGTCTGGAGATTCAAGGACTGCTACGTAAACCGGTGAGAAAAGATGATCTGAGGCGCTTATTGCAATCGGTGTTCAATCTCCTCAATGAATCAGAACGTCCCAAAGCAGTGAACGTCCCCTTGAAAAATTCAACCATGAAGCGAGCCGGTAAAATGATTCTGCTCGCGGAAGATTATCCAACAAACCAACAGATTGC
Source organism: Desulfuromusa kysingii (assembly GCF_900107645.1). GTDB lineage: Bacteria > Desulfobacterota > Desulfuromonadia > Desulfuromonadales > Geopsychrobacteraceae > Desulfuromusa > Desulfuromusa kysingii. The sequence continues at coordinate 251,052 of NZ_FNQN01000004.1, forward strand.
TTTACGTTATTTGATCAATGCCGGTTACAAAGTGGACATCGCAGAAAATGGTCAGCAGGCGGTAACAGCCGTCCAACAACGACATTACGATTTAATTCTGATGGATATTCAAATGCCGGAGATGGATGGTCATGAAGCGACAAAATTAATTAGAGCATTGGAAAGCTCAACAGGGCAACGTACTCCGATTTTGGCCATGACAGCGCACGCTTCAACCGGCTACAGAGACAAATGCCTCGCTTCTGCTATGGATGACTATATTTCCAAACCAATCCGCAAAGAAAGTTTTATCCAGAAAATCGATCAATGGCTATTTGGTGAGACCGATGTTTCAGCTGATTTATGCGTAAATAAAAGGACGCCCCAGGAAGACTTTTCAGTATTTAATTATGGCAAGGCATTGCAGGCCTTTCTTGAAGATCAGGATTTTCTGCAGGAGGTTATCGACGGCTTTGTAGCCAATCTTGAACACCAGTTGCCAATAATTGAGCAGGCGATTAAGGATGAAGATTTAACGATGATCTGGATGGAAGCACACAGCATCAAAGGGGGATCTTACAATCTCTGTGCGACCCGTATTGCTCAAACAGCGGCAATGCTGGAAAAAGCGGGTCGACATGAGGATCTCATTGAATGCAAGACCTGTTTTCTGGAACTTAAGAACGACGTTCAAAACTTTAAACAGTACATCAGCATGAATAAAACTAGCTGGCAACGAGAGGTTTAATGAAAATTTTAATCTGTGAAGATGAATTCGTCAGCCGCCGGAAACTGGAGAAAATTATCGGTTCCCTCGGGTATGAACTTTTAATCGCTGAGGATGGCCTGGAAGCTTATGAACTCTGGGAAAATGAACGTCCGGAACTGATCATTTCCGATTGGGTCATGCCTCACTTGACGGGGATTGAGTTATGTCAAAAAATTCGGGCTGCTGAAGGGAGCCAGTACACCTATATTCTCATGGTGACGACAAAGCATGAAACCTCAGATATTGTCACAGCAATCGAAGCTGGAGCCGATGACTTTATCTCCAAACCCTATGTCATTGAAGAATTAGCAGTCAGGATTCGTGCAGGTCAACGTAGTCGCATGTTTCAGACCAAGGATATTGTCATATTTTCCTTGGCAAAATTAGCGGAAACTCGTGATACAGAAACTGGAAATCATCTTGAACATATCAGATATTTTTCTAAATTACTCGCCGAACAGCTTGCGACCCTCCCTGACAACCCTTTGCGAATTAACAAAATGTTTGTTGAAAACATTTTTCTCACCAGCCCACTCCACGACATTGGCAAAGTTGGGATTGCCGATGCGATCCTCTTGAAACCAGGTCGTCTCACGGAATCAGAACATGATGCGATGAAAGAACATTGTCAAATTGGCTACAACACCTTGCATGATGCATTAGAGAAATACCCCAATACCGATTACTTACAAATGGGAGCTGAAATCGCCCTATATCATCATGAAAAATATGACGGCAGCGGTTACCCTAAAGGGCTGACAGCTGAGAAAATTCCGTTGGCAGCACGAATCGTCGCATTGGCCGACGTCTATGATGCCTTGACCAGCATCAGACCTTATAAAGTGGCGTACACCCATCAACAAACCATAGAGATCATTATCAATGATTCCGGGAGTCATTTTGACCCAATGATCGTCGCCGCTTTCCTGCAATGTGAAGAACAGTTTTCACAGACCAAACAAAAGTTTTCCTGATTTTTTTAATTCTCAACGGGATAGGATCATGGACGTGATAACGAATCATAACCGATTGCGGTACAACAGTCCTTTGTCATCATTACCGCTGCACGCGGTCTCACTACAATTGAGTGCTTCCTGTTATGAAATTTCCCGAGCCTTTGACGACACGCCTGAACTCCCCGGGGTTTTACTGTTTGACAAAAAGAACTTTCATTCGATGATTTCTCGAACCAAGTTTCGTGAAATCATGAACCAACCTTATAGTAAAGATCTTTTTAACCAACGAAAAATCAAGAAGTTAGCCAGACAGTTTGATTCCGCACCAATGATGTTGCCCGCAGAAACCTACATTGGTACCGCAGTTGAAAACAGCCTAAAGCGACCTGCTGAAATGATGGGAGAACCATTGGTGGTGATCCAATCTGAAGTTTACTTTATTGTCGATATTCACGAGCTTTTCCGCGCTCACGCTCGGATATTTTCTGCCACGGTAAAAAAATTACAAGCCGAGATCAGTCATTCCAACTTATTACGGGAAAAATTGGAACAATCAACCCTCGCTGCAGAAAAATTAGCACGCCTTGATGGTCTGACAGGAATACCAAATCGACGCCATATGGATGAATATTTGAGCAGCGAGTGGCAACGTGCGATCCGTAAGCAAACTTCGTTGGCAATAATCTTGATTGATATCGATTTTTTTAAAAATTATAATGACACTTACGGACATCAATCGGGAGATGAAGTGTTGCTTCGCGTCGCCAGGTGTCTGGATAATGAAGCCCATCGACCGGCAGATATGGTTGCCCGTTATGGAGGAGAAGAATTCTTAATCATTCTGCCAGACACCTCAGAAGAGGGAGCTTATGCGCTGGCAGAAAGAATGCGCCAGATGGTTTATGGGTTGAAAATTGCCCACCAAGGATCAGATATCGGCCAATTTTTAAGTATCAGTTGTGGCGTTTGCTGTCTCGCTTCACGGAGGAAAAATACGCTGCCCGACCATGTTATCTGTGCTGCTGATCAAGCATTATATCAAGCTAAATTAGCTGGACGGAACCAGGTGGTCATTGCCCAACAACCCACAAAAACGGGACAATAGTAATCTTCCAAAGAATTTTTATATAGAGAGATAAACTCTGATGATGACAATCTTGTTTAAAAATGAACTTGAGAGAAAACAGCATGAAGAGGCAATCCGACAGCTGTGTGAAGAACATCCCGAAAAACAGCAGTACATAAAAACAAGTTATTTACAAGCTCTGAAACCCATGATCTCTGATGCTCAGATCCGCACCTACCTTTCAATATTTGCCAGCCGAAAAGTCAAAATATTATTGCAATCAGCCTCCCCCGCCCCATGAATGCAATTTAGATTTGATTCTTAGGGAGGGCCGCACGTTATACGATTTCTATCTATTCAGAACCATTATACTATTCAGGCAGCTTGCGCTCTTTCAGCAATCCCGAGAAGAGTAGTGGCAGACTCTCCTGTGGACTCGAAATATCGTCCGCGCAGTTCGGTGATCAGCAGACCTTGATAGTGCCTCATAAAGCAGGAGAATAGTTCATCGAAATCGATATCTCCCCACCCTATCGGCATGTGTGAATCCCCTTTACCAAGGGGAATTTGATGTGTTTGTTGCTTGTCGGTGTGATAGACGGAACCACCAAAATTGTCATGAACGTGACAGTGCCGAATCAAACCAGCGATTTGGGTGACGGCTGCGACTTCCTCAAAACCGTAAAACTTTGAAGCCATATGCAGGTGACCAAAATCCAGAGTAATCGCAACGTTTTTTCGGTTAATCCTTTCGACCTGTTCCTTCAAAGCAGAAATGGTCTCGGCATAACAATAGGGAGAATGATAACGGTAAGGTCTAGCATTTTCCATGGCGATGACCTGATCTGGAAACTCAGAAGCAAAACTCAGGATAATCTCAGCTTCAAGATCCAGGAGTCTTTGACATTGATCCTCTGGGCGCACCACCTTTCCCAGCGGACCGAAACTCTCTTCTGCTTGAAAGCGGCCCGGATGGTAAACCATGATTTCAGCCCCGATAGCTTGTGTGAATTCAAGACTGGAACGCATCACGTCAACATGTAAATCAAAATCTTCCTCATCCATAAGGTTGAGAGGATTGGGGGCATGAACACTGTAGGCGAATGGATACTGATTAAGAATTGTCTGGATGGCCAAAAGCCTCCCCGAATCGAGCTTTCCATGACGGATAACATCTGTCCCGTGAACACCAATTTCCGCAGCAGTCAAACCAAATTCCTGAAATGCGTCCAGATCTCTGCGTAAATGCTCAAGCTTGCCATCAATACGGACTTCACTGATATTGCTACCAATTTTCAACATGATCTAAATACCTCCTGACCTTTGACAAAGGTTCTGCTGATGCGGGGAAAGTCTTCGCCATTTGCCACCAAGACCAGATCAGCGTCTTTGCCGATTGTTATCGAACCGGTCTGGGTCTCCATGCCAATTGCCAGAGCCGGATTCAGACTTGTCATTCTGACCGCTTCGGGAAGAGTTTTTAAGCCAAGATGGTTTAACATAAACACGGCATGCACTAAGGTCAGTGGCGCGTAATCCGAACAAAGGATATCGCCACAGCCCTGAGCAATAGCTTCACGGGCACTGAGATTTTTGGACTGTGAGCTCCCTCGAACGATATTCGGAGCCCCCAGCAAGGTCTTCACCCCTTGATATTTTGCCGCCTGAGCTGTCTCCAGATTAATCGGAAATTCAGAGAGAGAAATCTGACGCTCTTTCAGCCAGCTGATTTTCTCCGGCGTATCATCATCGTGGGATGCGACAGAGACCTGGTGTTCACGGCAGAGAGACAGTAATTCATTGAGATAATGTTGAGATTCACTTTCGCGTGACTGCAGTTTTGCGGTTATCAATGCGTTCATTTCGGCATCAGTTTTTTTATATACCGGACCGAAATATTCTTTGAAAGATGAGATGGTTTTAAACTGACCTTGCCCTGGAGAATGGTCCATGAATGAAAATAGATCGATCCGGTTATCACCGATAAATTGTTTGAGTACTGGGACCGCAGCATGATCGGTGACTTCAAACCGGGTGTGAACTTTGGTTTTAATGCGAAAATTATCCTGCATGTCATTAATGGACCGCAGAACAGATGAAGCCATCAGATTAGAGCGGACCCCAACCTCATTTTCAGCGAACGACAAAGAGTGATACATGGTTGTGACGCCACAGGAAGCCAAGTTTTTATCCAACTCATAAAGAGCGACATTGATCGGGAAAAAAGTTCCCGGACGCGGCTCAATCCCTTTTTCTACGGCATCACAATGGAGATCAATAAAACCAGGCAACAGGTACTGTCCCTGAGCATCGATAAAGGGATGACTGGTGTTCTCCAAACCTTGGGCAATATGACTGATCACGCCGTCTGTCACGGTGACGGTGGCGTCTTCCAGAATTGCATCCGGGGTCACGACTTTAACATTGATGATTTGATAAAGAGCGGGCATGATCTGGTCCTCATTGAAGGGGATAGATATGGCTAGCCGTTTTTTTCATAATCTCCGGATCATGAAAGATGCCCACCATTGTTGTTCCTTGCTGACGCAATTCCGTCAGCAGCTCAAGAACTCTATCGATCGACTTGACATCCAGGGACGCTGTCGGTTCATCGAGCAGTAACAGGCGCGGTTTCCAACTGACCGCCCGGGCGATATTGACCCGTTGCTGCTCTCCGCCGCTGAAAGTGGCCGGATAAGCCTCGAAAAGCTCCTCGGGGATTTGGAGTCGTTGCAACAAGTGACAAGCTCGTTCCCGCGCTTCTTGGTAAGAAACCCCATTGCGGGTCAGAATCGGTTCCATCACCAGATCGAGTGCCGAGACTCTGGGAATGACATTGAGAAACTGCGAAACATAAGCCATTTCCCGATTGCGAATATCGAGCAGGATACGTTCTGAAACTGTCGCCAGATCCACCACTCCATAGTTGGCGGAGTCATACCAGATATGACCGGAACCCGGTAAATAGGTTCGATAAATACATTTAAGAATCGTACTTTTCCCGGCTCCGCTTGGTCCGGACAGGGACACAAATTGTCCTGCTTTGAGTTGGAATGAGATATCATGACAACCAGGAATGTGTTTATCTCCCAGGATTTTAACATTAAAGTTTTTTTGCAGGTTTTCAACTCTGAGCATGGTCGTGTTTCCCTATCTAAAGTTGCGAGGCGACAAGAAGTTGGGTATAGCCATGTTGTGGATCCTGTAAAATCTGATCAGTCAGTCCCGATTCAACTACCCGTCCGTGTTTCATCACCATGGTGCGGTTACACAACAAGTTAATCACTCCAAGATCATGGGAGACGACCAGCATGGAGAGCTGAAACTCACGCTGTAAACTCCTGATCAGATCCAGAACCCGAGCCTGCACCGATAGATCCAGACCGGTGGTCACTTCATCTAACAACAGAAGCAGAGGATTGTTGGACAGCGCCTTGGCGATCTGCACCCGCTGTTGCATCCCCCCACTGAAGTTTTTGGGAGGTTCATCCATTCTTGAGATGGGGATTTCAGTTTTTTCCAGCAGCTCGGAAGCGCGGTCGCACATCTTACCGATGTGACGCCAACCGGCCCCAAGCAACCGTTCAGCAATATTGCCACCAGAACTGACATTCATCCGCAACCCGAGCAAGGGGTTCTGATAGACAATTCCCATCAGAGCATTACGTACCTGACGTTGCTGAAACTGACTCAACCCGAACAGATTACAGGTATATTGATCTGCCTTATCTGCCAGCAGCTCTGCCAAAGCCGCTGGTAACCCCGAACGATGCAGAGTCATCTCGCCATCGGTTGCGGACCACTCAAAATGAGCCAGCTTGATCAAGGTACTTTTCCCGGAGCCACTTTCACCCACGATACCCAGCACTTCTCCTGGGTAAAGATCAAAGTCAACAGCATTACAGGCGACAACTGAGTGGCAATGCGGACAGACATTGGTGTCAAAATCGGGGCCGGTGGATTCATTGCACAGCGAGCAACCAGGACCAAAAATTTTACTCAATCTCCTCGCTTTCAACAGGGCTTCCATCAGGCACACCTCTTATCGCAATAATCGGTATCAGAACAGAAGTATTGGCGGCTACCATCAACGTCACTGATAATTTCATCCAGATAACTGTTGCAGCTGCCACAACGGCTGCAAGCAACCGGAAACTGCTCAATACGAAACTTGTGATCTTCAAATTCCAGCGGCTCAACTCTGGTATACGGAGGGATGGCGTAAATTCTTTTTTCCCGACCAGCACCGAACAAGGAAAGGTGTTCCGACATATGCAGTTTGGGGACATCCCAGCGAGGAATGGGGCTGGGATCCATAATATAATGGTCATTTACCGTCACCGGGTAACGGTAGCTGATGCTGATTTCACCATAGCGGACAATATCTTCATAAAGGTATAGCCACATCCGGGCATAATCGCCCTCGGCATGCATCCGCCGGGTTTCCAACTCTGAGGGTTCAACCTCACGCAGCGCCTCGGGGTAAGGGACCTGCAGAACCAGAATCTGACCTTCACTCATGGGCTCTTCCGGTATCCGATGGCGGGTCTGGATCAATGTTGCCGCTTGAGTGTCAGTGGTCGAATTTACCTCAGCAACCTTGGCGACAAACTTTTTGATATTCACCGCATTGACGCTGTCGTCACAACCCTGATCGATCACTTTAAGGATATCCTCTGGTAGAATCAGCGAAAGGGTAATCTGTAAGCCTCCCGTTCCCCACCCACGTGCGACCGGCATTTCCTGAGAGCTGAACGGAACCTGATAACCGGGAATGGCCACGGCCTTAAGAAGACTGCGGCGGATCTCTTTTTTGGCACTATCATCGAGAAAAGCAAAGTTATAGCCATGCAAGGATTCACTTTGGTGCTGTGTTCGCCATGCTTGCAAATTCATAATTCTGACTCCTGCGGTTCCCCAACCTTTTGGGTTCTGCGCAACCGGTCAAGGCTGGATTGGAAATCAACATAGTGTGGAAGTTTCCAATGGTTGCAGAAACCCATCGCCTCAATACCATCAATATGTGACAGGACAAATTCCTGATCTTCCACCGGCGATTTCCCCTCTTCGTTGCGCATGGTCCGGTCAAGAATAGCCATCGAAATCGCTTTGAGCTCGTTCTGGCCAAAACAAAGACCGTACCCAAGGGTAAACTTAGCCGGTCCATCCTCAGTCCCATCATGATACTGGGCAACCGCTTCGGCTTCAGTGACCTTAACTTCCCCAACGGTATAGGGTTCGCCCGTTTCCGGGTGCGCAACCACCAAAGGGACATAACCGACCCGGAGTTCACCAATAAACGGATGCACATTGCCGTAACCACGCATACTTGAATACGCCAATGTCAACATACCGCCGGTTTCACCACGAGAAAGAGATTGTAAGGTTGCGCTACGCGATGCGGGATAAGTTAAGGATTGACGGGTGATGTCAAAGGGTTTCGATTCTTTTTCCATGGTCGATTTCTCAACCAGCAGGCCATCCCGACGGAGGATTTCTACAACTTTTGGAAAACTGTCCGGTAATTCAACTTCGGGGTCCAAGTGACTGAGCAGCTTTTCACGAAAAGCTTGTCGGCGAGATTCGCTGTCTTCGAGGAGATCAAAGTCCAGGAGTCGCAAAGTATAATCGCTGGTTGGACCTAGAATCTGCCCACCAGGAATTTCCTTAAAAGCGGCAGAAATACGGCGGATGACCCTCATTTTATCCATCGCCAATGGCTGCGAATGCGACAATCTGGACTTTGTAGCCCGGTACGCACGCAACATAAAAGAAGCTTCAAAACTATCTCCAGCTGCCTGTTTCAAAGCAAGGGCGGCAAGTTTGGGAGCGTAGAGACCAGCTTCACTCATAATTCTGTCAATCCCCAGGTAGAGCTGTTCTTCTATTTGATCGAGCCCAAGCGGTTTAGAGGTTCCCTTCTGTAACTGATAACTCAACAAATCACAGGCATTCTCAATCGCTTGACGACCACCTTTGACAGCAACGTAGGCCATATTAATTGTCTCCGATTCGGGTTGAACGAGGGATGCACATCAAGCGACTGTTCTGATCAAGGAATATGCTATCGATCCCCAAAGGGAACACAACATTAATGGTTTGCAGTTGTTTTAAATCAGCATCATCCCAGCCTTCAATTTGTGGATAAACGACATCTTTAATTCCTGGTCCGGTCAGTTTAGTTCCGGTTTTCTCGGTACCAGCGGTCAGTCGTTCGACACCAAACAGGATCGTTGCTCCAGCATTTGGCAATTCAGGTTGACCACGCTTAGCAACCGTGATTTTCCCTTGACTACTGCCCGACAGAGCAAGAAGAAAATCTGCTGCTTGAGGGTCAGTAAACTGCGCTCCTGTCTTTGTTGCAATTTTATCTTCCAGTTCTGGATTGTTATTGATCAGATGACAACTCGATTGCTGATCAACGATGGCGTCAAGTAAACGTAGCAGACTGGTCACAAATGTCGTTCCAACAGCGTCAGGCATCTGATAGATTTTTCCTGGACGACTCATTGCCTGTATCAGCTGACGAAAACACGCATGATTATCAAGACAATGCTGCGGAGAAGATTCCATGTTACTGCCCCGCCATCAACTCAAAAGACACCTTGGTTCCAGCTATCAATTTTTCCTCGGAGCGGCGCTGCTCATGAAGATTCTGTTGCTCAGACGCTAGAAGCTTTTGCACCCGACTTTTCAGCAATTCATTATCCCCCGCTAACAACACCTCGGCACAGGCCCTGGCCAAGGAACGTTCCGGCTCATCTCCGGTAACCATGCCAAATCCCCGTTTTCCATCCAGAGTCACTTCGGCACTGGAAACCAGGACTTCCCCTAAGAGAAATTCGCTATCAAAAGCATCCAGAACATGCATCATGCTTAAACCGGCTTTTGGTGTACTGATGATATTTATGGGGGCTGTTTCTGCCAGTTCCAGCAACTCGCGGATGCTTTCGCGGGGCATATCATTCACAATAGATGTACATATTTGGGTTTCATTTAAATGGTCCATATAGAAAATTTTCCTGTCTAAAAGTTGGGGCAATAACCGTATCCATACTGTTTAAAGCCAAGTTTTTATAAAATTGATGGGCGTCAGAGAGATACATCCTGCTCCGATCTGAACTGCCATGACTTTTGCGATTTGCTGATATCGCGCTGTTTGCGATGGGAGAAGTCTGCGACTGGCATGTTCAGGTCAAGTTAGGTCATCGTTAGAAGTATATGAATTTAGACAGCTGACAGTTGCTGCTAAGGAATGGAAAAAGATGGAATGGTGAGACATTAATGTGCCGCAAACAAGATATTCACACTTTAAAAATACAGTCCTAACATTTCCCCGCTAGAAACGCTCTCAACAAAAGGAGGGTTACCCTATGCAGCTTGAACGAGATTGCTACCAACCGCATCATGAAGAAAGTTATATGAATCTGCGTCAAAAGGAATTTTTTCGCGCAAAATTGGTTGATTGGCGGGAACGTCTTGATTCAGAAAGACAGGCATCACTGCAACGTATTCGCACAACTGATATGTCAGGTGGGGATGTAATAGATCAAAGTGTAAAAGAGCACGACAAAACCATGGATTATTTTACTCGGCGCCGCACTGAAACAACGATTGCTAAAATCAATGCGGCACTCAACCGTCTGAAAGATGGTTCATACGGTTACTGCCTGGAGTCAGGTGAAGAAATCGGATTAAAAAGGCTGCTGGCATACCCGATAGCAACCCTGTCAGTTGAGGCTCAGGAGTTTTCTGAAGAACACCAGCGCGTTCATCAATATTCCATTGCGCTCTGATCTGGCTCTATAGGCGGCTTAGTAAAGACAATTGATTGGGGGGGGGAATACCCTCTAATTTGAGCACCTGAAAGACTGTACACAAAAAAGCTCCTATAAAATTTCCCACATCTGACAATGCAGATGGCCATAAAATCATATAGGAACGAATGGGGATCATGCATGTAAAACCGACGTTTTTCTGCCTTTTTTATAATTTTTACGACCCAATCGGATTGTACTGATTGGGTATGATTTTTTTGAGTTTCGCGTTTATCCCTTCAACATAAGAGTTTAGACACTCACCTTGCCCTATTTGTCAGGGCTTCTATTATTGTAGCATCAGGAGCCGGAAGAACAACTGTCTCCAACAAATATCGATCAAGAACCTGCCGTGCTGCAGCGACAGCCTCTTCAACTTCAGCAATTTCACCATTCAAAATAAAATAAGACTTTCCGGAAATCCCCTGACCAACAACCAAACGTGCAAGTTGAACAGAAGCTTTCTTAAGCGCTTGATCCGCGGCAATGACTCCAGCCGAGACGGTTTTGCACTCTACTACCCCTATTGCATCACCTTCAGCTATTTCCCTACAGCGACCAACTCCTAGCAGGAGATCTGGATGGACATTGGAAATAACGAAACTACCAACCAAAGAATAGTCCGAGTCCTCAGCACTAGCAACTGCGGTTTCTACCGCAGAACGATCTCCTGAAATCTGAATAAAATAGCGACCGGCACAGATAGTTGAAGCTTTGACTAATGTGACATCGGCAGCTTTCACCATTTTGTCCGCCAGAAAAATGCCAACGGCAATGGTACGGCTTTCAACCAGCCCCAGGGTATCCAGATTCATAATATGTAACCTACAAACGCCATGAGCAAATAACCTCAGTAATAACTAATTTGTTTATTCTAGATCATTTCATTCAACAACTCAGGACGAGCATTAGGGATAATGACTTTGTTAACTAGCATCCCCTTTTCCCCAATTTTTTGCGCCCCAGTAGCTACAGCACTGGTCACCGCCGCAACGTCTCCGGTTAGGGTGCAGAAAGCCTTACCACCTAAAGCCATAGCCAAGCGAATTTCAATTAATTTGACATCTGCCGATTTACAAGCCTCATCGGCACCTTCAATAAGCGATGCAACAGAAAAGGATTCCAAAATCCCCAAGGCTTCTAATTCAGGGGGTGCATTTGTGCCGCTCAAAGCTGGAAAAATATCTGGGTGAACATTCGGAATGACAAAGGTATCAATGATTGCCTCGTCCAGGTCCTCATTGACGACATTAATAGCAGCTTGAACTGACGCAACATCGCCACCAATTAAAACCATATACTTACCAGAACAAATCGTGCGTGAAAGAATCAGTTCTATGGATGATGTTTTTAGCATCATGTCTGCAGACTGCATACCGGCAGCAATACTGGAAAGTTCAACTAAGCCGATGGAATTCATACGGATTCTCCTCCTGATTCAACCACAGCATTTGCGGTGATGCGGACATAACTATCTGTCACCTCTAAAATTCTTCCAGAAATGGGGGCATGAATTCTGGCACCAAGGCTACTACCGTCAGGCTCTCCTATCAGATCACAGATCTTGACAGAAGCACCAACAGAAACAACTGGGATAGCCGCTTTCCCTGCATGCTGCTGCAGCAAGACACGCACTTCTGTGGGGTCTGGAAACCCTTCGACAAAGGGAGTTGGAACTTCATATTTTGAAATCCGCAACCGACGTAATAAAGATTTGGTGGGAACCCGGCGATAGTTTTTCATCGAATGTATCTTCGGGGCCTTTTCCTGCTGATATGAATTGCCAGTCTCACGCATAGAAAATTTCGCCTGTTCACAGGCTTCCCGAGGAAATAGGTCTTCTGGACAAGCATAAAGGGTACAGAGGCCACAGGAACAACAATATGTTGCAAATTTGTTCCAGTACTCTGCCCCGCTTGTGGTAAAGCCAAGGGAACGCATCACCTTATGAGGTTGGACATCATAACCAAGCAGGTAACGGGGACAAATTTCAGTGCAAGCGGTGCATTGATCACAAGCAGACTTGCCAATACGATTCATCTGTTCAGGGGTACGGGTTTTTCGAGACACCAGATAATGGTCACTTGGCAGAACTATCAAACCGGCACAGGTTTTTGTGACAACGTCATCCAGATCAGTGGTAATTCCACCCATCAAAATCCCACTGATGAGCATAACAAAATCGCTCTGGGTTGCCCCCCCAGCAAACGTCAGAAGTTCCCTATAACTCGTCCCAATCGGCACCCAGAATGATTTTGGTTCTCGAACCAGACCAGCGACACTGACAAACTTGTGCGTCACCGGAACGTCCCTAGCTGCCATGCTGACATTTAATAAGGTTTCAACATTTGAGACAACACAGCCAACATCAAGAGGAATACCACCCGGTGGAATCAATCTCCCAGTTGCTAATTGAACCAGTTCATACTCATCACCAGCAGGATAAAAATCACCAAGTTCCAGCACCTCATACTCAGTATCTTCAACTGCATTTTTAAATATTTGCACAGCCCGACTATTTTTCTTTTTAATACCTACGATACCTTGTGTTGCGCCAGTGGCCTGCATCATCAAACGCAGACCATCAAGTATATCTACAGCCCGGTGGGTCATCAACTCAACATCTTTATGGATCAAAGGCTCACATTCAGCACCATTGACCAGGACATATTCCACCTGGGATTGCGCTTTTATGTGGGTTGGAAAACCACCACCGCCAGCCCCGACAACTCCGGCTCTCATTATTTTTTCGACAAGCTGCTTACTCATTCTCTGTTTCCTGACTCAAGTTTAGGTTACAAAAGAATCTTATTTGAGACCTTGTATATCGAAATGTCGTTATTGATTTTCCCAGTCTGCAGGATATGTTACATACAAAAATCTAGCAAACTCCGGGACGCTGAACTGAATAGCGGTATCTTTGGGAATCAGAATTACGTCCCCAGCTTCACCCACAATTTTTCTACCATCAATGATAATTTCAAGTCTGCCCTCGATGACATAATCAATTTCATCATACTTGAGAACCCAATCAAAACAGGAGCTTTCCATTTCCATGATTCCGGAACCCAAGCGAGGGCTTTCGTCCAAAGTAAACAAATCAGTCAGAAAAACCTTGTCACCCTCTTTGCCAGTATCAAAAGGTTTTGGTTTCACCTCTGCAGCCCGAACAGCTGTCACACCACTTTGTTTATCAACCTTTTTTTCAAAATGGGCTATTTCGAGTTGGCTCTGTTCAGCAATAACCTCACGGATTATTGTACGCAACAGATCTTTGTCCATGCCCCGGAGATCCATTACTTAAGTTTCTCTAGTTTTTCCATAACCTTCCGGGTTACCTCGGTAACAAGAGCACTGTCAGTGATAGAAAAATCATTTTTCAACAGTTGCTGGATACTGCTATTCAAATCTGATGCAGATGAATCTGTAGACTTTGGTGTCGATTTTTCTACAACTGCTGTCGCTTCACCGTAGACAACAGCAATACTTTTCTCCTGGAGATAATCCTTAGCCCCAGGGGTCAGAATCAGCGTTTTACCGACATAGAGCTTCTTCTCTTCGTGACAGATAAATTGTTCGACATTATCTCGTCCAACCAACTGCTTTGCCATATTTTACCTCGCAACAAACTCTGAGTTTTTAGAAGTTTCAGTTTTCACCTGGGACATCAATCTCATCGATAATCCCGATAATAGTCGCATCAACCAAAGCGTTCTGCATCTCAGCCGATTGACGTGCTGCACTTCCAGTCGCAACTAGAACTCGCTCTCCGATACCTGCACCAACCAGATCTGCTGCAACAAAACTCTCTTTTTCTTCATCCCGGCAAACATCCAGCCGCTGGACAATCATTAACTTCAGACCAGTCAAAGAATCATTCTTTCTGGTCGCCCACACATTACCAACCACATTGCCGATAATCATTTATGTCACCTTTCAGTTTTTTGAAGTTGAATCCCTCTTTCTCTGGCACAATCTAGAGCAAGGGGAGTCAATTGAGCATCAGGTAAAACACGTAAAACTGATATCCCCTGTTGGTGCGCTTCGATGATGTCCCTTTCGGTCACTAGGCGACGGCTAAAGCGAGAAACAGTTTGTTTGCCTGCTGCGACCCGTTGTAACCCAAACCCCCGGAGGGTCTCCTCGTAGGAGACATACAATTGGTAGAGAGGTTCCGGCGCTGTTTTTTCATATTTCAGGTATTCAAAATCAAAGATCTCAACAGTTTTCCCTGCAAGTAAAAGATCTAATGCTTTTTTCAACAATGGTCCGGTTGCCCTCCCCTGAACCAGATCTGCCATTTGGCTACAGGATAGTAAAGGTATAATTGTCCGTGCGGGAACAAGGTTGTCGTTGTTTTTATCCCAGAAAACAGCCATTTCGCCCGGTTCCAATTGTTGCAACACTGAACCAACCGTAGCATCTTCCTCACGAGCAAGAATCAGCACCTTCCGGGAGTCTGTCTCCCCTTGAAGCCGCCTTAAAACTTCCTGAACGATGGTCTGCACTAAATCATTAATAGCCATTTGCAAGCTCTTTCTCAGCTGCGATCGGTGAGTAACTGACCAGTCATTCCGGGAACCCAGCCACAAGCATTTCCTTCGTCAAAATCGATGTGCATGGCAAGCCGATAGTTTTCATTAACCCGAATCAGAATTTTCTCAAAAACCACTGACCTGACATCACCAATCCGAACACGCACCAGATCTTTATCCTTAACCCCTAGTCTGACAGCGTCATCCTGATGCATATGTAGATGGCGAGCGGCAACGATCAAACCTTCATCAATCGTAAGCGTATCAATATCAGTGACAATCTTCAGCCCTGTAGAACCCTGGATATCACCAGACTGCCTAATCGGCGGTGAAAGACCAAGAATCCGCGCATCTGTCGCAGAGATTTCGACCTGAGTGGCACCTCTGGCAGGACCGAGGACAGCAATATTCTCCAATGTTCCCGCAGGGCCAACAAGCCGAACCCTCTCCTGGCACAGATATTGACCCGGCTGTGATAATTCCCTAACCGGGGTTAACTCCTTTCCAAAGAGCTTTTGCACTGCAGCAGGACTCAAATGGACATGACGTGCGGATAATTCAACAGGAATATCCCCTTTAACGTCTGTAAACTGAGCCATTACTTTGGCAACAATCTCATCGACAACCGGATTATCCATACCATCTCCAGAGGTGTCTGCTTGCTGAGCAACTTGCAACATCAACACGTAAATAACGCTGCTCATTCGATTCAAAGCCTGAATAATGTCAGACCGTTCAATTCCACCCTTTGCAGAAAAAGCTGCTACCGCAGAGAGTTCGGCCCCTCTCACAAGAGTCCTGAGACGGTTCAAAGCCAGAACGGTGGTATCCATTTCTGCCGAAATCTCAAGATGCTGCAGGCCAAAATATTTTTGCGGGTGGTGTGATCTTTCCCTAATTTCAGTTTCGCTCATGCCGAGAAAAACACAGGAGACCAAGGGTTCATCAACAACTTCAGCCCGCAGAATTGCACGGGTTCGATCGAGCAATTCTCCCAAGGTCTCTCTCAAAGGAATTGCGCCGCACGGGACAACTTGTTTCTGCAACAGAAGGATTTCTGCCTGCAAACGGTCTAGCCAGCCTCTAAACACAATTAGCGGATGATCCTTGGGGATCAACTGATTTCCGGTTAACTGGGTCAGGTGCTCCGGCTTCTCCATATAGGTGGTTCCATCGGCAACAGCGATATAGCGCTGCACAGCAACACCGTCATTAGCAGCGGCTTCCCCTGTGACAACTTTTATCTTCCTGTCGCTAAGAAATTGAGCCCCCGCAGGAGTCAGAATCTGATCCTCACGAAGGTAAAAATTTTCAGGAATCTCTTTTAAAAAACTTGTCCTTAAAAAAGATTCCGTTATCACCTTTTCGATCACTTATCTCCTTTTCCAGGAAGGATCAGCTCAATTTCATCATGGGGACGCGGAATGACGTGAACACTTACAACCTCGCCAACTTTCTCAGCCGCAGCTGCTCCTGCATCAGTTGCAGCCTTGACAGCACCAACATCACCACGAACAAGTATAGCAACCAAGCCACTACCTACCTGAGTTTTACCAATCAGGGTCACATTAGCGGCTTTGACCATAGCATCTGCTGCTTCCAGGGCAGCGACAAAACCTCTGGTTTCTACCATTCCGAGTGCACTTAATACGGCCATAATACATTCTCCTTTTTTGTCTAGCTTTTGATTGTTAACATCACCGGGAAAGAGAGAGGCCGTAACCTCTACCCTTTCAATTTTGGCAAAAGAAGCTCCACCTCATCATGAGGCCTGGGAATGACATGGACACTGACGACTTCGCCAACTTTCGCTGCAGCTGCAGCTCCTGCGTCGGTCGCTGCTTTAACAGCACCAACATCTCCACGGACCAGAATTGCGACCAATCCGGTACCCACCTGGGTCTTACCAATCAAGATGACATTTGCAGCTTTAACCATGGCATCTGCAGCCTCAACTGCAGCGACAAAACCCCTTGTTTCAACCATTCCTATTGCACTTGATGTTGCCATTGTTGACTCCTTCAGCAATTAAGCAGATTAAAAAATAACTTCCGATAAACCTATATTTAAACATTCTCTGGAACATAGTTCATTTTCTTGAGCTGTTCATAGACCATTTGGGTAATAGCTTCAATATCAACTTCATTATTATCAGACTTTTGTACGACAGGACTGTCCAGTCCCCGGGCCACATAACGAATATTAAAGAGGTGTTGACCACCAACATTATCCGACGTTGAACTCCCCCCCACGAAGCCACATCCCAGAGTCAGAGAAGGGTCGAGATTGGTAGTGACTCCAACAGCACCAAGACTTGAAGGGGTATTAACCAATAATCTTGATACTGGCTGGGAAAGAGCAAAATGGCGAATGATATCTTCATTGTTTGAATGGATAGCCATAGAATGACCCAGTCCACCATTCTGAAGTAACCGGGTACAGAGTTCACCCGCTGACTGCCAATCGGGCACGGTATAAAACCCAAGCAGACAAGTCAGTTTTTCATAAGAGAAAGGGTAACCGGAACCGACGCCCTGCTCTTCATAAACCAGAAGTCTGGTCCCTGCAGGAATTTCGATCCCTGCCATTTGCGCCAATACACTTGCAGGTTGTCCAACGATAGCTGGATTCATGCTTCCCCGGGGACCTGTCATCAGACCTTTTACTTTGTCGGCAGCTGCTCCCTCAAGAAAATAGCAACCTTCAATAAGCATGGACTTTTTGACCTCTGCGACAATAGACTCTTCAGTGACAAGGGCCTGTTCGGAAGAACAGACGGTTCCATAATCAAATGTTTTACCAGCCATGATACGTTTGACTGCAGCCTGAACATCTGCACTCTTTTCAATAAAGACGGGGACATTTCCAGGGCCAACACCCAGAGCTGGCGTTCCTGAACTATAGGCGGCTTTAACCATCCCTGGACCACCCGTAGCGAGGATCAGATCTGCTTGACGCATCAGCTCACCGGTCCCTTCAAGTGTCGGCATAGTCGTCATGCTGACAAGCTCCTCAGAAATATGCATTTCTTTGAGAATTTGATGGATAATAGCAACCGTCTTACCAATACATTTTGTCGCTGTCGGATGAGGACTGAAAACGACGCCATTACCTGCCTTGAGTGCAATCATCGCCTTGTAGATGGTCGTTGAAGTGGGATTGGTCGACGGAATGAGAGCCGCAACAACCCCAGCTGGAACAGCAATTTTATCGATTTTTTGCTCCCGGTCTTCAGCAATCACTCCCACCGTTTTTACAGCGTGGATACGCTGGTAAAGTTTCTCAGACGCAAGTAAATTTTTCTGTTTTTTATCTTCCCAATTGCCGTATCCAGTCTCCTCTACCGCCAATTTGGCTAGATCTTCAGCCATAGCAGTCATAACTTTGGCGATAGCTTGGACAACCTGATCAACTTTCTCCTGACTCAATTTGGCAAAATCACATTGAGCCACACGGGCTTTTCGAACAAGATCCCTGGCTTCCTGGATCGAGGCTAAATCCTTATCTGCCATTGTATTTACTCCTTATCTTTCTGGTAACAGCTGATAATTGCGTCAATCAATTCATCTTTACGTGCCGACCTGATTATTTTTCTATCAAGAGCTATCCCTGGAATTTGTCGAGACAATTCTCTCAACTTAACAACATTCAATCTCGATAACTCTTCTAAGCTTAATTCGGGAACAATTTTATTAGAGACTCTTTTACCCGTGCGTTTCGGTTTTACGTCCTGCCGTTTCAATGGTTTTTTTACCGAATCAGATTTACTCTGCTTTTGTTTCACATCATCAACGACAAAACCCAGTCCCTCAGCAGTTCTGGCGATAACGGTTTGCGACTCAACTGAACCTACTTGCGCAGCGGCACTACAGCCGGAGTCAACCGCAACTTTGACCGAACTGACATCCCCGGAGAGCAATACGGAAACCAGACCCGAGCCAACATAGCGGCAACCAAGGAGCTCAACATCAGCAGACTTGAGCGCCGCATCAGCACCAGTCACAGCTGGAACAAAACCGATAGTCTCAAAAATTCCTAAAGCCTTATTATTCATTTCAATATGCCTTTGGTTTATCTGCAACCGCTTGAACCGCTTCAGCAAAAGCTTCACATGCAGCCATGCAAGAGGCTTGGCTGCCACTCAAAAGGCCTCCGCCAAAGTTGGTTTCTGAAGGCGGTGAAAAAAATTCCGCCATATTAACATCTGCCGCTTTTAGAGCCGCATCCAAAGCAAAGATTGATTCAATCGGCGGCGCAATCAAATAAGCCAACGACGTCCCCTCTTCAACACCAGCTATCTTGGATAGATAAGATCCGGAGCGCGACACACAGTGAGCATAATAGGCGATAGAATCATCTTCATTAGCACTGATAAAGGCTGCGTCATTTTCAATAAAACTGACCGCAGCATTCACCCCACTATGGACTTCCGCCGGGGTTGATCCAGCAAGAATACCGATAAATTCTCCAGCCAATTTGGTATTGGCATTGGCGGCTCCAGCATAGAACGATTTGGCATAAGCCACCTCAACCTGTGCCTTCTTCGTCGCTTCATCCAGAGCAGTGTAACCAACATCATCACAATCAACCGTCAATAGGCCCAGACTACTCTGGTCTTTATTCAGCCCGAATTGTGCAGCCATAGCTGGTGTCACCTTGGAGATTATCCTGATACTTAAAACTGTGGCGCGGAGGGCATCACCCTTCATCGTCGTTATCCTCTCGGGTTACTTTTTCAGATCTAGACCACTCGTCTTTTGATCTAGCATTTTCTTTACCACATCAGCGATATGTGCCCCAGCCTCAACTCCGGGAATACCACCCCGGTGAATATTGGAGATAACCGTCCGATTAGCTTCAGGCATACCGACAGACGCGTTATAAGCCATATAACAACTCATACTTTCAGCTGTCGCTAATCCGGGTCTTTCGCCAATCAAAACGACGGTAACTTCCGGCCGCAATATTTGAGAAACAACATCCATCGCGGGGACTCGCCCATAGCGTAGAAAAAATGGCTTCCCGACCTTGATACCATATCCTTCCAATCCTTGAGCCAAGGCCAAAAAAGTATCTTTGGCATTTTTTTCTACAGCCGTCGAGCTTAACCCATCTGAGATATATACCTGCACCTTTGCCTGCTCTGAACAGTACTCCCTTAGCGCTTCAGCATTCTCGTCATCCAGTTGTCGCCCCAGATCAGGGCGGGTCAAAAATTGATCCTTATCAGAGCATTTAGTCTTCACTTCAAGAAGACCCCATTCTTTAACAAATTCTTCAGGAACATCATTAAAGACAGCATCCTGAGCGATCGCATGATCGGCACGGAAACGCAATGAAGGCTTGGTCAGATATCGGGGTCCGGTACGCCAGATACCGATGCGCGATGCTGTTGCCCCTTTGAACTTCAAATAGGCTTCTCGGTTAGATGGGTCGGGAACCAGCAGCTGTTTTCTTAAATTTTCGCTTGTCAGATCAGCCTGGGGTTCTTCTGCCGTTGAACTCAGGGGTACAGTTTTCAAAGAAGGATTCTCAGTTTGCCCCATCTCTCTGAGAACATCCGCAATCAGTTGTTTAATATTAGCTTCCATATCTACCACGATTCCTTCCCCAATTTTATCCTTTGAAAAACAGTGATGCATCGCCGGCGATTTGGCTCAGTCGTCCATTTTCATAGATGCCCATTTTTTCCAGCCAACACTCAAATTCCGGAATCGGTCTCTTAGTGAGAAGTTCCCTCAAGGCTGCTGCCTCATGATAGCCGAGGGATTGATAATTGAGCATGATATCGTCACCCTGCGGAACAGTGATCAGATAATTACAACCAGCTGTTCCCAGCAGAACCGCCAAGTTTTCAATATCATTCTGATCCGCTTTCATATGATTGGTATAGCAAGCATCAACACCCATTGAAATTCCGGTCAATTTCCCCATAAAGAGATCTTCAAGCCCGGCACGAATGACCTGTTTACTGTCATAGAGGTACTCAGGACCAATGAATCCCACCACAGTATTCACCAGGAAAGGATCAAAATGTTTAGCAAATCCATAACACCGCGCTTCCATTGTCACCTGATCAACATCGTGGTGGGCATCAGATGAGAGTTCAGCACCCTGTCCGGTTTCAAAATACATCACATTTGGGCCAGTCGCTGTCCCTTGTTTGAGCATCAGATCTTTGGCTTCTAAGAGCATGGCGGCATTAAGGCCAAAAGCAGTGTTACCCTTCTCACTCCCGGCGATACTTTGGAAGATCATATCGGCTGGCGCACCTTTTTTAACCGCCTCCATCTGCGTGGTAACATGCCCCAATACACAATTCTGGGTCGGTATCTGATAGGTCTCTTTAATCTCCTGGAACATGTGCAGGATGTTGGACAACGACTCAACGGTATCATTAACAGGGTTCAAACCGATCAGAGCATCACCGGCTCCGTAACTTAACCCCTCAAAAGTGGAAATTCTGATACCATCGAGATCATCGGTAGTGTGATTTGGCTGGAGTCGGAACGCAAGCACCCCAGACTCCCCGATAGTGGTATTACAATGAGCACAAATATTGATCTTGCTCGCCGCATAGATCAGATCCAGATTAGTCATCAGTTTGGCGACGGCAGCCACCATTTCAGAGGTCAGCCCCCTGGAAATCCGGATAATATCTTCACCATAAGTCTTGTGACTCAGCAACCATTCCCTGAATTCCGCAACGGTAAAAGATTTGATTTCTGCATAGATCTTTTCATTGACGGCGTCCTGATCAAGACGAGTCACTTCATCAATTTCATAAGCAACCGTCGGATTATTTCTCAAGTCCGCTAAGGTTAAATCGGAAAGCACCTCTTTGGCAGCAACCATTTCAGCAACAGTAGCAGCTGCAAGGCCAGCCAAACGATCACCAGACTTCTCCTCATTGGCTTTCGCCAGCACCTCTTTAAGGTCCTTGAATTCGTACACGATTCCGGACAGTACCGTTTTCAATTTCATCAACGATTCCTCACCTCTGGGTTAAGAATTGAAAACCAGCGTTTTAACAATGACAGGAACAACATTTCCATCCACGAGCTCCCGACCAATATCAATATAGTCACCGTTCTCAACTTTTATCGTATCAATACAGATGACATCCTTTTTAAAACCCAATTGACTTCGTAATGTTTGCCCCATCACCTTAGCCAGATCTTTTTCTATGATCACAATTAGTGGACAGGTTTTACAAAGGATTCCCTGCATCCCCTTAATAACTTCACTTGCCAATTCAGTCACATCTGAAAATCCGAGACTATCAGGCCCTTTGAATGCAAGAGCAAGATTTTGCTTTTCCCCCTGAAGATTGAACCACTGAACTTTGCGGAGTATCGCTTCACCCCATAACCTCAACGGTAATGCTTCATCTTCCGGAGATAATTTGAGCACCGGGATGTTCTGCATCGGCAAGACTCCGGGTGAAACAGAGATAGTACTACCACTAATACCAGTCGTATGTGACCCTGCCCCAACAACCGTGGCCCGAATCGTCTCAACAGAAGGCAGAATTTCAAACTGCTGAGTAATTTTTGAACGGGTAATTGCTTGGCCAAGAGCAATTCCGATATCGCCATAGCGAAAATAATCACCACTACTTGAACCTTGAATACAGTCAGCAACTCCTCCTGAAAATGACACATAATCAATTGGATAATCACGCCTCAGATCATGATCGGTCAGCATTGTTGCCAATTGCGGGGTAACAGGAACAAGCCCTAGAACCTCCTCCAGAATACCTGCCATGCGCATAGTGATAGCTTCGATCGTCCCCGTACTCAAAGTTTGATTCTCGGCAACCGATAAATCCATAGAACGGGTTAGACTGCGCATTTTATCAGCGATATAGCTGATTGTTCCTCGTTCATTCTGGAACCGTATCAAACGCCCGCCAATATCAAGGCAAGCCGTATCTATCACCTCTCCATTTCTAAATACGGCGATATTGGTTGTCCCACCGCCGATATCCAGATTAACGACTGTTGCGCCCCGATGCTTTGATTCTTGGCAGGCCCCCGCCCCTTTCCCAGCGATAATACCTTCCAATGTTGGACCCGCCGTAGCCACTACAAATTCACCGGCCAGACCACTCAACGCACGTAAAACAGTTTCAGCATTTTGTTTTCTCGCAGCTTCGCCTGTAATAATGACTGCCCCGGTTTGTACCTGTTCCGGTCTGATTCCGGCAGAGTGATATTCTTGTTCAATCAGCTGTCGGATTTTATTTTCATCTATTTCTTGCTGTGATTTTAGTGGAGTAAAGTGGATTGCACTTCTAAACACCACTTCTTTAGCAATAATTTCTATCCGCGGTACCGATATCAGAGAGGCAGTATTCTCCAAAGTCAGTTGACTGAACACTAACTGGCTCGTTGTCGTCCCGATATCTATTCCAACGCTGAGAATTTGTTCTTTCACCAATCACCTATCATCAGCCTAAATGAGTAAATCGGATTTACTGATTCAGGATAAAAAAAGCCTGAAATCGCATAATACAATAAAAATGCAAGCTCAGGCTTCAACGCCATACTCGCACACGCCGTTGTGTACGAAATTTTTAATTCTCTTCTCTGAGACCTCCATTGAATAATGTAAGTCTCCTGGAATCAATCAGTCAGATTGCTTCAGCTCCTGACTTGTTTAAAGGGAAGTCAAATAGTACCTTTGTACCACGATGGCTTGATTCAGTTGATAAAGTTCCTTTCAACTTTTCGGTTACAATTCTTCGAACAATCAGCAATCCAAGTTTTTCTGAAGAATCTGTATTCAGATCAAAACCAATGCCATCATCAATGATGGAAATATTAGAGTACATTGCCCCCTTGCAGATCTCAATATCTATCGTTCCTGAGTCTCTTCCGGTAAATGCATACTTCAAACAGTTCTGGGTGATTTCGTTGACAACAAGCGCAATTGAAGTTGCCGTATCAGAATCGCACAAAAATGTATCCCCTTTAAGATTGATAGAAATTCCCTTGCTGGCAAGAAGACTATGTTGCACGGTATTTATCTTAATCTTCCGCAGCATAGTCAAGATATCAACATCATCTTTACAATCTTCGGCCAAGATTTCATGGGTTGCTGCAATACTTAAAACCTGACTGATACTTTCGTTAAATGCGGCTTTCGCAGAATCATCATCAACCCTTCGACATTGAAGCTTTAAGAGGCTTGCTATCGTCTGCAAATTATTCTTAACCCGGTGATGTATTTCACTGATGGCAACGGTCTTTAAAACAAGTTCTCTTTCTTTATTTTTTACATCCGTCACATCATTGATAAGCATGACAACACCGGTAAAGTTGTCATGCTTATTTTTCACATAGGTATATTTAATATGAAAGATATAATTTCCAACTTCAAGATCATTTAGAGTAATCTGCTTCTTTGCAAGGATGTTATCAAATTCAACCCCATGAAAGGTCATGTTTGTAAAACTAAGCCCCTGAAGCCGTTCAATATACCCGAGGTCACGATAAATTTTCTCAGCTACCGGATTTGCATATGTACAAACTCCAGAATGACTGAATGTCACAATTCCATCAGTAACATGGTATGGGAGGCTGTTGTCTCCGTTACTTGGAAACGTCCTTCGCTCAATTAGCTGTTCCGTGGTCTGGGTCAAGACAGATAGCTTTTTTTCTGCCCTGACGGTTTCAGTCACATCTTTTTCAGCAATCAGTGCCCCAATAACGACTCCAGACGAATTTTTAATCGGTGACACACTTTGACGAACACTTTTATCCTCCTGAGTCACGCCACTCATATCCATTGTCGGCATGCCGATTTCCAAAGTTCTGAGAACAGCAGGTTCTTTACTTCGGTGGGCAAACTTGCCAACAACCGAGCCTGCATAAAGAGATTTGACTGAATACGGCCGAGCCTGAGCTACCACAACAGCCACATCGGGATCTCTGGTACAGCAGTCAATGAAAATATCCGCCCCCATTAATTCAGCTACGCTATCCAGACATTCAGCATTTCTTTTTATTTTCTGAATATCCACCTCATTCAGGTCAGAATGCTGCTGGCAAAGGGCCACAAGCATAAGCTCCTCAAACACCATTCAGCAGGATAGCTTTAGCAATATCTTTCATCGGCCTTCCTTTATCCATACTGATTTTGCGAATTTTTCTATAAGCATCATCTTCACTGAGCTTGTCCTGAGCCATTAATATTCCTTTGGCCCGTTCAATCAACTTTCTCCCTTCAAGTTCATCCTGTGCCTTGCGAATGTCTTCTCTCATTCGATTCATCTCCACCCCCTTCGCAATGGCAACTTCTACCATAGGAAGTAGAGAATCTTCAGATACGGGCTTAACCAAGTAACCTTCAACACCGGCATCTTTAGCTTGGTCGACAAATTCTTTGCCACTGTATGCCGTCAGCAACAGAGTGCTTCCTGCCAGCTTCTCGTCTTTAATCAGCTTAGCGACCTTCAATCCATCAATCAGTGGCATTTTAATGTCTAAAACAGCCAGATCCGGATGATGCTCCCGACAGAGATCCAGAGCATCAAATCCATCTCCAGCCTCTCCGACAACGTCATAACCGGCCCCCATCAAAATCTCATACATGTTAAGGCGCGTTATAGGTTCATCATCAGCAATGACGATTTTATATGTCATCCATATCCACCTTAGTCAGAGATTCCCTTAATAACTGCAATCCAGTTTTATCGATTGCACTTGTCATGATTATTTCTTCAGCTCCAGCACGCCTGAGAAACTTTTCAGCTCTTTCAGGATTACTGGATTCCTTATCCACCTTGGTCACTATGCCAAGGATCCTCTTTTTGAACATAGATGAAAAATTGGGTGGATATACGCTGTTTATCAATGTTGCATCCTGCACCAAAGCAACAATATTACAACCAACTGAGGTGGTCAGAAGTGCCGGGTAGAGGCGTCTATTCTCTAAAAACTCCCCAGGAGAGTCGATAAATATCCCACTGAATGTAATCGCTTGGGTTTTTTTGTAAACGATTTTTTGTTCTTGAAAACTCTGAATCAATGTTGTTTTGCCACATCCAGTCTTGCCAACAAGCATCACTTTATTCATCAAGATCTCACTAAGATCGGGTTATTTCTGTTATAGCAAAATGTAAAACCGTCTCAAAAACATCAAGCACACTCATAATTGAGGATTCAACACTGGCAACATCACCAACAATGACAACTGCCCCACCAAATCTGTCCAGAAAACCTATTTCAACATCTGCCGCTTTCGTCGCAACATCAGCCGCGATAATTGCAGCCTCTCCAGGAGTAATCGTCAGAATACCAATAGCTCCAGCAACCTCTTCGTCAAGACCAAGGCTCTGACAAATCGATTTCTGTGGATTCGCAATCAGATGTGCCAGAGTCAATTGCTTACCTGGTACATACTCTTGAATCATGCGTTGCTTATCTTCGGACACCATGAACTCCACAAAAAAAATGCCTGCAAAAATTATAATAATCTATGCAAGCATTCACCGCCTAGGATCATACTTCGTTGCATGACCATCTTCTTTTTCTATAACGCTATTTGACTAATTTAGCAAGATTATTAAAAAATTCCTGAAGGCTACCAGTTAAAAATCTACTAATTTGTAGCTTTCGCCTCTGCACAGATACTTACAGAGGCGAAAGCATTGAAGCTTAGCTGTACCGATACGGAACGCCTGCTTCGTGCATCACTTTTGAATATTCTTTAAAGATATTAACAACTTTTGCAGCTCTTGGGCTGATAGAAGACATATCATCCCAGAATTCTTCAGCGTCTTTTACAACTTGATCCCATTCCTCGGTTGGAATAGTCGTCAATTCCATTTTCTTACCACCAACACGTAGCTTGGCTTCACCGCCCCAATACCAAACTTGACGGTAATAATGAGAACTATCCATGGATAGCTTAAATAATTCTTGCAGATGTGGAGGTACTTTCTTCCAGCTCTTACTATTAGCAAAATAAGAACCAAACCATGCACCAGTTACGTTGTTCAGCAAAGCATAGTTGCAGACATCGGCCCAGCCAACTTCGTACGCTTCTGTAAAACCACACCATGCTACACCGTCAAGCTCGCCAGTTTGAATTGCAACTTCAATATCATCCCAAGGTAAAGTGACTGGAACTAACCCATAACGAGATAGGAATTTTCCAGCAGTAGGAACACCAAAAACACGCTTCCCTTTCATGTCAGCAAGACTATTAATCGGATTTTTTGTGAAAATGTGCAACGGATCCCAAGCTCCTGCTCCAAGCCATTCTACGTTTCTGACTTCATCGTAGGCTTCTTGCCAAATTTCATTTAGCCCATAGTATTTAAATAATACGGGAACATCTAAGCTATAACGAGTAGCGAAAGGGAAATATCCACCAAAAACATTTATGTCAACGGGAGAAGCCATAGTTGCATCATCGCTCTGAACGGCATCAATCATCCCGTTTTGCATCGCACGGAATAGTTCACTGGTAGCAACAAGCTGATCAGCAAAGTAGAGCTCAATCTCCATCTGTCCATGAGCAGCACGATTGAATGCTTCAATTTGCGGTTGGATAACATGGGCACCCAAAGCAGCCCCTGAATAACTCTGCAGACGCCATTTAATTGGATTAGAAGCAGAATAGACATAAGGAGCACTGAAAACTGTCGAAGCTGCAACAGCTCCTGTTGTAGCAATACTTGCCTTCTTTATGAAATCTCGACGGCCGTTTTTCTGATCTTGAGGCTGGGGCTTAGTTACGATTTTTTCTTCTTTCATCGTTAAACTCCTCTGTTTGATGTTAGAGATAAGTGCTATGGATGAACTCTCAAATAAAAAACTTAATGCTTATTTTGAATATATATAGTCAGGCAACCACAGAGTAATCTGTGGGAAAATCATTATTAATACCAAAGCAAAAACCATAATCAATACAAACGGAATAATAGAGCGGTAGATATCCGGCAATGTGATTTCTTGAGGAGCCATGGCACGCATTAAAAACAAATTGTAGCCAAACGGGGGGGTCATGTAGGCGATCTGACAGGTGATTGTGTACAAAACTCCATACCAGATAGGGTTGAACCCAAGAGAAATAATTAATGGCACATAGAGTGGAGCAACAATAACCAGCATGGCCGTATCGTCCAGAAACATTCCCATGACGATATAAGACAACTGCATCATGACAAGAACCTGCCAAGGGCTTAGTTGCCACTTTGTAATAAATAAAGCCTCAATAGCTCTGACTGCACCGATCCCGTCGAAAACAGCCCCGAAAGAAAGCGCTGCAAGGATAACCCACATAAACATACAAGATATTCCGAGGGTTTTTCTGACCGACTCCTCGATCACTTTGCGGTTAAAAGAACCCTTGGCTATTGCAGCGATTGTTGCTGCAGTAGCACCAACAGCTGAACTTTCCACCAGGCTGGTAATCCCCATCAGAAACAACCCAGTCATAAAGAAGAAGATCAAAAACGGAATAATACCGGCTTTTAATAGCTTTAATTTTTCTCTGAAAGGAATATCCAGTTCTTCTTCACTGACGGTAGGAGCGAGGTGAGGCTGAAGCTTACATCTAATAACAATGTAAATAGCAAAAAAAGCTGCCATCATTAAGCCAGGAAACACCCCCGCAAGCCAGAGCCTGCCTACAGGTTGACGAGCAATCATACCATAGAGAACCAGAACCACACTGGGGGGAACCAATATTCCCAAAGAACTACCCGCTTGAACAACACCGGTAATCATCGTCTTATCATACCCACGCCTCAACATCTCAGGGAGCGCAATTGTCGCACCTATGGCCATTCCCGCTACACTTAGGCCATTCATAGCTGATATGACAACCATCAAACCAATCGTGCCAACAGCGAGCCCACCATTTATCCTGCCGAACCAAACGTGGAACATGGTGTAAAGATCATTGGCTATACCCGATTCCGAAAGGACATAACCCATATAAACAAATAAGGGCAGAGTTAGCATCGGATACCAGTTAAACAATTTGAATGCCGCGTTAAAAGGCATTTCAATCGCACCATTGCCATAGAGCAAAAGAGCAGCAGCGGCAGAAACAAACCCGATCGCGGCAAAAACTCGCTGACCAGTCAACATTAGAAGGAGCATCCCCCCAAACATTGTCAGGGCGATTAATTCATAACTCATGAGATTTTGATTCCTTTAGCTATGGCCAAATCCTTGAAGAAAACTGCTACTGATTCAAGTATCATTAAGAAAATTCCTGCGACCATGATAATTTTGATGGGGATCATTGAAGGGTTCCATTGAGAAAAGTTTCGCTGGCCATACTCAATCGCGTACATAGTGCTGGAAATGGAACCAATGAGAAGAGTAACAAGATAAAAAACCAGAAAAAATGTTGTAATAACATCAACCTTGGCCCGATTTCTCTCTGAAAAGCGTTCATAAATCAAATCCATCCGCACATGCTCTCTCAAAATCATAGAGTAAGCGCCACCAGCGATATAGTAGGCTGTGATGATAAATTGAGCCATTTCAACGGTCCACGATAGTGGCATATGCAACACATTTCGCGTCAATGCGCCTAGGAGCAAGACACCTATCATTACAAAGATTAAATACATTACAGCTCGACCAATTTTGATGGAAATAGCGTCAACATATTTGACGTAAAGAACAATAAACTTTGGCATTACTCCTCCAAATTCAAAAGTTGCACCCGCTGGTAATCAAAATTCAGGACAAAAAAAATGCTTGCAGAAAGAAACAAATGTTTCTTCTTACAAGCATCATTGCTTCGCCACCCGTCGTTGAGCGACAATGTACCGATGTTCAGCGTATTATGACATAACACGGTTCTACTTATCTTACAAGAACCATTTCAGACCTTTTTTAACTCATAATTAAGGGATAAACTCACTATCAGCGTGCAAAAAGGTCATCAGTCAATACAAAATAAAATCATTAATAAAACCAAAACATCATCTTTGATTGTTCCAGTCACAGGTATTTTAGAGGTAAGTCAAAACATGGATCATAAAGCACTGACAAGAATAAATCTTGATATGAATCCTTTACAGGATTACACATTCCCCCCCCCCTGAACAAGCATTTTTTTTGACTAAACAATCATCAATGGTTTTTGCCATGACAATTTTTCATATTATTGACAATCAATCAGCAAGACACTACTTTAGATAAGGTAAAGGGCCTTAACTCATTTCAACCCATCACTTAACCTGTTGGATCTCCGTCATAATAACTATCCGTAAGCTAGCTAGGAATAACCTCATGAACCCAGCAAAACGACAATCTGACATTATCAACAGGATAAGGCAAAAAGATTTCGTCACCGTAAATGAATTGTCTAAAACTCTAAATATCTCAAAAGAAACAATTCGACGTGATCTGACGGAACTCGCCCGAAAAGGTCTAGTTCAAAAAGTTCACGGAGGAGCCTCTCTCCCTGCAGTAGCTGGTGAAGGTCCTTTTAGAGAGAGGATGGGAAAGAACGCAGCAGCAAAAATAAAAATAGCTGAAGCTGCTGCAGAACTCATTTCCCCAGGAGAAACTATTCTTATTGATACCGGGTCTACGACCTTGTATTTCGCCGAAAAACTAACCTTAATTCCCAAGTTAACAGTCGTAACAAATTCAACTCAAATTGCTAAAACAATCAGCTCAGAACCCTCCTATTCCAAAGTATTTCTTCTCGGTGGAGAGTTTTACGGAGACAATCGGCAAACAATCGGTAGCATTGCAATTGAACAATTGAAATCCTTCCGGGCACATCATGCCATCTTGACAATCGGCGCTCTCGATACCCGCACTGGAATTATGGATTATAGCATAGAAGAGGCCCAGCTAGCGCGTGCCATGGTTGACCAAGCGGAATCGCTGACAATACTGGTCGACAGCTCCAAATTTAATAAAATTGCATCATTTGAAGTCTGCAATCTCTCCAGAATAACGAATCTCGTTTGCGATATACCACCGTCAGCAGAATTAAAAACTGAACTGATGAAAGCTAAAATAAATATTATCGTTGCTAACCTATGATCTAAACTCCTCCCAATTATTAATGCATTGCAAATCAGACCAATTGATCACAGATTATCAAATCTTTTAGAATTGACTGTTCGGTCACTTCTATATACTATTCAGTCATGGATACTCCAAAACATCAAAATAATTTCTCTAGCACAACTCAAATAATCGCCCGCGCCGATGTTGCCATCATTGGAGGAGGAGTCGTTGGCTGTGCAGTAGCCCGAAAACTCACCCTTGAAGGGGCCTCTATTGTCTTGATAGAGAAAGGAACTGATATTCTTTCCGGTGCAAGCAAAGGGAATAGTGCAATACTCCATACCGGTTTTGATGCTCCGATTGGCTCTTTAGAATGGGAGTGTGTTCAAAATGGTTACAATGAGTATTTACAGATCAACAAAAGCCTCAATCTACCACTCCAAAAAACTGGAGCCCTTATTGCTGCCTGGTCAGAAGAACAAGAAGCAAAGTTCTCTGACATCCTTAAAAAAGGAAAAGATAATAACGTCCACGATTTGCAACTCTTGAGCCGCAAGGAGATCCTTGAGCTTGAACCTAATCTTGGCAAGAACATACGTTCAGCCATCGTCGTTCCTCGCGAGTTTATCATCGACCCATGGTCAACTCCCCTTGCCTATTTACAACAGGCTCTTGAAAATGGAGGAAAAGCGCTTTTTAATGCTGAGGTTACTGATGGTGAATTCGATGGCATGAGTTGGCTTTTGAATACGCAACGTGGTCATGTTAAAGCAACACATGTCATCAATTGTGCCGGTCTCTACGGCGATATTGTCAATAGCAAAGTCCTAGGCAATTGTGATTTCACAATCAAACCCCGCAAAGGGCAATTTGTTCTCTTTGACAAGGCAGCAAGAAAATTACTTAGTTCTGTCATTTTGCCCGTTCCGACGGCCAGAACTAAGGGGATTGTTCTTTTTCCAACAATTTTTGGTAACGTTGCTGTTGGTCCAACTGCTGAAGATCAGGATGGAAGAGATGATGCCTCTGTGGATAAAGAAAATCTTCAAGCTCTTCACAATCAAGCTTTAGAAAAAATACCGGCTCTTGCCAATATCCCAATAACGGCAACTTTTGCAGGAATAAGACCAGCAACGGAGAAAAGTGAATATCAAGTCAGCCAGGATCCTGATCGCAACTGGATCACTCTAGGAGGGATCCGATCGACAGGACTAACCTCTTCCCTTGGGCTCGCCCAGCATGTTCATCAGCTACTCTTACAAAGAGGCACTGAGTTTAAGCCACTGGTGAGCCCTATAGTCCCTTCCGTCCCAAATCTTGCGGAAAATCAACCCCGCGATTATGAAACGTCAGGGTACGGCGAAATTGTCTGCCACTGCGAAATGGTAACTGATCGTGAAATCAATGCTGCGATGAAAGGTTCGATGCCAGCTGGCAGTATTGCAGGATTGAAGCGGCGCACCAGAGCAACCATGGGACGCTGTCAAGGTTTCTACTGCTCAGCGCGTCTGGCTGAACTCACCAAGGGAAAATTCGAAGATTCTATTGACGTGGGGAAAGCTGATGTCTGACCCTTTAAACGGTAATAATTATGATGTTGTCATAATAGGGGCGGGACCAGCAGGTCTATCTGCAGCACTAACTCTTAAAAAATCTGGGATTGAATCCGTTTTGGTGGTCGATCGCGACTCAGAGGCAGGGGGAGCCCCCCGCCATTGCGGTCATCCACCTTTCGGTATCCGAGAATATAAACGGATCATGACTGGCCCTTCATTTGCAAAAAGGTTGGTCCAATCCGCACGCGACAACAGTATCAAAATCGCACTAAAAACAACCGTAACAATGTTGCAGCCAGCTGGTAACATTACAGTCAGTTCACCTGAAGGGATGGGAAAAATTACCGCCAAGCGCGTACTCATTGCTACCGGTATCCGCGAAACCCCAAGATCTTCTCGATTGGTTTCAGGAGACAGACCACTTGGAATTTGCACCACAGGTACGCTTCAATCAATGTATTACCTGAAAAAGTTAATACCGTTTCGATATCCCGTTATCGTGGGAACTGAAATCGTTAGTTTTTCTGCCCTCTCAACCTGCAAAAAGGCAGGGATAAAGCCTGTTGCAATGCTTGAAGAGAATCAACGCCCTACTCTTCGCTGGCCACTTTATTATGCAGCGCAAGCATTTGGCGTTCCCCTATTATTGCAGACTCAAATCGTCAAAATCATTGGAGACCCTCGTGTAAGAGCTGTCTACGTGGCCGAAAACAAAGGGAACATTCGTGAAATTGCCTGCGATGGGGTTCTATTCAGCGGTCAATTTACTCCTGAATCAACTCTGGCTCGAATGAGCCATCTTGATCTTGACTATGCCACCAACAGTCCAATTGTTGATCAATTTGGGCGTTGTACAGACCCAACTTATTATGCCGCCGGAAATGTTCTCCAGCACGCGACAGGAAAGAAAGCTCCAATCTACTATAATCCTAGCAACCTTCCACAACCTGTTGATGTTGCAGGTAAATGTTGGGATGAAGGCCAAATCACTGCCCAGTGGATAGTTCAGGATTTAGCTGGTAATCTTCCCCAGTAGACCGTCAAACTTCATAAGAACCTACTGCAACTACGTAACCACAGACAGCAATCTGATTTTGACTTTTATGCAGATAAAATGGCAATAAAAGAGCATCCATAAATATATTAAAAACCAGCTTATATAGAAAATAGGAAAATGTGATGTCCATACTCGCAATTGACCAAGGAACAACCAGCACCCACGCTTTATTAGTTGGCAGCTCTGGAATTCAAACGACTGCAAAAACTTTAGAGCACCAGCAATTCTACCCAAAAGCAGGTTGGGTTGAACACGACCCTGAAGAATTGATTCAAAATATTCGGTGCTGCATTGACAGCTGTGATGATATACAAGCTATCGGCATCGCCAACCAGGGAGAAAGTTGTCTGGCTTGGGATGCCGATTCAAAACGTGCTATCTCTCCTATCATTGTCTGGCAAGACAATCGCACCCAGCTTACAATAGATAAGCTAAAATCTGAAAAGCAACAACAACGTGTCCTGGAATTATCGGGATTACCGTTAGACACCTATTTTTCTGCTACCAAGCTGAGATGGATTATAGACAATATTCCTGCAGCAAAAGAGTTACTTCAGCGCGGAAAACTGCGGTTAGGAACTACCGACTCTTTTTTTCTTGATCGTTTCACCGGCCACTTTGCAACTGACATAAGCACAGCTTCCAGAACATCATTAATGAATCTGCATACAGGCCAATGGGATGAAGAGTTATGTCACATTTTTGGTGTCCCGATGGAAGTATTACCCGAGATTGTCAGCACGACAGGTGACTTTGGTGCAGTCGAGTCCAAGGGGAGGGTGATTCCTATCACTGCAAGTATCGTTGACCAACAGGCGGCACTATATGGACATGGCTGCATAAATAATGGTGATGCAAAAATAACTTTTGGTACTGGGGCCTTTGCACTAGTTGTCACTGGTGCGACTCCAGAACAATCACCAAATCAGGGGTTATTGCCAACTGTAGCCTGGCAATTAAAAGGACAGCCCCCCATATACGCTCTAGACGGTGGCATCTTCTCTGCGGGGTCAGCAATCAATTGGGCGCGTTCTCTAGGATTATTTCAGGAGTATAGCCAAATTCAACATTTTGAGACAAACAGTGCTATTGAAAGAGACCTTGCTTTCGTTCCTGCTTTATCAGGTTTGGGTTGTCCTTATTGGGACAGAACTGCTGGTGGTTTATGGATCGGTTTGTCATTACATACTCGAGCAGCGGATTTAGTTCAATCTATTCTGGAAGGAATTGCTTTCAGAGCAGCTGAAGTCATTAACTCAATGAATGAGTTTGTATCCATCAAAGAGGTGATTTCAATCGATGGTGGACTAGCTGCAAACCCCTATTTATGCCAGTTTCTGGCTGATGTTCTGAGTCGACAGGTTACCGTTCAATCTTCAACGGAATTAACAGCATATGGAACTGCATGCCTTGCCGCTGAAGGGGAATTTGAGCCATACCCGATAAAAGACAGTACTAAAAAATATCTGCCTCAAACCAACAGAGATTCTCAGTTACTAAAGTTCCAAACGGCTGTAAGCAGGGCTGCTGATTGGCGACTCTGATACGGCTTTCTCAGGACATGGAGACGACATTTTTGTGCCGCTTCTAGAATAAACGGCTTATCTCAACTCACGTCCCCACACGGGTGCATAGGCGGCTTAGAAAAGATGATTGAAATTTTTTTGCGACAATGGCACGGTTCGTTATGATTGGCTTTTACAATACATGCTTCACGTGATCGCAGAAGTGCCGATAATAACGAACGAATATAGTACGAAATAGAATCACACCAAAACAGAAGCAGGCAATGGCGGCATAAGTCTACTTCTGGCCTCTTTTAAAAATGGAAAGATGCCCCTCTCCACACGACCCTCCATGACATAAGTAAGAACAAAACATACAAAAACCTAGCATTTTCTTAACGGAAACATAACATCCGAAGATTAGAAATACCCCTTCATTGATGCAGATATTTGAAATCGAGCAGGGTTCCATTCTGCCCCCTGTCCGAACGGCTCATTCAAAATCTGCCTATCCATAACTCAACGTTAACAAAATCGATCATCAAGATGCCTATCACCACACAACCTGTTTCTACCCCATGGCCGCAGGCAAGGGCGAATAAATAATGTTCAAAAAAAATTCTAAAATACTGACTAATAACTTAGACATTATTACCTCTATCCTTCTCGTCATTATTTGTGTCGTCATCATTCTTGTTATCCGCCAACTGGATTATTCCAGCTACTCCAAAGGAAGGACTGGCTCAACGATCACTTATGAAAAGTGTAGAGTTCTCAATGTCATTGAGGAAAACCTTAAAAAAAGCAATCTTTCCGAAAAGATACTAGTAGGCAAGCAAAATCTGCAAATTTACTTACTTAGCGGTAAATACAAAGGCGAAACTCTAACGGCAAGCAATCGTCTAAGCGTATACAACAGCGTTCTTGCAAAAAAAGGGCAGAAGTTAACAGTCATTGTTGATGAACTGAAAAACGGCAAGTTTAAAGTTCGCGTTTATAACTATGACAGAGCTCCCTATATTTATATCTTCGCTTTGATTTTTCTCTTCACAATGGTGTTGATCAGCGGCAAAAAAGGACTCATGTCATGTTTGAGTCTGGTCTACACCCTCGTCAGCATACTGTTCATATTTTTACCTTTGATTATGAGAGGTTATTCCCCCGTCTGGTCTTCAATCGGTGTTGTTGTCCTCGTGACCACCGCAAACATGGTTTTTTTGAACGGAATCAGCAAGAAGACTTTTTGTGCCATCAGCGGAACAGCCTCAGGAGTTGTCCTTTCTGGACTCATCTTACTTCTCTACAGCAGTTTGGTCCATATCTCGGGATTTAAACTAGAGGAGGCGGAAAGCCTTCTTTTTATCCGTCAAAAAACGAGCTTGGGAGTAGAGAATATCCTTTTTGCCGGCATCCTCATCGCAGCCATGGGTGCTGTTATGGACACGGCTCTGTCCATTGTCTCTGCGATCTATGAGCTGCATGTCAATGTTCAGAATTGTGGTGCCATGAAGCTCTTTAAGACGGGGATGAATGTCGGAAAGGATATGATCGGGACCATGTCCAACACCCTGATCTTGGCTTTCGTCGGCTCTGCTCTGTCAACCATCATCGTCCTTGATTTCTATTCAGTTCAATACAACCACCTAATTAATTCAAACTTTGTCGCCATCGAAATTGTCCAAGCTTTAGCAGGCAGTATGGGGGTCATACTGACCATCCCCATCACTGCCGCCTTAACTGCCAGATTATTACAGCGAGAAAGCTGGAGTGAGCAACAAAAACGCAACTCCAATATCTCATTAAATGGGACTGAAAAGTCCACTAGCCAAGGAGACGAACAGAAATGAACATGTTACAGCAGTTGTCCCGATTGTTTTTACTTGTCAGTTTTGCCTTAGGAGTTCCCGTTGTGGCAAGCGCTTATGATGCTTACAACATCACGATTCAGCTTGGCAGCAATGAACAGGAGCTGAACTTTACTTGGTTCACCAGAAGCGAACCAACTGGATATGAAGAACTTATGGTGTACGATGTCTCAGACCTATCTGAATCTTATGCTGCGACCTGTACTGAGGTTGATGTCGAAGAAGGAGAATCATTGGGTGGCCCTCCTGGAACGGATACAACCGATGATACAACTGATGATTCGATTGATGAGGATGACTCAACGGTATACTCCTGCAGAGTCACCTCTGTTAGCGTAGAGGAGAGCAGCACGTATTATTATATTCTCGGAGACGGAGATAGCTACACCGAAAGCGTTGATTTCCAAACTGAAGATAGTCAGGACTACAATTTCATTTTTGTCGGAGACCCACAGATCGGTTCACACGATACTGAGGAAGATGCAGAAGGATGGAGTGAGACTGTCACAAAGGCGTTGACAACCTTTCCTGAGACCAGCTTTATCTTAAGTGCCGGCGATCAGGTCAATACCGCATCCTCTGACAGCGAATATGATGGATTTTTCGCAGCAACTGAACTCTCATCGACACCATTTGCTCCCGCACTTGGCAATCATGATACCAACGACCTCTACTCCTACCATTTCAGTGTACCTAATGAATCACAAGACTATGGTGTGACCGATGGTGGCGGTGATTATTGGTTTACATATGGTGACACCCTCTTCATGGTAATAAACACCAACAGCGACAGCAATTCAGAGCATGAAACTTTCGTTGAAGAGGCAATCGAAGCAAATCCAGACGTTCAATGGAAAATAGTTGTCTTTCACCATTCCATCTTCAGCTCAGCCAGTCATGTCGACGATGTCAATGATATCAGAACCGTCATGTACCCAATCATCGACGATAACGATATCGACATGGTTCTTTCAGGTCATGATCACTTCTATGCCCGCACCTATCAGCTATCCGGTGGCGAAATTGTTGAAGGTGGAGCCAGCTACACATCAACTGATCGAAGATCTGGTGAAGAGGTAACAAAACATGTCGACCTAGTAGGCGACGTTATCGATATTGATAATAAAAAGATAATCGGACAGACCGTTGTTGTTGATCCGGAGGGGACGGTATATATCACTGCCAACTCTGCAAGTGGTAGCAAATACTACGACTTTACAGACATTGATGGGTACACTAATTATTACTTCGCCATGTATGAGCAACTGGAAACACCAACATACCTAAATGTTAAAATCAGCGGTTACACGGTAACAGTTTCTTCTTATCGTACAGACACAGGGGAGCTTCTTGATAGCTATTCGATCGTAAAAAGTCGAGAAGGTCGCCATGCATATGAATAATGAGTCCTGGAAGAATGAATGGAAATATTGCTTTTTTTGTGAAGATTCAGATCTGTGATAATTGACGATCTTCAATAAATTACGTATTAAAATTTTTAAGATAAGGACAAAAACGATGAAAAGATTGTTATGGCTTTTAGTTCTGATTTTACTTTTTATTGCTGGATGTGGAGATAATGATAGCAGTAGCAACGGTGTCTCTTCAGGATTCACCTCGTCAATGATTGACGATGATACCTATTATCTCTCTTATGAGAAAGATGGTGAAACCGTACAATCAACGATCTATTTCTCAGATGGGACTGCAACAGTTATTGATGAATGGTACGACAGTGAGGGTAACTACCTGTACAGGGGCACATATCAGCTTATAGTCACCCTGAATGACGATGGGTCTCTCACAGCGACAAGCAGCTCTTCTGACGAAGAAGACACCCTTTCTGAAAGCAGCGATTACACTGTCGAATGGTCTTTTGATTCAGATTCCTGGATCGATGATTGGCATACTGAGATTCCTGACGATTGGTACGAGACGAATGAATTTACCTCCGACATGATCGACAACGATATTTATTATGTATCTTATCAGGATGGATTATATACTGTTCAGGAGACCATTACTTTTTCTGGTGATGCGGTCCTGGTTTCTAAGAATTATTACGATGACAATGGAGTCTGGAGTTCATCTGAAGAGGATACCTCCTATGTTATTACCCTAAATGACGATGGAACCCTCTCCGGAATTACAAACAATGGCATTGTCACTTTCATCCTTGTCAGCGAAACGGAAGAGTTCCTTTTGGTCTACGCAGCTGATGACAAATACAGCTATACGGGAACAGATAACTGGTACTTCTCTGATCCAACAGAATAAATCTGCTCAAAAGAGCAGGAAGACTAACAAAAGAAGGAAACTAAACCACTTAAAATTGATAGTATGACGGTGCTAGCTTAATTTTATCTGTGCACTGCGGTCAGCAGAGAGGCTACTTTCTAAATAATCCCTTCAACTAAAGCGACAAACGATAAAGAGGAGCACCTTTTGTGCTCCCCTTTGTTGACGCACTTACTCAATCCCATCCGGTAAATCTTTTAAAGATTTCAGCTTAATCATAGTCATTGTTGCTTCAACGCTGAGTTCCCATTAAGGTTTCAAGTCGCAATAGCCAGAGATTTATCGAGCAACTTAAAAGCTGTTCTGACAAACAGTTCCGTTCCAAAAAGCAATGCGCCTTCATCAATATCGAACATAGGATGATGGTGTGGGTAGACTGTGCTTTTCTTAGTATCGTGAATCCCAACAAAAGCAAAAGCACCAGGTGCGTGTGCAAGGTAGGAAGAAAAATCTTCACCAGCCATGGTTCGGTGTATAGCAGAGACCTTTTCAGCACCAACAGTTTCTGCCGCAGCTTGACGTGCATATTTCGCAATCACCGGATCATTGGACAGCAACGCGTTGCCCTGCTGAAATGACAGTTCATACGTTGCATCATATGCTTTGCAAATTTGATCGATGACCGTTTCAAAACGTTCTAAGAGCTTCTCCCCTTCTGGATACAAAAAGCGAATCGAGCCTTCGATCTCAACCTTCTCAGGAATGATCGTCGAGCTTGTTCCAGCTTGAATTTTTGTAATCATAATAGCTGCAGGATCAAGAGCATCGACTTGTCGGGTTTGGATCCCCTGAATGGCCTGGATAATCAGCGTAGAAACATAGATTGGATCAATGGATTTATGTGCAAATCCCGCATGTCCTCCACGACCGTTCACAGTGAGATTAAAATAATACGATGCAGCCATTTGCGGTCCATCCACAATGTCAACACTGCCTGTTGCACATTGAGACCACAGATGCATTCCGAATACAGCATCGACTTTCGGATCCAACATGACACCATCTTCGATCACTTTCCAAGCGCCAGCATCTTCTTCATTCGGTTGAAAAAGAATTTTCACTGTCCCGGAAAACTGTTCTCGCAGAGAAAAAATAATGCGCGATGCGACTAAAAGCATTGCCATGTGACCATCATGGCCACAAGCATGCATTATTCCAGGGGATTCTGAAGCATAAGCTAAACCCGTTTCCTCAAAAACAGGGAGCGCATCCATATCGGAACGCAATAATACGGTGCGTCCTGGTTTCGTCCCCTCTATAGTAGCAACGACACCTGTCCCGGCGATAGGATTGGGATGAAGACCAAGATCTTTCAGGTATGCGATGATTTTTTTTTGGGTGTTAAATTCCGCAAATCCGATTTCAGGGTGGCGATGAAAATACCTGCGCAATTCCTTTAATTCATCGGAAAAAGATTGAACTTTTTGTGTTATTTCAAACATATCAATACAAAAACCTCTATTAGGAATAAATGTGCTTATTGTCTAGATGCAATGTAAGAGCTTAGTCTTTCAACACCCTTTTGAATGTTTTCAAAAGAATTTGCAAAGCAGAAACGGATATAGCCTTCTCCCATGGGACCAAAAGCAGAGCCGGGAACAGTCATAACGCCAGCATTTTCTAGCAGTTCTCTTGAAAACTCTTCTGAACTTTTGTTGTAGGCGGAAATGTTCGCCATGACACATAACCCCCCCATAGGTCTTATACATTTGAAACCAGGCATACTTTGGATCCCATCGACAAGAAGATTCATCCGTTTTTCATACGCGGAAGCCATCTCTTGAACCTTATCCTGAGATCCTCTGAGCGCTGCCAACGCGGCTTTCTGGATGAAAACGGGCAAACATGAGAGGACAGATTCCTGGAGCCTAAACATACTTTTCATGATTTTTGGGTGCCCGACAATATAGCCAATTCTCCAACCTGTCATTGCGTAGGTTTTTGATAAACTGTTCATCACCAAAACATTGTCTTTGATGCGGTCGTTCTGAGCTAGGCTGTAGTGACCACTCTTCCCATAGGTTAAGGATTCATACACTTCATCGGAGAACACTATTAGATTGTTATCATCGATGAGCTGCTCTAGTGACTGAATGTATTCCTCGCTTGCAGTAACTCCCAACGGATTGTTTGGATAATTTAAGATGATACCTTTTGTTCGAGATGAGATCGCTTTCTTGAGATCTTCAGGATCGATCTGAAAATTATTTTTTTCATAAACGGGGATGGAGACGCATTTGGCTTTGACCAGTTCAATCTGGGCGAAGTAGTTCGGGTAACATGGATCGGTTACGATCACTTCATCACCGGGATTCACAGTCGCCAACAGTGACATCATCAAAGCCTCTGTGCCACCGCAGACAATCATTACATTGTCCGGTGTTATACGCCGTTTGAGTTGCTGTGTGTATTTATCAGCAACGGCCTGACGCAATTCCAATATTCCCGACGTCGGACTGTAACGGGTATCTCCACCCTGAATTGATGCAATTGCGGCTTCGCAGATGTGAGATGGAGTCGAAAAATCTGGTTCTCCATTGCAAAGATTCACCACGTCGGGGTACTCAGGAAGCAAATCAAACATCGCTCTGATTCCAGATGCCGGATAATTTTTTGCGTAATATGAAATGTTTTGATCTGATGGTTTCATGACATTTTGGTTCCTTGTCGTCGATTTTCTACGAAATCTCCCCAGCAAAGCCGGGAGAATTTCGTGCTAGATCAGGCCAAAAGACCCAACCAGCGCGGGATAGTCAGCGTGAGTGCCGGAATATAAGTGATGAGAAGAAGAACAACAAACTCAATCAGAAGAAATGGCCAAATTGCCATGACCACTCTTTCAACGGGAATTTTGCCGACACTACTTGCGGTAAAAAGGACAAGTCCTAGAGGTGGGGTTGCCACTCCGATTGTTAAATTCATCAGCATGATAATCCCAAAGTGGACAGGATGAATACCAAGCGCCTCTATCATCGGAAATAAAATTGGTACCAAAATAATGATAGAGACCGTGGGTTCCATAAACATACCAATGATCAGCAGGACAATATTCAACAGCAACAAGATGACAAATGGATTTGTAGAAAACTGTGTGACTGCCGCACTCATTTTTTCGGCAAGTTGAAGAACGGTAACAGCAAAACCGCTGATTCCAGACATTGAGACAATCAAATGCAACGAAGCCGTCAAAAGGGCTGAACGGATGAAGAGATCAGGTAACCTTTTCAGTTTCAGAGTTTTAGTGACAAAAAGACCGACAAAAAGGGCATAGACACAAGCGACAGCAGCAGCCTCTGTTGCGGTAAATATCCCAGCCAAGATGCCAACAATAATTATGATCGGCATCAAAAGCGGGATGAGAGCTTTTCTAAAAATGATAAGACCTTGTCTAAAAGAGGTTCGTTCAGCGCGGAAAGTGTAGTTCCTTTTGATCGAAATAAAATAAGTCAGGATCATCAAAGAGACACCAATAAGTATTCCCGGAACATAACCAGCGACAAATAGGGTCCCAATAGATTGCTCAGCTGCAACCCCAAGAATAATCATTAGAAGACTTGGAGGAATGATCGGCCCGATGATTGATGACGACGCGGTAACTGCCACGCTGAAATCTTTGTCATACCCCTCTTTTTCCATGGCAGGAATCATGATCGATCCCAATGCGGCGGTATCTCCGATAGCCGAACCTGTGATTCCTGCAAACAACATACTGGCGATGATATTGACTTGCCCAAGTCCGCCACGTATGCGCCCAACCAAAAGGTTTGCAAAACTGACAAGCCTCTGGGTGATTCCTGCTTCATTCATAATCTCCCCAGCGAGAATAAAAAAGGGGACCGCGAGGAAAGGGAATGTTCCCAATTGTGACCACATACGATTCGGAAGAACTACCAAAGGGACGTCAATAAACAACACCATGACCAGTCCCGTAATTCCTAGAACAAATGCGATGGGCATTCCCAGAAATAACGTTAAAATAAAAACTCCAACTATGCTCAGTGTTTCCATTGAATATTTACTCCCAATTGCCAATAGTTACTGTTCTTCGTTGCCAATATTAAATACATCAGTGAGAATGATTTCAATTTGCTGCAAGATAATAAGTGTCATACCTAGAGGGACAGAGCTATAGACCCATATCATTGGTATTCTAAGATAAGCAGACCTTGACTTGAGTAGACCGGAAATCATGTCATAGGAAGAGTTGACGACAACACACAAAAAGATAATGATAGAAATCCCAAGGACGAATTTAATCGTTTTTTGAAGAGTAGTTGGGAGATAGTCAACAAGAAAATCAAGAGCAACATGTGCTTTCTCTCTTACTAAACACACACTACCCAAAAAAGCAGACCACATCATCAGGTATACTGCTATTTCATACACCCATCCAAGAGGCTGGTTGAGAACATATCGAAAGGCCACCCCAAGAAAAACAATCGTCAGGTTTATGGCCAACATAACACCGACGGTAATCTTGCATGCTTGGGAAAAAAAGATGTTCAGTGAAACAAAGCTTTTAAATAAACGGTAAAATATGTTTTTTTGAGGATTCAATTGGTCACATCCCTCTCTACAAAATAAAGTTTTGCCTCCCGATAACGTATGCGGGAGGCAAAAGCTTTTAAAGGTTAGCGGTTAATGGCTTTGGAGGCCCGTTCCAAAAAGTCTTTACCGATTTTGCCTTCCCAATCAGA
Source organism: Desulfuromusa kysingii (assembly GCF_900107645.1). GTDB lineage: Bacteria > Desulfobacterota > Desulfuromonadia > Desulfuromonadales > Geopsychrobacteraceae > Desulfuromusa > Desulfuromusa kysingii. Next base: position 295,153 of record NZ_FNQN01000004.1, read on the forward strand.
ATACACAGATTGGGTTGCTTCTCTAAATCTGACAATTTCACTGTCGGGCAATGAGTTCACTTGGAGCTTTTTCTTCAGCATTTCAATTTTTTCAGCGTCGTCCTGACGCACTAACTCTCTTTGATACGCGGCAGCTTCAGTAAATGATTCTTGAATTGCGGTTTGAATATCAGCGGGCAATCCATCAAAAAAGTTTTTGTTAATCATGGTTAATCCGGACAGATAAACATGGCGAGTTAAAGAAAAGTACTTTTGTACCTCATAAAATTTCATCGTGTAAAATAGTGACGGGGGATTTTCTTCACCATCGACAACGCCTGTTTGCATCGCGGTGTATAACTCACCAAAAGGCATCGGAGTTGGACTGGCACCAAGAGCTTCAAAAGCCGAAACATGAACCGGTGCTTTCATTGTTCTAATCTTGAGACCTTTCATGTCTTCAAGGGTTTTAATGGGACGCGCATTGTTACTCACATGTCGAAAACCGTTTTCCATGAAACCCAAAACATAAGCATTCCCGACACTTTCACTTAAAAGTTCCTCTCCGATAGGGCCGTTTATAATGGTATCAACGTCCTCGTAATCATTGAAGAAATAAGGAAGGTCTAATAACGCCCATTTGGGATTATAGTCGTACAAAGCAAATGTTCCTGTCAGTGCCATTTGGGCAATCCCCATTTGGACACTATCTGCGGCCTGAACATCACCACCTAGAGTCCCTTGAGGAAAGATTGTAACTTCAACCCGTCCATCAGTCCGCTCAGCAACAAGATTCTTAAATTTCACATACCCTTTATGGTACGCATGTGATGTTGGAACCGTATGAGCAAGTTTTATTTTGATTTTATCGGCTGAGAAAGAGAAACTAGGAACAATGAAAAAGGTCGTTAGAATTAAAGAAAAAAGAAACAGGAATGGCTTTGATTTTACGTGTTTTTGCATAATGCTAAACTCCTTTGGCACAGAAAGAATGAATGATCATAAAAATGGAACTCTTCTTGTTGGATAACGGACCTCCTTTACATGCATGAGCTAAAAATGAAAATTATTTTGGGAGCAGAGATTATCTAATTTCTGTCTATCTGGATGGTTCATAGATAACGACAAAAGGTTTATGAGTTGACATCACTTGGAAACATCTTCCCCGGATTTAAAATATTGTTAGGGTCAAGAGCTTTTTTTATGGTCTTCATATAATCAACCGTATTTCCTTCTAATTCCATGGAGATAAACGGAGCTTTCGTGATCCCGACACCATGTTCACCACTCATCGTGCCATTCAGCTTTAAAGTCTCTGAGAAGACCTCTTTGACCACTTCTTCAGCACTCTCCTTTTCGCCTGGGATACTGATATCCACCATAATGCAGACGTGAATATTGCCGTCTCCAGCATGACCAAAGTTAACGATAGGAATCCCGTATCTTTGTGCGATAGAATCGATTTTTCGGATCATGTCGGGGACTTTTGAGCGGGGTACGCAAATGTCTTCGTTGTATATCTGAGGTCTCACTTGCCTCAAAGCACCTGTGACCGCTCTGCGCATTTCCCATAACTTCTCACTCTCAACATCTGTCGATGCAATTCTTATATCGACAATTCCGAGAGCTTTGATAGACTCTGAAATAATTTCTGCTTGTTTGTCGAGAAACTCAATGTCACCATCAACCTCAATAATGAGGGCAGCATTGGCTGAATTGGGCACGTCTAATTCTGTTGATCTCCGCAGACACTCTAAAGTTCTCGCGTCCATGAATTCCAATGTTGTTGGGATGATTTTATTTCTGATAATCGCTGACACGGCATTAGCTGCGCCATCAATTGAATCGAACAGAACCAACATGGTTTTTTTAGCTTCCGGCTTGGGAAGCAATTTAGCAATGATTTTTGTAACGACTCCAAGAGTCCCTTCACTGCCGCATATCAATTTGGTTAAATCGTAGCCGACGACGCCTTTCATTGTCTCTCCACCGGTACGAATAATATCTCCGGTGGGGGTAACAAGTTCCAACCCGACAATATAATCTTTAGTGACCCCATACTTGACACAACGTGGCCCGCCAGCACATTCAGCAACATTGCCTCCCATCGTCGAGACCTTAAGAGATGCTGGATCTGGAGGATAAAACAGACCAACTTTCTCTACAGCTTTCTGAAAGTCTGCAGTAACAACGCCAGGCTCAATGATTGCAACCAAGTTTTCTTCATCAATTTCAAGGATTCTGTCGAGTCGGCTCAAACCAAGGACAATACCGCCTAATATCGGTAAGCTTCCACCGGTGAAACCGGTTCCTGCTCCACGAGGCAAAACAGGAATGTGGTTCTGATTGGCAAACTGTAGTATCCGACTGATCTCTGTAGCAGTTCCGGGATGAACAACAACATCAGGCAAAAACTGTTGCTGTGTGGCATCGTAGGAGTAGCAGATTCGATCACTTTTTTGTGTCAGGACATGATCTAAACCGGCAATATCACATAATATGTTCAGTTGTTCTCTTGTTAACATGTTCCTCGACAGTCCGAATCAACAACCTACAACGATGAGTATTAAGACCGCAGCTCGAAACGTTATAATAGCTGCCAATGTATTTGATGATTTGATTTTGACTACAGATGATATAAAGTCATTTCCATAATGTGTCTTTAAAGAATTAAAGGCTAAGTTTTAAATATTGTCAAGAAAAAAGTCTTCAATGTTTGCTAAAACCCTCTTGGTCTTATATATATTGTGCCTCATTGAAGACGCTTTGATTTTTTCAAAAAGCATTGAATTAACAAGGCACAAGCTATAGCAGGTCCATGCTTCAGAGCTTTCCGTTACATCATGATTTTTCAATGAAGACAGGTTTAAGCTTTATTTTTCTTATTCCACAGTTAGATTGAAACAGGACGTTTTCTATTAAAAAGGAATTTATAAACTATGAAAATTGCTATAGTTGGCATTGATAAACGAGTTGAGGAGATTCAAAAAATAACTAGCTTGATGGATCTGTCTTTCAATTTAATACCTTTTTCATTCAGTGACTACAGTAAAGCTTCACAAACGGTTAAAGAAATAGAAAACGTTGATGGGATTCTATTTGTTGGCAGCTACTCTTACTACTTAACTAAAAGTGAACACCAAAGCAGTATTCCGACGACATTTTTTGAATTTGACGAAACTGGCATCATGAAGTTGATCACCTCTTCGTCATTGCAAAATGTACCGAAAATAATCAGCATCGACACTGTCAAGAGTTCTGTTATTCAGCAAATCTATAGAGAGCTAGGTTTTCCTCTCACTCATGTTAATTCAATTTTTCACGATAAAATATTGACTGTTGAAGATATTGTAAACTTTCATATAGAAAATTATCGTCTAAACAATAAAACAACAATTATTACGGGATTTTTTAGCGTATATAAGTATCTAAAGAAAAATAATTACCCTTGCATGTTAATTAATCATACATATTTTTCTGTTCAAAAAGGGTGTGATAAAATCATTGAATCTATTAACTTTATGAACTTTAGTAGAAATCATCCAGCCGTTGTCATCATAAAGATAGATAAAGATAATAGTCCAAATGAACGCAATGAATTTAAATACCAAAGATTCATTTATAGATATTTTAATTATATGTTGGATTTCCAAGAAAAATTGCAATCATTTGTTTTTAATAGAGGGTCTGAGAACTATTACTTAATATCAACTAGAGGCTTTATTGAAGACTACACAGATAAGTATAGATGTTTCCCGCTACTTTATCACTTGTTTGTCAAGTTTAAAGTTACTGTGAGTATTGGTATTGGTTACGGTTCAAGTCCTATCAGCGCAATGTCTAATGCAAAACAGGCTTTAGAACTGGCATCTAAGCAAACAAATACAGTAAAAATCTTGACACAATTGGGACAAATTATATCTCCTGCCGACACAAAGGACAGTGGCTACAATATCAAAAACTTTGATGAACAGATAATCCAAATTGCTGATGATTCAGGTGTCACTCCGGAGAATATTAGCAAAATCAAAGGGATCCTTGAACGTCAGAACTCTCAGCATATGACAGCCTATGAGCTTTCAGAAGCATTGGGAATTACACCTCGCAGCGGCAATCGATTGCTTACAAAGCTTTTTCAAGCTGGTTATGCTAAAGAGTCCAGAGTTGAACGCCCAGCCAAAGGTAGACCAAGCCGTGTCTATGAGATTAATCTAGTCAATAGATGAGTTTAATTTCGGCGACAACTGAACAGGAAGAAATATAAAAAATATCTTATAAAAAGGCCGTCTATCAGAGATAGTAAAACAATTCTGCATTCGAAGCGAGCCAACGAATAGCGGCATCCGCCCTTCTAACATAATTGAAAACTGATTCATCTTTAGGAGACGACCCGATCTTTCGTCACCTTGCACAGCGCCATGTTGACCGACTCAATAAGGTCTGGACAATGAAAATACCTACGGTCCGAAGATATATCTACCTGGCTGCGCTACTGGATTTTAAGCATTGAGCAGCAAGACCGAAAGAGACGGCCTCTTAATCAAAACGCCCCGAAAAGTTTCGAGGCGTTTTGTTAGCATTAATATTTCTGTAAGCGTTCCCATCATCGGAACCGAAATCGATCACCCTATTACCGTGACCTCAACGACATCAACCTTTAGGCTGATGTGACTCCGTAAGCTTCCCCAGTAGGTAGACATGTCAAAAGTAGAGATTTCTGGCACAATGTAACCAGGAGGCTCTGATGAAAAAGACACGTTTTACCGAAAATCAAATTATCGCCATCCTTAAAGAAGGCGAAGCTGGCATTCAAGTTAAGGAGATCTGCCGCACGCACGGGATCTCCGATGCCACCTATTACAACTGGCGATCCAAGTACGGTGGCATGAGTGCTTCCGACTTGAAACGCTTAAAAGAAACTGAACAGGAACTTTCTCAACTCAAGCGCATGTATGCTGATATCGCTCTTGAAAACCGAGCATTGAAAGACCTGATTGAAAAAAAGCTTTAAGGCCGCCTGATAAGCGTGAAGCAGTGACTTATCTGATTGCCGAGCACCGCATGTCCGTCCAGCGTAGTTGTCGCTGTGTCGGTCTCTCTCGGGCGGCCTACTATCGACAACCTGCAACCAAAGATCGCGATGTTGAAGTTGTTGATGCACTCAATAGCGTACTCGACAAACATCCCCGTTGGGGCTTCTGGAAATGCTGGAAATATTTGTACAAGCGCCACCGTTGGAACCATAAGCGGGTTTATCGCATTTACTGCAAGCTGAACCTGAACCAAAAACGCCAGGCCAAGAAGCGACTACCGAAACGTGTTCAACAGCCGTTACTTGTGCCATTGCAACCGAACCAAGTCTGGTCCGCCGACTTCATGAGTGATTCGCTCTATGCTGGCCGGCGATTTCGGACTTTTAACGTGATCGACGATTTTAACCGAGAACTACTGCATATTGAAATCGATACCTCAATTACCGGAAAACGATTGATCCGGGTGTTTGAACGGCTTCGCTTAGAGCGCGGATTGCCTGAAATGCTGAGAACCGATAACGGCCCCGAATTTCTCAGTGGTGAGTTCATTGCCTGGGCCGAAGAACACGGGATGACGATTCAATACATTCAGCCCGGCAAACCAAACCAGAATGCGTATATCGAGCGCTTCAACAAGACGTATCGTAACGAAGTGCTCGACCTGTACCTGTTCCGCAATCTGAACGAGGTTCGGGAGACCACGTACTGGTGGAAAATTGAATACAACGAGCAGCGGCCTCATGATTCCCTCGGGGATCTGACGCCTGCTGAATATCTGTCAAAGAACGCTGGAAACTCTACTTTTCAACTGTCTACTTGACAGGGAAGCTTACGACTCGCTCTAACTGGTCAGGTGGATCAGAGACTGTCATAGCATCTTCCTCCTTTGAGTTTAAGGTAATTACAGCCTACCACAACTCTCAAAAAGAATAGTCCGCCCCATTCTGGGTATTGTTAACTTAATGCTCTTCCCTTCAGTCAGTATGAATCAATCATCAAATCACAGCCTACAAAGGTCATCGTTTTCCAAAATCCATTATCAGTTATGTTGTATGGCCATACTACAGATTTTCGCTATCCGAGACCTGTAGATCCGTTACAAATCCATCGGGAAGTGGTGCATTAAATTTCCATCTTCTTACTCAAAAAAAGCTGCGTAAGTCTGCTGGTCAGGCTGGTGACATCTGGTATCTCGATGAGTTTTTATCAAAATACGGGGCGAACAGCACCCCTTTGGCGAGCAGTCGATCAGGATGGCGATGAAATCGGCATCTTGGTTCAACATAAGCGCAACAAACAAGCGGCACTTCGTTTCTTTCGCGAGCTATTTCGTAAAACAACTATGCGTCCTCACAAGATCGTGACCGATAAACTGCCTAGCTACCGTGCTGCATTGAAAGAGCTAGACACCTCAGCAGCGTACGTGACGGACAGATATCAAAACAAGCGAGCGGAACTTTCGTACCAAACACCTCACTGCGTAAACGAAAAATGCAGAGGTTCAAATCACAAAGACAAGCCAAGCAGTTCCTCTCCTTCCATGGACTGGGGAACAACATTTTCCGTCAGCAGCATCATTTGTTGAGAGCCAAAAACGACCACATCCTTCGCAATCGCGCCTTTGCTACCTGGCAACAGGACACCTGCGGCGGCTGGTCTGAGATGATGTGACTTAACTCTGACAATGCCTCATTTTAAAACTTCCTGAATAACAAAACTTATTATGCAAGTCATAGATTATGGGCATCACCGCCTGCAGGCGGACATTGCGCGCAATCCTTGACGTCACAACTTTCGCTCGGTGCTTTTAGAATTTCCGTAAGCTCACGGTTCATCCTGACAAATAATTGATCCTGCTTGCTGCGATAACGGGGCAAAGTGACATCGATAATACATTTGATCCCTTTACTGGCTTTATCCAAAATCAAGATCCGATCGGCCAGCAGAAGCGCCTCTTCGATATCATGAGTCACAAACAGAACCGTGTGGGACAGTTTACGGCTGAGCTGCATCAACAATAACTGCATCTCTCCCCGAGTCTGGGCGTCCAATGCGGCGAAAGGTTCATCCAGAAGCAACACCTCTGGAGCCAAAATCAAAACCCGCGCCAGAGCGACCCGCTGTTTCATCCCACCGGATATCTCCTCCGGCAGATGATCGGCGTAACCGGCTAACCCGACTAATTCGATAAAGCGTTCAACCTCAATATTTCTTTGTTTTTTGTTAAACCCCCTTTGCTGCAAGCCGAAGTCAATATTCTCCCTAACGGTCAACCACGGAAACAAAGCATTCTCCTGAAAAACCACACAACGGTTCGTACCCGGACCATCGACATTTTTCCCGGCCAGTTGCACCGAGCCGATATCTGGCTTCAGAAATCCAGCCAGCAAGTTCAACAGCGTAGTTTTGCCACAACCGCTGCGACCGAGAATACAGACGATTTCACCTTGATCCACACTGAAGCTGACATCTTGTAACACTGATACGCACCCGTTTGTGGTGGTAAAACCTACACTTAACGAATCTATGTTCAGCAGAGCGGGGGCAGCTCGTTTATCTCGGTTATAAACCACCTTCAAATGGGATTTCATGCGGTTCTCCTAGCGCTTCTGAAGAAAATCTTCATCAATCCATGCAGCACTGAATCGCTGATTTTCCCAACCAGAGCAATCAGAACGATCCCAACAACCACGACATCAACCTGGCCCAACATGCGAGCGTCCATGACAACCGCACCCAAGCCGGTCGAAACACCCGTCATTTCCCCCAGCACCATATAAGCCCATGATACCCCCAGTCCCAGTCGCAGACCGGTTATGATATGTGGCATGGTCGCCGGCAGCAGAACGGCAACGACCCCCCGCAAGCGTCCGGCACCCAACATAGCTCCAGCTTGTAACAACACCGGGCTCACGTTGCGGGCACCCGCCTCGGCGTTGAGATATATTGGGAAAAAAGCTGCAAGAGAGATTAAAAAAACGGTTGCTTTAATCCCGATACCAAACCAAACCAGTGCCAATGGTAACCAGCAGATCCCGGGGACAGATCTAAGGCCGTTAATCGTCGTAGCAATCATCCGTTGAACACAACTCAGTCGCCCAGACATAACCCCCAACGGTACCCCTAACGCGACGGCAAGGATAAACCCACCTAACACCCGCATGCTGCTGGCGTACAAATCACCCCAAAAACGACCAGCATATGGGGCGCTGCCGGTCTCGGCAAATAGATATGAGAACATGGCTCGTAACACCGCACTGGGGTGCGGCATCAAATAACCAGGGACCAACCCTGTTTCACTGACCATAAACCAGAGCAACAATAAGCCAGCAGGGATCAAACAAGGGAGAACCCGGTTTAATTCAAGAGGCTTAAATGGATGGCCGATCATTTCAACCTCTGCTGTGCTTGATTCACGAAATTCAGGTCGAATAATTTGTTGTAATCCGGCTGCTTTGCAATCATACCAAGTTTCTCCATCTGCGCACCCAATGCCTTGGTTTGTGCCACAAAAGTTTCATCCATCTGCCAGGATAATTCCATGTTGGTTGCAGATAATTCAAGGGTTTCAGGCTGAATACCGAAATTGGTCGCTTTGGCGAACCAGGTTTCCTGATCGATGACCAGCATTTTTGTCGCCTTAGCGTGAGCCAAAACCAGTTGTTCAACAATTTCAGGTTGTTTTTCAATTGTTTCCCGCCGAACAATCATAACAGCATTAATAGCACCGATCGAATCACCATAATAAGGATAGGATAAGATCTCTCCGTAACCCCGTTGAACCGCGAGAGCCGGAAATGGCTCACCAGAAAGGAATGCGTCGATACTGCCACGCGCTAGAGCCGTCCCCATGTCGAAGAAATCAACCCGAATCAAAGTCACGTCCTTTTCCGGTGACAAACCATTACGCATCAGCGTCTCTCGTAACAGAATCTCATGCATGGTTCCCGGCACATAGCCTATTTTTTTGCCTTTAAGATCTTTTTCCGAATGGATATTGCTGTTGCTGCTGACAACTAATGCTGAACACTTGTTGCACAAAGCAGCAACAATAACGATCGGCTGTCCCTGGGCAGCGGAACGGATGGCATGAGCCAGAGTCGTCCCCGTCATTTCAAGACTACCGGCCAGAAGAGCCGTCTTCTGATCCGCCGGATTAGTAAACGTGTGAATTTGAACATTCCATTCGGCAGACAAAAACTGCTCGTAAAAAAAAGGTTGTATTGTTTGTGCCGTTTTCCAAGTGCCGACTGACACATTAGTAGCCTGAGCAGCAGACAAAGGCCCCTGACAGACGATGAGCAGCAAAAGAACGAAACTTTTGCAGATAGACACTGCCGACATATTATCCCTCTTCACTATTGATAGCAGTTCGACGGCAGGGAGGGATCGAGATTCATTTCCCGATGGATCTTCTGGCAAGCTTCAACGCTATTTCCCCGCCCCGTGCTGGTATCTTCTTGTCCATCTCGCGGATTTGAACCAACTTCAGGAAAAAACAGGTTCGCTCCAGCCAGCAAAGATGCGCTATGCGGTTCATGGGTGCAGTGAGCTTTCGGCACATCGCCCATGATCAGGCGGCTAATGGCAACCAGACGCGCCATTTCCAACTCTGTAATCATGCCAAACTTGGTCATTGGCGAGCCGGGGAAATTAATCCGCCGCATCACCCCGCTGTAGGTTGCACCATAATCGCGAGCCAGAAACATCAAATCGATCAATTCTTCGGCACTGTGTTCCGGTCCCACAGGCTCAACACAGTTCATCCATTTCAAGCCAACATCCCGCAAAACCTGGATTGTTTTGATGCGTTTATTTCGATCCAAAGGAGTATCGCGACCTTCCCCTAAGCGTACAGCGTGATAGGCTCCGACAAAGCCCGCGGCCAACAATGCTTCTCCTTCGGCATGGTTAATATCGCGAGTATTAGCGATCAATGGAACAGAGACTTCCTGACTGAGAAGCTTGCCGATTTCAAGCAATCTTAAAAACGGATAGGTTCCGGTTGTCATCAAATTGATCCCATCACAGCCCAACTTTTCTGCGTATCTGGCCCAGGACAGAATCTGCTCTTCAGAATAATCAACTTTTTCGGTGAAGATCCCGGCTTTATGAGTAAGGCTGCAGAACAGACAATCAAGGGGACAAGGCTCAACATTCAAACCGATATGCAGGTGGTTCTCACCTTTACTGCAGAACTGTTCACGCGACATGCGATTGGCAGCAGCCATCATTCTGTAACAATCTAAACTATGTAGCGGAATTTTCATCAGTCGCAGGCCCTCATCCCGTGTCAGGGGGACGAATTCTGTTGCTTTTTTCAAGATATCGTCTACTCCCGCAATGGATTTCGTCCCACCGCCCCACTCCTCTGTATTCATACTTCCATCGAACATCATGGTTAACATTCCTTTCTTCCTTGCGTTCAGACAAACGCTTTAATATTGACTGTTTTCTCTATCGTCCCACGACGCAGGAAAGAGACGTTGTCTCCCAAAATGGCCGCTTCGCTCATATTGTGGGTCACCAGCAACATAGTGACACCGGTTTTTTTCTGTATTTCTTTTAATTCCAACTGCAATTGCGAACGACTTTCTAAATCCAGATGGCTGAGAGGTTCATCGAGTAGCAGAGTTCCGGGTTCAGTGGCTAATGCCCTCGCCAGAGCGATCCGTTGTTTCTGCCCACCACTGAGCATCGCCGGGTATTTGTGCTGCTGATCCATAAGACCAACAATACCAAGGTAATGCTGAGCCTTGTCATAAACGGTCTGACTGTTGGCACCGCTAGCGTTCAGTCCATATTCCACATTCTGCCGTGCGCTCAGATGCGGGAATAGGGCATAGTCTTGAAACACAAAACCAACATCCCGCTGCTGAGGCTGTTGTGTCGTTACGCAAATATCGTTAAGATAAACATCTCCGGAATCCGGTTTTAGCAAACCGGCGATCAACGCAAGTAAAGTGCTTTTTCCTTCGCCGCTGGGGCCAACCAGAACATGAAAGGTTCCCTCCTTGACCCGCAGCGATAAATTGCGAAACAGCTCTTGGGAACCGAAGTTTTTACAGATATTTCGCAGTTCAATAGCCATGCTGGCGTCCTGACTGAAGTTTCAAGATAAACAGCAGTGAAAATGAAAATAATATCAGCAACAACGCTGTAGAAATGGCCTGTCCCAGATCACCGCTCATGGCGTCCATGTAAATGGAGATAGTCATGGTTTCGGTTTTTCCGGGGATACTGCCAGCAACCATCGCTGTAGCGCCGAATTCCCCCAAAGCACGAGCCCAACTCATGGCCAATCCGGCACAGCCCCCCCTGCGACACAGCGGCAGAATGACACGTCGGAAAGTATGGAAATCGGAGGCGTTAAGCGTCGCCGAAGCCGCCAATAAATTACGTGGAATTGAGGAAATACTTTCGCGGACTGTTTTGATGAAAAATGGAGCGGCAACAAAGAGTTGGGCTAAAACGATGCCAACAGGAGTAAACAAAAGTTTGACTCCCCACTGTTGGAGCAATTCTCCACATAGGCTGTTGGGACTAAGCAACAACAACAGGCACAACCCTGTAACCAATGGTGGCATGATAATCGGCAGGTCAAGAATCCCTTCAAGCAGCGCCTTACCCTTGAAGTTTTTCAGTGCCAGGACATAGGCCACCGGGGTCCCAAACATCAAGGTCAGAACTACGACTGCAAAGGATGTCTGCATACTCAGCAAGATGGTGTCCAGACCGCGTGCCGAGCAGAGATGAGCAAAGAGATCCGCCCAGGAAACAGCACCCAAAAGAGCCATCAGCACCAGAGCAATCATGGCAAAAAAGAACGCCGCCATAACTGCCATCAGAACATTGAACCGCATCAGTCGAGCAATCAGATTGATAGCGCCCTGACGCGGTAGAATCGCGACCTGTTCGTTTGAAAGATTCTGCATATCTCGCATGTTCTCCGACCATTCAAGTGGCTTGAAAACAGAAACGTTTCAAGTTCATCAGTTCAGCCGTTCCGGCAATACTGGTCCCATAGAAATAGAGAGGCACAGTGTTCTTTTCGGCCAGTTTGATCAGAGTGGGCAGAGAACCATTGATCACCGTGGAGCCGGTTGCCAGCACGACATCACTCTGCTTAAACAGTTCTGCTGTTTCTTGTTCACCGCCCCATTTGATCGGCACACCAAACTTGCTACTGCCACGCTGATGTTCATCACGATCAATACAAATGACATTATCCGCCCCAAAGGTTTCGACCAATTTTGCAAGAATAGCGGGCTGTAACCCCACCTGACCGATTTTAGCTACTGGCTGTTTCTGCAAACGTCGGATGATTTCAGCAGCACATTCTTCCGGTTCATCGTTATGACAGTGGACGGTCTCAAGTTCCGGCTTCAGGAAACGGATCACAGCATTCAGACTGGCGATAAAAAGTGCCCGATGCTCGACTTTCTCTATCGGCAGGGCGAGAATTCCAGCCAAGGTCGAAACCTTCTCACAAGGGGCATCAGTAAAAGCTTGGCCTCGACACCCCCTGAAGTTAGCTTCCATCAAAAATTCCTTGCCTTTGAGCAAAGGATAGTCTTGACGGGTCGGATTTCCGATTGCTTCTTCGTTCTTCAATATCCTGGCACTAATGGCAATATTCTCCCCAAGCAGGGAATGTTCTTTAGCCAAAATCGAAAACCGCTCTTTGAGTTGTGAATAAAACATAGCGGCGTCTCCTTAAAGTTCAATAGCTTTAAAGCCATGCTTGGAAAAAATTGCTGGTGCATTGGCAAGCAGGTATTGCCAGAATCTTGTTGCTTCTTCAGGATGTGCTGGAGTCCTCAAACTGCAGATGGGAATAATATCAATCTGATTAATATCTGCAGGGATGGAGATAGTTTCAACTTGCTCGGACTGGACAGCATCAGCCCTCCAAACAATGGCTGCGTCGACGTTGCCTGTTTCGACCCAGCTAACCAATTGTTTAACATTAATCCCACGGGCGACAATGTTCATTTTGGTTGTGTCTAATCCAGCTAGCGCAAACAAACGCTCGTTATTCCGACCGATTGCAGCAGACCGACTATCCCCTAACGCAACCTCGATCTCTGGCAAAGTCAGATCACTTAGGCTTTGCACCTGGTGATCCCCTTGCGGGGTAATGATGACCGGGGTGTGATGTGCAATGGCAACACAGTCATCAATCAAACCTTCCTTTTTCAGCTTTAAGGCCCATTTATCCGACCCTGGAATGAACAGATCGGGCCTGATGCCCATCAACATCTTACTGCCAAGTCGTCCGGAACCATCAAAGTCGAACGCAACCTCAATACCTGTTTCACGACTAAAGTTTTCTCCGAGTTCTTCAAGGGGAATACGCATCCCTGCCCCGGCAAAAACAAGGAGTTCAGCAGCGGACAGGTTGCTAGTCATAAAGAGAAAAACAAACAGGAGAAACAATTTCTTCATCATCAATATCCTTTAAAATTGGCGAGCAAAGTCGAGCAAAGTGACCTCGTCTCCAGCTGTTGCACGTTCACAATCACCATTAAGTAGCACCAGGCCATCACACTCTCCCATATTCATAAAATGTGAGGTTAGCTGACTCTTCAAGCGGTAGGCTCGCTCTTTTTCCTGCTCGGTTTGCAATCTCACCCGCAGCACATCCCAGCGTCCTTTACGCCCCTTGAGATCATCGGCCAGCCGAATTCTTCTGGTCGGGGGCAGAACCTCTTTCAAGCCCATCAACTTCTTGACTGTTGGAAGGAGAAAGTAGAAAAAATTGACCAGACAGGCCGCCGGATAACCAGGCATGCCGAAGAACAGAGTAGCGGCTTTGCGGGCGACGATCAGGGGGCGTCCGGGTTTGATCTTGGTGTGATTGACCAGGACTCTGAAGCCGCTGGAGTGCAGCAGCGGACGAATGAAGTCATACTTGCCCATGGAAACCCCGCCAGAGGAGATGACCAGATCGCATTCAGTTGATAGTTGCTCGACGCTCCTGCGAATGGTGTCTGCGTTGTCCTTGACCGGGCCAAGAACGGTACAAGAAATCCCCATTTGTGCGAGGCAACCAACCAAAAAATGACGATTACTGTCATAGACGCTACCAGGCTGGTGTGCCGATCCAAGCTGCAAAACTTCGTCACCGGTGATCAAGATCCCAACTCGGGGCCGTCGATAAACCCTGACCTCGGCGATCCCGGTACAACAGAGCACGCTATGCTTCACTGGAGACAATCGGGTGCCAGCTTGGAGGACTGTTGCCCCTGCTGCCATCTCTTCGCCGATACGGTTGATGTTCTCTTTATCTCTGATTTCCGTCTGAACGATCAGAATCTCCCCGTCGACCACGGTGTCTTCAACGCGAACGACGGCGACACTACCTTCGGGAACCGTGGCTCCGGTCATTACAGCGGCAGCCTCACCTCTTCCAAGCGTATGCTGCGGCAGTTCTCCTGCTCCTAGGGTGGCAACAATACGGTATTGATTTAGGTCAATCTGATTAACCGCATAACCGTCGACTGCGCTTCTGCGTGTATCGGGGAAAGCATGTGAAGTCATGACATCATCTGCCAGCACCCGCCCTAGCGCAGCATCGGTGGCAATAACTTCTGTGGCTACCGGTTGGGCCGCTTCAATCAGAACTTTCTGAGCGTCAGGCAAGGAGAGTGCACCAAGCTCGTTCATCATGCATCCCCCCAACCAAACGGACAGATAGGATAGTGACACTCTGGACAAAAATGACACAAGCCACCGTGGCCTGAACGGACAATTTCTTCTCTTTTGATCACATCTCCCGTCAACAGACGCGGCAGAAAAATATCGAGGGCAGTACGCTCAAAAAACAGGGCGGCAGCAGGGACCGCACAAACGGGAACCTCACTGGCCCGACCGATGGTCAGGTTGTTGCCGGGTTGGATCGGGTTACCTTGATCTTGAAAAGTGACTCCGGCCTCTTTCATAGCACAAACAGTGACATCGTCAGGATCTACAGAGGTACCACCGGTGACCAACACCAACTCACTGATCATGATAGCCTTTTTAACTGCAGCACTAATCTCTTCCTTGATATCTGGCAAAACCGTTGAAAAATTCACCTTTACACCCTGTTGTTTAAGCTTTTTGGTCAATACCGGCGTAAAATCATCGACAATCCGGCCACTATAAACCTCACTGCCGGTCACCAGGATCGATGCGGTTTTGATTTTGTACGGCAAGACCGAGATCAGCGGTTCCTGTAACAACCCTTTGATCTGATCAATTATCTCGCAAGAGCAGGTCAGTGGGATGGTTCGAAAGGCAGCAACTTGTTTGCCCTTATTGACCGGGAAATTGTTGTGGATGGTCGGCAGAGAAGGAATCGCTAAGGTATTGATCTGTTCCAGGCGTTTAGGGTCGACCTTGAAGACCCCGCTACAGTCAGCGTAAAAACAGACTTTGCCTTCATGCGGCTGATCATCGTAGTTAATGTTCTTACCAGCGATCTGCGGTGCTAACAGACGGGCTGCGGCATCTTCATGGAATTCAGATTCTGTCCCTTCCCACACATAGATAGAGTTCTTCCCCAGGCGCCGCAATACTTCAGAATCTTCAGCACGAATAACATGTCCGCGTTTAAAAGCGACCCCTTTATAGTTCTTTTTGCGATCCACTTCAGTGATGTCGTATCCCAGGACTTCACCTATGGCCTCTGACAATTCGAGCTTTTTCATATTCTTTCCTTATTTTCAAGATGACCTGTCACCCTGATGTTCCCTTAAATTTCAGATTCTGATAGTTCATCAATGAAAGTTTCAAACTTCTTTCTTAGTCCATAGATAAAAAGCAGTAGGTCCTTGGCATCCTGTGTCAGCACTGAAGCGCCACCACCGGAACCACCGCGTTGCCTTGCAATCAGTTTACAGCCAAGAGCCTGCTCCATCGTCTGTACATTACTCCAGGCTTTTCGATAGCTGAGCCCCATCTTCCGGCCAGCAGCACTGATCGACCCGAGCTCATCTATCAACTGTAGCAGTTGCTCTCTTCCTTCACCGATGAGGGAGCAATTGCCAACTTCCAACCAGATCTTCGCACGGATAACAAGCTTTTCCATCCAACCACCAACATGCGGGTTACGCATATTGCCTCAAAAAATATCCGTCACCTATTCGATAACAATTTCGAATTTTGGCGGATTGATATTGTGTTCCTTCACTGCATAAAAATCGACCGTCGGGATGACCTTTGAACTGTATTTATCGAGAAAATCAGGGAGACGCGACAATTTTAACTTCATCTTCTCAAGCTTGGGTTCGTCGGACTTCTCGTCAAAAACCATCTGTCAGCCTAAATCTTCAGTCAAAATACTTCGTCTAGAACAAAATGCAGAAGCATAAGCCCCGGCGCTTGTTGCTAATGAGACAAGTAACTCTCCGAGCGCTTTCAAGTGATCGACCTCCTCATCATTGCTCAGGTTTCGCACAATATTTTTTCGCGGAACCATCTTTGCAATAGCGTTAGGGGCTCCGGGGAAATTTATCGGTACTGATTCCCGCATCTTTTTATTCGCCCTCTATTTTATTCAGGCCGACTTCTTGTAAATTCCACTCTTGCCACCCTCTTTGTACTCAAGCGTAACATTGTTGATTTCAATCCCCTTTTCAACGCCTTTACACATATCGTAAATCGTCAAGGCTGCCAGAGAAGCGGCAACCATTGCTTCCATTTCCATCCCAGTTCGTTCAAAAGCACGTACCGTTGCCCGAACCTTTACAACACCCGTTTCAAGGTCACACTCAAAATCAATAGCAGCGTGATGGATTGCCAACGGATGCGACAACGGAATCAAATCCGGGGTCTTTTTACAGGCTGAAATTCCTGCCAATCGGGCAACTCCAAGCACATCTCCTTTACGCATATCCCCTTCCATAATGGCTCGTAACGTTTCCCGCTTCATCAACACTACTGAACTGGCAATAGCGGTACGCATGGTTTTTTTCTTATTACTGACATCGACCATGATCGCTTGACCATCATCATCAAAATGATTGAAATTCATAATTATTCCTCACTATAGATCTCTTTTTTTGTCACAGTTTCAGTCTTGATCCGGTCGAGCAGCAATGCCAGAGCCGGCTTGACATTTTCGCGGATATCCCCTGCAACCACAAGAAACAGCAGATCGTCTCCCGGATTTAAGATTCCTTCATGGGCCTCCACGACAATTTTGTAGATTCCCGGCAACTGCTCAATTTCTTGTCTGATCTGTTCTGATTTGTCATAATCAACGTGGATTTCAATTTGCTTTACGGCAGAATGGTCAGCACGTGATCGGCCTCTGACAACCCCGTTGTGAACCAGCACCATGCCAACATTTTCGACAAATTTTGGATCTTGTTTGAGGTCTGCAATCGTTTTTGAAATATCCATATATTTTCTCCTGACTTCAGCCACCGACACTGACCATTTGTAACGAAGGATTTACCGAATCCCCCCAGTGAATATGGTGCTTCTCCGGTTTAAGTAGGACGTTTTCGATCATGGCCTGCTTCAATCCATAGAGGTCTCCCGCAGCAAGGTAAGGCTTTAAATCCGTTTCTTCTTCATTGAAGAGGCAATTCTTCATCCCACCCGTTGACGTGATACGAATTCGATTACAAGAGCTACAGAAGGGACATGACATTGCCGAGATAACTCCGATCCGCCCCTTTCCGCCGACTAACTTGTAATCCTGAGAGGGACCTGAAAGCTCGTTGTTGTTTAATTTTTCGAGCAAATATTGCTTGCTGATGGTTTGATAGATCTCGTCGGCACTGACTCCTTTAAGATTGGCATTACAGGGTGAACTCGGCATGAGCTCAATAAAACGAACACTCCAGTTGTAGTCGTTGGCCAAAGTGGCAAAATTGACAATTTCATGATCGTTGATACCACGCATTACCACGACGTTTAACTTGATCGGAATTCCGAGTGCATGAGCGTAACGGATGCCATCCAGCACCGGTTTGAGCTCCCCGGTCCTGGTAACGGTCGCAAAGGTATCAGGATCAAGGCTATCGACACTGACATTTAAACTGGTGAGTCCGATCTGCTGTAGTCGCGGCGCAGTTTGCAAGAGGTTGTGCCCATTTGTTGTCACGGCAAGATATTTCAGACCGGGGATGCTCTTAATCTCTGCCAGAAAATCAAGAATCCCTTTGCGTAATAAAGGCTCTCCCCCAGTCACGCGGATTTTTTCGACACCAAGTGAAACAGCGGTTTTTGCCAGTTGAAGCAACTCTTCAAAACTCAAGACTTCGCTGTGAGCCCGCTTCACAATTCCGCCTGCCGGCATACAGTATTGGCAACGGAAATTGCAACGATCCGTAACCGACAGGCGCAGATAATTAATTTTCCGGTGGCAACTGTCATACAAATAGGTTTTCATACCAAAGACCTTCCTCTAGTAGGTTGAATGATGCGCATGGGAACAGGAATACAATCGGTCAAATCCGGGCAAAATTGGCACTCGCGGCAAAAGTCCTCATCAATCTGCTCCCAGCCTATGGGTGAAAATCCGAGAGCACGATAAAACCCCTCGGCGCTACCCCGGGCAATGACCGTAATATCGTCAAAAATTGAGAGCAAATATTCCACTAGGAGTTTCCCGAGTCCTTGCCTTTGAAATCGTGTGGAAATAATAATCGGACGGATGTAAAACCTGTTGCCGACGCAATCCATCCGGGCAAAACCTGCCAGGCCGGCCGCTCCAGCATCAATCACCAGACACTGTTGATAGTCAAAAGAGCCGACCATATCGTACTCTTCCATCAGGGCTTCAATCCCTCTGGCATCGTCTGGATTGGCCTGACGAACAGGCATCGAATCTTTTTGGTTTTGCGCTATTCTGCGGCTGAAATCTACTCCAGACGCTGCCCTCTTTATTGTCATTTCAGCTCTCATAGATTACTCCACACAAACCCCATACCTTTGTCGTTGCAGGCACAAAAGGGGTGAATCACCGAACACAGATCCCTCCCAGGCATTCGAGAAAGAATCTTGATTCACCTGAGCATGAACAACTTGGCCGACAAACAGGGTGTGATCACCGATGCTTTTCTTGTCAATCAAGACACATTCCAAATACCCGAGTGCTTCAGTGAGAACGGGTGGACTGACAATTTTGGCTTGCTCGGTTTTCAGTTTTAAACAATCAAACTTCTCCGTATCCACTCCACTATAATGACCGCAGAACTTCACTTTGCTTTGCATGGATTGCCCGAGAATGTTAACGACAAATTCACCCGATTCGACAATCATTTGGTGAGAATATCGCTTCGGAGAAATGGCAATTCCAAGGCATGGCGGTTCATGCGACAGCGGTGTATGCCAAGCAACAGTCAATAGATTCCTCTTCCCTGAAAGCCCGCAGCAGGTCACCAAAATCGCCAAACGGGGATTCAACAAAGCCGACACATCGCGACCCACTACAGTTTTCATTTTTTTGTCAGGGCAACTCATAATTGTTTCTCGTTTACAAGTTAGGGGGCAGATACACTTTGTTACGCGAATCATGAATGGCTTTTTTTCCTAATTGCTTAAGCCCCATGATCAACTCAGGCATTTGTGCTTTCGGGATCCCCATGAACATCAGATCATCGCCGATATCAGAACTGGCACGACAACCGTAACAACCAAGTGAGATGTTGAACTTTCCCGTGGTATAAGGAATCAGGGTGGTCTCAACACATTGGGCGTTATAGCCGGAAACCTGAAAATTGAAGCGCTTACCTGAGTAAAAGGACGAAGACATGCACAACCACATCAATTGCTCTGGCTGCGCGATCACGGCAATCACATCCGGCGTCCGTTGTGCCTCCTGAAGTGGAGACACCAAAGTTGCCCGAATGGAGCGGTTCGGCAAACGAGGACGTTCAGCAACCATCTGTTTGGCAGCGTCTATTGTCGCCAGTTTCTTGAACTGCAGGTAAATCTCACCGCTTGCAAGTTTGGGAGGAATCTCAGTCAAACCAAGAATATGGGTCCCATCGGGGCAAGCATGACACTGTGCCGGCATTAAAATTGATTTGCCCCGTCGTGCACTCATCAGAGCTTGACAGTGACGCAGCTTGACCCGTGGTTGGGCAACATCGGGGAGTGGCTGCCCCTTGGGAATTAAGCTGATCGCAACCGGGTTCCAGCGTAGCCGCAGAATATCCATCAGCACCCGATGCCATTCGGTGTACAATTCATGTTCTTCTAGCGGTAGAGGTGGCGCACAGGGTTCATCGCGATCCCGACTCTGGGTCTCCTCCGCTGATTCGACAATACGGATGGCATTGGTCGGGCATTGACCGACACAAGTATCGCAGGCCCAACAGGCCTCTTCCCGGGTCGCCTGCGCCTTCTTGGCCCCGGCAGAACGATCATCGGGAACAAGATCGAACACCTCGACCGGGCAGAAATCGACACAATAACCGCAACCGATACAACGACTCTGATCAATTTGAACTTCAGGCATCGATTCTCTCCCTTGGGTCATGAAGATCGTTGGGCGGAGTGGTGATAGCGATCCCGTGGTCACGGACAAAATCGATTACACGATCGGGGACAACCAATTCCGGCTGATTGTCATGACAAACCGCCATAGTCCTAATGATTGAAATTGAGTGGGCTAGATCCTCGACATCGTCGATATCAGCAACTGCGTCCAGTAAAGCGATAGGAACATCCCGTTCAATCGACTTCATCGTGTAGGCATCGAGGGCAGGAACACCATCAAGACTGTAATAAACACCTTCCGAATCCATTGGTGTGTGATGGCTATAACCGACCAGAGACACCCCGCAAGCCTGGCAAGGAGCCTGAACAAAACCACCTACGGGAGAGGTTTTGTCAAAATGTTCTAGCCACTCGAACGCTTTAACCAGATGGGATGTTGGCATAGTTGGCATATCTCCACCAATCGCAACAACATTGTGATAACCAAGAGCGAATAATTGGTTGAATGCGTCGTCAAAATGTTGATCAAAGTTCTGGCCGCGATCATTGATAAAGTGGATTGGACCGGGCCACGGACCGTTCTCTTCAATGACCCTCTCAAGGACAGGTTGCTCGGAAGCCGGAGAGTTCGAAATAACAAGCTCGTAGCGATCAAGGCCTGCTCCCTCACCTGATCCTGATTTTTTATTGAGGACATTTAAGGCATAAAAAGACAGGTTGAGGACATCCAGTAGCGATGCCTGATAGAACTCGGCTGCCTGCTCTTCTGACAGAATTCCACCTCGCGCAATAGTCAGTCGTGTTTTGGTCAGTCCTGGAATTGGAGCTTTTGAAAAGATCAATAAAGCGTGTTTTTTTTCATTCATAAAACAATCTCCTTAAGGTGGTAATCATGAGTCGTTAGTAGATGTTAGGGATGACAACATTGTCTTAAAAGCAGAGTTTCTTCTTCATTTGCCGGAGACAAACGACAAGGCAAGCCGTTAAACTGCCACTGGCCTAATAACTTCTCGCAGTCGGTAAAATCGGCACCGATTAAGGCATTGATATTGGACAACCGGTAGCTTTGTGCAAAAGAAATTTCAACCAATTCAGGGTACCACCAGCCGTATTCAGCGCTCACAATGCCCGAGCACATCGCCGTCAGATGTAATTTGAACAAAGCTCGACCGCGTGAAGTTTCAAGCCAAATGACTTCCCCTTCAGTCAAGCCGAGTTCTCCAGCCGTTTCCGGACTTACTTCCAGCAATGGATATGGATGCTTGCGACGCATACTCTCGACATGGCGATAAGATGAGGCATAGTAAGGTTGAAAGCGGGCTCCACTGATCAGAATAAGTGGATATTCAAGGTCCTTCTTCGGCAACTCTCTGGGGCAAGGTAACGGGTCATAGCCGATCCGATCGAGCAATTGCGAATAGAGCTCAATTTTGCCACTTGGAGTCGCAAAACCGACGGCTTTACCAGATTCAGAATCCGTTTCGTCAAATCGCCGGCTGGCCGTTTGCGAACAATAAATACCTGTCTCACTTAAGTCATGCCAGCTGGTCTGCAAAGGCTCCAAGGTGTAGTCCAGAGCTTCGTCAAAGGTCTCCCATGGCCAGAATTCCTCCTGCCCCAAGCGAACAGCGAGACCGCGCCAGAAGTCGTAATCGGTTCGGCGTTCATAATAAGGTGCGACAGCCCCTTGCCCGCCGTAAACAATATTTGCTGTTCCTGCGTTGGTTTGTTGTACTGATTTTTCAAGACCGCCGGCAATCGGCAATATATAATCAGCCAACAACGACGTAGGACTCTGGTAAAGCTCTAGAACAACCAGCAGATCAAGGCTGCGCAGTGCTGATTCCACCTTAACGGAATCCGCCTGAGTGCTTAAGGGGTTACTCCCCATCACCACCATTGCCTTTACCGGATACGGTCGATTGGTAATTATGGCATTCCAGAGTAAGTCGGGGTGGACTGAAGTCATGTAATTCTTCGGCAGTTTCCTTCCCTGTTTCAGTGTTTCCCGCTTCAACAACTCAAACCCGGCATCGGTCTGGAGTAACAGATTCTTGCTACCCAATTTCTTCTGCCATTGTTGCGCCGGCAGCGCTTCGTTCATCTCAAGATCAGCTTCGGCAATAAAATTAGGCATTTCCGCCAAGTGAGAAGCTCCTGACAGACCAATATTTCCAGTCAGCGCACGCAAACATGCAATAGCCCGGTGGGTGGCGATACTGTTCTCTCCGATCTGGTCTATCCCTCGCCCTGAGAGGATGGAAGACGCCTTCCCAGTGGCGTACAGTTGCGCAGTTAAGCGGATCTGTTCGACGTCCAGGCCGGTGATTTCAGCGACATAATCAGGTGGATATGCTTTAGCCTGTTCAGCTAGTTCTGCGTAGCCTGAGCACCAGCGTTCGACAAAATCATGATCGACCCAATCTTCAGCGATAATCACGTGGATCAGACCAAGAGCCAAAACAGCATCAGTGCAAGGCTTTAATGCCAACCAGAAATGGGATTTTTCTGCGGTTCGGGTTTTGCGCGGATCGACAACAATCAGCTTTCCGCCGCTGCGCACGAAATTAAGGATGGTCGTCCAGAACAAGGAGTTGTCTGATTCTGCCGGGTTCATTCCCCAAACAATGGCACATTGAGTGGACTCAGGATCCAACTCATTTTCCAGCGGCCAACCGAAAGTTAAGCTGTTGATCCAGATCGCTGGATTCCAGCAGATCTGGCCAATCCCTAAATTATTGGGGCTACCGAACAAGTTGAGAAAACGATGCAGCGGCCAGTATACGGAATGAGGTCCGCCGATGCTGGTCGCTAAAGTCTCAGCACCAAAATCTTCCTTTAACTTGGTCAAGCGTGCTGCTATATCGTCCAACGCATCACCCCAGGAGACCCGTTCCCATTCTCCAGAGCCGCGCTCACCCACCCTTTTCAACGGATAGTTCATACGCTGAGGATGATCTAACAGCTCCATGTTATGCGCACAACGTTGGCAGGAAAGAACTATTTTCTCATTATAGGGATAGCGGCTGGGATCGGGCTTAATGGCAACAACCCGTCCGTTGGCTACTTGTGCGAGCAATCCGCACAGGTAACCACATAAACGACAGTTTGTTTTTACCCATTGTTGTTTTTCGAAGCCGTTCATGCTTCCACCTTACACACTTTCTGATGCTTCATTACCCAACATGCAAATTTCGCATATCGCTAAACATGCATTATTTTTGACCATCTATGGGCATAGAGCATGTCACTTAATTTAACAATTTTAATTGTTTGTATTTTCAAAACCTGACAGCGACGTTTTCTTCACTCGGTTGCAAAAATTCTTTTGTGCCTTTTCTAAAAACACTGCCTCTTTTCAACACTTCGCTGCGAATTGTTTTTCCTTAAAAATCCAAGGCTGATAAAGTCTTTCACCAGCTCTGTTACTCAACTGATAAGCGCAAAATGGTATCAAGCGACCTTCATCTGTAGCGACAACCATACTGCACTCTTTAAGCCGACCTAAATCGATCGTATTAGCATCCATGTAACTCATAATGATAAGCGACAAGCCTGCAGCGTATGTTTCATTTCTTTTAGCCAGGATATCGGCAAAGATCGACCCTTGCGGGCTGCTCGGATCAAAAGATTGTTCATATTCATCCCGACTGATAAGCTTGGTCGCGGGAACAAAATGATTTCGGTCCCAGATCAGCTGAGTTCCACATGAACACAAGGGGTGTGAACAGCCAAGCGGCCACATGTCATGGATTCCAATCAAACCGTCTGTCTGATCATTCAGCTTGAAGATGACGTCTCCCATGGTTAAGCCACGCGGGGTTTCCACGTCGAAACGGCCCGAACTAAATGCCGGTTGCAGAGCCACTCCCGTAACCACATCAATATTATTGAGAGCAAAATCAACAACCTTGCCAATCTGGTCATCGTTGACTCCTTCAATGATAGTCATCGCTAACACGACAGGCAGACCGACAGCACGACAGTTAGCGATTGCCTGCAATTTGTCAGCATGTATATTCTGACCACGCGTCGCTTGATAAATCCTGTCGTCAAGACCGTCAAACTGCATATAGATACCGCTAACTCCCGCATCTTTAAGATCTTTCAGCAACTCAGGATTACGCGATATAACCAATCCGTTGGTGTTAACCTCAATCGATTTAAAACCAATTCTGCGTCCGAGCCTGACAATTTCAGCCAAGTCATGGCGCACTGTCGGCTCTCCTCCGGTAATTTGGATACTGGTAGAGCCCCCCGAACGGGCAAATATTTTATGGAAGATAGCTGACAGCTCATCGAGGGTGGGATCTTCACCAATATTTTCTGCCGACATAAAGCAGACCGGACAGCGCATGTTGCAGCGTTGGGTTACTTCCAGTTCAATCAGAGTTGCACTGCCCATGTGTCGATCACAGGGACCACAGTTATGCGGGCAAGCGCTGTCAGCAAGGGTGTGAACAGCCATTTCTTTATGATTCAAGCGAAAATCTCGCATCCATCGATAATGATCGGCATCTGGCCACAGGTAGATCATTTGACTCCCGTGTTCAGCACAGTTTTTACGCATATAAACGGCGTTATCATTAACTATGATTTGTGCTTCGATCTGTTTCATACAGAAACTACAAAGACTTAAAGTACGGCCAATAATGCTGGTGTGTTCCGGATGTGTCATCATCGTTTCTCCACGTCTTTTTGATCCGCAACCTTGGCCGATTGAACACCATTCAAACGTTGCATATTATATGCACCCCATTCGCCTTCCCACATTTGCCGTGAGCGGAACGTGATATCGTCGTAGTTGACTGCTTCATTAAAAACCAGTTCCAACAAATGAACGGCACGATTCTGTTCGCCCGAACGATTGAGGCGATGGCCACATGCCAAGCAGGTCGTGACACAGAGTTCAGCTCCGCTCGCATGCAGTTCTCCCATCCTAATTGAAGCGCGACGTTCACACATTTTTGGATCGACCAGAGAGACAATTCCACCGGAACCGCAACACAGCGTCTGCGCGCCATGATGTTCCATCTCCACCATGGGCCCCTGCAATAAAGAACGAAGGGTTTTCTGTGCTGCCTGATTGTTACGATCAGGGCATGAATCGTGAACCGACACCAAACTCGGAACCGAAACCTGAACACCAGCTTTCTCAAGCAAGCTAAAGATCGAAACCACTTCAACAGAGCTAAAAAAATCACTAAATGTTCGATGACAATTCGGGCAGGCCGTGACGATCCGTTTGATTCCGTCAGCTTCAAGTTGGGATGACAGCGCCCTCATCATCTGTTCGGCACGCGTGCTAAGACCAAGACTGCTTAACGGTTTACTACAACAAATGTCTGAAAAACCGATTTTCAACCCCTGATCTTCAAGCCACTGAAAAGACTTGCGCACCAATTCAGGAGAAAAACTGGACAAGGAGCATCCGGGGATAAAAAGGGTGTCGCAATGGTCACGGAACAAATCATCATAGGAAATGGCATAGGTATCGCGGTAGAGAGTGAAATAGTTCCACTCACGATCAACTTGCATCGCCACTGATGCAGCTAGGTTCTTCTGCTGTTCCGGTTGATAAGTCAGGTATTCCCGGATTTGTTCCATGACCAGCGATGGGTTGAGATTCAGAGGGCATTTATGACTACAAAGTCCGCACAGGGAACAGCGATACACGAGATCCAAAACCTCTTGCAACGGGTGATCACCTAAGACCTGCCGGGCGATCTCTCCAATATGCATGGAGGCTTCACCAAGCATGAAACAATTGTGGCGGCATGCACCGCAACCATTGCATGCATCAGCGAATTGTTCAATTTTTCTACGTGCAGACGCTTCGTTCACAATGCCCTCAATTCCTATTTCAAAACATCAAGAAACAGTTCATCACCCTTAGGCAGTCGCGCCATGAAATCTTTTTCACCTATTATCAACGTTCGTTTTTCACCCATTTTGACAACAACAAAGCGCATAGAATAACTGCCAGCGAGAATGCAGAGCGCTGCTATGGAGGCAGTCACAACTGATGCGGCCGTCATCATGTAGAGACCGATTGGAACGATGTTGCCCAGCACCAGAAAAGCTAAAACAAATTTACCTGACAGTGGTCCGGTCAAAAGTGCTTTGGCAGCTTCTGACTCCCTGGAAGTATTACCGGAGATTTTAACGTAGAGATACAGTGCCCAGACCAACAGTTGGAAGAAGATCAAACCGAGGATTGTGTTCTTCAGATTCGAGTTTTCCAATTGCAAATAATTTGCCATATCGTGTGCCGCCAAACCGGTTAGCAACGATGAAGTTAAAAAGATCACAACAATCCCAGGTCCGGTCCAGAACGGCCGCGCTGCATGCAACCCAAGCAGGACGCCTGGATATGTAGCCACAAACAGACCGCAGATCAACATCACCACTGCGCAAGCAGTCTGCAACCCAGGCATGGCGATGCCGGTGAAGTCGAGAGCAACATAGATAAAAGCTGCCCCCATAACAAAAACCATGTTCCAGGCCCCCCAAGTCAAAAGCGCCTTGGGGTTCATAAACACTCGCCAAGCCTGAAACGGACGTCCCAATTCCAACGACAAAAAAGCGGAACCAACGCCAATAAAGACAATCCCAACGAATGTTCCAAGAGTGCTGATGGAGTCAGCACCATTGATCAAGTACAGCAGCCCAGCAACAAACAACATGCCGCCGCCCATCCCGGCAAAGAAAAAATCGACTGCGAGCATCCATCCCCATTCTACTTCTTTATGTTTCACCTTAAGACTCCTTTAATCCATGATGTAGTAGACACAAGGTCCGGTACCCAACTCGTCCAGTAAACGGACAGTTCTCTCCCCGTTAACTAACTTGAACACTTCACTGTTGACATCATCCAGATCACCAAAAATACGCGCTCCTTGGTGACAGGTCTTAACACACCAAGGCCGTTCCCCTTCGGCGACACGATCTTTACAGAAGTCGCACTTCATGACCGTTCCCGTTACCTCGTTGGGATGACGGGCGCCATAAGGGCAGGCCATAACGCAGGCTTTACAGCCAACACATTTGCTATCATCTACCCAGACAATGCCGTCTTCGCGTTGAATTGATGCGCCGGTCGGGCAAGCGTGGACGCAAGGTGGATCTTCACAGTGCATGCACATCATTGGGATGTCGGTGCGCTGAACATGAGGGAAGCTGCCTTTGGGCCCGTCGGTAAAGACAGGGTTGTAGATAATATCGAGAGGCAGTTCGTTATTGATTTTGCAGGCCACAGTACAAGACTGGCAGCCTATACAACGTCGCGTATCCATTACCATTGCATAACGTGCCATCTTAGAGACCTCCTTTAGTATTGGCTTCCGTCACCTTATAGACCTTGCACAGCAAGCCGCGGTTGGCCCAACTACCACCATATTGATCGCAGTCCTTGTCTTCGGTACTGGTCAGCACATTACAGTTCGATTCAAGCACACCACCCAGATCGGGATCTTTCGCTCCTCGCTCTGGATACCACCAACCACGTTCAGTGAAAATAACGCGTGGATGGATCGCTGGAGAAACATCGGCTTTCTGTTTAATCCGTCCGCGCTTGGTTTCGATCCAGACCCAGTCTTCCTTCTCGATACCAAGTTCAGCAGCAGTTTCATTGTTGATTAACATGTGCGGTTCAGGCCGTAAGAAGCGCAGCTCTTTAATATTGAAGAACTCTGAATGGTGAAATGGCATGACACCACCACCGGTAGTCAACACCAGCGGAAATTCCTTGGCCAATTCAGGATCGTCATCTTCATTCTCGACCGGGGTTTGATATGTCGGCATAGCAGAAAACCCCAGATCAGCCAGAGTACTGGAAGCCAGTTCTATCTTCCCTGACGGGGTGGCGAAACCCACCGAGCCGTACTTGTAGTATTCTCGTTCGGGGAAGTGGAAGCGTTGCTTCTCGACAAACTCATCGTAACTATTCACTTCGTAACCGAGACTTTGTATGCGGTAAAAGTTAGCTTCTTCGAGATTTTTCCAAGGCCAGTTCTCTTTCCCATGCCCCATACGAAGGCTGAGTTCGCGCCAGAAAGTGAAGTCGTCGTGACGCTCATACATCGGCTGAACCGCACGTTGAGAAGCGAGCAGAAAGTCGGCACATCCATAGGTACTGGTGATGATTGGACGCTCCAGTGCACTGGCAGCAGGCAAAATATAGTCAGCCAAACCTGCGCTCGGCGTCATCCAGTATTCCACTGAGACGTGAAAATCAACTGCGCGCAGAGCTGCGAGCACCTTCTTTGAGTCTCCATATGAATTTAGCGGGTTGGTCGCCAGAGAAATCAGTCCTTTGACCGGATAAGGTTTGCCTGTGGTTATTGCTTCCCAGACAGTCGGTGGGTGAGCTTCACACATCCATTCAGCAGTTGGTGCCTTACCCCAGACTTGCTTGGTAATTGCTGCAATCTTGCCGTACCCCGGCCAGGTAAGCAAAGGAAACTTATCGGCGCCTAGCTGCTTGAGTTTCTGTTCTTCGGGAAGCAGATCATTAGCTTCCATCTCTTCGTCAGTGATAAAATCTTGTGCCGGCCCCCCCATCAAGTCGCTGCCAGGAGCATCAATGTTGCCAGTCACAGCGCGCAGCAGAGCCCGAGCATGAGTCGCAACACCTCCCGACTTTCCTGATTGGTCAAGGGCTACCCCCCAGACAATATTGCCAGGAGTATTGGTGGCATACATCCGTGCACTCTCACGAATCTGTTCTGGATCGAGCCAGGTCTTCGATGCGGCCCATTCCGGGGTGTACTCGGCTACATGCTGAGCCAACTCATCAAAACCGGTGCAGCAGTTATCAAGAAATTCCTGGTTGTACAACCCTTCCCAAATAATGACATTGAGCCAAGCCAGAGCCAGAGCAATGTCAGATCCGGGGCGCAACGGCAGCCAGATATCAGCCTTGGAAGCGGTTTCGGTGTAGCGCGGATCGACCACGATCAACTTCATTCCCTTCTTTTGGAAATCAGAGAAATGACGCATCTCAGGCATGGCCGAAGCACCAGGGTTATGACCCCACATAACAGCACAGCGACTGTTAGCCAAGTCTGGCTCAAAAGGACACCAGCCGTAAATGGCGGTTTCGATCATAAAGGTCGGAATCCAGCACAGGTGAGCATTATGGAAGCCATTCGGGCTACCATAGAGGTTCATAAAACGCCGCCGTGCCCAATCATCGGTCCGCAAGGTACCACCAGCAGTCGCAAGCGCTTCGGCACCAAATTCACTTTTTATACGAGTCAACTTACCAGCGATCTCATCGAGCGCCTGATCCCAGGTAATACGCTCGTAATTGCCATCGCCACGTTTGCCTACCCGCTTGAGCGGATAGTTGATCCGGTCCGGATGATCGTGAAACTTAAAGTTCATGTTCCCGCGACTACATAACCCACCGTTATTGATCGGATAGTTATCGTCTCCTTCAACCTTGACGACCTTTCCATTTTTAACGTAGGCATTCAAACCGCAGTTGTTATGGCAAAAATAACATGCCGATTTCTTGATTTCCGCGCCTTCCAGCAACGAAACCTTGCTTCCTTCACCCATAATTGCGTATCTCCATACTTTAGAAGTCTATTCGTAAACCGTCGTAGGCCAGGTGAATATGATCTCCATATTGTTTTAAATAATCGTTCAGCTCCCGATCTGTGACCGGTTCGTCATAGTGCATGGCAAGATGGGTCAAATAAATCTGATTGGCCTGAAGCTCAACCCCTGCCTGAATCGCACTCTCAACGCTATTGTGATCGTCGGGCATCCGGTTCTTTTTCCAGAAAGTTGCATCCAGAATCAGCGTCTCAACACCTACAAGTATTTCTTTAACGTCCTCATCCAATTCGCCAGTATCAGGCAAATAAGCCACTTTCTTATGCGATGGTGATTCGATCATGACACCAAGGGTCCCAGGAGCGTGATGCGCCTTGAGAGAGGTGTAGGTCAATCCATCGAGGGTGGTTGTCGAACCCACTGGAAATGGCACAATGGCCAGGCAGTCACTCATGAATCCGTAGTTCAAATCGATATACTTTTTGCTTTCCTTGCTCATCAGGGAACACAAGGCTTGTTTACTGTTAAGCCTGATAAAATATTCCATCTCAGCCAATCCACCGATATGATCAAAGTGCGTATGAGTCAGAATCAGGTTGTCAATATGGCTGATTCCTTCCCGGAGCAGTTGTTGACGCAGATCAGGCGAGACATCGATCAGGATATTCTGCTGGCCAGAAATCAAAATACTGCTGCGACTGCGGCTTAAAGCTGGGTTTGCCTTTGCCTCCCGGCAGGCGGCACAGTCACAGTAAAATGCCGGCACGCCGTTTGCTGCAGAAGTACCCAGGAATATCAATTTGTGACTCATCAATGTTTTCCTTACCGTTCGATCCAGGTCTAAGTCCTGCCGATCAGAGTCAGAGACTTATAAAAAATTTGAATGGATTCTCAATCCACTGACCGACAGGAATGAACCATAACTAAACCTTGGGCTTCGGCCGCGCAGGTGGTCTTGGAACTCCGGGACGTGAGCCTCCGCCTGGTGGTGGTGGCATCTTGGGAGCGGTGTAGCCGCAGCTGGCACATTTGGTATCAGTGATCTTGTTTTTTGCCTTACAACGGGGACATTCCACTTCTGGAACATAACCGCAATGCGGGCATGGTTTCATCATATCCATTTTTTTGCCGCACTCGGGACACGGCTCTTCCACTTTCGCAGCTGATGGTGGTCTAAAACACATGTTTCCTCTCCTTTAAATGAGTTCAGGTAATTGATCCATAAGCGCCAGTTGTCTTTTGTGTATACTGTCGCTATATTTCACCAATCGAGTCTGCCAAAAACATGCCAAGTTAAATTTCAGCTTTTTACGGGTAAAAAAGCCATGGAAAATTCTTCAGAATACGATATTTCACAACATGGGTTTTGTCATCTCACGTATTGTTGTATTTCACAACTTCGTGTGCTGCTTAACATCAGAACACGTAAGACTCATCTAGATTTAAAAAGAGGGGTTCCAAGGGTTCTACCTTGAATTTACGCACGCTTCAAAAAGCCTATAGTGGTTTAAGGGAGGGTCTATGCCGGAGTGAAGAAAATTCAGCCCTGAATTAAAAAAAGGGGGGTCACAAGCTTATCTTCCTGCCTGGTGCGAGTTGCTCTCAAGTGGCTAGAGAGCTTGGAGTAAATGCCGAATTGCTTTCACGCTGGAAACGCGGGCTGAGGCCGAAGGCTGTCATGCTTTCGGCGGATCAGGCACCCCCAGAGCCGAAGAAGTTGCCGCCCTTAAACGCAAGCTGATCCGGGTGAAAAAAGAGCGGGATGTTTTACGCGAAGCGGCGACGTTCTTTGCCAGAGAATCGTCCTGAAGTCCCCGGTGGTTCAACGTTGTCGCAATGAGTTTCCTGTCCGGCTGATGTGTCGTTGTCTGAAAGTCTCTTCAAGGGACTCATGGGTGGCAGCGAAAGAAGAAGCGAGGGCATCGATATTCTCCAGCTTTAATACCTGCCGATGTTCAAAATCATTTACAGCGTGATTTTATAGCGTTGAAGCCAGAAGCAAAATGGGTGACAGACATCACAGAAATGAAGACAGGTGAAGGCAAGCGGTACTTGTGTGTTGTGACCGATCCATTCAGTAAGGTCGTTGTTGGTTGATCAATGCACCACCGACATGATCGACAGATGGTGATCCGTGCGATTAAAATGGCAGCCTGGCAACGTCAAAAGAAATATCCGATTTGATCGACCGCCCGGCAATAGCTAACTCATACCTTTTTATAACGGATACCAAGTTTATGTATACGTGATCTGAGTGTACTTGGATTTATTCCAAGAATTTCAGCTGCCCCACCTTCCCCATGGACCTGCCCTTTTGTTCGTTCTAAGACTTCTTGTATGTGAGCAGAAATAATGTCATCAAGCTTGTGACTTCGTGGAGATATGGGTGTGGAAATTTCACAGGTTGCCTGACCGAGCTGCTTGTAACAATTAAGTGCATCGAATGTCATACAGCTTTCTCCCCGATTCCTGATCAGTTCACTTTCAATGACATTTTCAAGCTCGCGACAATTACCCGGCCAAGAATAGTCCTTAAGCTTTTCCAGCGCCTCTGGTTCAACCACTGGTACGGTTGTTATCCCGAGTTCTTTCTGTTTCCTAGCAACTAAATATTTAACCATCTCGGGGATATCTTCTTTGCGTTGACGCAGCGGTGGAATGAGAATAGGAAAAACATTCAAGCGGAACAAAAGATCGCTGCGAAAGAGATTTTCTTCAACCATTTTATCGAGGTCTCGATGGGTTGCAGCTATGACCCTGATATCGATTTTTATTGGTGAGCCTCCTCCCACCCGCACGACCTCATGATTTTGAAGCACCCTAAGTAATCGAGCCTGAGCATGAAGGGGAAGATCTCCAATTTCATCCAAAAAAATTGTCCCCCCTGACGCTCGTTCAAATCGCCCACGTTGAGCTTGCGTCGCACCCGTAAAGGCACCCTTTTCATGGCCGAATAATTCATTATCTATCAATTCGTCTGGAATGGCCCCACAATTCACCTTAATATATGGCCCATTTTTTCTTGGGGAACTGTAATGAATAGCATTAGCTATCACCTCCTTCCCCGTTCCTGTTTCACCTAGGATAAGAATGGTATTTGCAAATGGAGCCACTTGTTGAATTTGTTTATTTATTTCTCTTAGCCCTACGTTTTCCTTAATAAATTCAGACGTCGCTTCACGTTTTTCGTTAGTCATCTCTTGTTGCAAAAATTCTTTTTCATCTTGAATAAGATCTTTGAGCCTCAAAGCCTCCTCATGAGCTAATGCATTACCTAAGGCCAATGCAAAAGGTTGTGTAACAGACGAAAGCAGATTGAGGTGTTCCTCTGTGTAACTGTTCGGAACATAAGAACGTAAGGCCAGATGCCCCACTCTGTCTCCATCAATTCTCAACGGAATAATTAAGTCGGTCATCTTTTCAGGGTTAAGGCCAACGAGTGGCCCAAGGGTATTGACGACAGGATAACGGTCCGGATTCATAATAATTGGCTCAGAGCTACCTCTAACCCAGTTCCAGAGTTCTTCTGAAAGAAGTATAGGAGATGCATTTGGAAAAATTTCACCTTCAAGGATATGAGCAATTGTGCGAAGAGACCGAAGTTCAGGGTCAAGCATCACAAAATACATTTCATTCAACTTCATCCAATCTTGCAAAAAATTGTAGACTCTTAACAATGCGGTTTGACTTGAGAGACTGCTGCAAATCCTAAGAGTTATCTCCTTAAAAAAAACATCTTTATCGTACGATTGCTCCATCGACACACCTCTCTAAAATATTTCAACACAAGTTATTGTGAAATAACATAACACATGAAATTTCACAACATATTCTTGCTAAATATCACACTAATATAAAAATTGCCCCCATTCTCATCCGTTAAAAGGCGAAATTTAACTTGGCATGCTTATAGCAATCTCGATTGCGAAATATAACAACAGAAAAGATAAAGACAACGTCATTAGGTTTCGCTTTAACGACTAACTTAGCAACCATGTTGGGAAAAACTGCCACTGCACGTACGGACAATCATGTTTTCACCAATCTATTCGTCATTTTCTTAACCTTAAAGGAGGAAGAACCAATGAACAGGCTTATGAGAACCATAGTTACCTTATTGGCAATCGCTACAATGGCAACACCAAGCTTTGCCGAAACGCTACAAGACGCCCTTAAGGCAGGGACATTATCGGGAACCCTTTCCTTTTTCACAATCCAAGCGGAAGACGCAGACAGTGCTGCCCTTAATGGCATCCGTGGCAGAAGCACCTCGCAAGTCGCCACCCGCTTCAACTACAAATCCGGCAGTTTTTACGGTTTCACCCTAGGAACAGCCTTTCAGGCTAGTCACTCGCTGGAGGATTTTAAGGGGTTTGAGGAGTCTACTCCCGGTGAGGAGAATGATCCTCGTGCGGGCATCAGTGACGCACGACTGCTTGAACTCTACCTGGACTATGGTTTTAAAAAGTCAAATTTGAAGGTTGGTCGTCAAATCATCCACTCTCCAATGGTCAGTAATGCTGATTCATATTGTTATCCGATGTCAGACAGCTTCGATGCAGCTGTCATTACAACGACATTGATCCCGGATACCATGGTTCAAGGAATCCTTATCAAGCAATGGAACCTGCGTAATGCTGACCTGGAAACACATCTCAGCGATCCGCTTTACTCTCTTTTTGTCGTCAACAACAGTATCGAAAACCTGACCCTGCTTGGTCAGTATGCAACGACCTCGCAAGATGAATATAACAATGGAGCAGCGGGGTATTTTAATGATTTCCTTGAACCAACCCTGAACAGAGAAGGATGGGAGCAATACTTATTACAGGCTACATACAATCTGCCCATCTCACACCCGGTGACTTTAGGTGCCCAGTATGGTGCCACCAGCTTCGATGAAGCGGGTGAAGACGACACCTACTGGTACGGCGCTAAGATTTCAACCGAAATCGAAAAAATCAAACTTGCCGCCTCTTACGTAAAGATCGACGAAGACAACTCGCTTGTCAGCACCTTCGGTCATGCACCTAACGGTATTACCTACAACAATATGTGGGGTTTAGATTTGCTCTTTGCAGGACTAGAGAGTGTTGTCCTGAGCGCCAACTATGACTTCGGCAATGTCGGGGTCAAAGGACTTGACGCTACCCTGCTCTACGCCACCATCAAGCAGGACAAAGATTCAAACGTTTTTTATAACGGCTACGAAGCCTACCTTGATGGCGTCAATGAAATCGACCTACTGGTGCAATACGCTTTCCAGGGCGCTCTGGAAGGGCTGTCCGTTAACTTCTGGGGGGGACTTATTATGGATGTTCCTAACTATAGCAGCGACCTTTCCACTTTGGATGGTGAAGAGGATCATACGCACTTCAGATTCCGCGTGCAGTACGCTTTCTAAGGATTCACTCAAGGTTGATTCGGAGGCAAACAGGCTTTTTCTCCACGTTGCCGATGGATTTCAACCTTTAAACAGAAGCCGCTACCCGAGAGGGTGGTAACCCAAGAAAAGGAGAAAGAAAGATATGGCAAAGGAAACAATTTACTCCCATTGTCGAGCATGTCACTTGAATTGCCCGGCATCCTACGATGTTGAGGACGGAGAGATCAAGGACATCCACGCGATTCCTTTTGAGGAAGGTGGCACGGGCAATCTATGCCTTCGCGCCGTCGCCGGCCTACAGCTACTCAACAGCCCTACTCGTGTCAAGTACCCAATGAAACGCGTTGGTAAGCGTGGCGAGGGTAAGTGGGAGCGCGTCTCCTGGGAACAGGCGATTGATGAAATTGGACACAAAGTCGTCGAGATGTCAGAAAAGTACGGACCGGAAACTTTCGTGTTCCCCGGTCGCACCGGCCGCCAGGACATGGGCTGGATCGCCCACAAGTTGGCTCGTACCATTGGGACTCCCAACAACTACTACGGACCAATTCAGGTCTGTCTGCTGCCACAGATGCACCATGCTGTAACTTATGGCAACATGCTTAACCTGCCATACTTCTCGGGACCGGACACCAAACTCCGCGTCGCAATAAACAATGCTTCCGAGTATGCTCACCCGCTTTTCGGCGCACTTCAAAAAATGGGTGAAGACGCGTCGGACTATCCGATAATTGCACTAGACCCAGTCGGTGGAATCCTCCCTTCCCGGGCAACGGAATGGCTACCAATCCGACCGGGGACTGACTTAGCGTTCTGTATGTGCATCATCCGCCACCTCATTGAAACCAACCAGTTTGAAAGTGATTTCGTCAAACAGTGGACCAATGCTCCATTCCTCGTGCGTGAAGATACCGGTTCTCTGCTCATGGAGAGCGACGTAGTCAAAGGCGGTAGCCCACGACGGTACATGTTCTGGGATGCTAAGAGTGACAGTCTGAAATGGTGGGATGCAGAAGAGATTCAGTGGCAAGGCGGAAAAAGCGGTAAAGCTCACTATGAGCAATGTGAAGAGAACTTCCGTAACACCATCTCTTCAACCGAGCACTCACCTGCAGTTATGCCCGACAGCTTGGATCCGGCATTGCGCGGAACATACGAGGTCAAAGTCGGCAGGAACGGTTGTCAGACCGTTAAATGTTCGCCAGCACTTGAGCTATGTGCTCAAAACTGCGCCGAGTGGACCTTTGAGAAGACCTCAGAGGTGACCTGGACTCCTGTGGACCGGCTCGAGAGAGCCGCTGAGCTGATCGCCACCATCCGGCCAGTCGATTTCTTTGAAGGCGGCCAGTACATGTCCACAAATGCTTCCCAGTATTTCAATGCAGCTCAGATTATAAAAATGCTGACTGGAAGTATCGATGTCTCACAAGGCACTGGCTTCGCCCAGTTCTACCCGGTCACGGCTCAGGCCTTCCCCGGCGAGTTTGACATTAGCTACGCCAACGGCCTACCAACAGAGATGAAGCGCAAGCGTCTTGGTTATTGGGAACACCGGATTGGCTGCGGTTTTGCCTTTGAACAAATTGGAAAATGGCATCCGATGCAACCTGAGAACGCTGATGCCACTCTGAACTTCCCTGACATCGGTTGTGTTCTCGACGCCGCTGAGACCGGGCGCCCTTATCCGGTGCACGGCATGTTCTCCATCAGCTCCAACTGGTTGATGCATGATCCATCAACCGCACGCTGGTTGCGACTGCTGAAAGATGAAGAGAAAATTCAATTACACGTCGTGACCGATTTTGTCATGACTCCCACGGCCGAACTTGCTGACTATGTATTACCCGCACAGACCTGGTTTGAGCGCAATTACTTGGAGTTCAGCGTTACCGGTATGGCCCCATTCAAGAACGCCTTCAGTCGTGTCGTAGAGCCGATCGGTGAAGCCAAGCACGACTATGACATTTGCGCGATGATCGCGCACAAATTAGAAGAGATCAAACCCGGCTACAATAGCAATCAATTGCTGAACCCTGCCAATGCTGTGTTCTGGGGTGGAAAAGTCGGCAAGCTGTGGGAAAACAACACCATCGATGAAGAACGCGACCGTTGGTGCCGTGCATACACAGAAGGAAACAAGTCTTGGAAGCAGTGCCTTGAAGAGCACAAGGTTTCTCTGCCAGAATCCTCGCTTTCAAATATTTTTGAACGTTACCGTGTCTCAGGCAAGTTCCCCACCGACACTGGCAAGGCGAACTTCTTCTCGACCTTGCATGAGATGGCTGGGTACCCACCATTGCCTGTATACACAGAGCCAGCCGAGTCGCCCTTAAGCCGGCCAGATCTCGCCAAAGAATATCCGCTGGTACTCTCTACTGGAAAGCGTCAAGCTGGCTTCTTCCACTCAGAATTCCGTCAGCTGCCTTATATTCGCGAGGTCAATCCAGTGCCGGAAATATTTATCAATGCTGAAACAGCCAAGGAATATGGGGTCAAACATGGTGACTGGGTTTGGTTGGAATCCTCTCCCTGTGGTGGACGTGCACCGCATAACAAGGTCATGGGTCAAGTGAGTTTGCGCTTTATGGTCTTGCCGGGCCTTGTATCCTACTCGCAACACGGTTGGTGGAGGCCAGAAAAATCGGCCGAAGAAGAATACCATGGTGGCCTCGAATGGAACGCCGAAAACGTGTTGGAGACGGTGAACAGATCACCTGAGACCGGAACTGCAGGTCTGCGCTCTCAGCTCTGCAAGATTTACAAATGCAGCGAAGAAGACATCAAGAAATACCAACCAATGATTACGCGTGAGCAAATGGAGAACCTCATGCCTCAGACTAAGGAGGAAGTATAAA
The DNA here is from genome assembly GCF_900107645.1 of Desulfuromusa kysingii. Taxonomy (GTDB): domain Bacteria; phylum Desulfobacterota; class Desulfuromonadia; order Desulfuromonadales; family Geopsychrobacteraceae; genus Desulfuromusa; species Desulfuromusa kysingii. The sequence continues at coordinate 333,411 of NZ_FNQN01000004.1, forward strand.
ATGGCACGCTATGGTTTTGTAATTAACCTCGACTCTTGCCAGGACCACCGTAATTGCATGGTCGCTTGCAAGCACAAGACATGTTCATTCCTTGGCTCACACTACATTGAATGCATGACAAATATGACTACGGATAAATATCCCTATCCGAATTCAAACACCTACACGATTCCTGTTCTTTGCCAGCACTGCAATGAACCGGAATGTGTTCCTGCTTGTCCACACGGAGTTTTCACTAAACGCGAAGACGGTATTGTCACTGTCGGTGATACGACTGTCTGCATGAGCTGTGACGACAAACCTTGTCTCAAGGCATGTCCTTTTGGGGTCATTGATTTGGATCCAACTGATGGCAGGATTGGTAAGTGCGATATGTGCGTCGACTTAGTCGACAAAGGCGAAACACCTGCATGTGCTTTTGGTTGCTGGACAGGTTCAATTCTGTTTGGCGATTTTGATGATCCAGACAGCGTTGTTTCACAGACGGTGGCAGCTTGGGAAGAGACTGGTTATGTGCACCAATTAAAGGCTGGCAATGGCAAGGGAGGTTCAGTCTATTATCTGCTCTCACGCAAACAGTGGGAAAATATGGATAATCTCTACAGTCCAGCTTGGCACAACGCATAACATCACGCTTTGGAGAGCGACGAGAGTTGCTCTCCAAAGCAAAACCAAATTTTAATACTACCGAGAGGATCTAAACACGTCAGGGATGTAATTTTCACTTGTGTGCCATCGTAAGGGTGGCAATTGAACTCGTTTCCAAGCTTCTATCGGAATTTGATTGTTTCAAGGGTGCCATGCATGCACAAAAAGCAAACAAACTTAGTTTCGACTAGAGATTAGGATGTATGCAGGCACAGTTTCTCTACACTGTCGCGAGATTTCAAGCTTGAAACAAGAATCGCTACCTAAAAAGGTGGCAACTCAAAATAAGGAGAAAGAAATGGCAAAAAAAAGAGGATTTCTTGCTGCCGTTGCGGCATTGGGAGTCTATCTATTAGCGGTTATGACAGGCATCATCAGTCCTGGTTTGGCTGCACTGGCACAAGCTTATCCTGAACTTGAATTCACCACGATCGTGCTCGCAGCAACGCTTCCGAACCTTATTGCAATTCCGGTCGCTCTTATTGCTGGGGCAGTTGCAGGAAAGGCGATATCATTTCGCGCGTTGTCACTGATAGGGAGTGGCCTGATAGCTCTTGGAGGAACAGCCCCATATTTTTTCCATAGTAGTTTTAACATGATTCTTGTCAGTCGGGCAATATTCGGCATCGGCTTCGGTATCTGTTTTACACTAATGGGAACATTGATAGTCAGACTGTATGACGGACAAACACGTGATTCGATGCTGGGTTATGGCGCCGCAACAATGGCCGTAGGTGGTGTTGTTTTGCCAATGCTCGTCGGCTATTTCGTGACAATCGACACACACGCGATGTGGCTGCCTCACCTTGTTGCAGCTTTGTCATTCCTGGCGGTTCTTTTTTGGCTTCCAGAACCAGATAAAATTGAGGAGATGACCGGAGCAGATCACAAGACACGTTTTCCTTTCGCAGCATGGGCACTGATCATCGCCTTCACTCTGACCACGATGGCAGTATGGCCGATGATGCTTGGCATTGCGACCGTCATCGTAGGAGAAGGGTTGGGTACGGCAGTAACGGCAGGAATGGCAATATCCATGTTTGCCGCTGGGAACTTCATCGGAGGGCTTGTATTCGGACAGTATGCAAAAATCACAGGCAGACATGCACTGCCCGTGGCCCTGCTCATCTGTGCTGGTGGAATGAGCTGTCTCGCTTTCGGAGGGTTGCTGATGATAATGGTTGGCACGACTTTAATTGGGTTTGGCTTTATCGGCGTGGGCATGCCAGCAATCTTTGGAGGGCTTGGGCAGATGCTGTCACCCTCAGCGATGGCTATGGCCGGCGGGCTTGTTGCTGTAGCGAATAACTTAGGTGCTTTCGTAGCGGGTTACTGGATGCCTATCGCGATGAATGTTACTGGAAGCACATCTCCACGCGGAGCGTATACGGCTGGAATCGTCGTTCTGCTGGCTGTTGCGGTGTTTGTCTGGTTCACACAATTGAGTCAGAAGCAGCAATCTGATGCTGCCGTTGCCTCCGCGTAACAACAAGTGGTGAGCCTCGGTGACTGACCGCGCTTAATCGGTCTGAATTGCCCCGGGAATCTCGGGGCAATTCATCTGGGCATAGATGTGAGCCTCTATCCCTCACTCCCACAGCCATTGCGATGATAGGCCCGGCTCACACGCTTGGACGTGTGCTCGGTAAGGAGATCGGGTGCGATCCAATAGATCACGTCAAGCTGTAGCTGCTAGACCATTGACCATCATACGGTCTTCAGTCTTTGACGGAGTAAATATCAACTCATTAAATAAAGGAAAAATCATGGCTGAGATGTCTGAACATATTCAAGAATTGTTCCTCAAAGTGCCCACCGCTGTATTATCTACCGCCAGCTTAGATGGGAAACCCAACTGCGTTCCTATCAGCCCTAAAAAAATCATTGATAGTCAGACGGTTCTTTTGTCCGATCAGTTTTTTAATAAGACTTTGGCTAACATAAAAGCTAATCCTCAAGTAGGTGTGACTTTTTGGGAAGGTGAAGAAGGCTATCAATTGAAAGGAACAGTTACGGTCGAAACAAGCGGTCATCGATATGAAGAAACTGCTGCGTGGATCGAGGATCTGGGTAACAAAATAGGCTTCCCTTTGCAATCAAAAGGTGCCGTTATTATGAATATCGAAGAAATATACTCGGTTTCCCCCGGACCTGACGCTGGTAAAAAACTAGCTTAATAGTCAGTGAAAGCGCGTTTTCTTTGCGACACCGCCCGAGGTATGCATCCGCAACCACGACAAGATGACCTCCTTGACTCTCAAGGTGGAAAGTCTTTCTTTGGGCTATTGCATTAAAAAACAAGTTCTGTCGTCGGTTAAAAAGGTCAATATACCATGTGTTGGGTCTGTCAACATTACTGCAACAAATGTGGTCGCAAGAGCACTGATATCCAATTACTAAGGGTCAAGAAATGTAATAAATGCGGCCACTACAATTTATGCAATCTCAGTAAGTGTTCTAAGTGCGGGAATCTAATTCCGAGCGATGTTCCCGTAGTGAATACACCAATCTCTTGCCAATATACTGGTAACAAGTGCTCTGTTCCTTGTGTATTAGTGACCAAAAAAGAGCAACGGACTTATCCCTGTCCCTGGGGGAAGAGGCTGGTCAGAACCAAGCACTGAGACGATGAGAAAAATTGCAAATTGTCACCATCTAGCCAGCTTCTGAAACCGGGTTAATCTTTCTAAAGATTGACTATGAGGATGAATAAAAACGATAGCGGCTCATTTTGCAAGTCCGCGATATGTACATTTAAAAGGGAGTAACTCATGTCAGTTACGTTGTTGAAATCAAGTCAAGAAGAAGCTGTCATCTCAATTAAAATTGATGCACAGACAATCGAAAACGCCATCATGAAACAATATAAGGTAGCTATGGAAGGGATGGAGCAGGATGCTCCAACTTTACCATTGAGTAACCAAAAGTTGTTATCCCTGCACCCACAAACTGACATTTGGGCCAGTCAAGTATTAAATGAAATGCTACCTGTTTACTATAATAATGCAATTAGTGAACTGAAACTCAAACCGATGGCCATTCGTCAGATCAAACCTAAAAAAACGAAAATTGGAGAACCTTATGTCGTCGAAATTCGTGTCGCTTTAGCACCTGAAATAGAACTAAAGGAATACGAAGGTCTCAAAGTTTCATATACCCCTGTGATTGCAACGGATGAAGATGTCATCACACAAATTGCCAGTATGAGAGAACAACACGGGACTGGGGACGACGATGATGCGTTATTGAAGAGACTGTCATTTGATTCAATGGAACAGCTTAAAACTGAAGTTCGAAAAACGATCGAGGCTCAAGCTGAGGAGAAAACCGAATTGAATAAAAAGACTGCGGTTTTAAAAACGTTGATTGATACAAACCCTTGTGTTGCACCGGAAGAGGTTATTGAACAACAACTCATGGTTCAATTGGATCAACTTCACCAACAATTAGGAGAGCAGGGGATGAATAAATACTTGAAAGATTCAGACAAAACTATTAAAGACATCAAAACAGAGATGCGGCCAGAAACTGAAGTGGAAGTGAAAAAAAACCTGCTATTAACGGCCATTGCAGAAAATAAAAACTTTAAAGTGACTGAGGACGAAGTTAAACAAATCCTCCTGAAACAGAGTCGCTTAATCACTGACCCGTCTCTTAGTTATGAAGATTTCCGCAAGCGCGCTGAGGAGACTCCAGGCGTTATGGATCATTTCAACCGTTCTATCCTGATTGAAAAAACCATCGCTTACATCATTAAACACGCCGTCTTTCAGAAATTAGAACCACAGAGGGTACTGAACTAGCATTCAAGTTAGTGGCACTGAAGAAATGAAAGCAGAGGAAGAAATAATGACAAATACAGATTATGATGTCGCAACGTTTGCCGGGGGTTGTTTCTGGTGTATGGGAGCAGCATTCGAGACTTATCCTGGAGTCCATCAGGTCATTGCTGGCTTCAGTGGCGGTCAGGAAGAAATGCCGGATTACGAGCAAGTCTCTGCCGGAAAGACTGGACATGCGGAGTCAATCCAGATCACATACGATCCTCACGAAATCACATATAAAGAATTACTTGAAATTTTCTGGCGGCAGATAGACCCGACTGATGCAGAAGGGTCATTTTCCGATCGGGGCAAACAATATCGTACCGCGATTTTCTACCATACACCTGAACAAAAAGCCGCGGCCGAACGGTCGAAACAAAAACTTCAAGCTTCAGGTTTGTTTGATAAACCGATCGTCACCGAGATCCGGCCCTTCAAAAGTTTTTATCCAGCCGAAGAATATCATCAAGAGTTTCACGTCCGCAATCCAGAAGATTACAGCTATTACCGAGAGAATTCTGGACGTGACCAGTTTCGGAAACAAGTATGGGGTAGCGATAAAGATTACATGTCTAAAGGCATTCAAAAACTGATTGCTAAGGTGTCTCAACAAAAGGAAGAAAACAAATGTCGCTAACGGCTGAAGCCTCTAGTACTGTTAATAATGACATTACCGGCATCGTGCTCGCTGGGGGTAAAAGTCGGCGCATGGGACAGGATAAAGCGACGCTTCCTATGTTAAACGGTACAATGTTAAGTAACGCCCTGCTCTTTCTTCAACAGCATTTTCAAAAAGTCATAATTGTTGGTAATCGACCCGACCTCGAAATTTACGGGGTTCCTGTCATTCATGACATTTATCCCGGCAGTTCATTGGGTGGCATCCACGCAGGGTTAAATGCCGTCGAAACCAATTGGGTGTTTATTATGCCTTGTGATATGCCATTCCCCAATGCTGAAATTTTGACGAATCTTGTGCAATCACATCAACATGTAGATGCAGTCGTACCGAAGACAGAAAGGGGCTTCGAACCACTGTTTGCCCTTTATCATCGAAGAGTGCTGCCAATTATCGAAAGTTTTCTGCAACAGAACCGATTCCGGATTTTTGATCTCTTCGAGCAAATTGTTGTGAATTATATCGAGCCAAACGAGCTACCGAATAATTTCGAAATGAGCCTGATGAATATCAACACCCCCAATGACTATCAGCTTGCCCGCAAACAACTCTGGGACCAGACATCAGAAAGACTGAAGGCTTAACTATGCGAGCAGCAATCCTGGTATTAAGCGATAAGGGGGCGGCTGGACAAAGAGTCGATAAAAGTGGTCCCGCGCTAAAAAAATGGTTGTCTGATCAGCAGATTGAAACTGTCCTTACCAAACTAATCCCCGATGACCTGACAACTATTCAAAAGACCTTGATTGACTGGTGCGATAATTCTATCGCCGACCTCATTATAACCTGTGGTGGAACAGGAATTTCACCCCGTGATGTTACTCCTGAAGCAACCAAAGCAATCATCGAACGAGAACTACCTGGATTTGCCGAATTGATGCGGGCAAAAAGTCTTGCGATCACCCCGATGGCTATCCTATCTCGCGCCGTCGCCGGAATACGCAACAGTTGCTTAATCCTGAACCTTCCCGGTAGCCCTAAAGCTGCACTGGAAAACCTCACCTCGGTCTGGCCAGCAATTCCCCATGGGTTAGCAAAGATCAAAGGTGATCCATCCGATTGTGCCGGCATTCATTTGCAACAAGCATGTCATAAAACTCCACCAGTCGTTTCCTTTTCGGGTTTTTCAGGTTGCGGCAAAACAACTTTAGTGGTCAAGGTGATCCGTCTGCTCAGTGAGCGCGGCTATAAAGTCGGCGCCATTAAACATGATGGCCATCATTTCGACATCGACAAAGAGGGCAAAGACAGCTGGCGCATGACACAAGCCGGAGCCGTTATTACCGCGATCACTGACAGCAAAAAACTAGCGGTGATCAAACAACATGAAACCTCCCCTGGCCCGCAGGAGATGATAAAGGAGTTCTTCAGCGAGGTCGATATCGTCATCATCGAAGGGTGGAAAGAGCTCGCCCCGAATAGAATTGAGGTCTACCGCAAAGAGCTCGGGCACAAGCTGCTCTGCGCGCAAAATGAGGAAGGTTTTATTGCTCTGGCTACAAATACCCATATCGACACAAAGCTGCCGCAGCTTGACATCAACAACCCGCAGCATATTGTCACTTTTATTATCGACAAATTCCTAAAAAGATAAACACCATTGTAAATTGCAATAGTTGCATCGATAGTTCCTGCTCACTCAAACAGCAAGCAGAACTTTCGCTCCGACAGTGGTGGTTTTCACCTCAGCGACGTCCGCCTTTGGAAATAATCTATTCGGGGAACCGTCCGATCCAGTGCTAAATGAAATAAAAACGATTATCATTAAACATCTTTCACATTAATCACTGGAGCACCGTGCAGAAATGAGTCAATACGTTCAAACGCCCGTGGATCTTGGGAATAAAAGTGATGCCCACCGTTAAATAATTCGAGATGAGAGTGTGGTATCTGTTTATGGATGGCTTCGAGATTGGTGGTCCGGGTGATGCCATCATAGCGCCCACCGCAAATGAATACGGGCATCTGCAGGTTCGGCAGCCGATCGAATGTGTTATGCTCTAAGCGTGCTTCAAGCTGCCGACGTGCTCCAACTTTCCGATTATGCTCGTTTGCCCCTACCAGAAGGTTTGTGACCATCTGATCCAACATTTCCTGGTATTGCTGTGGATTAAGAGCTTGCCAGACCGCATCACGCCGCTTGTCCCTGAGAGGTAAGATGCATACGGCCCGCTCCCGTGGTGACAAGGATCCAAACTCCTGCAGTGGGTATGAATTACCACCGGCTCCGCCACTGCTTGTGCATGCCAGAACCAATCGCTTTATACTATGAGGATACCGCAACGCAAATTCTTGCGCGACCATACCACCGAAAGATATGCCTAACACGTTGCACTTGTTCCAGCCTACAGCTTCTAGGAGAGCTTTGGCATCCATTGCGTAGTCTGCCATGGTGTAAGAGATGTCTGGGCGGTCAGTTTGACCAAGACCTCGTTGATCATGAGCAAGGATTTCGAAATCTGCTGCAAGAGGAGATTCAAAGATAGTTGGCTTGCATCTGAGATCACCACCTGTGCCATTGAAAAAAAGTAAACGCGGCCCTGTTCCATGAATTTCATAATACATACGAATATCGCGGACATCAATAAATGGCATAACATATTTCCTCTGCTGTAAGTTTCATCTGACTTGACTGAAGAAAAGCTCAACATGAGGACGCGGATCCAATCATATTTACTGCAAACCTGTTGATTGACCGCCTCAATAAGGTCTGGGCAATGAATATTACCTATATACCCATGGCCCGAGGATTTGTCCACCTGGCTGCGGTACTGGATTTAAAGTATTGAGCAGCAAGACTGAAATAGACCGCCTCTTAATCAAAACGCCCCGAAAAGTTTCGAGGCGTCTTGTTAACATTAATATTTCTGTCAGCGTTCCCATCATGGGAACCGAAATCGATCACCCTACGACCGTGATCTCAACGACATCAACCTTCAGGCTGATGTGACTCGCTCTAACTGGTCAGGTGGATCAGAGACTGTCATAGCATCTTCCTCCTTTGAGTTTAAGGTAATTACAGCCTACCACAACATCTCAACAAAAGAAAAGTCCGCCCTATTCTCGGTGGTCCGTTTCCATAACTGAAATATAGAAAGTTCCAAAACTTATCGGTTGCGATGGGTGGAATTCCTGCTCACATATCTATCGCCAAGAACTCCCTTTTTTCCTCTGCCGAGGTTCGCCATTCTATTGCAGAGACTTGCCCTATTTCTCGGCTTTCACCAGCGCTTTACGAAGCGCTGGTGTTCTCTGAGCTGAAATAGCAGCACGATTCTCTGTTTCGGATAGGGTAAGTTTCTGCTTATGTCTTTCATCAAGCAATTGAACATTGCTTTCTTCGGCTTATTGGCAGACTGCTGAGTAGCTTCAACCCTTTCTATTTTTTACCCAATTTTGGCAATCAAATCTGCAGGCTCTGCTGATCTGGCTCCTGCTCTCTCCGCTTTGTTTTATTCTCATGTATAGATCATGCGACCTTCTGATCAAGCGAATTCGGCTTTCCTCAAACCGGCTCCAACAATTACCATGATTAAGCCACAAGCAGAGGAGCTGATTTGATCGGGAGATTTTTACTATGCAAATGCAAAATCTCACTTTTTACCAGCCGGAAGGTTTCCAGCATTTCATGCAGTTGGCTGGCCTGCCGGGCTAGATCCTCAGCCGCGGCTGCACTTTCTTCTGAATTTGCAGTTGTCTGCTGGGTTGCTCTGTCGATCTGATCAAGACCAAGATTGACTTCCTCGATCCTTTGAGTCTGCTGCCTTGATGCCTGGGCAATCTTCTCTGCCAGATTTTCGATCTTTGAAACACCAGCATCAATTCCTTCCAGAGTTGCAGCAGCACTGTTCGCTACTTTGACTCCAAATTCAACTTTCTGTTGTGAGCCCTCAATCAACGTGGCAATTTCACTGGCCGCTTCACCACTGCGATTTGCTAAAGCGCGGACCTCTTCGGCAACCACAGCAAACCCTTTACCATGCTGCCCCGCACGCGCCGCTTCCACGGCGGCATTCAGAGCTAAAAGATTAGTCTGGAAGGCAATTTCATCGATAACCTTCATAATCCTTGCTATTTCTTTGCTCGCTACATTGATTTGGTTCATTGCCTGCACCACCTGCTGCATCTCTTCACTTCCAGTATGCGCTGAGTTTTGCGCAGACTGGGTCAACGTATGTGCATGCTGGGCGCTCTCTGAATTTTGCCGTGATTGATCAATAACATTGGCCAAAGTGCTGCCGACTTGTACCAGGGCACTCGCCTGTTTTGTGGCTCCATGCGATAAGGATTGACTGCTTTTCGAGATCTGTTGTGAACGGTTCGCCACCTGAACTCCCGACGCGCGGATCTCTCCCATGAAACGGTTCAAGGCAGCATTGGTTTCTGCCAGAGGCTCACGAACTAGTCCCTGCGCTATAAAGGTAAAATCTCCTGCTGCCAGATGCTTAAAAGCGCTGATCACCTCATGCTGTAAATTATCAGCGAAGCTATCCAGGGATTTTCCAAGCATTCCAAGTTCATCCTGACGGGTCAACGCGAGGCGGGCATCCAAGTCCCCTTCTTCAAGATCGGTCAGCATCTGGTTGGCCTGCTTGAGCGGCTGGGTAATTCCTCTGGTTGCAAACAATGCCATCGCCAGAGCAACAAGAACAGCAACAATAGTAATAATAATACTGGTCTGATTGATGTGATCAATTTGGATTTCTGTCGCCTGATTGTTGATCAGAACTTTTTCAGCGGCATCGGCCACTATCAAACCGGTTGTTTTCTGTCTTTGCTCAAGCTCTTCTTTCACCGCGATAAATGGGACAACCATTTTCGCCACTGCGGTCTCCAGATCGTTATTGAACAGGGAAATAGCCTCTTTCTGCGTTGCCAGAATGTGGTATTCCAGCGCAATTACATGGTCAAGGTCAACCATAACAGCCTTGATTTTTGGGGGAAAATGATCACGGTAGAAAAGTCTCGCTTCTTCCCACTTATTGAATAAAGTCAGCATTTCCAGCTCGTTGGCCAGATCGGAAAGTTGCTTATTGGCCAGGGAAACTTTCTCCATAGCTTGCTTTAATTCCGGAAAATCGGCTGCATATTTCTGATAACTTTTACCTGCTTTGAATTGCTCTACCGGACTATCGGCAAGATCTTCGTAAAGGAGTTCATCTATTGAACTTTGCACGAACATCATATTGGCAATTTTCAGAGTCCAATTGAGTAGAGAACGCTTTAAAGAACTCAGGTCTTCAGCCAACCCATCATGACGTGGAAGCCAGAGCTCTTCCAATTCTGCTGCAATTTGATTGACATGAGCCATATTTTTCTCGGTTTCCACCACCAGTTCTTCATGCGGAGCAGCAAAGGCACCTAGTTCAGCGGTTCCAGCCTTGACAAAAACGGACAGAACCTCACGCTCCTGATTATTGAAAATCTGTATCTTTTCCCGGTTCTGTAGCATATCAGCACGAGCACGACTCATTCCCCCCTGCAATGTTTGTTGAACGGCTTCGATTTGTGTCAGCAGCCTGCTCAATTGTCCTGATTGCTGTTCTGCATTCGTGGCGCTGCGCATCGAAGCAAGGGTGGTTTCATGGGCTTTACGTATTTTGCTCGTACCCCAAGAGGAAACCCCGAACATCAACAAAGTCAACACAATAACAACAAGAAAGCTTCCAAGTAATTTTTTACCTACCGACATGTGATTTCTCCCTTAGCTACCCAACAATTAATAAGTGTTAGCCAATAAGAAATCATCCATGTTAGGTTTTGGTGAGTTTACGTCTTAATTTCATTTTTTGCCCTTTAGCTGTCGCAAAAAATACGTTTCTGCTAAAAGTAGAAATCTATACATACATAAATCTAAAATATTTAATCCCAATAATTCAATCTCGGTTAATCTCTATGAACATTTTCGTTAACAGACCATTCCAGCTCTCCAGTGCAGCTGAACAGGCTTTTAGCAACAGCACCGGAAATCAGTCGGTCTGCCAATTACACAAACAAGGGCGGGTGACGAATGGCTTTAAATATTATGAAGTGCGTGACTATGTCATCAGACAGGCTCTGAAAACAGCACGGGACGAACAAGCAACGTGGGAGAAAATTATCCAGAATCTTGATCTGATTGAATCCAAAGTCTCTGGATGAAGTTTTTATCAAAATACGAGGCAAACAGCACACCCTTTGGCGAGCAGTCGATCAGGATGGTGATGAAATCGACATCCTGGTTCAACATAAGCGCAACAAACTAGCGGCGCTTCGTTTCTTCCGCAAACTGTTTCGAAAAACAGGCGTATGTCCATACAAAATCGTGACCGATAAACTCCGTAGCTACCGAGCCGCGTTAAAAGAGTTATCAACCGGGGCACCACATGAGACAGGTCGGTATCAAAACAATCGAACGGAACTTTCGCACCAACCCACCCGACAGCGTGAACGAAAAATGAGGCGTTTCAAGTCACAAAGACAAGCCCAGCAATTTCTCTCCTTTCATGGTCTAGTAGATAGCCTTTTTCGTCATCAGCGCCATTTACTGAGCGCAAAAAGCTCCCGCACCCTTCGTGATCGAGCCTTTGCAATTTGAGCGCAGGATACCTGCGCCTGCAATCCAACGTGGTTGTAATGTGATTTGCTCGGCAAAGCAGTCTATTTCTGCTCTATATTCGTTAAGTTGACAATACCAACCGCGACCTTGTTACCAACATGGGCTTGCTCGATATGTTGGACAGGAACTTTTTCGAGAGGTTTCCCACCATATCTTGTTAAGCAATTAATCATGGCCCGGCCCTTTGTGCAGCGTGCCTGCCGCTAAATGTGTTTTGAACCAGAATTTCAATGAGGATTGTTCTGATCCGCCCGATTTTTTCATTCCACCAGGGCCTCCGGACATTCCGCCTCGACCACCTCTTTCTTCTCCCCCTGACTGCTGAGCCCGTTCCGAAGGGCCAGCGGACATTTGTGTCTGCTTGGTTTCCAGGCCGATGCCGAGGGTCGCAGAGGGAGGAATTGCCTGTAGAAACAGCTTATTGGCGGACAGAGGAATCTTTAACTCATAGATAAGTCCTGCTTGCTGGGTGCCAAGCGCTAGAGAAATCGCGAACCTATTTTTAAAAACCGAAAAGTCGCCAAGTATTTTTTCTCCGACCAAGAGTTCAAAGCGATCATTGTTTTGCTGTGGCCTCTTGTCTCTAGAATTTTTCGACATTTGTGGCTCTGTTCCTTGTTCCGGTCGTCCATCACCAGAAGGGGGGGCATTTTGTGCAAGAGGAAAGCTGATACCAAACGATTTTTCTTTTTTCCCACTAGGATCCAACCAAATAGTCAGGCCACCACGTCGAATCTGTTGCTGCAGTTGCAAATCATGGGTTGTCAAGCGCAGATAGAGAAACTCCTGATCATTGCAAAGAGCAATGCCGAGTGGCGGCTCTTCCAAGTGATAAGTTGAAACCCTTTGCCAATCCTCCGGCTTTCCGTCAACCAGAATATCATCCTGCCTCCCGGTGCTAGCGAACTCAGGCTGCCGACATCCGGGCAAAAGCAAAAGGAGGAATATTGCGAAAAGGAAGATTTTGATATGGCAATCTTTAGTCATGGTGTTCTCATTTGCGAATAAATCATTGAAAGGAATAGTGCTGCAACATTGGTAGTTTATGGTCCCGCAGTTCCTCGACGTAGGCTAGTGCCACCTTCATCAGGTTCGCTTTTTTGATGTAGATCACAAGGTCAGGAATCATAATCCCCTGCAAAGTCTGGCTGCCCCAGGACGGGTCGTAGCCTTTGTCCTGTTTAAGCGGCGCGAGGATTTCCGTTCTTCGGGAGATTGATAGAACCGTTATTCGATTCATGCTGGCACCTGTCATTATAAATGTTAAACGTTCCGGACAGCTGCAGCTGTCCAGCTTGAGTTATTCATTTTCAGTGGTTTTACGGCATTTAGCGCTGCCACGCCTTCTCTTTCTGCGTATATTTTCCGGCATCACGTACTAAGTGAACGTAGTTGTAAATACGCTCCTGATCTTCACCTGCAGATCCGCCCTGAACCATAGAGTTAAAGCGCACCGCACCAACTCTATAGATGTCATTTCCCTCACTATCGACAGCGCAACCGAAGGCAACATACCAATCGTTGTAATAAGCGGTGACGACCGGGCTAAAGTAGGCGGAGGTGCTCGACCAGAAATAAACGTCTTCGTCGGTTCGACTCCTTTTGGTTGTTGTTGATGGAGCCAAAATAAAATGAAAATAAGGAGCAAATAAGAAAGAAAAGAGGATATGGGGATGGATGTCAGAAATTGAAGGTTTTTTGCTAATACGAATACTTAGTTGATCTCCATATTTCTTTCTTCTTGGAAGAGGCTTTTGTAGGACACTTGGCAAGCGCCTAATTTACTAGACACTCAATAGTTTCCGAAAATACTGTTTTTCATATTCCACCAGTGAGATGCCGCCATTTTTGCCATATCGCCTAGTTGTGTTGTAAAACAGCTCGATATAGTTGAATATCCACGTTCGGTAATTTGCTTTATTGCTTCAATTTTAAATTCTTCGGGGTGTCGCTTTGCCCTCGTAGTAGTACCCCCCCCTGATTGTATGAATTATAACGCTATCAGATAGCTACAATACTAGGGACTTGCCAACTCTTATTTCCCTACCGGCCAGAATCATTCTCAATCAACTAATTAAATTTCCAAACATATCTTGGGAAAACAGTGGAACTACACTTTCAACACTTTTCCACATTCCTTCCATTATCCGTGCATGCTTATTCGCGATGATTCGAATCATTAATGTCGATATTTCACGGAAAGGAAGCGAACATGGGCAATAAAAAGACAGGACAGAAGGCAATGACATGGATAGTCTCGAAAGCTAGGGACTGGAACCCTCTCCAGCCGTTGGCACTGAACAAAATAAGCGGGGTCTTTATGAAAAAGATCAACATGCTGATGGTTTTCGTTTCTCTGTTGGTCCTGGTTGCCCCCCCAGCCTTTGCTCAAGGAGAAGCCGTGTCAGCTATTAACGGGCAGGTTGTTGTAACTGGTGGTAGTCTGGATGGTGAAAATATGGCAACAGGTTCAGCAAGTCTGACTGCACCGCTGGGAGAACATTTCGGACTGCGATTGGATGGCCTCTCCGGCAATATTGACCGTGATGATTTCCGGGTGGGAGCCATTCACCTGTTCACTCGTGATCCTGATTTGTACCTGCTTGGTGTGACCGGTGCCCATGCTGAACTTGAAAATATTCAAGTAGAAAGTTTTAGCCTTGAGGTTGAAGCTTATATGGGGATGGTTACCATTGCTGCCGCCGGTGGACAACAGACTGGCGATGTCCATGATTCAACCTATGGCTCTCTGGACCTGCGTTACTACCCGCAGAAAAATCTGATGGTTGAAGTCGGCGCTAGCGTGGCTGACGAGAATGACGGTAAAGCTCATATCGGCGTTGAATATCAGCTAGTGGGTGGACTGGCGCTATTTGCTGATGCGGCGACTGGAGAGGATGGGTTCGAGCATGCTCTTGGTGGCATCCGTTACTACTTTGGAGATGAAAAACCCCTGATCAATCGCCATCGTGAGGAGGTTTCCACAAATAATGTCCTCGATAGCGTGATCATTAATTACGCCAGTGCCCGCTCCGCAGTTCTTGCTAGCGACATCAGATAGTGGCTTTGCTAGAGGTGTGGACGACATCCAGATCTTCCTCAAAGAAGGGGGATAAAAAGATCCTGACCTGAAAAAAAGCATACCAAAGAATTATGGTATGCCCCATAAATTGATCAAATTTCCAACCAAAGAAAGGAGATCAATCTATGGAAAGATTATTAACAGGATGAGTCGATTTTTCAATCAAAATGGCCATCAGCGTAAGGCCTGCCCGATTGGAAATTGTTTACAACAGAAAAACCTGTTGTCCCCAGTGCGGGAGTTTAAGACAAAGAATCAAGGCGAGTTTCTGGCGGAAGATTAACCGCACACCACAGCAGGGGCACCCTGTTACCCTGCTTGTTTATTGCCATAAATATCACTGTAAACAATGCCATCGATATTTTAATACATGCATGAATGGTATTAAGAAAGGTCGATATGGGCTGATTTGCAACAACCTGGACCTGATCTGACAGTCATTATCAGCTCTTGTTGTGTCTCCGAAACTACAGTACCGGTAAGGTCCGTCTACGTCCAAGCCCCCAGATACTCAGCAGTAGCAGAAATCCGCCGAGCCATTGCAAAGCCCCCAGATGCTCTCCCAGGAAGAGAGCCGCCAGCAACACTGCGGTGAGCGGTTCGACCAGTGTGGCAACCGTCAATGCTGTCGGAGTTAGCCGTGCGGCACCCCAACTGAAAGCAAGCAAGGCAAGTGCGGCGGTCACCACGCCAAGGTAGAGAAACCAGGCTTGCGGGAGAATGCCTGCGGGCCAGTAAAGAGGTCGGTACAGCGAAGAGAGACCCATGATCAACGCTGCTACGATAGTCAGGCACGTGGTTGCCTGTCCAGTGCCAAGACGAGTGGCAAGACGGCCGCTGATGAGCGCGAAGCCAGCATAAAGAATTGCAGATCCAAAAGAATACAAAACGCCAATAATCAGTTCGTGTTGATCTGTCGTTCCAGCTCCAGTGCCATGTCGAGACACGATCAAGATCGTACCAGTCAGTGCGGCAACTAACACAGAAAAAAGTTGAACGTTAAGTGTTTCCTGCCCCCGAACAAGTGCGAAGACGGTCACAAGGACTGGAGGTAAGCATAAGGCAATCAATGTTGGAATTGCGGCGCCAATGTGTTCAATTCCAAGGAACCAGCACAGAACATATCCGGCCATAGAAGTGCCTGCAGCGAGCACGGTCATCATGAGGGGTCGCAGTTGCCGCCAGTGAATTTGTCTTCCGAAAACTGTGAGTAATATCACAGCACCAACTGTGAACCGCCAGAACGAGATGTTTTCAGGTGTGAGGCCATGCTTTGCAATGAGTATATTCACGACCACTGCACCAGTTCCCCAAAAGAAGCCTGCGGAACACGCTGCACAAAGAGCCATAACCGATTGTGAAGATGCTTTATTTGAATTGTTAGATGAGCTGTGCATGACTTGTGATCCCTAACGGAGAGTGAGAACCAGCGGAGCAGTATCCTAAACTGTTCCATCTTTGTCAAAACTTAGCAATTATTACCGACCTTAAGAGCCCCAACTAATCACAGTCATTCTATTGATCCTATCAAAATACGTTTGCGTATGTCCTAAGGATTTTTGAAAGACATCCTCTCAGGATTTAAAGAAAAGCGCGGAGTTAAAAAATCCTTCCCATAGAAGGGCTTGCCCCGACATGCCAAGGAATGGTGAAGAAGTTATGCAGAGATTCGAGCTTGGAAGAGATCTTTTGAAATTAGAGGCTGGCCAGTTTTAAGCATTGAGCAGGTATTGTCAACTTAATGCCCTTTCCTCCAGTATAGAGGAATGAATAATCATATCACAGTCTACAAAGGCCATCGTTTTCCAAAATCCATTATCAGTCACGCTGTATGGCTCTACTACAGATTCTCGCTGAGC
The DNA here is from genome assembly GCF_900107645.1 of Desulfuromusa kysingii. Classification (GTDB taxonomy): domain Bacteria; phylum Desulfobacterota; class Desulfuromonadia; order Desulfuromonadales; family Geopsychrobacteraceae; genus Desulfuromusa; species Desulfuromusa kysingii. Next base: position 350,101 of record NZ_FNQN01000004.1, read on the forward strand.
TATAGAGAAGTGGAAGAGTTACTCGCTGTCCGAGTCGTGGAAGTCAGTTACGAATCCATCTGGAAGTGGTGCCTTAAATTTCCATCCTCTTACGCAAAAAATCTGCGCAAGTCTGCTGGTCAGGCTGGTGGTATCTGGATGAGGTTTTTATCAAAATACGGGGCGAACAGCACACCCTTTGGCGAGCAGTCGATCAGGATGGTGATGAAATCGACATCTT
>NZ_FNQN01000016.1 GCF_900107645.1 Desulfuromusa kysingii
ACAAGCAAATGCGCGATGATCCAAAGGGATCAGCGCCGGATTCTGCCCCTTCCCCGAGCCCGGCACTAACTATGGCCAGAGCTTACAACTGGACCACGCTTTTTTGAATGGGACGGCACAAGGGTACGCAAGTGTTTCCAGGTGGCGAAGACAGTTCGGTCACAAATGACCGGCCCTTCGCATTAAGAGCCTCGATAAGTGTTTGGAGCAGAATTCGAAATCTGCAGCCAGTTCGTAAAGCCCAAGTCAGAAACCGGATGATTCGTGGTTGATCAGTCGCTTGTCAAAGAACGAAAAGTAAATCTTTTGCGTTAAGGGTTATCTTTACTCTTGACGGCCGGGGGCCTGATAAGTGTTAGGTTTCTTCAATTATTCCGACCAGTTCGGATGGCTTCACAAGTTTAATTTTGGGTGGATACTTTTTATGCCTTTTAACTTGGTTGAGAAGATTGAAGTCACAGGTTAGGAAATAGTCTGCATTTTCGCTTTCGGCACAATAAACGAAAAAAGCGTCTTTCAGTTGGTTTGAATTCAGCTTTCCTTCGCCTTGGTATGCACCACATGTTTTCTGAAGCTGTAGAAAGCGTTTATCTTTAATGTTTTTTAGAAATTCGAATTGGTGATTACGAGATGGATCGGGGCCACCTGCAATTATTCTTGAGTACTCGAACGGTCCTTTTACTTTTTCAATTTCGATATTGTCAAAGCACCCCTGATTGGAAGTGCCGGAAACATTGCGTAACCCCCATAATTCAAAGGTCACTTCTTGGTGAGTGATTAATTTTATGTTCCCTTGCTTAGCATGCTGGGCAATTTGGGGTAGAAAGTTTATTTCTGACTTTAATTCTTCATTTTTTAGATCAATCTGCGGCAATAGGGTGGCTTCTGAAAAAACATCGACAGTAAACTCATTGCTACCCCAATTAATTTTTTGCTTGTTGGGGACAAGCCTGAGTCGGCGGTTTTTTGAATGCCTTATTATGTTCGAGTCGATGAATATTTTGATCATTTTATTTTTAAAACCTAACGCCGCCATAAAAGGCGAGCGATAGCGAGTCCAGCCCAACGTCTTTTTGTTGGGCGATTTTTAATGGCCTTGTTATACATTTACTTCCCCACTCCACCCAGCAATGTAGTAACCCACTCGTCTGGTATGCCTAATCTCAATGAGATATAAAGCAATGCTACTATTTCGATCAATTTAAAAAGCTTACCCAAAAAGTGATCTTCCACCTTGGATATTTCGAAACCAGTCTTTGACAATAGCCAGAATGGTATCCTTAGAATTTTCTCAAGTAGAACTCCAAACCAAAAAAACGGATTTACTGCCTTTTTAAACTCAAACTCTATCTTTCCTTCAAGCTGGCCAATAAGCTTATTTATTGTATCTAGCTTCCTTTGGTTTGGAATGTGACCATGTGAATCATCCTGAAGAATTGATTCGTAAATATTTACGGGGATTACAGGTCCACCCACAGCTGGCGCTGGATACGAATGAAGCACATCAGGGATACCGGCTCTACGAGAAATGTGGATTATACTAGGCGTTTTTCTAGCAATTTCTTCTCTTAACTCTTGGTATCGTTCAGGATCACCTTCATTGGGTCTTGATCTTTGCCCATTTGTCCTGACTTCAATTTCCCAAAACTCAACCACAAGCGGAAGGAACGCTTCGACAGTCATCTTATCTTTCTTGGTGCCAAAATAAATCAACGCTCATTCCTTATGTATAACGGTTTGGATAACCGGTGGCGACGCGAATTATGCGAACCACCTAATTATTCGAATTAAAAACAGAAGTATCACCCATCCGGTTGATTTTATGGTTGGGTGCTATTCATATTTTTAGAAAGCATTTGAAGATAACTGTTTTGCAGTTTTAGTTCCGCCAATTGATCTTCTTGCCAACCCTTGTCTCCGTGCCAATCTAATGCTGAAAATAAAAGAGAAAATAAAGCGAAGGTCACTGCAAGAATGGAGAGAGCTAGGCTCCATCGCACAGTAGTTCGATTTTGCCTTGATGCTTTTTCTGACAAAAGTGCGGAATAAATGTTTCCAGTTTGAACATTACCTACGGTACGGGCCCATGCTATTTGCATGTACTCTTCCAACTTGGCATTGCTCAATTCGTGGGGTTTGCATTTAGTAAGTTCTAGCCACTTGTCAGTACACATACTTCATCTTCTTTCAGGCACCTAACAGTAAATAGACAGGTCTGTATAAAACTGGAAACAAAGACACAAGCTTGTCTGTCTATACCAAAAATAAGATACTCGATAATCCGATATAAGCATCTATCATATCGTCTTTTTTCAGAATTCATGTAACCTTAACAGCCTATATAGACAGACCTGTCTAAACAGACTTTAAAGGCCATCAAAAGAGCGATTGATACTCTGGCCACTCATATTTGATACTTGAGAATAAATAACAGCTATTTCTTAAACAAAAACGCCACAGACCAGCTTGATGCTGGTGTGGCGATATTCAGTGCCTACTAGTGAATCTTTTTTCCACTATCCCCCCTAAGTAAAAAAATAACAATACCGAGTTATTCAAGCTGTATTTTGCGGTTTTGTCAAGCTACTGTTTTTGCTTGGGCTCTGGTTCCTTTTTTCACAGACACATACACGACTTGATTACTTGAAATTGACTTGTTTTATGGTTTTTTGTTTAATAGCAGTTCAGTCAACATTTTTCAGGGAGGTATTATGTCAGATGATAACATTGAAATGAAGTCTGCTCTTGGTGCTCTCAGAAATAATGCGTTCAATATCCAATCACTACTCAAAATGGTTCAAAAAGGTGAAGAATCGACCGAAATTCTTAACCAAATAACCGAGATAATTGAAACTCATTTTGATAGTGCCGAATCGCTAGCCATAGACATCACTGACGAACATATTAAAGACCATCGGGAAATTCTGAAACATTTGAAAATGGCTCATGCCGATTGGTGTGATGGAAAGATTACTGATACATACTATGCTGAAGTCTTAAACTCTCGACTATATAAGCATTTTTCGTCACATCTTCAGCCATTGATCGATAAGCATTTAGACGAAACAGAAAGAATGAAGTTTAAGCTTTAAAAGCTATCCAATGGCAAAAGCTACCAGCTTTTCAGTCTGATCGCCAATTTCAATCGTGGGAGATTCTGCCTTGACGTTGGTTTCGTGTCGCCATCAAAGCGGACGGCTTAAATCTTAGATCAGATCGAGACCGGATTACCATACCACCCTTCATCCGCAAAACATTTCTGCCTAAAAATCTCCCTTTAATTCTGAATGCTTGCTTTCTTAATTACTTCTGCCATACTGGAGAGATCTAAAGCAAGTTAGTGTAGGATTTCATTTTCAACCTTTTCTAAGGGTTGTCTGTTAAGAAGAATACACACGGAGATCCTGAAACCATTTGGGTTTTGGGGCTGCGCTTGAAACTTGCACAACAAAAGTTTTTCCCTGACAGGGGAAAAAGGAGTGAAAAATGGCTGAAGGTACAGTTAAGTGGTTTAATGACGCAAAAGGTTTTGGTTTTATCGAACAAGAGAGTGGAGATGATGTATTCGTTCATCATTCCGAAATCCAGGGCGAAGGGTTCAAATCTCTGGCTGAGGGAGAACGTGTCATTTTTGACGTCACCCAGGGTCAAAAAGGTCCCCAAGCATCTAATGTTCGGAAATAACAGCGCAAATGCTTTAAACCGCTGACATCCTCTAGGGCCCTACGGTTGATCCGTGGGGCCCTTTTGAATTCAGATCAATAATTGTAACACCAAACAATATTCTCAATGAAGTGTGAAGCGTTACAACCGGTTTTTTCTTGTTCGTTCTCCCCTACCTAGATATTCACTCTGTGTTATTTCCCTTTTTGGCAACGCAACATTATTCCTTTTGAATCGTCGACTAGCAGAATTTCACCGTGATGTTCCCAAAATATTAGGTTTTCACGGCTTTGGTATTTTGCACCACTAGCACTGGGTTGCAAATACATGACCGTCTGCGTTCCGGTTTTTTCCAGGATAAGAGTTGGTGGATCGGTTTGGAAGAAGTTGACTGTGATTTGGTTAACGGGATCATCGGTACAGATGAAATGGAAGGAACCTGAGTCCGCTATCAGGCGGTACTTTGCCTGTAATTCTGCAATGCGACGTTTATATTCCGTGTACAAACAGCTTCGCTTATTTTCAGCATTCCAGCAGTCGTTACGGTTGCTGATCCAGCGTTGCTGTTCCGCCGAGACAGTTTGGGAATGACCTTCGGGGGCGACACGCAAAGCGAGCGAATAGACTGCATCCAGCATACGATCTAATTCAGACAATTCAGGATCAACACGAACTATCGCTTCAATGGCATCATTTGTAGGATTGTCACCGTGCTTACGGGGAGTTTGTTTCACAAGTTGATCAATATACTGACACCAGGCATGGCTATGACGGTCAGGCAGATGGTTTTGCCCTCGGATTCCGAGTCTGAATTCAATCGTTGATTTCCATTCTTCAGAGCCTATATCTGGGCCATGGCCGTGATTATCTCCGGTATGAACTTTCGCTTCAATCTCTTCATACCAGGCATCAGAGCAAAGAGAAATCGACTCAATATCGGTTTGCTGCACATTGCCAACATGCGCACAACCGGCTAAAAAGAAGATTAAAACCATCACTTTGAGTTTCATCATCAGTCATTCCCACTTAATATCTAGACGAGAAAACCCCCTGCATCAAAACACCATCGATTGCAGAGTGAAGTGGATGCGAAATGAGTCGATATCGTCTCCATGTTTAGCCAGTGGGAACCCCAAATCAATTCTGCCGGTCAAGTACTGAGACCAATTGATAGAGAGTCCAATCCCTGTACCGATGATAAAATCTTCATGATTGCTGGACAAGTTATTACCTTTATAAGGGAAAGCGGCTCCGTGATCGATAAACACAGCCCCTTTGACTTTTTCCCGCCATGATCCCTCGGTAAAGGGCAGCGGAAACTTGGTTTCGGCGCTGACAAAGTAACCTTCATCCCCCACCAGATATCCTTCTGCATAACCTCGGACAGAACTTAATCCGCCGACTTGAAATTGCTGCGTGGAGACCAAGGGATGATGACTAGAAAGCTGACCATTGGCCCGGATCAACGAAAATACTTCGCGATTATGAACAAAGGATCTGACTAAATCTAACTTGTACAAAAAGAAATGATTATCATCGTTGACATCGCGCTCTTCACCATAGGTCACGGTATTGCGAACGTACCAAAGACCGCGAGAATCTATCCGCTTATAATCAAACCCGAACGGAAAAGTATCGACTTTGGTCTGAGCTATTCGGACACCGGAGAAGTCCGTGTTGGAATTATTATATTGATATCCGGCAAACAGATTCATTGATGACATCTGATTGGCGATAAGCGGATGGTCAATATTAATGTTATACGAATAGGAATCACCGCCGATATCAAGGTCAGAAAACGGTCCTGACTGAATCTCAACGCGGTTCAAGCCATATCCAATAGATAGTTTTGAACCCAAGGTATTGATCGGCACACTGTAACCTGCGGATAGAGTTTTCGACCCTTCCGAGAGATACCCCGAGACGATCAAAGCATCGCGAAAACCTAAAAGGCTGTAGGATGCTAACTTCATCCCGATTCGTTCTTCCCCGACCGTTTCTGTGCCCGCATTATCAGATAGGATGCTGACTTCATAATTGCGCGGTTCTTCAGCATTAAGAATCAGGTCCGTTTCACCGGTGGCCTCTCCCGGTCGCAAGGTTGCACGAATCCTTATGTCGTTAACAGCATTGAAAAAAATCAGTTCTTGTTCCAGAGTATCAAGCCGGACCAGTTCACCTTGATTCAGGGTAAACCGATTCAGGACAAAGGAGTCTCGGGTATGCTGGTTACCTTCAACCAGAACATTGCCGACCCGCCCTTCTACTAAACGGATTTTGACAACACCATTTTCAACCTTCTGCGGAGGCAAGAGCGCCTTAGCTGTTACAAACCCTTTATCACGGTAAAGGGCGTTTAGCTTGTCGACCATTTCAAACAGGTCGTTGATGCTGCGCACACTGCCTTTATAAGAAGAGGTAATCTGCTCGATTTCAGCATCCGAAAGAATCTCAGATGGATCTGTAACAATTTCGTTGATCAGGATTCTGGTTCCATTCTCCGGTCTCGGTGGAACAGAGCGGTCTGTTTCATCGTCAATCTGGGCTTCTTCGTCAGCGCTACCTTTTTCTTTGATCAACTTTTCCAGACGATAATATTCTTGCAGATCGTCCGAATGCTTATGAACAACACCGGTTTCGACGCTGCCAAGATCTGCCGCGACGACAGGAAAGGTAAGCAGTCCACATGTCATCAACAGTAAACAAATTTTTATGATCTTCATAATTCCCTCACTTAATTTTCAATAGCATTTTCAAGTTACTGTTCAATGACAATCAACAAATCATCAGCATCGGTCAATTCATCATCCTCATGAAGACCGAGAATATTTTCCTGCATAAAATAATTATTTTGAGGGATATTCAAGATTGACATATCCAAACGTGAGAACCGGATGCCGTTGAAAACGTCACGGGCACGCTCTGAAAGTTGAAGTTGTTTTGCGACGATCCGCGTCAAACTATTTTCTGAACTATAGTCGTTGACGATAAAATCCTGACTGTAATTGATGGCCCTGGCATCTGTTTCAACTTTGTTGTCGGCAAACATTTCCAGATAGAAGGGGTTCAACCCCGTGTAAAGTTGGACATCGGCGTCATGGAGTTGTTTGTTCTGATTATCGACAATCACCAGATGTTGACTGTTCCTGATTTCACCATAGGAAGTGATCATCGCATTGTTCAACGTCAAGCTGTCAGATGAAGCGTTAAGGAATAATCTGTCAGTATGAATCCGGTCAAAAACAACCGGAGCCGATGAAAGGGCATTGATTCTCACCATTTCCGCCGTTGGGTTACCACTGACATCAAAGTGCAACGGTCCACTTCCATCAGGATTGATCACCTTGTCTAGGAAGACATTGTCAGCTTTAGCGACCATTTGCTGACTGACTTGGGCTTCAGCAATCTGGATCATTCCACCTCTGGCTTCAAGAGAAAGACCTTTAATCTCGCCAACTTGTGCTCCAATAATAGATGAGGTGATGTTCCCTTCAGCAACCAGATTGATATCTCCTGCTGCGGCATGACTGGTTCCGAGGACGAGATCATCCTGTTCATGGAGATTCGCGACACCATCGCCAGCAAGAGTCATCTCAACCGTCTCAACTCTGGTCTCCAGTGGCTGTTCTCCACCGATGTCGCCCTGAGCATTCAGAACCAGGGTTGTTTCTGCGGCATCGATATTCAGTTCTCCTGGTGCACGATTATTTTCAATTGAGCCGCCAGTACTCACCAGAGTCACCGTCCCATCCCCTGCTGTCGACACCAGCCCCAAATTCATTGTGTAGGCTGATGAGAGGGAGATATCTCCCGCGATGCTGCTTACGTCACCGATAGTGAGCGGTTGATCGTAACTTGACACATAGATTCCAGTGACGGCTTCCGCTGAGAAGAGACCGTCCGGGTTCAGGCCGATCTCCAGATAATTATCAAAGGTGCCGATGGAGCCACCGGAAATCAAACTGATTGAATTGCTGCGGATATTGGTTTCGTAACTGTCTGCAAGCGCATCAAAGATCGAACCAGAGGTTTCAAGGTAGAGATCATGCCGTGAATAGATTGAATCGACATAAAGATCATTCGCTGACTCCAAGATATAGATATCACCATCGGCTCTCATCGTCAGGGTCGGATCAAAAGCTGCAGAGGTGAGGTTGATGGTCATATAGTTATCAGCCGAGCCGATGCCACCATCAGCCGCTTCAAGGATCAGATTGGCTCCGCTGATTTGTACGTCATTTGAACTGTCAGCAACACTGATCCCGTCGGCAACTTTAATGCGGATGTCACCTTGGGCATCGATATTCACCAGATTAATACCGCCTTCTGAACCGATGTAGGAATAGCCACCAGAACTGGCAGAGAAACCACCATTCGCTGCGTCCATATGAATATCGAGGGTATCGCGTTGGGTGATATTGAAGCCATCGATATCAACACCATTCGCATTGTAGACGGTTTCAATATCCGCCCTCTCTGCCGTCATCAAAGCGAGACGTGCAGCTTCTGCCTCTGGAGTATCAGCAGTCAGGTCATCAGTCACAGCGATGTAGACAGGAGACTCAGTCGAACCGATATTATCCCCAGAAATCAAGGTGATGCTGTTACCGATGACATTCGGTTCTTCAATCGCAATCTGTGTGTCGGTGACTTCTTTAAGCATTCCTGGAGTCATCCCGAGACGCAATTGCTCATCACTCCACTGCACCTTGTTCACAAAAGCATCAAATTCTTCAGTGCTCACCTGATAAGAATAACTTGCACTGTAGCTGCTATCATTGAGAGCGCCAACCTCCTCATGAAGAGAGAAATACTCAGCTGTCTTCGACTGGACATATTCAGCCAACTTTTGATCCACATCAGCGCCCTGCTCTTGGTAATACTCTGTTAATGACGTTCTCTGCGCATCGGTTAAAACATATTCAAAGTCCGGGTTGTAAGGATCATAAGAATCATCTGCAGGATCATCTGTGCCGTTGTCATTCAGACGCATGCGCCAGTAACTCTTGTAGTTCTGAGTCTTACTGTTTTTATATGCCGCGACAGTATCATCAACCTTATCGAGAGCGTCCTGCCCTTGCAATCGCATCTCATCCCACAAGGCTTCCAATTCTTCGATGGTTCTGGTGTCGGCATATTGAGCACTGTTGTTGTCGATGATCTGCCCTGCTCCAGCATCAATAGTGACATCACCCTGTTGTGATTCAACAGCAACAAGGTAAAGATCGCCGCCACCTTGTTGAACGATATTGATGTCGTCACGCGACAGTGCTTCGAGACCAAAGTTGGCAACATTTTCAGTCGCTGTCGGAGTACCGACCATAACGTTAAATGCTTGAGCCTCGGTGCCAATTGAACCATTTTCAGCGGTCAAGTTGACATAGTCGCCCATCACCAGTGAAGACTCCTCGTCCATCAGCAACGAACCTTCCGTTGTCAATGAGACCGTCCCTGCAGTGGTTGTCGCACTGGAAACAATCATATCGCCTGAGGTTTCTGTGATACGAATATCACCGCTGGTTGTTACGGCGCTGAGGACACCACCATCATAAATATTCAGCAACAAATCGTGATTCGTATCCCCGATGCCCGTAGCCGCTTCAAGAGTCAGGTTCTCTGCGGACAGCATCACATTTTCATTGGCTTGGGTGATAGAGCCCGCGGAAGAGATCGACAGGTCACCGACACGATTAGTAATCGTGCCATTGGCAATAACATTCCCGATCGAGTCAACATCAACGATGCCTTCGTTCTGACCGATAAATTCGATAGCAATGGGGTAATCAGCAGCAAGACTGTGAGTTGAAACCGTCTTAGACCCCTCTCTGACGTTAAACTCCATGAAGTACTGAGATGTCACACACAGCCACCAGTCGCACTTGGACCAGGAATCGGTTTCTGTTTTGACCGGAGTATCAAGACTGACGATTTCAGATTTGTAACCGTAGGATGACAAATTATTCTGACCATTTGTTCCAGCATTTCCATCGGTTAAGTAGGCGCCATTTTCCAAAATTTCAGAACTGAGGGTAATTGGACCTGATAGCTTGTACTGATCCATAGAAGAATCGACGGTTAACGATGACAGACCAAAGAAACTACGCGACCAGTATCGATAGTAACTGATTGTCTCTTCACTCTCACCTGTGGTCCAGGAATACCGTAACCCTGCTTGAGGATTATATTCTGTGCTTCTCCCATCAACGAGATTTTCGAGAAAAGAACCGTAATCCATACTGCCATCGGTCTGAAGGACAAGATCTCCCGTCTTGATATTGATCTGGTCATCAATCAGGGTATATTCAGTCCGCTCAAGCAGTGGAACGTTATCAGAACCAATTGACTTGATATTGGTGATGGAGATTTTTCCCGCCACTCCACTTCCGGTATCCAGAACATTAAGGACAACATCAAGACTGCTGTCATTTTCGATCTTAATCCTACCGTAACCATCAAGCGCCCGGATTTTACCTGCATTGCCCATATAGGTAGCATCGGTGACACCAAGATCTGGATTTGTGTCAGTGGTCCAGGCAGTATTGATGATTTGTCCGTAGAGATTGACATAACCACCCATGACTGCGGCACCAGAAACTTCCATTTGACCAGTAAGGGCATTATAAAACACATCAATCTGATTCCATTCAGCATCAGCGATAGTCTCACTGAAAACCGTGGTCGTATTGGTTATCTGATATAGTTCATCGCCAGGGTTCAGCGTTCCTGCCGCAACCTTAGCATTGTAATCAGCCGTTGCCTGAGCAATGTTCCAGGCACCTCCGCTGCCATTATCTAACACGACAGTTGACGGGATTCTGACTCCCCAATCGGGCATACCACTTTGAATTGTACCGTTAATATTGAGGTAACGTGCGGCCATAAATATCGAACCATTCGCTACAATACTACCGGGCTCAAGGTCGGAATCAGCGAACAACCCGGCGGGATCACCACCGACTACTCTAAAGTCATCGGTATAACTCTGGATAATATCGCCGTTACGCGTTGAAATATCGATTGTCCCCGCATGAATATTCACCCCGCTATCGACAATAATGCTCCCGGCACTTGAATCAACCTGAAAAGCACCTCTCAGGTTGGAGACATCACCGGTAAAAGTCATATCCGGGGCCGGTCCATTATAGTAGAGGTACTCCGATGAGTTCTGGTCGAGAACGTTGCCAGCAGAATCATAAGTCGGCTTCGGTGCCAGCGGATCATAGCTGCTGGTGATCAGAATCTCCGGTTCATGGGTTGAATTGGCACTGGTTACAATATCGCTGAAATTTGCCAACCCTTTTATGGAGTTTAAATCTTCGATCAGATTAGTGGACGCAGCACTGCTGTCGGCAGAAATATCAACATTGTTCAGTAACAATCGGCCGCCATCATCAGATGGAATCGTTAATGCGTTGAATTCAAGGTAATAACGACTATCGTTGACGATTTCGATCTGCGCATATCCTTCTGCCGAAAAAGATCCGCTGCCGGTCAAAGAGTCGGCCTTGATGTTAACGTCACCCACCTTGGCAACGATATCAGGGAGAGTCAGCTTCATTGCCGTCGGCCCAGCAGGAACGACACTATTTGATTCGTCAGTTCCTAGTTCAACCAACTCGGCATTTAAGTTAACCACATAAGCTTCGACAGTGGATAATTCACCATTCTTGGTTTCCAATTCGGTATTTACACTGGCGAGATTTAAATTAATGTTGTCCCTGTCATTTCTCAGATTCGGAATTGTTGTATTGTTAAGCGTATTTTTATCATTTTCCAAATTATTGAATTGAGTCGTGAGAGCCGATAGGTCTGTCGCATAATTATCGTCTTCAGGATCAAGTGTTGCAATATCTGCTAGGATCCCTGCCTGTTCAATGTCAATTTGATTGAGTTGCTGGTTTGCAACTGAAATCTCCCCTTCTACATCCGCCAGATTATTCTCCAAGACGGATTGTTGACCTTCAAGGGTCGAAATTTCACCATTAAGAGTTGTGACTTTCCCATCTAAGACAGTAATCTGGCCCTCAATGGCATCAATGGGGCTCATTCCAGCCTCACCGGCAAAGCCAGGATTATCAGGATCATCCAGACCCAACTCGAGCAGTTTATATTGTAAGAAGTTGATCTCTGATTCGTATGCTGCGACCGCAGTTGCGTCACCAGCATATTCGCTTTTGAGGTTTTTCAGTTTTTCAATCCGAGCCAGGATATTTCCGGCAATCGAAATCGACGTCAGCTCAAAACCTGCCACCTGTTCACTCAGTGAAGTCCCATCAAAATCAAAGGTGCCATCGGGATTAATCCTGACAAATTTACGGTTTTCCACTCCGGCACTGGCAGAGCCATCAACATTTACCAGAGTGGTTCCGCCAGTTGACTTCTCACCTTCCACAGGGATATCAAATGAGACATCATCACCACCGAAAAGATTAGAAATACCACTGACAACCTCGCCAGCCGTTTCGCGATAAATATCTTTACCAACACCGGAGATATTGGCGGATTGGCTTCCACGCTCTGCCCAGAGGTTGACATCATGGGCCGCTGCAATATCGGCCAGAACAGCAATGTTGATTGAGGCATCAGCGGCAGCAATCGCATCGGCCTGAGGATTGGTTGAAACAGGGAAAGCCGTTTTGTTCCACAGGTCTGTCTGCGCTGCAACACTGATGTTGTTGGCCGACCCCGCCTTGAGGTTGATATCATTTTTGGCGAACAAGTAAGCATTCTGTCCAACCGCAATCGAGTTATCAGCCTCATAGTGCGCGATTGATTCTCCCGATGGCGCTCCTGCAACACCGTAAGCATCAGCAGAAGTTTGGGTATTGATCGCCCCTGTTGCGTAGGTCTGAATATCCAGATCCTCTACAGCAATCAGCGTCGCATTCTGACCAACCTGCACCCCGGCATCAACTTGATCGGCAGTAATGATGGATTGGGCTGAAGCGACTGAAATCAGACCACCGGAATCAAGTTTAACTTTGTCATATGCAACGACATCGTTGGTGGCACGAATTTCAAACACCCCGGGCAGCTCTTGACTATTCTGATAGATTTCCGCATTTTCTCCGACATTGACATCAGCGTTATTGACAATTTCAGTATCGCTGGTTGCCGCCGGAGCATCAATGGCTCCACCGGAACCGGCTTTCAGATTCCAGGTTCTGTCAGCATCAAGCAAGACGGCATTTTTACGAACATTATTCGCTGCAGTCAGGGAAATAGCATCGGCAGCGATATAACCATCGTTGCCAACAGCTGCGATGACATCCGCATTCGACCGGTTGATTGCATAGGATCCACTCGCACCAACGATGGCGGCATTGGTACTGTTGACGCTACTGTCAAAGTTGGATGAATGATTCGCATCGACCGTAAAGGTAGCGACGTCAATCCCACGGTTCTCGGTTCCACTTCCTGTCGCGGCACGGGTTGTCGAATTCGTTGCAGTACGAGCAATGGCCGCCTGCCCGGAAATAACCCCGCCACTCCCGGCAACGGAATCGGCGTAATTTTCGTCTGTCCCGGTTGCCTGAACCATCAAACCAGAACCTGAAATGGCGACATCGTCTCCGAGAATTGCGTGCGTTGTGGTATTTGAATTAGCATCCGCAACATTGGCACCAACCGCCAGAAAACCGACATTGAGACCGGTTGCATCAGCTGTCTGTTTTGAATTCGACGTAGCAACCACTCTGGTCACATTTGTCGTAGTAACCGTACTGCCCTCTGTCACTTTTGCAGTCACGTTGCTTTCATCTTCTGCAGTGCTGCTGGTAGCACTAACACCCAGTAACAAACCACCGCTCGCGCCCACAGCATCGGCATCGGCTGATGGTGCTGCAGAGATCAGGTTCTTCGTTGCGCTGACGGTTAAGCTGTCTGCGGTAATACTATTGTTGGCTCCCAGTGTCGCCGTCACAGTCGGTTTGACACTGGCATTGGCGATTGAAGCGCCCACGCTACCGACGATGGAGATTGCCACAGCACCCGACACGGCTTTTGCTTGAGGGGTCGCTTCGGCGTTTACGACCATATCACCATCAAGGTAAGCCGTATTGTCGGCGCCAGTTGCGGCACTGACGACTGAATCATTAGTTGCCGTTGCAACAGCACCACTACCAGAATAAATACCCGCAGCGCCGGCAAGTGAATTGGCATAAACCTTGTCATTACTAGTTGCGGCGACGGTTAAGGTCGCGGCGTGGGTTCCACTCTGACCAACATCAACACCAGAACCCGTTGCTGCGGTAACACTGCCTGTTGCCTTAGCGCGGGAATAAGATCCACCAACGGCTCCGGCACCACCTGCGGCACCAACAGCATTCGCAGTCAGATCAATATCTTCATTAGCACTGATATTGACATTGTCGGCACTATTAATGCTGACATCATCAGCCAGAGCGGCCGTTGTCGTATTGTCTGAATCGAGATAGGCGACAGCGGCACCGATACCGATGTAACCAGCGGCAGCTCCGTAAGCCGTAACTTTAGAGCCATCGCCATCGACATCTTCTGTCTCGGCATTCACGGCCACATCACCGTCAGCATCAATGATTGCCCCTTCAGCGATGAAGGCCTCGGTTGTCGATTTTTTGATGCCGATTCCAGCAGCGCCACCAACACCGGCAACACCACCGACAGCTAAACCACCGGTAATGATTTCAATTTTACTCTTATCCACTGCCGACACAGAGATATCATCCCCGGCATTAATCACTGCATTGCTACCGATGGATGCTTGAGTTTTATCACTCGCAGAAGAAGCATCAAGATCGTCAGCAACACCAACCTGACTGCTGTTAGCAGCAATATCGGTCTTGATGCTTTGGACATGCTCAGAATCACCAAGTTCACCCGACACCTTATCATCGCTGATGGTCCCATCAAGATAGGCAGCAGTGCTCTCACCACTATCAGAATCGTTGATAGTTGCCTGTGAATCCTCATCCAGTACCGATCCGATGCTAACAAGAGAAACGGCACCACCAACGCCAACAACTCCGGTCAAAGATGCAGCAACCGTATTAGAGCTGACATCCTTGGTGGAATCGGCTTGAACCAGAACATCCCGCCCAGCATCAATATAGGCAGAATCGCCGATAGCTGCAGTGGTGGTATTTTTGACGATACTGATATCTGCGGTCCCGCCAAATCCAGCGATCCCAATTGCAGCGGTTCCAGCAGCGCCATCAATTTCGACTACATCCTGTGCTTTGACAATGACATCCTGTGCAGCACCTGCACCATTTCTTTGATTGACCTGTGCCCCATCACCGATTGACGCGACGGTTTCAGAGCTGACAACCTGGGTAGAGACCGATCCGGCAACACCGACACCGCCACCAGCAGCTGAGCCGGTTACCGAGACGATCTTCTCCTTAGAGTCGGCACTGATTTCAGTGGTCCCACCCGCGTCTAGCTGTGCCGCACCATCTGCGACAAAAGCTTTGGTGGTATTATCAATGACGGCGACAGAGACCCCACCGCTGACGGCAGCAATCCCTCCAGAGCCGGCAACTGTTGTAATCAGCAGGTCGGTATCTTCCTCTGCTGTGACTCCAAGATCACCTGTGGCTGAAATATCCGCAGTACCACCGACGGAGGCGAGGGTTTCATTGCTGACCACCTGAACTCCGGCAGCTGCACCAACACCTGCGGCACCAGCAACAGAGACATTTGTTGTAACCGTGTAGAGATCTGTCGACGATATGGCTTTGGTCTCAAGATCTTCAGCATAGATGGTTGCTTCGCCTATGGTCGCATGGGTCTTCTTGGCAATAACGCCGGTATCCATCGAACCACTGACAGCCGCCGCTCCAGCTCCTGAAACGGTGCCAGCAACCTGAACCATAAAGGTGTTGCCTGCGGCGTTAAGATTGACATCGCCGGCATCGAGAGTGGTATTGATATAGGTATTATCCCCAATGGCAGCTTCCGTTTCCGAAGTAATCACATTGCTTGAAAATGAACCGGTCACAGCTGCCGCTCCGGCACCAGCGACACCAATGGTGGTGGAAACAACCTTTTCATTGGAAACTGCGGTAACAGAGAGCCCTTTTGCCGATTGCGTGTTTTTAGAGCCCATACCCGTGGTCGCGACCGCTTCACCATCTGGATCATCCTTAGGTGCTACAGCCGTATTCACCTGGGACTCAGCCCCCTCATTGTCGTCATCACCTTCTGCCGCTACAGTGAAATCGGCTTGTCCATTGATATTGCCATCAGCAACGCCATCGTTATTGACATCGACATCACCTGTTTGTCCTGCTGGGGCTTCAGGCAATGCCGCGGTGTTATTAACATCGACGGTTCCAGTATAGATATCCATCACTTCCGCATTACCACGAGCGTTGACAGTAGAATTGTCTGCCACATAAGCACGGGTCTGATTGGAGATAACATTGGCGCCAACATTGACACCAACACCAGCCGCTCCAGCACCATTACCAACAGCAGAGACAGCAACAATCAGCGTATCATCCGTTGCCGAAAGATCGACATTACCACCTGAATCAACCGTGGCACCCAAGGTATCAAAATCATCATTCAAGTCATCGCCAATAGCCGCTTGAGTTTTATTAGCAGCAACATTGGCAGAGACGACAGCACTCACAGCTGCAGCACCCGCCCCACGGATGGAGACACCACCAGAGATGAGGTTTTCGACTGAAGAGGCTTTGACACTGACGGAATCATTAGCGGCAACATCTGCACCGCTGGAAATATAAGCCTTCGTATCCTTTTCAAGGACATTGGTTCCCAACACACCACCGACAGAGGCAGCACCAGCTCCGCCACCAGAACCAGCCATTGTCGCGATGTTACTGGAGCTGTTGGCTGTGACCGAAACCTCATCACCTGTTGTATTCTGATTAATGTCCGCATCGCCAATGAAAGCATCGGTATCAGAAGAAACCACGTTGACAACAACGGCACCATCAACAGCAGCTGCTCCAGCACCTGAACCAGTGACACCAACGTTGTAAACATTTTCCGAGGTCTCAGCCGCTATGTTGATGAGACCATCAGCATCAACACTGGCGTCATCAGCGATATATGCACCGGCTGAATCATGCAGCAGTGTCACCCCGAGAGAACCGGCAACCCCAGCGGCGCCACCACCGGCACCAGCCCCGGAGAACATAATTGCCAACGATTTGTCTTCAGCTGTGACCGACACGTCATGACCAGCATTGACCTGCGCACCACTATCGATCCAGGCGCTGGTATTCATCGTTGGAATATTATTCGGATCCTCACTCAGGCTGTCACTGATCGCTAATTTAGAAGCGTAGTTGTCGAGAGTTTCAGCGGTTGAAGCCGAGCGCTCAGAAGAACCGAGCATATTATTACCATCCGCATCAACAGTAGAGCTCTTGGTGGTTTGACCGTCAGCATATTCTTGAGTACTGACATTTTCGTATGCAATCTCATCATTGGGATCGATCGGCATTCCGTATTCATCGACTTCGACGATGTTGCCTTCGGCATCTAAAGGATTACCGTCAGCATCGCGCACCTCCTGAGTCACTTCCATTCCGCCAGAAGATTCACCATCCAGAAGAGAACCAACTGAAATAACGCCGAAAGCACCGGCGACACCGGCAGCTCCACCACCAGCACCCGCAAAGGTGACAGAATTGACATATTTTGCTGATGAAGCATCAACATTGACATCATTCTGCGCATCAACGCGGGCATTTTTACCGATATAAGCCGTGGTTGTGTTCAGTGCCACCGTGACGTCAGCAGTTCCGCCGACACCGGCAGCTCCACCACCGGCCCCAGCACCGCCGAGACCAACGCTGACGATGGTATCGCTGGCGTTGACATCGACCGACTGCTCAGCAGTGGCAAAAGTCGCGTCCTGATTAATCTGGGCATAATCACCGATGCCAGCTTCGGTCTCAGAAACAACGACCTTGACACCAACAGCACCGGAGACACCCGCAGCACCACCACCAGCTCCAGCCACCGTGACGCTGTTGACATTCTCAGTCGAACTGGCATGGACAGCGGTTGTCCCACTGGCATTGGTTTCTGCATAGTTTCCAATTCGTGCTTTGGTGTTACTGGAATTGACAACGACTGCAAGTGATCCTCCAACACCAGCAGAACCACCACCAGCACCGGCTCCAGAGGCTGTGGTTAAGCTACTGAATTCAGTTGCTTCGACGGTGAGATCCCCCGACTCGACATTAATCTGTGCTGCGTCTGTCGCATCAGTGCCATCTTCCACTTCAGCAGTCGTACTATTGGCAAAGACCAGAGCCCCAACAGCACCACCGACACCGGCGCTCCCTCCGCCACCAAAGCCCATGGTTCCGGTGACAGCAACATCGGTTGAATTGGCAGAGAGGTCAAACCCATTTTCAGCATTGATCAAAGTGGAAGGACCAACTTTGGCATTAATTGTCTTAGCAATAACGCCAATGTTTCCAGCTGCCCCAACACCAGCGGAACCACCACCGGCTGCCCCTCCGGCAATATTGACCAGCACTGTCTCATCCAACGCCTTGACTTGAACGACCTGATCGCTTGAAGCCGCAGCATTGTTTTGATTAATCTGTGCTCCACTGTCAATCCGCGCTTCAGCAGTGGTAGCGATAACATTAGCGTTGACCGTCGCAGCTACACCCGCTTGACCACCACCAGCACCACTGGCAACGGTAGTCGATAACACTTCACGGTTAGAGGCTGTGACCGAAAGACCTTTGATCTCTTGTGTTTGTACAGCAGCAACAGCAGTCCCATCCTCATTGAGAATGTCATCTTCACTAATACTGTTATCAACATCAGCGTCGAAACCAGCTTCTGTCGCGCCACTCTGTTCAGCTCCTCCGCTGATTACTGTCGCGCTGTCACGATTTCCCCGGGCATTAACGGTCGCACCTTCACCGATATAAGCTTTAGTTGAGCCGATCAATGTCGCTACCGCTAATGAACCACCGACGCCAGCTTGACCACCACCGGCAGCACTGCCTGCGATCATCACCCCGACCATGTCATCTTCAGCGTTGACCAAAACATTGCCGTCGGAATCGACATTGGTATCATTGCCAATATAACCCTGGACATCATTCGCAATGACTGCAACGGAAACTGCTCCACCGACTCCGGCTTTACCGCCACCAGCAAATCCTGCGGTGGTTGACGTCACAACTTCAGAAGAATCAGCATTAATGGAGACTTCCTTCGCAGCATTGATATCGGTCCCTCTTAGGCTGTTATCATCGGCAACATAGGCTTTAACCGACTTAACAATGACAGCGGTATCCAATGCCGCACCCACGCCCGCATCACCTCCACCGGCGCCCGCTCCGGTTAAGCCTACCGCAACGGTGTCATCACGCGCTTCGACCAGAACACTATCTTCCGTTCCTGAAACATTCTGGTTAACCCAAGCACCTTCTTCGATCAACGCCTGGGTGTCGGTTTTGATGACATTGACCGAGAAAGCTCCGGCGACACCGGCCTTACCACCACCGGCACCAGAAACAACAACCGCAACAGATGATTCATCTGCGTCAGCGACAACCGTTGTCTCCTGTTCGGCATCGGTCGTCGTATTGTTGCCGAGCTTCGCTGTTGTCTTATTCAAGTTGACATTGACGGCTACAGTACCACCGACCCCGGCTGATTTTCCCGCAGCAACCCCACCACCGAACATGATCGTATCAGAATCGTTCATCGCAGTGACATTGAGGTCACCGGCAGAAGAAACCGTCGCACCATCATTGATCTGCGCTTCGGTCGCGTTTATTGAGGTAATCAGGCCGACAACCCCTGAAACACCAGAACCCTCAGTGGCGGCACTGCCACTGACGCCAATATTAAGTAATGTCTGCTGTGCGGCCGCATCGACCTTCACTCCGGCATCTGCGCCATTGGACCTGATGACGGCATCTTTATCGATAGTGGCGGTGGTTTGATCCAGATTGGTAATATTGGTCAGCGTGACACCTACACCAGCTTTCTTGGCTCCAGCGACAGCTCCACTAAAGGCAACAGCTTGAATATCAGCCGCTGATGCCACTTCGACACCCAGGGTTTCACCAAGATCGTTTTCAGTCTGGTTTCCAGAGGTTGTAACTACGGCTTTCTCACCAATGTAGGCTGCCGTGGTATTGTCAAAGACGTTAACAGAGAATGATCCTGCGACGGCAGCATCACCTTGAGCCGCTGCTCCGGCAATGGCTTCAGTATAATAGTTATTGGTACTCAGATAGGTCGATGGATCAAGGGTATCGAAGCTGAAGTTGAGATAATCGAGGGTAATATCAGAGAGATCAATTTTATGTTTGGTCGCTTTAACCGTCAGTGATTTGGCATCCACAGTCGTCGTTTCAACCATGTCATCCGTGTTGTATCCAACTGCTGCGATATTATCATTGTTGGCATAGAGGACGGCAAAAGAAGCGCCGACACCAGCTTTTGAATCTTCTCCCAGAGAGATTGAACCGGCTCGGGCTTGTGCTGCGATACGACTGGTATCATCCGCGCTTACAATAACATCGCCACTAGCGTCGATATCTGCACCATCACCAATAGAAGCACGTGTCTCGTTGAAATTGGCAACAACGGCGAGCGAACCGGCAACAGCAACGTCACCGCCGCTAGCTCCTGAGACTGATTCAGACGCCATTGTAGTCAGATAATCCTCATCCCTGTTCTGCTTGGAATCGGCGGATACGGTTAAATCTGTTGCCCCTTGAACCGAGGTTCCTGACCCGATCGAAGCGATGGTCTGATTACGTGTAACCGTCAATGCGACAGCCGCACCAACGCCGACATCATCTGATTTCGCTGCCCCACTGGCTAAAGTTGAGTAATTTGTATCGGTATCAGCGGCGACATTGACTGCCCCACTGGTCGTGATGGTTTTATTGTCCGCAATCTTGGCGACCGCTTTGTTCTCAGCCACACCAGCACCGATTGCAGCAGCAACGGAAACTTTCTTTGCTTCTGATTTTTGTCCTTCTCCTTCAGGGTTATCGGTATCAGGAGTTTCTGTTGCAGGGGTTTCTGCACTGACGACTTCAATACCGTCAGCATCACCACCGGCCTTACCTTTACCGAAATCAAGCTGACTATCAACCTGCTCATCGGTTGAGGTTCCTGCCTTCTGCGTCTCGCCATCAGCTTCGGTCTGTTTGGTTGCTCCTTTGGCTGAAGCCGTCGCGACTGTTTTTATGCCAGTCTTGGAAGATGCCTGCAAATCAATGCTCGTCGAAGAGGTGATATCACGCTCGACACTGGCATAAACATTGTCACTGGCAACACCAACCGCGAGGGACGCACCAACCGCGACATCACCGGAAGTCTGTCCGGTTGCTGTGGTCGATACTTCATTGGTCTGATGAGCAGAAACTGACAGATCACCATTGAGCCCAGTTGCACTACCAGAACCCAAGCGAGCCTGAGTTTTATTAACTGCCACCGAAACAGCTATCAGCGGAGTGACGGAAACTTTCGCTCCGCTCGCGCCACCAGAGGCCTTTGTCGTCATTTTATGGGCTGCCGTTGAATCCAATGTCAGAGAACCAGCATCAGATAAAGTCACCCCATCACTCACTTCAGCATTGGCATTATTAACAGCCACATTGAACGCAGCTGAAACACCGACACCGGCGGCAGCGTCATCACCAGTCATCTTGACAACGGCATCAGCCTCAGCGTTTGCCTCAGTATTGTTCTGGGTCTCTAAATTCACAGCGCCAGTGTTAGCATCAACAGCTGTTAACGTACCGTCCTCATTCGTATCTCCAGCAATGGTTGCAGTTGTGGTGTTAACTGCCACATTTAAACCAAGTGATCCGGCAACTCCGACATTGGCGGCACCAGCTCCACTGGTCGCTTTGGCATTGGAGGTGCTGACCTGCTCGTCGGCTTC
>NZ_FNQN01000008.1:0-65276 GCF_900107645.1 Desulfuromusa kysingii
AACCAACTGGAGCCGTCGTTGGTCAACAACCATTTGGTGGAGGACGAGCCTCAGGGACCAATGACAAGGCCGGTAGCAAACAAAATCTGATGCGCTGGGCTTCAGTCCGTGCCATTAAAGAAAACTTTGTACCGCCACAAAGTTTTGAATACCCCTTCTTGGAGCAAGAATAAATTGACCCGCCCCGTCCGATAACGGTGACAGACGGGGCGCTCTCTTATTGAACCACACCGACCAGCAGGACAAAGTGATGTCAATTTTTAATTATGTTGTATCTAAATCCATTATGTACGTTCCAAAACCAATCATCAGCCACTTTGCCAAAGGGTACATTGCAGGATCAACATTGGCAGATGCCGTTCAGCTCACGAAAGACCTGAACCAACAAGGGATCATGACAACGATTGATATTCTTGGTGAGTTCATCACCACCATGGATCAAGCGGTCGGGTTTAAAAATGACGGTCTGAATATTTTACGCACCATTGATCGCGAAAATCTGGATGCCAACCTGTCAATCAAACCAACCCAAATGGGGCTGCTTCTTGACAAAGAGCAATGCTATGGAATTATTCGCGAGCTCGTCGCCGAAGCCAAAGAACTGAAGAACTTTATCCGCATTGACATCGAGGATGTTCCCGTTACCGACGACACCTTCGAATTCTTCCGCAGACTGCGTGAAGAGTTTCCAGGCCATGTCGGCACCGCACTACAAGGGTATCTCCGCCGCACCCCAGACGATGTCGTTGCCATGGCTGACGGCTATCAGAACTACCGTCTCTGCAAAGGGATCTACATCGAATCCCGGATGGATGCGTGGAAACACCCCCAAGCCATCAACCGGAACTACGTAACCTGCCTTGAACAACTCCTCAAACAGGGCGCTTATGTCGGCATTGCTACCCATGATGAGTCTTTGGTTTTTGAAGCGATGAACATAATTCGAAAATTGGATCTGAACCCTGACCAATATGAATTCCAGATGCTGTTAGGGGTTGATGAAGAATTACGGAAAATCATCCTTGCCGCCGGACACAGACTGCGTATTTATGTCCCCTATGGGGAAGATTGGCTCCCCTACTCACAACGTCGGCTCAAAGAAAATCCAACAATAGCTCAGCACGCTTTAAAGCAAATTTTTGGTTTAAACAAGCATTGATATCAACTTTCTGTTATTTTAATGAAATATCGCATCCTGATCGGCAATTTGATTGACCGCTCAGGAGCGGATAGGTACCTTTCCATAAAACGTTGTTTTCAACAATCAAACGAGGAGGAACACATGAAAAGAACTTTCCGCAACATCCTTTTAACTCTCAGTGCGATCACCCTGATGGCCGGTCTCTCATGGGCTGACACCCTCAAGGTTGGTGTGCAAGCACCGATTACTGGAAGTTATGCCAACGAAGGTCAAGGCATTGAAGATTCCGTTCGTCTGCTCGCCGCACAAATTAACGCCAGTGGTGGCGTTATGGGGAAACAGATTGAAGTTATCCCTTGCGATGATCAAGGGACAGCTATGGCAGCTGCAATCTGTGCTAAAGACTTGGTTAACAAAGGTGTTGCCATGGTTATCGGTTCCTACACCTCGACCTGTGCTGAAGCCGCTCAGAAGACCTATTTCAACGCTGGCGTTCTGCAAACATCCGATGGGACTGCCGACAGCCTGACCGAACATGGCTATTGGACATTCCTGCGCAATTCTTTCCCGAACAGCGCTGAAGCTGTTTTTGCTGCCAACTATATGGTGAACGTAAAAGCATACAAAAACATCGCTGTCGTCTCTGACTTCTCCAGCTATGCCACCGGCCTCGCTGACGCCGTCATTGCTGAAGTCAAAAAAGCAGGTGGTAATGTTGTCACTTATGCCAAAATCAAAGCTGATTCTCAGAACTTCACCCCAGTGCTGACCAATATCAAGTCAAAAAAACCTGATGTCATCTTCTACGCCGGTTACTATACCGACGGTGGTCAACTGCGCGCCCAGCAGGTTGCTCTTGGGATCAAAGCTGACTTTATCGGTGGTGACGCCAATGACAATCCAGACTTCATGAAATTAGCTGGTTCCGCTGCTACAGGCGCATTTATTATCAATGTACCATCCCCAGAATTGCTCCCTTATGATGTTGCTAAAGATTTCCTGAAAAATTACCAAGCAACTTACGGCAAACTACCACCATCCATCTGGACCTTGATGAATGCTGATGGTATGCGTGCTATCATTTATGGCATGGAACAAACCAAAAGCTTTGACAATAAAAAAGTCGCTGACTTCCTGATGAGCATGGATAAGCCCCTACCAGGGATTACTGGTCCATTACAGTTCGCCAAAGATGGCAACCGTATTGGCAGCAGCTACATGACTTTTGAAATTCAAGCTGACAACAGTTACAAAGTTGTGCACGCTCAATAACAATGCTTAAACATCTGTAGAACAATAAAAAGGGGGCGGGGACGTGCCTGTGGTACATTTTCGCCCCCTTTGTCTGCCATTCAGAGGTGAGAGAAGGAGAACAAACCTTTTCTGACTTGTGAATAGCAGGATATTTAACTGAGACAGCCTTACCAAAATAACAGGAGCAAGTTTCCATGGATATTTTTCTGCAACAGTTGGCAAACGGCCTGACGATCGGCAGCATGTTTGCTCTGGTAGCACTTGGCTACACCATGGTCTATGGGGTAATGAAGTTAATCAACTTTGCCCATGGCGACATGGTCGCGGCCTCAGCTTTCGTCGGCTTGACGATCTATACTCAGGTGCTGGGGCAGGCAACCTCTTTGATCGCGGTTATTGCAATTTTTCTGCTGTCTGCAATGGTCATGGCCTGCGTCGGAATTCTACTTGAACGCCTTGCCTACCGGCCACTTCGCGAAGCACCTCGACTTTCCGCTGTCGTTTCTGCTCTGGGAGCCAGCCTGGTCATTCAAAACGGCATCATGTTGATCTGGGGTCCCCAGATGCGCATCTTCCCTGAACTTGTTCCCCAAGTCTATTGGGATCTCGGTGGAGTTGTTATCAGCTTAATCCAGGTGCTCATTCTGGTTTTCTCACTCGTCTTGATGATCGCACTCTACCTGTTTGTTGAAAAAACCCGGATGGGTGCGGCTATTCGGGCCAGTGCTATCGATCAGGATGCGGCCAGACTTATGGGGATCAACGTCAACAGTGTTATTGCCCTGATCTTTATTATCGGCTCATCCTTAGGGGCTGTCGGTGGCCTGTTCATCGGTCTCTATTATCGTGGCATCACCTTCAACATGGGTTGGCAATATGGCCTCTATGCTTTTATTGCTGCAATTCTCGGCGGTATTGGCAACATCCCCGGTGCCATGCTTGGTGGCATGCTGCTCGGATTATTTCAAGCGTTTATCGCCGGTTACATTTCGAGTACCTGGGCTGATGCCTTTACCTTTATCCTTTTGATCCTGATCCTGATTGTCCGCCCCACCGGACTACTCGGTGAGCGGGTTGCGGAGAAAGTCTGATGAAAAATCTAGCTCGTTTGGGCTTTCCAGCCTTCCTCATTATCATGGCAGTTCTACCGAATATGCTGAATTCACGCTGGCAAGCCGTCGCTATTACCTTTTTGATTTTTACTGTTGTTGCCCTGTCACAAGATATTATTCTTGGCAAAGCAGGGATGTTTAATATGGGACAAGCCTTGTTTTTTGGTATGGGGGCCTATATTACAGCAATCCTTAATTCTCAATACGGTTGGCCAATACTGGTAACGATTCCTGTTGCCATCATTCTTCCGGCACTGTTCGGCGTTCTCTTGTCTGGTCCCATTATCCATCTACGTGGCGATTATTTATTGGTCGTCACGATTGGCTTCAACATTGTATTCGTACAGGTGGTCCAAAACAATCTCGGTGGGATAACAGGTGGGCCAAATGGCATCTTCGGACTTGACTCCATCAGCATATTTGGCAAACAGCTGACCGATCAGCTATCGGTCTACTACTTTGCCTTTGTCGTACTCCTGATCACCCTGGGAATCATGCGCAACCTAGAAAAAAGCAAGGTGGGCCGCGCTCTCCATTATTTACGTGAGGATCAACTGGCGGCCGAAAGTATCGGTATCAACACGCGGATTTACAAAATTTTTGCTTTTGCTCTAGGTGCTGGTATCGCAGGCTTGGCCGGCACAGTCTTTGCGGCCCAGTATTCTGCCGTCAGTCCGGAAGCCTTTGAATTTATCCAATCAGTTCTGTTCTTCAGTATTGTTCTGGTTGGTGGATCATCAATACCAGGGGTCTTGCTAGGTGTTTTTGTCATGTTTGTTCTCCCTGAAATATTTAGAGAATTTGCAACCTGGCGCTTTTTCATCTTTGGTTTTGCAATGATTCTGGCAATGATTCTGCGTCCACGCGGTATCTGGCCAGCCACTTTTGGTAAAATCCCCAAGTTCTTGATCAAGGAATCGAACCATGGCGCATAATGAACTGATCCTGACGAATGTCACTAAACGCTTCGGTGGACTGACAGCTGTTGATGACCTCAGCATGAAAGTTAAAGAGGGCCAGATTTACGGAGTAATTGGTCCAAATGGTGCTGGGAAAACAACTGTTTTTAACTGTATCACCGGTATTTATAAATCTGAAGAAGGCTCGGTCAATTGGAATGGTGAAGAAATTCGCGGCATGACCCCGTACCAGATCGTCGACCGTGGTATCGTCCGTACCTTCCAGACAATTCGACTGTTCAGCCAGATGTCAGTCGCTGAAAACATCATGAGCGGCAGACACATCAAGAGCAAGCAGAAGATGTGGCACGGGATAGTGCACACCCCGGCTTCCAGACGTGATGAACTGGACAACTGGTGTAAAGTTGAAGAACAACTTGAATTTTTTCAGCTCAGTGAATTTGCTGCGACACCGACCAAATCTCTTCCCTACGGCATTCAACGCCGGGTGGAAATGGCCCGTGCGATGGCAGTAGAACCAACGCTACTCATCTTGGATGAACCGGCAGCCGGACTCAATGATAAAGAGACCTTAGGCTTGCTGGAGACGATCTACAAAATCCGCGAAAAAGGGGTCACGGTACTACTGATTGAACACGATATGGACATGGTTATGGAGGTAACCGACTACCTTACGGTTATTAACTTTGGTAAAAAAATTGCTGAAGGAACTCCCGCGGAAGTGCAGAAGAATCCTGCGGTTATAGAAGCGTACTTGGGAAGTGAGGATGACGATGAGTAACGATGCCCTGTTTGAAATAAAAGATCTTGAGGTGTCCTACGGCAGCATCGCCGCGATTAAAGGGATTTCTCTTGAAGTCCATAAAGGTGAAATCGTCACCATTCTTGGTGCTAATGGTGCGGGAAAAACTACGACAATGCGCACCATCAGCCAGCTCCTCAAAGCAAAGTCAGGATCGATTAAGTTTAAAGGGGAGGAACTGACACAACTGCCCGCCCACAAAGTTGTCAAGCTCGGGGTCAGTCAATCACCAGAGGGGCGCCGAGTATTTGGCATTCTGACTGTCGAAGAGAACCTGATGTTGGGTGCTTTTGTCAAAACTAAAATGAATAAAGAGACGTTAGACTGGGTTTATCAACTTTTCCCCCGCTTGAAAGAGCGGCGTAAGCAGTTAGCTGGCACCCTGTCTGGTGGTGAACAACAGATGCTCGCCATCGGTCGGTCGCTGATGAGTGATCCTGAAATGCTGCTCCTTGATGAACCATCACTTGGTCTCGCACCAATCCTGGTTAAAGCAATCTTTGAACAGATCAAGATAATCTCCAATAAGGGACTCACAGTGCTGCTGGTTGAACAGAACGCCAAAGCGGCGTTAAAGTTAGCAGATCGCGGCTATGTCCTGGATGTTGGAACCATTGCTCTATCGGGAACATCAGCTGAACTGTTAGCATCTGAAAAGATCCAGGAAGCCTATCTCGGCAAGAAAAACTAATTTTCACGGTAAGGGAAGAATATGAATCTTAAAGACATCCTTGTTCATATCGATGAGCGTCCGACCTGCACCTCGCGACTGGAAACAGCGATCGCCCTGGCAACGCAGCAGAAATCGCAATTGACAGGTATCTACGTCATTCCCCACCCCCACTTCGTCGCTCATCAACACAACCGGCAGGAGTTTGCTGAGCAAGCAAAACAAAACTTTAAAACGGCGACGGAAGCCGCTGGAGTGGCATCTGACTGGATTTGTATCGACAGCCAAAAAAGTGGACTGAATGTCCCCACGGCTCTCAATATCCACGCCCATTATCGTGACCTGCTGGTCATCAGTCAAACCGACGAGGAAGCGCCGGATCGTGCGATCCCCAACAACTTGCCTGAAAAGACCATCCTTGGTTCCGGCCGACCGGTCTTAGTTGTCCCCTATGTGGGGCAGTTCAAACATGAGTTCAAGCGGATTCTGATGGCTTGGCGCGGAGGACCGGAATCATCACGTGCGCTGCATGATGCGATGCCCATCCTGAAAGCAAGCCGCCAGATAAAAGTTCTTACCGTTCAAGGGCGGGAAGGTGACGAAGCATATCAGTCCCATGAAGCCGACATCTGCAAACATATGGCCCGTTACCAATTGCCGTTAGTCTGCGAAAAACGGCTTAGCGGGCCTTTGAGTGTCGGCGATATGCTCTTGAACAGCTGCACCGATTTTAGTGCTGATCTGCTTGTCATGGGAGCAACGGAACAATCAAGACGAGGGTACACGACTCTGGGCGAAACAGGTCGCCATATTCTCAAATGCATGACCGCCCCGGTACTGATGTCTCATTGAGACATGCAGCGTTGACACAAGAGGGAGAATATTCTTGGAAGAGATTTCCTGGCAACAGTTTGATCAAATTGAACTGCGTAGTGGAACAATTATCGAGGTCGAAGATTTTCCAGAGGCACGGGTACCGGCTTACAAGATCAGGGTTGATTTTGGGCCTAAAATAGGGATCAAAAAATCGAGTGCCCAGATCACCGATTTGTACCGTAAAGAAGACCTTCTGGGTCGCCAGATTATTGGTGTTGTCAATTTTCCAGAAAAGCAGATCGGCCCTTTTCGTTCCCAATGTCTGATCTGTGGTTTTTATCAGGACGATCGCTCTGTCGTACTGGCAGTACCAGAGCGACAGGTTGGGAATGGGGCGAAACTTGGATAATTTTACAATCCGTGGTCGCTTCTTAAGCGTAAAAATGATGGAAACTTTGGAATCCCTGATAGGTATTTACCGTAATACTTAAAGGTAATCACCTCCCCAACTGCTGGCGGATTTTTACGCTCTTTATCGCTGAAACCCGTGCCAACCCGAAACTGCGTCCCATCGTTGAGTTCTACCAATAACGCACCAAGCCAGCCCGTATTTCTTCCCTTACCGGGAAGGTGGGCAATAACTGTTGCTTCTGCATCCTGATAACTTTTCACTTTGAGGATTTCCATACTGCGCCCGGCAGAATAAACCGCATTGGGATTGCGAACGATTAACCCTTCGCCACCCAGATCTTCAATATGCTGCAATTCCCGCTGTAAATGCCTCTTATCTTTGACGACAATTTGCGGGATAACAAATACATAAGCGGAAGGATGTTCTACAAACCAATCCTGAGCAACTTTAATCCGTCGTGTAAATTCTCCGGGGGCATCAGGAACATCAAAAATCGCAAATTTTAGAGCAAGCCAACCATCGTGTGTTTGTTTACGCTTCACGATGGATATCGTCTGCTCAAAAGTGTTGCGTCCTCCCCAAAGTTCCCCTTCGAGAGGAAAAGTTGGTAAATCACGGGTAAAGAGTGCGGGTGGATTAAGAAGATGACCATTTTTTGAGAATAACTTCTCCCCGTCCCAATAACCACGCACTCCGTCAAGTTTTTCACTCATCAGCCAACCAGAAATCTCAACCGGCTCTGCATACACCTTGGGAAGCATGGGGGCAGCAGCGTGACTTTGACCTAAGGACAAAAAGAGACCAGATAATAGCAAACAAAGAATTTTAACCCGCTTTAAATTACGCAATGTTCCCCCTCCAGAATTGTTGGCAATGTGGTAACAACTCGGTTGATTTTAACAATGGAACCTGTACAATTTCTGACGATGACAATTTTCCTTTATGGAAGTTCGCTGTCTACCTTCCACCTGCAGTCCATTTCTAAGAAGAAGATGCCCATGCCACAGCGCCAATTCAGTCCGCTATACTCATCCATTTACGCCCTGGTGAAAATGATACCCTTAGGGTACGTCTCTACTTACGGTCAGATCGCCCGACAACTGGGTTGTAGCGCACGCACTGTCGGTTTTGCCCTGGCAGCGCTTCCACCCGGCCACGATATCCCCTGGCAGCGGGTGATCAACAGTCAAGGTCGAGTCAGTCCACGTTCTGGAGGAGATGGAAACATTTTACAGCAGGATTTACTTGAAACCGAGGGGATACAATTCGACCAGCAAGGGCGAATCAACTTAGATCAATATGGTTGGCTATTTATAGGATGAGTCAGTGATTAAAAAATAAACGGGATAAACATTTTAGAACGGCTCTTATACTCGAGATAATCAGCTCCCCAAAAGGTGACATTTTCAGCCTCTTCAACCTTTGCAGTGAATAGTAGCGCTACAGAGACCAACCCGACAGCGGTCAGAGTCAATAAATCTATCCGCTTTAAAAACGCCCCCCAAGCAAGCAATAACAACGACGTATACATTGGATGGCGAATATATCGATACAGACCGTCCACAACCAGATGTTGGGTGTTTTCAAAGGCTAAATTTTCCGGAGCAGACTGACGCTGGCCTTGTCCTCCCATCCGTCTGAGCAAACCAAGTCCATGCACAACCAGGACAATAGAAACAGCTAGCAGCAACCATGAGAGGCAGTGCAACCCTGAAAAGGGCTGATCAAACCAGACCGGCTGATTATACAACAGCAAACAGGCTATGCCGACAAAAGCAAAATAACGATAGAATCCATGGGAGCGGGGATTGCACAAAGAACGCCTGGAAATCACGGTGAAGAAAATGGTCACCATGACAAAGGCAACAGAGCGCAGTACAGTTGAGTCCACCTATGAAATGTCTCCATCTTAAGAACTATAATTTCAGTAGTTCGGGATAGTAATATAATTAGCAACAAGATGGAAAGAGAATCGAAAAAAAAGGTTGTCGTTTAAAATTGATGGGACTGGCTTCTCCCCAAAACCGACAACGGACAGAACATACAGTAAATTTTATCTTGGACGCGTCTGACCATTCTACAGCCCCTACAGAATTTGTTGTGAGTTTCTATGGATTTTATTTTGGTGGATTGTACTGGTAAAAAAGTTCTTTATCACGCTCCAGCTTAGCTTTTTGCTGTTGTTTCTTTTGCTCATACTGGATCGGGTTATGGGCACGTAATTGCTCTTCTTTCGCCTTACGCTTCCGATCCAGAAGAGCTTTTTGTTGGGCCAACTGTTCTTCTTTTTCAGCCCTTTTCTGCCTCTTTTCGCGTTGTCTTTCGGCTTGTTGCAGTACCCTGAGTTCTATCATTTCGCGCTTTTCTTCAGGCATTTGTTCAAGGCGCTCCTGCCAGCGCTGCTGAACCAAATTACGTATGTCATCGCTGTCTTCTCTGCTTAAATCTTGTTCCGGTTGTAAAGACAGGGCCATTTTAGTCTGGGTCATAGCTTCCAACTCGACCGGCACCACCGGCTTTAGGTCATTTTGAGCAAAAGAACCCTGAGGAAAAATTTTCATGCCAATGGGGACCAGCTTCATGTCAGCACTGTGTCCATAAATCAGCATGTAGCTTGCGTGAGAATCTTTAGTCAATTTTTTTAACGCGTTTTTCAGTGGCATTGCTGGCACTGACAGAGAAACGTTCCTTTCGGCCAGTGGCGACATAGAGATATCCATGCCCGTCTGCAGGGCAATCTGTCCAAGGATTAGATCAAGTGAGTGATTGTCGGCCTCAATACTGAGAAGATCTGTTTCTGCAAAGTACTTGACCTGCAGATTATCTGCCACCTCGGAAAGAGCGGGAGAAACAAAAAACAACAGGAGCAAAACACACACACATAGAAAATCGACAAGTTTCAACATCAAATGTATCTTGTGCCTCCCGATGAAAATTGAGGGCGACGATCTCTTCGCCGCCCTCAGTTGCTAGCTATTTTCCAAATAGAAATTGGAGTTGTCCCTATTCATTAAATGCTTCGGGGACGTCAAGCCAAAAGATGCCATCATCACCAGCGGTGTCACCGATACCGCCGGAGACATCGATTGAGCCACTGTTGCTGGTCGGGGTCTGTTGCGAGATGAGTTCAACTCGACCACCCGTGCCACCTGTTGTTTCTTCTTCTGCTGCTGCAACGCCATCGCCACCTGCGGCAATCAGGTCACCGGAATTGACTGTCTGGTAGCCGGAATACATTCCAATACCCAAGCTGTGACCACCCAAAGAGCCGGTGCCGCCAATGCTGATGATATCGCCACTATTGTTGATATTCAGCAAAGCGATAAGCTCAATTACTCCTCCGTTACCCCCTTGAGCAACACCTTCACCGCCATTCGCAGTGATTGTCGCGGTATTGGTCACTTCGTCGTGCCCATAAAACTCAACCCAGCC
Organism: Desulfuromusa kysingii; assembly: GCF_900107645.1. Taxonomy (GTDB): domain Bacteria; phylum Desulfobacterota; class Desulfuromonadia; order Desulfuromonadales; family Geopsychrobacteraceae; genus Desulfuromusa; species Desulfuromusa kysingii. Next base: position 10,560 of record NZ_FNQN01000008.1, read on the forward strand.
GGCATCACCGCCTTGGTAACCGAGCCCGCCAGAGACATCGATTGTGCCACTATTGGTAACCACGATATCATCAATGGAGTCTTCATTTCCGACCTGAAAAATTAAGGAGCCCCCTGCGCCACCTTTCATACCGTCGATATCAAGGGCACCCGAACCACCCAGACTACTAATAGCGGCTTCGTTGACGACCGAGCCAAGAGAAATGGGAAGGTGAAGAGCTCCAGAGTTACAGTCAATAGAACCACCATCTCCACCGGACCCGTCAGAGCTGTTCCCGCCATTGAGATTGAGGGTAGCAAAGCCGATGATTTCGATCGGCTGTATGTCCGATAGCACAACATTGGGATCGGCTATGTTGAAAGAGACAGCGCCACCAGCGCCACCATCTGCTGTGCCATTTCCACCGGCCAGACTGATGTCACCAGTGAATTTAAACTGCCCCATCGGCATGGATTCTCTCTGTTGGGAATCATAACCATCTTCCTGGGAGAAAGTAAGATCACCACCAGCACCACCATTGCCAGCAGCTCCATCACCACCATTAGCAGCAAAGCTGGCATTGATCAAGATCGATCCACTGGCATAGACATCGATATCAGCGGCATCACCACCAGCGTCAGCGGCTCCATCACCGCCATTCGCGTTGATAACACCACCAACAACAATGTCACCAAAACTATCCTCTCCAGCGAACAAACGGATCAAACCAGAACCACTGCCGCCAGCAATCGAACCGTCACCACTGTTGAGGCTGATAACACCCGAGCTCAACAGGCTGGCATTCTTACTGGTTAAATAAATTCTTTGCGCAGCTCCCCCCACACCTGCAGGGTTATCACCACCATTGGCGCTGATAACTCCCGTATTAAAAAGAAAACTATTGGCGCTGAAATTAATCTCACCACCGTCACCACCTGCGGTACCATTGGCTTCAACCGTTCCACGGTTGATAATCATTCCAGAACATTCAAGTCCGATGTCACTGGCTTCAGCCCCTGCGGTGGTTGCCGAAGTGGTGATTAGACCATTTTCACCGATTTCGATATAAGATTCTGAACCGATATATATCGGACTCAATTCATCAGCAACCGTCAAGGTACCGTTTATCAAAATGGCATCTTGAACACGAAGATCAAAACTTCCTTCAATAATTAGGACTCCATCCGCTTGGACGTCGATTCCGGTAACCAGAGGATCGTTGTTTTCTCCATCGCCATTGCCGAGAAAAAGCTGATCATTAACGAGATAATACCCTCCGTCAACATCAACGCTATCAGCAGCAACAGTAACCATTTCACCGCTAGCGACAGTTAGGACAACTGGGCCGAAACTGTAGGGGTAATCCGGCACGGTAAAACTGGTATCAATTGTACCGCTCTTCTTAATCAGAATGTCACCGTAGGTCTCAACAGTAAAATCACCGCCAGCCCCACCAGATCCACTTCCACCATTGCCGCCGCTAAGATTCATGACGGCTGTTCCGGTAACGTCAATGTCGCCATTACCGCTGCTATTACTATCACTACAGCCGCTGAGAGTCCCCAGGGCAAACAAGGTGAGCAAAATCGCTCCCCAATGGAAAAGATGTTTCATCATTACATATACCTCCCTCTTTCAGTGGTTTTGAATTCTATCGACTTAAAGCAAAACCTTTGATTTTTTCGAGTGAAAAAACCATTGAAACCTTTCAAATAGTTAATTTATTGCAGATAACTTCTTATTTGCTGGGTAGGATGATTGAATGGCCCCCCGATTATTTTTCCCCCCTCCTTTCTTCCACTTTCACAGTGACGATGAATTAGCAATACTCTTAATATCCTCGCCAAGGTCTAATTGACACACTAGCAAGTACAGTTTTTTTAAATAATTATCATTTTCTCTACGAAAAGAAAAGTAAGAATAAAAAAAACTTATTAGCTCTAGTTACAAAAACAATAGCCAATCACCCTGTCCACCCTTCGCTTAAACAGAGGGTTTAGATATCCTGTTGGTGTCTATCTTCAGATATTTTCAACACCAGAGAGAAGCATTAAACTTAAGAATATGGTCCCATAGTCGGTAGACTGGGCACTAACAACGATAGGAGCTTAGGGAGTCAGGTGAGCATGAAAATTATTCCTGCGACGGGCCGACAGTGGCAGTTGTCAGATCATCATTTAAATATGTTACAATAACCATTTCATGAAACCAAAAAAACTAACCCGTCAATTTTTCTCTTGGAATAAAAGATGAATCCATCGCAACCTGATCCAGAAAACGACCCCCTCCATATTACGGAGGCGACTATTTTTCCACCACCCCCAAAGAAGAGTCTGTTCCGCAAATTTGGTCCCATCGGCCTGTTGCTGTTTTACCTGCTCAGCAAGCTCAAATATCTGGGGATTATCCTGCAGATTGGTAAGTTCAAGACCTTCATCACCATGCTGATCAGCATCTGGGCTTACGCCATGTTCTGGGGTTGGCCCTTTGCGGTCGGCTTTGTTGCGCTGTTGTTTATTCACGAAATGGGCCACGTTGTCGCTCTGCGGATGATGGGCATCAAGGCGACGGCACCCATGTTCATCCCTTTTATGGGGGCCGTTATCGGCATGAAACAGATGCCTGATAACGCTTTTGCCGAGGCGGTCATGGCCTATGGTGGACCATTCCTTGGCACTCTTGGAGCTATTGTCTGCGCGGGAATTGGTTGGCTGACGGGAAACCCTTTCTGGTATGCCTTGGCAATGTCCGGTTTTTTACTCAACCTCTTTAATCTGTTGCCTATCTCTCCGCTGGACGGTGGCCGGATTATCGGCGTCATCAGCCCGAAATTATGGATTGTTGGGCTGCTCGGAGCCCTGGCCCTATTTTATTACACCTGGTCACCTATCGTTGGTCTGATTATTATCATGGGGAGCTTGCAAATCTATTCTTCATCCAAAAAATCCGCAGCCGAGAAATCCCGCTATTATACTGTAACTCCAGGTAAACGAATCGGCATGGGATTGGCGTTTCTCGCCTTGCTTGCGGTCACTTCTGTGGGTATGTTAACAATGCATATTCCGTTGGATAACCTCCAGAAATATGGCACCGTTGCCCCGGAAAAACTGGAAAACAACCAATCAATCATTCGGATTCGCTAGGAAAAGTTCATGCTCCGTCATATTTTTTTATTACTGATAATCGTCGCTATCCCTTTGCGTGCCCACAGCTTGGACCGCTCTTGGACCCATAACATCTACTTTGAAAATGATCTGTTTATTGGCACCGATAGCGACTATACCAACGGGGTGAAATACTCCATCACCTCACCGGATCTGAGTCCACAAATCCCCTTGGGTCGAACCTCCAACCTTTCACGGGCAGCGCTTGAACTCTTCCGTAGTATCCCGTTTGTAAAAGAAGCCCCGGAAGAGACCGGTCACAAAGTTGAGTTTGCCCTGGGTCAGGCGATGTACACTCCCAAGGATACCAGCCGCTACGACCTGATTGAGGATGATCGTCCCTATGCCGGATACAGCTATTTAGGGATTTCTTACCATCAAAAGAGTGATCTTGACCAAACCTGGAGCCAGATGGATTCTTCAGAGGTGCAAATCGGCATAGTTGGGCCGTCATCTCTCGCCGAAGATGCCCAGAAGTTTGTCCACCGGGTCCGTGGTCTGCAACGCCCGAATGGTTGGGATCATCAATTAAAAGACGAGCTTGGAATCACCTTGGCTTTTGAACGCAAATGGCTCTACCACCCGACGCATAAAAAACGTTTTTGTGCCGATGCCATCATTCATACCGGAGCCGCAGTGGGAAACGTTATGACCTATCTTAATGCCGGACTTGAAGTACGGGCAGGATGGAATATTCCCCGGAGCTTTGCGGTATCCCTTATCCGCCCCGCCGGTAGCAGTTGGCACACGGAGGATCCGACACCGAGCATTTATCTGTTCTCTGCCATTAACGGCCGCTTCGTCGTGCGGGATATTTTCCTCGATGGCAATACCTTCCGCAGCAGTCATCACGTCGACAAGAAGCCTTTCGTGGCTGACATCTCGGCAGGGGTAACGGCAAAATACCGTCGCTTTTCTCTCAGTCTGGTGAACACTCACCGGACCCGTGAATTTGATCAGCAACTGAAAGAGCATAATTTTGGCTCAATAACGATCAGCTACGCGTTCTGAAAAGACAATAAAAACAGCGAAAAAGCGACCAGAACAGCCACTCCCCGAGCTTAGACCGCGTCAAAAACAATCGGATCATCATCCAGCTGAAGCGGACAATAACAGTGCGGTGGACGGGACATTTTACGCAAGTCGACATCAACATGAACATCAAAATCAACCACTAACGGCAAGTGATCTGAAAGCTGTATCGCTGGCACCTGAAAATCTCGGATCACGATCTCTTTACTATGCAGGACAAAATCGAGATGACGGTGTGGAGCATTGCTTGGATAGGTTGGAATGCTGTCACGATTGGCATTCTGTAACCCTGTAGCTGCCAGGAACAGATTGATTTCATGTTCCCCCCATAGGGCATTGAAATCACCGGTCACCAGACAGGGCTTCTTGGTGGTTTTCACCAGATTATAAAGCTCTCCCAGTTGTCGATGACGTATCCGCGATCCAAGCGCCAGATGCACCAGATAGACAACCAGATGTTCAAGTTCCAGTTCAATCACCAGACGTTTCATCCCATGTTCAAAAAAATGAAAGGTTTCATTCCTGATACGTCCCCGAGTCAGAAACGCATTACCCTGCTTTCTCAGGACCGGAACATGTCGCCAGAATGACTTTTCAGCGTATTTGATTGAATGAGAATGATAGTGCCCCAACGCCCCTGCTAATAATTCAGCCTGATTCTTTCCACCGGTACGATATGAGCCATGATCCACCTCAATCAAGCCCACAAGATCCGGTTCAAGTTGCCGCAGAAACGCCGAAATCCGTTGCAGATTTCTGGCGGAAGAACGCATCGAATCGTGCATCTTCGGACCGGTCGCATAACAGATATTGTAGTGGATAAATCTCATCACACCTCCTATCAAAATTAAAGCACGATTGAGCTACATAGCAAGAACCACAGAGCACTAATAATTGAGACCATTGAGTCTCCATGGCTTTTCAGTCGTAATTTTGCTAATCTGCTGGCAACCAAAGTTTACCCTTCAAACACAAGGTCATAAAATGAAACTTCAAGAAAAAGTTCTCCTTTATGGGTTTGCATTATTTAGCGTGATTACCTCATTTTTATTTGTCTTTTATGCGGTCAATGTCAATTTTAGTCGCGACGCTTCACAGTGGCTGAGACTCTTCTCCTATGTCGCCGGAGGATATGGTCTGTTCAATATCTATATCCTCAGCTGGGCATGGCGCATTCAGTCTGCCTGGGCACCCAAAGCTGATATGGTGATCGCTGCATGCTTTTTTGGGGTCGTGATCATGGACACGGTTAGAGAGGGTTTTTCGACAAGCATGACAACGATCGGTAGCATATTGGGATTGGCTTTGATTCTCTTGGCTAACTGGTATGCGGTCAACAAAGTCTGTCACCGACACCACCAATAACAACGCCCCGCGCTCCTAACTTCTACACAAATATCTCCCTTGATAACCTTGCATCGTCAATAGCAGACAGAGTAAACTGAGACGAATAATCATCGAGCCACCAAAGGGGAGAATCATCATGAAGGTCAACAACATAAACAGTTCAGTTCCTGAGCGTGGTCCCGCATGTGAAGGGAATTTTTACCCTGAAACAGACAACGGCACAGATCCTGGAATGAACCCGCGCATCCAAAGGCTTCGGAAGCAGAGCGTGAATGCCGAAAATACCCTCTCCATCGAACGTGCTCTGCATGAAACGGCCTTCTATAAAGAAAACTACGGTAAATATTCAATTCCCGTCCTCCGGGCTTTAAACTTTTACGATCATTGTCAAAAGAAGACCCTCTACATTGGCGATGATGAACTGATTGTTGGGGAACGTGGTCCAAAACCGAAAGCAGTGCCCACGTTTCCAGAACTGACCTGCCATAGTGTCGAAGACTTTCATGTCCTCAACACGCGTGAACAACAACGCTATACCATCAGTGAAGCCGATATTGAAACTTACGCCAGGGAAGTTATCCCCTACTGGCAGGGCAAGACCATCCGTGAACGGATCTTCAGCCATGTCCCGGATGAGTGGCGGGCCGCATATGAGGCTGGATTATTTACCGAATTCATGGAACAACGCGCCCCCGGGCACACTGCTCTTGATGGGAAAATCTACCAGACTGGGATGTTGGATTTTAAAGAACGGATCACTGCTGAGATTGCTGCTCTTGACTACCTGAACGACCCGGAAGCAACAGATAAAGCTGAAGAACTGAAAGCCATGTCTATCTCTTGTGATGCGGTCATTGCTTTTGCTGCACGTCATGCAGCTCTCGCAGAAAAGATGGCAACACGTGAAAGCGACCCACAACGGGCTAACGAACTCAGGGACATTGCTGACGTTTGTCGCTGGGTTCCTGCACATGCACCACGAACGTTCCGTGAAGCAATCCAGATGTATTGGTTTGTCCACCTGGGAACAATTACCGAATTGAACGGCTGGGACGCCATGAATCCGGGGCACTTTGATCAACATCTGGCGCCGTTTTACCTGGCTGAAATTGCGGCGGGAACCCTCACTCGTGAACAAGCCAAAGAACTCCTCTGTTGTTTCTGGATCAAGGTTAACAACCATCCAGCTCCACCTAAGGTTGGGATTACCGCACGTGAAAGTGGCACCTACAACGACTTCACCAATATCAACATTGGGGGGATCACCAGTGATGGCAAGGATGGGGTCAGTGAAGTCTCCTATATCATGCTTGAAGTGATCGAAGAGCTACATATCCTGCAACCAGGCAATTCTGTCCATATCAGCCGGAAGACTCCGGATCGGTTCTTAAATACCGCTTGCAAGGTCATCCGCCAAGGACATGGCTACCCTTCTATTTTCAATCCAGACACCTATGTAGTTGAGCTGATGCGACAGGGCAAATCCCTGCAAGATGCTCGTGAAGGAGGTTGCAGCGGCTGCATTGAAGTCGGTGCCTTTGGTAAAGAGGCATTTATCTTAACGGGTTATCTGAATGTGCCGAAGATTCTCGAAATCACCTTGAATAACGGTATTGATCCCGTGACCGGAAAAGTGGCCGGGATTCAGACTGGCGATCCGCTGCAATTCAAGAATTATCAAGAGCTCTATGACGCTTTCCTCAATCAGTTAAATTTTATCGTCGATACCAAGATTCGGGTCAGTAACTACATTGACCGGATGTTCGCCAAATATGCCCCGGCTCCGTTTCTTTCTGTCGTCATCGATGATTGCATCAGCAAAGGGAGAGATTATTACGACGCGGGTCCACGCTACAACACCAACTACATCCAATGTACCGGACTGGGAACTGTAACCGACAGCCTGGCAACGCTGAAAAAACATGTCTTTGAAGATCAAACCTGCAACATGGAACAACTGTTGACCGCGATTAGTAAAGATTTTGTCGGTGAAGAGTTCTTACGCCAGACGATCCTCAACAAGACACCTTTTTTCGGCAATGATGATGATTATGCTGACGATATTGCACTGCAGGTTTATCAGGATCTGCTTGCAGCAATAGATGGTAAACCAAACATCAAAGGCGAAGCCTTCCATCTGAATATGCTCTCGACAACTTGCCACATCTATTTTGGCAAAGTCATGGGTGCAACCCCCAACGGCCGGTTTGCCGGGAAGTCAATCTCTGATGGGACCTCCCCTTCTCATGGTGCCGATACCCATGGTCCGTCAGCAGTGATCCGTTCACTCACCAAACTTGACCACAGTATGTCGGGCGGCACTCTGCTCAACCAGCGCTTTCTCCCCAGCCTGCTTAAACGGGATGAAGACATTGCCAAACTCGGACAACTGGTGCGCAGTTATTTCACCCTCGGGGGACACCATATCCAGTTTAATATTGTTGATACCGCAACCCTTTACGCCGCACAGGAAAAGCCTGAAGATTACAAGGATCTACTGGTACGAATGGCTGGTTACAGCGATTATTTCAACGATATGAATGCCGATTTACAACAAGAGGTCATTGAACGGACAGAGAATGAGGCTCTTTGATTAAAACCCCGGAGGCTTCTAAGGGTCCAAGAGTATCTGGAAAGCATTTTAACGCAGAGAGCGGAGAGAAAAACAGGGAAACTCTTTGGTTTGATTTTAAAACCTTAAAAACCGCCTTTCACTTTCTCAGCACCTCAGCGTTAAAGTATCTTTGATCCGGATCTTCTTGGTGTCCTTGGCGCCTTGGTGACTAACACAGATTTTCAGGCCATACCATCATGCAACAACCATTGATCTTCGACATCAAGCGCTACGCCATCAACGACGGTCCCGGTATCCGCATCGTCATATTTTTCAAAGGCTGCCCACTCTCCTGTCTGTGGTGTCACAATCCCGAAAGCATTGCGCTCCAACCACAGAAATTATTTACTCAGAACAAATGTATCGGTTGTGGTGAGTGTGTCAGGGTTTGTCCACAACAGGCGTGCCAATTAACCGCTGCTGGCATCGTCACGGATCCACAACGATGTGATTTCGCCGGTCGCTGTGCTGAGGTCTGCCCCACTCTGGCGACGGAAATTTCTGGCTATCATAAGACGGTTCCCGAGTTACTGAAAATCATCGAGACAGAGCGCACTCTATTCGATCAGTCCGGTGGTGGAGTCACTTTCTCCGGAGGTGAACCTCTGTTGCATCCAAATTATCTGAGTGAAATTTTGGATCAGTGCGGTCGCAACCAGATCCACCGCACCGTCGACACTTGCGGCTTTGTCAGTCAAGCAACCTTGCTTGAAGTCAGCAAACGTACCGACCTGTTTCTTTACGATCTGAAGCTGATGGATAGCGACAAACACAAGGCATACACAGGAGTCGACAATACCTTAATCCTTTCCAACCTGAAGGCCTTGGCTAAGACCGGTGTCGACATACAGATTCGCATCCCTTTGATCAAAGGGGTCAATAGCGATCGGGAAAACCTTACTGCGACAGCAAAGTTTATTGCCAGCCTCGCGGGTGAAAAAAAAGCTATCAGCTTGCTTCCCTATCATGCTACAGCTAGCCATAAATACCAGAAGCTAGGTCAAAGCTACCTGCATGACAATTTAAAAGAGCCCGATTCAACCGAGCTTGAAACTGCCATCGATTGCTTCCTGACCCATAATCTTGTCGCAACTGTGGGCGGATAACTGTCCTCTTTTCTCACTTTGGGTCCCATTTAAATGCATAAAAATTCCACTGAACTCAGTTATGGGGAAATCTTCCTTTTCTGGCTCCCTTTAGCGGCAACATGGTTGATGATGGCCGTCGAAGGTCCGTTTCTTGCTGCCATCATCGGCCGACTGGCTGAAGAAAAAATGAATCTGGCCGCGTATGGAATTGCTTATGCTTTTGCATTGATTGCTGAATCGCCGGTCATCATGTTGATGAGTGCCAGCACGGCCTTGTGCCGTGAGGAGAAAAGTTACCGCCGGTTGCGCAACTTCTCTTTGTCTCTGAGTTTGACCGTGACCCTGTTATTGGCCCTTTTCCTTCTGCCACCACTCTTTAACACAGTCATCATTGATCTGATCGGTTTACCGACTGACGTCGCATCACTGACCCATACATCACTATTCTTCCTGCTCCTCTGGCCAGGGGCAATCGGCATCAGACGCTTCTATCAAGGGGTTCTGATTGCCAGACATCAAACGAAACGAGTTGCCCTCTCGACTCTGTTCCGGCTTGGCACCATGGCAGGCAGTGCTCTGCTCCTTTACCTATACAGTTCTCTTCCGGGTGCTGTCATCGGTGCAATTTCTCTTTCTGGAGGCGTCACTGCTGAAGCGTTGCTGGCCCGATATCTGGCTCGACATGCTATCAAAGATCTGTTGCAAACCACTTCGACGGCGGCACAAAACTTGAGCTATCGGGATATCTGGGATTACTATTTACCTTTGGCTCTTACCCCAGTTATCGGCTTGTCAGTTCACCCACTGGTCACCTTCTTCCTCGGTAAAAGCCGCGATCCCTTAGAATCTCTGGCGGTGATGCCTGTGATTTACGGTCTCACCTTTATTTTCCGTGCGGTTGGTCTCTCTTATCAAGAGGTCGCCATTGCTCTGGTTGGTGAGGACCAAAACAATTACCGCAAGGTCAGGAACTTTGCCGTTGTTCTGGGGACGTTCACCTCCGCCGCATTATTTCTGATTGCGTTCACCCCGCTGAGCCGATTCTGGTTCCATAACCTTTCCGGCCTCAATGATGTGCTCACAGTCTTTGCTGCGCTGCCGTTACAAATCATGGCCATTTTCCCCGCATTGACGGTATTAATCTGCTTTCAGCGTTCTATACTGATTGTCTCTCGAATCACCCGTCCGATCTCCATTGCGACGACAATCGAAGCTGTTGGAATCTTTTCAGTTTTATTGCTGACGATGCTATACTTCCCGCTTCCGGGTATTGTTGCGGCCACTCTCGCTTATGTTGTCGGTCGATTATTGGCAATCACCTCTTTGCAACGTCCACTAGCAGCACAATTGAAAAGACTTGCCACCAGAAAGAATTCTTGAATCGATGAGCAACCAACAAACCAAGCTGAACACAAAGCCCGGCGGACATTGGTTCATTATTGCTGCCGCACTCCTCTGGGGAACAACGGGCACCGCTCAGGCATTTGCCCCAGTCGGTTTTGATCCCAACGTGATTGGCGCCTTACGTCTCCTCATAGGCGGAGCAGCTCTTTTATTGATTGCCATTAAGCGGAAAGAGCTAGGGAAATTTAGTGACTGGAAACTCCTCCCTGTTATCCTTGCAGCAGCATTCACAGCAAGCTACCAAATCTGTTTTTTTGCTGCGGTTGCAAAAACGGGGGTTGCAATCGGCACCATTGTTGGCATCGGCAGCGCGCCAATTGCAGGGGGAATCCTTGGTTTCTTTTTTCGACGTGAACGTCTCGGAATTCGCTGGCTGACAGCAACAATTCTGGCCGTGACTGGCTGCTCACTCCTCAGCTTCAGTGGCGGAGACATTGCCGTCGATCCACTAGGAATTCTGCTGGCCCTGGGAGCTGGCCTGTCTTACGCAGCCTACACACTGATGATCAAAGGATTGCTGGAAAAGCACTCCCCTAACGCTATTATGGCGGTTGTGGTCATGCTTGGAGCTCTGATTCTCTCTCCGGCGCTCCTGAGTGTCGATATGGACTGGCTTCTACAACCTCGCGCTATTGGCGTGATTCTCCATCTTGGCATCGCCACTATGGCCCTCTCTTATTGGTTTTTTGCCCGTGGATTGCAGTCAGTCCAGGTAGCAAATGCCGTCACCCTTTCCCTGGCCGAACCGATGACAGCAGCAATGCTGGGGATTCTCGTGCTCGGTGAACAGTTGAACACTCAGGCCTTCTCCGGTATCTGCCTGATCTTTGCCGGTCTGGTTGTTCTGGTGATAAAAAGACGTAACAAAAACTATAAGGTGAGTGAGTGACAAATCAGTCGAAGGCAATCATGTATGGTCTTTGTGCCGTTCTGCTCTGGTCAACAGTAGCAACGGCTTTTAAACTATCGTTACAACACTTCACCCCGATAGAATTACTCCTTTATTCCGGCTCTTTTTCAACCTTATTATTAGCAGCCATCCTGCGTTACCAGGGGAAATTCCACCTGGTATTCCAATGTACTCGAAGAGAATACCAATTATCCATCCTCCTTGGATTGCTCAGTCCGTTTCTCTACTATCTGATCCTCTTTAAAGCCTATGACCTGCTTCCAGCGCAACAGGCGCAACCATTAAATTACACTTGGGCCATCACCCTTTCCTTGCTCGCGGTTCCCTTATTGAAACAAAAAATCGGCTGGCAACAGTGGCTAGCCTTACTGATCAGTTATTGTGGCGTCATTGTCATTTCGACTGAAGGTCGGCCCTTTAGCCTGCAGTTCACCGATCCCTTTGGAGTTGCGCTGGCACTCATCAGCACCATTGTCTGGTCCCTTTACTGGATTCTGAATACGCGGGACAAGCGTGATCCGGTCGTCGGATTGTTTGTTAATTTTCTCTGCAGCTTCCCTTTCGTCTTGGGATATTACCTGTTCACCACCGAAATAAGGGTCCCACCGTTGCATGGGCTCATAGGTGCAGCCTATGTCGGCACTTTCGAGATGGGAATCTGCTTTGTGTTCTGGTTGATGGCAATGAAACTGACCAGTAGTGCAGCCAGAATCAGTAACCTTATCTTCCTGTCACCCTTCCTCTCTTTAATTTTCATCTATTTTCTCCTCGGTGAAAAAATCTTGCCAGCCACCTTTATCGGCTTGCTTTTTATTGTCACCGGGCTTTTTTGTCAGCGTATCAAATAAGGGATTTACTGCCAAAAAAATTGTGTTTTGCCCTTTTTACAGTTAAACTGCCGATGCAGGATATCTTTTAGAGATTTTCTACGTGACAAAGGGAGTGGGTTGATGAAGGCAGAATCACAAACACACGCATCTTTGCTACGCAAGATTTCAGCCCTGAAAGATGAAAACCAGAAACTGCAACGATCCCTCCAGACTGCCAAACAAAACTCCGATCTCTATGAAGCGCTGATTGAATTTGCTGCTGATGCAATCTTCATGGGAGACCCTTCCGGTAACATTATCGGTGCCAACCAGAGAGCCGCTCAAATGAGTGGTTACAACTACGATGAACTGGTTGGGATGAAACTATGTCAATTCTTTAGCGAATCAGAACAGGGTGAAAAGCCACTGAGGTTTGACCTGCTGCAACAAGGAGAAATTGTCAAAGCTGAACGGCTGCTGTTGCGTAAGGACGGCACCACGATCTCCGTCGAAATGAATAGCCGGATGCTCCCCGACGGCACCTATCACAGTGTGTTGCGGGACATCACCGCCCACATACAAGCCAATGAAGCCCTGCGCATTTCTGAAGAGAAATTTTCCCAAATTTTCAGACTAAGTCCGGATGCCATCGCTCTGACACGAATGAAAGATGGCCTCTACCTTGATGTCAATATTGCTTTTGTTAATATCGTCGGCTGGTCCTATGAGCAGATAGTCGGCCATTCGGCTCATGCGGATGGTCTTGATATCTGGCGGAACCCGGAAGATCGTCAGCGGATGCTACAAATTCTTGAAAAAAAAGGTGAAATGAATGCCCTCGAAATAGATTTCAAGGGCAAAAACAACAAAATTATCCATGGCTCGATGTCTGCCAGGATCATTGAGATCAACAATGAAACCTGTATTTTATCAATCACCCGCGACATCTCTGAACGATTAGCACTGCAGAAAAAACAACAAGATCTTGAACAGCAAATGCTCCAAGTGCAGAAACTGGAAAGCCTTGGAGTCCTTGCCGGAGGGATTGCTCACGATTTCAATAATATCCTGATGGCCGTCATTGGCAATTGCGACTTGGCACAACGCCGCTTGAATCCTGAATCAGCGGTGATGGGCAATCTTCATCAAATTAAACTGGCGACCAGTAAAGCCGCAGATCTGTCCAATCAGATGTTAGCCTATTCTGGGAAGGGAAAGTTCGTGATTGAATCTCTCAATCTCTCCCTGATTATTGAGGAGATGAAACAGATACTTTCCATCTCCAGCAGCAAAAAAGCGACCCTGCGCTACGATCTCACCCCGAATATCCCCGACATAGAAGCTGACGCGACTCAAATCCGCCAGATCGTCATGAACCTGGTGATCAATGCTTCAGATGCTATTGGCAATAACAGTGGTATTATCGCTATTTCAACAGGGGTCATGCGATGCGAACGCGACTACCTGCAAAGCACTTGGCTTGACGAAAAATTAGAAGAGGGAGATTACACCTATATCGAAGTCGCCGATACAGGATGCGGCATGACTGATGATATGGTTAAACGTATTTTCGAACCTTTTTATACGACTAAATTTACCGGTCGCGGGCTGGGGATGGCAGCCGTCCTCGGAATCGTACGCGGCCATAAAGGAGCTATAAAGATCTATACTGAACTGGGCAAAGGCAGTACTCTGAAAGTCCTTTTCCCCACATCAAATTTAACCGCAGCAAGACAGCAAATAGAACCTGAAGGTTCGCCTTTGAAGGAAAAAGGGCTGGTGCTCCTCATTGATGATGAAGAAGCTGTACTCAATATCAGCCAAGAGATGTTAAGTGAATTTGGCTTCGAAGTGATCACCGCAAGAGATGGGATTGAAGCATTACAAATATTTAAACAGCGCCATGAACAAATCCGCTTTGTTTTAATGGATCTGACCATGCCGAACATGGATGGGGAAGAGGCATTTCGGGAATTCAGAAGGATTGATCCGCAGGTCAAAGTCATTATCTGTAGTGGTTATAATGAGCAGGAAGTCTCACAAAAATTTGTCGGTAAAGGGCTGGCTGGATTCTTGAAGAAACCCTATATGCTTAGCGAGCTACAAAACACCATTCAGAAGCTATTAAAGAATTAGCGCAGCATCTGTCCTGTCTCAGGCAAGACCGAACCCCCAAAGTAATCCGATTGCAACAAAGACAGCCGGAAGAAGATTGCCCACAGGGAGACGTTTTATCCCCATCAAGTCGAGGGAGATAGCGACAATCAGCAATCCGCCGACCGCATTCATCTCCGTGACCACCGGTTCAGTTAAAATGGTTTGTGCCAACTCTGCAACCAGAGTGATGCTGCCCTGATAAAGGAGCAGCGGGATAATAGAAAAAAGAACTCCGATTCCAAGGGTCGACGTCAGCGCAATAGCAGCAACGCCGTCAAGGGCCGACTTAGCGTAAAGAATTGTTGGTTTCCCACCAAGCCCATCCTGTAGCGCACCCATGATGGCCATTGCGCCGACGCAGAACAGCAAACTGGAAGAGACAAACCCTTCAGCAATCGTTCCCATCCCGGAAAACCGTTTTTGCAACCTTTTGCCAAAACTCTCTAGTCGTCTCTCAATTCCAAGAGACTCTCCCACCAAACCACCAAGAATCAAACTGCCGATCACAATCATCAATTGCTGACTCTGTAGTGCCAATTGTAAACCAATCAACAAAACCGCTAATCCCAGCCCGAACATCAGAGTTTGACGCATTGCTGATGACAACAACCGACTGCTCCAGCGACCAATCAAACAACCGATAATAACAGCAGCAACATTAACCAGCGTTCCTTGTAGTAACATTGAGAATCCACAAAAAAAGGGGAAAAGACCGAAGCAGGACACTACCACAGCCCATCACCATGATTCAACAGAATCAACCTAGTGCCGACATAGGCATGTTTTTACTCTTGTAATTAGCTTATTTATATATGCATAATGGTGTTTGTTTTTACCGAAATTTCCCCTCTTACAATGGTTACATCCCTTATATTTTTGACTCTTTTATAAGCCGACAATGAGGTCGACTTATTTATCAGGAGGAATATTATGCTCTCATCTATGGATGAAAAGATTGTCCCCATCTACCAGGAAGTTCTGGCACGAAACCCCGGTGAAGTTGAGTTTCATCAAGCTGTTCGCGAAGTTTTAGAGTCTCTTGGACCTGTTTTGGTCAAAAACCCCGAGTTTGCAGAACACAAAATAATCGAAAGAATTTGTGAACCAGAACGACAAATCATTTTTCGCGTCCCCTGGGTCGATACTCACGGCACAACACAGATAAACCGTGGTTTCCGGGTTGAGTTCAACAGCGCCCTCGGCCCCTATAAAGGGGGACTTCGTTTTCACCCTTCGGTCTACCTTGGAATTATTAAATTCCTGGGGTTTGAACAAATCTTCAAAAACTCTTTAACCGGTCTCCCGATTGGTGGTGGCAAGGGTGGCTCGGACTTTGATCCCAAGGGAAAAACCGATGGTGAAATCATGCGCTTTTGTCAGAGTTTCATGACTGAACTATATCGGCATATCGGTGAACACACAGACGTCCCTGCCGGTGATATTGGTGTCGGTGGCCGTGAAATTGGCTTTATGTTCGGACAATATAAGCGCATTACCAACCGCTGGGAAGCTGGTGTGCTGACCGGAAAAGGTCTCAACTGGGGTGGGTCATTGGCCCGTAAGGAAGCAACAGGATATGGCGCCGCATTCTTTGTTGATGAGATGCTTAAAGCACGCAAGGACAGCTTTGAAGGGAAAACCTGCATTGTTTCTGGCAGTGGAAATGTTTCCATCTATACGATGGAAAAAATCCAGCAACTCGGTGGAAAAGTTGTCGCCTGCTCCGACTCAAATGGTTATGTCTACGACGAAAAGGGGATTAATCTTGAGTTAGTTCAACAACTCAAAGAGATTGAACGACGCAGAATCAAGGACTATATCAACTACAGAAAGCAAGCCAAGTATGTTCCCAAAGGTAATATCTGGGAAATCCCTTGCCAGGTGGCTATGCCTTCTGCCACCCAGAATGAGATCAATGGCAAAGATGCCGCGTTGTTGGTCAAAAACGGTTGTATTGCTGTGGGTGAAGGGGCAAACATGCCGACCACCCCGGAAGGGGTACATATATTTCTGGATGCCGCTATCGCCTATGCTCCCGGCAAAGCAGCCAATGCGGGAGGGGTTGCCACCAGCGCACTCGAAATGCAACAAAATGCGACTCGTGATTCATGGGATTTTGATGAAACGGAAAAACGCCTGCATAAAATCATGAAAAATATCCACAGAGACTGTTTTGAAATGGCGGAAAAATATGGTGCGCCGGGCAACTATGTTGTTGGAGCGAATATCGCAGGATTTATCAAGATCGCACGTGCTATGCTGGCAATGGGTGTGGTTTGATTCACAACGGAATAAACGGCAATATTAAGAAGCCCCTGACATTTATTCAGGGGCTTCTTAATATGATCACCGAGAATTTGGTTTCGGAATCACGCCCTCCTAATAACCTTCCGGCAGCAGCTAGTACAAGCACATCAACCTCTAAACGGCCACAAACCCCACACCTCCGTTGCGCCCTAATTTCAGTTTATTCTCCCCCTTGTTGACACCCCGTTAACAACAAATAAAAAGTCATAGTGTCGTGGTTTCTGCTGTTAATGAGATATAATTATTTTTCAACCTTGTCTTGTTGTTCATTTACGCTTAACTACTAGATTAAGATGAGTTTTTTGTCTTATTTTGAAGTCGGTATCTTCGTATTATAGATGAAAGGAAACAACGTGGAAAAATATTTCAAGTTCTTATTCGCCGTCGCTATACTATTGATGATCGGGTTGCCCGGTTGTGCAGGACCAACCTTGAATGTCGCTCCTGTTGCAATTTCAGACAATCCAACCAGTAAGATATTTGAACTAGAGGACACGCTGGCAGAAGGTCGTAAACAGCAAATTCATGTCCTCTCCCCAACCTGGTATGCAAAAGCTGCTGACTATCTGGAAAAAGCCAGATATGGTCTCGCCAACGATGATTCTGTCGCCGGGATATTGCAGAACATCGCTTATGGCCATGCCCATTTTGATAAAGCAAAAGAGTATGCTCTTATTGCTCAATCAGCAATTTCTCAAGCTATCAAGGCTCGCGATCTCGCTAATGCAGCAGGAGCGGCATCCCTTGGAGAAGATTATCAGAAAGTCGAAGATGAATTTAAAACTCTGACAGCTGATATTGAGAACAATAATCTTTCACGTGCGGAGAAAAATGAAAGTCAAGTGGCCCAAGACTTTGCCGACCTCGAACTACGGGCGATCAAGGAGAATACCCTGGGAGAGGTCAGAAACTTACTGGCGACAAATATCCATAACGGGGCCAAAAAACTTGCTCCTAAAACTCTACAAGAGACTGAAAAAGCTCTGATTGATGCCGACCTGTTTATCACTCAGCAACGCTACGAACGCGAAGAAATGCAAAACAAAGCAAACGCTGCCCTGTTTCAAGCACAAAGACTTGGCCAGATTATGGCAGCGAGCAATGCATTAAAAACAATGTCCCCCGAAGATATTTCGCTGCGTCAAGAAAGTCAATTACACCAACTTGCCAGCGAACTGGGTAGTCGTGACCTCAGGAATGAACCCACTGATCTCCAGTTACAGAGTATTCTTGAATCCGTTGTTTCTCTCCAGGAAGACAACCAATATCTAAAAGAAAAACGCCACCAAGAAATGCTTGAATTTGAAGCAAAACTGACAGAAAAACAAAGTGAGATTGATTCACAAAGACAGCAGATTGCGGCCCTTGAAGGACAAAGTAAAGAAGATCAGAGGGCCCGCGAGCTTATCGCCCTGCAAGAAAAAGAAACCAAAGCCCGTCTGGAATCTGAACGTCACTTCCAACAGCTCTTCAATGAAGTCCAAGGCCTGTTTGCTCAGGATCAGGCTGAAGTATATAAACAGGCCAAAAATCTTGTTATTCGTTTAAAAGCGATGCAGTTTCCTGTTGGAAAAGACCTCATTATGCCTAATAACTATGCTCTTCTGAGTCAGGTCCGCAACGCCATCCGTACTTTTGGCAATCCGGACGTTGTGATTGAAGGACACACGGACAATACCGGCTCAGCAGCAATCAACGCTCTACTTTCACAGAACCGAGCAGAGGCAGTCCGGCAGTACTTTATTGCCAACGGAACTCTGGAGGCAGAAAAAATTACTGCTCTTGGTTACGGACCGGAACGGCCCTTAGCGGCAAATGATACTCCTGAAGGGCGTGCTATTAATCGCCGCATTGATGTGATTATCAAAACAGAAATGTCGAACCATTAGACGAGACAGAGTCCAACTAATTTCTACATTAAAAAAACAAAACCCCCATGGCCAGCCATGGGGGTTTCATCAGCAGAAGATTTTACTTCACTGCGGTTAAAATATAAACGGGATCGTAGGCTTCAAATAACTTGTAGTTCGAATGAGGACAAGTTCGGGCGATATTCACGGTCACCACCTCAACTTCATAACCAGCATTACCAAAATATTCATTGGCTGAGGTCAGGGTATCTAAGGTGCTGGCATTAAGGACAATTCTACCTCCGACAGCAAGTCTCTGATCGACCGTATCCAATATCTCCCAGAGTCTGCCGCCGCTGCCGCCAATAAATACCCGATCGGGATCAGGCAATTCTTCCAGGCAATCAGGGGCATCACCTTCAATTAACATGACATTCCGCGTATTAAATTTGAGTAAATTTTCTTTGATAAACTGGCGGTATTCACTGTTGCGTTCAATAGCGAAGATCCGTCCATGTGACAGCAGATGATCTGCCTCAACACAGATTGATCCGGAACCTGCACCAATATCCCACAAACACATGTCATGCCGTAGTTTCAATTTTGCCAGAGTAACCACCCTCACCTCTTCTTTGGTGATCAACTGCTTGATACTGACAAACTCTTCGTCAGGAATCCCAAAGGTGGGGATATGACCTTGAATTTCATCTTCGTATTCTCTGATCAGGATTAAAACATTGAGGGGGGCAACATCCAGCTCCTGAAGGCCTTTAACATTGGTCACCCGGATTTTTTCGATCGGGGTTCCCAGATTCTCGCAGAGGTAAGCCTTATAACCGCTGCGACGACGATTCATCAGCTCCTGAGCGATCATCTCTGGGGTATTGGTCGCATCGGTCAAGATCGCCGCTTTGTCATTAGAGACAATGCGATCAACCACGTCTTTTAAAGCACGCCCATGAACGGAGATAAAAATTGAATCATCCCAAGGCTCACGGATTTTAGCGAAAGCGTATTGAACCGAGGTGACATTGGGCAGAAATTCAATCAGCTCATCAGCAAGATTGCGAAGTAGATAGCGTCCCAGTCCAAAAAACAGAGGATCTCCTGACGCAAGGACAACCACGCGTTTTTCGCAATTATGTAACCGTGAGACCATCTCGGAGAGATTATGATCATCAATGGTAACGGTTTCTCCGGGAAAATCAGGAAACAAGCCGAGTAAACGCTCCGCTCCAAAAAGGAGCTCACTATGATTAATCAGTTCAAGTGCCTGCGGTGTAAATCCTTCGTGTCCTGCGATTCCAGCACCGATAACATGAATTGACTTCATTACTTACCTCCATTTTTGACAATCAACACAATTCAAAAAATCTAACCGGATCAAAACCATTGATCGAATATTGTCACGTATTCAACTTCTTCACGACCGTCGATCCATCCGCATAAAAATCAATAATATTCTCACAACCAAAGTCTTGTTCAATATGGAACAGGCTCTCCAACGGAGCTCCAATCGCATCAAGCAAAATAACCCGATTGACACCCCCATGACCGACCAGGACAATCTCCTCGCCAGGGTGGTCAGCGACAATCTTTTTGACAGCAGGACGCACCCGTTCTGCCATCTGCAATAAACTCTCACCAGACGGGGGAGCGACATTGATCATATCATCGAGCCGTGCCTGCCATAATTCAGGATATTCCTGCTGCAATTGCATCCAGGTCTTCCCTTGCCAATCGCCGATATGTAATTCCCGCAGTTCTTGCATATAGACCGGTTGCACATTCTGTAATAGAGCAATTTGATCTGCGGCTACGCGGCAACGATAGAGATCACTCGAGTAGATCCCCCCCAAACTCAAATGTTGCAGTCTGCCTGCAAAAGCAGCAGATTGTTTTCGACCATGTGCAGTCAAATGGATATCATTCTGGCCGTTGTAACGCATCTCTTCAAAACCAACCACCTGTCCATGACGAAGTAGGTGTAAGCGAGTCGCTTTCATTGATTCGTCACTCCCTCAGGCTTGTTGACATCCAGAGCAGCTTCAATCCGTTCCCAAATCTCGTCCTTGCCCTCTCTTGTTGTTGCTGAGAACAAAGTGAATGCATCGCGGGGCAGACCCGTTTCGGCGACAATAGGTTTGATCTGCTTCTCTAATTGAGATTTCTTGATTTTATCGATCTTGGTAATAACTGGAATCGTTGGCACCGCAAACTCTTCCAACCAATCAAGCATACGCAGGTCTTCTTCCCGTGGAACCCTGCGAATATCAAAGATGAAAATAACACCTCGTAACGACTCACGAATTTCAAGATAGTTTCGAATCATGGGGCCCCAGGACTTCTTTACCGCCAAAGGGACTTTTGCAAAACCATACCCAGGCAAATCAACCAGCGAAAACTCCCCATTAATGTTGAAAAAATTAATCAACTGAGTCCGTCCTGGTGTCGAAGATGTCCGAACCAGGCTTTTCCTGTTCACCAAAACATTAATCAACGAACTTTTGCCCACATTGCTGCGTCCGGCAAAAGCAATTTCGGGCAGTTCATTGGGAGGATAATTCCCTGGGCGAGTGGCACTTTTAATAAATTCTGCTGAAACTATTTTCATCATTTATCCATATTTTATAATTCTATATTTTAATCAAAGCAGAATAGCCTATGCAAAACAGGTTGGCAACTATCAAGCGATTCTTCCGCGGACAATCTCCCAGTCGAGTGTCGGCCCCGGCAACTGCGCTCGCGTATTTCACTTTACAGATCAGTGAACTATTACTACAATAGTTAAACATTAGTTATACAATAAATTCCTTAAGGAGAGATAAAATGCTGACGCCAAAACTAGTTAGTGCAATTAATGACCAAATTCAGTTTGAGTACTATTCCGCATTTATTTACAAAGCTATGCAAGCTTATTTTGAGGCAGAAGATCTTCCTGGTATGGCTAATTGGATGAATATTCAATTTCAGGAAGAGATGTCACATGCAGAAAAGATGTTCCAGTTTGTCTGTGAAACAGGTGGTCGCGTATTGTTACAGTCAATGGAAACACCACACAATGATTACAATTCCCCCCTGCATATCTTTGAAGAGGCCCTCAGGCATGAACAAATTGTCACTGCCAGAATCAACGATCTGATGGATCTGGCACAACAGGAAAAAAACCACGCTGCACAAATTTTCCTCCAATGGTTTGTCACTGAACAGGTTGAAGAAGAAGCAAATGCCAGTCATATTATTGCCAAATTGAAGAGAGTCCAAGAAGATGGTCGTGGCTTGATGATGATTGATCAAGAACTGGCAAAGCGCGTTTTTGTCCCTATTGCAGCTGAAGCATGATGAGAGCATAACCCTTGGATTTGCTTCTGTTATTTCATACAGAATAAAGTAAAACCTCAAAAGGCCGTACTATTTTAGTACGGCCTTTTGAGGTTTCCTGAGCCATACGCCTTTTCAATAAATGCTACTTATCCCGAAGAATTCTGGAAAAACAATTAAAATAGCCAACACAAAGACCTGAATGATAATAAAAGGGACAACTCCTTTGTAAATATCTGTCGTCTTAACTTCAGACGGAGAGACCCCTTTTAAATAAAATAGGCTGAATCCGAATGGCGGGGTAAGAAAGGAGGTCTGCAGATTCATGGCCACAAGGATTGCATACCAGATCGGATTAATCCCCAAGTTGGCCGCAATCGGTGCCAGAATCGGTACGATGATATAGGAAATTTCAACAAAATCGATAAAAAATCCAAGAACCATAATCACCAGCATGGATAGAATCAGGAATCCCCATTTGCCTGCAGGCAACCCCATCATGAAATCTTCAACCAGGTAATCACCACCGGTGTAAGTAAAAACCATTGAAAACGCCGTGGCACCAACCAAGATAGCAAAAACCATTGCCGTAATTTTAACGGTTTCCAGAGCGCTATTCCACACCATTTTTATCGATAACTGTCGATACATTCCCGCTAAGATCACAGCCCCCACACCACCGACAGCAGAAGATTCAGTTGGTGTCGCAACCCCGAACAGAATAGAGCCGAGCACCAGAACGATCAAGGTCAATGGAGGGATAATCGCTTTAAGTGCTCTAATAACCTGCTGTTTTTTAGTCCCATACTCCTTCCCGTCCAGATGAATAGGGGGAGCCAAGTCTTTTTTAAAATAAGTCAGGATAGCAATATAAATGACATAAAACAGCACCAGAGAGACTCCAGGCCAAAAAGCCGCCATAAACAGGTCACCCACCGGCACTTGAAAAACATCCCCAAGAATGATCAGAATAATGGAGGGTGGTATAATCTGTCCAAGGGTTCCTGCCGCGCAAATCGCACCCGTCGCCAATTTTTTATCATAGTTATATTTCAACATAACTGGCAGAGAGATAACTCCCATAGCAACGACACTCGCTCCAACCACCCCTGTGGAGGCTGCCAATAACGCCCCAACCAAAATTGTTGAAATAGCGACACCACCGCGCATTTCACCGAACAGAAAGCCCATGGATTCAAGCAACCGTTCTGCTAACTTGGATTTTTGGAGGATAATTCCCATAAAAATAAACAGCGGGATTGCCATCAGAATCGTGTTGTTCATCACCGACCAGATACGGTGCGGCATCATGGCAAACATGCCCTGACCTTCTGCAATCAGACCAAAAACAACGGCAGCGCCTCCAAACGTAAATGCTACCGGAAAGCCCAACAACAGCAATCCCAGGCAAACAGCAAACATTATTAAACCAATCATGACAACAACTTCCTTCTATTTATGTATAGCGCCAGCGCTATTTATTTGTAGATTTAAAATCAGAGGATATTATCTTCAATCTTTTGTTGCGGGAAAGGCTCCAACCCACGGTAAATACGGATATTCCGCACGACAAATCCCAGGGCAGATATAATCAAAAAAATAAAAGAGAGCGGGATCACAGCCTTGATCAGATAGGTATGCGTTAGCCCCCCTGGATCACCGCTGATTTCACCCATCGAGTAAGATTCATGGACAAACCAGATCGAACCACTAATAATCAAATAAGCGAGGGGAATCAGAAAAAATACGGTTCCAGCAATATTAACAATGGCTTTCACTTTAGGGCTGAAGCCATCATATAAAACATCGACCCGCACATGTCCTTCTTCTTTTAAGGCATAGGAGATTCCAAAGAGAAAAACGATAGAAAAAATGTGCCATTCCAACTCTTGCATTGCAATGGAACCAGTACGGAAAAAGTAGCGTAAGATGGCATCATAAAATACGTTGACCAACATCACCAACATCAGGACAGCTGAGATCCAGCCGATAACGTCGGAAAAACGATCCAGAATTCTTTCAACTTTTAACAGCATAATAATCCTGCCGATGACTAATAGAGGTAAAAAGAGGGGCTCCCAGCACCAGTGGCTGGGAGCCATAAACAAGGAAGCTATTTTTTATTCAAGATTATCTTTTAAATATGCGTAATCAGAAATTTCCGTCCAGCGACGTGCTTTTTTCATGTAAGCAGTTTGCGCATCATAAATCTTCTTAAACATAGGGTCTTTAGCCGCAGAAGCTTGTAACAGTTTTTCATTTTCAACCTTCATTGCAGCAATGACATCTTTAGGGAAAGTTTTGACTTTAACGTTGGGATATTCGGTCCCCAACTTATCAATGTTTACAGCACTATCATTATAGGAACGTGCATACATGTCATAAGCGGAGAATTCCATCGCAACTTCAAGAATTTTTTGCAAATGTTTCGGTAATGCGTCAAACTTTTTCTGATTCACCAGAAATTGCAGTTCTGTTGCAGGCTCATGCCAACCGGTATAATAATAAGGGGCAATTTTATGAAACCCCATATTCAGGTCGAGCGAGGGACCTACCCACTCCAGAGCATCAATGGTGCCACGATCGAGAGCAGTGTAAAGCTCACCTGGAGGGATGTTTGTGACAACAACACCAAGCTTGGAAAGGACTTCACCCGCAAAGCCTGGAACCCGCATCTTCAGACCTTGCAAATCACTTAAGCTATTGATTTCTTTCTGAAACCAACCCCCCATTTGATTACTGGTATTACCACCGGGATAAGAATAGACACCATGGCGGTCGTACACTTCTTTCATCAGCTCCATGCCGCCACCATAATAGAACCAGGCATATTGCTCTGGAGCAATCATACCAAAGGGCATAGTCGTAAAGAACATCGTATTCATGTCCTTACCTTTCCAGTAATAAGACGCTGAGTGCCCCATCTCATACTGTCCCGCCTTAACCATATCGAGAACACCAAAAGCGGCCTTATGCTTATTGGCTGAATCGATGCGGATTTCCATCTCGCCGTTCGACATCTCCTTAACTAGATCGGCCATTTTGATAACAGCATCCCCAAAGATAGGAAAGCCTGTCCCCCATGTCTGAGCCAACTTCCAGCGATACTTGGGAGCTGCTTCAGCCTGAGGGGCTAAAATCCCCACCAGCAACAACGAGCAAACGGTCAGGAGACAAACTGTCATTCGCAGTACAGATTTTTTCATCCTTTTCCTCCACATCCAAAGTAAAATAATTATGGGATGACAAAGATATAGCCACTATAATCGTAGACATACAAACTCACCCCAGCTGCCAATATACTGATGATAAGGGCACTCCAACCTGCCCTTTCTCAACTCTGAAAATTTAAACTGGGGGGAAACAATAGACCAAGGAGTGAATAGGTTAGCGGTCGCATAGATCAATTAAGCGGTAGATTAACCGGTGACCTATCTTTTGCCTCAAAGTTGCAATGAAACCTTCAGTTGACGCAGATATCTGCGACTGACCGGAAGGGTGTTACCTGCTCGAGTTTTAATTTCACCCAAACCATTAGCAAAAAAGATGATCTCATCAATCCGTTCAGGATTGACCAGATACTGCCGTTGACAACGCAACAGTGCGGTCCGTTCTTCCAGGACTCGTAAAGTCAATTCCGTAAAAAAATGACCATCGTGAGTCACAACATAAATTCCAGCGACATCTGAATAGACATAATCAACGGTTGCGGGAGAGATAAACTTAACCCTATTGGCAAATTGACAGGGAATATGGCTCAAAGATTCAGCTTGATAGCGGGGAGGATCTCCCCGTCGAATCATATCTCGGACCTTATTGACCGTCTTCAATAGTCTTTGTGGAGAGACCGGTTTGAGTAAATAATCGAGAGTTTTTTCTTCAAACGACTTCAAAGCATATTCATTATAAGCCGTGACAAAAACAACATGTGGCATAAGCTCATCTTCAAGCATTGCCAATAATTCAAAGCCATTTAGCGCTGGCATTTCAATATCAAGAAATATCAGTTCCGGTTTTTCTGTACGAATTTTGCGCAGAGCATCTATGACATTGGTGCAGGAACCAAGAATCTCAAACACTCCGGTTGCTCGCACAAGGTGTTCAAGTTCCTCGCGTGCATGTTGTTCATCATCAATGATTAGCGCCCGAATCATCTAATATCTCTTTATCTAAGGGAAACTTTATCTGCACTAAAGTCTTCTCATGCGGGACACAAGCAACTGTAAGACCAAACTCCTGCCCATAAATATTCTTTATCCGCCGATCAACAAGTCGCATTCCCAGCCCCTGAGGCTCAATGGGTGGACGATAATTTCCTGCATTATCCTCTACCTCTATAATAACAAATCCTGTCTCGCAGTAAGCCCGAACCCATACTTTTCCATGATCAAGAAGGTGAGCGACTCCATGTTTAATCGCGTTCTCAATAAGTGGTTGTAAGGTAAAAACTGGAATTTGCAAATTCAACAAGACAGGATCAATTTGTTGGTAAACAAATAAACGCTCACCAAAACGAGCTTTTTCTATTTCCAAATAGGAGCCGATATGCGCCAATTCTTCTTCTAAAGTGACAATATCCTGGCTCCGTTTCAGATTGGTCCGAAAGAATGTAGAGAGTTGCAACAACAATTCACGTGCCTGTCCCGCATCTTTCCGGACAACCGCCATGATCGTATTTAATGCATTAAATAAGAAGTGAGGATTGACCTGTGCCTGAATCAGTTTCAACTCAGACTGCACTAATAGAGATTTTTGTTCTTCGAATCGGGAGCGCAACAATTGATGGGAATACAGCGTCGCCAAACCTTCACCAAACGACCGATTGATATTAAGAAACAACTTTGTTTTAGGTTCGTAAAGACTGATGGTTCCGACAACCTCCTGATCCACTTGCAACGGTACCACCAAAACAGAGCCAATCGGACAGTTGTCCACCAATGGACACTTAAAGTTTTCATTAAAGCCATCGGCGAAGACAACCCGGTTTTCAAATAACGCCTGTTTCGACCATTTGCTGACGACAGAATTCCCGGCATGATGATGATCTGCACCAATTCCTGAAAATGCCAGAATTTCACTTCGATCGGTAATCGCAACAGCGCCAACTGCTGTTTCTTCGCGGATAATTTCAGCCATTTCCCGCGCCGTTTCAGAGCTGAATCCACGACTTAAGATTCCTAAAGTACGATCTGCCACAGTGAAAGCTTTCGAAGAAAACAGGGCTCCGACCTTATCTCGAACGCGACGCTGGTCCCTCACCATACTCATAAACAATGCAGCACCAACAGAATTGGCACAAATCATCGGCAGCGCTATCACCTTGACCAGAGCAACAGCATCAGTAAAAGGACGGGCCATAATCAGGATGATCGTCATCTGCAACATCTCAGCAACCAAAGTCGTCGCAAAAGCGATTAAAGGATGAAACACCTGCTCAGGTTGTTTACGGCGGTTCAAATAAAGATAGACCAGTCCACCGACAAGTCCCTCAACTGTGGTTGAAATGCCACAGGAAAAAGCAGTAAACCCACCAAGGGAAAATCGATGCAAACCGGCAGTCAGACCAACCGACAGTCCTAATATCGGTCCTCCAATCAGGCCAGCAAGGACAGCCCCAATAGCTCGAGTATTGGCAATCGCTCCCTGAATCGGCAACCCTTCATAGGTTCCAAGGATTGAAAACAATGAGAAAACGACATAAAGGAACAGAAGTTGTCGTTTTTGTAACTTCCCTCCTGACAGATAGTCCATCGCCGGGGATTTACTGAACAGGTACGCGACAACAATGAGTACTGCCGTCTGCTGCAGAAGCTCAAACATTAGCAACATAGAAAATCCTTTTGATAACCTTCTTCACTCAGCATAAAGGGATTCATATAACTCTGCAAAGGTTTCACGACCCAGCGGTCAGCAAAGACTCATTAGTGGTCATAACCGAGTAATCCCTGCCAAGACGGACCGTTCTTCAATAAAACAAGGATTAATTATTGACTCAAGACAGAAGTTGACAGATTATTACGGGTTCGTTTTTTTCACGGCCTTAAATATCTCTGCGTAAAATGGAAACTTTATGAAACTAATCCAGCGAATCGTTCTTACGATAGACAAACTGAGCACCAAGATTGGTCATCTGACGTCCTGGCTTAGCACGATCTTGGTTTTAACTGTCTGCTACGATGTCTTTACCCGTTATTTTTTACGCAAAAGCAGTGTTGGGGTGCAAGAACTGGAGTGGCATATCTTTGCCGTGCTGTTCATGCTCTCAGCAGCATACACCCTAAAGATCGACAAGCATGTTCGAGTCGATGTCATCTACACCCAGTTATCACCTCGGGCGAAAGCTTGGGTCAATATGCTTGGCGGGATTATATTCCTGATTCCCTTTTCAATTTTAGTCATCTGGGCTTCACAAGGATTTATCAGCATGAGCTGGGCCATCCAGGAAACCAGTCCCGATCCAGGGGGCCTTCCCTGTCGTTATCTCTTAAAGGCGATGATTCCGGTTGGCTTTGGTTTACTTCTCCTCCAGGGGATCGCCCAGATCCTGCGCTCATTTTGTACTGTGATCGGTCATCCGATGGAAGACAGTAACACCGAAGAGATAGAGGAACGGTACCATGCCTGAATATATGTCCCTGGTTCTATTTGCCACAGTTTTTTCTCTTTTGCTGCTGGGCTTTCCGGTCGCATTCACCCTGGGCGGGGTCTCTCTGATCTTTGGTTATTTCACCTTTGGATTAGGACTGTTCCAACTGCTCCCCTTGCGGATCTGGGGGACGATGAACAATTATGTCCTCATCGCCGTCCCCCTGTTTGTCTATATGGGGCTCATGCTTGAAAAATCCGGGCTGGCTGAAGAGCTCTTGGAAACCATGGCCATGTTGTTTGGAAAATTGCGCGGTGGTCTGGCCATTTCAGTTATTGTGGTTGGAGCTGTCCTCGCAGCCTCTACCGGGATTGTTGGTGCGACCGTTGTCACCATGGGGCTACTATCGCTCCCGACGATGCTCAAACGTGGTTATTCCCCCGAACTGACAACCGGAACAATCTGTGCTGCCGGAACCCTGGGCCAGATCATCCCCCCCAGTATTGTTCTGGTTCTCCTTGGTAGCGTCCTTAACGTCTCTATTGGTGACATGTTTATCGGGTCAGTTATTCCTGGGATCATATTGGTCAGTTTGTATATCCTCTGGATTGTCATTGTGGCATTTATCCGCCCTGATGCAGCGCCAGCAATGCCTGCAAGCGAACTTGCCGATTTCAGAAAAAACGGGATGTACAAAAAAATCTTCCGTGCATTTCTCTTGCCCTTCTTTCTGATTGTTGCAGTGCTGGGTTCAATTTTTGCCGGCATCGCTTCACCGACTGAAGCGGCAGCAGTTGGGGCAATGGGTGCAACCTTCTTGACCATCTGGCAAAAAAAGTTCAACCTTCACACCCTACGTGAAGTGATGCGCGGCACAACCACAATTACCTCTATGGCATTTATCCTCATTGTCGGCGCGAGCGCTTTTGGACTTGTTTTCCGTGGCATGGGAGGAGATCGTTACATCACCAATCTCATCCTCAGCACAGGGATGGAACCTGGACACTTTCTCCTCATTGTCATGCTGATCATATTCGTTGCTGGGTTTTTCATCGACTTTATCGAAATCACCTTTATTATCGTTCCTGTCGTAGCACCAATTTTTCAACATATGGGGATCGACCTTCTTTGGGTGGGGATCTTGATTGCCATGAACTTACAAACATCATTTCTGACCCCCCCTTTCGGTTTTTCATTGTTTTATTTAAAAGGAGTTGCTCCTCCAGAGATTACCACCTATCAGATCTATAAGGGGATCATCCCCTTTATCGTCATTCAGATGATCTGCCTTTTCGTCGTCGTTATCTGGCCTGAGACGGTGACCTGGTTACCGGGATACATGTCAAAATAGAAACTAGTCACAACTTCTAGCAAAAAAAAGCCTGCCAAATCGGCAGGCTTTTTCTCATCTATTCAACCCCAAAATCAATCGAATAATTCATAGTAAGGTTGTTCTGAAATCTTACTCCAAGCTAACTGTTGCTTTTGAAATGCTTTAAAACTGTCATAAACTTTTTGACTCTCAGGATCATTGGCAACGGCTTCTTCTAAAACCTCTACAGAGTATTTCCGTAGCTGTGAGATGACATCCGCTGGGAACTTTTTGAGGATAACCCCTTCCTCCTTGAGCATCTTGTCCAAATAGATATTATTTTTAGCTTCCGACTCACAGAGCACCCACATATTCGATGCGATAGTCGCGTTAGTCACGATTGCCTGTAAATCCTCCGGCAACGCCTCATAAGCACTTTTATTGACGAAAGATTCGAGAACACTACCGGCTTCATGCCAACCGGGATAATAGTAATACTTGGCAACCTTGTAGAAACCCATCATATAGTCATTATAAGGACCAACCCACTCGGTTGCATCGATAACACCGCGCTCAAGATTGGTATATAGCTCACCGCCAGCGGAAAGGACAGCAGTCCCTCCTGCTTTGGATAGAACCTTCCCCCCTAAGCCCGGAATGCGCATTTTCAAACCTTTGAAATCATCCATGCTTTTGATTTCGCGATTAAACCAACCGCCCATCTGCACACCGGTATTGCCTGCAGGTAGTGGCTTCAAATTAAACTTACTGTAAACGTCTTCCCAAAGTTTCATCCCGCCGCCAGCATAAAGCCAGGCGTTCATCGCCTGCGCATTCATTCCAAAAGGGACAGCCGCAAAGAATTGAGCTGCGGGAGACTTTCCGGCCCAGTAGTAGGCGGCGCCATGCCCCATCTCTACCATCCCTTGGCTGACAGCATCAAAGGCCTGGAGGGCTGGGACCAGTTCTCCGCCACCATACACCTGGATATTCAGACGACCGCCAGACATCGTCCTAATCATCTCGGCCAGTTTGTCCGCACCCTCACCTAGCAGTGGAAAGTGAGGAGGCCAGGTTGTGACCATCTTCCAATTATAGGTTTTCTCAGCTCGAACAATCGCTGGTGCTCCGATCGTTGTTGCTGTAGCCGCGACCGCTGTAGCTGCCGTCGCCTTCTTAAGAAAATCTCGCCGAGTGTTATTTTCCATGAACGTCTCCTTGCAAGTCATTTAATGAAAGTATTTATCCGGATGTGAGAATATAATTCGGTTCTATAAATGTCAAACCTTTGCAGTCAGCAATTCGATTTTTCCACTAGCGGAAAATCGACAATAAAAGTTGCTCCACCTCCAGGGGTCTCTTCAACCCATGCATTGCCTCCAGAAACCCGAGCAATCTTCGCGACAGTCGCAAGCCCGATTCCCGTCCCTGGGATTCCTTTGCTATGAATGCCGCGTTTAAAAGGTTCAAATATCTTCTCCCGCTCTTCAGGAGCAATACCAAGACCATGATCGATAACCTTGTAACGGACTCGATCACGATATTTCTTCCCTGAAATTTCGATACATGGATTCTGATGCACCGCATATTTCAATGCGTTAATCAGCAGGTTTCTAAACAGGTTTGTCAGCAACGATGCCGCGATAGTGACCGATGGAAGGGGAGCAATAGTTATTTTTGCCCCCGTTTCGAGGACGATATCCGCCAATTCAAGCTGTACATCTGCAGCAATCGAGGTCGCATCAATCGGTGATGTCGGAATGTTCATCTTGCCAACCTGTGATAACGACAACAGATCTTCAAGAAGATCCTTCATCTTTTCTGCGGTTTTCCTTATTTCGAAGATACAATCCTGACCGATATCATCCAACTGTTCACCATAGCGCTCATCGAGCAGTTCGGCAAAACCAATCAGGGGTGTTAAGGGTGAGCGCAGATCATGTGAAACAGTCGACACAAAAGCATCTAATTCTCGATTTGTCTGTTGCAAACGCCGTCGGTACTCCAATCTTTCGGTAATATCCCGACTGACTCCCAACTTATGGGTTGGATTCTCCCTTGTGGGATAGGGAGTATTGATAATTTCATAAGTCCGACCCGGTTCGCCCAAGGCTTTCTCCTGAAGCACCTCTCGTCCCTTTAATACCTGGGGCAAGGGACAGTCCAAGCACACAGACTCTCGTTTATAAATCGCTTGATAACAATACTTTTCACCAATCTCACCGATGATGTTTAACATGGCTCTATTGGCAAAGGAGATCCGATAACTAGGATCACAAATGTATGCGGGATCAACCATGCCATCGAGGACAGCCCGTAAACCTGATTTCTCAAGCTCAAGTTGTTGAGTCCGCTCTTCAACCGCAGCCCTCAGACTATGTTCCAATTTCTTGAGACGTGAAGTATCGATAAATGCCTCTATTCCCCCAACAACTTGCCCCCCTTTGTCTCGGAGTAAATCAACGTTCTTGGTCAATGAAACAGTTCGCCCGTCTTTATGCTGAAATGAACAGCTTAGCCCGATGTCGGGCTTTGGAGTTGATGAGGAAAAGATATCACAATCAGTGTGACAAGACTCACCACAAAGGATGGAGCAGTGTTTCCCCACGACCTCTTCTGCGGTGAAACCAGTAATTCTGGTGGCCTCGGCGTTCCAATAAATGATGGTCTTATGAAGATCGACTAAAAACAATCCGGTAGGAATAGTTTGCAACAAAGCTTCAAGAGGATATTCAGAAAGCAATTGATACAAGCTTGGATTCATCGCTCCTCCTCATGGAAATGATTCTACAAAAAATTTTATTGTATCATTTCATCCTTCCTTGAGGGATATTTTGTTCACCGCCCTTAAAACATCAAGCCGCCCGACCAATAACAGCGACATAAACAGCTTTGGCTCCACCCGTTAGCAGCACTTGACAACAAGCATCGGCGGTCGCCCCCGTCGTTAACACGTCATCAATTAGAAGCACTGTCGCGTTTTCAATCGATCGCTGGATGGCAAATGCTCCTTGCAGGTTCGTGGCTCTCTGCTTAGCCGAAAGACCTTGCTGAGATTGAGTTTCTTTGACTTTCAGTAACAGATCAGTCAGCACTGGAAGATTTCTGATTTTGGCAAATTCACGTGCCAGCAGCAGTGCTTGATTATAGCTACGTTGCTGTAGACGCTTATGGTGCAATGGTACCGGAATGACAACATCGAGAGGCAGATCAGCCTCAACTTCCCGCTCAAGTAACACCCCAAGAGAGCGATCCAAACCGACCTTACGGTTAAATTTGAAATGGTGTATTGCGCGTCGTAACGACTGATCATAAAGGCCGACGCTGTAAACCTTCTCGTAAGCTGGTCGATTTCTTATGCAGCGTCCACAAAGATGGGGACGATTAGATTTCCCCGTAAAGGGGAGAGCACAGAGGGGACAATGAGAGGATGGAATAGGAGTGAATCCGGCCAGACAATCATCACAGAGGACATCCGTATCTGTCGCGGACAGAGGACGTCCGCAAAGTGGACAAGCGGGCGGAAAGAGTTGCTTAAACAACAGCAGAAAAAACGTTTTTATACTTGGAAATCCCCCCATTCCCATATCACTTTCAACTGATGAATAATGACTTTCCGGTCATCGCAGCCGGTTGTTCTAATCCCAGTAACTCCAGAATCGTTGGTGCTAGATCAGCAAGAATGCCATCGTGAAGAGGTCGATCCTTGTGTTTTGGATCCACATAGATACAGGGTACCAAATTGGTGGTATGCGCGGTATGCGGATGGCCGTTGGCATCCACCATTTGTTCACAATTGCCATGGTCAGCAGTAATCAATAATTGCCCCCCGGCCTGAACCACCGATGCAACCACCCGTCCCAGACAACTGTCCACCGCTTCCACAGCCTCAATTGCCGCCGACAAAACCCCGGTGTGGCCAACCATGTCACAATTAGCGAAGTTAAGGATAATCAACTGGTATTCACCGGATTCAACACGCGCAACCACTTTATCAGTCACCTCGACGGCACTCATCGCGGGCTTTTGATCATAAGTTGCAACATCCTGAGGGGAAGGAACCAGCACCCGATCTTCACCGGGCCAGGGTTTTTCAACACCACCATTGAAGAAAAAGGTGACATGTGCATATTTTTCTGTTTCCGCAATTCGCAGTTGCTTTAGTCCAGCTTTGGAGACAACTTCGGCCAGAATATCGGGATAGACCTCAGAAGGAAACGCGACCGGCAGATCAAAGGTTTCATCATACTCAGTCAGACAGACGTAATCGACAAGTC
This sequence comes from Desulfuromusa kysingii, assembly GCF_900107645.1. Classification (GTDB taxonomy): domain Bacteria; phylum Desulfobacterota; class Desulfuromonadia; order Desulfuromonadales; family Geopsychrobacteraceae; genus Desulfuromusa; species Desulfuromusa kysingii. Next base: position 44,717 of record NZ_FNQN01000008.1, read on the forward strand.
TTGGTATTTTATTGCGATGAAACCCGTCAAAGTCTTTCGACGTTAAAGCCCGGGTTATTTCTCTGACACGATCAGAGCGAAAATTGAAGCAGATAATGCCATCCCCGTCATTAATGTCACCTGCTTGACTGACAACCCAGGGCTCGACAAACTCATCGGTCTGGTTGGCGGCATAGGCGGCTTCAATCGCTGTGGCTGAAGAATCTGCCGATTGCCCGACACCTTGAGTCATGGCCAGATAGCACTTTTCAATCCGCTGCCAACGATTATCCCGATCCATCGCCCAGTAGCGTCCGGTTATGGTGACGACTCTCCCAAGACCAATTTGCTTGAGTTCCGTTTCCAGTTGTTGCAGATATCCACCCGCACTTTTCGGTGGGGTATCACGGCCATCCAGAAATGCATGGATACAGACATCTTTAACACCCAGCTTCTGTGCCATCCGGATCAGGGCGTAAAGATGAGTATTGTGGGAGTGGACTCCACCGTCAGAGAGCAACCCCAGCAGATGCAGTTTCCCACCTGAGGCCGCTAACTGCTGGTAAAGACTTTTCAACGCCGGATTATCAAAAATTGAACCATCGGCAATAGCCAGACTGATCCGACTCAAGTCTTGATAAATAATCCGCCCGGCACCAATATTCATGTGTCCGACTTCAGAATTGCCCATCTGCCCATCCGGCAACCCGACATCGCCCCCTGAGGCGCTTAAACGACTGACGGGATAGGTCTCCCGGAGAGCATCCAAGACCGGAGTTTTGGCCTGACAAGCAGCATTATTTTCACAGCTTTCACTAATTCCCCAGCCATCCAAGATAACTAAGGCTACAGGCCCTGTTCCCATTTCAGCTCTCCCGCGATCCATGTGGAATCATTTTTGGTTCCTCTATCAGTTTAGCATCCTGAATCTGCTTGCGCTCAGGTAAGACCAGAGAATCCCAGGTTTTACATTCCGGACAACGACTAGACCACTCAGTAAACTTGGCTCCACAGTTTTCACAGACAAAACCAAGGAACAAGTAACCATCAATTCTTAATGCTTTCTGATACTCAACGACGGCCTCTTCAATATTATTGCGCCGCCGCTGTGCTTCAGCCAACAGCAGATGCAGTTTGCTGAAATCAACCCCTGAACTTTCCAAATCGGTCAAGTGCTGCATGGCTTCATCAACCATTTCCAGTCGCAGACAAAGGCGCCCAAGGTACAGTTTAAGAAGTAAATCTTCGCTATCGACCTGCATTTGGCTGCGATAGAAAGCAAGCAACGCAGCGGGGTCTTCAGCATCGATATAGAGGTCTTCTAATCTGGCGAGGAAAACGCTTCTCTTCAGCGCCTTATAACCATCCTGATAGACCCGAATAGCATCGGCATCGCGGCCTGCCTGACGATAGGCATCGCCAAGAGTCACCCGTGCCGGAGTGAACGATACATTGCGTTTGATAATGTCGCGACAAACTTCGATGGCTTGATCTTGTTTGCCATTTTCGAGTTCATTACGCGCAACCTCATAACGCAATTGCAGTAAAATCTGTTTCTCGATATCGGCTTTGGACCCGGATTTCGATATTTTTAATATCTTCTTCTGTAATTCAAGGGCATCCTGCCAATTCCCTAAATCCATTTGAATGTCACGTAACGCACGCATTGCTTTGCGGTTATTAACATCGCCATCCAACAATTCTTTATAGACGGCCATGGCCTCTTCACGCCGGCCACTTTCTTCATAAGTCAGGGCCAGTTTAAAGAGAACCTCTAACCCTTTAGGTTCAATTTTCAGAGCTTTTTTCAGCAGGTCAATCCCCTCTTGCGGATTTCCCTCTTGCAACGCTACGCTAGCCAGAGCGAGATAACAGTCAATCCGCTGCGGATCCCGGTCTAATGCCTTTTTCAACAACGCCCGCGCTTGCTTCATATCACCGGAGAGAAGTCGACCGACACCACTCCGATAGATGGCTTCTATCTCTTCTGCCTTCTTTAAGAGACGCCCCCCCTTCCAGTTACGGAAGGAATAAATAAATGCGCTCAAAAAATGGATCCCATTGCCTAACAGCAGACCAATCAACAACACACAGATCAGCATGATTGCCGATGGCAGAGTGTAACTGAGATCAGTGGTCAGAAAGATTGTCATATCTCCCGGGTTAATTCCCCAGAAGTACAAAAATCCAACAGCAAAGAGGATAAAAGCTAAAACGAGGACAGCAATTAAAATCATGACCATCTCCAAGCTAACCCACAGTGCGGGTCACAGGGTTATTTACTCACCAAACTTTTCTACTTCAGCTTTACAGTCAACACAATATCGGGAAAATGGCCTGACTTCCATGCGCCGCGCGGGAATCTCTTCTTCGCAGCGGAGACAAAGACCGTAAACACCCTTATCAATTCGTTCTAAAGCAGCATCAATATCGCGCACTCTGGATCGCTGAGTTTCACTAAGATTCATCAAGACTTCTTGATGATAACTATTGGCAGACATATCACCGATGTCGGGAACGCCATCTTTACCCAATGACTGAGAAGCGGCATAAGCACGCTCAGAATCAGCCAAAACTTCATCACGCATCTCAATCAAATGCGCCTTAATCTCTGCTAGATCTTTAACATCCATTGGGCAATCCACCTCCATAAACTACCTACCGGTTATGGTAGGGCTCATTTTTAATAATGGTACAGCTCCGATAGAGCTGTTCAAGTAACAAAACTCTAGCCATCTGATGAGTAAAAGTCATCTTTGACAACGACAGGATCAAATCTGCCTGCTTCCGAACCTCAGGAGCTAAGCCATAAGGCCCACCAACGATAAGACACCAATCGCGGCCACCATGGAGCATTTCTGTGGACAGGAGATCCGCAAATGACTCTGAACCCAGATTTCGTCCCCGCTCATCAAGAACAATAACAAAAGTCCGGGCAGGGACCTTTTCCAGAAGCCGCTCCCCTTCTCGCTTGAGCAGCCCCGTCTGATCTCCTTTGCGCCCCCCTTTTTCTTCTTTCAGTTCAACGATATCCAGAGGAAAATACCGTTGGACCCGTGCAGCGTATTCCTGTGCCGCTTCTCGCTGCCAAACTTCAGTCAACTTGCCAATGCAGATCAGCTTAAACTTCACTACGCTTCAGTCTGTTCCAGTTCAACCTCGGGAGCTTCACTCCATAGGCCCTCAAGGTCATAAAATTCACGAACAGACTGTTGAAACACGTGAACCATAATATCACCATAATCGAGTAGAACCCAGCGCCCCTTGTCCATTCCTTCGATTGCCAACGGCAGGACGTGATGGCTATGTTTAAGTTCTGTTTTGATATTTTCAGCGATAGCTTGGACTTGCCGGTCGGATCGTCCCGTAGCAATAAGCAGGTAATCGGTTAGGGTAGAGAGGTCTCTGACGTCGAGTAACTTGAGGTTCACTGCTTTTTTATCGAGTGCGTACTTAACAGCTAACATTCCTGTTTCTATAGATTGCAAATTATTACCTTCTTATTTTCTTTAAGAATAGAGGTGATGTGCCTTAATATAATCAATGACCGCCAGCGGAACCTGATCCGCGACATCCAGACCTGCAGACACCTTTTGGCGAATGTCCGTAGATGATACATCTTTACAGGTGTGGGCCACAGCAATCAATGAAAACCCCGTATCACATTGAAGATTTTTGGAGTCGGAATCATAGCAGAAGCGCCCTGCGATAGCAACTGGGAGAAGCTCTGGTATTGAGCCGACGTACCCAGGTCTGGCCGTTACCACAATATGCGCATACTCAAATAATCGCGGGTAATCTTTCCAGAGACTCAATTCCTGAAACGAATCAACCCCCATAATAAAATAGTATTCATTCTGTGGATACTTTGCATGGAGTTGTTGTAGCGTTTCTACCGAATAGCTCGCCCCGCCCCGTCGTCCTTCCAGGTCACAGCTACGGAACTGCGGGGTATTTGCCAGAGCCAGGTCGACCATGGCCAACCGATGCTCAAACGGGATGTCTGCGGCTAGATCTTTATGTGGGGGTTGACAGGTCGGAATAAACCACACCTGCTCAAGGTTACAACTTTTCTGCACCTCTGCGGCGATATATAAATGACCGAAATGGATAGGATTAAAGGTTCCCCCAAGCAACCCTATACGCATACATCCTCCATTATTCGCGAATTTGACCATCCCCGAGGACAATAAATTTACGTGTGGTTAGATCTTCGAGCCCCATAGGGCCAAATGAGTGCAGCTTACTTGTAGAGATACCAATCTCGGCTCCTAACCCCAGCTGATTACCATCGGAAAAACGTGAGGAAGCATTCACCATAACGACACTGGAATTAATTTCGCGTAAAAATCGTTGTGACAAACGATAATCATTGGTCACAATAACTTCCGTATGTAGAGAGCTATACGTCTCGATATGTTGGCGTGCCTGTTCATAGTCTGCAACGACACGAACAGCTAAGATCAACTCAAGATATTCTGCCGCCCAATCCTCTTCTGTTGCTGGGACCAGGTCCTTGACTATTTTTCTTGCTGCTTCGCAACCTCGCATCTCAACACCTGATTGGCGCATTGCAGAGACAATCTGTGGCAAAAATGTGGTCGCAACATCACGGTGAACCAACAGCGTTTCCATCGCGTTGCAAACACCGGGTCTTTGCACCTTAGCATTCAAACAGATCTGTTCGGCCATCCGCAAGTCAGCAGCAACATCAACATAGGTATGGCAGACTCCTTTGTAGTGCTTAATGACTGGGATTCGCGAGTTGTTAGCGACATAGCGAATCAAACCTTCACCACCGCGGGGGATTATAAGATCTATCTGCTCATCAAGCTGCAATAGCTCAGCCACCGCCTCTCTGTCACTCGTGGTTATGACCTGAAGTGCCGCCTGCGGTAACCCCATGGACTCTAATGGCTGTTGCAGGATGGCCCCAATCGCGCGGTTCGAATGGATGGCCTCGGAACCACCACGCAAAATCACCGCATTGCCGCTTTTCAAACATAACCCAGCAGCATCCGCAGTCACATTCGGTCGTGACTCATAGATAATACCAATCACTCCTAGCGGAATACGCTGCCGTCCGACCTTAATGCCATTGGGCCGCAACCACATCCCAGATATTTCACCAACAGGATCTGGAAGGAGCGCAACTTCGCGTAACCCGTCGGCCATTGCCACGACCCTCTCAGGGGTCAAGGTAAGGCGATCAAGCATTGCGGCAGCCATATTATTCTCTCGTGCCACACAGAGATCTCTCTCATTCTCTGCACAGATACGAGCGGAATGATCTTCCAGCGCTGTCGCCATATTCAAGAGCAACTGATTTTTCGTTGCTGAAGATAAAATTGCCATATCTCTCGACGCCTGTTTTGCGGCCTCAGCCACAGCCAGCATTTGTTCACCGATTGACATCAATAAATCTCCTCTTCATCTGTCGCTGCTAAAACCAGATTATCCCGGCAGACCACTTCATCCCGGTATTTATAACCGAGCACCTGTTCGATCTCAGCGCATTGTTTTCCCATTATTTGTAACACTTCAGCCAAAGAATAGCTGATCACCCCTCTGGCAAACTCCTTGCCTTCCCGTGTACAAAGACGCACCGCATCACCGCGCTCAAATCCCCCTTCGACGCCACAAATTCCTGATGGCAACAAACTCTTACCATGCTTCAGGACCGCCGACTGCCCCCCCTCATCAACGATCAGTTTGCCTTTGGGTTTTTTAGAAAACGCGATCCAGTGCTTTTTGGCCGTCAATTTTGAGTGAGCCGGCAAAAAATAGGTTCCGACATCTTCACCTGAGAATACCCGGGCAAGAATATTCGGGCTACGGCCATTGACGATCAAGGTTCCAACACCGCTCAAGCCTGCCCGCTTTGCCGCCTTAATCTTGGTAATCATCCCGCCAGTTCCCAAGCTCCCGTGCGATTTTCCACCGAGAGACTCAACTTCTGGTGTGATTCTCTCGACCACAGGGATCATTTTCGCTTCAGGATTAACTTGCGGATCCTGATCATAAAAGCCATCAACGTCTGAAAGTATAATTAACAGATCGGCTTCGGAAAGAGTCGTCACCAAGGCAGATAAATTATCATTATCACCAAAACGGATCTCCTCGACCACCACAGTGTCATTTTCATTGACTATCGGCGTAATCCCATACTCCAGCAAGGTCATGACCGTATTTCTGGCGTTGAGATAGCGGCGGCGATTGGACAAATCATCGCGGGTCAATAAGACCTGAGCCACATCATGATTCAGAGCATGAAAAGTTTCCTGATACTCGTGGATAATTCGAGTCTGTCCTATGGCTGCGGCAGCCTGTTTTTGCGGAATCGTCTGTGGACGTCCATTAATTCCAAGTTGCCTCTTCCCTGCGGCTACCGCACCAGATGAAACCACGATAATTTCCAGACCCTGGTCGATGAGACGACAAATACCTGTAGCAATCGAAGCAACTTGATCATTTTCCAAGCCGTGAGCATCAGAGATGACACCACTGCCAATTTTGATGACGACACGTTTCACATGTGCGAGCAAGGCCTTACGCATAAACCCCTCAACTCAAATGAGTATAATCATGTGCCGTTACCCCTGACGACACTACAGTGTTTGCAAAGTTAAGCTGAACGAAGTCGGTCGAGTTCATCACCAACGGCAGTGACCAACTCTTTTAGCCCTTCACCAGTAACAGCTGATACGCTAAAGACCAAATAACCGAGTGATTGAAAATGTTCCATCAATTCCGATGTCTGCTGTCGGACTTCGGGGACATCAATTTTGGTTAAGACAACAATTTGTGGCTTGCCGGTCAAGGATTGATCATAACGCTTAAGTTCATTGTTAATCATCTCGAAATTTTCAAACGGATCCCCTTCCTGCATACAGGAAGTATCAACAAGATGGAGAAATAAATCGGTCCGTTCAACGTGTCGCAAAAACCGTGTCCCCAGACCCTGACCTTCGCTGGCACCAGCAATTAAACCAGGAATATCAGCCATGACCATGGTCTTGTACCCCCCATACGGAACGACTCCGAGATTCGGGACAAGGGTAGTAAATGGATAATCGGCAATTTTCGGTTTGGCTGCCGACAACGATGATATCAAAGTTGATTTTCCAGCATTTGGCAAACCCACTAAACCGATATCTGCCAATAATTTCAATTCCAATCGTAATGACTTAACTTCACCGGGGATTCCTGGTTGAGCATGCCGTGGAGCTCGATTGGTACTCGTCGCAAAACGGGCATTGCCGCGCCCCCCTTTACCTCCAGGGAGAAACAGTAACGGTTCGCCAACTTCAGTCAAATCCGCGAGCACTTCATTGGTTTCATCATCATAGATCAGTGTCCCTTGTGGCACACGCAATTCTAAATCATCACCATTTTTTCCGTGCTTAGTTTTACCCAAACCTGGCGCGCCATTTTTCGCTTTACAATGATGCAGATAGCGGTAATCAAGCAATGTAGACAGAGCGCTATCGACCACAAAGTAGACATTCCCACCGTCACCACCGTCACCACCGTCAGGTCCGCCTCTGGGGACAAACTTTTCACGCAGAAATGAGACACAACCACGGCCCCCATCTCCCGCTTTAACTTCGATTCGCACCTGATCAACAAACTTCATCGATTCACTCCGCTAAAAACTCCAAAAACGACAGAACCCGGCCACCGCAAAGCGATACCGGGTTCTTCTTAATTCATGCTTAACCAAGCTGATCAGTCAGCGTAAACGCTGATATGCTTACGTCCTTGTGCCTTGGTTTCAAACTTTACAACACCGTCAATCTTTGCGAACAAGGTGTAGTCCTTGCCACAGCCAACATTCACACCGGGATGGAAAGTTGTGCCACGTTGACGAACCAGGATTGAACCGGAAGAAACTGCTTCACCACCAAAACGTTTAATACCTAGTCTTTGACCGGCACTATCACGTCCGTTCCTGGAACTACCGGCCGCTTTCTTATGAGCCATGAGAGTGCCTCCTTAAGCTTCGATTGCCGCGACTTTAAGTCGGGTAATGGGTTGACGATGGCCGAATTTTCTCCGACTGCCACCGCGCCGTTTGGATTTAAAGATAAGGACCTTCTTATCTTTTTCCTGGGCTACGATCTGTGCCTTAACCTTTGCACCTGGTACGAGAGGTGTTCCGAGTTTAACCTCTGCGCCACCGACCATGAGGACTTGATCGAGTTCAATGGTATCACCCACTGCACCGTCAAGCATTTCGACCTTCAACAGGTCGCCTTCGGAAACTTTGTACTGTTTGCCTCCGGTCTTGATCACCGCATACATTGTTAATATTCTCCTATATTTTGAGCTAACATACAAACGCAGATATTGCGCTGCAACCGCAGACTTTATATGGTCAATTGATAATTTGTCAAGACAAATCCTATACCTTTATCTGCTGATGGCTAAACGCAAAAGCCCACCTGAATTCAGGTGGGCTTTTGTAGAATCATAAACTGAGTAATTACAGTAGTGTAGCAACAGCCTCTTTAGCAGCAGCCAGGATACTCTGCGGCATAGCACCGATCAATATAATTGCGAGAATAAAGAAGGTTCCCATTATCTTTGCTCCGAATGGCAGGATAATAACGTCCTGCTCATTGTCAGCAGCGCAATATGCGGCCCGTGCCATCTTCAGGTAATAGAAGGCAGCAACAGCCGCATTCATAATGGCGATAATCACTAACGCATAGAACCCTTTATCGAGAGCTCCGGTAAACACCATAAACTTACCCATAAAGCCGATGGTCGGTGGCACACCAGCCATGCCAAAGACTGACACAAGCAAAGTTAGCGCTAACAGCGGAGAGCGGCGTGATAAACCTTTCAGATCATCAAAAGTGACATTTTCACCCTTGGGTGAAATATTGTAAATCACGTAAAATGCACCCAAGTTCATCAAGAGGTAACCAATGACATAAAATACCGCAGCTGCCATACCCATTTCATCGGCCGTCAAAATACCAATCATGACATAACCTGCATGGGCGATACTGGAGTATGCAAGCAAACGCTTCAAGTCAGTTTGTACCAAGGCACTGAAGTTGCCAAAAACCATTGACATGACAGCGATAACCGCCAAAACCCAAGTCACTTGAGTGATATCGACACCGGCGACCGAGACAAACCGGAGCAGGATCAAAACGGCGCCAACCTTAGGCAGAGTTGCAACAAAACCGGTCGTTTCATTTGCTGCCCCCTGATAAACATCAGGAGCCCAAAAGTGCATAGGGAACATTGCCAATTTATAAAAGAATGCGGTCATGACCAGAACAATTGCAATCACCGCCAGAGGTTGCGTTGCAACTAATCCTGGTAGCTTTTCAGTCAGCTCAACAAGGTAGGTTGTATGTGTCAAACCGAAGATATAGCTCATTCCATAGAGAGTCAAACCCGTCGAAGCAGCCCCAAAAAGGAGATACTTAATTCCCGCTTCTACGTGGATGCGACCTTGTCCCCGGCGAAATGGAATAATGACATACAGAGCATATGACGATATTTCCAGACTCAACAACATTGTCAGCAGCTCAACAGAACTACTCAAGAAGACCAGACCAAGAGCACTGATCGACAGAAACATGTTGTATTCTGTATGCAATCTTTCTTCAATCCCAGTCAGACCAGTGCCAAGTAAAAAGACCAGAAACAAACCAAGGACAATGACAACCTTGAACAATTGGGACAGGGAGTCAATTCGATAGACATCATAAAACATCAGTCCCTGAGTACCAATACTAGCGACAGTGACAACCAAGGTAACCGCTGCCAGCACCAGACTTACTGCCTGGACAGTACCAGTACGAAACTTGCCCAAGGTCATAAAAAACAAAACCAAGGTCGTCATCATCAGGGCAATTTCTGGCATAAAAACCGTGTTTAGCATAAGTTGATCCGATTCGTGAGTTAAAAGAGGTTCTTGATCCAAGTACCGGCATTTTCCAGCAGTGCATGGCTCTCACCATGATGCACAGCTTCCGGCAGGACACTACCAGCATCTATCTGCTGAAGAAGATGAGCCACACTAGAATCCATCATATCAAGCAGTGGCGTCGGATGAAGACCAATCCAGAAAACAAAAACGGTCAAGAACGCCAGTTGAATAAATTCGCGGAAGTTACAATCGAACAGAGTGTGTCCGCCTTTGTCTCCATGATCATCACCATGATGGGCATGACCATCTGAGTCGTCCCAGACCATCTTCTGCATCAGGCGCAGCATGTATGCAGCGGCCAAAACGGCACCGAGAATTGAGATCGCACCAACCAGCGGGTACTTATCGAAAGCACCATAAAGAACAAGGAACTCGCCAACAAAACTGTTGGTCCCAGGAAAAGCCAAAGACGAAAGAGAGAATATTCCCAGAAAGGTCACATAGATCGGCATAAACATTCCGAGCTTGCTGTTATCAGCGATCTCCCGACTGTGGGTCCGCTCATAAATTATCCCGATGAGAATAAACAGAGCACCAGTTGTCACCCCGTGGTTGATCATCTGAAGCATCGCCCCCTTGATACCAGCATCATTCAAGAGGAAGATTCCCAAGGTCACAAATCCCATATGGCCGACCGAAGAATAAGCGATCAACTTTTTAATATCGGTCTGTCCTAAAGCGAGATAACCGCCTACGATGATGCTGACCAGTGACATAATAAGCAATAGGGGGACGAAATATAGTGTCGCCGTCGGAGCCATAGGCAGACAGAAGCGCAAGAATCCGTAGCCACCCATCTTCAACAGAATACTGGCGAGGATAACAGAACCTGCGACCGGAGCCTCAACATGAGCTGCTGGCAACCAGGTGTGGAAAGGAAACATTGGCATCTTGATTGCGAAACCAAGGGCACATGCGAGAAAGATCCACACCTGAAATGAAAAGGTGAATTCAAAAGCCATCAACTCAGGGATAAAGAAGGTTCCAGTTTTGATGTACATAGCGACGATCGATACAAGCAGGAAGATACTTCCAGCAAAGGTGTAGATAAAGAATTTGATCGAAGCATAGTCTTTTCGTTCACCGCCCCAAATAGCGATGATCAGATACATGGGGACAAGCATCCCCTCCCAGAAGATCCAGAAGAGCACGGTATTCAAACTGACAAAAACACCGATCATTGCTGTTTCCATCAACAAGGTAACAACAGCAAATTCTTTCCATCGGGTTTTGATGTAGGTCCACGAACAGAGGACACACAAGGGCATAACCAGGGTAGTGAGCAGCACAAGCAATACACTAATGCCATCGACACCAACGACATAATTGAGATTTAAAGCGGGAAACCAATGACGTAACTCAACAAACTGATACTTCGCAGTCGCCTGGTCAAAGTTGCTCCATAGTGGCAGTGAAATAAACGCCGTCACTAAAGTAACAGCAAGAGACCAGAATTTGATCACTGTATCACCACGTAAAAACATGGCCACAATTGCTCCGATTACCGGTACGATCAACAGCAACGATAGAATCGGAAAGTTCAATGTATTCAGGATTAGATAGTTTTCCATGACTTCCTACTGTCTAAGAGTAATTGCCTGGCTGGTTAAAATAGCAGTCAGGGTCAGACCAGAACTACAACGATAAGGACAATGAACAACAGAGCCACTGCAGCGCCAATGTAATGCTGCAACTTTCCGGTTTGAAACTGTCGTACCTGTTCTCCACCCTTAACAACACCACGAGCGCTACCATCAAGAGCCCAATCAATCCCTTCCCAATCAAACCAGGAAAGAGCTCGCGCAAGTGCCATTGTCAGACGCAACCCAATATTTTTATAAACATTGCTAATCCATTCATTTGTCGAACTAACAGGCTTATTTGCAAACCACATGAACCAACCTGCACCGCGACGATAGAACCAATCAAGATCAAGATTTGAGACATCATGAGGCTTCAGATATTTGACCATGAAATAGAAACCAAGCCCCGTAAAACCAAGGAGATGAAAAGTCTCAGTCAGATGGTAACTGGTGTATGGATGATAATGCACAGCGTAGGGCAACATGTCATAAAGATAATCGGGATAGAAACCAAGGAAAATGCACATGAAAGCCGCCATAAACATGCCAACCTGCATATTCCAGTGCGCCTCTTTTGGTTTCAGACCACTATCTCTCGGGCCGAAAAAGATAAAATAGGGCAACTTGATGCCAACTGAAAGGAACGTCCCGACAGCTGCTAACAGCAGCATACTCATAATAACCAACTGATGGTTGTTTCCTGCCGCAGTAATAATCATCGACTTACTGATAAAACCACTCGTTAGCGGGAAGCCAGAAATTGCGATACCACCGATAACTGTGAATATCATGGTGTATGGCATATACTTATACAAGCCGCCCAACTCACTAAGTTTGGAACGTCCGGTCATTTCCAGAACACTCCCTACCCCCATGAACAACAACGCTTTGTACAGAATATGAGCATAAGCATGTGCACTTGCGCCGTTAATCGCCATCTCGGTACCGATACCGACAGCACAGACCATATAGCCGACCTGACTAACAATATGATAAGCCAAAATCCGTCGCGCATCATTTTCGATAACCGCGTAAGCAACCCCATACAGAGTCATAATGGCACCCAGGATTGTTAACGTTTCAAATCCAGCAAACCCACGTGCGAGAACATAGACAGCAGTTTTGGTCGTAAACGCGCACATAAAGACCGCGCCTGTAACTGTCGCTTCGGGGTATGCATCAGGAAGCCAAGCATGTATCGGTGGAACAGCGGCATTGAGCATAAAGCCAATCATGATCAAATAATCAGCAACAGTTGCATGATCAACCGAAATCAGATCAAACGTCAGGTCGCCGACATTCTGATAGCGGAGGAAAATCCCGCCGAGCAGAATCAAGCCACCAAAAGTATGCACGAGTAAATACCGGTAACCCGCCTCAATAGAGCGCTTACGTTTGCGGTACCAGATCAGGAAGACAGAGGCGAATGCCATCATTTCCCAGAATATAAATACCGTTAAATAGTCACCGGCCAAGGTTGTGCCCAATGAACCGGCAACATACAACCAGGCAGCGAAGTGCTGACCACTCTCCTTAACGTGTAGACCAAAAATGCTGCCGATCAACGCCATCAAGGTGAATACGTGTAAAAAAACCATCGTCAGTCGGTCAACCCGACCAAAATGGAGTTCGACTCCTAGCCAGTCAACTTTTCCAAATGATTCTGGTAAGTACTGAATCTGAATAAAAGCTACCAGAGGGATCAAAACCAACCACACCTTCTGGATCTTCATTTTCTTGGCTAAGGGCAATAGCAGCGCACCAACAATAAACATGGTGGCTGGATGCATAAATATACTACTTGTCATAATGGTCCTTGTCCCTCTCCAGCCACACGTGTGAGAGCCCTTTACAGAAAACTATCATTGCCAGACAACCGACGAGAGCGAAGACCGCCCAGAACCCAACCAGGTGATCACCCCAGAAATGGGCATGCGAACGATCTGCAAAAAAATCAAACCCGATAGCAAAAACCAAATAGGCCACAAATGACCATTTCAGCAGACCAGGCCTTTCCCGCAAGTAAGTTAGAAAATTAACAATCATGACTTCACCAATAGGTTAATAAGGTCGAGAAACAGAGTTGGATAGACACCAATAAGTACCGAAATAGCTCCAGTTATCACTAGCGGAACCACCATAAACATAATCAGCGGTTGGCTCTCAAGACTACTGGTTAAACCTTCATCTTCTGGCAAGGGCTTGCCAAAAAAGGCTTTCAGAACAACTGGAACAAAATACCCGGCATTGAGTAAACTACTGGTCAGCAAAACACAAAGTAATATCCAGTTATGGAGATCAATTGTCCCCAGGGCCAAATACCATTTGGTCACAAAACCACCGACAGGAGGGACACCAATCATCCCCAAGGAAGCCAGACCGAAGGCGACCATAGTCCAAGGCATCCGTTTTCCCAATCCACCCATTTCAGAAATGTCTTTTTTACCGGACGCGACAAAGATACAGCCCGCCGCAAAAAAGAGAGTGATTTTGGCAAATGCATGGTTGGCGATATGGATCAAACCACCCGTAATTGAATTCGGCGTTAACATAGCGACGCCGAGAACAATATAGGACAATTGACTCACCGTAGAGTACGCCAGACGGGCTTTCAGGTTAGTTTTAGTCAAAGCGATAACTGATGCTATCAAGATAGTAAAGGAGACAAAGTAAGCCGTCATCAGGCCCAATCCGGTCTCATTGAGAATATTGGTACCGAAAATCGACAACATCACACGACTGATGGAGAACACACCGACCTTGACAACAACAACAGCATGCAACAATGCACTGACTGGAGTAGGAGCAACCATGGCGTCAGGCAGCCAGTTATGTAACGGCATGATACCCGCCTTGGCAAAACCGAAGAGGCAAAGCAGATATGCGGCAACAACCACATAACGATCAGCGTCAGCCGGGAAGATTCCCTGGGCAATGTTAGCGGAATTAAAATCCAGGGTGCCACAAACAACATAGATGATCACCATGGCCGGCAACAAGAAGGCCTTTGAGGTGAACATCAGGTAAATGATGTATTTTTTGGCCCCCGCATAACCCTCTTCATCTTGATGGTGCATAACCAGTGGATAGGTGAAGATGGAAACGATCTCATAGAACAAATACAGGGTGAACAGGTTTCCAGAGAATGCTGCACCCATGGCCGCACCAACGGAAACGGCATAACACACATAGAAGCGTGTCTGCGCATGTTCTTCAAGACCACGCATATAGCCAACACAATAGAGGCTGGCAAGAATCCACAGGAACGATGCCACAAGGGCAAAGATGACTCCCAGCGGGTCGAGATTCAGCTTAACTGAAACCCCGGGGTAAAGTTCAAACAGGGTATACTGCAGTTGATCTCCGGCCTGAATCACAGGCAGGAAGCTCAAAACCGAGGCAAAGGTCAGAATAGCACCGATGGTCGACAGGCTATCGCGCAGATTCTCTTTTTTCCCCGTGAGCATAACAAGTAAGCCCGTAATCATCGGGATCATCGTTGTTATAACAATTTTACTGGTGATAATTGTGTTCATTGCATGTACTTTCTCAAGTGGTGTGTCGTGCCAGCAAACAGCGTGACTGCCGTTACCAACTGCAAAAACGTCAGAGGTGCAATATCACATTTTCATATCCTGAAGCTCTTCAGGATCTTCACTTTGATACTTACGGTACACCGCGATAATCATACTGATCGCGATTGCCGCCTCAGCAGCAGCAATCCCCATAATAAACAAAGCATATATCTGCCCGACGGCAGGATTTGGTGCGACAAAGTGATTAAATGCCATAAAGTTTAATGCGGCACCGTTGAGGATAAATTCACTCGAGATCAAGATGCCGATCAACGAACGGTGCTGCACCATGCCGTACAATCCAATAACAAGCAAGACAGCTGCGATAATCAGATATGTATTTAAATTGGAACTGATCATCATGATGTCTTTTCCTCCCGACCATCACGAGCGAGAATGATGGCTCCAATAATGGCTGTCAGTAATATGACCGAAATTAATTCAAAGGCCAGACAATATTGATAAAGCAGATTCTCACCGACAAAGCGTATGGACATATCTCCAACCCGCTCTGAGGCTGCTGTAAAATGAGTCCGTAAGATCATGGCGACAAACAAACCAATGAATGCAACGGAACAGGTCACCAGAGCTAGAGGCAGATTTTTTCTTTCCTGTTTCTTGGCTGCAAGCTGGTCCGGTGTATTACCGATCATGACGCCAAGGACAATGATGATACACACGGCCCCAACATAAATCAGGATTTGCATCATCGTCAGAAACGGACTCCCTAAGTAAAAATAGAGACCAGCAACACCGAACAATGCAACCGCCAAGCCTAGAACTGCATGCATTAACATCTTCGAGCGGATAGCCATAAATCCCCCCATGAATGTCAACGCCACAAAACCGTAAAAGAGAGCCTCGGCGACATACTCAAAGACAATCATTCCCGTTCCTCCACTCTCTTTAAGAGGTCGAAGTGAAAATTCGCACGCTCATACCCAGCCAATTCATAATCATTGGAATAATCGAGGGTTTTTGTCGGGCAGACCTCAACGCATGCACCACATAAACTACACTTGGTAAAATCCAAGTTAAAAACAACACACACCTTGCCCTTGACGCCCTCACGCTTTTCCCCCTCAACGACAATACAGTCGGACGGGCATTCACGCATGCAACTACCACAGGATATGCATTTATGTGTTCCGGTATCGGCAAACTTGACCAGATCAATATGACCACGATAATTTGGAGTGATCTCCAGTTTTTCGCGTGGATACTGGCAAGTAACAATGGGTGAGAACATCGCCTTGATAGTGACCTTCAGGCCAAGGATTAGGCTCCATGCTCCCCTGAACAACTCTGAGAAATAGGATTTCATACCAGTTTCACCATCACGACAGTTATAAGTAGGTTAACCAGAGAAAATGGGATCAGATACTTCCAACAAAAGTTCATCAACTGATCGAAACGCGTTCTCGGGTAAGTCCAACGAATCCAGACCAGAAAGAACATCAGCAGATAGACCTTCATTAAAAACCAGACGATCCCGGTGTATTCAAAAAACGGCAGTGGAATTCCTGAGCTACCGCCAAGGAAAAACACTGTTGCAACACTACAGACAATGAACATATTCGCATATTCACCGAGCACGAACAGACTGAAACTCATGCCGCTATATTCGGTATGAAAGCCGGCGGTAAGTTCGCTCTCAGCTTCGGGCAAATCAAACGGGGCCCGGTTTGTCTCAGCAACCATAGCAACAATATAGATCAGGAATGCCAGAGGTTGAATAACCACAAACCATACCGGGCTCTGTGCCGCGGCAATCTCTTTGAGACTGAACGTATTGGTCATGAAGACAATCGCCAGCAGAGAAATCAACATCGGAATTTCATAAGCAACGTTCTGTGCCACTGAACGGATAGCACCAAACAACGAATACTTATTATTCGAACTCCACCCACCAATCAGAATTGCCAAGACGTTGATAGAGGCGAAAGCCAGAATCACCAGCATCCCGATATCGAGGTCAAAGCCCTGAATTTTCTCACTGAAGGGCAAAACCAGCAGGGGAACAAAGACCGGAGCAAAAGCGAGCAGAGGCGCGAGCATATACAGTGGTTTATCCGCATTCACAGGGATTACCAACTGTTTACCCATCAGCTTCAAACCATCAACAACCAGCTGATAGAGGCCATGAAAGCCAACCTCCATGGGGCCAGGTCGCAACATGATACGGCCTGCCAATTTCCGCTCGGCATATCCCATCACCAGAGCATTGCCAAACACGATCACGGCTCCGCAAACGGCACAAACAACGATCCGAATTAGCTCCGGAAGTAAACTGTTAAAGATTTCCATATACCCTACCTGTCAATCTCGGGGATAACCAGATCAAGAGCCCCCATAGCTGATACCACATCCGAAATAAGCATTCCCTGGCACATCTCAGGAACAACACTCAAATTTGAATATGACGGGGTTCTCACTTTGAGACGATACGGGACATCCGTTCCATCAGAAACTAGATAAAACGAAAGCTCACCACGTGGAGACTCTACCGAACTATTATAATCACCGGCAGGAATGTTCAACTTCTTGGGAACCTTAGCTGCCATCACTGGACCTTCTGGCAAACCATCCAACGCCTGCTCGATAATACGTAAGCTTTGTTCAAGCTCACGGAAACGAACCATGAATGACGCCATACAGTCACCTTTGGTCGCTGTCGGTATCTCAAAATCAAACTGCGAATAGATTGAATACGGCTCTGCGCGGCGGATATCGTACGCAACACCAGTACCACGCAATAACGGGCCAGTGATACCATAACGATTACAGGTATGAGGGTTCAGATCACCAACATCATTCAGACGATTCTCCAAAATAACATTGCCGTTGACCAAAGTTTCATATAATGAATAACGACTACGGAGACGATCGATAAAAGCTCGGGTTTTGGTCACAAACTTTTCATCGATATCCTTACTCACACCACCAACCCGGAAATAGCAATAGGTCAGACGGGAGCCGGTCACATCTTCAAGAATATCAAGGATATGTTCGCGGTCATCAAAAGCGTACATAATCGGGGTAAAGGCCCCGAGGTCGAGCAAGTAAGCCCCATACCAGAGCAGATGACTTTGAATCCGGTTCAGCTCCGAGGTAATCACACGAATGTATTCAGCCCGCTCAGGCACTTCAATACCGACAGCCTTTTCAAGCAACTGCGCGAAGCCATGGTTATAAATCAACGCCCCAAGGTAATCCATCCGTGCCGTATTTGGCATAAATGACTTGGCTGGTTTGAATTCGGCGATCTTCTCATGACAACGATGTCCATAACCGAGAACCGGCAACAGATGCATCGCGTACTCACCTTCAAGCTCCAGTAGTACCCGCAACACCCCATGAGTACTTGGATGCTGTGGACCCATATTCAGGACATAGCGATGGTGGCTGCTATCTTCCAATACTTCAATATCCATACTCATCAGCTCTGCTCCTGATTCTTGGTGGCTTCGGGCTTCACCTCAGGGACAACCTTAGGTTTTGGCTCGGGCGCAGGCTCAGGCGGCTTACGCCTTATCGCATCAACATTTTTAACTTTGCCCTCAGCCTTTAATAGCGGCTTCAGATCAACGTCTTCCTCTGCCAAAATCAACGGGTGAAGATATGGATGGTCAATAAAAACAACACCGTGCAGATCACGAACCTCACGTTCATGCCAGTTAGCACCCTGAAAAATATCAGAGATCGTAGCGATTTCACCATTTTCGTCAACGCTGGTCCGAGCCATGACCCGGCAACGGCTCTCATGGTAAGCAAACTGATAGACCATCTCAATCGCTGGCGCGACATGCACCGCCATCAAACCCACCAGATAAAACCCCTCATCGAGCATCAAAACGGCAAGATCACGCACCTTGTCACGTTCTAAGGAGAGGTTATAGTCATAACCACTCACAGCGTAGTCGACCTCTTCAATCGCCGTCGTCAAACCTTGCCACTGTTTTTTTACTTTATTAATGTCCATCGCTCTACGCACCCTCCGGCATCTTGTTCTGCGGGAATGGGAAACGCTTGCCGGTAATTTTTTCCTGCAATTGCAGAATTCCCTCAATCAAGGCTTCCGGGCGTGGAGGGCAACCAGGGACGTAAACATCAACCGGGATCAACTTATCAACACCCAGAACAACATCATAGTTTGCCTCAACAGCAAAAGGACCACCAGCTATAGCGCAGTTACCCATAGCAATAACGTAACGTGGAGCCGGCATCTGCTCATACAAAGTCACAAGAGCTGGAGCCATTTTACGGTTCACAGTACCAGCAACGATCATCAAGTCCGATTGACGCGGTGAAGGACGAAAGACCTCAGCCCCATAACGGGCTAAATCGAAACGCGCCATACCACTGCACATCATCTCAATAGCACAACAAGAGAGACCAAAAGTCAGCGGCCAAAGTGAATTAGCCCGACACAGATCAAAAATCGCATCAGACAACTTCATCTGCACCAGAGGTGACTCATCAACCGTCTTGGTTCGCTGCTGAGATGCGCCATCGTAGCGCTCTGCACACTCCTTTGAATAGGAGTGGATGTTTAGCAGGCTTTTCTTCTGTTCGGCCACGTAAATACTCCCTTAACCCAGGCATAAACAATCGCCAGAGATAAAATGCCAACAAAGATCAATAGTTCAGAAATTCCTCGTACTGCCGAAACCGTATCAAAGGCAGTCGCAACGGGGAACAGATAAAGAACATCAACATCAAACGCAAGAAAGATCAGAGCGTAGAGGTAGTATGAAATATCAAAACGGATATTCCATGCAGAACCATAAGGATCCATACCACACTCATAGGTTTCACGAGTTTTACTGTATAGATGACGAGGGGCAAAGAACACCGACAGCAGCAATGGTGCCAAGCCACAGATTATGCCCATAATCAGCAGCACAATCACATACATGTAATCGACCAGATACTGTTCGACCATAACGATATTATCTCCATAACGGGAATTTGCATGAAGAATGCTTTTTCAGACCAAGCCGCCCCACACAATTTCAATGTGCATATACACATTTTTTAGAGGTGTATACAAACCACGTCTCTTCTAGCGGAACCCCACTTTCTTGTCAAGAATTTTATTAAAATGTTTTTTGCCACCAAAACGATGAAAAGCTCTAACTATATGATTTAAAAAGGTTATAAATTATCTCACTTTTCAAAGATGACGTTTCCTCTCCTCTTTACTGTGAATACAGTATACAATCTACCTATCAAAGTTATCGACATAAGTTGTCATTTCAGATCATCAGTTTAAAAACACGAAACAGGGTCATTTTGACTTTATTCCAATCTGCACTTTAGCGAAGGGAGCGACTAGTTGCGACAATGCGCAAAGCAAAATTATTATCAGGTTTCAATCCACGCTCCCGCGAAGGGAGCGACAGTAATAATATATTTAACTATACTCGTTACGCTGTGTTTCAATCCACGCTCCCGCGAAGGGAGCGACC
>NZ_FNQN01000008.1:66266-177211 GCF_900107645.1 Desulfuromusa kysingii
GTTTCAATCCACGCTCCCGCGAAGGGAGCGACTGTTACTTTTTATCCGACTTTATTCATTGAGGTTTTTTCGGTATTTTTGCGAACCTCTGAAGATCGACACTCGGTTAACATGCCAAATTTATGGACAGGTCAATACCTGTTACAATCATAACGTGTTACATCCCCTGCGAACCTCCCTAGGTTTTAACCACCGCTTGGGGTTCGCTAAAGGATCAGTGGCCCTTCTTGGTCGATGCTCTCTTTTGCACCAACGTGCTCAATTCTTTTGTGCCAATTTGCACCAAGAAAATAAAAACGCAAACTATCCCGTTCTTCATCTATGGCATCCACAAGCTGCTTCTTCATATTCACCCACTGCCCTGGGTCGACAATACATTCAAAAACTGAATATTGTACCCGTTGACCGTGATTGGTACAGACTTTTGCCACGCGCCGTAGTCGCCGTGGTCCGCCGGGGTCAGAGGTTGCGACATCATAGCTCACCAAAACCATCATGGTGTTACCTCCAAATAAAGGGCGGGTAGTCGTCGGTATCTCCCCGTAAAAACCGACTTAGGAGCTGTGCTTGGGCAAATAGTAACATTCCTAAGGGCATTTTTTCTTGTAAATAGGGGTGCTCAATCTCTGTCTGTTTGCGCTTTTGATATTCGACTAAAAGTGTTTTACGGGTGTCATCACTCATGGTCACCGCACCCGACTCGGTGATAGTAAAGCCCTTTCTCTTAACCTGACCTCGGTTAATTAGCGATAAAGCTAAGCGATCAGCAAGAATTGGACGAAATTCTTCCATCAAATCTAACGCTAAGCTTAACCTCCCCGGTCGGTCTCGATGTAAAAAACCCACGGCAGGATCTAATCCCACGGATTCGAGGGCTGAGCGTGCATCGTGATAAAGCAATGAATACAAAAAAGATAATAGACAGTTGACTCGATCACGGGGTGGCCGTCGATTGCGGCCTTTAAAAATAAAATCGTCCTTTGCTGAAACAATCAGATGATCAAACACGTCAAAATAGTCATTAGCCGCTTTGCCCTCAACCCCGCGTACCACATCGAGGTCATCCTCTTTTAACAGCCGGCGAATATGGCTAGTCAGGTCGTCACACCGCCGCCGCAGCGCAATAACCTCAAGTTTATCGCCATGATCGCGCAACGCTCGACTGACAACGGTACGGCTATTGGCAATTTTGCCAGCAATAAACATCTTTGCAATTTGTGCTGAGGTATTCAAGTCATCTGCCCGGCGGTATTGTTCCCTGCGGAGCAAAACATTTCCAGCCACGGGGCCCTGTACACGCGCTAAAAATTTACCGTACTCAGTCATAAAACTGATCGACACATCATTGTTAACACAGTGACCGAGCAAAAAAGGGCTACACAGCACATTGCCAAAGCACACAACTGAACCGAGGGTATGCACAGGTAAACGGATCTTTACCTCGCGATCAACCTTAACCACAACCGTTTCACCCTCTTTGTGCAAATACGCTCCCTGCGTGGTCACATACAGAGTATTGAGCATTTTTCTCATAGTTGACCTTCCAACATGCGTTGCATATAGCGCTTAACAGAGCGTCCCTTAGAGCAGTTTTTCGGCAGGCAAATATTTATGAGTGAGCACTGATCACATTTAGACTCGTAGTTAGCGGAAGGGGTCATACCTGCAACAAGCAAAGAGTGAACGTGATAGATAACCTGCTCTGTTAGCTGACGCAGTTCCTCATCAAAAGTAACAACTGTTCTGCGGCGCCGTTTACCATAGAACAATGCCCCTTCATCTATTTGCAGGGTGAGCATCTCCTCTAAACACAGGCTTTGAGCGCACAGTTGTACCTCATCACAGCGATTTTTCTTTGGCTTGCCGCGCTTATATTCAACAGGAAAAACTGTTCCGTCGTAATGAAATTCAACGACATCGGCCTGACCACTCAACCCTAAACGATGTGAGCACAGCGGCAAGGTGCGCACAATGCGCACATCACCAGCCGTATCACTTTTATTACTATCCACCCGTTCGTGCAAGACTTGCCCTTCAGCAGTATAACGATTTTCAGCCCACTGTTGTTCTAGATGAATCAACGCGCATTGGCGCGGACAGAACATATAGTGCTGCAAGGCTGATAGCATGACGAAATCGGATTCGGCGTACATCACTCTCTACCTAGACGTTTTTGTTTTTCAGTCTGCTCAAGAAAGTTATCATTTGATACAACTTTGCGACCCGAGGTCTCTTCCAACTGCTGCCGTGCATCACCAGCAACCTTGCCACCTTTATGGGCAGCATCTCTATTTTCATCAAACCCTTGGGCATCATGCGCCTTGGTAATTTCAGTTGTAGCGGCTTCGCCAAGCATGGAAAAGATCAATTCAAGATCACCCATATGGTCGCGCAGATTTTCTCGATCTAACCCTTTAAGTTGTTTATATTCAGATGGTGTTACACCAAATGCCGCTTTAGATATCTCAGCCGTGAGGATGGCATATTCACGGCTTTCACCAACCTCGCGATTTTTCCACTCTTCGGTCAATTCTGCCCGAACAGCAATACCGCGCATCCGTTTTTCAATCCATGCTTCTGAATAGCCCTTAGCTTGATACAGTTCGCGTGTACGCTTGGTTGCCAGTTCAGGATCTTCAATCTCTTGTACGCGCTCGTAACCTACTTTAGCCAACCAGCGCTTAAAGGGTTCGGCCTTAGGGGATGGGATGGATTGAATGATGCGAAAGATGCCTTCGGTATTAGCGCAATTAAGTTTTTGTTTGCCGCCTGAAGTTTCAATTGCAAGGGGGGTGGCAATTTGCCCCCACCCTTTAGCTAACTCTTTGTCTCGTCTACGCATATCCTTAATATAACCTGCGGGATTAACCGAATCGGTTAATGCAGCAACGACATCTACGATCACAAACCACCACACATTATTGTGTAAAGTACGTCGAATCTCTTTACCTTTAAAGATTGCCAGTTTGTCAGTCATCGTCCCTCTTCTTTCAATTTATAGCGGGGTACAATTTGCACCCCGCTTGACAATACTTATAGTTTTTCAATTATTTCAACACCAGATGGTGCCGCTCCAACAGTTACCGCATAATCCTTAAATGAGCGTGCTGGCCCTTCTGAACCTTCTTTCCGCTTAATAGTGACCAAATCAAATAATTGGTGTGCAGGGGCATTGCCGAGTTTATTGTCATGTTTAAAGACAAATAGCTTGCGACTACTCATCATGCCACGCGCTGCAGAACGGTCGTGTTCAAACATATTGATCAGTGCATCCCATAATAACTCTAAGTCTTTGTCGCTAAAGCCTGTTTTAGCCGCTAAAGGTGCTGAAATAAATCCGTGTGCGACATATAAGCCGTAAGGGACGATATATTTACGTCCCATAGTACGCTCTTTTTCTAAATCCTTTTCATTGGTAACCGCCATACGCGTAATGGTTACCTCTTGGGGAACAACGGGTTCGACACTTTTGGCAAAGGCGAGCTGAATTGGACCACGCACTTGACCACAATTGACCTCCGTGGTCATTACCGCACCAAAAGCACGGATATCGTAGAAATTAGAGCACATCCAACCGGTTACCCGCTGCGCATCTTCGATGCTTTTGGGCAGTTTTTTAGTAACGGGTTTTAAATCAAACTCCTTATAGGCCAACTCATTGGTGCGATTGAGAACTGCTTTTTCTT
This sequence comes from Desulfuromusa kysingii, assembly GCF_900107645.1. GTDB lineage: Bacteria > Desulfobacterota > Desulfuromonadia > Desulfuromonadales > Geopsychrobacteraceae > Desulfuromusa > Desulfuromusa kysingii. The sequence continues at coordinate 69,953 of NZ_FNQN01000008.1, forward strand.
GTATGTAGATATTGAAACCGTTCTCACCATCTTTTGCTAACGACACATGATTACGAATTTTGCGCTTTAAACATACATCGGTCACTAAACCATGCCCCGTTTCAGGATCAATGCGGGGCATGTTCCCCGCATCAGGGTCACCATTGGGGTTGCCATTTTCAACATCAAAAAGAAGAACGAATTCGTAACGATTGGTAATAGCTGACATGGATTAAACCTCCTGATTTTTTTTAGTGAAAAATGCTTTACGCTGATGGTAATAACCAACCATAAACAAACCTTGTTGCTCGGCAGTTTGCGTTTTTGGAAAGATATCAAAACCATCAACAATTTCTTGAATCATTCTCTCGTAATGAATTGCCTGCCCTGTGCGTTCAGTATCCTTGCGAAGCTTGGCAATATGATTGGCTGAATTTTTTAATAGCACATGAAAAACCAAACCTGGAGTTGCTGAGGCTGAACCGATATAACGATCTTTGATCGTTGCACTGGTTCCGGGGATAGCGTCCTCTTGCGCTTTTTCTAAAACGGCAAACAGCCGCCCAAGTAAGTAGGGTGAATCTTTACGTTGCGGATCAAGTGACATGGAAACCTCCATCTGCTCGTTATTGCGAACGAGGAATGCCTTTAAAAGGGCGGCTCTGAAATAGGTCACATCGTGTTCAGCACGAATGCGGCCTAAGACTGTGGCTAATAAACTCTGCGGGTAAGGTGTGCCAGTTAGCATGGCTCGCGCTAAACCGCCAGCCAGCACAGGGGAAATATTTTCACTTTTCCCCAATGTTGCCGTTTGACACAATAATCGCCACATAGGTGGGAATTCGGGTTCGTTATCAAATTGGCGTACGATCGAAAGATCGTCAAAGTAACGACCTATCTTCTTTAACAAATTACCTAGTGAATTTGTTTCCCAAAAGCGAATGGATAAGCGTGCGGCGTTAGGCGCCAGACCTAAAAGATAAAATTGTACTGATTCGTCTAAGTTTGGAACAATATCTTCAACTCGTTTGCCATCTCGCACTGCAGTTAGAAGGCTGTGAATTTTTTGGGTTGTTTGTTGGTCATCTTCACTGGTTATTTTTTTATCCGTGACGGAAGGTGGATCAAACAGATCCGCAAAAAAATCCTCAGCAGGGCTCGCACACTCGGCCCAAAAAGCGATGGTCGTTCCACCAATGGTGATTTTTTGCTGACTTCCATGCGCTAAAATATAATTTAAAGCTGTTGAGTAATTAAATGCAGCCTCATTGCTTACAGGTGAATTGTAAGATTGCTCTTTCCCGTATGATTCGAAAGATCCTTTGTTAAATGAAACAATTGAAGCGCCAGAAGACTGAGAACCTAAAACGCCTTTAATTGACGGATGCAAGCGGGCTAAACCCATGCTCTTTTCCCCAGTCAACAAACATTGTCCAGTTAACTCTACATCTCTATGTTTAAGAACGTTCTTCCATGCAAGCCGAGCAGCAGGGCGATCATGAATAAAACCAGCAACTCCATCTAGCCTAAAAACAAGATTGGTATCGCAAATATTCTTCCAATCATTGCGATCAAGTAAGTCTCTCCATTTTTTATTTTCAAAAAACATATGAAGTGCATTAAACCCTAGGTCTGTACTGTTAGTGTTATCATTAACGCATTTGATAAATGATTTAAGACACTTATCCGTTCTGTCTTGATTGCCCTTACTATCTAAACCCAGAACATAACTTGTTGAATCCCAAAGGAAATTTGCTTTAATCCCACTCGCTTTTTTTTCTGCTGCTGGCACAGCCATTTTACGTGGGCGCAATTTTTTCCCTTCGACAACACGTAAGTCTTCAACATCCTGTAACTCTCCCTCTTGGTTAATGACAAGCGCAAAGGAAATATTTTCTATGCTGGTTCCGTAGGGCGGCATTCCCGAATTTGGATCATCGAGCATGCGGTGATAATAACCATTGAGTGCTTGCAATATCATGCGTGAACCTCCTTCGAGAACCGTGAAGGGGGTGAAATAATGCCATTTTCCATTGTTGCTCTAAAAAACATCGGGGCCATGTCGTTATCAAAATCAATATCTAGCAACATATAACCAAGATCTTTAGATTCTCCGGCATAATGCGAGGGCGGAATTTCCTGTTGCCACAATTCAAATGAAACAGGAAATTCTCGACAGCCAAAACAGGGTTGATGGAAAAACTGACCGCTTTTTGCTCGTCGATTGAAAATATCCAAATGCTTGCCAACACTATCTCCGGCACCTGCTTTTTCGGTCATTTCAAAATGCGCTTCAATGACATATTCCACATCACGTAGCAGTGTTGTAGCGCGTTGCTGGCGGTTTTTACCGTCATCTACAATAAAAAATAGTGGTTTTTTATTTGCCATGACAGTTTTTGGATTAGGCTTGGAAATCTTCGAACTGACTTCGTTACGGCGCACATTGTCAAATTTGATCGGACGTTGAACGTGAATTTTATCGATAACCCAACGGATGGCAGGCTTCCAATGGATTGCCTCCAATATCCCCCGTGCCGCAGATGGGGTCATCACGTCGTATGAGACACGTTCAACTTTCATTTCAGGGCGGGTAAAACAGGCGTAATCACCCCAGACCCGCAGTTTGATACCAAATGCCATAATCTCCTCCGTTTTAATCTATTAAATCATTCGGATTCCAGACGTCACCTATATCAACACATAAGCCTACCCTTTCATCATAAGCAGATGGATTACTTAATAATGGAAACTGATCATCTATTAGCTCTAGTGCTCCAGTTTTTAATAACTCATGAAAATCAAGGGAGCGCACGCTTACTGTGTATTGCTGTAATTTTCTCAGAACAGATCGTGGATGTTCGCTATAGCGTAATTGTTGCACTAACTTTTGCGCTTCTTGTTCAGTTTCGATAATCACTCCAGTGTTATCATCTTCAATAAATTTGAACTGCTCCGCAATCTCTTTAAAAGGTAGAATTAGTTCTGACTGTAGAGGCCTATTCAACTTAGTCATGATCTCTTTTTTGTCTAACTCTTGAATGTCGTACAACAATTCAAAATAACGGCGCATGGCATTCAAGCCGATAGGGTCAGCATTAGGGAGTGCTCTCAGTGTTTCGCTAGCACGGGTAATACACCGCTTCATCCACGGAACGGAGGGTTGTTTTTCCGTTTCAAAAACAATCACTTTTCCTAGCTGTTTCAGTAGCCCTTCTCGATTACAACGGCCTGCGGCCTGTGCAATAGAATCCAAGCCAGCCATAGCACGATAGACGACAGGAAAGTCGAGATCGACCCCTGCTTCGACCAGTGAAGTTGATACAACACGACACATCTTTCCTGCCTTTAAGCGCTTTCTAACTGTAGAGAGAACATCTCTGCGGTGATTCGGATACATGTTGGTAGAGAGATGAAAAACACCATCTTGCTCTGACAATTGTTTAAAAACAGCTCTTGCTTGTGGTTTTGTTGAAACAATGCACAAAACTTGTTTTTCGCTATTAAGCCGTTGTGCTAAACATTCATCGGTTAATGTGCCAATAAAGGAGACGTCAGTTCTCTTAAGTTGTTGATATAAGAGATGTGGCTTGTGAATGATCTCTTGAATATTTGGCAGTGCCATTCGTAGGGAACTTTTATCATCGAGAGCTGGTTGTGTTGCCGTACACAAAACAACTGTGCAATGATAATGCTCAACCAGTTCACGTAAGGCGGCTAAGCAGGGTTCTAAATAATCGGCTGGAATGGCCTGTGCTTCATCCAAAATTATGACACTATGCGCAATGTTATGTAACTTACGACAGCGAGATGACTTATTGGCAAACAGCGATTCAAAGAATTGGACATTGGTTGTCACTACTACAGGCGCATCCCAATTTTCACTGGCAAGTCCCCGTTTGCGGTCATAGGCATGATCTTCCCTTTTATCTTTTTCTTTATAGTTACAATGGTGTTCAATCACATTTTCTTTGCCAAGAATCGATTGGAACACCTCAGCATTTTGCTCAATAATGGAAGTAAAGGGGATGGCATAAATGATGCGGTTCAAGCCATGAGCAACAGCATGATCGAGTGCAAAAGAGAGAGATGAAAGGGTTTTTCCACCACCAGTAGGAACCGTAAGAGAGAAAAAACCAGCAGGCAACGTTGCTGCGCTACGGCATTGAGCCAGAATATTTTGTCTGATGGAATTAACTGTGGTTGCTTTAGCTTGTATTTGCAGCCCCTGTAAATGGTGGTCTAGTCTATTTTTTAATTGTGTTAAGGTTCTCTCGGTCGACGGAGTAAGTCGCTCTTTCGATTTTTCTGGTGAACAGAACGCTTCTGTGTCTAAAAAATCGGCATCCGTTAAACATGAAAAAATCATACGTGTGAAAAAAGCGAGGCTGAATCCTGCTGAATCTCTTGCAATTTTAAAGGGTAACTGCACTTCTGGTGTGTTCTTACACATTGACAATAATGTTACATCGGCTGGTATTTTATCGTTTTTGAGTCGGAAATGAAGCTGGGTTTCCTGAGCACCACCATCTGGCAATCCACCGTGATGTCCTGCAATCACATAGGATAAAAGCAACCCGAGTTTCCCCATTGATTGCTGTGCCTGACGAGCGCCATAGGTTGAATGATTTACTCGCTTAGGACTCCCTTCCAAGCGTTTGACAAACTGCGAGGTCGCCTTTCCTGCATCGTGCAATAAACCCGCATTTCGCCCCCACTCTCCGGCTCCGAACACTGAAGCAAACTCTGCCGCCAGGCTCGCTACCCCAGCAAGATGTTCCTCCAACGACTGCCAATCTGATTTATCCAGATTGTCAGTCGAATGTGCATAAAATTGTTGCATCAAATTCCCTCCAGTTTTCTAAAAGACTACCATCACACCATGTCAAAATAAGTCACACACCACAGACAACAATCCAACATCTGCCAATAATCCGGGCAGGACAGGTATTAGGGCTGAGCTGACCTGCACCTTGAAGATCTGGGCGAACACATAGGTTCACACCTACGAAATCATCCGGAACCGGGCGCGGCGAGCAGCGCCCCTACGGTGCACTGTTCCTTTGGTTGGTTGGGTTTTCGTTGTCGTCGTCCCATTGCGCCGGATTGTTGCGAATATATTGACGGATATTGTGCAATTCGTTTTCATTACGAATGATCCGTTCGTAATAATTTCGTTGCCATAACGGTTGGCCTGATCGGTCGAGACTTATATTCACGTTGATTGCTGAAATTGATTTAAATGCCCTTATTACATCACCCAACGTAGGGGCGCTGCTTGCCGCGCCCTGATCTGTGGTGCCGTTTTTACCGTAACCGGGCGCAGCAAGCGGCGCCCCTACAACAACAGGTGGTTGTAAAATAATAATTCCGTGAAAATGGTTGGGCATGATCACGTGTTCATCAATCGCCATATCCGGGTATTTCGCTGGCAATTCCAACCAGCTATTTTCTACCATCCGCCCTGCATCATTCAAGGTGATCACACCATCTGCAATCTCACCCAACAATGATTCTCGCCCCTGCACACAAATGGTGACAAAATAGAACCCCGCTGAAGAATAATCGTAGTCGACCATTCGGATTGATCGACGCTCATGAATCTCAGGATTAAAATTCACCTTCTTCCCCATTCTGGACGCAAAAAAAGCGCACGGAATATATCCGTGCGCTTCGATATTTAATGTTAATAACAGGTTTACTCATGGTCCCCCCTCAGGAATGATAAATCACGGTCACATTATAACTTCATTCATCTGCATTGCAATGTCGCTGGGTAAACTGCATTAATAATCATGGGGGATACCCTGTATATGCAGGGTGAGGTGGTCGTCTTCATCGAGTCCAGCGACCCAGCCGTTATTGGCATCCCTTTTATTATCCAGGTCATGAATGTAGGGCTTGATATCGAGTAGCGGAGTATTGTTAAAAACATCAAGTCCCGTAGTATAGACTTTGTCACCTTGGATTTGTTTCACTTTGACAACACTGAGGCCAATCGGATTGGGGCGAGCTGGCGAACGGCTGGCAAACAGGCCGACCTGATGTCCGGCCGCCCACGGTGGGGTAACCTCCATTTTCGGCTCAGCTTTCAAACGATCAATGAAATAGAGAACATAAATATAGTGAAAGGAATCGAGATCTTTGAGTCCGGCAACATATTCAGTATCGAGCTGCAGGTAAAATTCCTGTTCATCATTTGCTACAGGTTGATATGGGGCGCTGTTTACGTAAGGGGTCTTGATCAGTCCAATAGGGGTAAATTGTCGATTCTCCATCATATTAACGTCGTATCCGCTTCATCAGTTTGTGGTAGGTTTCAGCAACTTTGGGATCTTTTTTGGCTTTCAGCTGTAGTCTCCGCACAGCGGAACTTAATGATGAGACATCACGTCCAAGTTGCTCTCCAAGGGCAGTCATGGTGCCACATCCTGTTTCTAAATAGAGCCACGCCAGATATGCTCGTGCTTCGGAGTTGTGACGATTTTTCCCTGCGGCGGCCAATTCTTCGGCTGTAATTTTATAGTGATCAAGAACAATCTGCATCACTTTCTGTGGATTCACTTTCGGTTGATATTTCTGGCGTGAAAGTTTCAGGACACCCCGGACAAAGTCTTCATCGCCAAGAATTCGCGGATCACTTTCACTGCCGCGATAAAAATCTATGTGCGCTTCTGCCTCCAGACCTTCATTGACATACGCATGAAATCGCATCAGAGCACGAACCCCGGTCTCTTCGATCTGCAGAAACGTTCGATCCGTTGTCAGCCAGAGGACCGTTTCCCGACCGCAATAACTGCGATGGCTACTCCAGCGGTAGCGCATCGGATCATTTTCGAGTCCTAACCGGAGCGGGGCCAGATGGAGTTCTCTGACCAGATCTAACAGGTACGTTTCGGGGTTGATGAGAATCGCCTTGTAGCGCCCTTGGAACAGGTGGCCCGACTGCTGGTGCCAATCATTGAACCAGCGGGTATAACGAAACCCCAGTTGTTGCATGATCCGCGCGAGGGGGACATCACCCACTTCGATCACCAGTTGTAATTGATCTGGCAACAGACAATAGGCATGCACCTTGTGACCAAACTTCTCAATCCCCTCCTGGATCAAGAGCAGGAAGCGGGTCCGGTCGGTCACATCAATAAAGACCTGTTGATGGCTGTTGCCGTGCAAGCTGACATGGTAAACAGCCCCCGGAAAGTGTAAACGTGGTTTTCGTGCCATCGCTTCCTCCAGATGTAATATTGCAAGCCTGCCCCTACTTGATCTCAAAAATAACAGAACTTGTGTTAATTACAACTTAAATTGAGGAGAATGGAGACAATTCAATCTTTTTCTTTACTGAAATAGAGGTTCACCAGAGCCAGACAAAATGTTCCGACAATCAGCAACAGAGAGATGGCGTTGATGACCGGTGTACTACCGTCCCTGACCTGAAGATACAGGTTGATCGGCAGAGTCGGCTTGGAACCAACCAGAAACAGAGTGGTATTGAAGTTCTCAAAGCTCATCAAAAACGCGACGGCTCCTGCACCAATGACCGCCGGACGGAGAAATTTGAGGGTGATGTGCCAGATCACTTCAAGCCGGGTCGCACCAAGGTTCATCGCCGCCTCTTCAAGGGTATGATCAAACTTGCGTAACCGGGCGGAAACGACTAAGGCGACAAAGGTGGTAATAAACGAGAACTGTCCCATGACCACAAGCCAGAAACTGGGCCGGAAAAGAGCGACATCAATCCCGAAGCTGTTCTCAACAAAAGTTCCTGCGGTATTGGCCGCCAGCAACAGTGAAATCCCCAGGATGACACCGGGAATGACCAATGGTGCCAGCATCAGAAAGTAGAGCAGGTTTTTAAACGGGAAGTCTTCCTGCTCAAACAGAAAAGCAGCACAGGTACCAACGATAGTGCTAAAAATAGCAACCCAGAATGCCGTCTGAAAACTGGTCAAAATAGCCCGCAGATTCTGACTGTCATTAAAGATACCGATCCGCTCTGGACCCGAGGCCACGAACCAATCCAGACTGAAACCATACCAGGGCAAGGAGGGAAAATCAGAGTTGTTAAACGCCAAGACACAGGTCACAAACAGCGGGGCAAACAGAAATACAAAATAACAGATCATGAAGGTGCCATAGGTGAAGCTATAACGTTTCGTGTTAGGAAGAGTTCTGATCATGACGCCACCTCCCCAAGCTTCTGGCGTGACAACTTCAAGCCAATCCAGATAATCAATGAACTGAGAAGCAACAACAGGAAGCCAAATGCGGCTCCCTGGTTCCAATTAAAGCTGGCGATAAACTGATTATAAATCTGTTCCGTAAACCAAAGAGAATTCTTCCCCCCCATCAGGTTCGGAGTGAGGTAGTTCCCCAACACCAGCATGAAGACCACGATAGAGCCCGAAGTTATCCCTGGCTTGCAATGAGGCAGGATGATCTTGTACCAGATCACCAGCTTGCCGCTGCCCAGGTCGTGTGCTGCTTCAATCAAACTGTCATCAAGGCTTTCCATCGCCGAAATGATCGGTACAACCATGAATAACATCGAAGTATAGACCAGTCCCATGATCATGGTCGCGTCGTTATAGAGCATCTCTACAGGCCGATCAACCACGCCGAATTTAAGCAGAAAGTGATTGATCACCCCCGACTCACGCAGCAGAATCATCCAACCATAAACCCGCACCAACTCACTGACCCAGAAAGGTAACAGTAACATCAACACCATTGCTCCCTGGAAGCGGGGCCTAACCACTTTGACAATATAAAAAGCGACCGGCATGGCTAAGAGAAAGGTGATAATAGTGGTAATGATCGAAAAGATCGCGGTACGCAAAAAAGTATTCCAGTAAATCGGTTCGGTAAAAAAGTTGCGATAGTTTTGCAGCGTCCAGACATGCTCGCCATAATCATTCTCACCACCAAAACTCATCCGCAGCAAATCTATATGTGGCAGAACAATGAGTAACAGCAACCAACACAGCACCGGGGTGAGAAACAACCACAGCGCTGCCTTTGAAGATTTTGAGATCACCATAATTAATCTCCCGCTGCAAAGCAGACACCTGCTTCAGGGTGCCAGCCGACTTCAATTGTTTGTCCCGGTTGAATATAATCGAAGCGCCGGTTTTGTGGTAAAGCAACCAGCAATTCGTGATCCTCTGGGGTCACCGTCAACAAGCGACTGTTAGCACCGTCAAAAAGAATCGTCTTTACTGTAACGTTAAAAATATTAAGCCCTTCTTTGTCCTCCGGTTGGATACGGAGAGTCTCTGGTCGAAGAAACAGATCGGCACGCCGGCCAACCGTGACCTCCCCCTGGACCCGGCTACGGAAGATAAATCCTTCATCAGTACGGATGATGGCATCGGCCCCTGACATTTCTGTGATCTCACCCGACCAGAGATTATTATCACCAACAAACTGGGCAACAAATGGAGTGAGCGGTTGGCCGTAAAGCTCCTGCGGCGTCCCCAATTGTTCAAACCGGCCCTGATTCATCACCACAACCCGGTCCGACATCACCAGCGCTTCAGACTGATCATGGGTAATATAAACAAAGGTGGTTCCCACTTTGGCCTGAAGCTTTTTCAACTCAACTTTCATCTGTTCACGTAGCTTCAGATCTAACGCTCCCAACGGCTCATCCAGCAGCAGCACCGATGGTTCCAACACCAGACTCCGGGCAATCGCCACTCGTTGTTTCTGCCCCCCCGAGAGCTGTCCAATCTGATGCTTTGCATAGTCTGGAAGCCCAACCCGTTCCAGGATCGCTTCGATCTTCTTCTTGATGGTTGCACTGTCGACTTTGCGGCGTCTCAGCCCGAAGGCGATATTTTCTTCAACATTCATCATTGGAAACAGGGCCAGATGCTGAAATACAAGATTGACTGGTCGCAGATTCGGCCCCACTCCGGCCATATCCTTGCCACGGATCATAATGTTACCCGACGTCGGTTCTTCAAACCCGGCAATCATTCGCAGCAGGGTGGTTTTCCCGCACCCAGACGGACCGAGGATCGAAAAGAAAGAGCCCTGTGGCACAGCAAATGTGACGTTATCGACAGCCGTAAAATCGCCAAATTTTTTAACCAGATTGGATACAGACAAATCGTTATTCATGGATGGCCCCACACATCCTCCCAAGCCAGATAAACATCAGCTTGTAAGGTAAAAAAGGGGTGACCGTGGCCACCCCAATAACAAAACAAAGATTTATAGACTATTTTGCAGCTTTGACCTTATCAAGAATCTTCCCTTCCATCCGTTCCAGTTGTGCTGGAACAGGTGGGTACCACTTGATGTTGTCAATTGCGGCCTGGGGGAAAGTCCGCTCAAAGTTATTGCGAACTTCTGGGGAGATGAACTCATTAGCACCCTGAGATGCCGTCCCATATTTTTCTGTGGTGGTGAAGTAGCCGGCATTTTCTGGTTTGAGCATAAAGTTAATCCACTTATAAGCGGCATCCAGATTTTTGGCTTTTGATGGAATCGCAAAGGTGTCTATCCAACCCAGAGCACCTTCCTGCGGAGCAACAAAATCGATGGCAGCGTTGTTGTCATGCAGCTTCCAGCCACCGGCATCCCAAGCCATAGCGATAAAAACCTCCTCTGAACGCATCGATTCAAGCAACGCATCACCATTTGCCCAATAGTTTTTCACCAGAGGCTTGGCAGCCATCAGAGTCTCTGCAATTTTATCGAGCATCGCCTTGTAAGCCGTTGCGTCTGAGTAGAGGGCAAAGGGGTCATAACCGAGGGCAAAACCCATGGCGATTAACGTTGGACGCTTCAAACGGTAGCTGACCCGACCGGTATATTTATCATCCAAAAGGGCTTTCCAACTGTTAACACCTGGTGCTTTTGCCGAGTTGACGATCATCCCGGAAGTCCCCCAGCAGAAAGGGGCAGCAAAGGAGTCGCCTCCGACCTGGGTATTCTTTTTCACTGCATTCAACATCGATGGGATAAAAAGATCAGCATCAATTTTTGAATAATCCATAGCTTGATAAATTTTGTACTTTTCTTGCACTGACGAAATTCGATCCTGACTGGGTTGTGCTAGGTCAAAACCAGCTCCGCGAGTCGCCCTGAGCTTCGCGATCATCTCTTCATTGTTTGAGTAGGTCACTTCGACCTTGATTCCGGTCTCTTTTTCGAACTTGTCAACTAAAGCCTGGGGCGCATATCCCTTCCAGGTCAACAAACTCAGGGTCTCAGCCTGGGAAAAACCGGCCAGGAAAAACACCGCAAACAGTGTCACTAACGCGACTTTCTTCATCTCATCTCTCCTTCAACAGTTTAGATTCAATTAACTCCCTGTGCTCCATTTTATACGTCTTTGTACTCAAGAATAACACAATATATCTCCAATGTTAGGGCTTGATTTTTTTTTACGATTTTTGACCACTGAGAATAAAATACCGTCCCAATACAGCATAGCTCACAAACAAGCTGGCCTTGGACGATCGATAATATCAATGCACCTCTTTTCAAAGCGCAGCAAACAAAACCCCTTGTGTTTCTCGCAATTTTCACTATCCTTTAATAACAACACGTCATTCCTGCCCTGAAGAGGTCGTTCATGTCATTTGTCAGCATATTTAAAAATCGCACTGGGATCGAAAAGGAAATCGACAGTTTTTTAAATCTCGCCAGTGAATCGGGTCTCATCTTTGTGCAGGGAATCGACTCCTATCTGATGAATAAAATCGATGCCTTTACTGAGCACCTTAACCATATTGTGCAAACCGAAAAGCAAGCGGACCTGTTACGTCACTCCATCGAAGATCTCCTTTACAGGAAGACTCTGATCCCTGAATCACGGGGAGATGTCCTCGAATTGATTGAGCGGATGGATGCTTTGCTGGGACGATTTAAAGGGGTCATGTTCAGGGTAGAAATTGAACGCCCGGCAATTGCACCAAAATTTCATGAGGATTTAAAGATCCTGGTCAATTGCGTTATTCAAGCGGTTGAAGCAGCAACGTTGGCGTTACGGGCCTATTTCAAAGATATTACCCAAGCGACGGACCATATCCATAAAGTTTCCTTCTGGGAAACTGAGGCAGACCGTGCAACAACCGCGCTGCAAAAAGCTATCTTTAACGATGACGAATTAGGACTGGATCTAAAGATGCAGCTACGCGATTTGTCAAAGAGCATTGACAAAATAGCTGATCAAGCTGAAGACCTGGGCGATAGCCTGGCCATCTACGTTATCAAACGTTCACTGTAAGAAAGTCACTATGTTTCTGTTTTTCCTCTCAAGCGGCATATTTCTGGGCTGGTCTTTGGGGGCTAACGATGCCTCCAATGTTTTTGGTACCGCTGTAGGTTCACGGATGCTCCAGTTTCGGACCGCGGCCATCCTCAGCTGCATCTTCATTGTTCTCGGAGCCGTCATCAGTGGCGCCGGTGCCACTCAGACACTGGGACAACTCGGAGCAGTCAATGCCGTTGCCGGCGCTTTTGTGGTCGCCTTTGCTGCCGCTACGAGCGTCTACCTGATGACTCTGGCACGTTATCCGGTCTCTACATCGCAAGCCATTGTCGGTGCAATTGTCGGCTGGAATATTTTTTCCGGGGCACCAACAGACAGTGACGCCCTTTCCAAAATCGTGATGACCTGGGTCGCTTGCCCGATCTTGTCCGGAATCGTCGCCGTACTTTCATATAAAATCGTCACCTTTTTCATCCTCAGATGGAAGATCCACATGTTCAAGTTGGATGAATTGACCCGTTACGGTCTCTTACTGATGGGAGCATTTGGCGCTTTTGCTTTGGGAGCGAATAACATTGCGAATGTGGTTGGGGTGTTTCTTCCTGTTTCTCCGTTTACGGAGATCAGACTCTTTGGCGGACTGAGCGTTAACCCGGCGCAGCAACTGTTTTTCCTTGGCAGCGTGGCCATTGCGATTGGCGTTGTCACCTATTCAAGACGGGTTATGGATACGGTTGGCAGCGGTATTTTTAAACTTTCTCCGGTGATGGCTCTGGTCGCGGTCTGGGCTCACTCGCTGGTTCTGTTCCTGTTTGCTTCACAGCGTCTGGAACATCTGCTTCTGCACTTAGGATTGCCGACTCTGCCTCTGGTTCCTGTTTCAAGTTCACAAGCAATTGTTGGCGCGGTGGTTGGCATGGGACTATTGAAAGGCGGGCACAATATTCGTTGGCGAACCGTTGGCGGAATCGCTGGGAGCTGGGTAACAACCCCGATATTTTCCTGTCTTATCTGTTTTATCTGTCTGTTTATTATGCAGAATGTTTTCCAACAGATTGTCTACCTGCCCTGAAAATAACCGGGGCGCAGCAAGCTACGCCCCGACAGAATTAACCGACAGAGATCTCAAATTGTTCGATATGAAATCCCGGACGGGGATTAATCGAAACCGTCCGGCCAAAGCGCTGTTCCAGATCATCCAGCCCACAACGCTCTTCATCTATAAGCAGTCCGGCGACATCTGGATGAGCCAGCAAGGTCACATGCCCAGCGGGTAGATCTGCCATTTCGCGGCGTAGTTCCCTGAGGATTTCATAGATAATTGTCAATTTCGCCTTCACATAGCCCTTCCCTTCACAATATGCGCAAGGTTCACAGAGCGTGCGACCGATACTTTCCCGGACCCTCTTCCGGGTCATCTCAACCAGACCAAGTTCTGAGATCTTGAGGATATTGGTCTTGTTCTTGTCCTGCTTCAACGCCTCTTCCAACGTAGCATGGACCTTCTCTCGATGGGCTTCCTTCTCCATATCAATGAAGTCGATAATGATGAGCCCGCCGATATTGCGTAACCGGAGCTGAAATGCGATCTCTTTTAGAGCTTCTAAGTTAGTTTTGAGAATTGTATCTTCAAAATTATGCTTGCCGACATAGCGTCCGGTATTGACATCAATGGCCACCAGCGCCTCGGTTTGTTCGATAATGATGGAACCACCACTCTTCAACCAGACTTTACGCCCCAACGCGCGGGAGATTTCTACTTCAAGCCCATAAGCGTCAAAGATTGGCTCCTCGCCTTTATAGAGCTCAATACAATAGTTTAAACGGGGCATGAAGGTCCGCAGAAAGCGGACAATCTTGTCGTACTCTTCGACATTATCGACGACAATTCTCTTCACATCTTCAGTGAGGATATCTCGCAACACTTTACTGGTGACGTCCAGGTCCGAATGAATCAGGCTGGGTGCGTTAACCTCATCAAGTCCACGGCTCAGGTTTTCCCAAAGCCCGACCAGAAACTCCATGTCATGGCGCAGATCATCTTCACTTTTGCCTTCGGACACAGTGCGGACAATGAAACCGGTTCCGGGAGTCCGCATCGAATCAATGATCTGCCGTAACCGCTCGCGTTCTTCCTCGCTCTCAATCCGTCGTGAAATCCCAATGTGGTCTACAGTTGGCATGTAGACAAGGTGCCGCCCCGGTAACGAGATATGTGAGGTTATGCGTGCCCCCTTAGTGCCGATGGGCTCCTTGGAGATCTGCACCAACAGCTCCTGACCTTCGGTGAGCAGATCTTCTATCGGAGGCAAAGATGACAGCTCAGTGTTCTCCTCCTGCTCAAGCAGATCATCCTCACCTTCAATCGTCCTTTCAACCTGCTCCATCTCATCCATGACATCGGCAACATAGAGAAATGCAGCTTTTGCCAGACCAATATCGACAAATGCCGCCTGCATTCCAGGCAACACTCGGATAACTTTACCTTTATAGATATTCCCTACAATCCCCAACTGCCGATCCCGTTCAATATAAAGCTCGGCAATGTGCCCCCCTTCGAGTAAGGCGACTCGGGTTTCGTGGGAGGTGGCATTGATAACCAACTCCTTTGTCATATTTTACTCCTGTTTAGTCTATATTTATGAATCTCATAAATTAAGTATTAATGTCTTTAACATTGCTGAATTCATGCAAGGCAAAATACCGCAAAATGGGCGATCCCATACTTTTTCAATATCAACCAGCAGAGTTTCATAGCCCGTAGACGCTTGAAACAGCCTCTCATTGATCAGGATCAGGATCAGGACCAAGTCTACTCCGTTTCAGCGTCAAAAAGGATTTTAACTCATATCTTTCAGAACAATCCCGGTTTTTCTCACCCCGTATCGGCGGATCGTTTCCATATCTGAGTTGAGCAGGTAAGCCGCAACTCGCAGCGGGCTGCCCTTGGTTAACTCAATTTGCAGTTCAGCCCCGACCTGACACAATTCCAGGACTCCGGGGCGAATATCCACCTCGACTTGCCGTTCTTTTTTGATCTGTGTCACCAGGATCTGATCAGCATCAAGAAAATCTACAATGCGCTGGTGCAGATCTTCCACCACCGTCTCTGGCAAAGGAACAGAATAACGACTGGAAGCCACAGCGGCAGACGGTGAAGGGGATTTCCAAGGGATAATCTCCCCTTCAATTATTTTGAACCCTTCCGGAAGTTGAACATTAAGAGCCTGAATAACCTCGTTAACGGGGACAAAAGAGAGCAACTCCAGGTCGACGAGCTCGGCTTCACTGGAAACTCCCATCGGTAACGCCTCTAAAAAAGAGATCTTCGGCATGGGATGAAACCCTTGTGAAAAACGGATCGGCAAGTTCGCCCGCCGGACTGCGCGCTGGAACATCTTCAGATATTCAAGATGGGCAACCATTCTGGCGCGACCCAGTTTACTCAAACGCAGTCGGACTCTGGTAAATTGCTCTGGATCACCATTTTGGCACCCTTCGTCACCGCTACGAGCAGCGGTTGAAACCGCCGGGGTCGACAATCGTTGTTGCAACCTTTCCCCGTCACAGATACCACAGCTGTGACAGATGCCACCGCGACAATCTTTGGTTTCGGCGCCAGCAAGGGCTTTTTGCCGCTCTCGCACAAAGAACTGTTTCGGCACCCCGCAATCAATATGATCCCAAGGGAGAACCTCATCTTCCTGCCGCTCCCGAAGATACCAGGAGGGTTCAATGTCACAATCGGCAAAAGCCTGCTGCCAGAGGTTGAAATCAAAACACTCCCGCCAGCCATCAAAGCGGCAACCAAGCTCCACGGCTCGCTCCAGAACCGCTGACAGACGTCGGTCTCCACGGGCAAAGACCCCCTCCATAAAAGAGGATTCCGCACCATGATATTTAAAGCGTAACTTTTTCTGCCTTAACCCGTCCCGCAACAGGCGTTGTTTCCTGAGGGTTTCGTCAATCCCGATCTGGGCTTCCCACTGGAATGGCGTATGCGGTTTGGGGACGAACGTTGAGACGGCAACATTAACATCATTGCCACCCGTCCCTTTACCACTCTTCTTCACCTGTGCGGCGAGGTCCATCAGCTCCTGCAAATCGGTGTCCGTTTCCGTTGGCAGCCCCAGCATAAAATAGAGCTTGATCAAGCGCCAGCCCAGTTGAAACGCCGTCTGCGTCGATTGCAGCAGGTCATCCGTGGTGATCCCCTTGTTGATCAGTTTCCGCAGTCGCTCACTGCCAGCTTCGGGGGCGAGGGTGAAACCGCTTTTACGGACCTTTTTAACCTCTTCCATCAGCGCCGAGGTCAAAGAACCTACTCTCAGGCTCGGCAAGGAAACGGAAACGCGATCATTCGTATAGACATCCATCAACTGCTGCATCAAGGGCTCGATACAGCTATAATCACCCGTCGACAGAGAGAGTAACGACACCTCCTCAAAACCGGAGTTCTGGAGTGATTCAGCGATCAGCCGCTTGATCGTTTCGGGGCTCCGTTCCCGCACCGGACGATAGATATAGCCTGCCTGACAAAAACGACAACCACGGGTACAGCCTCGGGTAATTTCCATAGCGACACGATTATGAACCGTCTGCATAAACGGGACAATCGGTTGCGTGGGGAACGGTGCTGTTTCCAGATCTTGAATAAACCGACGCCGAACTTTATCGTATCCGGGGTGCAACGGGGTAATTTTGTCGATGCTGCCACTGGCCTGATAGCTTACGGCAAAGAATTCAGGGACATAAAAACCGTCACTGGCGGCCAATTTTTGCAACAATTGTTGCCGACTCCATTTTTCCTGTTTCCCCTGTCGCACCAGAGTTGCGAGTTCAACCACCGCCTCTTCACCATCGCCAATCAAAGCGACATCAAAAAAATCGGCGAGGGGTTCTGGGTTAAAAGCGCATGGACCACCGACCACAATCAGTGGGGCCTGATCGTCACGCCGTTCTCGTCGCAGGGGAATTCCCGATAACTCCAGCATAGTCAGCAAATTTGTGTAACTGAGTTCATATTGCAGAGTGAAACCGATAATATCAAAACTCCCTAAGGTCTGGGAGGTTTCGAGTGAACAGAGAGGCTGGTGTTGCTCACGCAACCACTGCTCCATATCGCCCCAGGGAGAATAAACCCGCTCCGCGGCCGCCCAGTCAAGGTTATTGAGAATATTGTAAAGAATAGGAAAGCCGATATGACTCATGCCAACATCATAGACATCAGGAAAAGCGAGAGCCATCCGCACTTCGATGCCAGAATCCAACTTACAGATACTACCCAGTTCGCCACCAAGATAACGGGAAGGACGGCTGACCTGTATCAATGCTTCGGTTTGATCTATGTTCACGCGATAAATCCCTATGAGAGTTATGCAAAAAGTTGAAAATTTAACACAGTTTCAAGTGGAAAAAAATTTAAAACTGAAGAGAAGGGAAAAACGAGGATCACAAGTCGAGCAACATTGCAGAGAAGCACATTGCATCTAGATTTTATCATTCAATCGAGGTGTTCTGTCGTCTGAGAAATAGGTTGTGATTCTCTGTTAACCTTTTCCTCCCCATAACCCCACATCATAAAACTGTTCACGAAGTCTTTCTTCAGGATACTGTTCAAGAAAAGCATCCTTAGAAAAATCGAAATGATAGTTACTGAGGTATTCATTGAGAATCTTATACGCTGCATTGATACTTCTGATTTTATCATTATCGGCAACTTCACCGCTGTCTGGATGATATTTACGGACAAGCTGCCGGTGTCGTTTGCGGATTCTTTTCAAGGTCACCTGTTCCGGCAGGTCAAATTCATCCAGAGCGGCCCGCAGGTCAGCATAAAGCATAGATGTTATCCTTTATCAAAAATACATCAAAACACGACAGGTTGGTTAACTACCATGTCTATTTTATAAAAGGACAAAAAAGAATGCTACCTTTTCCCAAAAAAGTTCTCTCGGTTCTACTTGATTGAATAAATAGCTGCCCTTTCCCATCAAAATTTAATCTGGATCTCACCCATAATTTCGCTGGCACGCATACCAGGACGCATCTCTCTCTGGTATTTAAAAACAGCATCAATCCCGTATTTACTCATATAATTAACTCCGAATCCCAGCTTCACCCCATCTTCTTCAACCTCTCGACCCAAAACGGTAAAGGCTCCATTGGGATAACCGACAAAACCAGCGGTTACCGTCCGGTCATCGATTGCAAAATCATGATTAAAAACCACCGAAAATTCAGGTGCAATAATTCCCGAGGTCATGGTAAACATCCCAGACAATTTGACGCCTAAATCGGCCGTCAGACTGTTTGTTGACCGTTTTTCAACCCGTAAACTCAAAGCATCAGCACCTGTTTCCGTAAAAGCATCTTCGTTAAGATAGACGTAATTCAATGCCAGATTGGGTTGAAGCAGCCAGTTTTTAAATTTAAAATTCCGGCCAACCCCACCATAAAGGGACCAGACATCTCCTTCATGTTCACTGGTTGCAAAACGGTACTCCCCCATAACTCGGGTCAGTCGGCTATTGTCATAATCTTGCCGGGCATAAGAGAAAATCCCATCGACATAATATGGGGCAACATCGTGGCTGACATACATTGCCGTCTGATAATTCTCTATTTCCCCGTCCTGACTATGGTCGTCAACATTGAGGTCGGTGCGAGAATAGCCAAGGCTAAAGCCTGCCAATGTTTGGGAATTGATCATTTTATCGTAACCCATTGTCATAACATGAGTTTTTTGCTCATATCCGGCATAATTTGAGCCCGCATCCTGATGACTACGTCGGTCAGAATAGTTGAGCCAAAGTCCTGAATCTATGTGTTTATGTTCGTCACGGTATAGCAAACGATACAACTCTGCGTCAGAACCGTTGTAGGCCAGGTGAATTCTTTCTCCGGTTCGCCTAGAAGACATTGATTCCTGCACATCTGTGGCAAAATTTTTGGCGAGATGTCGAATCTGCTGGCGCTGGAGCACAATACTATTGAATTGGCGCGTCACGTCCAACCCAACACCGGTAAAATAATCATAGGAATCGGGATTCATGTAGGAGTAGGTTTCAGCGAGTGCAGTGGCATCCGCAAGAGTGAAAATATCTGCCACAATCGGATCCATTGCAGCGGAACCACCAGCTCGCTGGATCCGGTTAAAATACTCACCAATCGATACCAGATTACCGACAAGCTCATCTGGAGAAAAATCAATTTCCAGAGCCACAGCCAGATCCTGTTCATTAATCAGATGAAGTTGATAATCAACCACTGCGGATGGATCGACCAAGAGTTCGGTGTCATCATCACTGGCCTCCAGCCCCCCATGAACCATGACAACATCCTCTTTACCCGGTAATAGATCCTCAGGATGCAGTGTGTTCAACACGATACGACCGGAAACCTGTGCCTGGCCTGCGGCATAGATTTGATCGGCATGATTTCCGTTGAAGTCAAGGTCGACCAGAAAAACTCCCGTTTCTGTTTGCAGAAAATCACCATTCAGCGTTGTCGTTTGCAGGTTATACAGATCGCCAGGGGACAGTTGACCGGCATTGGTGAGCAGATTGCCTCGACCTAACAGCGCGATTGAGCCGGTCAGCAAAAGACTATCCTCATCATTGAAAAAACTGTTCTTTCCATCACCAAGATCAATGTTGCCGATCACGGTGCCGTAGTTTTCAACCTGCTCACCACCATCACCACCGAGCAACGCCTGACCGGCAATGCCATCAAGGGTCATCAAGGTAGCATGATTTATCAGGCGATTGTTTGCGCCACCATCAATTTGCACTCCGTTGCTGTCACCAGATCCTCCGGTGACAAAATCACTATTGAGGACAACATCAATGTCACCGTTGTCAGCCCCCTCACCGCCGTCACTCTGGACAAAGACTGCCGTGGCATCAGCGCCAAAGCTGATGATGTCACCGTTCACAGTCACACCGATGTTACCGCCACTGCCGCTGCCCCCGCTGCTGCCGGAAAAACGGGTATCAACCGCTCCGCCGCCACCACCCAGACTTTGAATCCAGACGCCATAAGCACGGTCACCTAAGGTTTGAATATCACCGGTTTGAGTTAATCTGATGTTTCCACCATCACCTTGACTGTCAGAGTTGAGGATCACATCAGCAGCAACTCCATCCAGATCGGTAAAGACCGCACCACCGCCACCACCAATGGATTGCAGAAAGATTCCATGCGACAATTCCCCCTCGGTCGCAACCAAACCGGTGTTACGCAGAGCTATCGAACCACCATCTCCCGTAGCGCCACCGGTACCACCCAATTGCAGCGCGACATCGTCAAAACCAGTCAAGCGCAGTTCACCACCGCCGCCACCGATACTCTGGACAAAAATCCCTTGAGCACGCTCTCCTTCAGTGGATAAATCACCAGACATTTCCAAAGTGACTTCGCCGCCATGATGATCAATCCCTCCATCGGCACCAATTTGACCGCTGGCGGTTGCAGCAGCAGTCAGCTCCCCTTCCGTACTGCGGACCAATAATTGATTCAGACTGCCGCCTCCCCCACCAATGCTCTGGACACTGACACCCTTCCCTTGTTCGCCACGGGTGATGACCTGACCAGCGCGATCAACATTGATATCCCCACCACCAACATTGGTGCTACCGGTTGCCCCAAGGGTCAGCTCCAGTTCGATTTCATCTTCAGGTCGCAGAACAACCTCAGACACAGCCGTACCACCGCCACCGCCGATACTTTGCACTTCCAATCCGGCAGAATAATCTCCCGTTGCGAGGATATCCCCCACATGAGAACTTTCAACCGTGCCTCCAGCATTATCACGATTACCCTCTCCACCTAGTCCAACCGTCTGCTTTAACACATGGACAAGGTCCTCGGTTGCAGAGGTCACTTCATCAATATCGACGATCTCCTGATCCAGACTGGAAGCATCCTGACTCAGATCAAGAAACATATTTATTTCACCACCGCCACTGCTGATCGCCTGGGTAAACACAGCAGAACTGTTGGCCCCATTGGTCATGATTGTTCCGGTCGAATTCACCGTCACATCGCCACCGATACCAGCACTGCCCTCCTTGGCACCCAGAAGGGTAGACAAACCATCAATTGCCATCCAGAAAGGGCTGGAAAACGATAGTGCCGAAGTACCACCGCCACCACCGACACTTTGAGCAAAGATGCCGTAAGTATCGGCACCATTTGTCACAATAGAACCACTATGGTTGACGCTGACATCACCACCTAGAGCACCGTTACCAGCTGATCCTCCTATTCCGATACTCAGTAACGTCGACTGAGAAGCAAACCCGGTCGTAATACTTGGATCAATCGATGCGGCGACGGCAACACCTCCATTACCACCACCGCCACCGATACTCTGAGCTAAAATTCCATACGACTTGTCCCCAAAGGTTTCAATCGCACCGTCGTTATCGACCAGAACATTATTGCCAATATTGCCATCACCACCCGTTCCACCGATGCTGACAGCACTATTGATACCACTGTTTTCCAGCTTGCCGATCAACAGGTTTCCAGCAATACTCATGCCGCCATTACCGCCACCGCCACCAATGCTTTCGGCAACAATTCCGTGGGCCTCATCGCCATAGGTCACAACCCGACCAGCGTTCTCAACCGTCACCACCCCAGCACGGCCACCATCGCCACCATTACCGCCAATACTCAAAGCCACCGCTGAAGAAGAACTGTTGCTTTCAGTCGCTGCGGTGCCTGTAAAGACAGTGCTACCAGTCCCACCGCCACCACCAATACTTAAAGCCATGATGCCGTGAGCACCATCTCCAGAAGTTTCAATGGTGCCACTGTATGGCTGATTTCCCTGTATCAGGTTCTTGATAGTGACGTCACCTCCGCTAGCGCCGCTACCGCCGCTGCCACCGAGACCCAGCCCAAGTGTCGTTCCCCCTCCCGACTTGGAAAAAGACCCAGTGATAACTGCGCTGCCGGTTCCACCACCACCACCAATACTTTGGGCAAAAAGACCGATAGCCTCTACTCCCGTAGTAGAAATAGCGCCGTCATTGACCACCTCAACCTGCTTGCCGATTCCACCTGAGCCTCCATCACCACCGACAGAAACAAACAAACGCGCCGTATCCTCATCATTGGTGTTGAGCAACCCGTTAACAACCAAACCGCCATCGCCGCCACCACCGCCAATGCTCTGCGCCAGAACCCCATGCGAGCGCTCACCAGATGTTAACAATATGCCACTGTTATCAACACTGACTTGACCACCATCGACACCATTGCCGCCGGAACCACCAACGGTCACCTGAGCACCGGCTCCAGAGGTCACAAACCCGCCACTGTATGCGGCACCGCCAGTGCCACCACCGCCACCAACACTCTGGGCAAAAAGGGCAACAGCCTTTTCACCTGTGGTTTCTACTACGGCGCTATTATCCAAAAACACTGTGCCACCGGTGCCGCCGGTACCCCCTTCGCCACCGACACTGACACTCGCAGCAGGAGCAGTTATCCCAGCGGTATTGGCATTGCCGCCGTTGCCGCCACCACCGCCGACACTTTGAACAAACAGCCCATGGGCCTTTTCACCGGCAGTCGTGACCACCCCCTCGGCACGAAGGGTGACATCTCCCCCTTCTCCACCTTCTCCACCAGTCAGACCAACAGAGACAGACGCACCTTGTTCCGAGGAGTTGAAGCTTGAAGAGGTCACACCGCCACCAACGGCCGAACTGTTGCCACCACCACCGCCGATACTCTGAGCAAGAACTCCATAGCCGTTGGAACCCGTCGTGGTCAAAGCTCCCAAAGAGGACAGATCCACATCACCACCTGCACCTCCAGTCCCACCGACACGTCCAAGCGAAACGGCTACCCCACCACCGGAACCTTTGTTAAAAATCGTATCAAGACCAGCATTCCCACCACCACCACCGATACTCTGGGCAATAATGGCAGCAGCATTTTCACCATCACTGAAAATGTCACCAGAGTGCAAGACACTGACATCTCCCCCTTCGCCACCATCACCAGTTGCACCGCCAACTGTCAGCTTGGCAATCTTATTGCTAGGGAGCCAGCCGAAACCGACATTAAGATTAGCATTACCACCACCACCGCCGATGCTTTGAGCCAGCAGTCCATGGCTCTGGGCTCCTGCGGTATTGATATCGCCAAAGTTGGCAACCGTTGTTTGCCCTCCATCACCGGATTCTCCACCGCCGCCGCCAATTCCGACCTCAAGAGCGTAGGAATCGCTTTGGGAGGTTTCATTACTGACCGCCAACATCAAGTTCATTCCAGCATCACCACCACCGCCACCGATACTGGATGCTTCAAGACCGACAGCCCCGCTGCCGTCTGTCTGAATCATGCCTGAGAAAGAATCCACCGTGCCACGGTCTACAGTGACATCCCCACCATTTCCTGCACTGCCTCCGGAACCACCGACCCCGACCATAATCGGAGTTCCGGAACCAAAAGCAGTCATATTCAAATTGAGATCAAGATTCGTGCCGCCCATACCTCCGCCGCCACCAACACTCTGGGCAAAAACACCCCGCGCTTCGTTGCCGAAAGTGACAATGTCACCACGACTGGTCAGGGTTACATCTCCGGCATCGTTGCCACTCCCACCAGAGCCCCCGACACCGATCGTCGCTACAGCACCACCATGTGTAGCAACAGCACTGACATTGACACTGCCACTAAAGTTGAATCCTCCATTGCCTCCCCCGCCAGCTATACTCTGGGCCAGCAACCCGTGACTCCACTCCCCTGCAGTTGAGATCTCTCCCTCATGCTCAACTTCAACATCACCGCTGGCAGCACCATCCCCAGCAAAACCGCCGACGCCAATAGTCACAGAAGGCAAGGTATTTTTCTTGCTCAATATTACGCTGCCACTGACATTGACACCCCCATTACCGCCACCTCCACCAATACTCTGAGCCACAACACCCGCACTGCGGGCACCTGTCGTCTCAACGATATCGGCAAGTGCTTGCAAGAAAACATCCTCAGACCAGCCACCATCACTACCGAAGCCACCAACACCAACCGTCAATGCACCATCCGTGCTGATACCGCCACTGACATTGACTCCACCATTGCCACCACCGCCGCCAAGGCTTTGGGCCAGAATAGCGGAGCGATCATCACCAATCGCCCGAGTCACTTGATTGTCAACATCGAGTGTAACTGCAGCAGACGAACCGCCATCACCACCAAAGCCACCAACACCAAGCGTCAATCCGGCAGATGCCCCCGTTTCTGCAGCAGACGTTGTGATACCGCCACTGATATTGACGGCACCGTTGCCGCCACCGCCACCAAGGCTTTGAGCAATAATTCCGTATGACCCATCTTCCATCGCCCAATAACTTGAACCACTATCGGCGTCTTCTTTCTCACCCTCAAACCCTAAGCCAGTCGCCACAACATTACCACTGACCGCAGCTGTTACATCCCCAGCATCTCCGCCATTGCCACCAAAACCTCCAACTCCAGCAGTCACCCCGAACGATGACCCGGTACTCGCAAAAGAGACGCCTCCACTGACATTGACACCTCCGTTGCCACCACCACCGCCAACACTTTGCGCAACAACTCCATGAGCATTGGCACCGTCAGTCCTGACTGAAGATAGGGAGCTCAAAACGACAGATTCTGCCGTCCCGCCACCGCCGCTAAAACCACCAACACCGACACCCACAGAAGCACTAACACCCCCGAGAGTTCCGGAGAGATCACCCGAAATATTCACTCCACCATTGCCACCGCCGCCACCGATGCTTTGTGCTCGGATCCCCGTTGATTCATCTCCATCTGTAGCCACAATTCCTGAAGTTGTAGCAACAACAGTCGAACCATCACCGCCATCACCACCCGATCCACCAATGCCGACACCAATAACACCTCCGGCATCTTTGGTTAAAGTCACGGCACCAGTAATATTTATACCGCCATCACCGCCACCACCGCCAACACTCTGGGCAACGATCGCTGAGGACTTCTTTTCGGAGGTGGTAATGCTACTGTCATTAACGCTCAAACTGACCTGGCGACCATCACCGCCGCCTCCACCACTGCCACCAACTCCGACGGATACAGAACCACTTCCTTCCGTCGACAGCCCCACAGCGCCACTGATATTAAAACTCCCGGTACCACCGCCGCCACCAACACTCTGGGCAACAACACCGGCAGATTCTTCTCCAGCAGTTTGAATCGTTGTGTTGACGATGGCATTGACAGATTCCCCATCACCACCGTCTCCACCGCTACCACCAACTCCGACAGAAACAGCTCCAGTAGCGCCACCCGACAGAGAGATTGTGCCATCAATGTCAAAACCGCCATGACCACCACCGCCGCCGGCACTCTGGGCGGTGATCGCTGTTGACTTATCACCCGTAGTGGAGATTTCTCCGCTTACGCCAACGGTCACAGTACCGGCATCGCCACCGGCACCGCCAGCACCACCGACGCCGACAGCGACCCCTCCATTGGCGGCTGTTGCTCCAGCAATGGTACCGGTTACATTGAAACCACCATGACCGCCGCCACCAGCAACACTTTGAACAATGATACCTTCAGATTTATTACCGCTGGTGCTGACATCAGCAGTAAGAGTTGCCATCACAGCACCGCTGTTGCCTCCACCAGCCCCGGCACCGCCAACCCCCAAGGCCAGCGCACCATTGGCACCACCGGCAACAGCCAGAGTTCCACTGACATTAAAACCGCCGTCACCGCCACCACCACCAATGCTCTGAATCACTGCACCAGCTGAATTTTCACCCAAGGTATTGATGCTACCACCAAAATTCCCGTGGACATCATCACCATCACCACCGATATCACCGCTGCCACCGACACCGATTCCAATAGCCCCGCCTGCAACTCCAGAAGCGTTTATTGTCGATGAGACATTGAAGGCGCCGTTACCGCCACCACCGCCGACACTCTGAGCCAGCAACCCACCAGAATCATCACCTTGGGTTTCAAGATGACCCTGAGCATCCAAGTCAACAGTGCTACCGCCACCGCCACCGCCACCGGAGCCACCAATCCCGACATTTACAGCACCGCTGCCACCAATCCCGACGGAGATACTCGAACTGACATTAAAACCACCATTCCCTCCGCCGCCACCAACACTCTGGGCAACTAAGGCATCGGCTTTATCACCGGACGTCATGATATCGCCACGCACCGTTGAATGAACACTGCCGCCGTCACCACCATCCCCACCGCTGCCACCGACACCGAGGGTTATAGCCCCACTACCGCCACCAGACCCGCTGATTGCTGTAGACACATCAAAACCACCATTTCCTCCACCGCCACCAACACTCTGGGCAAGGAGTCCTTCGGATAAATCCCCCAAGGTCGTTACTTGACCGGTCAGGTTAGCAATAACAGCATCAGCATCACCGCCGGAGCCACCGCTGCCTCCAACACCGATAGCAACAGCCCCACCACCCGCCGGGTTAAACTGGATACTGCCTGCCACGGAGAACCCTCCGCTACCGCCGCCACCACCAGTACTCTGGGCAACGAAGCCATCGGCATCTTCCCCTGCAGTTTCAATAACAGCAGCGGCATCAACAGTGACCTCACTTCCATCACCACCCAGACCACCGCTGCCACCGACTGCGACCGAAAGGGAACCGAAAGTGCCGACACTCCCCTGGACGGCAAAGCCCCCGTTGCCGCCACCGCCGCCAACGCTTTCGGCAAAGATGCCTCGGGAACGATCTCCCGCGGTTGAAATTGACGTGAAAACCTCTTCGCCATCAACCTCGTGGGTTTCTACGCTAACGCTGACACTATCCCCAGCACCACCAGCACCACCAGCACCACCAATAGCAACCCCAGCCATCACCGATCCAGAGGCCGCACTCCCAGCGTTACCACCGCCGCCACCGAGGCTTTGGGCAAACACCGCATCAGCATCATTACCCACAGTTCTTAGATTGTTACTATTGCTCACCTCAACCGCTCCGGCATCACCCCCGCTTCCACCGTTGCCACCAACTGTGAACAACACCCCTCCGGTCGTCCCTCCATTTCCTCCGCCACCACCGACGCTCTGGGCAAAAATTGCATTGGAAAGGGCACCACTGGTGCTGATCGCTCCGGAATTCTCTATTGTCACAGAATCACTGTCTCCGGCTCCGTCACCGCTCCCCCCGAAAGTGATCAATCCACCACTGGCAGCACCATTTCCTCCACCACCACCAACACTCTGGGCAAAAATCCCGCTAGCTTTTTTGCCAAAGGTTGTTAAGCTATCGTAATTTGTCACTTGGACAGCGCCTGCTGTCGCTCCACCGGAGCCGCTACCCCCTAAGGAAATTACTCCACCACTGCCTGCACCATCACCGCCACCGCCACCAACGCTCTGGGCAAAAATAGCTTCAGAATAATTCCCCTGTGTCGTAATCGAACCGCTGCTGGAGCCATCTCCCTGAACGACTGTGACGGCTTCGCCATGCCCTGCACTGCTACCGCTACCGCCAATGGAGATAGCTCCGCCACTGCCTGCACCATCACCACCGCCGCCACCAACACTCTGCGCATAAATCCCTTCAGCACTGATACCCTCTGTTACAATGGTGCCTAAGTGGGCAACATCTACAGCACCCGCAGCACCTCCACCATCACCACTGCCACCAAGACTGATGATTCCACCCGATCCGGCACCACTGCCACCACCGCCACCAACGCTCTGGGCAAAGATCCCCTCGGAATAGTCACCAAAAGTATAAAGCGAACTGGAGCTCGTCACCGTGACGGCATCGGCTGAACCACCGGCACCGCCAGAACCTCCCAGAGAAACGGCTCCACCACTGCCACCACCTTCTCCACCACCACCGCCGACACTTTGAGCATAAATGGCATCAGCAGATTGACCGGCCGTTGCAATGGTGCCTCCGGTCTCGGTAACTGTGACTGCTCCACCTTCACCACCAGTGCCGCCGCTACCACCAAGAGACACGGCGCCACCACTGCCGGCGCCGCTGCCGCCCCCACCGCCAACACTCTGAGCAAAAATGCCTTTGGAGTAATCTCCGCTGGTCTGAAGATTTGCATTGTTTTGAGTAACCGTGACAGCACCGCCATTGCCTCCGGCGCCGGAGTCTCCTCCCAGAGAAACAATCCCACCGGAGCCACCACCGCCACTGGTTCCGTAGCCACCACCGCCGCCGATACTTTGCGCCAATACAGCCGTGGAATGTTCTACCCAGGTTGTCACCGCACCGGTATTATGAACCGTTACCGTATCGCCATCACTGGCATGACCACTGGATCCACCCAGGGAAACGGCACCACCACTGCCGGCACCACTGCCGCCACCGCCGCCGACGCTCTGGGCAAAGATGCCGCTTGAACCTTTTCCGCTACCACTGAGTATTCCCGTCGTAATATTGCCACTATTATTGATTCTTACACTACCGCCATCACCGCCATCATTACCGTTGCCACCGAGGCTGACCAGCCCGCCACTGCCGGATCCACTCCCACCACCACCACCGACACTCTGAACAAAAATGCCTTCTGCTTCGTCGCCATGGGTTCTTATGTCGCCGCTGTTTTCCACCGTTACCCGAGCACCATCACCACCGCTGCCGCCATCGCCACCCAGCGAGACAACACCGCCGCTGCTGGATCCATCACCGCCACCACCGCCGACACTTTGGACAAACAGACCTTCCGAGCCAGTTCCCCAAGTTATAAGCTCTCCGCTGTTGCTGACTTCAACCTCATCGCCATCGCCGCCACCGGAACCACTGCCCCCCAAGGACACTCCGCCGCCACTACCTGCACCGCTGCCACCGCCACCACCGATACTCTGGGCCAACACAGCTTCAGAATTGTAGCCTCTGGTGGTAATGTCACCTTGGTTATCAACCGTGACCTCTCCACCGTCACCACCACCGCTACCACTGCCACCGATGGCAACCAGTCCACCAGCACCGGCTCCATCACCACCGCCACCGCCGATGCTCTGAGCTGAAACACCCCGTGAATGATCTCCACCGATAGAAATAGTTGCTGCACTATCGACACTTACAGATCCACCGTCGCCACCGCCGGAACCACTGCCGCCAATGGCAACAGCTCCCGCTCCAAAGCTGCCGGTACCGCCACCGCCACCAATACTTTGAGCCAGCAATCCATGAGCTTTATCGCCTGAAGTTGTAATTGCAGCTGCTGCAAAGGTGACATCGACACTGCCGCCATTGCCACCGCCAGAACCACTGGCTCCCAGCCCGAACAATCCGGCACCAAAACCACCAGAACCGCCACCACCACCGATACTCTGAGCAACAATCGCATGGCTGGAAGTCCCCTCGGTTTCAACACGTGATGCGTCCGCCAATGTGACCGTGACCTTCCTGCCATTGCCACCTTCCGAAGCATCACCCCCCAGGGCATAAATTCCACCGGAGTCACCACCGTCACCACCGGTACCACCAAGGCTCTGGGCAAAAATGCCATAGCTTGCTCTACCCTGAGTGAGAATATCACCATGATGGGTCACAGTGACGCTGCCTCCATGCCCAGCCGAAAGAGCATTCCCCCCCTCACCAACAATGCCCCAACTGTCTCCACCGCTGCCCGATGCACCACCGAGACTCTGGGCAAAAATGCCGTGAGCCCCATTTCCGGATGTGCTGATGAATCCGTGGTCTCCGGTGGTCACCTGAACCGTACCCCCTTTTGCGGTATCACCACTATCGCCACCGTAACTCCAGATATAACCGCTGCCTCCATCTCCAGCCACACCGGCACGACTCTGGGCAAAAATCCCATGCCCTTCCCCGCCGCTGGTATTAACCTCCGTATCCATAGTGACAGTGACCTTACCCCCATCGCCAGCATCGCCACCATGTTCAGCATTGATGTTTCCATAGGCATCACCGCCATCTCCTCCATCTCCCCCTATACTTATGGCGGTGATTCCAGGACGATCTCCTACTGTCGTGATCAAACCGTAGCTTTGTGGGGCATCCACTGTTCTTTTCGGTCCGGTAGAGCCGTCTTCGCCGGGGTGTGGGCTATAGGCAATAGTTGTACAAATATCGGTCGATGGAATACACGTCTGGACACCATAACCATCACGTCCATCATCACCAGAGCTCCCTTTGCGGACCTTATAAATAATATTATCGCTGTCACCAGTTGCCGGTGGTGGTGGCTCGATATCAAATTCCGCTTCACCCGGAGAGCCGGAAGGATCAATCGGATCTCCATTTTCATCAACGGGGTTGCTAACATCATAATCAACAGCAACAGTCAGAGTCTGTTCCTCATACACTGGATTTTCGTCATCATCGGTTACTGGGTTTCCATCATCATCCAGCTCCTGCCGTTGCATTGAAATTTCTGTCACATAACCTGAAATAGCATCAGAGGTCGTAGCTGTAACTGTCCAGTTATGATCACCATCACCAGGAAAAATATCATCAACTTCTATTGTCGTGTAAATACGTCTCTCAGTGTCAGTCGTCACGCCGTAGGTACTATAAGCGTCTTGCAGTAAACCGGTAACAATGACATCTTCACCGGTATCAGGATCGGTGACAGTATCACCCACTTGAGAATCAGGCGTAGGTGGGTCGGCCCATGCAGAGAATGAAAAGAGTGGAAGACAGGTCAGTAAAACAGCCAGAAGAATCCAGCGGAAGGAATACTTTCTGAAAACAAAATACGAATACGTTGATTTTTCCTGCACCATAGAACCCTCCCAAGAAACTCGCCCCAAGCAGAACCAACTAACAATGGTTTAATTTAACTAATGAATCATAATATAAAAACTTGCATATTCGTGCAAGTGCAATTTGTTCAAATAATGACATGACTCTCCACACGAGGATAATTGACAGCCCGATAGTGATCAGCATAGGATGTGCCGTTATTTTTTTATCAACTTCTTGGAGGTCCTGTGGCACGCCAGAAAACCATCTACAGCTGTCAGAACTGTGGCTTTCAAAGCCCGAAATGGCTTGGCAGATGTCCCGATTGCCAGCAATGGAACACGTTGGTTGAAGAGCAGCCCACGACAACTTCTTCTCATAGTCGTGCCCTTCCGCAACCGGGAAAACCGCAGAAGTTAGCAGAAGTCAGCAGCAGCGAAGAAGATCGCTTAAGTTGTGGCATGGCAGAGCTTGATCGTACCCTGGGTGGCGGAGTTGTCCCGGGATCGCTCATTCTTGTTGGTGGAGACCCTGGAATCGGCAAATCGACCCTACTCTTACAAGCCTTTGCCCGCTTAGCTCAAAACGGCACCGCCCTTTACGTCACGGCAGAAGAGTCAACACGACAGGTGAAACTGCGTGCGGACCGTCTTGGCATCAAAACCGATCACCTTTATTTGCTGGCGGAAACATCTCTGGAGCAGATCAAGCAACGGATTAAAGAGTTGCAACCGGCATTTCTGGTGATTGATTCCATCCAGACAATTTTCACCAGTTCTCTGGATTCGGCTCCCGGCAGCGTCAGTCAGGTACGAGAATGTACCGGACAATTGATGATTCAAGCCAAGGGAGATGGGCTGCCGACGTTTCTGGTCGGCCACGTCACCAAAGACGGCGCCATTGCCGGACCGAGAGTTCTCGAACATATGGTTGATACGGTCCTCTACTTTGAAGGCGATCCGGGGCACCCGTATCGAATTCTCCGGGCGGTCAAGAACCGCTTTGGCTCCACCAATGAAATCGGCGTGTTTGAAATGCAGGAACAGGGACTCCGCGAGGTCAGCAATCCCTCTGAACTGTTTTTAGCGGAACGGCCCAAAGAAAGTGCAGGGAGCGCTGTAGTCGCTTCTCTGGAAGGGAGTCGACCACTGTTGGTGGAGCTTCAAGCGTTGGTCTCTAGCAGTTCTTTCGGCACCCCCCAGCGGACAGCGATCGGCATCGACCACAAACGAATCGCGCTATTGATTGCAATTCTGGAGAAAAAAGTGGAATTATCACTGGCGGGGCAGGATATTTTTCTTAACGTCGCCGGCGGAGTCCGTCTTGACGAACCGGCTATTGACCTTGCAGCCATCGCTGCTCTGGCGTCCAGCCACCTGAATCGCGTTATCAATCCACACCTGGTGTTGTTTGGTGAGGTAGGTCTCACAGGGGAAGTCAGGGCTGTCTCTCAGCCCGAGTTACGCGTCAAAGAGGCGGCACGGCTCGGTTTTACTCAGTGTGTTTTACCGCAGGGGAATTTGAAAAACATTGATAGCCCCGATTCTATTAAACTGATCGGTGTCAGTCATGCCAGCGAAGCGCTGGAGGTTATTTTCGCATAACGAGAAGATACGGTCTGATGCTGAACCAAATAACATCAACATGGAGAACCACAAATGTCTAAGGAACTGACTCATTTTGATATGGAAGGTCAAGCCATCATGGTTGATGTCAGCAACAAAAAGCTGACTGTTCGTGAAGCTGTCGCCAGAGGTGCAATCCAGATGCAGCCCGAGACCCTGCAACAGATTTTGGCACAACGGATAAAAAAGGGGGATGTTTTTGCAGTTGCCAGACTGGCAGGAATTATGGCAGCAAAACAGACCTCGGCCCTGATCCCTCTTTGCCATCCATTACCGCTCAGCGCCGTGGAGATTCACTTTGAAAGTGACCCGGAACAAGGCAGAGTGACTATCACCGCAACAACCAAAGTCACCGGACAAACAGGAATTGAGATGGAAGCGTTGACTGCCGTTTCCGTTGCCGCGCTGACAATCTACGATATGTGTAAAGCAGTTGACAAAGAGATGGTGATTGACGGAATCTGTTTGTTAAAAAAAACCGGTGGCAAAAGTGGCACCTTCACCCGGAGTGCAGCTGTCCCGGAAATTGGTAACAACATTTAACCTATTAGATGATTCATTCATGCTTTTGGGAGAGGTCACAATGGAAGCGCCCACTTACACAATCCGGAAAAGTTTTCTGCTTCCATTAGGGCTGGTGGTATTGCTGAGCTTCATTTTGTTGTTCAGCGCTTTGTTTTTACACCTACCCACCGCAAAAATAATCATCCTCGGCCTCTTTTTATTGCCTGCTTGTATTATCTTTGTTGAAAGTGTTTTTCGCAGAGTCTCGCTTAGAAACGATGCGATCGAGGTGAACAAATTATTGCGGCGCAAACGTTTAAGCTATGCTGAACTCACCGCTATTGATACAATCCAGATCCGTAAACGGGCTTTTATCAGCCTCAGCAGTGAAGACGATTTTCTCATTTTATCAAATAGCTATAATCATTTTGGCCTATTGTTGAAACAACTACTGGAAAAGGTCCCTCAGAATATTGTGAGTGAGGAAATCAGGGCTCTGGCTGAAGCACCACCGCAAAAATGTAGCGACGTTTTTTCAGCTTGGCTTGCAGTTGCAGTTCTGACCTTAATTATCTATGTTCAGCTTAGAGGTTTATTCTGAGCATTGCTGATATTTGAACAAGGAGAGTGGGAGGATTAATCATGGATAACAAATCTTTAGAAGAGTTCAGAACCCTGCTAAATCAGCAGTTAGAATCATTGTTAAGTGATGTGGGGAAAACGGTCTCCGAGATGACCGAAGAAAATCCTAACTTTCCAGATCCGACCGATCGAGCGTCGCTGGAGTCCGATCGAAATTTTGAATTGAGAATTCGCGATCGCGAGCGGATGTTGATTAATAAAATTCGTCAGGCAATAGAACGGATCAACGACGGTACCTTCGGCCTGTGTGAAAATTGTGAGGAACCGATCAGCGCCGAACGACTACGCGCCAGACCGGTCACAACCCTCTGCATTGACTGCAAAACCGAACAGGAACGGCAAGAAAAGATCGGCTAAAAACCACATTAGACACCAGAGACAAAGATAGATTATATTTTTCTTGGCCAGGGAGCGCGTCGCTCTTGACCGTTATAGGCTTCGCGCTTGCGGTAATCTCTCAGGCTGGCATTCTGCCTCACAATATCAACCCAGCCATCAGAACGCTTAAAGCGAATGATCTTTTCTGTCGCAATGAGGACATCAAGGACATCGTTACTGACGCTGCTTTCCGTACCATCTAAATAGACTACATCAATCATGGGGCCTCCTCTAGGAACTTTTCCACTTATATTTTTTCCAGAGTCCCACTGTCAAGGTAAAAGCGGCACAACTGTGATTGTTTTTTGGCGATAACCAGTGTATGTTTATCAGTCTCTAACTGTTTTACAGTACGTCCTTTTTTGATACAGGAGAATAGTGATGTTTGGACTTGGAACACAGGAATTATTGATTATTCTGGTATTGGTCATGATCGTCTTTGGTGCAGGGAAAATCCCTCAGGTTGGTGGTGCCCTGGGTAAAGGGTTACGCAACTTCAAAAAGGGGATCAAAGATGTTGACGATGATATTGAAGAGGGGCAAGTTGAAGAGCTAGAAGAGAAAAAAAAGACCGACGATTAAATTTAGCTATTCAAGACCAATAAAGGGGGAGATTTCAACAGATCTCCCCACTCTTCGTCAAACAGTTAAAAAGCACTTTTAAGGTTATCTTGCTGGTTAATTTACTTTCCTGAACGCCCCCTTTTTCTAGGGACCAAATACCCAACAAACACGCAAAACAAGAGGAACACAGATGAGTAAAGCACTTGGTTTAATTTCCGGGGGACTCGATAGCAGTTTAGCTGCCATGACGCTCATGCGGCAAGGGATCGAGGTCACCGGCATCTCTTTTGTCACCCCCTTCTTCAATGCCGACAAGGCCAGAGCTTCCGCTGAAGCCATCGGTTACAACCTGATCCTTGAAGACATCAGCGATATCCATCTAAAGATGGTAAAAAAACCTAAATACGGTTATGGCCGGAATATGAATCCCTGCATCGATTGCCATGCACTGATGTTTCAACTGGCGGGAGAACGGATGCTCGCGGGTGGCTTTGACTTCCTTTTTTCCGGTGAAGTCCTCGGTCAACGGCCAATGAGTCAGAACGCCAATGCATTAAAATCTGTGGCGAAACACTCTGGTTTTGCTGAGCAGGTTCTCCGCCCTTTGAGCGCAAAACTGCTACCGATCACCGCTATGGAAGAGTCAGGGCTGGTTGACCGCACGCAACTCCTTGATATTCAAGGCCGTTCACGCAAACCACAACAGGCGCTGGCCAAGGAATGGGGATTATTGGATTACCCTGGTTCGGGGGGAGGCTGCCTGCTCACGGAGGCAGGGTTCTCCAACCAGCTACGCGACCTCTTCGAACACGATCAAGAGGCAACCGTTGCCGATGTTGAGCTTCTCAAAGTGGGGCGCCAGTTTCGCCTCTCAACCACGGCAAAGCTCATCCTTGGACGCCACCAGGCAGACAACGCCGCGTTGCAAAAACAAGCCAGGCCAGAACAGATAAAGCTCCGCTGCCAAAACTTCAGCGGTCCTCTAGGGCTCTATTGTGGCAACTTTAATCAAGTGGAGCTAGAAACGGCCGCCGCAATTGTCGCGTCCTACGGGAAAGGAAAAGAAGCAACCGAAGTCGACGTTCTCTGCATCACCTCTAGCGATGAATTCGTCTGCAAAGTCAAACCTATGTCGCGTGATTTATCGCGCGACATGCTGATCCGCTAAGGGGCACTTATTCACCACCGAAAAGCTCAGTCACAGAGAACGTCAACATCTAACTGGAGAAAGATTCGTTTTTCTCGATGCCGTTTGGTGAGAAGCTTAAAGCATAAAAAAAGCCCCCGCGGGAAATTCCCGCGGGGGCTTTTTCATTGTACCAGGAGCAGGAGGAAACTACATCATTCCGCCCATACCACCCATGCCGCCCATGCCACCAGGCATGCCGCCAGGCATTCCGCCAGGCATGCCACCATCATCAGCGGCAGGTTTATCAGCAATCATGGCTTCTGTGGTCAGCATCAAACCAGCAACGGAAGCAGCATTTTGCAATGCGCTACGAGTCACTTTAGTCGGATCGATAATACCAGCTTGGATCATGTCGCAATATTCGCCACTTGCAGCGTTGAAGCCGAATGCAGCTTCACCGTTGCAAACTTTATCGGCAATAACAGCACCTTCACCACCAGCATTAATAACGATCTGACGCAGCGGAGCTTCAAGTGCACGGACCACCAATTGCACCCCAAATTGCTCTTCACCTTCAAGCTCAAGCTTAGTCAGAGCTGGGAGGCAACGGAGCAGAGCAACACCACCCCCAGGGACGATACCTTCTTCAACAGCAGCGCGAGTTGCATGCAGTGCATCTTCAACGCGAGCTTTTTTCTCTTTCATCTCAGTTTCAGTTGCAGCGCCAACTTTAACAACAGCTACGCCACCAACCAATTTCGCGAGACGCTCTTGCAGTTTCTCACGATCATAGTCACTGCTGGTTTCATCAATCTGTGCACGGATCGCTTTAACACGGCCCTCAATAGCAGCATCATCACCAGCGCCATCAATGATGGTGGTGTTTTCTTTGTCAACAACAACCCGCTTGGCAGTACCAAGCATGTCAATGGTTGCGTTTTCAAGTTTGAAACCAACTTCTTCAGAAATCAGCTGACCACCAGTTAAGATAGCGATGTCTTCGAGCATAGCTTTACGACGATCACCAAATCCTGGAGCTTTAACAGCACAAACGTTGATGGTCCCGCGCAGTTTGTTAACCACCAGAGTAGCCAACGCTTCACCATCAATATCTTCAGCAATGATCATTAATGGACGACCTTGCTTGGCAACCGGCTCAAGAACGGGGAGCAGATCCTTCATAGTACTGATTTTCTTGTCATAAATCAGAATCAAAGGTTCATCCATCGCTGCTTCCATGCGCTCAGCATCAGAAACAAAGTAGGGAGAGAGGTAGCCACGATCAAACTGCATCCCTTCAACTGTCTCCAAAGAGGTATCCATGGATTTGGCCTCTTCAACAGTGATAACACCTTCTTTACCAACTTTTTCCATCGCTTCAGCAATGATGTTACCAATCGTCTCATCACTGTTTGCTGAAATGGTGCCAATTTGAGCAATCTCTTTGTGATCTTGAACCGGTTTGGAGAGCTCTTGCAGAGCCTCAACGGCAACTGTCACAGCCTTGTCGATCCCACGCTTGATACCCATGGGGTTGTGACCAGCGGTGACCAGCTTGATACCTTCGCGATAGATGGCCTGAGCAAGTACAGTCGCGGTTGTGGTCCCGTCACCGGCAATATCAGAAGTCTTCGAAGCAACTTCTTTAACCAGTTGAGCTCCCATGTTTTCGAATTTATCTTCCAACTCAATCTCTTTAGCAACGGATACACCGTCTTTAGTGATCAGTGGAGCACCAAAAGATTTATCGATGACAACGTTACGTCCTTTAGGACCTAAAGTGACCTTGACTGCGTCAGCCAGGGTATTGACACCAACAAGAATCTTGGTGCGGGCTTCTTGGGAAAACAAAATTTCTTTTGCCATATTTCTATATCCTCCGTTATTTATTATTTAGTTATGTGACTTGTAAAAATATAATTCCAGCCGCTGCGATTTTGTGCTGCAGTACGACGTGCATGACCCGGCAACGCCACCGAAGCGCAAAAGCGGAACTTGCTTTACTCAACAACGCCGAGGATGTCGTCCTCACGCATGATCAGATATTCAACCCCATCAATTTTGATTTCGCTACCAGCATATTTACCGAACAACACCCGATCGCCCTCTTTAACATCCAGAGGCAGAACTTTACCTTCGGGAGTAACTTTACCTTTACCAGCGGCAATAATTTTACCCTCTTGAGGTTTCTCCTTAGAAACAGTATCTGGAATGATGATACCGCCAGCCGTTGTTGTCTCTTCTTCAACGCGTTCTACGATAATACGATCTTGCAATGGTCTGATGTTCATTCTTAAGCTCTCCTTTTAACGTTCAATTCTGGGCCAATGGCCGTTACATGCTTTCTCCACCAGGGAAAAGACCGACAGCAACAATTTTGAATCTGCAGATACGGTCTCAACCTTTCCAACTGTTAGCACTCAGTTGTATCGAGTGCTAACAACGTGACAATAATAGTCGTCACATGAATATTGTCAAGTGATTTTTCTGCCGGATCAATCGGCAATTAATTTATAACCATCGACGCCTGAAATAATCGTCCTGATCTCCTTAAGTGAAACTAAATTGATTCCCCCAACAGGGCACCATCAGTTCATGCCTAAAAAAAGTAGAACAGCCTCAAAAGGGGGTTTTCTCTCCTCGATCTTACTTCAAAATAACGTTCTAAATATTATATTTTTTTATTGTTAATAAATAATTGCAATTGACAATTCTACTTCTGTCAGCTATACGGTTTAAAACAAACACTTTTTTAAACACTCCAATGAGACGCAGAAATCACTATGGAATTTAACATCGGTCAAAAAATTAAAACCCTGCGAAAAGAGCGCAAATTAACCTTGCAGGACGTTGCCACCGAAACAGGTTTTTCCCCTGCTCTGATTTCACAGATCGAAAACAATAACGTCTCGCCCCCTATCGCAACCCTGTCCAAGATTGCCCGTTTCTTCGATGTTAAAATGAGCTTCTTCTTCGAAGAGGGAGAAGGAACTTCGCATTATGAGATTGTTCGCCATAACGAGCGCCGGATTGTCAGCCGAGTGATTTCCAAAGATGGCAGCAAACATGGCTACACTTACGAAACCCTCTCTTATCGAAAAAAGAATAAGAAGATGGAACCATTCCTGCTCACTGTGACCGAACGAGCCACGGAGGAAACCCTCTACAACCACGAGGGGGAAGAATTTCTGTTGATCCTCAAGGGCAGTGCCGAAATCATTCTTAACGATGAACGCTACGCCTTGGAAGAGGGAGATGCGGTATATTTTGATTCAACGGTTAAACACCGTCTGCTGTCCAAAGAAGGGGAAATGGTGCAGGTTTTGGCAGTCGTCACCCGCTGATTTTTTTAACGCAGAGGCGCTGAGAAAGACAAAACCAGAACCTTTTTGAGGAATTAAAACCTAAATAAGGTCTTAAGCCTCCCTCCATCTCTCCGCCTCTGCATTAAAATTTTGCACTTAGTTCCAATAAAGGGAAGGAATAAACCTATGAGTTCTTTCGAAAAGAAAACCATCGCCGACTGGGAAGCACAGGCAAAAAAAGAAAAAAAGACTGACGACCTCTCCAATTTCAAATGGGATACTCCTGAAGGAATTTGCGTAAAACCACTCTATACAGCAGCAGACACGGACGGGCTGGAAACAGTTAACACGCTGCCGGGCCTGGCACCTTTTACCCGTGGCCCAATGGCAACCATGTACGCTGGCCGCCCATGGACAGTCCGTCAATATGCCGGCTTCTCCACCGCAGAAGAGTCCAACGCGTTTTACAAGCGCAACCTGGCTGCGGGGCAACAAGGGCTTTCTGTGGCTTTCGACCTGGCAACTCACCGTGGTTATGATTCTGATCATCCACGAGTTGTCGGGGATGTGGGTAAGGCCGGGGTGGCGATTGATTCAGTTGAAGACATGAAGATCCTTTTCGACAGCATCCCACTGGATAAAGTTTCCGTCTCCATGACCATGAATGGCGCCGTATTACCAATACTAGCCAACTATATTGTCGCTGCTGAAGAACAGGGCGTCAGTCAGGAAAAATTAGCTGGAACCATCCAGAACGATATTCTCAAAGAGTTCATGGTCCGCAATACCTATATCTATCCTCCAGCACCATCCATGCGGATCATCGGCGACATCATCGAGTTTACCAGCCAGAAAATGCCCAAGTTCAACTCGATCTCTATCTCCGGTTATCACATTCAGGAGGCGGGAGCAAACAATGCGCTAGAACTTGCATTCACCTTAGCTGATGGACTGGAGTATGTTCGTGCCGCAATTGATAAAGGTCTTGATGTGGATAGCTTCGCTCCACGACTCTCCTTCTTCTTCGCTATCGGGATGAACTTTTTCATGGAAGCGTCAAAATTACGCGCCGCACGCTTTTTGTGGTCGAAAATGATGAGCCAGTTCAACCCCAAAAATCCTAAATCTTCGATGCTCCGCACCCACTGCCAAACCTCCGGCTGGTCATTGACAGAACAGGATCCCTACAATAATGTCATCCGTACGACCATGGAAGCCATGGCAGCAGTCCTCGGAGGCACTCAATCATTGCACACCAATGCCCTGGATGAAGCGATTGCTCTGCCGACGGATCACAGCGCCCGGATCGCACGGAATACCCAACTGGTGATTCAGGAAGAATCCGGCATCTGTAATGTTGTTGATCCTTTGGGCGGTTCATATTATGTCGAATCATTGACCAACGCTCTCATCGAAGAAGCACAAAAAATCTTAGATGAAGTTGAAGCTCTCGGAGGGATGACCAAAGCGATTGAAACAGGGATGCCGAAACTGCGCATTGAAGAATCTGCAGCAAAAAAACAGGCCGCCATTGATAGTGGTCGCGATGTCATTGTCGGCGTCAATAAATATAAACTCGCAGAAGAGAGTGACATCGACGTCCTTGATGTTGATAATGACGCAGTTCGTGAATCGCAGATTGCCCGCCTCAAAAAAATGCGTTCCGAGCGGGATGAAGCAGCTTGTCAGCAAGCCCTTGATGCTTTAACTGCTGCAGCAGAAAGTGGCAGTGGCAACCTCCTCGACCTGAGTGTTAAAGCTGCCCGCTTACGCGCTTCTGTCGGAGAAATTTCTGACGCCATGGAGAAGGCCTTTGGCCGCCATCGGGCCGAAATCAAACTTGTCTCAGGAGCTTATGGATCAATCGTGAATAATGACAGTGACTTCGCCGAGTTAAAACAACGAGTTGACGACTTTGCCGCCAAAGAGGGGCGCCGTCCCCGCATTATGGTTGCCAAAATGGGCCAGGATGGTCATGACCGCGGGGCTAAAGTTGTCGCCACCGCTTACGCTGATATCGGTTTTGATGTTGATGTCGGACCGCTATTCCAAACCCCCGCAGAAGCCGCTAAAATGGCAGTCGAAAATGATGTTCATGTGGTCGGCGTTTCCAGCCTCGCCGCCGGACATAAAACCCTGGTCCCGCAATTGGTTGCCGAGTTACACAAACTGGGGGCAGATGATATTATCGTTGTCTGCGGTGGCGTTATCCCACGACAAGATTACGACGCCCTCTTCGCTGCCGGAGCAAAAAGGATTTTCGGCCCGGGAACTTCAATCATTGCCTCCGGGAACCAAACCCTGGATGCAATTGAAGGAAAATAGAACTTTTTTAACGGAGAGACGCTGAGCTGGAGAGACGGAGAGAAAGTTCAAGATCTTTTTTGGGTTTTAAAACCGAGAAGAAGCTTTTGATTGCTCTGCTCTCCACCTCTCCGCCTCTCCGTTAAATTGCTTTTTGTCATTAAGGTTTAGATTTTGTCTGATATTCAAAAACTTGCCGACGGTGTACGCACTGGCAACATTCGTTCTCTTGCCAAAGCAATCACCTTGATTGAGAGTCGTAATCCTGACCACTCTGGTGATGCCGCATCCTTGCTTGACCAGCTCTTGCCTGACTCCGGTGATTCGATCCGGATTGGCATTTCAGGAGTTCCCGGCGTTGGCAAGAGCACTTTCATTGAAGCGTTAGGGATGAATTTGTTACAGCAAGGATATAAAGTTGCTATTCTCGCTGTTGATCCATCCTCTCAGCTCTCTGGCGGTTCCATCCTCGGAGACAAAACCCGGATGGAAAACCTTGCCCGCGAAGCGAACGCCTTTATCCGTCCATCCCCGGCTGGCAGCAATCTTGGCGGGGTTGCCCGTAAAACCCGCGAAACCATGCTCCTCTGCGAAGCCGCAGGATACAACATCATCATCGTCGAAACCGTTGGCGTC
Source organism: Desulfuromusa kysingii (assembly GCF_900107645.1). GTDB lineage: Bacteria > Desulfobacterota > Desulfuromonadia > Desulfuromonadales > Geopsychrobacteraceae > Desulfuromusa > Desulfuromusa kysingii. The sequence continues at coordinate 111,943 of NZ_FNQN01000008.1, forward strand.
GGTCAGTCCGAGATTGCTGTGGCTGCCATGGTCGATTTCTTTCTCTTACTCCAGTTGGCCAATGCTGGAGACGAACTTCAGGGGATCAAAAAAGGGGTCATGGAGATCGCTGACGCCATTCTGATCAACAAAGCCGAAGGGGAAAATCGTCCCCGCGCTGAATTGGCAAGACAACAATACGAAAATGCCTTGCATCTCCTCCGTCCCAAAAATGACCATTGGCAAGTCCCAGCGTTGCTCTGTAGTGCCCTTCATCATCAAGGGATAGATGAAGTCTGGAATCTGATTCTTGACTTCGTTGCCACCATGAAAAAAGAACATCAATTTACCAGCAAACGGCAACTCCAAGCGACCGACTGGATGTGGACCATGGTGATGGACAACTTAAAAGACCTGTTCCTGCAGGATAAAAATGTCGCTGCCATGATCGATCAAGTCCAAACCGGCGTCAGCAATGGGACAACACCACCAAGCGTGGCAGCAAAAAGGTTGCTAGAAGCATTTAAAAGGAATTGATTTTTAACGGAGAGGGGGAAAGATGGAGAGGCTCGCAGAGAAAAGCAACAGGCTTAATCTATTAAGCGGACAAATTCTTGATGCCGCCATTGAAGTTCATCAAGTTTTAGGTGGTCCAGGTCTTCTCGAGGCTGTTTACGAAGAAGCCTTGGCCTATGAACTTAGACTACGAGATATTGGCGTTGAAAGACAAATACCCGTCCCTATAATATATAAAGAGCACAGGCTAAAGAATCCTCTGTTCCTTGATCTTTTTATAAGCAAACAAATTATCGTTGAAGTCAAAAGCGTTGAAAAATTCAACCCAGTATTCAACGCTCAGCTATTAACATATCTACGCTTGATGAACATTCCACTTGGTCTGATTATAAATTTTGGTGAAAAATATATTAAAAATGGTTTCCATAGAGTCGTAAATAACTTTCCAGGAGAATAAAGATTTTCTCTCCGGCTCTCCCCCTCAGCGCCTCTCCGTTAAAAGGAGTCAAATATGCTAAAAAAAATCAACCACATCGGTATCGCCGTTAAAAGCCTGGAAGACTCTATCCCCTTTTACCGTGATCAACTCGGGATGAACTTCGAAGGGACAGAAGAAGTCGCAGAGCAGAAAGTCAAAGTCGCTTTTTTACAGATCGGTGAAAGTCGGATTGAGCTATTAGAACCAACCAGTGATGATTCACCCATTGCCAAGTTTCTGGCAAAAAAGGGGGAAGGTGTCCATCACATGGCTTATGAAGTCGATGATGTGGCTGCAGCTCTGGAACAGATGAAACAAGAAGGGGTTCGCCTGATTGACGAGACTCCCCGTCACGGTGCCCACAACAGTTTAATTGCTTTTTTACACCCGAAAGCAACCGGCGGGGTGCTGACAGAAATTTGTCAAGCAGGGAAACATTAAGCCAAAAGCCCGTATTAATGATCAATATCACCCATTCGTAATTCTGATGAGCAGGAGTGACCAACAACACAGAACAAGCTACCAATGTGCCATACCGATTCAAATAAACCTGTCAGAACAATCATCTATAAATTATTAATAATTTTTAAATTGACTAACTTTGACAAAAAAATATACTTATTTCGCAAAAAACGAAGCCAAGGATATACCCCAAAAAAACAGTTAAAATTAATATTGCAAGCAACGGCGAAAACTAACAAAAAAATAACACAAAAAAACCATGGATCAGTTTAAGGTTGCCCACGAAATCTTAACTACCGCATGAGAGTCACATTGGTTTTAAATTATAGTGATAGTTTGGTTAAGTTGTGGTAAAAGCAACACGCTGATGTGGCAACGAAACAACAATGAGCGCTGCTAAAAAAACAGTGAGTACATGGAAACAGATAATATTCAATAGTTTCAAGCAGTTAACAGCGAGGCGAGGGACCAACCCATTTGGCACAGTTTCTGCTTCACGTTAATGATTGCAGTAACAAAGATAATACTTAAATGAAAAGATAACCGGTAAAGACCCAATAAGTTTTCTAACGCCGAATTGTCGGCAATCTTCACCTACCTAAGGAGGTAACAAGAAATGAGCAGATTTCTAAAAGTTATGATCGTCCTGCTGGCGATCGCAGCAATGGTAACACCCGCTATGGCAGAAGACCGTCTTAGCCTGAACGGCGAACTGCGTGTTCGTGGATGGTACAAGGACAACTATACAAATTTTAACGATGAAATGGGGTCAAATCAATATATCGATCAACGTTTCCGTCTTGGTGGCACCATTGCAGTTTCCGAAGGTGTGGCTATCAAATTTCAATACGACCTATTTGACAGCCAGTGGAATGGCAACAGTCATGGCACCCAAGGCCTCAATGATGGTGACAACAAAGCGTATCTGGTAATCAACAAAGGCATGTTCACCCTTAAAGCTGGTGACCAGTACTATGGTATCGCTAATGCTATTGCTATTGATACCACCGGTACCGGTTTTGTTGTAGAAATGGCTGGCCCTGTCGGTGTTGAATTTGCAGCCTTCAAACGAGTAGAAGGTGACACAAGCGAAGATGATGATGCAGATCTGTACACCTTAGCAGTAAAACACGCAACTGACCTGTACTCAGGAACTGGTTTTGTAGGTTACTACCGTAATGGTGCTGCTTTAACTGGTGATGATCCTGAAACAGCCTACGTTTTAGGTGTGGCTGCTGACTTTAACCTTGATGCTGCTAAAGTTATGTTTGAAGCAAACTACTTTGACGGTGATAATGGCATGTCAGGTGCTAACGAAGTCGACTACAAAGGTCTGCAATTCTTCGTTGACGGTTCCGTTGCTGTTAGCGAAGCGGTTACTGTTGGTGGTATCTTCACCTATGCTAAAGGCTATGATGGTGCCGATGAAGCACAAATTACTGAGTTCACCGATGACGGGAGCTTCATGCCAGAAACCTATGGCACCACGGCAACCTTGTTTGACATCTATCCTGGTTCAACATTTGACCCAACAGGTGATAGACTTGGTACTATCGGCGTCCAAGGATACTCAGCCATTAAACTGTCTGATGACCTCAGCATGAAAGCGACTATCTTCTATGCCCAACCAGAAGAAGATTACGCTTCAGGTGACACCACAACATCCAATTACGACTCGTTCCTCGGTGGTGTTGTCTCCTCAACTTATGCAATTGCAAAAGGTGCCGCCATTGACACCAGCGTTGCCTATACAACTGTCGATGCAGGGAACTCCTACACTGAAGATGATCCATCTTTGACAGCTGGTTTCCGCCTGCGCGTACGCTTCTAGGATTTTCTTCTTAGAAACCTTAAAAGCCCGTTGCTAACGCAGCGGGCTTTTTTTTTCGGAGCTGACAACGTGGTAAAACTGACACAAAAGATGCCGCCCCGACGACTTCTTAAATTCAACTTTCCATTTACCTATAAACCAGTTAAAATCACCGTTTGATTCAGATAAAGTAAGAACATTTGATCCCTAAATATAAGGCAGGCACAAATATGAAACTAGTTGCTAGATTGAGTCTCATTCTTATCCTCTGCTTTCCGCTAACATCACTAGCTCAAATTCCAGAGCAAATTAAGAATGATTTTGCACCAGTGAGTGGAACGATCATCATGCCGATTGGAGAAGAATATCTAGTTGACCTTGATGCCTCAAGCAACTTACAAGTCGGCGACATTCTAACCCTGATTCAAAGTGGTGAGAAAGTTATCCATCCGGTAACAAAAGAAACCCTGGGAACCCTCGAACTTGCCAAGGGCTTCTTACAGGTGACTCAAATCAAATCAGGATATTCATATGTCAAGCTCCTATCTGCGGAGATGACCCCACAGAAAGGGGATCAACTTAAACGGTTTACGCAAACACCGACCCGATTTGAATTTTCACAGCCTGCTGACCGAATCGCTGCAGAGTTAAAGATGGCACTTCCCCAACTGAACTGGTTGAGCGATCACGACACAACAGAGCCAGAACTAATATTTCACCTTGCAGACGATAAGCTACAAGTGACCAACAGTGCTGATGTTGTGTTACGACAATACCCATATCGCGACGGCAAACTCACGTCTTCTCTCGCAGTCGCACCCCCAAAAAACAACTTGACCTTGCAAAATGAGGAAAAATCACTGCTCAACAAAACCGTGGGAAGCCTTACCAGTGCTATTGGCATCAAAACAAAGGATAAACGGCTCGAAAATCCGGGCATCGTTCAAAGCCAGAACAGCACTGATGGCTCTTGGGTCGGCGCTGATATTGATGGCAACCCGGTCGGAATAACAGTCGCGGATTTTGATGGTGATGGACTATTGGAGATTGCTGTCGCCACAGAAAAGCAGCTGCGCATCCTGCGGAAAACAGACAGCAACCTGACCCAAGTCGCAACCGTCAACTTCTCTGTTGGTGTCCGTCTGTTAAGCCTGGATTCCCTTGACCTTGATAGTGACGGCATCCCAGAACTCTACCTGACCGCCCATTCAGACACAAAACTCAGTTCACAAGTCGTTAAATATATAAATGGTGATTATCAAACCACCATCAATCAAGTTCCCTGGTTTTTCCGTGTTGTTAACCTTGCAGGCATGGGTAAGCTTCTCCTTGGGCAAACCTTGGGCGACCTCGACACCCCTTTTTCAGAGCAACCATTCCGCGTTGAATACTCAGAAGGAAAACTCGTCAAAGGTGACAATATAAACCTGCCAAACACATACGATCCCTTCAGCTTAACCACAATCAGTGGAATCAATGACGAACTATTCTATGCGGAAATTACGTCTCAAGATACTTTGCACATCACCAGCTTAGGCGGTGAAACTGCATGGAAATCTGATGATCATTACGGTGGTACGGAAACTTTTTTCTATAACGTTGAAGAAACTGAAAGTGTGCAATCAACACCAATCAATATTCAAAAAAGACTTATTTCTCTAACGACAGGGGAATTACTTGTTGTAAAAAATGAAGGATTCCGTTTGTTTGAACGATATCACGATTATGATCAAAGCCGTGTCATTGCTTTCACATGGGACAATACATCTCTGAATGAAAAATGGCGAACTCCTGACGTAAAAGGTTATATTGCTGATTTCAGCGTCGCTGATGCTGACAATGATGGTCAAGATGAATTGGTCACAGTGATAAACTACAAGAAGGATTTTTTCATACAAAATGGGCGATCATCCGTCGTCATTTACGAACTGAATCAATAATCCATTAAAACCTCCAGCGCTGAGGTGGAGAGAAGCAGAGAAAGACTAAATCGTCTTTACGATTACAAATGCTAACAAGGCTTTCTCTGCGACCTCTCCGTTCTTTGCGTCTCTCCGTTAAAGAACTGCGGCCATAAATTATGAACATCATCTCGCTCAACCAAGTCAGCCACGCTTTTGGTGGTCCTAAACTTCTCGACGCTGTCAGCCTGCATATTGAAGCGGGGGATAGAATCTGTCTGTTGGGTCGAAATGGTGCGGGTAAATCGACCCTGTTACATCTGATTAATGGTGATTATCCTGCCGATTCGGGTGAAATTATCCGCAACCAAAAGATTCAATCTGCTTATGTTCCACAGGAATTTCCAGATCACCTAACTGGCGAATTACAACATCATCTGCAACACGTGTTGTCACAACAGGGAATGGAACCTCATCAGGCAGACGTCCAGATTGAACAGACCTTAACACAATTAGAGATGCATCCGCAGACCAAGCTGGAAACCATGTCGGGCGGGCAGAAACGACGAGCGCTTCTGGCAACAGCGCTGGTCCAGAATCCTGACTTGATCCTCCTTGATGAACCCACCAACCATCTCGACATCAATGCGATCAGCTGGTTGGAAAACTTTCTGTTACGGTTACGCAAAACGCTGATTTTTATCAGTCATGACCGCACTTTTGCGCGAAACCTCGCCAATCGCATTATTGAATTGGATCGCGGGCAATTGCAGGATTATCGCTGTGACTATGCAACATTTCTGCAACGTCGCCAAGAGGTCCTCAATAGCGAAGAGCAGGCCTGGGCCCGTTTTGATCAAAAGCTGGCGGAAGAAGAAATCTGGATTCGCAAAGGGATCAAGGCTCGGCGCTCCCGCAATATGGGTCGGGTACGCGATTTGCTCAAGCTACGAGAAGAACGCCGCCAACGACGGGACCGAACCGGTCAAGTGAAGTTACAGTTAGAGACGGGACAACGCAGCGGGCAAATGGTTTTAGAGACCGAGAATCTTAGCTTTAAATATGGTGACGAAACCATCATTGCACACCTGAACTTACGCATTATGCGCGGCGACCGGATCGGCCTGATTGGTCCCAACGGTAGTGGCAAAACGACTTTATTGAAACTATTGACCGAAGTGTTGCAACCAAGTCAGGGGCAATTGCGTCTTGGAACCAATCTACAGATCGCCTATTTTGACCAACTGCGGCAACAATTGGATGAAGACCGGACTGTGAAGCAGAATATCGCTGATGATCACGATCAGGTCATCATCAACGGTAACCCTCGCCATATCTACGGTTACCTGCAAGACTTTCTTTTCACTCCCGAGCGTGCGCGGACTCCCGTCAGAGTCCTATCAGGTGGCGAAAAGAATCGCCTCCTTCTCGCCAAACTGTTCACCCAGCCAGCCAATCTGCTGATTCTGGATGAACCGACTAATGACCTTGATATGGAAACCCTGGATTTGTTGGAAGAGCTGCTCCTTGATTACAAAGGGACGGTGCTACTGGTTAGTCATGATCGGAGCTTTCTCAATAATGTGGTGACCAGTTCACTGGTTTTCAGCGGCAACGGTGTGATCGATGAGGTTATCGGGGGCTATGATGATTGGTTAGCAACCCAGCCAAAAACAGAAACGGCACCTAAAAAAGAGAAGGCAAAACCTGCACAACGCAAACAACGTGCACGAAAATTAAGCTTTAAAGAGAAGAAAGAACTGACAGAACTTCCTGAACAGATTGACGCACTGGAGACAGAACAAGCTGATATCCATGAAAAACTGGCCGATCCAGAAATTTACAAAGATGGAGATGGCTCTCAGATCAGCAACCTGCAACAACGCTTACAAAACCTTGAGATCGAACTGGAAAAAGCTTACCAGCGCTGGGAAGAACTGGATAAAATCCCTGAATAACTTTTTTAACGGAGAGGCGCTGAGACAGAGAGACGGAGAGAAAGTCAAAACCAGACGTTAGCCACCAAGGCACCAAGTCCGCCAAGACAACCAAAATCAAAAGCGTTTTTTAAGGTTTAAAACCAAAATCAAGTTATGCTTTTTCTTGGTGTTCTTGACACCTTGGTAGCTATCTTAAAGATTGTGGTTCCCCTCTCCGTCTCTCCAACTCTGCGCCTCTGCGTTAAAAAACTATTCAAGTAAAACTTCAACCTAAACCCTATCCACCAAGGTTCCAATCCCGTCAAGACAACCAAAACCAAAAGCGTTTTTTAAGGTTTAAAACCAAAAACAAGTTATGCTTTTTCTTGGTGCTCTTGGTGCTCTTGGCGTCTTGGTGGCTATATTAAAGATTGTGTTTTCCCTCCACCTCTCCAACTCTGCGCCTCTCCGTTAAAAAACGGCTCAAGTAAAACCTCAGCCTAAACCCTATCCACCAAGGTTCCAATCCCGTCAAGACGACTAAAGCCAAAGATGTTTTTAAGGTTTAAAACCAAAACAAATCCTGCTTTTTCCTTGGTGTTCTTGACACCTTGGTAGCTATCTTAAAGATTGTGGTTCCCCTCTCCGTCTCTCCAACTCTGCGCCTCTCCGTTAAAAAACGACTCAAGTAAAACTCCAGCCTAAACCCTATCCACCAAGGCACCAAGTCCGCCAAGACAACTAAAGCCAAAGATGTTTTTAAGGTTTAAAACCAAAAACAAATCCTGCTTTTTTCTTGGTGCTCTTGGCGCCTTGGTGGCTATATTAAAGATTGTGTTTCCCCTCTCCACCTCTCCAACTCTGCGCCTCTCCGTTAAAAAACAACTCAAGTAAAACTTCAGCCTAAACCCTATCCACCAAGGCTCCAATCCTGCCAAGACAACTAAAGCCAAAGATGTTTTTAAGGTTTAAAACCAAAACAAATCCTGCTTTTCCTTGGTGATCTTGGCGCTTTGGTGGCTATATTAAAGATTGTGTTTCCCCTCTCCGTCTCTCCAACTTTGCGTCTCTGCGTTAAGTCGTTACTTTTTATCCAGATGCAGATCCGCACCACAGAATTTACAATGCTTCGCATTAACATCATGCCCTTCTGCGCTACATTCTGGACAAACTTGTGTGGAGATATGTCTCTTGAACGTTAGTTCTGCCGTCACAATCCCGGTCGGAATAGCAATGATACCGTAACCAAGAATCATCACCAGTGAAGCGATCGCCTGTCCCAAACTTGTCTGTGGCGAGATGTCCCCGTAACCAACGGTCGTCATGGTGACAACAGCCCAGTAAATCGAACGAGGGATGCTGGTAAAGCCGTTTTCTGCCCCTTCGACCAGATACATCAACGAACCAAAAATGATCATCATGAGAAAAACAGAGAGGAGAAATACGGAGATTTTCCGCCTGCTGGCCCATAGGGCACGCTGTAGAAAATTCGATTCACCTACATACTGAACCAGTTTCAAAACCCGAAACACTCGCAACAAACGCAGGATACGGATAACTAAAAAATATTTACCGCTGGGGAGCAAGAGACTGACATACGAGGGGAGAATTGAGAGCAGATCAACAATGCCGTAAAAACTGGTAGCATATTTGGAAGGACGGCCAATACAACTGAGACGGAGCAGATACTCAGCGGTGAAAATAATGGTAAAAAACCATTCAAGAAAAAGAAACAGTTGCCCGTATTTTAGATTCAGATCAGCGACACTGTCCAGCATCACCACAATGACGCTAATGATAATACTGAAGATCAGCAGGAGATCAAATAGCTTACCCGTTGGCGTGTCCGCCTCAAAAATTATCGTGTGCAGCCGATGGCGCAAATTTTGATCTGAATCGAGTTTACGTTCGGGCATTTTACCTCCAGAGAAAACCTTTTAACGGAGAGACGCTGAGGGGGAGAGCTGGAGAGAAAGTCAAAACCAAACATTAGCCACCAAGACACCAAGTTCGCCAAGACAACCAAAATCAAAATCGTTTTTAAGGTTTTAAAACCAAAAACAAGTTTTGCTTTTCCTTGGTTCTCTTCGTGGCTCTCTTTAAGATTATGTTTTCCCTCTGCGCCTCTGCGTTAAAAAACAACTCAAGTAAAACTTCAGCCACTAAGGCACCAAGCCTGCCAAGACACCCAAAGCCAAAGATGGTTTAAGATTTAAAATCAGAAAAGAGGTTTTGCTTTTCCTTGGTGATCTTGGTGTCTTGGTGGCTCTCTTAAAGATTGTGCTTTCTCTCTCCGTCTCTCCAACTCAGCGTCTCTCCGTTAAAAATACTATTCTGGCAAAACTTCCGCGACAAGATCGAGAATATGGACCACACGTTGTTTTTCATCAGCATGATTAATACTATCTTGCAGCTGCATAATACAACCAGGGCAGTCGGTGGCGACCAGTTCCGCACCGCTCTCTTTGATAAATCCTGCTTTTTTTGCGCCGATTTTTTTACTGGTGTCATAGTGGTAGACAGAGTACGTTCCGCCCAATCCACAGCACGTCCCAGCATCTTCCATTTCGACAAAATCAACTTGCGGTAACGCCTTCAGGATCGCCCGTGGTTCGGCGGTAATGCCATGGTTGCGCAGATGACAAGGATCGTGATAAGTCACCTTCACCTGATCTTGTCGTTTCGGCAGTTGAGCCAACTTGTCAGCAAATCCCTGCTCGATCAAGAACACAAAAATATCTTTGACCTTGTCTCTGAACTCGTTGAACTCCTCCCCCATTCCCGGATAGATCTGGGTTAATCCCGAATGGCAAGAGGCACAGGCAGTGACAATATAATCGTATTTATTTTGCTGGAATACTGCCAAATTTTCTTCTGCAAGGGATTCAACCGTGTTGGCCGCTCCGGCTGAGACCGCTGGCAGACCACAACAAACTTGCGCTTTGGGGATGATCACTGTCACCCCGATAAACTTGAGGGCTTTGAGTAAGGCTTCGCCCGAATCAGGGTACATATAGTTGATACCGCAACCGGTAAAGAAAAGAACTGTCGGTTTGTCAGGATCACCAGGGATAACTTCAGGATGGCGTTCCCGAAACGGCTTTGACGTTAATGGCGGCAACGTTCGGTCTGAACTGATAAATGGGGCGGGAAACCGTAGCCTTAAACCACTCTGTTCAGGGATTTTTTTGAATAATAATTTGGAGAAAGCACCGCCACCTTTTGCCAGCAGATTCATCACCCCCTGATGCTTGAGGACGGTACCAACCCCTTTACCAAAGGTCGATAACCCTTTACGATTGGCAATTTCCCGCCGGGTCGCGGCAACGATATCCTCGGTATGGACTTTATTGGGACACTGAGAATAACAACTACCACACAGGAGGCACTGGGACATATCAAGGAGAAATTTTTCCTCCAATTCAACATCCCCCTTCAACAAGGAATCCGCCAGAGCAATCTTGCCACGGGCAACACGCCCTTCATGCTTCTCAGCACCGAAAGCAGGACAATGGGCACGACAGCCACCACATTTAACACACTGGTCAATTTCGTCACGATAATCTTCTAATTTTTTTAGCTTAGCCATATTTGAAACCTTTACTGACAATTTTAACGGAGAGCCGCTGAGGAGGAGAGGAGGATCAAAACCTTTGATTTGCCACCAAGGCACCAAGACCACCAAGGAAAAACACAAAACCTTTTTTACTTTTGGTTTTAAAACCTTAAAAACGCTTTTGACTTTGGTTGTCTCGGTGTTCTTGGCGCCTTGGTGGCTATCATCTGGTTTTGACTTTCTCTCCCTCTCTCCCCCTCAGCGTCTCTCCGTTAAAAAAAATCACACATCACTAGGAAAAATTTTCCCAGGATTAAGAATATTATTTGGATCGAGGGCCCGTTTAATCGTCTTCATGTAATCAATCGTATTCGCTTTGAGTTCCATATCCAAAAACGGTGCTTTCATAATTCCGACACCGTGCTCACCACTCATGGTTCCTCCGAGTTCCAGCGCACCCTGGAAAACTTCAAACACGGCTTTTTCAGCTTTCTCATGGTCGCCAGGAGTTTTCTCATCAACCATAATATTGACATGGATATTGCCATCACCAGCATGCCCATAATTAACAATCGGGATCTGATAATGGTCGGAGATACTTTCAATCTTGCGAATCATATCCGGCACCTTAGAGCGCGGCACACAGATATCTTCGTTAAACTTATCGGGGTTGACCTGGCGCAACGATGCGGAAATAGAGCGGCGCATTTGCCAGAGAGCTTCACTCTGTTCCGGCGTATCGGCAACACGCGTTTCAACCACTCCGAGAGGCTGAACAATGGAAGAGACTTTCGCGACCTGCTTATCTAAAAATTCCCGGTCGCCATCCACCTCAATCAGTAACACGGCCCGTGCCGCAGCGGGAACATCCAGATCGGTCGCCTGACGAATACAATCGAGAGTCCGCGCATCCAGAAATTCCAAGGTCGTCGGGATAATCTTCCCACGGATAATTGCGGAGACCGCTTGTGCGGCACCATCGATGGAGTCAAACAACACCAGCATGGTTTTCTTCGCCTCCGGTTTCGGTAAAAGCTTGACAACTATCTCGGTAATAATCGCCAGAGTCCCTTCACTTCCGCAGATCAATTTTGTCAGATCGTAACCGACCACACCTTTCATAGTTGGACCGCCAGTCTTGATCACATCACCAGTCGGAGTAACAATTTCCAGACCGATAATATAATCTTTGGTCACCCCGTACTTAACGCAGCGAGGTCCGCCAGCACATTCAGCCACATTTCCGCCCATGGTGGAGACCTTCAATGACGCTGGATCAGGGGGATAAAAAAGCCCGACCTTCTCGACAGTTTTTTGAAATTCAGCGGTCACAACTCCCGGCTCGATAGTCGCGACAAGGTTCTCTTCATCGATATCCAAGATCTTATCCAGCCGTGTCAGCCCCAGAACAATCCCCCCCGCGGTAGGGACACTGCCACCGGTGAACCCCGTTCCAGCACCACGCGGAAAAACTGGAATTTTATTTTCACTCGCCAGTTTCATGATTTGGCTGATCTCTTCGGCGCTGCCGGGATGGACAACGACATCAGGAAGATACTGTTTCTGAGTCGCATCGTATGAATAACAGATCAAGTCGGCCTTATCTGTTAAAACCTGGTCCTTACCGCTGATCTGCTGGAGCTTTGTGATGATACTTTGATCAAACATGAGTCATTTCCTTTTTTTAAAAAAATACCAAAAACATCTTTAATGGAGAGGCGCCGAGAAGGAGAGTTGCAGCGAAAAGACAAACTTAGAAATGAGACAGCAAGGCTCCAAGAACTCCAGGAAAACCAAAAAAATTGGGTTTAACCCCTTATAAATGCTTTTGACTTTGATCGTCTTGGTGAATGGTGGCTATGCTTAAGATTGTGTTTTTCCTCTCTATCTCTCCACCTTTGCGCCTCTCCGTTAACAGTTTTTTTCACTGAAGGGCTGATGGCTAATTCAGACCATATTATCAAATATAATACCAAATAAGTCTACTTTGATTTCCCGAACCAACCGGTCTTTTCCACAAAGGCTTCAACCCGGTTGCGTCCTTTTTTCTTCGCTGAGTACATTGCTTTATCAGCCTGCTCAATCAGTTCAGTCTTCTTCATTAGCTTCCCGGTTCCAGAAAAAACTGAGACCCCAAAGCTGCAGGTGACCCGGTAATCATCCCCCTCGTAACGAAAGGGGTGTTGTTCTACGGCACAGCGGATCTTTTCAGCAACCAGCAGAGCATCTTCCTGACTCGTTTCTGGGAGGATAAAGACAAACTCTTCTCCACCATAGCGGGCAATTAAGTCGTATTCTCTGATGACTCCGCTGCAGAGACTCGCAACTTCCCGGAGCACATAGTCGCCGGCTTGATGACCATGAAAATCATTGAACTTTTTAAAATTATCAATATCCGCCATGATCAGACTCATCTCGTTCTCCTGCCGGATTGTCCTGCTGATCTCCCTATCAAGTGACTCTTGAAAAAAACGGTGATTATAAATCATCGTCAGCCCATCCAGGTTGGCAATCCCTTCAAGGTAAGTATTCTTCTCTTCCAATTCAGTTGTCAACTTTTCCAGCTGGACCTTCGATTGCACTAATTCCCGGTTCATCTGTTCGTAGCTCATGTTGAGCAAACTTAGCTCAATATTGGCCTGTTGGAGAATCTCAGGGATAGAAGCTGTCCCCTCAATATTCAAGCCGAAGTATTGAGCGGCCTTGGCAACGTCGCCGTTGGCTTGTTCAAGAATTTCATCGATGCTGGCGGTATCCAGCTTAAACATCTTCTGAGCGCGTTCCCGAAACGGGGCGTGATAATCAATGGGGTGACCGGAGTACATAATATTGGCCAGTAAAGCTGCCAGATGCACCACCTTGATTACTGTTTTTAACTGAGCATTATCACCTGTATAACTGTCAGGGTCATGGTGGTAGATAATGGGAACCGCTAAACTCTCCGGAAAATTCCACCGCTTCGCCGCCTCTCCACCAATATAGGCGTGGTTAGCACCGAGCCGTTCATCTTCCAGTTCCAGCAGACGCTTTTCACTGCCGGCGGCCTCTTCCAATAATTGATCATAGGTATCACCATAAGCACAGGCAAGGATCAGTTTGCCCAGGTTTTGCAACAAACTGACAGTAAAGGCCTCTTCCGGATCCTGATCGGAGACCTTGGCCATAATCAGCTTGGAAGCAACGGCCGCAGCAAGAGATTCTTCCCAGAAACGGCCATAATTAAACCCTACGCCATGCTTGGGACGCTCCATATTCAAAAATGAGAACGATAACACCAAACTGCGTACGGCATTGGTGCCAAGAATGGCTACGGCTTGCTGGATGGTCCCGACTTCGTTTGGAAAGTTATAAAATGATGAGTTCACCACCTTCAAAATCTTCGTCGACAGCGAAACATCCTGGGCAATCAACTTGGAGATGTCATAGATGGTTGTCTCTTCCTTGCCGGTGATATTAATCAGTGTCGACGCAACAGTTGAGAGGGTCGGCAAAGAACCGGCTTCGATGACATGTTGAATGACATCTTCTTTTGTTGGCATATCAAGTTCCTTTGTTTACATTTCTTAACGACAATCCCAAGGGTCCGATGGAATTTACCAAGGATGCGTAAAACAGCTGATTTCTGACGAACAATTCAGGAAAAGGTTCTGTGTGAATATCTCTGACTGCGGGGAGGTCACGGCAAAAGGTGTATAGGCCAGACGTTAATTCGCTTGTTTTCATCACCTACAGTTCTCCGCGTAAAAGGGGCCATAAATATTCCCCCCTTACAGCCTGCATTCTAACGCGTTATCTAGTTGCCAACAATAGTTAAAAAAGTTCACCAAAAAAAGCGTAACAAAGAGATATTCTTGCAGCATCGACGCTGCTGTGATAAAAAAAATACCTACCTAATTTCTATTGTCGGAGCAAACATTATGGACATCCAAATCATACCTCTCACTGCACCCAAAGAAAAATACAAAGATGAAGACAAACTAGCTTTTGGAAGACAATATAGCGATCGCATGCTGATCATGGAATATGATAGCGGCAAAGGTTGGCATTCTGCACGAATACAACCTTACGGGCCTCTCTCTCTTGACCCTGCGGCTATGGTATTTCACTATTCTCAAGAAATTTTTGAAGGGATGAAGGTTTTCCGTCGCGCTGATGGCACCCTCTCCATGTTCCGCCCAGCGGATAATATCACCCGCTTTAACCGCAGTGCCGAGCGGATGTGTATGCCAAAAGTCGATGAAAAATTCTTTTTGGATGCAATTCTGAAACTGATCCGGATGGAAGCAGACTGGGTTCCTCACAGCGAAGGGACCAGCCTCTATATTCGTCCCACGATGATTGCGACAGAACCAATGCTTGGGGTCCGCCCAGCCAACCAATACCTTTGCTATGTTATTCTCAGCCCCGTCGGTCCTTATTACAAAGGGGGAATCGCACCGGTCAAAATCTGGATCTCCGATTTTTATGTCCGTGCCACTGAAGGGGGAACCGGTGAAGCCAAAACCGGTGGTAACTATGCTGCTAGTCTTTACGCCGCCAAGGAGGCCGCAGAAAAGGGCTACGATCAGGTGCTCTGGCTGGATGCCAAGGAAAAACGCTTTGTCGAAGAGGTTGGCAGCATGAACATGCTCTTCCTCTATGATGGAAAAATCGTCACCTCACCATTACATGGTACCGTATTGGACGGCATCACCCGACGCTCAGCATTAACCTTGCTCAAAGAGATGGGTTACGAAGTTGAGGAACGGGCTTTAAGTGTCGATGAAATTATTGAAGGGGCCAATAACGGTCGTCTGCAAGAAGCCTTTGGGACGGGAACCGCAGTGGTTATCTCCCCAGTTGGTTCCTTCTGCTATAAAGACACCTGTGTTCAATTAGGAGATGGCCAACCTGGAAAACTTACCATGGAACTCTATCATAAATTAACAGCAATTCAATATGGCAAGGAACCAGACAACCATAACTGGGTCACTCTTCTTTAGTATTGTTTCCCGACCTTAGACCTGTCTGTTAATGAGCATGTCTAAGGCCGGGACATTGGCATCAAATCATCCTGCCAGATCGTGATATTCATATTCCACCCTGCAACCTCTCCAACACCATCAACTGACCATCTTCATCTTCAAGTCCAGGGTATCCACCCCAAATCATCAGTTGCTCAATCTCCTCTGCAATTGAGGCCACCGAATCGCTCTCGATGCGGGTTAAAAGCTGTCGGGTTCGCAAAGCGTCAAACCAGTCATGAAAGGCTTTCAATCTCTGCTTTGATGAGGGATGATTTTTTTGCAACTTCATCCACACCTGAGCAAAATTCAACTCTGCCAAAAATTGGTGTAACGCAGGCGATAGCAACAAAGCATTCGCCATGATTTGCTCTGCGCTTTCATTGAGATGACCTGTAATCAGCGCCAACCATTCCTTGAGGACCCGAAACCCCCGAACCGGGACAAAATGGAAAAGATCCCCTCCCCCTTCAACCTGTTCCTGAACCACTTTTCCGGTTCCGAAAGGGACCCGCTCTGAAAAACGGGGGGAGGGATGAACGACGGTTCCATGCACCATCTGAACCTGGGAGGTCTTAGCCAACTGTTGGAGAAAATAGAAATCTTCGCCACCGCAGCGGCGATTCATCCCTCCCGCCTTCACATACGCAGTCGCCGAACAGGCAAAGGCACTGCCGATGCTGTGGTATGCGTAAGGGGAACCGGCCAACTGTAAACCGAACAGATAACTCCGCAGATAGAGTTCGTAGTGACGGATGGCTTGTTCTTGAACTGGGGCTGATCCGCTGCTATGACGAAAAGGGATCACTCCCCCCCCGGCCTTAGACGTGACAAAATGGGCAAAAATCGTCGCTAGATAATTTTTCTCAACCACAGTATCAGCATCCAACGATATCAGTAACGGCTCAGTTCTCCAGTCAAATCGCTGCAAGCTGGCATCAAAACCAATTTTTCGCGCTAAGCCAACACCATCCTTGTCGGAGATTTCCAGCCCTGTCGAGCTGGCATCAATCCAGCCAAGATTGAGTTGTGGGTAAGGATCTGATTGTAGCCAATCGAGAGTCATCTGATTTTCAGCCAACAACCCCGCAGCAACATCGACACGATTGTTGACAACCACAACCACCAGGGTGGGTGCAAGAGAGTCGACAGGGTTCAGACAAAGGCTCTCAAGCGTTGCCGGGAGACTATCTCGCTCCCCTAACGCCGGGATAACAACCGCAGCCGCAAAGTCGGTCCGGTTCGTTCCAGCGATCTTCCATGGAGAAATCGAAGCACGAGTCCTCAGGTATTTTAGCAGCTGTCTCTTCAAAAAAATCCTATTGCAGTAGCAAAGATATTGACCTGAAAGTTCGTGGTATGAAACCACAACTCCGCGACGGATGCTTCACATCAACGACTGACCTATTTTCTCACACAACTCCGTAAAAACATCCCCCTCCCCATCCAGCCAACAAATATTAACTCCATTCTTCTCCATACGCCGAAAGAAAGTATCTTGCCGCTTGGCAAACTGCCCGATGGCGCTGCGCAACTTTTGCCCCATGTCGTTACGATTGATTTTCCCTTGCAGGTATTGAGCAATCAGGCGGTATTCCAGACCATAGAACTCCAGTTTTTCCCAAGGCACACCAGAATCATGCAGTTGCTGAACTTCATCGATCATTCCAGCATCAAAGCGCTCAGTTAAGCGGATCGCAATCCGCTTACGGAGAATGTCGCGCGGCCACTTAATGCCAAATATCAGGGGAGAGATTTCAGGTGGAGCAGGCAGCTCTTTGGTGACAGATCGCTCACCGAGAGCTATCTCTATGGCCCGGATAAGTCGTTCTCGTTCCACCAGATTGGTCCGATTATGTTGTTCCGGTTTGAGTTTTAATAATTTTTCCCGCAGCACATCATCACTGAAAGGTGCCAACTCTTCCCGCAATTGTGGATTCGGGGGCACAGCAACCATACGGTAACCTCTCAGAACTGCGTCCAGATACATCCCGGTTCCACCACAGACAATCGGCAATCTTTGCCGTTGCCAAAGGGCTTCAATACAAGCAAAGCAATCCCGTTGAAACTGGAATACATTATATTCACTCCCTGGCTCAGCAATATCAATCAGGTGATACGGAATCGCTCCATATTCCTGCAGATCTTTCCCTGTCCCCAGATCCATCCCGCGATAGACCTGACGCGAGTCCGCAGAAATAATCTCCCCGCCAAACCGGGTTGCCGCTTTAACTGCCAGACCTGTTTTCCCTCCAGCAGTTGCACCCAGGATAACTATGAGGTTGTATTCAACTTCCATGTTCATAATCCTCTCAGCAAGAGAGTAAGACTACAGGAAAAATTCTTCATTGACTATGCATAACCTGCTATAGTCCTGCTGATTTTAACCTCATTGTTACGAGTCATCATGGACAAAAATACAGCAACGATCATCCCTCGCAGTCAACATTGTATCTCCAGAAAACAGATTGACACAGACAGCCTCAAGGTTCTTAACCGCCTGCATCGACATGGATACAAGGCGTATCTGGTTGGTGGCAGCGTCCGTGACTTACTGCTTGGCCGCCAACCCAAAGATTTTGACATAGGTACCGATGCCACCCCCAGTCAGGTGCGCAAACTGTTCCGCAATTGCTTTCTGGTAGGGCGGCGCTTCCGTCTGGCACACATCCGTTTCGCCGGCAACAAGCTGATTGAAGTTGCAACCTTTCGCCGGCAACCTGAACCCTCTGAACTCCCTGACAACGAAGAAGAGCATTTTCATTTTGTCCAGAATGTTTTTGGTTCTCCCGAAGAGGACGCAGCGCGGCGAGATTTTACAATCAACGCCCTGTTTTATAATATTGCCGATTTTTCTGTCATTGACTTCCTTGGTGGCCTAAAGGATCTGGAAGAAAAGCGACTGCGAGTGATTGGTGATCCACAAGTTCGTTTTGTCGAAGATCCGGTGCGGATGCTGCGGGCGATCGAATTTTCTGTTCGTCTCGGCTTTACCCTTGAAAACAACACCTATCAAGCGATCGAGCAGCACAAAGAACTGTTGGCAACAGCGGCACCGGCTCGAGTTCGCGAAGAAATTATTGAGCTATTTCGCCACAACATTGCTGGCCCGGTCTTGAAACAATGTCGTGAATTAAATATGCTTCCCCACCTTTTGGCTGGCTATCCAGGGACTGATGAGGGAATTGCCCTGTTGGCAAAACTTGATCAAAGAACCGCCGCAGGAATTCCCATTGAAGAGAGTTTTGCCATCGCTGCCCTCTACCTGCGTCTGTATATGGACAGTTTTTCTCCAGCACAAAAAAACAATATGGGCGATGCCTTGCGTCAGGCAAATGAGATTATCACCCCCCATTGCCGTTATTTCAGTATCGCCAGTGGTATTCGTCATCAAGCTCGCGAGCTGCTAATCGGCTGTTTTCGTCTCGCCCGAGGTCGTGGCTTCCGAGCCGAAAACCGTTTCTTGCAACACCCCCTCACCCCCAAAGCGCTAGAACTTTTTTCTCTTTGGTCACAAGTTCGACCTGAGCTGATGCCACTGGCTGAAAGCTGGCATACGGCCATGACAACCTCTGCAACCATCCCCAAAACATCAAAACGACCAAGGAAAAGAAACTTTCGCAAAAAAGTAAAAACACATTAATTACGCTCTCAATATATTTATATCTTTAAATTAAGTGACTCATATTAAATAGTTGCAATGATTTTTCTTGTTTGCTAGGATGCCTGCTAACACTCATCTTGGATTAATATTCAACGACGTATATTTCCTTTTTGAAGAGGTAACCATGAAATTGAGCAGCATCCAAAGTAAAATCGGCGGGGCCCTTATCTTAATTCTTGTGATTATTCTTGGTATCAGCTTTACGGTTGCCGCAATTCAATCGAGAAACCTGCTCCATGAACAACAAGAACATTCTCTCAACTCTCTACATTCAAGTGCCCTGACACAGGCTCGCAGTATCTTTTCCAGTTTAGAGATCGGTACAGAGGGATCACTCGAACGTGGTGAGATGGACGTTTTTGATGAACTCCTCACGGGTCTGGGTGCTGTCCCCGGTGTTCTTGAAGTCGGCTTAGTCGATCCATCCGGGACAATAACCTATTCAAGCCAAAAGGGACGACTGGGACAAACGCCTGAACAAATAAACATTACCAACAGTCACGAAAAAATCAACATTGAAAAAGAATCTGAAAACTCATTCTTTGTCGCCAATGCCCATATGTACGAAGAAAAATGTATGGAATGTCATGAGGATGTCGAACTTGGCAGTCTCGCCGGGGTCTTGTATGTTGACTTCAGCCTCGCCGATCTCAACCAGGAGAAAGCGCTTCAACACAGCGCCCTCGCCGCAGCCAACAGCAAGAGTATGATCAGTAATCTGGCGATGGGATTGATCAGTATCATCATCACCTTCCTGGCGCTATTCTTCATGTTACGTAGACTCATCATCACCCCGCTGACTAAAATTAAAACCTTTCTCACTGAGATTGGTCAGGGGCATTTGACAAAACGGCTCGAGATGCAGCAACAGGATGAACTCGGTGAAACAGCCCGTACCCTTGATGACCTTGCAGAAAGTTTGCAAACAGAGGTCGTTGGGCCGCTGCAACAACTCGCCAACGGCGACCTGACCTTTACGGTTAATCCTCGCGATGAACAAGATACTCTGCGTCATGCCATAAAAAAGCTGGGTGAAGACCTCAATAGAATGATTGCCGATCTTCAGGTTGCCGGACAGCAAATTGACAGTGGCAGCACACAAGTCAGCGATTCATCTCAACTTCTCTCTGACGGCGCAGCACAATCGGCAGCATCTGTGGAAGAAATTGGCAGTTCCCTGCAAGAGATTGGTAATCAGACGAATACCAGCGCGGAGCATGCTCAAGAAGCCAATCATCTTTCAGCCTCAGCACGTGACGCAGCGAACACTGGCAGCGCACGGATGACTGAAATGATCGCCGCGATGAGTGAGATTAATATTGCCGGGCAAAATATCAGCAAAATCATCAAGGTCATTGATGAAATCGCATTCCAGACGAACTTGCTGGCCCTAAACGCTGCAGTTGAAGCTGCGAGAGCGGGTCAACACGGTAAAGGATTTGCTGTTGTCGCCGAAGAGGTCCGTAATTTGGCCGCCCGAAGTGCTAAAGCAGCCTCTGAAACGGCAGAACTGATTGAAGGTTCAGTCGAAAAAACCAGCAAAGGGACTGAAATTGCCGAACGAACGGGTGAAGCCCTTGAAGAAATCGTTGGCTCGATTGGCAAAGTCACAGATCTGATTGCTGAGATTGCTGCCGCGAGTAGTGAACAGGCCCAAGGGATTTCACAGGTCAATATCGGTCTGCAACAAATTGACAAAGTTATCCAGCAAAATACCGCCAGCGCCGAAGAGAGTGCCGCCACCAGCGAAGAACTCTCCAGTCAAGCAGCTGAACTTAAAAGTCAACTGAGCCGCTTTGTCCTAAAAAATTCAGCAAACGCAAACTACTCCAGCAACCTGCAACCACAGTTACCAGATAGTCGTAGTTGGTAAAACAGTCTGCGTGACCACATTGAAACCAGCGGAAGGGGATTGTTCCCTTCCGCTTTTTTTTGGCTGACATTTAAAAGCACCAATAAGATCTTGAACATTGATTTTGTTTTATGTTAAAAGTTTCAAACGGTTTTTTTACGCTTTCAACTCGTAGATGAGGAATAGACATGTTCGATAATTTTAAAATTGGGACCAAGATGTTACTGCTTTCAGGATCGGTTCTTCTGCTCCTCGTTGCAACCGTTATCTGGGCTGCTCTAGGGCTATCCCTAACAGTCAAAAATGGTATCTCAGCCGCCGATGGTAACAAATTAAGAAGTGACTTGTTGCAGTTGGAAATCAAACATGATGCCTGGGACTCGAAAGTTAGAAATTTTATTGAAGATCCCACTATTAACGAACTCAATGTGCAGTTTGATCCCAAAAAATGCAGTCTGGGTCTCTGGCTCTACGGTGAACCAAGAAAAAAGGCCGAAGCATTACTTCCTGAACTGAAATCAGAATTTACAGCACTGGAAAAACCACACAGTCAAATGCACCTCTCCGGGAAAAAAATCAAGGACGCTTACAAACCGGCAGACCCCGACTTACCCGAAGTTTTAAGCAGCATCGAAACAAAGCATAACGTCTGGGTCAGTGCCGTTCAAAATGCCCTGCTTGCCAAGCACGGCAAAATTATGGCCGAAAAAGATCCCACAAATTGCGCCCTGGGAAAATTCCTTGGGACCGAACAAGCGAAACGAGCCAGCCGGATCAGCCCCGAATTTGCCGAGTTATTAAACGACATTGTCGAGCCACACAATAAGCTCCATCATGTCGTTGTCGATATGAATGCCGCCCTGGCAGCAGCAAATCCTGAGGAAGTACAGCGCCTCTATGAATACGAAATTATCCCCACCGCGTCTGAAGTCCGTTATCTGTTGCGTACCATGCAGAGAATGGCGGTTAAAGATCTTGAAGGCCAAACACTGGCCAAGAAGATCTATCACACCGAAACAGCTACAGCATTAAAACAATTAAAACAACATCTGACCAAGCTTGCAGAAATTGCCGACGCCAACATCATTTCTGACCAGGCGATGATCAACACGGCTGAAAAAACCCGGAACGGGACGATTGTCATCGGTGTCATCGCCCTTCTCATTGGGATGATTCTGGCGTTCCTGATCAGCCGTTCACTAACGACACCAATGAAAAAAGCCATGACCATGCTTGAAGATCTCGAAATGGGTCATCTCGATACGCGCTTGCATATGGCGCGCAAAGATGAAATTGGTCAGATGGCACAAACGATGGATAATTTTGCAGAATCATTGCAAAACGAAGTTGTTTCTTCCCTCCAGCGACTCTCAAATGGTGATCTCACCTTTGAGATCAACCCCCGCGATGAGCAGGATCAGATCCGTGGCAGCTTGAAAAAGCTGGGGGACGACCTTAACCAAATCATGATGCAGATCCTCAATGCCAGCGAACAGATTGATTCCGGCAGTTCCCAGGTCAGTGAGTCAGCGCAGAGCCTCTCTGATGGGGCGGCACAATCAGCTGCATCAGTTGAACAGATCAGTAGCTCTATGAACGAAATCGGCAACCAAACTAACACCAGCACAGAAAATGCCCAACAAGCCGATCAACTATCAACCAGTGCCAGCGCCTCTGCCAATACCGGAAGCGAGCGGATGGCCGAAATGATCAAGGCTATGGCTGAGATCAATGCCGCTGGACAGGATATTGGCAAAATCATAAAAGTGATTGATGAAATTGCCTTCCAGACCAATTTACTTGCCCTCAATGCCGCCGTTGAAGCTGCCCGTGCAGGACAGCACGGGAAAGGGTTCGCGGTGGTCGCTGAAGAAGTCCGCAACCTGGCCGCAAGGAGTGCAAAAGCCGCCTCAGAGACAGCGGAGCTGATCGAAGGTTCAATTCAAAAGGCCAGCAACGGTACACACATAGCCGAACGTACGGCTGCGGCGCTCGATGAGATTGTCGGTTCGATCGGTAAGGTTTCGACTCTCGTTGAAGAAATTGCCGCTTCCAGCCACGAACAAGCGCAAGGGATCTCTCAGGTTAACATCGGGATGCAACAGATCGACCAAGTCATCCAGCAGAATACAGCCAATGCAGAAGAGAGTGCCGCGACCAGCGAAGAGCTTTCCAGTCAGGCCGCGGAATTAAAACATCAACTCAGCCGCTTCAAACTCAAAGGGGACTTCAATCAGAGCTATTCTCAAGCGGTGATATCTCAGCAAGCACTTCCGTCACAACCCCAGACAAATGGGTGGAGCGATATGTCCACTCCAGCAATACCGAAACAGAGTAGCGAAAAGATGTTTCAATGGAAGGATGAGTACAACACTGGAGTTGCATTGATGGACAAACAACATCGGCGGCTGGTTGATTTGATCAACCAATTGTTTCAATGCATGAGAGATGGTGGCGACCGGATGGTCTTGGCAGAAGTCGTTGATGAACTGGTTGACTATACGGTCACTCACTTCCGGGCCGAAGAAGATGTGATGCGCAAATACAACTACCCAGATTTCGAAGCTCATCAGCAAATCCACAAGTCTTTCGTTGAAAAAGTCGGCGTCTATGCCAACAAACTCAAGTCGGGTGAACGACTCCCGCCAGCCGACATTTACAACTTCCTCAAGGATTGGCTCATCAACCATATTGAGAAACAGGATCGCGACGGCTATGGCGAGTATTTAAAATAGTTAAGTCGAACAAGTGCCCCTATAGATTGCGCATCGAACAATCTATAGGGGCACAATTGCCTGCATTCAAGCAAAGATATAAATTCAGCAAAAACTATTTTTCCCTTTGTTTTTATTTGTTTGTTTTATATAATTAATTTTAATTTTCAAGATAAGTCAGATCGCTAACTAATTATCATTTTGAGGATCAGTGATGAGTATCCCCCTCGACGACGACCAGATTGAAATCATTCAGGAATTTGCAACCGAAAGCCGTGACATGATTGAACAGCTTGAACCGGCGATCATTGAATTGGGTCAAAATAGCGACTCTGAAATTCTCAATGCAATCTTCCGTCTGTTCCATTCAATGAAGGGAAGTGCGGGCTTTCTGGAGTTTGATCATATGACC
Source organism: Desulfuromusa kysingii (assembly GCF_900107645.1). Classification (GTDB taxonomy): domain Bacteria; phylum Desulfobacterota; class Desulfuromonadia; order Desulfuromonadales; family Geopsychrobacteraceae; genus Desulfuromusa; species Desulfuromusa kysingii. The sequence goes on from NZ_FNQN01000008.1 coordinate 136,209, forward strand.
CGGGTGGCCCATGCGGCTGAAAACCTGCTGGACTTGATTCGCAACGGTGAGGTTGAACTGGTTCCCAACCATGTCACTCTGCTGTGCGCCGCTTGTGACTTCGCCAAAGAAGCTCTCGACATGGTTGAAAGCGACTACAACGATGACGCCATGGTTGCCCCTGCTGATGCAATATCAGAGCAGCTCCATCAGGCCATTGAAGTTGCGACCGATCAAGAAGAACCACAAGTAGAACCGGCCCCGGACGCTCATTCGCCAGCACCACAGAGCGATGCAGAACAACTGACTGACGATTTTCCAGGCATAGAAATTACCGATGAGATGCGGTTGAGCTTTGTCCAGGAAGGCAATGAACTGCTACAAAGTACTGAACAAGGTCTACTCGCCTGGGGAGAGCATCCCGAAAACAATGATTCTATCGGTGAAATCTTTCGCAATATCCATAGCTTCAAAGGCAATTGTGGTTTTTTCGGATTTTCAGATATTGAAAAACTCAGCCATCAGATGGAGAACATTCTAGACCGGGTCAAATCGGGCTCAAAACTCGCTGTCGAAAACCCTGCCGATCAACTCCTGGCCTCCCTTGATATCCTGCAAAGAGCAGTCAACAATATTGCTGATAACAAAGGAGAAGAGATAGAGAATCTGGACGATCATTTAAATGACCTACAAACCCTCATTGCACCATTACTGGGCGATTATCTTGTTGAAGAAGGGGTCCAGCAAGACGCCATTTTTCACGCAGTGGAAACACAGAAAAAACCTGTTGGAGAGATTCTGGTCGAACAAGGAACAGCATCAGCGGAGCAAGTCAATTCAGCACTACAAAAACAGCAGCATAAGATTGAACAGACCAAGGCGACTGCCAAGCCTGCTTCGCGGACGAAAACTCCCGCAAAACGTCAGGATATAAGGGTTGAACTCGGAAAACTGGACAGCCTGATCAACCTCATAGGTGAGCTGGTCATCGCTGAAAATATGTTAATTCACAACCCGGACCTGAAAGGTTTGGAATTAGAAAACTTTGGTAAAGCCGGCCAACACATGTCGAAACTGGTGCGGGAACTCCAGGAAATGGCCATGACCATTCGGATGATCCCCGTCTCTGGATTGTTTCGTCGCATGATTCGTCTGGTCCATGATATTTCGGTCAAAGCAGGGAAAAAAGTCGACCTGGTGCTGATCGGTGAAGATACCGAGATGGATAAAACCGTCATTGAAACCATTACCGATCCCTTGGTCCACCTGCTGCGAAATTCGCTTGACCATGGACTTGAACCTCCAGATGAACGTTTAGCCGCGGGAAAAAGTGAAAAAGGGACCGTTAAGCTTTCGGCCCGGCATGAAGAAGGTGAAGTCTGGGTCACGATCGAAGATGACGGTCGCGGCTTAAACAAGGAGAAAATTCTCGAAAAAGCCATCAGCAAGGGGCTGATTGAGGGTGATGGCTCAGACATGACCGACAAACAGATCAATAACCTGATTTTTGCTCCGGGGTTTTCTACCGCGGCACAGATCACCGATATTTCTGGCCGTGGTGTCGGCATGGATGTGGTGAAGAAAAATCTGGAAAAGATCAAAGGCAAAATCGATGTCAGTAGCACCCCCGGTCAGGGGAGTAAAATCGTCTTACGGATTCCGCTGACACTCGCCATTATTGACGGCATGATCGTCCGCGTCGGAACCGCTACCTGTATTGTTCCAACCTTATCCATGCTCGAAGCATTCCGCCCAGAGATGAATCAGATCACGATAACCCCAGACGGTGACGAACTGGCTAAGGTTCGAGATAATTTCCTGCCGATTGTACGGCTGCATGACATTCTCGGCAAGACACCTGACTCAAAAAATCTTTCAGACGGCATTCTCATTGTTCTGGAATATCAGGAAACGCGCTTCTGTCTCTTCATTGATGAAATCCTCGGCCAACAACAAACGGTTATTAAAGGTCTATCTGACTTTATTGGCAACGTCCCTGGGGTCTCAGGATGTACCATCCTCGGTGATGGTGGAGTTTGCTTAATCCTTGACGTCGGCACCCTGGTCGACTCGGCAGAAAACAAAAAAAATAAATACGAAAATACCAGAGACGCTATATAAAGGAGGATCACGTGGCTGAAAACACAACCATGACCAATATTGAAAATGAAGATACTCAAAAAGATAAGTATCTGACCTTCCATCTTGCTGGTGAAGATTACGGTATTGAGATCCAGTATGTTATCGAGATCATCGGCATTCAAAATATCACCGATGTCCCGGACATGCCGGCGTTTATCCGTGGAGTGATCAATCTCCGTGGTAAAGTTGTCCCGATTATGGATGTTCGTGCACGTTTCGGGATTAAAAACCGGGACTATGATGATCGTACCTGCATTATCGTGGTCAACATTGATAGCACCGAAGTTGGCCTTGTTGTTGATGAGGTCAGTGAAGTCGCAGATATCCCTGAAAAAAATGTGGAACCAGCGCCAAGAACCAGTAAAAATCATGGTGATAGCTACATCCAGGGAATGGGAAAAATCAACAATGACGTCAAAATTCTCCTCGATGTTCACAAGCTGCTTTTCAGCGGGGAGATGCAGGAATTAGTTGAAACGAGTGAAGAATAGGTAGAAAGTTACTAAAAAATGACCTTGTCTACTGGCCAACAGCATCAAAACAATAGCCTTATGGCTATCTCCGACCTGGAATTTACCCGGCTCAGAGATCTGATTTATCAGCGTTTCGGGATTAATCTTACCGAACAGAAACGCTCGCTGCTGGTTGGCCGGCTACAAAAGTTAATGCGGCGTCTCAACCTGCCATCGTTCTCCGCATATTTCGAATACCTTGACCAAGACAAAACCGAGGCGGGACTCAGCGAACTGGTTGACCTGATCTCGACTAATCACACCTACTTCAATCGCGAAAAAGATCACTTTGATTACTTCTCTGAGACAGCCTTACCCGCAGTCATTGAGCGACTTAAAAAACAACACCGTAAAGACCTGCGTATCTGGTGTGCCGGTTGTTCAAGTGGCGAAGAACCTTACACTCTGCTGATGTTGATGATGGAATATTTAGGGGCAGACTACAGCTCCTGGGATGCCGGGATTTTGGCAACCGATATCTCCGACCGGGCCCTAACCGTTGCCCGCCGCGGCACTTATGCGATGGATCGGGTGATGCAACTGCCGGAACAGCTACGGAGAAAATATTTCATCCCTGCAGGTCAAGGAGAAATGGCTGTTTGCGACAAAGTTAAAAAAGAGGCAACTTTCAGACGCTTCAATCTGATGAACACCACTTTCCCATTCAAAAAGCCGTTCCAGATGATTTTTTGCCGCAACGTCATGATCTACTTTGATCAGCCGACCCGTGAAGCCCTGGTCAGTCGCTATCACCAACATACTGAACCTGGCGGATACCTTTTCATCGGTCATTCAGAAACCTTGGGCCGAACTCAAACCCGCTATAATTATTTAAAACCCGCACTCTACCAGAAGGGAGAACTCTGATGGCACGGGCTATTCGTGTTCTTGTGGTGGATGATTCTGCTTTAGTCAGGAGTATTCTCTGCCAGGGACTCTCTGCTGATCCGGGAATAGAAGTGGTGGGGACCGCACCCGATCCCTATATTGCCAGAGATAAAATCCTCGAGTTACAACCTGACGTATTAACGCTCGATGTTGAGATGCCGCGGATGGACGGGGTGGCTTTCCTGCGCAAATTGATGCCGCAATATCCGATCCCAATTGTCATGGTCAGCTCTTTGACACAAAGAGGCAAACAGATCACCATGGAAGCTCTAGAAGCGGGTGCTGTTGACTTTGTCGCCAAACCAACCAGCAATGTCGCAACCGGCTTGAATGGCATGTTAATGGAATTACGCTCCAAGGTGAAAATTGCTTCGACTGCCAATGTTTCTCATTGGAAAGGGAAAAGACCCCTCACCGCTGCGACCAATACGACAACATCATCACTCGCTGAATCAACCGATAAGGTCATCGCCATCGGCGCATCAACCGGGGGGACAGAAGCTATCCGCCGGGTAATCGAAACTTTCCCAGCAAACACCCCAGGAACCGTGATTGTCCAGCATATGCCTGCTGGCTTCACGAAAATGTTTTCTGATCGTTTGAATCAGCTTTGCCAGATGCAGGTTAAAGAGGCCGAGCATGGTGATCGGGTGCGAACAGGATTGATTCTCATAGCGCCCGGTGGAAAACAGATGCAGGTTATTCGCTCAGGTGGATTTTATCAAATAGCTCTTGGCGGCGAAGAAAAAGTGAGCGGCCATTGCCCCTCGGTCGATGTCATGATGCATTCTGTCGCTAAGCACGTCGGTGCCAATGCGGTCGCTGCCATGCTGACCGGTATGGGACAGGATGGTGCGGCTGGAATGTTGGCAATGAGACAAGCAGGCTCTCGCTGTATCGCTCAGGATGAAGCCTCGTCAGTGGTCTTTGGGATGCCTAAAGTCGCCTTTGAAAAGGGTGGTGCAGAGCGGTTGGTTCCTCTGGAGAAAATATCAACGACCCTGTTGAGTCTGATTACGGAGAAAAAATAAATGGGACAAATTGTTCTTGGCGTCGGCGATTACGGCGCGTCAAATACTCCCGGCGATGATGTAAAAACCTTTGCATTAGGATCCTGTGTTTCTGTCATTTTTCTCGATCCGAAAACCCGCACGGTTGGTATGGCTCATGTCGCCCTCCCCGATTCATCAATAAATAAAGCCAAAGCAACTGAAAAACCAGGCTATTTTGCCGACACTGCAGTTCCAGCGCTGTTAGCACTGATGACAAAATTTGGTTGTCACCCCCGTGGCAAAGGGATCGTGGTTAAACTCTGTGGTGGAGCAAATGTCATGGATACCAATGACACCTTCCAGATTGGTAAACGTAATGCACTTGCGATCAAAAAAATCCTCTGGTCATATGGTATGGGTGCTGTTTCTGAGGATCTTGGGAAAAACTACAGTCGAACAGTTTCAATTTCCGTGTCAGCAGGGCAAATAACACTCAGCTCCCCTGGAAAGCCAAACTGGCAGCTTTAGGAAGGTGACTATGACAAAACAGATAACTCAAGAAGAGTTACAGAAGATTGTTCAATCGATTCCGATGCTGTCGGCAAGCGCCAGTCAACTGCTCCAAGTTGCGTCTCAGCCCGACCACGATCTGATGGATATTGTCAATCTGGTCAGAAACGATGCTCACCTGACCGCAAGGGTGCTGAAAATTGTTAACTCTGCCGCGTTCGGTCTGGTGAACAACATTGCCTCGATTGACCGTGCCGTCTCTTACTTAGGGGAACGCGTTGTTGTCAGTATCGCGATCGCTGATTGTTCCAGTAAAGTCTTTGAAAAAGAGCTCTCTGGCTATGAGTCTGCGGGCGGGGTGTTGTGGAAACATGATCTACGCACAGCGATTGCCGCACGCGAAGTCGTCATCCAAAGCGGTGCCGATATCAACTCGGAGCTCGCGTTTACTGCGGGACTGTTACATGACATCGGCAAAGCCCTTATTTCAGACTATCTACATGGAACGGTGACTGATGCGATAGAACTCCTTACCGCTGAAGAAGATCTTGATTATCTTGACGCCGAAGAAAAGCTGGCTGGATTTGATCACACCAGAGCGGGGTATGAGCTTGCCAAGGCATGGCAACTCCCTGACGAGCTCGCAGAAGTGATACGCCACCACCACGAACCTTCAAACGCCAAGGAAGAGTTCCGCGCCCTCGTTTATGCCGTCCACCTTGGTGACAACATTGCCATGCTGGGTGGATTTGGAACGGGATCTGATAGTATGCGCTACAAACTTGACCGGAAATACACCGATTATATTGATATCGGCCCCAAAACACTTGCAACTATTATGTTGAATGTCGATATAGAATTTGAAAAGTTGGAAGGATCATTCCATAGCTCGGGAGAAAAAAACTGATGAAACGGATCATTATCGCGGACGACTCGGCCACCGCCCGGATGTTTATCAAACGCTGCTTACAGATTATTGGTCTGGGAGAGGCTGAAATTATCGAAGCAGAACATGGAAAAGAAGCATTGACGGCCGCGAAGGCTCAGGATATAGACCTGCTATTGACCGACCTGAACATGCCAGTCATGGATGGTGAAACGTTGGTCAAATGGATCAAAGCAAGCCCTAAACTCTGTGGCCTCCCGATCATTGTGATTACCAGTGCGGGAAACCCGGCAAAAGAAGCAAAATTGCTGGAACTTGGAGCGCACCGCGTCTTGAACAAACCTGTCTCTCCGCCCGTCATGATGGATGCACTTGCTGAATTCCTGGACAAATAACCACCAAAGTTATCAAGGAGATGTTGATGAAAGAACATGATCCCTTCTACCTGGCCATGATCAAGGCAGCGAGTCAAACTTTCGAGAACATGGCGTTCATGGAAGTGATGGAACACTTTAATCCGGCTTATGAAATCCCGGCAGATGAGGTTGTCTGGAATAGCCTCCAGGTTAACGATCCAGTGCAGGGAGAAATTCGTCTGGCCGTGGCGAAAACATGCTTAAAAACCCTGACTGGAACCATCTTTGGCATCGCCGAAGATGAGATAACCTCAACACAAATGAACGATATTCTCAATGAGCTGCTTAACACCATTGTCGGCTTGTTCCTGACCAATCTTTGTGCTGATGATCAGGAATATAAAATGGGGCTACCGGCACTAGGTGAGGGTGAACTCCCGGAAGTTGATGCGCAGACTGTTAGTTGGAAACTGATGAGCAGCGAAGAGGATGCCCTCCATATTTTTGCCACCGGGACCTCACTGGTGGCCTTGAATAACCACTAAATGTCATTCTGTCATAAATTAACTATCAATTATTAAATAACTAGAGGAGATTTCACATGGGAAAAACAGTCTTAATTGTTGATGACTCAAACACAATGCGTAAAATTGTTTCTCGTTCACTGCGTCAAGCGGGAATCGACTTTGACCAAATCCTTGAGGCAGCAGATGGTCAAGAAGCACTAGATGTACTCGGAGCGAATAAAGTTGATGTCGTTCTCAGTGACATCAACATGCCGAACATGACCGGGCTGGAATTTCTCAAAGCCAAAGCAGAAGATGATGCCATCAAAGATATCCCTGTCGTCATGATATCGACGGAAACCGGAGCAGACATCATTGATGAGGCAAAATCATACGGAGCAAAAGGGGCCATCAAAAAACCGTTCACCCCTGATCTCATTAATGAAACATTAGGGCCACTACTCTGATCTTCGTACCAAGTTGCAAACTTAATTCCGGTGGTGCATATACTTATGGCCACCGCGTTTTAAAGGAACATTGATGAAATACGCTCAAGATATTGCCAATGCCACTCAGGAAATTTTTTCCAGTATGATTATGCTTGATGTTGTCCCAGGCGAACCCTTCCAGCGAGATGGCACAAAGTTACTCAACGGCATCTCCGGGATTATTGGCCTCGCCGGTGAAGTCAAAGGGCTTCTCTCAATTCACTTACCCAATAAAGCATCCTTAGATATCACCACCGCCTTTTTGGGGATGGATGTTGAAGAGGTCGATGAAGATGTCTGTGACGCCGTTGGTGAACTCGCAAATATGCTCGGTGGCAGTATTAAAACCATCCTTGATCCAAGCGGGAGCAAAGTGCAGATCTCTATGCCATCAGCCATCCACGGAGAAGAGTACGCCGTTGATTGCTTAACCGACTCTGAATCCGTCGCCGTCCCCTTTACATTTAACGATCAAACCTTCACCGTTGAACTACAAATCGGCCCAAAGAGTCTTTAATCAATCTTTCGACCACCGACTAAGGAAAAATAGTGGAATTTGCTAAAAAAATCGTAGAAACGACCGAAGAGATATTTAGCACTATGATTTTTATGGATATTGCTTCTGAACCCCCTTTCGAAGAGGGAAAACAGGTTCTGGGTTGTCATGTCTCAGCGATGATTGGCCTAACTGGCAGCTTTTCAGGGATGTTGGGGATTCATTGTCCAGAAAATGTTGGCTTGGCAATTTCCGGGGCGATGCTGGACATGGAAATTGACGAAATTAATGCCGACGTTAAGGATGCTTTGGGTGAAATTGCCAATATGGCTGCGGGTGGCATCAAAGAAAGATTCGCAGCAGAAAATATTGACCTGGAACTCGCCATACCGACAGCAATTTCAGGAAAATCATATACCATTTCGTCCCCAACAAAAAGTAACAGGCTCATTATTCCTTTCAGAGTTGAGCAAGGACGATTTTTTATTGAGATGAAGTATAATCTCAATTAATTTTCCAGCAGTTAAGAGGTTAATTTGGATCAGCGGGCTATAGTTGATGTCGTCTGTAAATCAGGGATGGGAAACCTGTCTGGAGAAATCGGCGTCCTCCTTGGACAAGAGCTGACCTGTTCGGATATCCATCTCGATATCACCAGTAAAGCTGATCTGTTCAGCGACCCTGCCCGGAAAAAATCAACCCTGACGCGGATGACCATTGAAGGCGACCGGGCTGGTGATTGTTATCTCTTGTACCCAACTTCCGCCGCCGCAGTCCTTGGCGGTACTCTGATCATGCTCCCCGAAGATGTCATTGAGGAGAGCGCCCAAAGCGAACAACTCGATGGGGAGATGGAAGATGCTTTTGGTGAAGTGGCCAACATTATTGCCGGTGTCTTCACCCAGGCGTTTGTTGATAAATACCCTAAAAATCTACGTTTCATTAAGAAAACCGTTGAAGATCTGATACCCACAAAAATTGATCTCGGCAGCGATCAGCCGTTTCCTGCTGGCAACTATCATGTCACCAGCTGCAATATATTAATGGGCGACAGGGATCTGGGTCTTTTGGAACTGATCGTCCCTGCTGCGATTTTTGATCTCGAAGAGACTCCAGAAACTAGTTCGAAGGAAACCGATGCCCCGATGCACAAGGACGAACCTGTTGCCGCCCAACCTGCTGTAGAAAAAACCGCTCCTGAACCGGTCCAAGAACCAGCTCCGCCCGTAGAGAAAAAAATCCCCTTTGCCGATGCTAAAAAGCTCGTTGATGTTGTCTTTAATGCCATTATTACTCAAATCGGTGAAGAAATTGGGGCATTGCTCGGGCAGACTCTGAAGTGTAGTGATATTCAGCTGGTCATGACCAGCAAGAATAACTTCTTTTCACATCACTGCGTCGAAAGTTCAGTGATGACCGACATGAAGGTCTCAGGTGATCATGAGGGGAGAGGTTTCATGATCGTCCAAGTTCCTGACGCTATTGCGCTGGGTGGAACCTTGATCATGCTTCCAGAAGATCAGATTGCAGAGCAGAAGGAGACCGGTCAATTCGATGGTGATGTGGAAGATGCCTACGGTGAAGTCGCCAACATCCTTTCTGGCAGTTTGACGCAGGTCTTTCTTGAACGTTATCCCAAGAAGCTCCATTTCGTCAAAACAACAGCAGAGACCCTTGTTCCGACAAAAATTGAGATGGCTTCAGATCAACCATTTCCGGAGACTGATTATTATCTGGCGTCTTTTGCCATTGAGATGGAAGGTCATGATTTAAATCGAATCTTCCTCCTCTTTCCGGCTGCACTATTTGATTTGGAAACACAACCCAGCGCCGAAATTGCTTCACAACCTGTCACCGCAGCGAATTCGGATGATCCGCAAGCTGATTTAGCGACGAATATTCACACCGACGAACCAGCTCCAGGACAATGGGGAGGGGCACCGATCACTGCAGAGACAGACGTTACCTCCGCTACCGCCCCTAGTGTGTCAGCAAACGAAACCACAGCAAAGAACAATCCGCAGACAACGACCACAACACCAACGGCACAATCTGCCGGGACACCCATCGTCTTATTGATCAGTGATAAAAAAGACGACGCGGATCCTTTTGTTGAGATTCTCTCTTCGGCACAGTACGAATGTCGAGTACTAACCTTTCAAGAGGGAGTCAAAGATCTCTTACAACAGCACAAAATCCTGGGGATCTTCTTGATTATGGAACAAATCGGTGAGAAGGGGTTCGCTGCCGCGATCAAGCTACAATCTGCGGGACAACCGTTACCTCCGATTATCTTTGCGGGGTCTGAATGGACCCGTTCGGCAGTGCTGCGTGCGGTCAAATATGGGGCAAAAGATATTCTGGTCACCCCTGCCAGCGGCGATGAGATTCAAGATAAAGTGGCTAAACACTTCAAGAAGGCCAGCTAGACAACAAGCTGTTATATCGGCAAATTTTTCTTTTTAATCTTTTCAATCAAAGTTGTCCGTTTCAAATTCAACATTCGCGCCGCCTCTTTTTTATTCCCCCCTGTTCGACTTAAGGCTTGCAAAATCAACCGATCCTCAAATTCACTGATCAAACTGTTAAAATCCAACCCGTCCTCCGACCATTCCGCTTCTGGTGGATTCAAAGACGGTGAAGATTGCCCCTCTCTTCGCTCCGCAAGCTCGATCTCCTCACTAGCAACACAACGATATTTTTCCGGTAGTTCTTTTAAGCTGATCCTCTTGCCCCGATGCAAGATGACCAACCGCTGCATCAGATTTTCCAACTCGCGAACATTACCCGGCCAACTGTAGTTGAGCAAACTTTTCATCGCCACAGGATCAATTGTTGTACGTCGATCATCCTTCCGCCGACTGAAGTGTTCAATAAAACTTTCAATCAATAATACAATATCATCCTTGCGTTCACACAAAGGGGGAGCGATCAGTGGGATCACGGCAAGGCGGTAATAGAGATCTTCGCGAAACTGACCACTAGCAACCAACTCTTCGAGATTCTGATGTGTTGCTGCAATAACGCGCACATCAACCTTAGTTGGCTTGACACCACCAACCTGTTCGACTTCACGTTCCTGCAATACCCGTAACAACTTCGCCTGTAAGCTAGGTTTCATATCCCCGATTTCATCAAGGAACAGAGTCCCACCATCGGCAAACTGAACCCGGCCAATTTTCGATTGTTGCGCCCCGGTAAAAGCCCCTTTCACGTAACCAAACAGCTCACTCTCTAATAACTCATCAGGAATCGCTGCACAGTTGACAGGGACAAAATGGGCGGTGTTACGCTGGCTTTTTTCATGAATTGCTCTTGCAATCAGTTCTTTCCCTGTCCCACTTTGCCCTTGGATCAAAACTGTACTTTCACCATCTTCGGCGACACATGATATAAGCTCGAACAACTCCAACATCTGCGGAGAGTGCCCGATCATCCCCCCAAAGCCACTTTTTATAGCCATACTTATTCGATCCGTTCTAAGAACAACATGTAAGATTTTTGACACCAAAATAACAAATATTGGCCAACAATAATCTATTTCCTATAATGTGTCAATATTTAGACACTTTATATCTGACAATAATCGGCTTAACAAATAAAATCGGTTCCGCAGTTATCAACAGGCAGGTTTTGTTCCTGTGGATAAAACCGATTAACATTTTGAAGTTACCAACAAAAGGGACAAATGTCTGGAATTTTTTTACCCATAAAACTGTTCTTTTTAGGTGTTTTAACCCTGTTTTTTGTTATGATCAACGACAACTTAACGTCTTCACAACCTACCGACTACATCTGCGACTTACAGGAGACAGATAATAAATGACTGTAAAGAATTTAACTTTCTTCATCCCCTCTTGTTTCTTTCTATTGTTGATCCTAGCTGGTTGTTCAAGCCTGCATGTTGACATGTTACCCACAGTCGATTGGTCTACTGTCCAGATCGTGGAATTTCAAGCTCCGCCTCAGGACCGCTGGAATTTAACCGAACCAATCCAAACGGAGCTTCTGGCTATGGACTTTCAGGTTGTCGAAGATCACCGGAACCCAGACCTGCTATTTAGCTACTTTACCCAAGAAGGCATTGATTTGACGGTTGAAAGTGAAAAAGTGTTGCGCCTGAGAAGTCTCCATGTGCAATTTATTGATCCAAAAACAAAAAATCTGGTTGCTGCTGCCGACTATTTTTATCCCGACAACGCCCAGCCATCTGATTTTCCACGGGGAATCAAAGAGTTATTTGCTGGCATCCGCCAACAATCTCAACATCAACCGGTGGTGACACCTGCAGCATCAGTCAAGGCGGTTGACGAGCCTGAAGCACTAACAACAGAGGCGACTATTGCCACGCCACAGCCTGAAGCAACATTAATCAAGCAACCAACACCCGAGACATCCGCAGCAAAAAATCAAACTGAACAGCGCATAACAAACCCTTCAGATCGATCTTCTGTTGCAGTTGAAACAGCCACCCAAAACGTCACTCCCGTACTCGACAAAGATGACGAGAAGATGCAACAAGCAGTGCAAAAAACCCGCTCTCCCTGGGTGCCAAAATTCCAATCATGGGGTTTTGAAAATTGGGGGGAAGAGTCGATGGATGATTATTGAGCCTGAGCGTTTGTTGAGTCCAGTCATTTTAAAAGGTGGATTTTGTCGCGCTCTGATGCTGTAGCTCATCACAGATTGCATCGAGTTCTTCTTTTTTTATTTCGAGCGGTGGCATCTGCGTGTAAGGACGAATCTTGCGCGGATTCTTCACCCATTTTTCTAAATTATCCGTGGTCCAACGTTGTTGATCGTCACCAAAATTCAGCAAGTAAAACTCGGAAAAAATTCCAGACAGATTGGGACCGATAAGCCCTTCCCCTAATCCACCAAAACTCGCGGTTAAAGCACGATGACAACTGCCGCAATGTTTCTCAAATTGAAACTCCCGGGTCACCTCTTCGCCTTCAAAATGGACCACTTCGGGCAACTCCTGCTCAGGGATTTCAACCTGCCTCCCTGCAGCCAGAATGGCATTAACAAGCTCGATCCGCTGCTGTTCATTGAAATGAAATTCAGGCATAAATAATGCCGGTATTTGAATCGCTGTCTCCAGCTCTTCTGCAGATTTCTCCAGCTGGGAATAATCAAGATTAGCCGAAAGGCTGTTGCCTTTCACTTCGCTGACGTGACATCTACGGCAAGCGTACTCCTGTAAACGCCGTTTACCCGATTCCGTCGTCGGATCAGCCACGAGTGTAAAGGTAGAGAAGCGTGCAGGAATCAATCCCCCATGGGCGATGTTAAAGCGGGCAGTACCAGCAAACCCGCGATGACAACTGACACAAGAGCCCCTCTCAGCATAATGGACGGGATGACACTCGAGACAATAATTTTTCGCTGGTGGAATCTCTGCAGCACAGAGTTCGACACTTAACAGCAGGATTAAAAACCAAAGACGAAAGACCAATTTTCACCCCGGAAATACATCGCAATCACGGTCAGCACAACAATTCCGATAAAGCTGAACAGTGTCATCAGGTTAACAATTTTTTGATCTTTCCCGAACCAGCGAGCCTCTTCAGCAGGAGGGCTGACAGGCAGCCACGGCAACAAAATAAACACCAGCCCCAGAGCGAGGATCAGATAAACCATCAAGCTGGAATAACTGACCAGTTCCTGCGTCCACATCAAAAACCAAGCGGACTTGGACGGATTGGGAACATGACTGATATCAGCCGGTCCTTGCAACGGCGCAGGGATAAACCATGCGAAAAGCAGAAGAACAAGAGTTAACGCAACAAAGGAGATTTTAATAATGCGAAAAAAGTAGGGAGAAGACTTTATATAGTCGCTCATAGATAAGGCAAAACTCCCTTCTGCTTACGAATCTGGTAAAAATGCAGCATACACAACACCAACATACTTAAAGGGATCAGAGCAATATGCATCACGTAAAAACGGATTAATGACATGGGTTGACCGACATCATCAGGAACAAGAAAACTGCGTAGCAGTTCACCAAAAGGGAGAGTGCCGAGTAAGTTCATCCCCGTTTGCGTCGCCCACAACGCCAATTGATCCATCGGCAACAAATAACCGGTATAGGCTTCAAACAGAGCCAGACACAAAAGCCCAAAGCCGATCAACCAATTCAACTCGCGGGGTTTTCGATAGGCTCCCGTCAGCAGCACCCGTAAGGTATGCAGAAACAGGAGGATAAGAAACACATTGGAAGCTAACCGGTGCAGGTTACGAATATACCAGCCACCGGGGACCGAATTTTCAATGTAGAGGATTGATTCAAAAGCGCCATGGGTCGCTGGCTGGTAATAAAACAGCATCAAAGCACCTGAAGTCATCAGTATCAGAAAAGCGGTAAAAGCCAACCCCCCCAGACAGAACGTATAAGTCAGGCGCAAATTGCCGCGCAACACCACCCGGGGGAAAAGATGCTTGATGAACTCCTTGACGAAATCATCATCCCGCTTCATACCAGCACCACCAGTTTCTCACCCCGCTCTTCAACTTCCAGCCGTTCCAAAGGCCGATCGGACGGTCCCTTAAGGACGTTACCTTCACGGTCAAAGACACTGCCATGGCACGGGCAGAGAATATTTTCTGCTGTGACATTAACAGTACAACCAAGGTGGGTACAAACCAAACTTAGAGCATAGATATCCGTTTCGCTTCGGATAATAACCACCCGGGAGCGTTTATAAACAAGTGCACCACGTAATGGGATGTCATTTTTATCAACCTCAAACAGGACCTTCTTACGAGCTTTTTTAGAGGGCACCAGAAAACGCCATGCCAGTCCACCAAAAACGCCGATTAAAGCTATTCCTTTGAGGAACTTTCGTCTTGGCCAAGCAGTTTTTTCCATCGTTTTACATAAGCCTTCGTATAAGCTGCATCTTTTTTGTTAATTTGCAAGAATTGCTGCGGGCTAATAAAAGAGCCGTCCTGAATCGTTTGCCCTTGCTGATTCCAGAAAGATATCAATCCCAAACCATCCAGGTCAATTCTATAGAGCCGCTCCTCTTCGTTTTCAAGCAGGTAGCGGCGACGGTCATCATGACAACTATCGCACATAACCGTTCCGGTACGGATCGTATGGGGGAAAAAAGCATTCCATTGCGCGGCAAGAAGTTGGTTTTCCTGTAGCGGAAAATCGCCGCCACGCAGATCTGAATAATAAGTTATAAATTGTGGCCGAATCGGACTATAACGCTGTCGCTGATTCAGCCCCAAAGGGGGCGCATCCTGTTTGCGCAAATATGTCCGGACAAGATATTCACCCTTTAAAGGTGGCGTATTAAATGCTTTTTCAGCTTCGCGGTTTCTTTTTCCTAACCGCAAGTAAAAATTCCCGTATTCTTGCGGTGCCCAGGCCGAATGACAGGCATAGCACTCCATCTTCTCCATATGGGCGACAATACTGTGCTCTATGACACTGAGATCAGGTTGATGGCATTCCTCACAGGTTTGCGCTGCTTTCTGACCGGCAATCAAACTCTGCATGGAATGGCAATCCTTGCACTCCATACCCAGTTCGGAATGGATATCCGGGCGCATTTTCAATGCGCGTTCTCCAAGATGTTGCGGGCCGCGTTGATAACGAGGATGATCTTCTCTTGGAGCCCAACCTAGGTATTCTCGGCCGACAAAATAGCCACTGTGACAGCCGAGACACTCTTCCTGTGTTGCGCTGGCAATCTTGTGCCCATCGCCACCATGACAATCAAGACAATCAGACACATGGCAACTGCTACAGTTGTTGGCATAGAAGTCAGGATCAACATCGCTAAAGGTATGATCCACAAACGTCTTTTCTGCCTCTCGTGTGGTCATGGCCTGATCAAAGATCTGATCATACCCTTGATGACAGCCGGTACAACCGTTCGCCCGTACCGCAAGAGAAGAAGGTCGGGGAGTCAGAGAAGGATCACCTCCGTGACAATCCCGACAGGTCAATTCAGCATGGACCCCCTCTAGCGATATCGGACTGTCAGCCGCAACAGCACTCGCAGGGATCTCACTGCACAGTAGAGACAGAGCGCTTAATACAATTATCCAAAACATTATAATCAAGTTCTTTCTGATAAATTGGATCCTTAGGGTCATCGTGACACACCAAACATAAATTTACTGCCATGATTTTTTTAATTTCAGCGGTTTCAAATGGACGAGAGTTTTCGCGGGTAATGGCTGAAAACCCTTTGACATCCCCAGAATTCATTGTGATGAAACCATCCAGCGGCTTTTCTGCTGATTTCTCACAGATCAAAGTCGCTTCAATATTATCACCCTCAACAACATGCTGGCCAAATCCAAGAAACGCCGGATTAGCGTGACACTCACGGCATCCAATCACTTTTGCTCCAGTATTATGACCAAAAAATGGGGCAAAACGTAATTGCTGCTTCCCTTTAAACAGGGTCACGTATTCATCCAGAACTTTTTCCCCCTGCGGATTAATCACACTGACGAAGGTCTGACAACCAGGGGTCACGGGTGAAACTTTACCGCGCTGGTTAAGCGCCAAAGGGAAAGGATAGATCATCCGATAATCTTCAGTTTCAGTGAATTTTCCTGTTGTTTTCACCCCCTTGATATAATCCATAGCCAACTCTCTTTGGTCATATTCGGTGTGACAACCGTAACATTGTGTGACCGTTCGTGAATGACAGGAATAGCATTCCATCCGTTCATGTCCGATAATGGAATGCTCAGGTGTTTCAGTGATCACTTTGCTTTCGTGCAATTTACCTGTACGTTTGCTTTGCACCCAGATTTTTTCATCTTCAAGAAACACATTTGAATATTTACGACCTTTGGATGTCAGCACCATACTATCGCCTTGCTGCATCTGTTTCTTATAATGTGCAGATTCACGCAAGACCTCATCATTTTCCCGGCTTATCTGTTCCACTCTGGGGCGTTCGGCAGGGCTGCCGTGACAATCCTCACAGGTAATTTCTGTTTGTAAGTACATATTTTCATAAGCATAACCATCACCCATGAGATCACGTGAAGTATGACAGTCAATGCATTCCATCCCCATCTCATGATGAATGTCGGGAGGAATCCGGGTCACATTACGTGGACCACCGATAATATCAGGGCCAGGACCACCATTGCGAGTCGGAACCAGGCTATTGTTGCCGTCATTGCGACCTTCATAAGACAGAGCAATTCGACCACTGCGATTATGACAACGAACACAGACTTGATTTGGTGGCAGACGTTCCATTTTGTGACTTGCAGAGTGAGGCCACTTCCCTTTAACGGTTTGATCTTCGCCTTGATATGTGCCATTTTCATTATATGGAAAATGGCAAGCCGCACAGCCAGACGCGTGACTTCCGCGCCAAACCCAACGGTTTTGAAAAGCAACGTGACACCCACTGCAACCCTTGCGAAATACCTCTCCCGCGAGATTATCCAGCAGAGCCACATCATTCAACTCAAGTGAATTTCCAGCGGCATCGTTCAGCTTACTTGGACGGCTCGCGTATAGTTTGCCATCTTCCCCTTCCCAAGTTGCCTGCGTATTTTTAATCATTCCCGTCGCGGTAAACATCAGATTGGACCTGACCCGATCTAGTTGATAAGGATGACATTTTCCACAGGTTTTATCCCAATATTTAGGATCAGCGGGGTTTTTAGGTCCGTACATATCTTTATGGGATGCTTTTTCCTCAGGCTCGTCAGGGTCACCACCATGGCACGAAACACATTCCAGATGGGTCTCAGAAACCAACTCCAACCCCTGATGACAGGCGGCACAGGTTGATCCATCTCCGGTCTTCTGACTGCAACCTGCAGCAGTCAGCAACAGGAAGAGTATGAGAATATAGCTTTTTTGAATGGTTCCCATAAGTAACTTTTCAGACTCCCTGATAGTGGTTTTCTGAGTCTAACATGGATGGAATTTGGAACAAAAAAAATACGGCTGTCGATCCAAGATAAAGACAAATAGGGGATCGACAGCCGTTGAGCAGTGTTCATTAAGTCAGCAATACGAGATTATTCGCTCACTGTCACTTTCTGCGTATAATCCTGCCAGATAAATGGATCACTTTGCTTATTGCCATACGGCAGGTACCAGAGTTTGACGTTGATTTCCAGTTCGTTGTCCATCAACTTACGGTCAATAACCCGATCGTATTCGTCGTAGACATCTTCGGTGTAAAATGGAATTTCAAAATGTTCCTCAACGGTTTTTCCTGGTGGGAGACCGGTATCATTGATAATACCGCTTTTTTCGTAAGGACCACGGCCCATTTCATCGCCACGCCCCATTTTTTGTGGCATGGGCATATAGATCTTTTCCTGACTGAACAATTCATCACCTTCGCTATCAACTGCACTTACCGACAGAACCAGTCGGTTAGGAGTCGGTCAGCCATCAGGGATTGCATGTCCGGTGCGATTGGTCATTTTCACTTTGACAATCGCTTTCGGGCTCATAAGGCTACCATCCCGCCACTTAGCGCCATAAGCTTCAACTTCAAAGTCGACAGCAGCATCTGACATAACGGTGGAACGATAGCTTTGCATGTCATGACCCAAACCACTTTTTTCCATGTGGCATTCCTGACAGGTTTCAGTTCCACCTTCTGCGGTGTAGGCCCAAAGATAACTGCCGTAAGCTGTTGCACATTGGGTTGGATTGTCGAGCTCAAAGTTCGGTCCGAGTCCGTGGCATTGGCCACAGAAGATTGATTCGCTCATGATCGGACTAACTTTAGCATGTGGAAATGCTTCATCGTCGTGCTCACCATCATAAGAACCATAGACAGCCCCATCCTGAGGATAGCCGTCGGTCCACTTATGGGTGATCGCCATGCGATTGTGACACACCAGACAGTTGATGTTCAGACTCAATAAAGTGTCCTTCATTTCGTCAAATTTTTCTTCATCATCATTCCGGTAGGCGTCCATCAATGCATAGATGTCAGCAATGAATTCTTTAGCAACGGCATCTGTCGCATCTGCAAGCTGTGGTAAGTGGCATTTAGCACAGCCCATCAGGTGATCGACTTCAACGTCTTCAGGTTTTGTTGCACCAGAATAGGCCCAGGACAGGACCCCGTTTTCCAGTGCGGTTTTCATCGTGGCAGCGGTCCGTCCTGTACCATAGACAGAACGGGCATGGGCAGAATTTGCCCACTCGTCATGGATGTCTTCGTGGCAGTCAATACATCCGGTTGAATCATACATGGCTACGAGTTCAGCAATAGTCGTGGCCTTCCCTTTTTTTGCAACGATAGTTCCGTCTTTACCCACCCCAGCGGCAAAAGACGTGGTTGCAATCAAAGCAAAGGACGCGAGGCAAGCCAATACAGCCATCATCGTGATCTTTGTCTTTGTCATGTTGTCATCCTCGATATCCTCAAAATGTTTAACCCCGCCGCAAGCAGCGGGGTCAAAATATTTGTTGCTTTAACCCTGATTACCGACCCCGGTAATCAGCTTGTCGCGATTAGCAACCTTGCAGCATACTTCCGCCACCTTTTTTAGGTGCACCTTTTGACTCGTCAGCTTCAATTTCTACCTTGGTTCCTACTTTGAGCTTGGAGGCTTTCCCTTTGGTGATCTCGATGGTCACGGTTTTTCCTTTGACCTTGGTCACTTTTCCTTTGAAATCAGCGGCAAAGGTGGTGCCTGAGATACTGATGACGAAGGCAAGTGCGGCAATGAGTGCGAGTGTTTTTTTCATCTTATTCCCCTTTGGTTGATGAGTATAAAAATACCTCCCTGAAAGTGATTTTCCAGGGAGGCGGTTGGACAGTTAGCGGTTTAGAAGATCACCTGGACTTGAGCAACGACAGTGTCAGAATCTTCAGCTGTGGAGCTACTGTCATAATCGCAGTTGGTGTACTCAACGGTGACTTTCAGGTTTTGACCACGGACATAGTAATTGAGTCCGAGACCGAGCAATTCAACTTCATGATCCATCACGCCATACAGATCGGCAAAGGACCAGCTCTCTGAACGACCGAAGAATTGTAGTGGCAGGTTGGGAAGCATGTAACCGGCTTTGACATAACCACCGTTTTTCTCACCGGTCATCCCTGTTACTCCTGCGTCTGGATTGGCTCCTTGATAGGCATCATCCAGATCATAATCGACATAGGCAGCGGAAAGAGTGATGGCACCCATCCCTTCGATGGGATACTCGAAGAAAGCATCAACGGTCCAGGCGCTATAATCAACGGCGTCTCCAGTGACGGAATCAGAATAGGCGACATCGTTTTCCATCTGGTAAGCGGCACCGAAGGTGAGGACTTTTTTCTGTCCCATGTAGGTCCCTTTGTAGCCGTAACCTTTTTCTGGATCAAGCAAACTGACATGGACACGAGCGGAATAACGGAGGTTGGAATCAACTTCTGAGTCATTGCCATTCATCGCATCAACCCGATACTGGATCATGTCATTAGCCAGGTTACCCCAAACGGCGATCCCTTTATCGCGGGTGCTGACAAAAGGTGCGCGGATCATACTGGAACGATCCAAAGTCAGTGGCATTTCACAGGCTTCGAGATTTTCCCGGGTGAGGTTGTATTTGAACTTACCCATCCACAGGTTCAAGCTGTTATTGAATTTGAAGCGGAGAACAGCATCCAGCAGTTGGAATCTATCGCCATCTGAGGAGCTGTAGTCGTTGTCTTCAGTGTATTCGGTCTGCACATACAAACCAAAGCTTTCACCATAAGCACCCATCAAAGCAATACGGTTACGACGGAAGTTGAATTCCAGTGAATCGTCATCACCATTGTCTTGATTGACCAGTTGGAATTGACCTTTATAGTCCAGCTTCAACAGCCCTTGATCTTCATCACCAAAGGACCAGATGGGGCCGGCGAAGGCGCTACTTGCCAGCAGGCAGAAGCCTACAGCAAAGGTGCAGAGCAATGCGGCTTTTTTATATAATGTCATGCGAATTTCTCCTTATAAATTGTAATTAGAAATTTATTCCCCATCCTTAACACTCAGAAGCATCTGAAGACAGCTCGCTTGGAGCATCTTCTTGACCGGCAGACATATAATCGTTGTCTTCATTTTCAATCTGGTTAGCGCGTGGGTCATCAACTTCTTGGAAACTGGTGTTATTTTCAGGGATGATCACCGTATTTCCAACATAAACGGTTCTGTCGACTGAACCATCATTCACAACTGCAGTGCTATATGCAACAGCGTTGGTACGATCATTAAGATCAGTTCGCCATGCATCGTTGACTACTAACAACCAAGCATCTCTACCATCGTCATCGTCAGCGTCAAATGACTCGTAGCCTGTCGGGCTGCCATTCTTGTCTACAAAAAGTTCCCCACCAGCAGCATTGACATCTGCCACTGCTTCAGCCTCGGTCGGGCGATCCATATAGGCATACCATTGGTTTCTCGATCCATCCCATACCGCTGCATCCCAACCTAAAATCGCATCCAAAGCAAAAAAGAGCGGTGTACAACTCATCCCGGAGCTGCAATGAGTGATAGACAGTTGTCCGGGGGTAAAGTCACCAACACCGGATAAATCTCCATTGGGGAGTTCATTATTCAAGAAGATGGCTTCAAGCTCTGCTTTTGGCCTGAAATAAGTAGCACCATCAGTATCATCATCTTCAAACATATCGCCATATGGACGGGCAATCGATGATTTAAGGTTCGGGGCTTCATCAGCTTGTGCAATAATGTTGATGTTCTCATCGTCATCAAATTCGTTGTTGGCATCTACAACTTGAATTATTTCACCAATCGAATAGCGCAGATCATCACACAGATAACCATTATCAGCGACACTGAACGTATTGGTGGTATCTTCCAAGGGCCGCTCGGTCGTCAAAGCATAAGAACTATCCCAACCATTTTCTGCGATAGCAGCTGTCCAGCCGGCATTAAAACCATTCAGAACTTTAATACGGTCTTTCGGGAAACCCCAGTAGCGCAAGGTATAATAAGCTCTTGGAACATAGAAAGTCTTACTATTGCTTGAGGAAAGAACGATAGTTGTATACTCATTGACACCACTGCGTTGCAGGACGGTATCCATAACATCACCTGGAGGGACTTCGCTGTCTACCATTGCTAGCCCTTCCTCGCGTGAGTATGCCAGCTCAGAAGTATTCCAGTAATAAGCCCCAGGAATCTTTGTAGCATCAGGTGCACCGATATCCAGAATCACGACATTTTCAAACTCATCGGCATTGACCAAGCCATCATCCATCCAACCTTTCAGCGTTTCAGCATCAATAAGTGGTGTGGCAGTTTGAGTTGAAGTGGGCGTGTCATAACTACTTCCACCACCGCCACTACAACCCCAGAGCAGAAATGCTGCGGTAACAACCAGCAGCAACAGGCTCAGCTTTCTAAAATTTTTCTTGACCTCTCGAAACATAATACCTCCTTTGGCAATTAACAGGATGTGACCTGTGTGTTTGATTACGTATCGAAACCAAAACACATGAAAGAGCGACCATTCTTTCTCAAAAGAATATTGACAAATTACAGAGATTTGAATGGGAGATCAAGAGATAATTTCATAAAGTATACGGTTTTTTTGTGGTGCAAATACTCCTGTAAAAACATATAGTTATATGCTATTCCATATTCTATATGGTTAAATATCTATAGAGTTATATACAAGCATATTATGCCTTTATGGCTAAAAACTACCATATCTGTATCAACCAACTAAAACATCTCAGAAGGCGGCAAGCGGTTAACAACAAATCTTATTGAATATATTAATGGCAGAGATTCAATCTGCAGATATGAACACGACTGAAACGTTTAACTGGCGGCGATACTGGACCAAGCGTTGTCAATGAGTTCGTTGGAGATCTCTTGCAAGGGGATCTCAAGGACACCCTGCATCCGCAACTCAACACCACGAAGAATGACACCTGTGTATGATACAGCTGCAATGAGAGGAGTTCCGGATTTGATTTCGCCTGAGCTAATACCATCGCCGATAATCCCCTGCACTTCCAAAAAGGCGGCGCTGGAACATAGAGGAAAAAGCATCTTTGAACGGATTTCTTTACGTACAGACAGAATATATTCCATCATTTCCGGATCTTCTTCAGTCAGCTCGAAGATCAGTTCAGCAAATGCTCTTAACTTATCTTTCACACTGTCTTTATCTGTTATCCGTTCTAAAAACAGATTCATAAACTGTTGCAGGGTCTTCTGATAGACAGTCTCTGCCAATTTTTCTTTATTGCCGAAATGGAGATAAATGGCTCCGACGCTGACTCCGGATTCCTTGACAATTTCAGGGATGGCCACACCACGATAACCCTTTTCCACAAACAGCTTGCGGGCGGCACTAATGACTTGATCCATTTTTTTCTGTGGGTTTATTCTACGTTTTTCCATCATTGAATTCCTGTTGAGAAAAAATAGACCAGAGGTAGATTTAATCGGCGAACTCCTTTATCATCATCGATGAAAGAAGGAACGATCGCTCTTTTATGTGCAATTGCTGAGCAAATTAACACCCCTACTTGTCGTTGTCAACGTTGGCACGCTATCCGTGTGGGTTTATTGTTGCGATTTAGAGGTTTTTTTTCCTCAAGACACAGGGTATGCTGACATCTTTTACGAACATCACGGATGAGCTCATGCTGCTCCCCATACACAGTTGAAAACTGGAGAACGCATTTGTACGCTGAATACTTCGGGCTCAATGAGAAACCTTTTTCAATCGCTCCAGATCCGCGCTACCTGTACATGAGCAAAAGTCATCAGGAGGCGTTGGCCTACCTCCTTTACGGGTTACAAACCGAAGGTGGATTTGTTCTCTTGACCGGTGAAATCGGCACTGGTAAGACCACCGTCTGCAAATCGATGTTTGAACAAGCACCCGATGAAATCAGCTTTGCCTTCATTATCAATCCTAAAGTCACAGCCCTGGAACTGTTGCAGACGATATGCGATGAATTACTCATCAAAAGAGCGGCAGAGGCGTCTAAAAAAGACCTGATTGACCTGATTAATCAGCACTTGTTGCAAGCCAATGAACAAGGCAAGAAGACAGTCATCGTTATCGATGAGGCCCAGAATCTAGCCACTGAGGTTCTGGAGCAGCTCCGTCTCCTGACCAACCTTGAAACCAGTCGCCATAAATTACTGCAAATTATTCTCCTTGGCCAACCGGAACTCAGAGATTTGATCCGCAAGCCTGAGTTGCGGCAGTTATCGCAACGGATCACCGCCCGGTATCATCTGGGTCCCCTCAACAGAGAAGATACTGCTATCTATATTTTGCACCGCATCAGTATCGCTGGCGGAGAGCGGGCTCTCTTCACTGATGGCGCCATCCAGCAAGTCTATAAAATAACAGGTGGCGTTCCCCGATTGATCAACTTGCTATGCGACCGAGCACTTCTCGGCGCATATACAGAGTTGCAGGATCGAGTGACTCCAGCGGTTGTCAAGCAGGCCAACAAAGAGACTTTTGACCTCCGCTTGAAAGGCGCTAAGGGACGCTGGCTGATTGCAGCGGGATTGTTCCTCGTTATCCTCGTTGTCAGCGCCCTCCTGAGCATGCAAATTTCTGAATCCCCGACACCAAAACTAGCAAGTGCAACAATCGAGGAGCAAAGCCCGGCAACAGAACCTGTGCTACCGGAACCATTGCCATCCGCACCCCCAATCGTTGAACCGCGGCAGGAGCCTCAACAACTCACCCTTCCAGCCCTGTGGCCGGAAAGTTTGGGCTTTGGAAATAGCTTTGATAACGCATTTAAAGATCTTGCGGCGTTGTGGCTGCTGGACTACTCTGATGTACAGAATGAGGCCTGTAATTTTGCTGCCAGCAACGGGCTCAGATGTCTTAAAAAGAGTGGTAGCCTCGAAAGTTTACAAAACCTGAATCGGCCTGCGATCTTGACCCTTTATGACAATGACGGATTGCCCTTCTATACCCTTCTGGCAACGGCGGATGGCGATGAAGCCTTATTTATTCTTGCTGGTCAGCAAATAGCACTGCAGACTGACGTCTTGGAAAATCGTTGGTTTGGAGAATATTTTCTCCTATGGCAACCCCCCGCCGGATATTCCGGGTTACTTTATCCGGGACAATCGTCACCGCTGATAAACTGGCTGGCATCTTCCCTCGCGCAGCAAGGGCTCTATCAACCAACAGGGACAGAGGAAAAACTGGAAGGAGCACTATTGGGAGCATTAAAACGTTATCAGTTTACTTCTGACCTGGTTCCTGATGGTGTTTTAGGAGCTCAAACCATCATCCAGATCAACCGCAGCAACAATATTCCGGGGCCGAGACTCTACAGCGGAGGTGTTGACTGATGTCTTATATCCTCAATGCGCTAAAAAAAGCCGAAAATAAAAGTTTTGAGGGGGAAAACTTAAAAGTTAAAAAACAGATTCTCATCTTGAAACGACAGACCCGAGGGGGAAAATTAAAAATCTTATTGCTGGTTTCTGGATTGTTGGGCACCCTGCTTCTGGGTGGCTGGTTAGGCTACATGCAGACAGGAAAAACGGCAAAACCTGAGGTCGCAACCAGAGCCCAACCGACGACAAACAATGATCTCATGACAACAACCGAAAAACGGCCCGCTACTGTGACAACGGCACTGACACATGCGCCGCAAAGACACGAAAATGTTCGGCCCGAACCGATGCAGCAAAACCACATCAACGACAGTGACAGTGTTGTCAGAAATACAGATATCGTCAATCCCCCTATTCCGGTCAGAGCAGTGCCAATGCCGAACCAGGCACGACCAGAAGAAGTAACGCAACCCGTGACAGTAGAAGAGCCCGCAATAGAGACTGAAACTAGCACCCAAAGCTATGCAGATATCCCCTTGAAGATCAAACAGCAACTGCCATCATTAAAAATATCGTTACACTTTTACAACTCAATCCCCGAGAAAAGATTGGTTCGCATCAATGGCAGAAATCTCCATGAAGGGGACAGAGTTGAGGCTGGGTTGACAGTTGAAGAGATCAAACCGACGGCAACTGTTTTGAATTATGATGGATACCTATTTGAGCTCAATGCGCCCGGCGGTTCGTGAGAGAAGAGAGATGGGATGGTTGAAATCACACAGGAAAACGGTCAAGCAAAAAATTAGTTATCTCCTAGTAATTTGATATGATAAGCTACCGCTTTTTTACCATGTACAGGCAGACGCTATCTGGCCAGAAAGAAACATCTTTTTTCTGGATTAGAAGATAAAAAGGTACAGGCAAAATGCTTACATTTTACCAAAAATACTATATCCATATTAACTTGCTCCTTGTCGTTATTTTAGGGCTTTGCTGTGGCTTACTCGCTGGAGCATGGATGGATAAAAGCCTCAACTGGACACAAAGTCACTCTCAAGATGCGGTCTCGTCACAGCTGACAAAGGTCAAAGCATTTGCAGCAACGGACCTTAATCTGATCCTACAGCGCAACCTGTTTGACCCCTCAAGCCGTTCTAACTCTGCCACCATTGATCTGGGGATAGATGAAAACGTACCTCGTGAATCAGCGACGAGCAGCCGGAGGACGACTGGAACGAAGCGAATTTTACTGGGTACGGTCGGTGCCGGTGAAGACTCATTGGCGTTAATGCAGTCAGAGGGCGAATTCACCATCTTTCATCTCGGCGATGAACTGCCAGACGGTGGCATCATCGAAAATATTTTCAGAAATTACATCCAGATCCGAGAGCGTGACAAGAGCTTGACGGATGTGCTGGTCGCTGAAGACACCAAGACTAGTACCGGACGCGCGATCGCGGGAAAAGTCCCGGCAACCAGCGGGATAGAGAAGATTGACGAAACCCATTGGGTCATCCCGAAACGAACTGCAGACGCCACCCGGGAGAATCTCTCTGCCGAATTGCGTCTGGCACAAATGCAGCCACGGATCACAAATGGCAAAACCGATGGTTTTATCGTGCGCAGACTTAAACGTACGTCTATTTTGAACAAGTTGGGATTGAAGCGCGGCGATGTCGTCCTGAATATTAACAACATCCCCTTAGATGGTCCTGAGTCCGGGCTACAAATTTTTCAGCAACTTCGGGAGGCAAGGCAGATCAGTCTGGCTGTCGAACGCAAGGGCGAAGCAATGACCTTTTCTTACGAGTTGAATTAGGAGATTTCCTTGAGAATCCACAATATTCTAATCTTGTTGGCGGCACTGACCTGCCTGTTTGTCACCCCTGTCCTCATTGACACCCATGCTGCGACTCCGCCGGATGATCGTATTTCATTGGATATCAAGGATATCGAAATAACAGAGTTAATCAAAACCATCAGTGAACTGACTGGGAAGAACTTTCTTTTCGATGAGAGCGTCAAGGGCAAGGTCACCATTGTCACTCCCGAAGTTATGACTCTGGATGAAATTTATCAACTTTTCCTCACGGTTCTTAATGTCAAAGGCTACACCCTTATCCCCTCAGGAAAAGTGAATAAAATTGTTTCAGTCAAAAATGCTCGGCAGGAGAACCTCCCCTTACGTTATTCAAGTGCGGGCTCCAACTCGGAACAGTTCATTACCCGCCTGGTGCGACTCGACTATCTTGATGTCGATACAGTCGCAAACTCGGTGCTGGCGCCATTAATGCCAGCGA
The DNA here is from genome assembly GCF_900107645.1 of Desulfuromusa kysingii. Taxonomy (GTDB): domain Bacteria; phylum Desulfobacterota; class Desulfuromonadia; order Desulfuromonadales; family Geopsychrobacteraceae; genus Desulfuromusa; species Desulfuromusa kysingii. The sequence continues at coordinate 163,565 of NZ_FNQN01000008.1, forward strand.
CGGGGAACATCATTGCCTATCCAAAAACCAACACCCTGATTCTGACTGAGAGCGCCGCCACCATTGAGCGGCTGGTGAAAATCCTCAAGCAACTGGATCAACCCGATCTCGCCGGCGACATGGTCTCTTTCCAACTCAAGTATGCCGACGCAACTGAAGTGGCACAAATCTGTACCGAGATTCTGGCGGAAAAAGCCACTTCAACCAGGTCATCCAAGAAGAGTAATCTGTCTATATCAGCGGGAACCAGCAGCAAGATCATCCCCTATACTCGGACAAACTCACTCATCGTGCTGGCAGATGAAGAAAGTCTGGAGCGGATTAAAAACCTGCTACCCTTGCTGGATCGTGAACTTTCTGAAGAGAAATCCAACATCAACATCTATAGCCTTGAAAATGCGGATGCGGAGACTCTGGCAGAAACCCTGAACCAGATTTTAAGCGGGATCAAAGCAGAAACAACGACGAAAGCTGCAGGAACAAAAAACAATACGACTCCACTTTCCTCTACTCCGGTCTCAATTACAGCCGATACACCGACAAATTCGCTCATCATTAACGCCCAATATGCCGACTACAATGTCATCAAGAACATCATCAAAGGTCTCGACATCAAGAGAAAGCAAGTGTATGTCGAAGCCTTGATTCTTGAAATTTCCATGGATGCAACGCGCGAACTTGGGGCCTCGCTTTCCGGCGCAGTTGATCTTGGTAATGATAGCCTGCTCTTAGGCACCAGTAATCTCAATAGTGGATCAACATCTTTAAGTGACCTCTCCAGTTCCAGTGACAGCAGCCTTCTCTCCAGCGCCATTGACGGCCTTTTACTGGGTGGACTGTTCAATCCAATCACGGTCACAGGCACCGATGGTGAGGATTTTTATGTTCCCGCCATTTCGGCTTTGATAGACATTTCAGAGAATAATGATGATGTCAATATCCTTTCAGCACCACGACTTTTAACCTCAAATAACAAAGAAGCGACTATTGTCGTTGGTGCCAATGTTCCTATTATTACCGAAATTTTAACCGATAGTAGCAGTCTATCCCAGTCTGTTTCAGTGGAGCGACAGGATGTCGCATTAACCCTGCGCTTCACCCCACAGATTATCGAGGACAATCTGGTTAAACTCGATATTTTTCAAGAGATAACCGGGCTGATTTCAACAAGTGATGAGCTTGGTCCGACGCTGAGCAAACGACAAATCCAAAACACCATTCTCGCACAAAGCAATCACACGGTTGTTCTTGGCGGACTCATTGGCACGGACTCACAGGAAACCGTATCAAAAGTTCCAATTCTCGGAGACATTCCCGGCTTAGGCTGGTTATTTAAACACACAAACAGAACTGACCAAAAAACCAATTTATTGATTTTTATCACTCCGTCAATTATCAACAGTCAACAGGATCTGGTGAAAATAACCACAAAAAACAAGATCGCAGCACAGAAGTTTATCCCTGAAGACATGCAGGAATCGTTCTCTGAACAAATTTCAGAAGGGGATAAAACTGAGATAAAAAGCCTCCCCAGCGAGTGATTATTGCCAGAGTTACGAAAGACAATAAATCCATTTGAAAGCAACGAACGAGGAGGATAACAGGAGTGGAGTTCAGGTTTGATAAATAATAATTGGCAGCAATTGGGAGAAATATTACGGCAAGACTTCTCCGTTGCGGATGCAGATATTGAGACAGCACTGAACGATCAAGAGCAGAATGGTTTGCGTCTGGGAGAAATCTTGGTCAGCAGAAAAGTCATCACCGACGCGATCCTTGCGCAAGCACTGGCCACTCAGCTTGACCTTCCTTTTTATAAAGAATTGCCTGCACAATCAGGGTTGGAAAACCTGCTTGCGCTCATCCCCATTGGCTATGCCAAAGACAAGAGGTTCTACCCGATCAAACGGACAGAAGAGGGTCTTCTGGTTGCGTTGTCTGACCCCCTTGATTCGACCTTACTCAACGACCTAGGGACATTAACCGGGGAAGCTGTAGAGCCATGCCTGGCGTCGGCGACTGAAATACTCAAAGCCATAAACAAGAGTTACGAAGGCAAGGTTGGTGAATCCAACAACGTGATTGAAGAAATTGAAGGTGACCGCTCGACAGATCTGGTGCAGGATTTTGAACCGGAAGATCTGCTGGACACCACTGATGAGGCGCCTATTATCCGCTTTGTCAATAGCTTGATTACCCAGGGCTATAAAGAACGTGCCAGTGATATTCATATTGAACCGTTTGAAAATGAGTTAATGATCCGCTACCGGGTTGACGGCATCCTTTACAATATCCACAACCCCCCTTTTAAAGCTCACGCCGGGATTGTTTCCCGGATCAAGATCATGTCGCAGCTGAATATCGCGGAGAAGCGTCTGCCCCAAGATGGCCGCCTTAGAGTTCGGATTGCAGGTCAGGATATTGATGTCAGGGTTTCAACCCTGCCGACCGCATTTGGTGAACGGGTGGTGCTTCGGTTACTGGACAAATCGTCCAGCGTTCTGTCTCTGGAAGAGATTGGTCTGAAAGAGAAGCAGTTGCAGCGGGTCGAGCATATGATCAACAAATCTCATGGGGTTTTTCTGGTAACAGGACCAACGGGTTCAGGGAAAACTACCACCCTCTATTCGGTGCTCACCCGGCTGGATCGACTGGAGAAAAATATCATTACTGTCGAAGATCCGATTGAGTATCAACTCTCGGGTGTCGGCCAACTTCAGGTAAACTCTAAGATCGATCTCACCTTTGCCAATGGTCTCAGATCGATATTACGGCAGGATCCTGATATTATCATGGTCGGAGAAATCCGAGATCAGGAAACCGCTGAAATTGTTATCCAATCGGCGCTGACCGGACATATGGTATTTTCAACCCTGCATACCAATGACGCCGCAGGAGCGCTGACTCGCTTGGTCGAGATGGGAGTCGAACCGTTCCTGGCAGCGTCCAGTATCGTCGGCGTCATGGCTCAGCGATTAGTGCGCAGAATCTGTCCTCACTGTCGTGAAGAAATTGTTCCCCCTGCTGAACTGTTGGATGAGTTAAGAGATGAAGGTTTACCCAACAATCCTGTATTCTTCAGTGGTCGCGGTTGCGAACGTTGCATGCAAATCGGCTATTGGGGACGCACAGGGATTTACGAACTCATGGAGATGGATGACGACGTACGGGATCTGCTGTTAAAGAACAAAGATGCCGCAAGTATCCGCAAAATGGCGAAACAAAAAGGGATGCAGACTCTCCGTTCAGCGGGTCTGGCAAAAGCCTTACAAGGCGAGACAACGCTTGAAGAGGTGCTTCGTGTAACCCAAGAGGAGAACTGACCTTGCCTTTTTTTGAGTATTCAGGATTTGATACAAAAGGTCGCAAAGTCTCGGGTAAAGCCGATGGGAGCGGGCGTAAAGCCGTTGTGAAGAAACTCTCACAACAGGGGATCTACATTACCAATCTCAGTGAGTTAGCTGAATCATCGTCATCGGGATGGTTTAAGTCCTTCGGTTTCAAGCGCAAAATTTCTTCGGCAGATTTAGCAGCAATGACACGCCAGTTGGGAACCCTCTTAAGTGCGGGGATCTCTCTTGATGAAACCTTACTAACTCTCGGTGAGCAAACGGAACACGCCATCGTTGGCAATACCCTGATGGCGATCCGGGAAAAAATTCTTCAGGGGTCATCCCTGCACGAGGCGATGAGCGGACATCAACAGGTCTTCCCCAATCTTTATATCAACATGATTCAGGTCGGTGAAAGCAGCGGAACGTTGGACCAGGTAACCCTCCAGCTTGCAGACTTTCTGGACGAACAGGCACGCATCAAGTCCCGTATCCAGGCCGCTACCGCCTATCCTATTTTGATGGTTCTGGTCGGCTCCGGGGTATTGGCGTTTCTTTTTGTCTTCGTGGTTCCCAAGATCACTCTAATGCTGACTGAAATGGACCGTGCCCTGCCATGGCCGACGCAACTGCTGATCTCTTTAAGCGAAGGGGTTAAGAGTTGGTGGATGGCTTTCGTTGTTATTATCATTGCCGCAGTCATTGCACTGAAACGTTATCGCAATACCCCGGCAGGAAAAACTAAAACCGATAGCATCCTGCTGAAGATCCCGATCTTCGGTCGCCTGAACCTGTTGATCGCAACCGCTTGGTTTTCCCGTACCCTCGGCACCCTGTTACAAAGCGGAGTGCCACTTTTGAAGGCCCTTGATATTTCCAAGGGGCTGTTACGCAATAGTGTTCTGAGTCATGCGATCGATGATGCTCGTCGTCAGGTTCAGGAGGGCGGCTCGCTGGCAAAAAGCCTCAAGGAATCGGGAGTTTTCCCGCCGATGGTCGCACAAATGACCGCTGCCGGTGAAAAAAGCGGACAACTCGAACCGATGCTCACCCGCTTGGCAGATACGTACGATCATCAAACTGATTTATCGATAACCAGCCTCCTTTCCCTTCTGGAACCAATTTTGATTCTGGTCATGGGGGGAGTGGTTGGATTTGTTGTTCTGGCGATACTGCTTCCGCTTTTTGAAGCAAGCCAAGGATTCTAAACCACAGTAAAGGAACTTCAATGAAAAAGAGATGCAGAAATAATCAAGGTTTTACGCTGATTGAAATTATGGTCGTTGTTGTCATTCTGGGGATATTGGCCTCCATTGTCGTGCCAAAACTCCTCGACCGTCCTGACCAGGCAAGGGTCACCAAGGCTCAGCTCGATATTAAAGGGTTGGAGGAATCATTGGGGATGTTCAAACTCGATAATGGTTTTTACCCAACCACAGATCAAGGCCTCAGCGCCCTCGTCACGATCCCGGACAGCGGCCGGATTCCATCCAAGTATCCCGAAGGTGGTTATCTGAAAAAAATCCCTAAGGATCCATGGGAAGGCGATTACCTTTACCTGTCACCTGGGGCACATAGCAAAGATTACGATCTAATTTCGTACGGTGCCGATGGGGAACCGGGGGGCGAAGGGATTGATGCTGATATCAATAGCTGGGAGCTCTAAAAAGGCGTCTGGGTTCACCCTGCTGGAGTTGACCATCGTCCTTTTTTTGATGGGACTGTTTTCCGTCATTGTCATTCCCCAATTTTCTCATATCGGGGAAGGCGAGTTACATCACTCTGCCAGAAGATTGTCATGGACGATTAAATACTTGTTCAATGAGGCAGCCCTCTCATCGCAGGAACATCGTATCATCTACAATCTGAGTGACAACACTTACCGGAGTGCGGTTCTAGAGACAGATGGGAACCTCTTTAGTGTAGAAAGGATTCCAGAAGATATACAGCTAGAGCAGAATATCGAGTTTATGGATATGACCATCTCAGGGCGAGGCACTTTCAGTCAGGGTGAAGTGACGGTAAGGATATTGCCTTCGGGATGGATAGAGGCAAGCACGATCCACCTGAGGAGTGCAGACAAGCAGACTCTGACGGTAGTGGTTAACCCATTGACGGGGCATTGTGAAACGTTTGATGGCTACCGGGAATTCTGACTTTGCCCGACAGTTGAACCAGACCTTGCAGTGAAAGAGACTTATGGCGTTACGATCCGCTTATATTAACAATAGGTCCAGAAGCAACAGCGCAGCGGGGTTTACTCTGCTTGAAGTGATGATCGCCATTGCCATCATCAGTATTGCGCTGATTTCCCTTCAGGCGCTTAATATTCGGACCATTGCAATCCATGAGCGCTTACAGCGGATTACCCAGGCAACCCTGTTGGCTCAGCATAAATTGAGCGAAGTGGAATCTCTCGCAGATGGAATAGCTCTACAGGATGAAGACCAAGGAGTCTTTGAGGAACCATTCGAGCAATATAAATGGCAAACCAGCTTCACCGACACACCATTGGATTCGGTACGGATGGTGACGGTTGACGTGACATGGGGAGATGGAGAGAAAAATGAGTCGGTATCCATTGATTCCTTCATTTTCTGATAGATCGCTCTGGGAACAGGCCAAAGGCTTTACACTGGTTGAGGTTCTGGTTGCCATCAGTATTTTTACGATTGCGATCACATCAATATACGGGGTCTTCACCTCCATCAGCGCGTCAAAAGACAAGCTCGACCTCAACAGTGAGACCTACCATCTAGCGCGTGTTGTCCTGGACAGAATCGGTCGTGAAGTGCACGGCATTTATGACCATAGCAGTGACGATGCCGCGGTCCTGGAAGGCGGTTTCAACGATAAAGGTCTGGTCTATCTTGAGCTCAGCACCACGGCGACAGTGTCTACAAATATTGAGGGAAAGGGATTTGCCTCTGTCCGTTATGAGTTAGTGGAAGATACTGAGAGCACAGATGGGAGCTATGTTATCATGCGTACAGAGGAACCGCTGTTAACAGATATAAATCTGGACAATTTTCCAGCGATGCGGATGGCAACCGGAATTAAAAGTTTAACTGTGCGTTATTTTTCTGAAAGCACCTGGTCAGATAAGTGGGATCAAAGTCTGCAAGGCTTCCCGGATATGCTGGAAGTCATGATCACCGCATATGACAAAGAGGGTGAAGAGATCCCGTTTTTGACGGCATTCAAGCTCCCGGTGAACGGTTCTTGATGATGAAAAGCAAAAACCAGGAACAGGGGATGGCCTTACTTCTCGTTTTAATTATTGTCACCTTGCTGACTGCAATTATGATGGAACTCTCCTATTCCACATTAATTGAGCAGCGATTAACGGAAACGTTTCGAGACAGTACCAGAGCCTACTCTCTCGCCCGTGGCGGCATCACGGCCGGGCAAACGTTGATTACGTCAGATAACAACGCCTATGATGCACCCTCTGAATCCTGGGGCAGTGGGATTTCCAGCTATCCCGTTGGAGAAGGTTTTATCTCGCTGGCAATAGAAGATTTAGGTGGAAAAATTGCTATCAACACATTGGTGGTCGGCAACAATCCACAAACGGTTGCGGTCGATCGCTTCTACCGCTTGCTGGCTGCACTTGAGGTTGAGGATCCAGGCGAATTAACCGCAGCCGTTATTGACTGGCTGGACTCTGGAGACACTCCGTATCAGCAAATCCAGACGGATGATCTGGAGTTGACAGTCTCTGGAGCTGAAAACATTTATTACCAAAGTCTGGCAACGCCCTATACGTGTAAAAATGGGTCTATGGATTCACTTGAAGAGCTGTTACTGGTCAAAGGTTTTACGCCAGAAGTTTTTAAGCTTGTTAGCCCATATTTATCCGCAGATGGTATCGAACTGGTCAATATCAATACTGCTGAGGCTCCAGTGCTGATGTCTCTTAGTGCTGACATGAGTGAGCAGACCATAGAACTTATTATTGATAGTCGAGGCAACAGCCCGATCACCACGATTAGCGCATTGCAGACTCTGCTGGGGGAAGATCAGTTCAGTTTGATAAAAACCTTAGCCAATCAAGGTCTTCTTGGAACCACAAGCAGTTTTTATAAAATTACCGCGGAAGCCTATATCAACGACGGAAGATGTGCTCTTGAAACTCTGTTCGACAAAAGCAGCAAATCCTTGTCTTACATAAGGACAATCTGAATACGATGAAAAAACGATTTCTTGGCTTAGACATTGGAAGCACCAACTGTTATTTGACTCTCTTAGAGTACGATAAAAATGAATTGAAATCCGTTCGTTTTTTTAGCAGTCAGGGTAATGAATTAGAAGATCAACTGGCAGAACTATATGCCCATGTGGGTCGTCATCTTGGTATCAGCGATCGAATCGCTGCCGCTTTACCAGCAAAAACAGCCTATGTTCGCAAGCTGGAGCTCCCCTTTCGCGACAGCAAAAAAATCATGGCGGCGGTCCCCTTCTCGTTGAGTTCACAGATACCTGTCTCGATTGACGACTGCCTCACCAGTACGATCATCAACAGCAAATCAGCCAAGGGGTTATCTCAGGTAACGGCAGCCGCAATTCCCAGAGATACCGTAGAAAAGGTTCTCAATTCTGCAGCTGAAGCTGAAATACCTCTACATATCCTCGACCTACCACCATTTTCGTTGCTGCCGCTGGTAGCACAAAGCACCCAAGAAGCGATCCTGATTACCATCAACTCTCAGGAGACTCTTATCAGCTTCATCCACGCTGGACAGTTGCAGGATTATCAACTGTTACCAAAACCGATACAGCCAGCAGTAAAAGGGGATATTCAAAGTATTTCCCGGGCGATCAAGACCCTTGCAGCTCATGACAAAGAGATGAACCTGCCAGTGCTTATCGTTGGTGACGGCGACATTGAAACGTTAGCAACCAACCTGAAAGATATCGGCTATGATGCAAAAGAACTGGCCCTGAATCTGGCTGGTGAAATTGTTCCACCAGCCTACTTTCACGCCACTTCACTCGCCTTTCGTGCCTCTGGAGCAAAAGAGCAGAAGTCATTTAACTTCCGCAGTGGCCAATATGCCCTGAAAGGGGAATGGCAAAAACTTAAGCGCGCATTGTGGCTGACTGCCAGTCTCACTATCATCAGTGCCTTGATTGTCGCAACCACGGCGGTTATTCAATATCGGACCAGAGCAAACCGACTGAACAGTCTCCAACAAGAGATGACTCAACTGTTCCAACAGACCTTTTCAGCAAAAACCGCGATTGTAGATATCCCTCTACAAATGAAAAGCAGTATCAGAGAGCTTCGCGAAAAAATGTCATTTATCGGCGGCTCTAAGTCACAAATTTTACCGCTGCTGAAGCTCCTTTCTGATGCCACGACAAACATCGCATTCGAAGTCGAAGAACTGACCATCGGATCTGGTGAGGTCAAGGTCAGTGGTAGTGCTCCCTCTTTTGATGCGATCAATAAAGTCACCGAAGAATTAGAGAAATCGCCCCAGATTCAAAGCGCTCAAGTCGCTGAAGCACAGATGGCACTCAAAGGCGAAAAAATCAACTTCCGCCTTACTTTGAACCTTGTCCCAAACTAACTAGGATAACAACGTGCTCAATCGTATTGATCAACTGGAAAAGCGTGAGAAAATCTATCTACTTGTCGGGATAGTTGTCATTCTTGCAACCATCCTCTTTTATGGGATCTATCAGCCTTATCATGAACGCTTAATGCTGCTCGATAAAAAGATCGCCAGCAAACAATCTCAACTGCTGGAAGTCAAAGATCTACAGGTGGAGTATCAAGCACTGCAAAAACAACTGGAATACACGCAAAAGTCCATGAGCAGCAGTGGTTCAATGTCACCATTAGCTAAAATGGAAGAGCTTGCGTCCAATGTTGTCGGTCGGGAAAATTTAAGTTACATCCGCCCGCAGCCATCACAGGTACAAGGAGAGATCCGGATTGATAACCTCGATATAAAGCTCGAGAAGTTATCCCTCGAGCAGATGTTACAGTTACTCTGGAAGATTGAGGCCCCAGAAAGCCAGATGCAGATTAAAACTTTTCGCAGCAAGAAAAGATTTGATAACGCCTCAGAAGTCGATCTGACGATGACAATCTCTGTCTATGGTAAGAACTGAACATGAAATATTCCGTATCAATGCTATTCAATAAATCGAAAATAACTCTAGCTACACTTATACTGTTTTCTCTGGGGTTGTTTGCAGGAATTATTTTCTCTTTCCCGGAAGCCAAGGTTAAACAGATAATTATCTCTACACTGGAAACGCAGGGCCAGTTGTCTGTGACCCAAGGGGACATCAACATCTCTTTATTCGGAATTGATGCGGCCAATGTCCAAATTCAACCGGATAATCCTCTTCTGCCAACGATTCCGATTCAATCGCTAACCATAACCCCACGTTGGCTCTCTTTGTTGTCAAAAAATCCCGGTGGACATCTGGATATGCGATTGCTTTCCGGAACCATGACAGCAGATATGTTTCGTGATGGATCCTTAAATCTGGACGCATCTCAACTTAATCTCGCCCCTTTGTCTCTTACCGATCAAACGTTGATAATCTCCGGTCAACTAACGGAGATGTCCCTATCAAGCGTAGTGCCATTACAGAAAAATTCTGCCAGTCTCATCCGTTTGACTCTCAAGGATATCAATGTCGCCAGAAATAGTGACTTAAAATTAGCAATCAATCTTGGCGATATTGTCATCAACGGTTCAGGCCGTGGTCACGCGTTCAAGATCACCTCTCTTCAGGCCAGCGAAGGAGATTTATCCATTTCAGGACGTGGAAACATTCTTTTGGGACGGGATATCAACACCACGAAAATCAATATGAAATTGGAGATTCGCCCACAGGAAAGCGCTGATCCCATGATTGTAGAACTACTACAGTTAGGCTCACGAAAGACAGCCAACGGCAGCTATGAATTAACCCTCTCAGGTTCTCTTGCTGATTTGTGATGCAAGCAAAGATCGTGGGAATGGCAGAACTAAAGAAGCAGGTGTCAGTGGTCTTGGAGTCAACCTGCCAGAGAATGAAAGTTTAAAAAAACAGAGGGTTGTCGCCTCCCCTCTTTACCGCATGGATCATCTCCTTCATACGTTCAACATCATCAGGAAGTCCGCTGTGTAGACACAGCAGAACTTCCCCATGAAACCGCAGGTGACCAATGAAACCTGCGATTTCATGGGAAATAAAAACGCTTAATCCAACAATTCAGGATATGGCCAACCGGCTTGCCCTTTTTCTAAAATATAGACCCGATCTTCAGCAACACCCGATTTCAGAAGCAAATCATATGCCCGTTTAGCACCGCCACCACCCCGAGGACAAACAACAACAGCGAGATCATTGTTGCTGAGGAGAGGGGTGATAACTGGTGTCATTTTATTCCGATCAGCATCACTTTTAACAGGATAAGCGTAGGTCGCCTGAGCACCGATAATATGATGTTGGTTAAATTCATCTTCGACCTGAATATCAACCAGTGTCATCGGCGTTTTTGCAGCAATGTTTTGTTTGACTTCAGCAGCAGTCATGTACTGATAGGCAAAAGCTGAAACCGACGTGGCGAGAGTTAACAACAGAACCATAGTGGCCATTTGAAGCATTTTTTGCATCTTAAACTCCTGGAATTAATAGTGGTTTTAATATGTCGTGACATCCTCAATGCTCATAAATAGAGGATTGGCCAAGGCAAGTCAAACAGGTTATTTAGATAACAAAGTGTATTTGGATTGGAAAATCAAATAATATGGTCGGCGGTTAATACCGTTACTGAAACAACTTTAGTCACTCCCCGTCCGTGCTCAATCAATCCATTTTTACGTGGTTTTCTGACACAAAAAACCCAAAGTTAAGAATAATTAGCCACAGAAGTAAGTAAACTCAAAATACCAGCTCTCTCTGAAAAACGGGTAATGATACTTGAAATTAATACATTATAAATGGGAGGCCCCCGCGTGATCCTTTAAATAGGGGCCTTGGAATGCAGTGCTAAACCATCTATATGAAGGCTAAATAGAGACCACTGAGCGCAACGACACCACCGGCAAATCGTGTGGCTGTTTGTAGATTAGCTTTTTGCATGAGTCCCCCGATCCCCATACCAGTAACATGGAGGATTGCAGTAGCCAAAGCAAAACCAATAGCGTACGAACCGGCGCCCAGAGCAACTGGCATCTCGGCACCATGAGCATGACCGTGGAGCAGCGCAAAAAAACCGACAATTATAGAACTATAAAGTAGAGGAAATCGAAAAGCCCCCGCGATTAAAACACCAAAAATAAGAATTGAAACCAGAATCCCCTCTTCAATGAAAGGCACAGAAACACCTGAAAAACCAAGCACTCCACCCAACAGCATAACAGCAACAAAGGTACTGGGAACAACCCATAGACTACGACCACCCATTTGTACCGCCCACAATCCGACAGCAATCATTGCCAGCAGATGATCCACACCACCGATGGGGTGATTAAATCCATAAATAAAACCTGTTGCCTCACCAGCACCAGTATGCGCTAAAACCAAGCTGGGGAGGACAAGCAATAATAAAAGTGTTTTCCCTATTAAGTGTTGCATCGAGCTTCTCCTAAAATACAAATAAGTCATCGAGATGAGAGGACATCGTTAATGGAAATCCAACTGCAGATCGCCCTTATCATCGAAAGGAACCGGGATTGGTTGGCCAATTTTTTTGACGCTGGCAGATGCGGCTTCATCAAGCAAATTCGTCGATATATAGAAGGTCTTCATATTCTTTGTGCTTTCGATGATCGCCAGCCTGACATTTTTTTCGTCCATAATGTTTGCTGTTTTTATCGCCGCCTGAATAACCTGTCTATCGTTCTTCAAAGTCATCGGGATCTTTACACTGACAACTGTTGTTGCCGTAAGGGCATTGGGATAGGTCTGCGCAAGATCAATCTTTTTATACATCTTCTCGGTAATAAAATCGGCTAGACCAACACCGTTGGCGTTCCCCTTGCTCTTGTCTGCTAAATCGAGGATGGCTAATTTGCTCACTTTTATATCGCCGGTGAAAAATTCATTATTGAATCGACCGGTCACATTGGAGTCCATTCCCGTGCCGCTGATGTTCTTACCAATTTCTTTGACGATGAGTACGTCAAGTTGCTGCATAAATAACTTGGGCAAGTAGCTATTTGCTGTCATCAGCAATTGTTTTTCCTTCTCAATAATCTCATCACTCTCCAGAATCTCTATAGCAGCAATTTGACCATAGCCGTTCTCTACAATAGCGACACCAAAAAGGATATTTTTTTTCGCGAGGACAGCCTTCCCTGCAGCTTCAATAATGCCGGGCATGGTACTAAATCCGGTCTTATGATAGGCCTGCGCACCCTGTTGCTTACCGAGACCAATGGCCATCATCTTCATCAACCCACTCTCATAAGGTCCTCGAAAAGACGTATGCGCCTTAACCCGATTGATAAGCACGATGCCATCGGCGCCATCAGCGTGCTGATCAAGAAAAACCGGTCGACCATCGGCGATGTTGCCGAGTTGAACAACGTCCATAGACGCCCGTATCTCTGCACCCATGGTCTCTTCAGTAATCCCCAGAGTTTCCAGAACTTTTCTCTGCCCTGGAGCCGTCGCTCCACCATGGCTTCCCATAGCAGGGACAATAAAGGGACAGGTTGATTTTTGCTTGAGCTGATCAATAATGATTTTGGTAATGGTGTCGATCGAGCAGATGCCACGACTGCCTGCCGTGACTGCGACAGTCTGCCCAGACTTCAGTTTCTGGTATCCAGCCGATTTTTCTAACTTCTTTAAAATCTCACCATGGATATCGGTTATGTGTTCCGCGCATAGCTCTTGATTGACTTTTACAACCTCAGGGACAGGAATATCCTTGAGTAAATAATCCATGTTGTCCATTGTTGCGCTCCCTTCGTTAGACATCAGTTAGACTATCGCATCAACTCCGGAAAAACCAGTATGATGGAGGGAAAAATGGCTCTACCTCAAAGAAGGGGGATAAAAAGATCCTGACCTGAAAAAAGGCATACCAAAGAATTATGGTATGCCCCATAAATTGATCAAATTTCCAACCAAAGAAAGGAGATCAATCTATGGAAAGATTATTAACAGGATTAGTCGATTTTTCAATCAAAAAGGTCATCAGCGTCAGGCCTGCTCGATTGGAAGTTGTTTACAACAGAGAAACCTGTTGTCCCCAATGCGGGAGTTTGAGAAAAAGAATCAAGGCGAGTTTCTGGCGAAAGATTAACAGCACCCCACAGCAGGGGCACCCTGTTACCTTGCTTGTTTATTGCCA
>NZ_FNQN01000002.1 GCF_900107645.1 Desulfuromusa kysingii
TTGCATGTGTTAGGCATACCGCCAGCGTTCGTTCTGAGCCAGGATCAAACTCTCCAGTTATATTTCTGAAGTTTTGTATCCATTGTTTGTTCAATTAACTTGAACCCTTACAATCTCTTTTAATCATCTGCTATTTAGTTTTCAAAGACCAGGTTTTCTGCCCCGCCGAAGCGAAGCGACAAGCAAGGAGTCTATCCAAACAACTCCTCTTCGTCAATCTTTTTCTTTTCTTTTTTAGCTTTTTTCGTCGCCCTCTTCTCCGAATTTTATCCGGTGTCCGCGGCAACGGAGCGAAGTTATATCGAATTGTTGGCTATCGCGTCAACTGTTTTTTCAAGTTTTTTACTGTTCTTTTTTATGTACGGACTAAACCCCTAATCTGGCGTTGTTATTTTCTCCACCATTAGAACAAATAATTAATGGGGTATCGACTTATATGGGTTCCACCTCGGATACAATCATTTGAGCACAAAAATATAAAATCTCAAACAACAACGAAGCACCTCAAAATCAGCTATCGAAGCATATGAACAAATTATATCGCCTCAATAATAGTATAATTTTTTTTCCCCTTCTGGATCAACAGATATGCCTCATTGATCAGATCCGCTTCAGTCACCAAATAATCCTGCTCATTCACTTTAGTCTTGTTCAGACTAAGACCATTTCCCTTTATCGTGCGACGCAATTCCCCTTTTGAGGGAAAAGCCGCCGTTTCTGCTGCCAGTAACTCTATGATGGGAACACCAGCAATAAGCTTAGCCCTGTCAATCTCGTAGGTTGGAACCCCCTCAAACACTGATAAAAATGTCTCCCTATCCAGCTTCTCCAAGCTTTCAGTCGTCGCCTTTCCAAAAAGAATCTGCGAGGCCTCTACGGCTTTATCATATTCGTCCTCGCCATGAACCATACTCGTGATCTCTTTAGCCAGACGGTTCTGCAATGGTCGCAGGTGTGGGGCAGCCTCTTGTTCCCTAATGAGCGTTGCCACCTCTTCACTGGTTAAAAGGGTGAATATTTTAATATACTTCTCAGCGTCAATGTCAGAAACATTGAGCCAGAACTGGTAGAACTTATACGGAGTTGTCAATTTTGGATCAAGCCAGACATTACCGCTTTCAGTCTTGCCGAACTTCCCCCCATCAGCTTTGGTGATAAGTGGACAGGTTAACGCGAAAGCATCACCGCTTTCCTTACGGCGGATAAGTTCCGTCCCTGTGGTTATATTGCCCCATTGATCCGAGCCACCCATCTGTAATTTGCAATTTTTATGACGGTACAAGTGTAAAAAATCGGTCCCCTGAACCAACTGATAGGTAAATTCAGTAAAAGATAATCCCGTTTTTGCCTCATCGCTCAGGCGCTTTTTAACGCTGTCTTTGGCCATCATATAATTGACCGTAATATGCTTACCAATATCGCGGATAAATTCCAGAAAACCGAAATCTTTCATCCAGTCGTAATTATTGACGAGTTCAGCAGCATTGGCAGCTGTCGATTCAAAGTCAAGGAACTTAGCCAACTGTTTTTTCAAACAGGCTTCGTTATGACGAAGAGTCTCCTCATCGAGAAGATTACGTTCTGCTGATTTCCCCGATGGATCGCCAATCATCCCGGTCGCTCCACCGACAAGGGCTATCGGCTTGTGACCAGCAATCTGAAAATGCTTGAGCATCATCACACTGAC
This sequence comes from Desulfuromusa kysingii, assembly GCF_900107645.1. Taxonomy (GTDB): domain Bacteria; phylum Desulfobacterota; class Desulfuromonadia; order Desulfuromonadales; family Geopsychrobacteraceae; genus Desulfuromusa; species Desulfuromusa kysingii. The sequence continues at coordinate 1,688 of NZ_FNQN01000002.1, forward strand.
CAAATGTCCGATGTGAAGTGAATCAGCCGTGGGATCAATCCCAACATAGGCTGAAGTCATCTCTTTTTGCAGTTGCTCTTCCGTTCCTGGCGTAATGTCGTGGATCATGCCACGCCATGTTAATTCTTCAATAAAGTTCATCTCAGTATTCTTCTCTTTAATGTTTTATAATCATTTTATTATTATTTCGTGTTGGATTGTTCGGGGACGGACAACCTCCCGTTAAGATCCTTGTTGAATACGTTCAATCGCTTCACAGCGACCGGACTGATCATTAATCGTCAGCAACACGCCACAAAGGAACGGATCCTTCTTGGCAACCTCAAGCCTGACCGGCAATTGTGTCAGAAAACGATCCATAGCGCCTTCTTTCTGGTTGCCGATAATAGCGTCCTGGCTGCCAGTCATCCCAACATCAGTTAAATATCCGGTACCAGCGGACAAAATTCGGTCATCTGCTGTTTGTACATGGGTATGAGTTCCCACAACTGCCGAGACTCGGCCATCTAGATAAAAACCAAGGGCTTGTTTTTCACTGGTGGCCTCGGCATGAAAATCGACAAAAATGATGGGCGTTACCGCCCTCAACTCTGCCACGAGATCGTCAGCTGCACGAAAAGGGCAATCGAGATTCTTCATAAATACCCGCCCTTCGAGATTCAGCACCCCAACCTGAGTGCCAGCAGCAGTTTCATAAACACCACTGCCGCTACCGGGAAGATCTGGTGGATAATTTGCTGGACGCAACAAGCGGGGCTCTTTTTCAAGGATCGGCATAATCTCTTTTTTGTCCCAGATATGGTTTCCAGACGTCACCACATCAGCGCCGGCATCAAATAGCTCACGCAACACGGACGCCGTCAAGCCATATCCGGCGGCAGCATTTTCACCATTAACAACAACCAGATCAACAAAATGTCGATCAATTAAGTGGTCGAGATGGTCGGACAATGCTTTTCTTCCAGCACGCCCAACAATATCGCCAACAAATAACAGCTTCACCAAAAGACTCCTTATATATAATCAGGACCCGAACCACACCCACCCAAAGGGTGAAAACGCGATAAGAGTCCTGCCTTATCCAGTTGACAAAAGTTGCGGTTATTTAGCGTATTCCACCGCTCTGGTTTCACGAATGACATTAACTCGGATTTGCCCAGGATAGGTCATCTCCTGTTCAATCTTATTCGCAATATCTTTTGCCAGAACATGAGAGTAATCATCAGAGACTTGATCGCTGGACACCATAACTCGGATCTCACGACCTGCTTGGATGGCGAAGCAGCCGGTTACACCTTCGAAGGATGTGCCAATCTGCTCGAGCTCACGCAGGCGCTTGACATAGGTTTCTAGAGTCTCTCGACGCGCTCCAGGGCGAGCTCCTGAGAGAGCATCTGAAGCCTGGGTCAAGATAGCCAACACGGTTTCCGGCTTTTCATCTTCATGGTGCGCAGAAATAGCGTGGACGATTTTCGGAGATTCACCGTATTTGCGTGCAAGGTCTCCACCGTTGACAGCATGCGAACCTTCCATCTCGTGACTGACCGCTTTGCCAATATCGTGGAGCAAACCAGCTCTTTTTGCCTGCTTGACATTCACTCCAAGCTCAGCAGCCATCATCCCACAGAGGAAGGCAACCTCGATCGAATGAACCAAGACGTTTTGTCCATACGAGGTCCGATATTTGAGCATGCCAAGCAATTTAATGATTTCGGGATGGATACCATGGACCCCGACATCAAAGGTCGCCTGCTCACCAGCTTGACGAATCTCTTCATCAACCTCCTCTTGAGCTTTTTCGACTAATTCTTCAATCCTCGCCGGATGGATCCGACCGTCCGCAATAAGTCGCTCTAAAGAGATCCGTGCGACCTCTCTGCGGACAGGGTTGAAACCAGAGATCACAACGGCTTCAGGGGTGTCATCGATAATCAAATCGATTCCGGTCGCCGCTTCAATGGCGCGGATATTCCGTCCCTCTCGTCCGATAATTCGCCCCTTCATCTCATCCGATGGTAGCGGAACGACGCTGACAGTCTTTTCTGCGACGAAATCTCCAGCATAACGCTGAATGGCCAACGCCATGATTTTCTGGGCTTTTTTATCAGCGACTTCACGTGCTTCGTCCTCGATCTTCTTAATCCCTTTAGCAGCATCGTGGCGCGCCTCACTCAGCATGGAATCCATCAGCTTCTGCTTCGCCTGCTCACCGCTCATACCGGAAATGTCTTCCAGCTTTTTGCGCTGCTCCGTGTAGATCTGCTCTATTTCGCTGCTTTTCTTTTGTAACTGTTCACTTAGCTTACGATATTGATTTTCTCGTTGGTTTAAATCTTCACCTTTTTTCTCAATGTGATCCTGTTTCCGATCAAGATTTTCTTCTTTTTGCTGAAGGCGGTTCTCTTGAGATTGTATCTCCCGGCGCAATTGCCTCGCCTCTTGTTCCCAATCCGTCTTGGCTTGAAGAATAACATCTTTAGCCTGAATAGAGGCCTCCTTGCGGAGTGTATCAACTTCTTTCTTCGCATCGCTGACCAGCTTCTCAGCTTCAACTTGAGCGTTATTAACTGCTGATTCTGACAATTTCCGCCGCAAAACCATGCCCAGAAAAACTCCCAAGGCCAAAGCAGCGAAAACAAATATAATTGTTAAAATTTCAGTCTGCACGTTTCGTATCCTCTCTTTACAGAGTTATAATGAACCTGCCAGCTAACTTGGGCAGGGAATGAACCTTGTTTCTGTTGCAATAAAATCTAGGGTCTGATCGTGATCCTCCGTTGGCAACAACGTAGCGAGTTGAAGATCAAAGCTTAAACCAACTGAAATCGTTGCCTTGTTTTGTTGTGCTAACTGTCGGTCATAAAAACCGCGCCCATAACCTAACCGATTGCCCCTTAAATCAAATGCGACCCCTGGAACAACAATCAGGTCAAACTGAGAGGCCGAAGCCTTTGCTCCAACGGCTGGTTCAGCGATACCAAAATATCCAGGCAACAACTCGGCAGGGGAAAACACTTCATAAAAGTCAAGATCATCACCATTGACTCGTGGGTAATATGTCCGCTTGCCCTGTTTCCGAGCTTCTGAAAAAATTTGTCCGGTCGCCACTTCATTATTAATAGCACTATAAAGAGCGATTGTGGTTGCCCGGTCAAAACATTCAGAATTCAGCAATTGACTCTGAGCCTGCTGACTTAAACGCAAATAAGTCGGCAAATCAAGCTGCTTGCGCCGTTTTATAAGGTCTTGGCGAATACCTGTTTTACCCATAATAAGTAACCGAAAAAGTGGTCTTTTTACGCAGAAAATACCGATAGAGAGGGGCACAAAAGAAAGAGAGAATAGACAACAACAGGCAATCCAGTTTTGGTGTACCAATAGAACAATTTTTATTCCCGAAGCCTCCACCCGGCTAAACACAACCAAGAAAAATACAACAAGAACAAAAGGTTACAGAAGGATTACAATTCTCCGCTGAAAGCGGGGAGTTAAACACCTGGGTCAGAGGTGTGTGTCTATCTCGTCTATTTTGTGCCGAACCTATATATCTATAAATCCTGACAACTGAAGCAACTTAATTATGCCCCTGATCGTTGACAATACATTGATTTTATCAACTTTAGCAACCAGAATTATCAGCTACGGCATGCTCCAAAACTTCAATGAGTTGGTGCAATCGTTTTTCTTTTTGTTCCCTGTCCTGAATCTCTTGATCAACCAACTGAAGATATTGACCCGCCAGATTAAGCAGAGTCAATACGGTTAAGTCTCGCGTATCAACAGATCGCCCCGAAGCTGTCTCAGCTAGCTTGTCTTCAATAAAAGTAACGACACGCTGGATTTGGGCTTCTGACTCCTGACTGCGTAGCTTATATTCCCGCCCCAGAATAGTGACCTTCACATTAGGACTCACGGCTCCTCCAACTGAATATCGTCAAGACGGGTCAGTATCCGATCAATTTCTTTAAGCATATGGAGACGTTCTTTTTGCCACGTCATTTTTTCAGTTTGGAGCACCCTATTTTCAGACTTAAGATGACAATTCTGTTCCAGCAATGCTTCAACTGCATTCTCTAGCCGCTCTAAGGTTTCCATTTTTGATTTTCCCCAACCATGGCTGCAAAACTATCGATCAAATAGCACCGAGACAAACATTTCAGCATCAAACGGACGCAAATCATCAAGTTGCTCACCAATCCCCACGAATCGCACTGGCACTTGCAGCTCCGCAGCAATAGCGACAACAATGCCACCCTTTGCCGTTCCATCAAGCTTCGTCAAAACAATCCCATCTAGATCCACCGCTTCGTTAAATAATTTTGCCTGAGTTAATGCATTCTGACCGGTTGTAGCGTCAAGAACGAGAAGAACTTCGTGAGGAGCTCCAGGAATCTCCCGGTCAAGAACCCGACGCATCTTCTTCAGCTCTGCCATCAAATTCACCTTGGTGTGTAACCGTCCGGCAGTATCAAGGAGAAGGATGTCAGCTTTTCTGGCAACAGCCGCTTTAGCAGCATCAAAAGCCACCGCGCTTGGGTCTGCCCCCTCAGTATGGCTGATCACCTCAACATCAGCCCGTTCTCCCCAAACTTGCAACTGTTCTGCGGCGGCGGCACGAAAAGTGTCTCCAGCGCCAAGAATTACTTTTTTCCCTTGTAGGGCGAACTGATTAGCCAGCTTACCAATTGTCGTCGTTTTACCAACACCATTGACACCGATAACCATGATAACAAACGGAGAGGCACTGGTCACATCCAGAGGCTTACTGTCAAAACTCAGGATTTTAGTTAACTCTTCCATCAACAACTGACGAACCTGCTCTGAAGAAGCAAGTTCCCCCTTCGTCCGACTTGACTCCAAAGAGTCTATCAGTTGCTGGGTTGTCTGCATCCCCAAATCGGCAGTAATCAATATTTCTTCAAGTTCCTCGATAAGATCAGCATCGATAGCGGTGCGCCCACGCAACAAGCTATCAACGCGTCCAACTAATGTTGATTGCGTCTTGGAGAGACCGGCCTTAAAGCGCTCAAATAGCCCCAAAGTCGGTTCAGGAGTTGGTTCAGATTCTCGCGTTGGTGCAATTTCGGCTTCGGGTTGCGTCTCGATAACCTCTGTGGATTCAACTGCCTCAGCGGAAACCTCAGCAACATCGGCCTCAACGACGACGTCATCCTTCGGGGGCTTTCTTCCAACTCCGAATATTTTCAAAAGGATAAAAACAAACAACAGGACAACAACTGTCGCCCCCAGATACAAAAAGCCAAAGGCAACAATAGATCTATATTCTTCAGGGACACCGGCTGACGCCAACAACGGCGACAGCCAGGTAACAAAAGCATTGAGCCAGTGCATGATCGTGTCCCAATTCAAGAGCTTAAACCATTCCATAATTTTTCAGACCTTTAACAAACGGAGTGAAAAGCAAACTATCCACTCTAATTTAAATACAGAGAAACTCCCACAATAATCATCACAGTCAATGATATTATCGAAACCAACCAGCATCAATCAAAGACAAATTCATCACGCAATGCATCAACACAGAGATGCATTTTATATGCAGCACGAGCCGCTATAGCCGCCTGCCCCAATTCCAGAATCAACAGATATTCTTCTGTTAACGGTGAGATTAAAATTTTTTTCTCTCCCGCACGGATAACAACCTGTTCGAGCTCTCCACTATCGATTCTTGACAGCGTATCCTTAAGTTGACTGAGGATAATGCCGCCATGAGCCCCCAGCACCTTAATATCATAGTCATCGACACGAGTGACATGATCAACGGATTCCCCCTCCCAATCAACAATAATAGCACCGAGAGCGCCGGGAATATCTTCCAATAACCGTTTTAATAATGACTTAAATGGCATAATAACCCTCACTATGAAAGGAGAGAAAGATGTCAACCGGTAAGAGTTGCACCTTCCTGCAACTGAAAATTATTCATCCGTACAGAAACCAGTTTCGAAACTCCAGGTTCTTGCATTGTCACCCCATACAGCGTATCGACGATGCTCATTGTCCGCTTACTATGGGTAATCACAATAAATTGTGACTGGCCTGTCATTTCCTGAACAATGTCCGCAAAGCGGTCAATGTTGGCGTCATCCAAGGGGGCGTCGACTTCATCAAGGATACAGAAAGGGGTCGGTTTAATCAAAAACAGTGAAAAAATCAATGCGACAGCAGTCAAAGCCTTTTCTCCTCCAGACAAGAGATTGACACTTTGCAACCGTTTTCCCGGGGGTTGGGCGACAACATCAACCCCGGTCTCAAGCAGATCAGACTCATCGGTTAATCGCAGTTCAGCCTGCCCGCCAATAAAGAGGCGCGGAAAAACCTGCTTGAATTTTTCGTTAACCAAATCAAACGTTTCCTTAAACCGCCTCCGGGTGGTGCGATTAATCTGGCTGATCGCTTTTTGCAAGTCATCCAGCGATTGATTGAGATCATCACGCTGTTGTAACAGAAAATCGTAACGTTTTTCTTGCTCGTTATATTCATCAATAGCCATCAAATTAACTTCACCCAGCGCATCAATCCGTTGCTGCAATCGTTGCAACTGTTGTTGTTGACGTTGTAACTCATCTTCAGTCGCTTCGGGGACTTGATGTTCAGACAAGTCAACTTGATAACGTTCCTGAGCCCCTTGGCGAACATGATCCAAGTCAACCTGCAATTCGTGTTGCCGCAGTTGCAACTGGGAGACAGCCTTCCGCAGTTCTTCAGCTTCTGAACGCACACGCCGCAACTGGTCACGAAACTCATCCAACTGCTGACGCTGTTCCTCATAGCGCGCACGAACTACTTCATTATCCTTCTGCTGCCCCTCCCGTCGATTCAACAACAAATCTAACTCTACCTTGAGGCGCTGATCCTTTTCAACGATTTGCTGTTGCGAAGTAATCCCTGCATCTCGACGTTGGCTCAACTGCACAGTCCGCAGCTTCAGATCCTGCTGTTGCTTTTTGATTCGCGTGAGGGTTTCATGTAAAGCATGCTGCTGCTGCTGTAAAGAAGCCAGTTCAACCCGCTGCCCAGTTAATCCTTCTCGAGACGCATCAAGAGTCGTTCGGAGCGCAGTAATCTCTTCCTGGAGTTGCCGGGATAATTCTTCCAACTGCTGTTGTCGCGCCTCGCTCTCCTGACCTCCCTGAGCCAATTGGTCTTTTTCCTGCTGCAGCGCCTCCTGCCCTTCATCAATCTGTTCCAGATCAAAAACCAACAACGCCAGACGCTTGTTCAGAGAATCATACTCAGCTTGCAAACTTTGTCTGTCCTTCGCAAACTCCAACGCCTGTAATTCCAAACGATGTGCCTCTGAAGTTGTGGCCAACAGAGCTTCTTCCGTTTGCAGCACATCCTCTTGTGCCTGCTCTTGTTCTCGTTGCCCGATCGCAACCTGGTTCTGTAGTTGTTCAATCTCCAGGGTTATTTCATCGAGTTGTCGTTGTCGACGTAGAATGCCTGTATCACTAGTGGTTGTCGCTCCACCAGTCAAAACACCATGCCAATCAAAACAAGATCCTTGCCGATCAACGAGAAGCGTTCCAGCAGGAAGAATTTGATCAAGGTGATTGGAGATCGCATCGACCAAAAACACCCCTGCAAAAAGTTGTTGGACCAGATCGCTGGCCTCAGCAGCGCATGTGATCAGATCAACCAGCGGTACACCTTTGGGATAAGTGACCACGTCATTACGGTCCAGGGAAACCAGCAATGATGCCCGAGCCTGTTGTTCGACCAGAAATGACAACATCGACTGGACGTCGGCAAGGTTTTCTACGGGAACAGCTTGCAGTCTGGCCCCTAAGACCATCTCAACCGCAACTTCATACTCTGAAGAGACTTTTAAGAATTCCGCGAAAATGTGTTGCTGACCGACAACCTCTCGCAAGAGCAATTGAGTCCCATCGCCATAGCCTTCAAAATTATGCTGCAAGGTTTCCAAGGACTCCCTGACGGAGTATTTTTTTTCCAATTGTCGCTTTAACTCATTCAGAGCGGCGTCCTTACGGCGAAATAACTCTTTTAATTGCTCAAGCTGCTCATTCAACCCTTCGGCCCGCTCTTTTAAATTTTCCTGCTGCGAATGCACTTGCTGCAACTGTTCGACAACCCGTTCCCGTCGCTCCTCTAGGTGTTCTTGTTGTTCCTGAATCTGTTTTGCAGCCTCTTGCGATTGTTGACGACGCTCTGCTTCCGCGATAATCCGCCGGTCAATTTCATCCCGCCGATTAGCCAGACGATTAGTCTGCGCAAACAGTTCCATCAACTCACTACGGCACTCTTCAGACTGAGTATTCAGCTGTTTCTCCCGAACTAAGCTATCTTGTAACCCGGCCTCCAGACTTGCGACCTCACTCTGTAACGATTGCAGGTTTTGTGACGCAGTCTCTTCCTGAATCTGTAACTGCTGCTGCTCGCTTGCAAGACCCGCTAACCTGCTAGCATAATCTTTCAGCTCAGCCTGAATTTCTAGCTCCTGAGTCGCGAAAAGTTCCTTCTGGCTGACCAACAACAACCGTTCATTCTCAACCCGCTGCACCTCGGAACCAAGCTGATAAACTTTTTCCTGTGCTTGACGATGTTCAGCTTCAACGGCAGAGAGCTTGAGTTGCTGCTCCTCAAGTTGCAGGTCACCCTCTTCCAGCCGCGCATCCAGACGGGCGAGTATCGTCGCTTGCTCCTCCTCTTGCCGCGAAACGGTGTCAAGATCCCCTTTGAGGGTCTGATAGCGATTGCCAGCCAAACTCAGCTCAATCTGTTTGGTTTCCCCGCGATACTGGCGAAACTTCTCAGCTTTTTGTGCTTGGCGCTTGAGGCTGCCGATCTGCCGCCTGACCTCACTGATAATATCACCAAGACGAATCAGGTTCTGCTTGGTTGCCTCCATTTTTCTCAAAGCGGTTTTCTTGCGCGACTTGAACTTTGTAACTCCAGCAGCCTCTTCAATTAAGACGCGCCGTTCTTCTGGCTTGGCGCTCACCAACATACCAACTTTACCCTGCTCAATAATTGAATAAGCTCGGGCACCAACGCCGGTATCCATGAATAATTCGGTGATATCAAGCAGACGACAGGGGGTGTTATTTATCAGGTACTCACTCTCACCACTGCGATAGAGGCGACGCGTAATCATGATTTCAGCGTAATCTTTATAGATTGCCGGGCAGAGACCGGCCCGATTGTCGAAGGTAATCGAGACTTGAGCCAAGCCATGGGGCTTGCGGGATTCACTGCCACCGAAAATGACATCTTCCATCATTCGACCGCGCAGATGGCGCGCATTCTGCTCTCCCATGACCCAGCGAATAGCATCCACAACATTACTCTTGCCGCAGCCGTTAGGACCGACAACACCGGTAATCCCCTGTTCAAAATCAAGGGAAACTTTGTCTACAAAGGATTTGAAACCCAGAATGTCAAGGCGTTTAATCTTCATACCAGATTGCGGAAGCGTCCTTAAAATATTGAACCATCCACACTTACAGGCGACAGTTCTTTCGCTTATAGTCTGAGCAGGCTTACTCGGGGCCGCCATACTATCAGGGGGGTGAAACCATGTAAAGAATAGAAGTCTATCTCGTATTGTCCTTGCTGGCCGGAATGAGAACAGTTATGATAATGGGATCTTATCCATTGCAAACATTTATCACAGGAACAACCAATGAACCAATCGTCAGCACGGGTTTTTGTCAGGTTTGCCTGTTATACGCTGATCGCTCTCGCCTCCCTCGTTGCTCTCCTTATTGTTTACCTTAGTCAGCTGGATTTGAACGATTACCGCCTTTCGCTCGAACAGACAATGAGTTCTGCTTTAAAGCAACCGGTACAAATAGGACACAGCTCCCTGACGTTCAATCGTGGACTCGCCCTTGCACTGGACAACCTGAAGATCGGCGACTCTCACTCTCCTTTAGCCGTAGTCCCAAGAGTCACCGCGACATTGAAACTTGCGCCATTGCTCAAGGGAGAGCTGATCCTTGACCTCGTCCAGATCGACTATCCTCAGGTTAAAATCACACTACCCTTTCCGGAGCGCCCCAGCAAAGGAACGTCCCAACAACTCCTCAGCGCTCTGGGAATCCGCATCCTCAGTATTCATAACGCCACGATAGAGGTAGATCAAATTCAGGGAGATAAAGCCGTCCAACGACTCAAGCTGTCGCAAATAAATGCTCTGTTGCGGGGATGGAAGCCTGAGAAAACCGGCCAACTGACAGTCAGTGGACAATTGCAAAAAAAGGGGGGGCAGTTTCTACTCGAAGCCCAGTTGCCATCTAGTCGCAATCCCGAGATATGGCGCAATGAAGAACAACAAGGACAACTTAAAATTACCAATATTTCCACCCAAGAAATCCCTGGCCTCCCCTCAAAGATCCTCCCTGAACTTATGGAGATGACCTTAAACTTCCGCGGGATGCCAGCAACAGGAGCGATTTTCAAGGTCGATTTTTACCGCCCGGACAACAACGATCAGATCTTTTCTCTTTCAGGCCGCTGGACATCTGCTGCAGAGCAAGAAGCCGTCACTAAACTCAAAGGAAAGTTACTGAAAGTTCCCCTCAGTGGAGAGTTCTATTTTATCAAACAAATTGAGCAACACTTCCTGGCGGGGAAAATTGGCGCAGACAATGTCGCATTGACCCCAGAAATGTTAACCCTCTGGCAAGTCGCAAAAGCTGATAATTTTCTCCGTGGTCAACTGGACAAAATGACCTTCACAGTCAATGAGAGCTGGCCCGCGACTGAACTTCTACCCAGCTTCCCTCGGATTAACGCAGAGATAGCCATATCCCAGCTTCATTGGGACCGTCCTGAGTTCAAATATCTTCAAAGTCTGGCCGTCAACCTGACCTTAAAAGACGAAACCCTCGAGGCTCGAGAGGGGACTTTCACCTACAATGATCAAGCTGTTGCTTTTGCAGGGAAGATAAACAGCTTATTTCTACAGCCAGAAATAGACGCTCAATTCAGCTTTGATGCCGATATCAGAAACGCCCTGTCTCAGTTCACACTTCCTGAAGAATTGAACATCTCTGGCAAAGCACTTGGATCTCTTGAATTAACTGGCTTGCTTGGTGAACCAGATTTTCTCCTTCAGGTCGACTTAACCGCACTGAATTTTGACTACGGAACCGTCTTTAACAAAGGTCAGACAACCCAAAGTCAATTCACCCTTAAAGGACACTTCAAGAAACAGGACGTGCAATTCGCGCAAGCTTTACTCACCCTTAATGACGCCACGATTGCAGGTCAAGGCTATTGGCATCAACTCAAACAAAAACATGAATTCAGCTTCGCAGCAGAACCTATCAACCTCGATAAGTTCAGGGTTTTCTTGCCAGTGCTCGAAAAGTTTCAAGTTCAGGGGACGATCCAGCCGAGCCTTGCCCAGAAAGACATGGAACTACAGGGAACCTTAAAGCTAGAGAATGTCAGTGCACACTTAACATCTGTTGTTGCCGATCTCAATAGAACCACAGGTGAAATGTACTTCAACAAGCACGGATTCACCTTTAACAACTTGCTCACCTCGCTGGGGAAGTCAGATTTCAAAGCCTCTGGAGTCTTCAGCAACTGGGACAATCCGACACTGCAACTGGAGATTAGTGGAGAAAAAATCCGCGCCCATGATCTCATCTTTTCAAACGAAGAACTCACCCTTTATGATTTGAGTGGGCACATTGAGATCGATGCTGAGGGGCTCAGTTTCTCTCCGGTAGAAGTGCGTCTGGAGGATGATACACTGGCAATCGTCACTGGCAACGTTAGTGACTTCAGCAATCCTAAAACGGTCCTGGATATTCACTCTGAACAAGTGGATGTTCTCGATATTATTGATTTGTTTGCCAGCTCCAAGGGGAAAGAAACACCTCAAAATGAATCGCAGCAAAGACCACACAGAGGGCCAGATCTACTCATTAAAGCTTACGCAAAACAGGGGACTTTGGGAGGACTGCTATTTCAAAACGCACAAGCAACTATCAGATCGGATCACAGTCGTCTCACCATCTACCCGCTTAAGTTTAATAATGGTGAAGGCTGGTGTGACACCCGGGTTGAATTTGATTACAATGATGAGGTGGCCCCATTAAGGGTGTCAGGACATGTTAAAAATGTAGATGCATCCGTTTTACATAAAGATATGTTCAATAGACCGGGGCTCGTCAGCGGCCGACTTAAGGGGGATTTTTATCTGGAAGGAAACCCGCAAGGCGACCAATTCTGGCAAGGGGCTAGAGGTGGCATACATGCACAAATCAGCGATGGAACATTACGTAAATTCCATGGGTTGGCAAAAGTTTTTTCCCTCCTCAATATTTCACAGATTTTTGCTGGCAAGTTACCAGATATGGATACAGAAGGGATGCCATTTTCGCTCTTAGAAGGGAGTGTCCAGATTGGTGCCGGTCTTTTAGCAACAGAAGACCTGAAAATTACCAGCGAAGCCATGAATCTTTCTGCTGTGGGTACGCATGCGCTAAAGGATGATGCTTTGGACTTCACCTTGGGAATTATGCCCCTGCGCACCGTGGATAAAGTTATCACCTCAATCCCAATAGCGGGTTGGGTTCTAGCCGGGACGGACAAAGCCTTAATCACTGCTTACTTTAAAATCACAGGGTCCAGTGAAGAACCGACGGTCACGGCAATCCCGATTGATTCGGTCTCAACAACAGTCTTCGGTATCTTTAAAAGAACCTTCGGATTACCAGCAAAGTTGATGAAAGATATTGGCTCTATCTTTGAAAAAGATCCGCCTAAAAAACAGGACCCATAACACGCTGCAACACAGCGAACCTAGCGTTTATCACCCACATAAACAGTTGCAATTCCAAAGGTCTGATCAACATATTGTAGCCGTTGGAAGCCAGCAGCCCCCATCATGGCCGAAAACTCTTCCTGACAGGGAAATTCAATAACCGAATCAGGGAGGTATTGATAGGCACTGCGCTTTGAGAGCAGCCCTCCGAGGGTGGGAAGAATTTTTTGAAAATAGAAGTAGTAAAGCTTACGGAACAATTGACTCCGCGGATTGGAAAACTCCAGAATAACCACACGGCCACCTGGCTTTAACACCCGATACATCTCGTTCAGACCTGCTTGCCGATCGACGACATTGCGGATACCAAATGCAATTGTAATCCCATCGAAACATTCATCAGGATGAGGAATTTCTTCACAGGGAGCATTGACCAGCATAATCCGCGTCCCATATGATGAGTTCTTGAGCTTCGATTGCCCTTGGACTAACATCCCTTGGGTAAAATCTTCACCGATAATGGTCACTGATGGGTCCGTTTGTTTTGCAACTTCCAGCGCGATATCACAAGTTCCTGTTGCGATATCAAGAACCCGACCATTTTTGGGGATACTCAACTGACTCACTGCAAAACGTCGCCAGCGTCGATCAATGCCAAAGGAGAGCAATCGATTGAGAAGATCATAACGGTAGGCAATATCATCAAACATCTGTCGGACACCGCGTCCTTTGTCAGATAGCTGAAACATGGGGATAACTCCTGGTAGGTATAGACCTTAAGTCAATCGGTTATAAATAGATCGATAAGAGAACTGTTTCTAGCACAGAGTGCGGTTGTCGCCAACAAAAATTCGCAAATCGTCCTGAGAGCTGAGACGTTAATACACAGGAGCTACAATGGCTGATAATTCTAACATGAAACAACCCGTTCACGTCTGTGCAGCTGTTATCCGGCATCAACAGAAAATCCTTTTGACCTTGCGGCCAGAAGACAAAAAACTGGGGGGTTTTTGGGAGTTCCCAGGCGGCAAGATTGAAGCGGGAGAATCACCTCAATATGCTCTTCAGAGGGAGCTGAGGGAAGAACTGGATATTGAGGTGACCGTCGGTGCGTTGCTGGAAACCGTCTATCATAGTTACGCTTGGGGGGATGTGAAAATCCTGGCATATCTTTGTTCATGGAAAAGTGGCGTTATCAAACACCTGGAGGTCTCTGATCATAGTTGGGTTGCACCTGAAAACCTTCTCGACTATGATATTCTGGTTGCTGATCAACCCATTATCAGAAAGCTTCAAGAAACATACGCCAACTAAACAGAATCAGAGGAGGGATATTGTGAGCATTCGCCTAACAATTCTATGTGAGAACAGTGTTGATAGTGTCAGCCCCTATGGGTTGTTGGGTGAACATGGCTTCTCGTGTCATATCGAAACGGCTGATGGAAATTTTTTGTTTGATACCGGCGGCGGCATGACCATTATCAACAATGCCAAGCTGAAAGAGATCGATTTTACAAAATTGCAAGGAATCATGTTCAGCCATGGCCATATTGATCATACTGGCGGTTTGAAGCAGGTTCTGCAAGCAACCGGCAAGGTTCCCATTTATGCCCACCCGGATCTGTTTTCAGATCATTACAGCAAGAACAGTGGCAAGACCCACAATATTGGCATTCCGTGGTCGCAAGCAGAGCTGGAAAAACTGGGAGCTAATTTCATCTTCTCATCCACCCCTTATCAAGTCACAGAAAATCTCCTGTTATCAGGAGAGGTCCCACGCAACTCCACAGTTGAAACCGGAGACCCCAATTTGTTGGCCCTGTCAGCCTCTGGAGAAGAGGTTGCTGATCCACTCCGCGATGATCTCTCATTATTCATCAATTCTGAAAAAGGGTTGGTCATCCTGCTGGGCTGTGCTCATGCCGGTCTGCTGAATATTATTGATCATGCGATTGCGGTCACCGGGCAGAAAAAAATCCATATGGTGGTCGGAGGCACCCATTTAAAGTTCTGTAGTGACGAGCAGATGGCTGCGACCTTAAACCGCTTAGATGATCTTGATGTAGACCTGATCGGGGCGTCACACTGCACTGGGCTTAGAGGGGCACAAATACTGTCTGAACACTTTGGCAAGCGCTTCTTCTCTGCTTCTGTCGGGAGAGAAATTAACCTCTGAGGGATTGCAGCTAAACGCAAGTCTTTTTTCCTCAGTTGTCACAACCTGCACTCTGATGTTCTCTGTACCAATTACGCCCCCTTTTGCTGAAACTTGGGGGACTTGGAGCGGTAGATTCCAGACGTTCCATAAAAACCTTCACATCAACATCCCCTTCCCTTCCCAACAGTCACAATATTGACGTTTTAACTGAAAGAAAGCACTGACGACAAAGAGGGAGAAATTCGTCCCCACCCCCTTGACTCTGTAGTCTGGTACAAGGTTTAGAATTGGATTAAAGAAGAAGGCTAGAGGTCTGTTGCTTCATGATAGACGCAATGAAAGGGGAGGAACCATGGCACACAATCTTGCATCCGTACCAGCAACCAAAGTCAAACCGGATAACGGCAGCAAAACCATAAAAGATAGCTTTTCAATCTCCGGGATGGGTTGTTCAAGTTGTGTTGCCAAGATCGAAAAAACCCTCAAAAAGACTTCAGGGGTGGTCCACGCACAAGTGAACTTTGCCAGTGAAACTGCAACCGTCGAGTTTTCCCAAGGACAAACCGACCGCCAAAATCTTATCCAGACAATTGAGGCCCTTGGGTATAAAGTCGCTGATCAGCAATCTGACGATCCGGTCGCAGAAGAAAAACACGGCCGAGATTCAGAATTGAAAAAGTTACAACTCAAGTTTCTTCTCGGACTGGCTCTTGTGATCCCCCTGTTTATCCTCATGCATTGGGACAATATGGGACTTACGACCATTTTTCCCCTCACCAAACAGAACAATTTCCTGCTGCAATTCATCCTGCAAACGCCGATCCAGTTCTGGGTCGGTTGGCAATTTTATCGGGGAGCATGGAATGCGCTGAAAAACAGAACCAGCGATATGAACACTTTGATTGCGACAGGAACCAGCGCAGCATACATTTACAGCGTTTTAGTAACCTTTATCCCTTCTCTTTTTACGGCGGCTGGGATCGCTGCAGAAGTCTATTTTGACACCGCTGGGATGATTATTGTTTTGATTCTCCTCGGTCGTTTCCTGGAAGCCAGAGCCAAGGGGCAAACGTCTGAAGCAATCAAGAAACTCATCGGACTGCAAGCTAAGACCGCACGGGTCATCAGAGCAGGAGAGGAGATTGAAATCCCGATTGCAGAAGTGGTCATCGGCGATACCGTTATCGTTCGTCCCGGAGAAAAGATTCCCGTCGACGGGGTCATTATTATGGGAACATCTGCGGTTGATGAATCGATGATCACTGGCGAGTCAATCCCGGTCGAAAAACAGATCGGAGATGAAGTGATTGGGGTAACGATCAATAAGACTGGGAGCTTCCACTTTAAGGCAACCAAGATTGGTAAGGACACCATGCTTGCCCAGATCATTCGCATGGTTCAGGACGCCCAAGGGTCTAAACCACCAATCGCCCGGATGGCGGATATTATCGCGGCCTACTTTGTCCCCGCAGTCATCGTGATTGCGCTGCTCACCTTTATCGTCTGGCTCTCTTTTGGTCCAGATCCAGCCTTGACCTATGCGTTACTCAATTTTATTGCGGTGATGATCATCGCCTGTCCATGTGCCCTCGGGTTGGCAACCCCGACGGCGATCATGGTTGGAACTGGCCGTGGCGCCGAATTAGGAATCCTGATCCGCAGTGGTGAGGCGTTAGAGACAACCCACAAGTTGGGTACCATTGTCCTGGATAAAACCGGAACGATCACCAAAGGGGAACCTGCCGTAACCGATCTGCTGGTTCTTGATGGATTCGACAAAACTGAACTTTTACGTTTAGCAGCATCCGCAGAAAAAGGCTCAGAGCATCCCCTGGGTGAAGCAATCGTTCGCAGGGCGAAAAGAGAAAATCTTGTTCTTGCACCCGTGGCTGAATTTAGCGCGATTCCGGGTCAAGGGATCAAAGCACAAATTAATGGATGTAACCTACTGCTGGGAAATATTCATTTACTCAATGACAATCAAGTTTCCCTGGGAGAGCTCGAAGGACAAATTACAAACTTGGCCAAGGAGGGTAAAACCCCGATGCTGGTCGCCGTCGATGGCAAAGCTGTGGGTGTCATCGCGGTTGCAGATACGGTTAAAGAAACCTCTACCCGAGCCATCAAGGCCTTACATCAACTTGGGCTGGAAGTTATCATGCTCACCGGAGACAATCGCAACACCGCTGAAGCCATCGGTCGTACTGTGGGTGTCGATAGGGTTCTGGCTGAGGTCTTGCCAGATCAGAAAGCGGCCGAAATTGAAAGACTTCAAGCCGAAGGTAGGCAGGTCGGCATGGTCGGTGATGGCATCAACGATGCGCCGGCCCTGGTTCAGGCGGATGTCGGGATGGCCATTGGGACCGGAACAGATATCGCGATCGAAGCCGCTGACATCACCTTGATCAGTGGCGACCTCACTGGAGTTGTCAACGCGATCGCTTTAAGCAAAGCCACCATCCGCAACATCAAGCAGAACCTGTTCTGGGCCTTTGCTTATAACGCTTTGCTGATCCCTGTTGCAGCAGGAGTTCTGTTTCCTTTCTTCGGGATACTTCTCAATCCAATGTTCGCCGCAGCCGCAATGGGGGTGTCATCGTTAACCGTGGTCAGTAATGCGGTAAGGCTGAGACGGTTTAAAGCTCCCGTCATTCAGCCGGGATAAGGCCACATGATTTTTCCCATCTAAAACTAACCCTGGAGTATACTTTATAGAACAGGAAACCGATCAGTTTAAGGCAAGAGAAAAGGGAGAAGACATGGACGGGTTGACAATAGGCAAGGTTGCAAAAGCAGCAGGTCTCGGGATTGAAACAGTCCGTTTTTATGAGCGGGAAGGATTGATTAAACCCCTTGCCAGGAGTGCCTCTAATTATCGACTCTATACCGATGAGGGGATTGTCCGGTTGCGTTTTATCAAGCGGGCCAAGGCTTTGGGATTTACCTTGCGTGAAATCAAGGAATTACTCTTTCTGCGTGCTGATCCTGATGCAACAAAGGGGGACGTCAAAACGCAGATTGAAGAAAAGATTCTTGATATTAATGCTCGCATCAAAGACTTACAGAAAATTCAACAAACACTCAAAACTCTTGATTCCTGCTGTGATGGTCATGGCTCTACGGCTGATTGCCCCATTCTTGCCGCACTGGAAGGGACAGGAGAGTTAGATAAAGCACCGCGTCAAAAAACATAGGGAATTCAACTCAAAGGGGTGTCATATCTGCTTTCTTGAGGTGCCCGGGGTGTAAAGACAGCACAAGTCAGTTTCCATTCAGGAGGCATATGAAACCTCATTACCGGATTTTCACGATCGCCCTGTTCATTGCCGTCATCTCGTGGTTACACTATTCGACAACTATTCATGCTGATCATTACCACGACATCTACCGACGGCTTTACTATATCCCCATCGTCCTTGCCGGTCTCTGGTTCCGCTTGCGAGGAGGCATTGGAGTGGCTCTGGTGGTGTCATTGATTTATATGCCTCACATCTTGCTGCAATGGGGGCAGCAAAGAAACCTCCCTCTGGAACAATATCTGGAACTGCTCCTCTACAATGTCATTGGCGCCCTCACCGGATATCTTGCACAGAAAGAGTGGTTGCAGAAGACTCGTTATCAAGAAACCGCCCGCAACTTAGAAGAAAGTTATGGTCAATTGCGGGAACAGACAGACATGCTCATCCGCAGCGAACAACAACTTGAAAAAGCAACGCGCCTTTCTGCTCTGGGGGAGCTGTCCGCAAGCCTTGCCCATGAAATCCGCAACCCATTGGCCTCAATCCGACTGTCCTCCGACAATCTTCGCGATTCGGCAGCAAACCATCCAGACAAGATTGAATATTTGGATATTCTCAGCACCGAAGTGCAACGACTCAATCAGGTGGTCGAACAATATCTTTCTCTGGCCCGTAATGGAAAAGCTCAACAGCAGCAAGTTGATCTCAACCAGACACTCGAAGAGGTGCTGCAGTTGGTTCGCCAACAAGCGACTGGCCAAAACGTCGAGTTAATCTTTGAGGAGACAGAACAACCACCTCTGAATGGTGAACAGGTTCAACTCAAGCAAGCATTTCTCAATCTCGCCCTGAATGCTCTGCAAGCAATGCCAGACGGTGGTACCCTGCGTATCAGCAATCGCTTCGATAAAGACCTCCTGACAATCATTTTCGCAGATACCGGTCACGGCGTTGCGCCAGACAAACTGGAAGAGATATTTGCCCCCTTTTATTCGACCTATAACAGCGGTACTGGTCTCGGTCTGGCCATCACCAGACGGATCATCGAATCACACGGTGGCAAAATTAACGCCAAAAACAACGGCACCGGAATGCTTTTCTGCATCAATCTGCCAGCAGCTGGGAGCGAACATGACTAAGAGAGAGACAGTTCTAGTTATTGACGACGATGACTCTCTGCGTCGGGTTATCGAACTCACGCTTAGAAACTCAGGCTATCAGGTCGCTACAGCGGTCAGTGGCGAAACAGGTCTACAACTATTTGAACAACGACATCCGACTGTCGTCATCACCGACGTACAGATGCCAGATCTGTCAGGATATGAAGTTCTTGCCCGTATCAAAGACCGCAATCCTGCCACCATCGTCATCGTCATTACCGCCTTCGGCACTATTGAAAAAGCGGTTCGGGCCATGCGTGAAGGAGCCCACGACTATATCACCAAACCGTTCAGCCGTGACGAGCTTAAGCAGGTTATTGCCCGTGCCCTGAAATATAGGGATAGCTGCCTCTCAAGCCCTGTCACAATTGAAAACACAACCACTGATACATCACAAATACTGGGCCACAGTCCTGCTATCGAAAAACTGCGCACCATGCTCGATCAAGTCGCAAAGAGCAACTCGACAGTGTTGCTAGAGGGGGAAAGTGGCGTCGGCAAGGAAGTCTTCGCTCATGAAATTCACCGCCTCAGCGTTTTGGCTGATGGCCCTTTTATCCCCGTTAACTGCGCAGCAATCCCTGCGGAATTACTGGAAAGCGAGTTATTCGGCCATGTTAAGGGCTCCTTTACCGGGGCATTGCAGAACCGTACCGGTAAGTTTGCGCAAGCCGAAAACGGGACTCTGTTTCTCGACGAGATCGGTGAACTCCCGTTGGCGCTCCAACCTAAGTTGCTCCGTGTCCTTCAAGAGCGCGTCATTGAACCGGTTGGAGGAACGGCAAAAGCGATCACGGTCCGTGTTATTGCTGCGACTAACCGTAATCTGGAACAGGCACTTGCCGAGCAAAGCTTCCGGGAGGATCTTTACTACCGTCTGGCAGTGATCACTCTCGATCTGCCACCTCTTCGTGAGCGCGGTGACGATATCAACCTTTTTATTCGCCATTTCATGAACCAGAAGGGGGGAGAACACGTCACCATCGACGAAGCCGCCATGAATATGCTTTGCAGTTACAACTGGCCTGGCAATATCCGCGAGCTGGGTAATTGCATCGAACGGATGCTGGTTCTACGCATTGACGACCGGTTGACATCTCTCAACCTGCCTGCAAAAATTCGCAAACACAGTCAGGCCATTGTCACTCCCGACAATCTGCACCTTCCTGAACAGGGGATGGCCTTAGCAGATCTGGAAAAACAGGCCATTATTAATGCCCTCGACAAAAACAACTGGAACCAGTCGAAAGCAGCGTCATTTTTACAAGTTCCCCGCCACACGTTAATTTACCGCATGGAGAAATACCAGATTCCCAAAAAACGTCAGGCAGATTGAATCGTCGATGCCAGCAAACCTTATTTTTGGAGACTATTCTACAGGTCACTGTAGAATAGTCTCCAAAACCCATCTCTTAACATCCTCGGTAAAAATGTCTAACTGTCTGATATGCCAAATTTAACCTTATTGGCATAGTTTATGTTAGTGGTTCTTCTCTGAAGCAGTTTTTGGTGACGACAATCGACCTCACCGGTTTTAACCCCTGCAGGAGAACACCCCCATGAAATTTATATCTGTTTTTGCTGCACTGGTCAGTCTCTGTTTTACCGTGTCAGCAATGGCCGAACAGCCAACCGATCCGCCATTGCTGGCAGAGTTACTGACTAGTGCGGAGCAGAACAACCCGACTTTACATGCAGCCCAAGAACAAGTTGGGATTGCCGCAGCGCGGATCGATCAGGTCTCAGCGCTTCCTGACCCACAACTGTCGATCAGCTTGTTGAACTATCCGACCAACAATCTGAGAAACGACACATCGCCGATGACCGGCAACGATTTTAAGCTCTCCCAGATGCTTCCCTTTCCTGGAAAGCTAGCAACCAGAGGAAATTTGGCCCAGCAGCAGAAACTCTGGACTCAAGCAAAATATGCTGATCTGGTTCTCCAAATTCGTCAACAGGTGCGGGATCACTGGTACCAGTTAAGCTTTCAAAAACAGGCAATCATTTTGACTCAAGCCAATATCGCTCTGCTTGACGACGTGATTCGCCTCACGGAAACTCGTTATCAAGTCGGCAAGGGGCTGCAGCAAAATGTCTTAAAAGCGCAAGTTGAAAGATCGCTTCTTTACGATCGCCTCCTTGGCTTACAAGCCGACGCTGAAATCAGTCAAGCGCAGCTCGTCAGTTTGACAGGGGGGTCCCCTGAACTGGTTCAAAAGAAGATTCCGGTGGCGGCTAAAATCGCCGTTATTCCGACCCTGAACAATCTGATGCAGCAAGCGCGTGACAACCGTCCACTTTTTGCTGCTTTTGATGCGCTGATTACCCAAGAGAAGCAGAGGATCAAACTTGCCAAACTCGATTATCGACCCGACATTAACCTCTGGGCCAGTTATCGTTTCCGCAGTGATACTCTGGCCGACGGTGGAGATGATTCCATTAGTGCCGGCTTCAGTATTAATCTCCCTTTTCCCGTAGCTAAACGGCGTGCAGCGCTGAGTGAAGCCGAGTCAGCCTTGCGCCTTGCCTACCGTCAACGTGATGAGTTTTCTCGTCAGGTAGATTTTGAACTCCATCGCAACTTGGCCCGACTGCAACAAGCACAGAAGCTGATCAATCTCTACAGTAATGGGGTCATTCCCCAGGCCGAGCAGACTTATCACGCGACTATGGCTGCTTATCGGGTCGATAAAGTCGATTTTCTAGCTCTGACTGATTCCCTCATGACCCTCTATCGCTATCGTATCGATCAAACACGTGCTCAGTCCGATGCACACCGCAGTCTTGCTCGTCTTCGGGCAACCGCCGGACTTGACCAGTCTACTTCCGCAAAATTTCAACAACTCAAAAAGGACGGCCCCCATGCGTAAGCTACTTTTACCCCTTTTGACCCTGCCGTTGGCATTCACAATGATCGCCGGGCTCTGCTGGTTGGTCGTCTCTCTATCTGAATATCATTTACGTCACTTTGATTTTACCCGTAGTTCATTTGCTGCAGAAAAAAAAATCAAGTACTGGGCAGCACCAATGGACCCGACCTATATCCGCAACAAACCAGGCAAATCACCTATGGGTATGGACTTAATCCCCGTTTACGAAGATGACGTCCAGAACGGTTCTACCATCAGGATTGATTCGGTGACCACTCAGAACATGGGGGTGCGGACGACGCCGGTCATCAGGGGAGATATCGCGCAGCGGGTTAGGACTGTCGGTCTGATTGACTACGAGGAGTCAAAACAGTATTCGGTCAATGCCAAGATTTCTGGCTGGGTTGAAAAGCTCTACATCAACGAAACAGGTCAACAGGTCAAAAAAGGAGATCCTCTGCTTGCCATCTACAGCCCTGATCTCGTCGCGGCCCAACAAGAGTTGATTCTGGCAAAGGAAAACGCCGACGCTCTCTCAAACAGTAACCTTCCAGACATTTCCAGTGGCGCACAACGACTGCTTGAAGCTTCACGTCAACGCTTAAAGCTCTGGGACATTTCTGACACGCAAATTGCCAAGATTGAACAAAGTGGGCAGACACAAAAACGCATGACCCTCTACTCCTCTTACTCTGGAATCATCTCGCTAAAAAAGGTCAATGAAGGGATGTATATCAAATCGGGAATGGCACTATTTGAAATTTCCGATATCTCGCGTATCTGGATTTATGCCGATATTTATGAGAGCGATCTGCCTTTCGTCAAGATCGGTCAGAAAGCGAGTGTTTTACTTCCGTATGCCGGAGAGAAACTGCGGCCAGCCATGGTCAGTTATCTCTATCCTTATGTCGAAGCCAAGACCCGCACGGTCAAAGCACGTCTGGAATTTGCCAATCCAGACATGAGCCTGCGCCCAGAGATGTATGTCAATGTCGAGATTCAAACCCAGCCACAACGTGATGTGCTCCTCATTCCGGCTGAAGCGGTGTTGAATTCGGGGGACAAACAGCGGGTTTTTATCGCCCTCGGTGAGGGGAAATTCTCCCCTCGCGACGTCGAGACAGGAATCCAGGGGGACAACGATATGATCGAAATCAAATCAGGAGTGGATCTCGGCGATCAGGTTGTAGTTTCAGCCCAGTTCATGTTCGATTCCGAAAGTCGCTTGCGTGAAGCCATCAATAAAATGCTGGAACCGAAAAACGAGAAACCTGTTGAGAGTGACAAAATTGAGGATTTATTTGCGGAACCTATGACCCAGCAAACGATCAATGACCTCTTTTAACCTGTCGTCTTGGCGTTAAGGATATCAAAATGTTGGAAAAGATTATCACCCTCTCGATTCGCAATAAATTTCTTGTCATCCTGGCGACAGTCTTTCTGGTCATCGGTGGTCTC
Source organism: Desulfuromusa kysingii (assembly GCF_900107645.1). Taxonomy (GTDB): domain Bacteria; phylum Desulfobacterota; class Desulfuromonadia; order Desulfuromonadales; family Geopsychrobacteraceae; genus Desulfuromusa; species Desulfuromusa kysingii. The sequence goes on from NZ_FNQN01000002.1 coordinate 25,342, forward strand.
TATGCCATCATAAATACGCCGCTCGATGCGATCCCAGACCTCTCTGATGTTCAGGTTATCGTCTTCACCGAATATCCGGGTCAGGCACCACAGGTGGTCGAGGACCAAGTCACCTATCCGCTGACCACACAGATGTTGGCGGTTCCCTATGCCAAAACCGTACGCGGGTATTCTTTTTTTGGTCTCTCCTTTGTCTATATCATCTTTGAAGACGGCACCGATATGTACTGGGCACGCTCTCGGGTACTCGAATACTTGAATTACGCTGCGGGCAAGTTGCCCACAGGAGTTACTCCGAGCCTCGGACCTGATGCTACGGGGGTTGGCTGGGTCTACGAATACGTGTTGGAGAGCGAAAATCACGACCTACAGCAACTGCGTTCCATTCAGGACTGGTATCTACGTTATGAGTTGACATCTGTTGATGGTGTCTCTGAAGTTGCGAGCATTGGTGGACATGTCAAACAATATCAGGTCAAGGTTGACCCGAACCGCTTGGCAGCATATGCCATCTCACTTTCACAACTCCGTACAGCGATTAAACGCAGCAACAATGACGTCGGTGGCCGTCTGATCGAAATGGCTGAAACCGAATTCATGGTGCGCGGACTGGGCTACATCAAATCGGCAGCCGACCTCGAAGAAGCTGTGGTTGCAACCGACAAGCGTGGCACGCCAATTCTGGTCAAGGACGTCGCTAACGTCGAGATTGGTCCCGAACTGCGCCGTGGGCTCGCCGAACTCGATGGCGAGGGAGAAACCGTCGGTGGCGTCATCATCATGCGTTACGGCGAAAACGCCCTGAAGACAATCGAAAATGTCAAACTGAAGCTCAAACAACTCCAGGCCGGACTCCCGGAAGGCGTCACAATCAAGTCGGTCTATGACCGCAGCGGTCTGATCACGCGCGCAGTTGATACTCTCAAAGAAAAATTACTTGAAGAGAGCATCGTCGTTGCAATCGTCACCCTACTGTTCCTTTTTCACATGCGCAGCGCCTTGGTGGCGATCTTCACCCTGCCGGTCGCAATTCTGGTTGCCTTCATGATCATGTACGCCCAAGGAATCAACGCCAATATCATGAGTCTTGGTGGCATTGCTATCGCGATCGGCGCAATGATTGACGCTGCCATCATCATGATTGAAAACGCACATAAGCACTTAGAACACAAAAGTCCTGACGAAGCACACTGGGATGTTATCCTCAAAGCCTCTAAAGAGGTCGGGCCATCACTCTTCTATTCGCTATTAATCATCACCGTCTCTTTTGTTCCGGTCTTCACCCTGACCGGGCAATCAGGGCGCATGTTCAAACCGCTTGCCTATACCAAGACCTACGCCATGGGAGCTGCGGCCCTTCTCGCGATCACTCTGGTTCCAGTGTTGATGGGGTGGTTAATCCGTGGTCGCATTCCTTCTGAAACAGCCAATCCGATCAATCGAATGCTGATCCGAATCTACCATCCGGTGGTGGATTTTGTTCTCAAGTGGCGCAAGTTGGTCCTGATTTCAGCGGTACTATTGACTGTCTCAATTGCCATACCATTGCATCAGATCGGCTCGGAATTCATGCCACCACTCTACGAAGGTGATCTGCTCTACATGCCAACGACACTTCCGGGGGTATCGATTAGTAAAGCACGTGAGATTCTGCAGCAAACAGATCGAATTATCAAAAGTTTTCCTGAGGTCGAACATGTCTTCGGCAAAGTCGGCCGCGCCGAAACCGCGACCGACCCAGCCCCTTTATCCATGCTCGAAACAACCATTATGCTCAAGCCCGAGAAAAGTTGGCGTAAAGTCAAGGTTGAGCGCTTCTATTCGACATGGAGTGAACCTTTTGACTGGTTGAAGAACCCGTTGCGTCTGGTCTGGCCTGAGGAGACAACGATCAGTGTCGAAGGTCTAAAAGCTGAACTGGACAAAGCAATCCATTTTCCAGGCCTGACGAATGCCTGGACCATGCCGATCAAAACCAGGATTGATATGCTCTCGACTGGGATCAAAACACCCGTTGGTATCAAAATCATGGGGGATGATCTGGAGATCTTAAACCGTCTGGGTGAAGAGGTTGAAGCGGTGATGCGCAAAGTTCCGGGAACCCTTTCAGCGTTTTCCGAGCGGGTCGTCGGCGGCAACTATCTCGATTACGAGATCGATCGATTGGCCGCTGCACGCTACGGCTTAACGGTTGGCGATATCCAGGACGTCATCCAGACCGCGATCGGGGGGATGAACGTCACCCAAACCGTTGAAGGGTTAAAGCGCTACCCGGTAAATCTCCGCTATGCACGCGACTACCGCAACAACCTGTCAGAGCTCAAGCGTATTCTGATTACCACCCCACAAGGGGCTCGTATCCCAATCGGGCAGGTTGCAAAAATAAGCATAAAAAAAGGCCCACCAGGGATAAAAAGTGAAAATGCACGCCGAACAGCATGGGTATACGTCGACATGACTAGCAGCGATATCGGCCGCTTTGTCAGGAGCGCGCAGGAGTCAGTTGCAGCGCAGGTCAAGATGCCACCGGGCTACAATCTGGTGTGGAGTGGAGAGTACGAATATATGCAAGAGGCGAATCAGCGACTGCAGTTGGTGATTCCACTCACGATCATGGTGATTTTTGTCATCCTTTATTTGAGTACCAAGTCCCTGATCAAAACCGGCATCATCTTTATTGCCGTACCGCTATCTCTGGTCGGTTGTTTCTGGTTCCTCTGGTTCCTCGGCTATAACAGTTCGATTGCAGTCTGGGTCGGTGTCATCGCTTTAGCCGGGATCTCAGCAGAAACAGGTGTCGTCATGCTGCTGTATCTCGACCTGGCTTATAAGCTGTGGAGTGATAGAGGACGAATGGAGACGCGTGGCGATTTGGTTCAGGCGATTCATCATGGCGCGGTTAAGCGCATCCGACCAAAAGTCATGACCATCGCAGTGATCATCGCTGGACTTGTACCGATTATGTGGAGCCACGGGGCCGGGGCCGACGTTATGAAGCGCATTGCGGCACCAATGATCGGTGGCGTTGTGACTTCGGGAATGATGGAATTACTGGTCTTCCCGGTTATCTACTTTCTCTGGCGTGGAATCAAGCTGAACAAAGACATGAATCCAACTTCAACCGAAGGAATAGAAGAGATTGATACTTATATTGACCGGCCAATACGCAAGGAGCCCAATCAGGTGGCATGAAGCAACCGTAAACAATATTGAACGCTTAGAACATAAATGGGTTAAAGGCCCACAACCAACAAGGAGATACAAATGAAAAAAATGATTATTCTAGCACTACTGGCCCTGTCCGTTTCTCTAAACGCCATGGCAATGAAAAGCATGGATCATAGCAGCATGGACATGGGGGGAGTCATTATGTTGCAAGATGATGAGGTCGAAGGTGTAAAGGCCGCAGCTCATCTCATGGATATGAAGGACGGCATGGGACGGATGTTGATGGTCATGTTCACAGATGTTAAAAGCGGTGCGCTGATAAACGAAGGGCAATGTGCAGTCAAAGTCGAGTCCCCAGACCAGAAAATCAGCAACCCACAAATGATGATGATGAGCGACAACATGTTCAATTCTGGAGTCAAATTAGAGCAGAAAGGGAACTACAAGTTCACCATTGGTACAAAACTATCTGACGGTCAAAAACGCAGCTTTAATTTCAATTACGTTAATCAATAGACCTTTAAAATTGCTATCCCCCGGAGTGAGGGCAGTGAATACTCTGCTCCGGGGTCAATTAGCCTTGGCACAAGGCCATAGACTCAAGCAACGGGAACCATCATCTCATCATCACTAAGTAAACCACATCTTCACATGGATGATTCCATGGCCTGGACTTTTTCAACCATGAGAGCCAGCAACCCTTCATATCCTTCCTGACGGATAATTTCACCGTAACTGGAACGATAATTTTTAACCAGACTCACCCCTTCTATGACCAGATCAAAAACCTGCCAAACATTGTCGACATAAATCATTTTGTACTGAACGGGAATTTCCAGTTCTTTTGCAACGATCACGGTATCAATAATAGCTTTATCATCCTTAACTCTTTGCTTCAGGTACTGAACCGTCCCAGTGGAATAGTCATCAATGCGACTCAGATAGGTGCCTTCAAGAATCTTGACAAACAAATCTGAAAAACGTTGCTGTTGCTCTGCGCTTGCACCATCCCAATAGGAACCGAGAGTCCGCCGAGCCATGGATGCGATATTCAGGTACTCCTGCACCTGGCCACTGATCTGAGCCCTTTTTTCTGTTGCACTCAGGTCCGGCTGCTGTAACACATTGAGAACCGTATCGACCATTTGCTTCACCCGAGCCTGTGGCTGCGGCAAAGCAAAACATGAAGCAGAACAAAGGAGAATCAACAAACCACAGAATAGTATTATTTTTTTCATCACTAAAATCCAATCCAATCAAAGGGATTTAAAAGATCACTGTCAAACAACGGTCCTTTAAAGATATTGACATTATACGTATCTTCTCCCACCTGCGCCAGACGGCGCTGCGCATAGGCAGCACGGATAAACAGGTAGGGGTCTAGAGAATCGTGAACAATCCCCTCATAGGTTTCCCGGTCAAGGGATAACCGATTCTCGGCATCTAACATCTTGAATCCCATCTGTTCAGACGTCTTCAAGTGAGAATACCTGAGGGGGTCAGCATAAGAATCGACAAAGACTCCGGTGGCATCACGCAAGCTGGATGGCCCGACAATCGGCAATACCAGATAAAACCCATGTCCGACACCATAGAAACCCAACGTCTGGCCAAAGTCTTCAACCGTTTTTTTCACACCCCCGACAGATTCTGCCGGATCAAACAATCCGAGGATGCCAAAGGTTGAGTTGATAACAAAGCGGTAGGTTTCGGTTCCAAAATCCCGAAACTTGAATTGTAGCAGCGCATTTCCTGCCCGAATAGGTGTCGCTAGATTTGCAAAAAAGTTTCCAACTGAGACCCTGGCTGGTCTTGGTGTGACCTGACGATATCCTCTGGCGATGGGTTTAAACAGGTAGAAATAGAGCTTATCATTGACCCAGAACGTGCCGCGATTTAAAGGCTGCAAAGGATCGGCAATCAACCTTTCGGTCACAACTGGAGCATCAGAGAACTCATCACCGAATGCGGCATCAAAGTCGTCGGCCCCAACGATGCTCACACCAAAAAGGCTGACAAAAAAACAGAGAATAAAGAGACGTTTCAACATTAAAGAATTCCCCCGATCAAGGCTAAATCCGCTTTTCCACGATAAACAAAAATGGTGCCTGGAGTCGATTACTCACTTTCATCTGTAAAACATGAAAGATAGAATCATCCAATTCAGCTAAAAATGTATCCACTGCTGCCCCTTCCTCCGCACCACCGGGATAGCCTGGGTAAACAGCCAAAGCAAGGCGGCCACCAACAGCGAGCAAGAAACACGATTGCTGCAGGGCAAGAAGCGTTGATTCAGGACGAGTGACCAGTTCCTTTTTGCCGCCAGGAAAGTAGCCCAAATTGGCGATAATTCCTTTTGGAGATTTCGGAAGCGCTTTGGAGATTTCGACATGGCTTATCTGCAGCAGATCCACTCCCGGCTCACATGGTAAGGGACAATTATCCTGCTGTTGAAACCGGACTCGAGCGCCAGCGGCAGTCAGTCGCTCACCGGTGACCGCTATCGCCTGAGGTTGAATATCAAAAGCAATAACCTGCCCCGCAGATCCAACCATTTTATACAACGCCAAGGTGTCCTGACCAGTCCCAGCGGTCAAATCGACCGCAAGATCTCCCGCCTGAACAACTTCAGAGAGAAGCTCGTGAGTCCAATCGACCATCCGGACTAAAGCACGCTTCAACTTCTTGTAACTCTCAACTTGGCTTCGATCAGTTGTCGGTGAGATAAACCAATCAATGAACCTAATTGCCTCATGAGAGCGTCTTCGTAGCAATCTAAACGCCCGTCAACATAAACCAATTGCCACAGAGCTTCGATGATGCGTTCTTTTTCCACCTGGGTAAATCCTTTGTTAATTTCACGCGTAAATTGATGTAAATCACGGCTGGAGTGACGCGTTTCTTCAGCTAATTTCAATAGCCCATCGAGTGATTCTTGCGATACCGCAAAGTGTTCTTTTAATAGCTCTCCCAGCAACGCTTGTTCGTCTGGATGAAATTCACCATCCGTATTTGCAACTTCAAGCAGCAGCACCGCTGCTGCCAACGGAATACGCTCTGCTGCTGGAGATTCGACCTGATTTGTTGGTGTCGCAAAAGCTTGTATAAGTCTCTTTAACATCTAACTTCCATTCATTTTTTGTAATAAATGACACGCGCTTTTTCAAGGGTAATCATCCCCCCCTGTAACATGTCATTCAAATGGGGAATAATACTCTCTATTTTCTCTTCGCTGTCAACGACTTCGATGACCAGCGGTAGGTCTTGAGATAGGCAGAGCAGTCGGTCGGTATGTAGAACTGAATTCGCGCCAAACCCTGCGATACCTCTTAAAACCGTGGCACCAGCAAACCCTTCTGTTTGCAAGAACTCCAATAGGACTTCATATAGGGGCTTATTCTGATGCCGATCCGCTTCACCAATAAAGATTCGCATCAGGGTTTGTTCACCATCTAAACTCTGCATAATTTGACCTCTAATAATTCTAAAAAATGAGAATCAAGTCAATTGACGAGCGACAAAAACACCCAAAAGTGCAAACAGTAAACAGACAACGATATTCAATGAAATATTCACCCCTGCCTGCCAGAAACTGCCATCTTCTAACAATCGGAGGGTTTCATAAGAAAAAGTTGAAAAAGTTGTAAATCCACCCATGAAGCCAACCGTCAAACCAACCCGTATTTCTGGAGAAAAAAAAGCGCTGCGCAGACCGAAGGTCATCAACAGAGCAAGGAGGAACGAGCCGACAACATTAACGAATAATGTCCCATATGGCAAACTGCGGCCACAGAGTTGATATGTCCAGCTCGAAGCCAGATAGCGTGCCATGCAGCCCAACCCGCCGAAGATACCGATGTAAAACAACTGCATATAAAGTCCCAGTCAACAAGATGCCGATAAAACCTGAACATTATCGGGTAGTAAATAACCAATGTCAATCAACATATGAGCTCCTGTGTGCAGATCTCCAACCAGCATAATTACGTAAGATAGATTGACAAATGCGACCATATTCCGTAGCTTCTTCGCATCAACGACTACCTCAGAGGAATGTTCATCATGAAACAAGTATATAAATGGCTAATCCCGTTCCTGATCTGCCTACTCTTGGCTGCATGTGGGGGCTCTAAAGCTAAACCCGAAAACTCAGCGGAAAAATATTTTCGGGAAGGCGAAAAGAACTTTGAAAGCAACCTGATTGATGATGCGATAGCTTCTTGGGAAAAAGTTCGGGACACTTTCTACTCCCCTGAGCTTAGCATGCTCGCAGAATTAAAGATTGCCGAAGCCTACTACGTGTCAGAACGGTATGAAGAAGCAGCACTTGCTTATCAAGATTTTTTAAAACAACATCCCAGTGATTTTCGCTCTGCAATGATTCACTATCGGATGGGGCTTAGCTATTATCAGCAAATCCTCTCTCCGGACCGGGATCAAACCAGCACCAAAAATGCCATGAAAAGTTTTCAAAAGTTGATAACACAATTTCCCAACGATCCCCATGCTCAAGAAGCTCGAAATCTCATCCAACGTTGTCGCACCCGCTTGGCGGAGCATGAAGTTTATGTTGGACAGTTTTATTTAAAACGCAAACAATACCAACCTGCGATTAAGCGCCTCGAAGGAATCCTGGAGACCTTCCCTGACTATTATTATCGTGATGAAGCTTATTTCTACCTGCTCAAAGCCTATCTCATCACGGAACAACGGGATAAGGCACAGATAATATACGATAAACTGCTTACGGAATTTTCAGGGAGTGATTTTGTCGAGGATGCGCAAGAGTTATTCGCTGAGAAATAACCGAAACCCAAATTATAAGCCATTTTAAAATGCCACCGGAATCAATTTCTATTTCATTGATTCCGGTTTTTTTGTGCCAATCTCAGACATACCAGAAATGATAATTAAATCCTTGTATTCATATTTCCACTTGACTTGATAGAGCTCAGCGTATATAAGAAACGCTGTTCTCTTTTTGGTGAAAGCAACATCATCATAAAAGCGAGAGTGGAAAGCATATCACGATACTTTTTCTTTATTTATCAACTAACTAGATACAAAGTTTAACAACATAGCGCTGTTTTAGCAGCATTTTCAACCGGTGCTTAAGCATCATTGTCCTTTTTATAGGAGGAGAGAGAATGTCCGAGTTCGGAACCCTTGAAGATCGCGTTCGCCGTAAGTCATTGCTCAGCAAAACCATGTCAGCAACTGACTGCATCAAGTTCTTTAAAACTGGTCAAAATCTACTCTGGTCTGGCTTTACCCCTGCTGGGTATCCAAAGGCAATCCCAATTGCTTTGGCAGATCACGTCGAAGCCAATAACCTTCAAGGAAAATTGAAGTTTAATCTCTTTGCCGGTGCCTCTGTTGGTGCCGAAACAGAGGATCGGTGGGCAACCCTCGACATGATTGATCGTCGTTGGCCTTACCAAACAGGTAAAAACATTGCCAAAGGGATCAATACTGGCCGTATCCGGATGGGCGACAAGCATCTGGGTCTCTTTGCTCAGGATATCAGTTATGGTTTCTATACCGAAAATGGTCGTTATGATATCGGCATCATCGAAGTTTCAGCCATCACTGAAGATTGTGGGCTGGCGTTGACATCCTCCTGCGGTATCGTTGCAGAAGCCATCAACCTGTGCGACAAGATTATAATCGAAGTCAACACCGGGCAACCATCCTTCGAAGGCCTGCATGATATTCACATGCAACAGAAGCCACCACATCGGGCACCGTTCCTGATTACCGAAGCTCACACCCGCATCGGCACCCCGTATGTCCCATGCGATCCAGACAAGATCATCGCTGTTGTGGATTCAAAGTATCGTGATAAAGGGCGTGCGTTTGCCGGCCAGGATGATACTTCTGACGCTATCGCCGGGCACCTTATGGAGTTCTTCGCCCATGAAGTCAAGAAAGGTCGCTTGCCAGAGAATCTTCTGCCTCTCCAATCAGGGGTTGGTTCTATCGCCAATGCTGTTGTTGGTGGACTTGCCAATGGTCCCTTCACGAACCTGAGCGTTTACACCGAGGTGCTACAAGATACTATGCTCGACTTCTTTGATTCGGGCAAATTGAACTTTGCTTCAGCCTGCTCACTCTCTTTGTCAGAAGACCCCGGCTTCCCACGTTTCTTCGATAATTGGGATAAGTATTTTGGCAAATGTGTACTGCGTCCACTGTCAATCTCTAATGCCCCTGAGCCGATCCGTCGTCTCGGTTGTATCGCCATGAACACTCCAGTAGAGTTTGATATTTATGCCCATGCCAACTCAACTCTTGTTGGTGGTACCCGGATGATTAACGGTCTGGGTGGTTCCGGTGACTTCCTGCGGAACGGCTACTTGAAGATTATGCACAGCCCTTCAACTCGCCCAAGCAAGACCGACCCACATGGCATCACCTGTGTCGTGCCAAAAGCGCCACACATTGACCATACTGAGCATGATCTTGATGTTCTGGTCACTGAGCAAGGTCTGGCTGACTTGCGTGGCGTCGCACCTAAAGAGCGCGCTAAACTGATCATCGAAAAATGCGGCCATCCAGAATACAAGCCGATCCTTAATGACTATCTGCAGATGTCTTCTAAACATTGCCTGGAACGCGGCGTAGGTCACGAACCACAAATGTTTGACCGTGCCTTCAAAATGCAGCAGAATCTTGCTGAAAACGGCACCATGCGGATCAAAAACTGGGATATAAAAGTCGATCTTTGCGAATAGTCGAGTCTCGATAATGTTCATCAAAAAGCCCCGCCGGATTTTCCGGCGGGGCTTTTTTTAATCGAAGAAACATCAGTGCAAAAGAGAAGAGAAGCAGAGAAAGAGTCCGAATCCCTTTTGCAGTTTTCAACAACAAAATTGTTCTAAAGCTACTCGGCAATCTCAGCAGTCCTCCATCAAAAATTTACCAGACAGACTCCCGCATGTAGATTAAGTGTGAATTTCCTTTGAAGATGCCAAATGTCACTTCCGCAGTTGGATTGTCACTACCAATTTTGAGCCATTCCAGACCGGCAGCATCTAAGTCATATTCCAGATCAATACTGCCACCATTACCATCACCTGGGGCGCTCAAGCTCAATCCGCTGCCACTGCCAAAAACCAAAGTACCACCTCCGGTAGCCGATGTTTCACCAGCGCCAATAGAGATTGGAGATACAGGTAACAGCATGGTTGCATGATAAGGGGTACAGCTATCCGCAGTGTTTAGAACAAAACTGCTACCATCAAAGTATTCGGTCACAACGGGAACTGCTAGCGGGAGAGTTTCCGGCCCATAAGCGTTCTGTAAGCGCATTTGTCCATAGCGCTGTTCTCCCCCAAGAATTGCCCCAAGAGTATAGCTATGACAAACACCGTCATTATCGGGTTCATAGCAGACACCATCAGCATCCTGCAGATCACTAGAGAGTAAGCTAAGGTCTACCCGTGTAGTAAATGGCTCTACAGCCGCAATAGGCTTGCTATACGTCAATTGATCGCCACTTATTTGTACGGTGCCACTGCCGTCGTAATCTGTTGTGCCCGACAAACTGCTTGTTCCCGTCGTTGAAAGGTTGACAGTAAATAGTTCAGTACCAGAATGGCTATAGTCACGGCTGCTCAACAAAGCCGAATAGCGCCAGAAGTCCCCTCCATAGTTCAATAGAGTCCCGCCATTTATTCCAAGGGCGGTAACTGTCAGGACAGGGTCAACCAGAAAACCAAATTCTTGCCCCAAATACGTATAATTGCCCGCGTTGCAACCATGCCCTAACTGGGGGATATTGGCTGAAACAGCAAAGCGATCCGGGATAAAGCGGCCAATAAAGCCAGAAAGAGAACCGGAAGTATTTCCGCTGCCGAGATAACTGCCATCTGCCACAGACGGTAATACCGTTATAATCCCGGCCTCATTCCAACTGAATTTCCCACAAACATAACCGTGCGCAATCTCTCCCTCGCAATTGGTTCCGAACAGATCGAAGCTTCCCACCAAAGGAGGGTTATGCTGTCCATCCGGGGCCTCTAGATTCTGGGCCAACTGTACCGATTCAGCAACAGCTTCTTGTCCATAGTTCGGGGTCACATTACCGCTGGCATTTCGCGCTGAGACTTCGACAGAGAAAATTTCTCCAGCTGTGGTAAAGATTCCACCGACAGCTGACGTCGCGCCTGGATTACCCGGCACCGTCACCTGAAAATGATCTGGCCGGGTGATAAAAGAGTCTACTCCGGTCATCACCAGGCCGGCATCATCACCACTGCCCAGATAATATGCGTTTAAACTCATCTCTCCAACATCGGCATAAGAAACTTCGATCTCGGCTACTCCGTTACTGTCAAAGAACAGGCTATAACTAGTCCCTGGTGAAGGTAAAGTCATAGGGATATTATTTATTTCTATTTGGTAACTACCACTCTCTGGGTTCAAGTATTCCGACCAGAAGGATACATTTTTGCTCACGTCTTGAAAACCAGGGACACATTGTTCAGAAGTGAGATCTTTACGCACAGCTGAAAGAGTGACCGTTTGCGTTATATCTGCGATATGGTCCGGGACATCAAAAATAAATCCTGAGTCATGAAATTCCAAAGAACAGTCAGATTGTTCCGTTGCCCCGACAAAACATCGCGGCAAGTTTTCAGCCAGAAATTCTGCTCTGTCGCCAACAATTCCTAACGTGGCAGTTTCTGCAGAAGTGTGCCAGAGCTGTAAAATGTCACCACTGAGGAATGTCTGTGCATTGCCACCAACCCATTCTGATGGAGACAACGTGGCCTGAACATTACCGGCAAACTCAACAGTACAGTCGGCATCCAGGCAAGCCCTCACCCGTATATTTTCGGGCGAACAGGTCAGCGCTGAGCCATCATGATAGAAGCGGTAATGGTGGATACTGTTGTATGGCAGCATGGAAGTTGCACACACTTGGAGGTTGTCAATCTCATGGATGTTACGCGAACCACCGGTCGAACCCGTCATGGAGATCAACCAGTTTTCGGGGACCGCAGCCTGCCCTGCTTGAACCAATGCATCATAGACCGGGATAATCGTTTCATAACCTGAGCCAACATCTCTCTCGACCGAAACATAGGCATGGAGATTATCTTCATGATCGATTGTCACCCGATAATGATGACCATATTCCGGGGTCGAACTACCAGAGTCATCAATCGGAGGGGTAAGCGCCCCGCTCTCACCATGCAACAAATATCCAGTCTGCCCGGATCCAGATCCACGGACAGCGACCGAATCAAGCACTCGAGCGGAGGGAGAACCACCGTCGCCGCGACATTCACCATCGTTGCGAAAATTCCCGAATTCATCAATACCGAGCCCTAACCATCCCCCCGCAAAACCGCTGATTCCACATCGTTGTGCATAGCCGAGAGAGCCGCCATAGCCCCCTGGGATTGGAGTAATCGCTGCATCTGAGAACACCACCGCCATACCATCAGCGCCACTCCCGCCGTAAGCGTAATGGTCAAACTCATAGACCATTTTATTTCCAGCCCCAGGAAACAAACGCAGTAAAGATGCAGCGGTTGACACACTATTGGAGGAATCGGTCATTCGTAACCGGCCATTGACGATCCGGGGATTACCAAAAGATCCGAGGCTATTTGAAACAGCCCAATTACTCTCAAGGTCTGTCCGGTTAAAATCATCGTTAAAACATTGCAATTCAGGTTCGGCCTCACAAAAAGAACCACCATCAAGATTATCGACACCTGATGGAGAGTAGGAAACAACAGAATTGCTAGACAATAATACGATATCGTTGTCAGCAGCAATGGCACCATTGAAGTGGGAGTTATTCGTTAAACTGACATTCCCGGCACTGTACAACAGAAATTGAGTATCAACATTTTGAATCTCATACTGCACATCGTTATAGGCGACGATCAATAAATTCTCGACACTTCCGCCAGTATTAATTGACATATTCCACGGAAAAGTTACAGCAGATTGAATATACAAACGCGCTGTTCCACTGCCCTCAACACGAATCTCCACTTGAGTTGCCGAAGAAAGCGATCCAACCCAATAACTGCTTCCGCCCCTCAAAACCAAGCTATCCTGATAATCGAGAATCAACTCATCGATATAGTAGGTTGTGTGGTCTCCAGCATCGGTTATCGTTGTCCCATTACCATTCGATCTGAGGACCCCATAAGACTGAGCTGACAAGGTATAAGCACCAGTGCCCGCAGCATAAGGAATGTTAACATCCACCTTGGGTTCGGTTGCAGTTAAAAAGGAGGGAAGCGTAACCGCATCAGCAGGAACTCCGGTTTCAATACAATCAACATCTCCGCAGGTTTCAAGACCATAAGAGTTATATGTAATTGCGTATGCGCTCTCCAACCGGTTATCCGGATCATTCAAGACCTGCCCATTCCATCCGATGACAATATGACCACTGTTGGAAGTATTTTGTAACGCACTACCAAAAATAGTTGAACAGCTCAGCCCGGCAGAGTCTGATACCATATAGAGATGGAACAACACCACCAGAAGCAATATTCCCCCATACTTCAACCTTTTTAGTTTGACGGCTATTGAAAAATAGCTCATGGAAAACCAACCTTCATCTGCACCCTACGCGAAATAAAATCAGGCGAACCATAACTGCCAAATGTTGCCGTCGCATTGATATGATACACATCATATGGACCGATAGAACCTTCGGTAAAGGGTTGACTGGAACAAAGAACATTGACATTAAAACTATCCAAATCCAGCGTCCCATTACATGATTCACCAGCTTTGGCTCGCGCTGCCCCCCATTCCAGCCCACTGCGCGCAGCCTGATAGGCTCTGGCTCCTTGCAGGGCAAAGACACTGGTAGAACTTTGTACCCCGATCATCCGCACCATCACCAGCCCCAGCAGCGATAAAACCACAAGGATAAAAATGGCTTGCACCAGAGTAAATCCAGATTGTTTTTTTGAAAATGATAAATTCTTCATGGCACATTCACTACATGAACCTGATGCAGCAGAGTTATGGTTTCACCGACCTCTGATAACGACAATTGCAAAGTTACCAACCCTGCTCTCTGGCTGGCACCGGGATCATAACTGAACTGACATCCGGCAATATTCCGCGCCACAAGGTCCGCGTCACTGCTGGGCGGTGTTGCTTGCACTGTCGCAATCGGATAACCATCGTAGCGGTTCAAGACGCCCCCTTCACAAGCATAGGTGACCGGTTGATCAACAATAAAAAAACGCTGATAGGGGGATGAATTGGCAAAATTATAGTTGGGGATCATGTTGATATGTGTCGCTGTGCTTCCTGCGCCAACCACAGTCCGGTTGGCAGAGAGAGGATCATAGGCGTTGCCAACGATCCCCGTAGAAGAGACATTGTAGACAACCAAACTGTCATTGGCTACAGGAGTCAGACTTAAGCTCCCCAACACATCAAAACCAGCATCAGCCGCAGTAAAATCTAAGATATCGCCCCCAGTTACCGGATCGGGATAACGACGGTAACGTCCACCAGCCACGCTATTCAACATCTCCAGATACTGTCCGGTTCCATCGATACGGATACTGTTCGGTAACGCATGGCGAATATCGCGTTGCATCCTGCGCAAAGACATCTCCGCCTGATCCACCAAACGGGTTCTCCGGGCAAGATCCATATATCCGCTGACGGGTGCAACAATAAACCGCCCACCGAGAGCCGCAAGAATCCCAACGATGACCATAACAACGATCAATTCTATCAGGGTAAATCCAGTCGCAGAGGTTATTCGATGGGGTGACTGCATACCGCCCTCAGTAATCTGCACGATAGCCAGTCAGGAGCAAACTCTCTCCTGCTGGATCCGTGACCGTAATATCAATCCTTAGCCCTGGGACTTCTAAACCTGCTGGTCCATAGTTTTGTGGTTGAACACTCACGTGAACTAAATAGCGATCAAGTCCGACGATTGGGTGACCATTTTGATCAACCGCTCCGTCATCAGCTAAGCCATCGTAATCATCGACATCATCGTAGAGGAGACGGCTCCCTTCACCATCAGTGTCCGGGTCGTTAAAATTCTGCAGACTAATCTCTTCCATATAGGCTTCAGCAATGGCGATTGCCTGGTGCCTCAGCACTGGATCAGCGGAATGGAGGGTGGTGTAATTCATCACCGACATCACCCCGACCAAGGCAACAGAGATCACCACCATGGCAACAATCAACTCAATCAGGGTGAATCCCTGATCTTTTTTACTACCTTCTAAATTTTTCATGGGGCATCCACATAGCCGGTTTCAGCCACCACATTAAAGCTGTAACTGCCACCGTTGATTACAACCGATACATCACTATCACTACGTCCCATCGCATCGAAAATAAAGCGGCCAGGGGTGGCAAGAAGATTGACATTTTTAATAACATTACTGGTGAAGGGATGGCTGGTAATTGTTGCGAATGCCCCAGTGGTGCAATTGGTTGCATGTTGTTGTAGGGCATAACTGTTAGCAGAGATATCCACCTGAACGTCACAGCCACTGGCCACCGCTAGTTTTTGCGCATAGCGCACAGCGTCTACCAGTTCATCGTAGGCAGCTCGATCTTGATAGCCACTCAGGTTGAAAAACTTAGGCAACGCAACTGCTGACAAAATTCCCAGAAGGAGAAGGATGACAACAAGCTCAACTAAGGTAAAGCCTTTATTGTACCATTGTGCAAAATAACTTTTATTCATCACTTACTATTGGCATACAACAACCACCTGAACAAAAATGGGGCCTAAAGGCCCCATTTAGATTGAAAAGAAGCCAAACAACTGGCGACACAACAAAATTCTTTCTAATAGTCATTATTCACAATCAGTTATATCTATAGTTACAGTTGCGGCGGTTGTGTCTGTGGCTTCAACATAGGTCACATCACATCCAGTTGCACCATCAGGCGCATCATCCAGTGTAAAAGTACCAGCGTCATAAGAGAATCCACTTAACGCAACAGCAGATTCAATACTACCTGCAGTTCCTGCTGCAGCAGCGGCAGGGTAGCCGTAAACAAGAGCGATTGAAGTCCCTTCCATATCGACAGTTTGACCTGACGCAGCAGTCACATCAGCCCCCTTAACCAACGCTTGTGCATGTGCCAGCGCCGTGGCAGATTGTATAGCACCTCCGAGTCCAGCTACAGCTGATTCCCGAGCATCAACCTGCATATCTACAAACTTAGGCACCGCAACCGCTGCCAAAATTCCCAAAATAACAATAACAACGACCAGTTCGATCAAGGTAAAACCATTTTGATTTTTCATTTTAAAGCTCCTTTTGGTTTGGTGATTTCTATTACCGTGAAATCGTTAAATTATATTGCTGTACTTTTAATCATCCCCAAGGCTTAAGCCAACGATAGGGCTCTTCCTCTTTCAGGGTTAATCCAGAGATATACTTTGTTTCTCCACCCTTTAGCCTATCGGAATAAACCGGATAAATCTTAAATCTTGCCCGTGCTGGTTCGCTTAACTCGGTGACAAAATAGAGTTGATTTCTTACCATATAAATCAACGCTTGCTCTTTGCTGTCGTAGAACCAACTCCCCTTTTCGATGTCTTCAATCCTGTAATGGCTGATCACACCAAGGTAGTTATTCGGTTTTTCAGATAATAGTTCCATCGGGTTACTGTCGACCAGTTTTTTTAACCCGGTCATATTACCAGCGACATAATGTCCAGCAACTTGCATGCTGATGGCACTGCGCATAACGCCGAGATCATGTTCCATGGATGTCCGTTCGACATCGACAAGGAGCTGATAATAACGGTTGAGGGCGACAAACCCAAGAACACTGATCACGGTTATAACAATAACCAGTTCTAAAAAAGTGAAACCACGCTGCTTCACCTTGGCATTATTCGAACAAGCATTAATGTTCACTTATAAAGTATTCCCTAGTTTCATTAATTAATCAAGCCTTAATATTCTCGCAGGTCTGCAAATTACAACGACTTAACTCCTAACGAGCGATACTGGCCAGATTCCACATCGGCAAGAAGACACCCAACGCCAATACCAAGACCATTCCACCGATGACCACAATCATGATGGGTTCGATGGCGCTGGAAAGATTTTTCAGATCATAATCCACTTCACGTTCATAAAATTCCGCCACATCTTCCAACATCACATCGACAGAGCCTGACTCTTCACCGACCGCCAGCATCTGCAAAACCAACGAGGTAAACATACCGGTTTGGGTGGCACTGCGGGTTAAAGTATCACCACGCTCTACGCCATTACGGATAGCTTCAATCTTCTCCCCGACATAAGCATTGTCGACCGCCCGAGCAGTAAAACCCAGAGCCTGTGACAACGGTATTCCAGCGGTATAGCTCATATTGAAGCTCCGCGAAAAACGGACCAAGGTCGAACGCAGGATAATATCGCCAACCAATGGGATTTTCAGCTTATAGCGGTCCCAGAGATAACGCCCCTTTTCGGTCTTCAATCCTTGCTTAACAGCGATAAGTAGAAGGATGAAAAGGGCAAGCAGCAAATACCAGTAGTTTTGCATAAAAGCTGAAATTCCCATCAGTATCCTCGTCGGTAATGGTAATTCGGCTCCAGCGCTAGCAAAAACTTTTTCGAATGCCGGTATCACAAACAGGCTGATAAAGACGATCGCGATAGCAATAGCGGTCAACACAAACGAGGGGTATCGAAGCGCGGATTTAACTTTATTGATGGTATCTTTTTCACGCTCAAAATATACAGCGAGCTGGATGAAAACCTCATCGAGCTTCCCCGTCACTTCTCCAACCTGAACCATCCGACATAAGAGGGCCGGAAAAACATCCGAATGACGGCTAAACGCGCCAGAGAGTTCCATCCCCGATTCTAAATCATCCACGACCGTACCGAGGGCCTCTCCCAGAGTTGGATTGCGCGATGTCTCAACCAGCCCACGCAAAGCTCTGATCAACGGCACTCCCGATGAATTTAGAGTGTACATTTGCCGACAAAAAAGGATGAGGTCATCCAAGCGTACTTTGGTTTTTCGCCGAAAGGGTAGATAACCACTGAGATCGAATGTTTCTTTTTGATCAATGGAAATGATGCTGATTGGGACAATCATACTTGCTTGAAACTGACTGGCGAGACTCTCAGCAGAGGAGGCTTCCGTCTGCCCTTCCAACAAGTTCCCTTCAGCATCTCTGGCTTTATACTGAAACAATGGCATTATTTATTCCATCAGCTTCTATCGGGTTTAGGCGTTTGTTCGACAGACTGCGGCGATGTTGGCTCTGGCGCCAAAATCAAACTCTCATCAATCTGACCGGAGACACGTAACACTTCATCCATACTTGTGATCCCCTCCAAAGCCAACAATAAGGCGCTGTCCGACAGGCTGACAAAACTTGGTAATTGGTTTGCCAAAGTCGCAAATGCAGCGCTATCATTTCGCCGTAGAGCATCGGCTAGATCAAAGTTGATTTCCAGAAGTTCAAAAATTCCGATCCGGCCGCTGTAACCGGTATTGTTACAAGCAGGGCAACCTCTCCCCTTCTTGAAATCGGCCCCTTCAAGGGGGCGATTAATCCGCCCCTTGTAGCTACGGAGCCAACTTTTTGTATTGGTCTCAAGAGGATCAGCGCAATGGCAGTTATCACAAATTTTGCGCACCAGTCGTTGAGCAAGAACCGCCCGGAGTGAACTGGCCACGACATAGCCTTCGGCCCCCATCTCAATCAAACGCAATGCGGTACTGACAGCATCATTGGTATGCAATGTCGAAAGGACAAGATGGCCTGTCATTGCTGCCCGCAAGGCGATATCACTGGTCTCCTTGTCGCGCATCTCACCGACCATGACAATATCTGGATCCTGTCGCAACCCGGCACGCAGTACCCGTGCAAAATCGAGCCCTATCTTCGGATACACCTGCACCTGATTAATCCGGGGCAAGCGATATTCAACCGGATCTTCGACAGTAATAATCTTCTTTTCGTCACTATTAAGTTCGTTCAACGCACCATACAAGGTCGTGGTTTTACCGCTACCAGTCGGTCCTGTCACCAGAACCAGACCGTGGGGACGATGCAGTTGCCGACGAAAACATTTAAGGAGTGCTGGTGGCATGCCGACATGTTCGAGTTGGAGTATTCCGCTGGATTGATCGAGCAGACGCATAACCACTGACTCACCATACTGCAGAGGCATGGTGGAGAGGCGAATATCAACGCTACGACCTTTCACCCGGACATTAAAACGGCCATCCTGAGGCAATCTCCGTTCCGAGATATCTAACCCACACACCAGTTTCAAGCGTGAAACCAAAGCTGCTGCGATCCGTTTTTCCTTCATTATTTGTTCATGTAAAACACCATCAACCCGCTGCCGGATTCGTAATACTTTTTCATCAGGTTCAATGTGGATATCAGAAGCGCCAATCTGAACCGCATCTTCAAACAAGGATTTCAACAGCCGGACAACCGGAGCATCCTCAACATCTGTTTCAGCAAGCAACTGCTCCAGATTTGAATCGCCCTGAGAGAGTTCCTCTCCAAGCTCTTCGGCAATGGTGACAATTTCCTGAGTCCGGCGATAAACAGTATCCAGAGCTTTCAGAAGTTCAGACTCATAGACAACAGCTAAATTCATCGGCCGCTTGAGTTTTTTGGCCAGTTCATCATAGGCATAAATATCGGTCGGATCAGCAACTCCGACCAACAAACGATCTTCATCTTCCCCAAGCACCATCGCCCGAAATCGACGGGCAGCTGTTTCCGGCAATAACCTGACCACTTCAGGTTTATAGTTATAATGTTTGAGGTCAATAAACGGCAGCCCCATCTGGTTAGCCAGAAATTCATGGAACTGGTGTGAGGTCACAAGCCCTAACTCAATCAACGTGTTTCCAAGCTTTCCCCCGGTTTTTTTCTGCGTTGCCAGGGCGCTCATCAACTGCTCGTTAGTAATAATCCCATTTTTGACCAATAGATCCCCGATGCGGATTTTTTGCCGGGGGGCTCTCACTTGTTCAGTGGCCATTATTGCTCCTCATCTTCACGTCCTATAAAGCCTGCAAGCGGCTTTGAATATAATTTTCTAATTCTGGTCGTAAGCCAGGTAAACTCAAGGCTCGTTGATACGCACTGCGGGCTTGCGTCATTTGCCCCAACTGCTCCTCAGAAATGGCCAATCCCATCCACCAGAGCGCTGCTTGCGGGCGGACTTGCAATAACTGACGATAGAGCTGACGGGCGGCAAAAAACTGTTTTGTCTCCTGCAACAGCGCTGCCAATAACGCATGATATTCCAAATCTTGATCGATCAGCGGCGCAGGCTTTGACTGGAGCAGAGTGATCGCTTCAGAATAGCGTTGACCATTCATCAATAAGCGGGCGTATAACTTGCGTAAAGCTGGATTCTCCGGGGTCAGCTGAAGCCCTTGCTGCAAAACTTCCTCGGCCTCGTCCAACTGTTGGCGCTGCTGCAACACCCCAACAAGGCGAAGGCGAGCATCCAACAACGCCGGATTAAGACTGAGAGCCTGGTTAAAGTAACCCACGGCCGACGTCCACTCCTGATTTCCCAGCTTTTCTAGACCGAGGGTGTAAGCCTGCTGATCCGGGCTGAGAATATTCTTGTTTTTACTGACTTTCGATTTTGCTGCTAACGTGCTGTGGTTCGGCACGCTTTCGACGGCTGGTTCTACTGGTGGCGCTGGGGTCTGTATTTGTGGCTTTTCAGCGATCTCGCGAGGCCCAATAATATCAATCAGCAAGAGATATCCCTGGGTTAAATCATTCACCAATTGCACACTTTGAACCTGAGCACCGGAGTTCAAATCAACCAAAAGCTGCCAGACCTCTTTTTGCGGCAGCAAGCTGATACGTTGCAGGATCGTCCCGGTCAATGGTGGAATTTCAAAATCTGCACCAATCTGAAGGTTATTAAAACTCAGAACCAGTTGCGCCACCCCCAAACCATTCTGCAATAAACGATATTCTGGAAGCTTGCCAAAATAGAGATTCAATTGCACGGCACCATCAGCCTCGACGACGTCAAGGCCAAGAAGCTCTGTCTCTGGGTCTACAACAATCCCCGAACCGTTATCAACAGCAATAGTTGTAGCTAACAGCTGTTGTTGGTCTATTTCAGCCTCAAGAGTCGAGGGAACAGTTCTCTTTTCAGAAATCACCGCTGGGACAACTGGAGACGGGATCAACTCCTGCTGAGAAACAGGAGCCCTGGGTACAATAGCAGAGAGAGAGGTCACTGCTATCCAGATCAGCACACCTAAAAATAACGCCCCGCTGCAAACCAGTCGCGGTTTCAGGGAGAAAAGCTTCTCACTCACCGTCACTGGATCTTGATGAGGAGTTTGAGCCTGTTTCTCCTGCTGCTTACGCCGGTCTAAATCGCGCAGCATCTCATTAATCAAACTCATTGCAACGCCCTCCAGGCAAGCAGGGTTACAGCAACGACCACCATAATCAGATTGATCTCCCAAGAATAAGGTCTGAATATCCTCCAAGGAGAGGATTTCAATTCCCGGGTTGTATCCTTGACTGCACGGAGGACAATCTTGCGGTCAATCCTCCTGACCCCTTTTCCATAACCAGCTAACATCGACTTATGGGCGAGCAGATTAATCATTCGAGGGACACCATAACTGGCTCGATGCAACAATCTGACAGCTCCGGGAGTGAATAAACTTTGACCATCAAACCCGGCAATCTGAAGGCGATGATCAAGGTAAGCTGATAATTCCTGCGGATGCAAAGTTGTCAAAGTGTAGGAAAATGTGATCCGTTGTCTGAGTTGACGCAAGTTATCTTCAGCGAGTCGCTGTTCAAATTCAGGCTGTGCAAAGAAGAAGATATGCAATAATTTTTCTTTTTCTGTCTCTAAATTGCTTAACAGACGTAACGCTTCTAAACTTCGATGTGGCATCGCCTGTGCTTCGTCAATGAGAACCACCAACGGCCGCTGCATTTTTCTCAATCGCACCAACTCGGCAAAAATCCCCTGACAGAGTTGCTGTAAAGAGGCCTCTTCAGGAAGATCAAGTTGAAGATCATGAGTGATGGCCTGGTAGAGTTCCAATGGGGTCAATAACGGATTCGGCAGATAAGCGATAGCGCAATCTTCTTGTAACAACTTCAACAACTGACGACAAAGGAGGGTCTTCCCGGTACCAACCTCGCCGCTGACATGGACAAACCCTTCACCGTTACGTAGGGCTATCAACAACACATTCAATGCTTCTTGATGACCGCTATAACGGTAAAAGTATTCCGTATCCGGCGTCAGAGAAAAAGGTTTCTCTTTGAGACCATAGAACTGTTCATACATACAGTTGTCCTGTTGGACTAAAATTGCCGCCAGTTCTGCTGAAACTTAGGAGAGATCTGGTTAACCCTTTGCCTTGATACATCCAAACTGCGTTGCCAGTCATCGGGACTGACGATTACCTGAGGACGAAGCAGAATCACCAACTCGCTTTTACGTGAAACCGACTTGGTATGGCGAAAGAGTGCTCCAACTCCCGGAATATCGCTCAACAGAGGAACCCCAGATTCCTCCTTTTCAGTGTTGTCCTTCATTAAGCCACCAATGACAACTAATTGGCCGCTGTTTGCATAAACGACACTGTCGGATTCACGGATAGTACTGTAGGCCACAGGAATGCTTTGATTCACCCCAAATGCATTAATTTGCTTGTTTTGATCGACAACTTCACTGACAGTTGGGTGGATGTGCAGGGTAATCCTGCCTTGGGCATCAATCTGCGGGGTCACATCAAGGGCAATCCCAGAAAAAAACGGGGTCAAAGTGATATCATTGGAACTGGTTGTTGTCGTCCCGGTGTTGGTGTCACTGGAGATATCGGTGACAAAATATTCATCAGAACCAACCTTAATCACTGCTTTCTGATTATTGATGGTTGAAATCCGCGGGCTGGATAAAACCTGAACATCCCCCTGGCTCTCCAACATCTCGACAAAACCCTGAAAATCATTAAAATTTAAAGCAAGGCTGAAAACACCACCAAAGGAAAGTGAGTCCAATCCATCCTGCAACACATCCCCCGGAGTTAGATTGCCACTATTCCCTTCGCTTTCAGAATAACCACTATCAAACACACTACCACCACCGGTTTGTCCCGCAAGGATACTCTTGCCGCTACCAGGTTCTCCGAGTACGGCCCAATTGATGCCACTCTGAAAACCGTCGGAGAGACTTACTTCTATAACTTTAGCTTCAATAACAACCTGGCGTTGCAGATTGTTCTGGATCGTCTTGAGATATTCTCCAACCAAGCGCAATTCATCAGGCATGGCAACAACAGCGACAACACTTGCTTGAGGTTGGACGACAACCTTTCGGCCATCTTCACTGCCGACCAAGTTCTGAATTGCACCGCGCAGTTCCGTCCAGAAATCGGCCGTTGATTCAGTGTCAATCTGGCTGCCAGAAGTCGATCCATTATTGCTGTTGTTATTATTGTCATCCGTATCAGAGTCATTGGATTGAGTCACCTGCCCGGAACTTACACGGGTCTGTGACATCCCAGAACGGACCAGATTGAGATAGTTAACTTGAAACGTTTGCGTCTGCAATCCTGCCGGCATCACCTGATAAATATTACCGGTCTGAAAATAGGGATAACCATAGACGTTATGAATGACCTGAAGAACTTCCTCAATCGTTGTATTTTTCAGATCGACACTTATCTCACCAGCAACATCGGGATGAACAACCATATTGATCGGACTGCCTTCAACCAAACTCATAAAGAAATCACGAGCGGCCACCTGACTTGCGGCAATATCAAAACGTACGGCATCCTGCATAGCGTTAGGCATCAGCATTTGCCCGTCGGGAATCAAAGCTGAGCTGATTTCAGGAGGGAGGGGGGGGACTTCTGGCTTGGCCTCCAGCGTCCCAGGCTCTTCCAACGTCTGATTGATCGCCTCTATTGGCAATCCCCCCCGTGGAGAAGGTGCACAGCCGGCAAAAACCAGCAAACAAAACATGGCGGCAATCGTTATCCGACATCGGTGGAATGAAAACATTTTCACAGTTTGCTCCCTTTTCCGGTCCCCTTGTTGATTAACACCTTCTTCAAACCTGTTCCAGCCCGGCGCAGCACAAGTTGTCCCTGCTTATTTTTTAAAGTCACCCGATCCGCATGAATCTGCACTAGTTCATAACCCTCTAGCCGTTCACCGACTTGCAGTGATTCCCCGTTGATCACTGCAATTGCACGGTCTTGAGAGGTCAGCACCGCGGTCAATTGCCAGTCTCGCGTCTGCGCTTGAACCGCCCCCTTGGTGGCGGGAAGTTTACTGGCCTGCACCTCATAGTCGACGGGTCGCATCGGGTCAACAAACTGGTCTGCCAATACGGTAAAACTGCCGCCGGAAAAACTTAACAGGACTAGTATCAACAGGACTCTATTCACTCTAGCCACCAATCCAGCCCTCCGTTAAACTCAGAGTATAAACTTGCAAGCGGACTGTGGCTTGTGGATAGTCTTCTGATATGACTTCCACCTCTTCCCAGACCATAGAGCGCGGCAATTCTTCAAGCTGGTGTAAATATTTCAACAGAGTTAAATAATCACCAGAAAATTCAAGCTGCAATCGGTGCCGGTAGAGGGTTGGCGTTTCGACAGCTTCAGCCCCCTGCTCGTTCAGTTCCAATAATTCTGGAGCCAGATTTTCCAAACTCAACAGTTGTAATTTTTTCTGCTGGGTCAGCAGATCTTTTAATAATCCCGGCATTTCTTGCGGTGCAACAAGATTGACAATATTATTTTTAAGTTGTTGCTGAAGCCTTGTGGCTTCCTGCTCCAGAACATCGAGTCGGAGCAAATTTTGTTGGTCTGGGTCATGATCGACCCGCCCCAGAATTTCACCTTTACGGTTTTTCAGCTCGGCCAAATCCATGGTCAATTTATTCTGGATCCGCTGTGCCGCTTCTTTCTGCTGCGAAAATGGCGACAATATTAACAGATTGAATAGAAACATGAGGAGGACAACAGCAGCGACCAACAAAGCAACACGCTCCCGTTGGGGGCGGTGGTCATACCACTGCAATAAAGAAAAAGAGGTCTGTGTTGTCATCGCGCCCTCCCCTTCACAGAATCAAGCTCAAAGTCGATCAGATGCCCCCGATCTTGTATCCTCTTCAGTTGCAGATGAGAGAACACCTGTCCAGCAAAAATATTTTTTTCCCCGAGAAGATGGAGATACTCTGGCACTTTTTCAGCCGTCAATGCACTCCCTGAGAGTTGCACCTCCCGCCCCGCCTGCAACAGGCTGACCCGGCGCAACCAAAGACCTTTTTGGGGATAACGGGCTAATCCTTCGAGCGAGGCAAGAATATTTTTATTTTGCTGCTGATCCTGCTCTGAAAAATAAGCCAAGGCTTGCCGTTGACCGAGAATTGATCCCTCAACGCTCCTAATTTTTGCAGCGAGGAGAACATCCGGCTTCCGCACAGGGTATTGTTCTTCCAGTTCTGCGACCTGTTGAGCAAGGTCTTGTTGCTGCTGCCGCAAACCATCAATGCGCTCATCGAGTTGATTCACCTGCCAATAACAATACAGCCCAATTAATCCCAGACAGACAACAAAGAGAATCAACAGGACACTGACCTGACGGCTGCGAAAGGGCTCCGGTCGATCAATCAAGATATCCTGATAGAGGTTAATCTGCTGCCGCATTAATTATTCTCCTGCCGCAAAGCGCCACCAATTGCGAAAAGGCATCGATTAAGTTCGATCTGTTGGCTACCTTCAGGAACCTCCAAGATATTTTCGAAGCTGAAAGCCTCAACATTTACACTCAAATATTCATTCAGAGAGTGGACAACTTCGGGGATCTCGTTCTGCGTTTGCGCGACCAGTAGACGGGACACCAACGGCAGGTGAAAATTACTCTCGCAATAATCGAAAGAGCGCTGAATCTCCAAAACAATGGAGTCTATCTGCTCTGCCAATGCTTCATCATCCTGCTTCGAAACGGCCAATAAATCATCCATACCAATGCTGAGCCAACGCACTAAATAAAGGGTGCCGTCACGGACAATCACCAATACGCCGTTATGCTTCAACAACAATAGAACTGCCAAACCACGCTCATCCTCAGTAAATAATTCACAGATATTCCGCAAAGAAAACTCAGGGATGTCGATCGCAGAAATGGCCAACCCGCTCTGTTTGGATATTGCAAGCCATTGACGTAATATTTGTTGCTGTGCCGATACAGCATAGAGGGCAGGTTTCTTTTCACTACTGAAGGGTTCAACCTCAAACAGATCGATAACAGCATCTGCCGCTGGATAATCAAGGCGCTCACTTATTTTCCAGCGTACAGCATCGCGCTGTTCAGCTTTGGGGATTTCAGCGACATCGACTTGCATAAGTTGGTAGGAATCGGCAGGGAGGATGATAACAGCGGGAGATTTTTTCAGGTCTGTTTCGCGAACTTGCTGCTCCAAATAATGCTGACGATCTGCAGAAACAGAGGAGGAATAAAAACTGGCCTGCTGCAAAGTCGCTCGCCCGGCCTTATCTCTCTTAACACTGGCAAAGGAGAGGCCGTCGGACTCTGAAGAGACACAAACACAGACATCAGTCTTTCGCTTTTTCCCTTTAAAAAGTCCCAGAGTGAAGCCTCCTTAAAATGATTTTTTTGTAATTACTAATGTTTTGGCAAATTAAACATCATTATCAAACAATTATCAACAAAAAAAAGACAGCCAAAGCTGTCTTTTTTCTAAAACAATAGTTATAACTACTTGGTAACTGTAGTTTTTTATTTCTTTAAAGCTTGCTCGCCTGTTCTGCCAGATAAGAAGAGACACCATCACCGTCTGCAACCATCCCTTTATCGCCTTTGTTCCACCCTGCGGGACAGACCTCGCCGTACTGTTCATGGAATTGTACCGCATCAACCATCCGCAGCATTTCATCAATATTCCGCCCCAGTGGCAGGTCATTGACCACTTGATGGCGGACGATCCCCTCTTTATCAATCAGGAAAGAACCACGCAAAGCAACTCCATCAGGCTCAAACTCCACATCATAATCACGACAGATCTGATGCTTCACATCGGCAACCAACGGATATTTGACAGCACCAATGCCACCATCGTCAATCGGGGTGTTACGCCATGCAGCATGAGTAAACTGAGAATCGATGGAACAACCGACAACCTGAACATTCCGCGCCTCAAATTCTGCAATCCGGTGACTAAAAGCGATAAGTTCAGTTGGACACACAAAGGTGAAATCAAGGGGGTAAAAAAACAGAACAATATATTTCCCTTGATAATCAGACAGACTAAAATTGTCATTCATAGTGCCATCAGCCATCACTGCAGGGGCATTGACTTGCGGGGCTTCTTTTCCAACCAGTACACTCATTCTCGAACTCCTTTAATTTTTATTGTTTAAAAGTTGTTGCGTGGGTATTTTAGCAACTAAAGATAACCTGTCAAGTAATTATTACTACTTTAGTTATTTCTTGCGGCTACGGGGATGACACTGATCATAAACATCACTCAGATGGGTAAAACTGACTTTGGTGTATTTTTGCGTGGTTGACAAAGAGACGTGCCCCAACAACTCCTGAATGACTCGCAGATCTGCGCCCGCATCAAGCAAATGAGTAGCAAATGAATGGCGTAACGCATGGGGAGTCACATCCGTCGGCAAACCAAACTGCCGCAGACGTTTCTTTAAATTACGCTGAACGCTGCGAGGCGTGAGACGCCCTCCGCGGTGGTTAAGAAACAGAGGAGCATCTGGATTGATACGTCCCCGTTCGTTAAAATAATGTTGTAACGCCATAAGAGCCTGCCGGCCAATGGGCAAAATTCGTTCCTTTCCCCCTTTGCCGAGGACCCGAACTTGATGATTATCAAGGTCAACAGAGTCATAATCAAGGGCAGTCAACTCTCCAACCCGCAGACCACAAGAATAGGTGAGTTCCAAAATCGCCAAATCTCGTAACACCAATAGGCGTTGCCCGTCTGGAGAAACGTCAAGCAGCTGACCGACCTGCTCAGCACTCAACACTTTTGGCAGGTACTGTTGCCGTTTTGGAGACGACAAGGAATCAACGGCAGACTCAGCCAGCACTCCCTCGCGCTTGAGATAGCGAAAAAACACTTTGATTGCTGACAATTTTCGGGCAAGACTGGTTCGAACACAGGTCTTTTGCAGATGGGCAAGGTATTGTCGCATCAACAAGCGATCCACCCGCTCCAAACAGCCTAATGGATTCTGTGGATCTTCAGATTTCTGCAGAAAGCTCTGGAATTGACCGAGATCACGCATATACGCCTCCACTGTTCTTGAGGCGAGGTTACGTTCAACAATCAGGTGTTGTTTAAATTTCTTTAAATGCTCTTCCACACATAAATCCCACTTCGCTACGAAAACCTGAAATGCACTAGCAATTGACGACACCACATCAGCATGACATACTTAAAGCCGCAATGCGAGTCAGGCAAGGAGTGAGCCTTCTTGGACGCTGACATAAATTTTGTCCCTCTGGAGAAGTCATCATATGATCACATCCCTGCTATTTTCTCTATTCATTATAGCAATTTTGGGATTATTAATATTTGACCTGTTCACTGTTCTTCTCACCTACTGTATCTATTGGTATGAAGTTTCCAATAGCAACACCGGTTTGGCAAAAAAACGATTTAGCTGGAGGAACCTGCAACGCGTCATCAGACTGATCATCCCCGAAGTTTTTTTCGATTTTATCACCATTGCAGCAATCCCTGTGGGTTTATTCCGGAACAAAAACCAAACCCTGCACCGAGGTCAAACTCCAGTGTTGTTACTGCATGGATTATTTGTCAATCAATCCTGCTGGTTATGGTTCAGATGGCAGCTAAGACAACAAGGCATTCAGAATGTTACCACGATGAACCTGTCCTCGTGGCACAGTGAAGAAGCCCTGACCGAACTCTTAGCAAAAAGGGTGGATGAACTAAGACATCAGCTGGGCGTCAATAAAATCCATCTGGTTGGCCACTCCATGGGGGGGATCATTGCCCGTAATTATGTGCAACTTCGCGGCGGTCAAGACAAAGTCGAAAAACTGATTTGCCTCGGATCGCCACATTATGGCTCCAAACTGGCGACATTTTCACTCGACCCGCTCGGCAAGCTGCTGATCCCGGATTCCGACTTTTTACAGCGACTCAACAATGCACCAAAGCCGGAGAAGACCAAGGTTACCAACATCTATACCAATAAAGACAACATGGTTCTCCCCAACGCAAACAACCATCTCCCCTGGGGGGAACCTGTAGAACTTAAGAATATGGGACACACCTCGTTGATTTACCGTAAAGCCCCTATAACTGCCACCATAGCTGCCCTCAAAAGAGATATCGAACCCGCCACCTAAATTGACTGCAAAGGATTCACCCTCTTGACGCAAACGGCCCCCAATGACGCCAGAGTCTCTTTAAAGCAACTCAGTTCCTATAATCCGGATGAGACTCTCGCGGCAATGGAAGCCCTGTTACAACCACTGGGAGGGATGTCTGCTTTTGTGAAGCCTGGGGATAAGGTCCTCATCAAACCCAACCTGCTATCGGGAAAGTCTCCAGACAAAGCGGTCACAACCCACCCTGAAATTGTCCGTGCCGTCATCAACTTAGCCCAAAAAGCGGGTGGCGATGTAGCTCTGGGAGATTCTCCCGGCATCGGCAGCCCCGAAAGTGTAGCGCGAAAGAGTGGGATCCTTGCCGTGGTAAAAGAATCAGGGTGTCGCTTTACACCCTTTGAAACCTCGGTCACAATTCATCCGACGGGTGGAACTTTTCAGCAATTTGAAGTCGCTCAAGAGATTCTCGATGCGGATGTCATCATCAACGTGCCAAAACTGAAAACGCACCAGATGATGGGACTAACCTGCGGAGTCAAAAATATGTTTGGCGCTGTGGTTGGCCTGCGTAAACCCCGCCTCCACCTCCAGGCAGGGACGGACAAGGCTTTCTTTGCCCTGATGATATTAGAACTCTGCGAAGCGTTGGCTCCGACACTCACGATTGTTGATGCTGTTGTCGGGATGGAAGGGGCAGGTCCTGGCAGTGGCGACCCGGTTAATATTGGAGCGTTGCTGGCAGGCAGCCACCCCCAGGCGGTGGACACAACGGCAACCGAACTGGTTGGCATGCAAGCGCATCAGGTCTGGACTCAACAACAGGCGATCGAAACCGGACGACCCTACACAGACATACACCAGTTAGAACTCTGTGGGGACGCCATACAAGAGCTTAGGGTGCACCACTTTCACCCGGCAAAAATGACAGATGTTAATTTTGGCCTTAAAGGGGGATTGGAACATTATCTCAAAAAGACCCTGACTGCGCGCCCGGTTGCGGACCATAATCTTTGCAGACTCTGTAATGATTGTGTGACTCACTGCCCGGCAGACGCGATGAAAATAGAGCATAATCAATTACAAATTGACTACGACTTGTGTATCCGTTGTTTCTGTTGTCAGGAACTCTGCCCCCATGGGGCACTGAAAACAAAGCAGGGGATGTTGTTACGGCTACTCAACATGATCAACAGGAAAAAGCACCACTAACAACCAAGGATCTTTGCCAATGAGTCAGAAAATCAATGTCCACTATGAACTCAACGAAGCCCTATGGCGCAAGTTTTATGATGTGTATTATGCCGCTGATAAAAAGTTTAAATTGCGCTTCATCTATGGAACCTGCAGTTGGATTCTTGGTGTCTGCGGCTTGCTGGGATTTTTTGAGAACAACATCTTGGCGTTGGGGATGATAGCCTTTGGTCTGTACTGTGTCTTTGCCAAACGCTACCTGGTCAACAGGGCAGTGAAGAAGGCGGTGAAGAAAGGGCATAACAACCCGCAAACCTCCGGAGAAGTTGACTATACAATCGATACAGAGAAAATAACCGGTGTTGAACAAGGTTTGGACTTTGAGTTTCGCTGGGACAGCTTTTATGGCTATCGTGATGCAGCGCCGGGATTGTTACTTTACTTGAAAAAAGCGACTGTCCTCTTCATCCCCGACGAAACTATCTCAGTGACGGAAAAACACGAGATCGTCAACATTCTCACGCAGAACAAAGTACAGAACTTAGCGACAAAATAAGCCTGTCCTCAGAAACCAGAAGGGCTCACCAAACTTTTGTGAGCCCTTCTGTCAGACTATCGCATGCAAACAGATTTAACGTACCTGAACGACTTCTTTTACTTCAGGTATCTGCTCCATCAAGTTGCGCTCAATTCCCATTTTCAGGGTCATGGTTGACATTGGACAAGAGCCACAAGCGCCTGTTAGGCGGACACTGACAGTCCCTTCGTCTGAAACATCAATCAGCTCAACGTCGCCCCCGTCAGCTTGCAATGCTGGGCGAATCAGGTCCAAAACTTCTATCACACGTTCTTTCATCAGATTTTCCTCCGTTAATCACGAGTTTATTGGTTAAGTATAGCGGCTATTTTAACTATTTTGCAAGGGCTGTTATTGCACCTTTCAAAATGGTCGGGATGGCATTGTGATATCTTGAATGCGCCGTGCACAGAGAAGCTCTGGAGCGGCGACATCCTTCCCCTGGATAAGCACCTTGAAGGTTTCACCCATCCCCCCTTCTGGAAGAATGAGGGTTTTTAAATTCATCCGTAACGCCAGAGCTTTCTGAGGATCTGTCTCGCGACTCTCCATCTCCATGAGCATCTCCAAAAAACCCAGCCCCAGCAAAAATTGATATTGTTGACCAAAATAGAGAACGTCCAAGCCACATTGACGACCGATAGACTGCAAAGTGGTAAAGTCGACATGAGCGGTGATATCTTGAAACCCAACGCGCTGATAGGGGTTTTCATTGGTTTGATGCTGATAATAACAAAGAAGGGTTCCAGCGTGTCGATATGGCGCATAAAGCTCTTCGGCAAGGTAACCATAATCAATTGTTAAGACAAATCCTCGTCCAAGAGTCGTCGCGACACGGCGCATCCAGTCAGCGGCCGCCAAATTAACTTCACAACGGTTTCCGAGCGCAGGTTCGATCCCAATTTGCTGAAAATATTGAGCAATCAGATGACTAGAAACAGGCCGCAGCTCTTCGGTAAAGCCATTTTCACCATTGACGACATAAACTTCCCGCAATCCCTCCGCATGCTTTTCAATCAGATGAACCGGAAAAGCATCGATCAACTCATTGCTGATAATACACCCTTGCATCCCCTGGAGGTCCTCCAGTTCACACCACGCAACCCGCCCTGCCTGAAAATGTGTCTCCAAAGTCTGTCTTTGTCGTTGACGGTTATCCTGGCTGATTTCGATGATCCGGTATTCAAGCTGAGCATATAATTCTGGGGATTCTTGTGCCAAAGCATCCAAAATATCCAGACACAGATGCCCCTCTCCCGCTCCTGGCTCAGCGATAACAAAAGGTCCCTGCCCCAAAATCTGCCACATCTGCTCCACCTGACGGGCAATCAATCGGCCAAAGCCAGAATGGACACTTGATGAGGTGAAAAAATCACCCCGCTTGCCAATCCGGGTCCGTTCTGCGGTGTAATAACCGTAATCAGGGTGATAGAGAGCTTGCTCCATGAACTCAGCAAAGGGGATTGCAGACGCCGCAGACGCAGCGATCCGCTGTTGCAAGTGCAGCATTAGCTTTGAATTTTGCTCTTCAGTCACAGGAACCCCACGATCGCGCAAATTTAAAAAGCGGGATTATAGCCATCACCTCAGCCAAAGACAAGAGATAAAACCATTACAAATACTTGAACTTGAAGATGATTCATGCCATTATCAGGCGCTGCACAAAGCTGATGATTCGAAGATATTCAACCGACAAATTTCATATTGGAGAAAGTTTTTATGGCAATCATTACTATTTCCCGCGAAATGGGTAGCGGCGGTATACCGATTGTTCACCAAGTTGCAAAAGAGCTTGGCTATACTCTGGTTGACGGCGATGTCATCCGTGATGCTGCTAAGAACTACGATCTTTCTCAAGAAGCCCTACAACAAATTGATGAAAAACCACCAGCATTTGTCGAAAAGCTGGATCGACAGATCGAACTGAACATGAATCGGATCCAGTTGATTGTCCTGGAACAGGCGCTCAAAGGTGATGTCCTTATTTACGGACGTGGCGGGCAAGACCTTCTCCCCGAAATTTCCAGCATCCTTCGTGTGCGGGTCATTGCTCCTTTTGAAGAGAGAGTTGAACGCTGGGCGCAACGCGAATGGATCGACCCCGACCTGGCTCGTTCTTTGGTGCGAAAAAGTGATCAACAACGTGCTGGTTTCATTAAATACTACTTTGATCGTAATTGGGAAAATCCGATTGAATACGACATGGTTATCAATACAATCAGAATCACCAATGAAACTGCCGTAAAATTAATCACCGAAGCGGCATCGGATCCTTCCTTCATTGCGAAGGCCCATCAATGCAAATCAAAAATTCAAGACCTGATAATCCAGAAGAAGATTCAAATTGCCCGTTTGGATGATGATCGGATCAAAGACATCTGGTTTAATATTGATGTCACTGATTGCCATGTCACCTTATCGGGTCATGTATACAGCGAAGCCGAACGACAAGCCGTTATAAGTGACGCAACAAGTGTAACTGGGGTCACGGGAGTGACCGATCAACTAAAAATAGTCAGTTATTAACTTCGTCCAAGGACTGTCAAGTTCTGCTCTCACAACCAAAGAAACGCCGGCATTGCCGGCGTTTTGTTTCACTTAACATATCAAGGAGTATTTCCAATGTCTGGACATAGTAAATGGGCCAACATCAAACACCGCAAAGGCGCTCAGGACGCCAAGCGAGGAAAAATTTTCACAAAACTCATCAAAGAGGTCACTATTGCAGCAAGGATAGGGGGGGCAGACTTAGAGGCTAATGCCCGCCTCAGATTGGCTGTCGACAAAGCAAAACAGGCCAATATGCCGAAAGATAATATCGATCGCGGCATCAAAAAAGGGACCGGAGACCTTGATGGCGTCACCTACGAAGAGGGCGTCTTTGAAGGATACGGCCCCGGTGGTATCGCTGTCATTGTCGAATTCATGACTGACAATCGGACCCGAACGGTCGCTGACGTGCGTCATGCCTTCAATAAATATGGTGGCAGTTTAGGGGTGAGCGGTTCAGTCGCTTTCATGTTTGACCGTAAAGGACAAATCATCTTCTCTGGCGAAAATGATTTTGATAAAATTTTCGAAGTGGCTCTGGAAGCTGGAGCAGAAGACGTTAAAGAAGAAGACGGCATGATTGAAGTCATCACCGATCCCACTGAGTTCGAAGCCGTTCAGAACGACTTGGAAAAACACGACCTCAAGTATGAATCGGCCGAAGTGACAATGATCCCGCAAACATTAACCCCCATTGAAGGTAAACAGGCAGAATCGTTAATGAAAATGATTGACGTATTGGAAGATAATGATGACGTGCAGAATGTCTATACCAACTTCGATATTTCTGATGCAGAGATGGAAAGAATCATGGGGTAAAGTAACAACAATATGCGTATTTTAGGGATTGATCCTGGCAGCAAAGCGACCGGCTACGGTTTCATCGAACAACAAGGAAACCGGCTGATTCATCTGGACAATGGGGCAATCTTCACCCAGAGTCAAGATCCTCTGGCGGTACGCCTGCAACGCATTTACAAAGAACTCTGTATCCTGATTGGGAAATACCAGCCCGAAGCCGTTGCGGTTGAACAGGTGTTCATGGCCCGCAACCCCGCTTCAGCGTTAAAACTTGGCCATGCCCGTGGGATTGCACTCCTTGCTGGAATCAACGCGGACCTGCCGGTTGCTGAGTATTCGGCACTCCAGGTTAAGAGTGCTGTGGTTGGCTATGGCAGAGCAGGAAAAAATCAAGTCCAGCAGATGACCAAGATGTTGCTCAACTTACCTGAAATAGCCCAGGAAGATGCCGCCGATGCACTGGCCGTTGCTATCTGCCATGCCCACAGCCACCACCTCAGTCAACAGGTTACTCAGACCATGAAAAAGAATCGGAAACTATCGACATGATTGCTCTGCTAACTGGTAAACTCGCCTACCGCAGCCCTGAACAGATTATTGTCGACGTCGCAGGAGTTGGCTATCGACTGCAGATCCCTCTTTCAACGTTTTATGCCCTTCCAGAAGAGGGCAACGTGCAACTACAGGTCCACACCCACGTCAAGGAAGACGCCATTTACCTGTTCGGTTTTTCCAGTCGCGTTGAAAAGGATCTTTTTGTCCTGCTGATTTCGGTTTCTGGAGTAGGTCCGAAACTGGCCATTACAACTCTCTCGCATATTGCCCCAGAAGAGTTGGCCCTAGCGCTTAGTGAAGGTGATATTCCCCGCTTAACGGCCATCCCCGGAATCGGAAAAAAGAGTGCAGAACGGTTAATCCTTGAACTTCAGGACAAAGCGACAGCCTATGCTCTCAACGCAACCATTCCTCCACGCGACAACAACAAAGCAAAACCAGAAGATGACCAACAAGATGCCTTATCAGCTCTGGTCAATCTGGGCTATAAAGAAACATTAGCAAAACGTGCGCTAAATACTCTACGGTTACCGCCGGGATCTCCCCTAGAGGATATTCTGAAAGCGGCACTGCAAAACCTGATGAAGTAGCTGGAGCCAGCAATGAGCGAACGCCTGATTACAGCTGAGGAGCAACCCGACGAAAATAATTATGAGGTCGGGCTGCGGCCAAAATCGCTGCAAGAATATGTGGGGCAAAGCAAAGCGAAACGCAATCTGAAAGTCTTTATTGATGCCGCGCGTAATCGTCATGAAGCCCTTGACCATGTCCTGTTTTTTGGCCCTCCGGGGCTCGGGAAAACCACTCTTGCGAATATTATTGCTCAGGAGATGGGCGTCAACATCAAAAGCACCTCTGGTCCCGTCATCGAAAAAACCGGGGATCTAGCCGCAGTTCTGACCAATCTGGAAGAAGGAGACGTCCTTTTTATTGATGAAATCCACCGCCTCTCTCCAGTTGTCGAAGAGATCCTCTATCCGGCGATGGAAGACTATCAACTTGACATCATGATTGGTCAGGGCCCTTCCGCAAGAACCATCAAACTGGATATCCCCAGGTTCACTCTAGTTGGTGCAACAACCCGTGCCGGACTCCTGTCTTCACCATTACGGGACCGTTTCGGGGTCATCAGTCGGTTGGAATTTTATTCCCGGGAAGAACTCACAACGATCGTTAAACGCAGCGCAAATATTCTCAAAATCCAGATTGACGAAGAGGGCGCTAGTGAAATCGCCCGTCGCAGTCGGGGAACCCCAAGGATCGTTAACCGCCTGTTACGACGCGTTCGTGATTTTGCTGAAATTGAAGGGGATGGAATCATCACCCGTGAATTAGCAGACCACTCCTTAAAACGGCTGGAGGTTGACAATCAAGGCTTTGATTACATGGACTGCCTGTTGTTGCTGACAATTATTGATAAGTTTTCCGGTGGTCCAGTCGGTCTCGACACTCTGGCTGCAGCCATCGGCGAGGAACGGGATACCATCGAAGATGTGATCGAACCTTATCTGATCCAACAAGGTTTTTTAAACCGGACACCGCGGGGGCGCGTTGTGACTGAAAGCTGCTTTCGCCATTTCCAACGCATCCCGACATCAACAGAGGGAACAGGCCCTCTCTTCGGTTCGTAAGATAGATTCTCAATGAATGGACATCTCCAACAATTTGCTCATCAACTTGCCGCCTGGACTGAGACCATTATCGAACATGGCCGAACACCGTTTCGGCGGGTTGATACTTATCCGGAAATTGATACGGCTGAAGGGATAAAATCCCCCCCACTGATCTTCTGGATTAATCGGCAAAGCATGATGGCAGGAGGTGTCTTGTTATTGCCTGACAACAATCTGGACGCTGAGCTCCAAGTTGGCCGTAGTTGTGCGACAGCTCTGGGTTTATGCCACTTCATCACCTGGGAAGCTAAGTGCGTCAGAATTTGGAAGGTTGAAGCAAATGAAACGGTGGAGCAGCAGAATTTCCCTCTGACCAACCCAGATCAACCTGAAACTTTTCGACTTTTACTCGCTGAGGTGCTTGAGACCCTAAAACTTCTTGCCATTCTCGGAGCGATTCCGGCAAAAGACCTTGC
Organism: Desulfuromusa kysingii; assembly: GCF_900107645.1. GTDB lineage: Bacteria > Desulfobacterota > Desulfuromonadia > Desulfuromonadales > Geopsychrobacteraceae > Desulfuromusa > Desulfuromusa kysingii. Next base: position 62,665 of record NZ_FNQN01000002.1, read on the forward strand.
CCCCCATTATTTCAATAATTTATTTCTGATCACCTTAGAACAAGCACTCCCTCCTCTCACGGAGGCCCATAGGAGTCAACGCTCTGAAACAGATGAGGTTCCTGCAGAAGATACAGACTTCAGCGCCAATGAAGCCAACAGACTGATATTACTAAAGCTAATTGCCCTCATTTGGTCTAACAAATGCCCAGGGTCAATTCTGCCGGAAAAAATAGAGCAGACCATTGAACTGTCATTGCCTGATCTTCCTGAATCGCTAAGACAGGCTCTCAATCTTAAAGCAACGCCAAATACCCCTCCGCTCCCTCTGGAATCAGCAGTTTTCTTCCACCATTTACTTCTGCGTCTGCGACAACTCGCATGGATTCAAGACCCTGAGAAAGCGAAAGAGAGCATCCGTTGCCTGGCCGCGCACTGGTTTCAAGGGAAAACCAGAGAGGAGGAAACGGCAGCGGTGTATCTTTATCCCGACGTACCGGTTCTGAACTCCACAGCAAATACTTTACTCTCAAGTTCACCGTCTTTGCTGGCGATTTCAGCATTGCTGACTGAAATCAACGACCTGCCTCCAAAGAGAATGATATGCGGAAACCTGTTTGATCTCCATCGCGACAATCTTCCGCAACAACAGGTTTATGCCCGCCTGTTGAATCAACACATAATTACCAACTTCGACCGACGTAAATACACCACCGCTTTACGATCAGCCTGGCCAAACCGCCATTTAAAAATCAAGGCGGGACAACCCTTTTGGCCCTGGGAACTGATTCATCTTTTAGGCGTTTGCCATTCAAGACAACAGCTGGTCTTGGAGGTCCCTGACGCTCTATTAAACAATCCAAGAAACGAACTTGCGTGGATTCTATTATGTGAAAACTACAGTTTTCAGCAAATACAGCTTCTCAACAACAACTGTCTCAAACTCGACATTTATCGAGATAAATCAACTCTTGATGTCGTCTCCCTCAAGATCAACGGCGAAGCCAGAGAGATCCATTTCGTCGAGGATCCCATTCGTTTTAAGAGACAACTGTTGATCGCCCTTAACTTGCCATCAACAGTCTACAATCTTTTGGGGAATGAACTCATCTGGCCCGACAGCGACAAGGTCAGCAACAATCAACAACCGGGCGAAGACCTTTACCGGCAAAGCCGTCTCTACAAATGGATGTACGCCCTGCTCTCAGGAACCTCTATAGAGGATAAAAACGGTTCCCAGACGCTAGATTCATCGCTTCCGTACCCAGAGCCCTTGCTGTTAAAAGAACTCGCACGCTTTGACAAGAGGAACCCGGCAGCAGAAAAGCCCGCCTCTCTAGACTCTTTTCTTGCCAATATACTCGCCTGCCCAACCATAGAAACAATCGACCGCCCTAAAGTCAGCAAGGCTCCCAGAACATTTATTCCTGAGGATCATTCAAAGAATAATATCCAAGAGACGATCGCTCAACAGCTGTCGGTCCATGGGATTCCCAATTTCCCGGCACAATACCTCTACTTCCTTGATCAGCCTGTCATTTGCCACTATACAATCCATCCTCCGTTGGTGGTCAAAAGCAGCTTACTTGGGGGATTTGAGTTGCAAGATGCTGACGGTCAGATCATTTCAGGATACGGAGATGAACTGAAACAGATACTCCTCCTCTGTGCCGAGGCAGGCAAAACAGAGATCGACCTCCCTGATGGTCGGCAGCAGCTGGAACAACTACTCCAACACTACCTTAAAGATTTGGAAACGCTGTACGTCTACCTCAATAACCTTTGCTACAGTCAAATCAAAGATTTTAAATCAGCTCGCAAATGTATTAAAAGTGTCTGGGGACAACTCAACCTTCCTGACCCTTCATGGTTTCGCAACCCATAAACACCCCGATAAAAATACAAGCCAAGCAACAAACAACACTGTTCCTGGATAAATAGCCTCCACCTGTGCGGCATTATACTTAAATAGTTTTCTTTGTCCGTTTGAACTGCCTCAAGAAGCTGTTATAATCCCACTAAATTTATTGATTTCCATCCCTTTGCAACAGGAGGCCGCAATGCTTGAGATTGTTGAAAAAACTCTATTAACCGGAATCGGTGCTGTAGCGCTTACCCAGAAAAAAGCTGAAGAGCTGATCGAAGACCTCAAAAAAAGGATGAACCTCTCTGAAGAGGAAGGAAAAACCCTCCTTGAAAAACTGCGGGGAGCAGCCAAGGACAATCAACAAAAGCTCGAAGAGATGGCCCAAGTCGAAGTCAAAAAAGCGTGCGAACATATGGGGGTCGTGACGACAGCAGAATTTACCAAGCTACAGCATAAAGTGGAGCAGTTGGAGAAACAACTTAAGGCCCAGACCAAGTAACCCACAGGATTGCACCTTGCCATTTAATCGGATCAACCGGAATCTACGTTCACTCAAACGATATCGACAAGTGCTTGGGATTCTCATCAAGTATGGATTTGGACATATCGTTGAGCAGCTCAATATTGATTATTACCTGCAACTGGGTAAACGGATTGTTTCTCTCGGGACGGCATCTCGCGAATTAGAGCGTCTCACCCAAGCAGCCCGTTTCAGATTAGCATTGGAAGAACTGGGTCCGACCTTTATCAAGCTAGGGCAACTCCTCTCAAGTCGCTCCGACATTGTTCAACTTGATGTCCTTGAAGAGCTGCAAAAGCTGCAGGATCATCTCCCTGCGGTACCGGCAGACCAGATCATGGCGCAAATTCATCGTGAACTGGGTTATCCTGTCGAAGAGTTATTTCAGTTTTTTGATGATAAGCCGCTGGCGACAGCAAGTATCGCCCAGGTGCACCGGGGCACCTTGAAAACAGGAGAACAGATCGTCTGTAAAATCCGCAGACCCGGGATTGAACCGGTCATCGAGACAGATATAGATATCATGATGGGGTTAGCTTACCTGATTGAAAAACACCTGCCTGGCGGTGATTTATACGATCCCATTGGTCTGGTCAAGGAGTTCCGTCGCACCATTCACCGAGAGCTTGATTTTTCCCGTGAAGGGCGGACGACGGATCGATTTTCGGCAAATTTTCAAGAAGATGAGACCATCCATATTCCTAAAGTGTTCTGGGATTACACTGGGCAAACAGTCCTCACTCTGGAATATATCTCCGGAATAAAAATTTCCGAACAAGAGAAACTAAAAGCCGCTGGGCTCGACCCCAAAGTCATTGCCAAGAACGGTGCAGACAATTTCTTGAAGCAGGTCTTTATCCATGGACTGTTTCACGCCGACCCCCATCCAGGAAACCTCCATGTCTTACCAGGAAATGTTATCTGCATTTTTGATTTCGGCATGGTGGGACGGCTTGATGATGATTTAAAGCTCCACCTGACTGAATTACTCTTATGTGTTTTACGTCGTGACGTTGACCGGCTGATTCGTCAACTCATCTACTCGGGAGAGGTTCACGATGAGAGCAACCTGAAGAATTTGAAAAGGGATCTGAATGAGTTTATTGATGACTATTACGACATCCTTCTGCAGGACCTGAAGATTGGTAAACTTCTTATCCACTTTGTCGATATCCTGACTGAATATCACATTAAGTTTCCGTCAAATTTGATGCTATTATCCCGTGCTTTGTTTGTAATGGAAGGGATAGGAAAACAACTGGATCCAGATTTCAATATGGTTGAACAGCTCAAACCATTCGCCGAACAAATCATCAAAGAGCGTTATTCTCCTCACAACATCACCAAAGAGACAACACAGATCCTCCAATCGTACCAAGCCCTAGGCAAGAGCCTGCCCAAAGATATCAAAGAGTTTATTAATCGGGTCAACCATAACAAGTTCAAGATTGATCTGGAGCACCGTGGCATTGAAAGGCTCGCCAACGACCTGGATAAATCCACCAACCGCATCTCATTCAGCATGGTTATCGCTGCCCTCATCATTGGTTCCTCCCTGATCATGCAGATTGACAAAGGCCCTATGTTATTTGGCTTCCCGATCTTAGGGTTGTTGGGATACTCTGTCGCAGGATTCCTTGGCTTTGGACTTGCAATCGCCATTTTGCGATCAGGACGCATGTAGATTAACTGTGTCTACTCCGACACAGGAACAGATACAAAGTTTAAAAAAGCCTCAGATTTAAGACTCTCATTTCCCCGCACTGAAAACCATCCGCAGTAAATACAGCAACTTACAAGGGCCAAAAAACATGGCAAGAGTTTTGCATATGCTCATAGACAACTTTGCTCAATGTCGAGAATGGATAGAGAAATGATTTTACAACGTACCATCAAAAAACCAACCACAATTTCTGGTATCGGACTCCATAGTGGCGCACGAATCAACCTGAGAATGCGTCCAGCAGCTGCGAATACTGGGATTATTTTTCATCGCACTGATGGTGAACAGACGGTCGATATCAAAGCCTGCTCTGAAAACGTTGTCGATACCCGCATGGCAACAGTTATAGGTCGTCAAGGGATGACGATCTCAACCATCGAACATTTCATGGCCGCTTTAGCTGCCTTTGGGATTGACAACCTTCACATCGATATTGATGGGCCGGAAGTTCCAGTATTGGATGGCAGTGCAGCACCTTTTGTCCGGGAAATTCAACAGGCAGAGATCAAATCACTCAATCGTAGCCGTAAATTTGTCGCTATCCGCAAGCCTCTTGAAATCATTGAGGGTGAAAAACGGATCTCCATAATCCCTTCCCGTTTTTTCAGGATCTCATTTGATATCGCTTTTGACCATCCAGCGATTTCAGTCCAACACCACAGCATGAAATTTACAACTGAAACTTTTTGTAAAGACATTGCTTCAGCAAGAACTTTTGGATTTCTTCACGAAGTCGAGTACCTCAAGGCGAATGGTTTGGCACGTGGGGGCTCACTAGAGAATGCTGTTGTTATTGACAACAATGGCGTCATGAACCCCGAAGGACTACGCTTCCCAAATGAATTTGTCCGCCATAAAATCCTTGATTCTTTTGGTGACTTCAGCCTCCTTGGGGCGCCCCTTTTAGGCCATATCAAAGCATTTAAAGCCGGCCACGACCTGAATGCAAAGATGGTCAAAACCATTGAAGAAAATCCGAGTCACTGGGCTTATGTAGAATTTAGTGAACAGGCGATCAGGGAAGCACAGCGCTCAAAAGAGAGTTCTTTTGCTATCGACTTAGCCTGGAACAAAGCCTAAAAACTCCCCAATATCGGTACCAGGAACAGGGCCAAGAGCCTTCTGCTAAGTTTCTTTTTTGCCAACATCACCTTGAGAACAGCTGTTCGATGAGGGTGATGTTGGCAATCCATTTCTACTCCCATTTACACATCCACATCCTAAAAGATCCTTTACGAAACAAACCCTGATACGCTATTCTGCCCAAAATAAACTTTACGGTTCTAAGACCCATAGGGGAATTTCAGGGGAGATTTAACTTTGAAGATCCAGGTCGTCTATAAAAACGGTAGGGAAGATACAGTCGAACAAAAATTTCTGGATATCCTGCTTCACTTTGGGGAAGTTCAAGAGTTCAGGCGGAGTGATCACTGGGTCAATGTCATAGAGGATCCAATCCGATCGAATCGAACCCACGAATATTGCGGGAAAGACAGACGCACGGACAACCATGCTGAATTCCCCACGGCTATGGGGATTTGATCGGCATACTTAAAGACCAGAACAAATGATCCTGATCCCATCCTCCACACTTAGCGCAATCTGAACAACCAAAGAGAATCAGGGTTCAGAATTCTCTTCTGGTAACGGTTGAAAAGTGTCAGCGATATCCAATTCGGCAGATAAGGGTTGTTGCTGTGGTTTTCCAGTCAGCAAATTCTTGATCGCAACAAATACCCACTTCACACCACGCACAATTTTAGGCAACAACCAGATCATCAGAAGAACAAAACCAATCAACAGCAACAGAAACAACCAAGGATAGTTGAACGCTGTCCAGAGCCCGGCAACGACGATTACGTCCTCGGAAACAGAGGCAATCCAGTTGGTCACAGGTTCTGGCGAAGTATTGATTAACACCCTCGAACCGGTCTTGGTGGCGTGAGTGCTTGCGGCCAGACCGCCACCAACAATGGCGACAGCTAAAGAGATAACCGGATCAACATCACCAACCGCAGCAGCAGCCATAACCGCACCGGCGGGGATACGAATAAAGGTATGTAAGGTATCCCATGAAGTATCGATTCCCGGCACCTTATCGGCGAAAAATTCAAGCAAATACATGAACCCTGCAGCCAACAAAACTAGCGGGTTTGCAAGAATCTCCAGGTCGGGAGGGAGAACCATATGACCATTACTTCCGAGCAGGCCCAGCACCAGAATCGCAGCATAGAGATTGATACCACTGGCCCATGCCACCCCCATACTCAAAGCAATAATCGAGACGATTGGATCTAATTGTTCCATATTTTTCCTTCTACAACCCCTAGCAGCAGATTATCGCCCTCGGAACTAGCAAACCGGATGTGCAGGAACCTGTGGTAACTTCCAGATTTGCTCATTATATTCCCGCATCGTGCGATCTGTAGAAAATTTCCCTGCAGCAGCCGTATTAAGAATGCTCATACGCACCCACCGTGACTGATCCTGATAAGCCAGTGCAGCCTGCTGTTGTGCAACGACGTATTCAGAAAAATCTGCAGCAACCAGCCATGGGTCGTTCGGGCTTCGAATCGCTTCGATAATAGGATCAAATATACCACTTTCAAACTGGTTAAAGTGGCCACTTTGTAACAACTGCATCACTCGCGTCAAATCATTATTGGCAGCAATAACCGCATCAGGGTTATAATTTTTTCGCGCCTCCTCTGCTTCTTGTGCGGTCAAACCGAACAAAAAGAAATTATCGGCACCCGTCTCTTCCCGAATCTCAATATTGGCCCCATCGAAGGTGCCGATAGTGATCGCACCATTGAGCATAAACTTCATATTGCCAGTCCCGGACGCCTCTTTCCCTGCGGTGGAAATCTGTTCTGACAAATCCGTCCCCGAACAGATCACCTCCATTGCGGAAACGCGGTAATTGGGGAGGAAAGCAACTTTGAGACGCTGGCCAACAGAGGCATCATTATTCACTAGCGTCGCGACGTTATTGATCAACTTAATGATTAACTTGGCCATCACATAGCCCGGCGCAGCCTTGCCGCCAAACAAAACACAGCGGGGAGTCCAATTTTCGATATCACCACGCTTAATCCGGTCATACAGATGGATAACATGGAGGATATTAAGCAACTGGCGTTTATACTCGTGGATCCGCTTCACATGGACATCAAACAGAGATTGAGGATGAAAATCAACCCCACAATCTTCTCTGACCAAATCAGCCAAACGCTGCTTGTTGTGATGTCTGACCTGCTGCCACTGCTGCTGGAAGGCAAGATCTTCAGCCAATGGCTTTAAACGATGGAGCTGGTCGAGATCGGTCGTCCAACCAGAACCGATATGATCGCTGATCAAACGACTCAACTTCGGATTGGCATATGCCAGCCACCGTCTCTGGGTGACTCCGTTGGTTTTATTATTAAATTTTTCCGGCCACATGTCGTAAAAATCACGGAACAACCCTTCGCGCAATAGCTGGGAGTGTAATTCAGCAACACCATTGACCGAAAAGCTGCCGACAATGGCTAAATAAGCCATGCGCACCTGGGGCTCTGGGCCCTCCTCAATCAAAGACATGCGCCGTTGTCTTTCGATATCTCCTGGCCAGCGTTCAGCAACCTGCATCAAAAAACGGGCATTAATTTCATAGATAATTTCCAGCAACCGTGGCAACAGTTGCTGGAAAAGAGCTACTGGCCATTTTTCCAAGGCTTCTGGCAGTAAGGTGTGATTGGTATAAGCCATCGTCGCGTGGGTTATCTCCCAAGCGGCAGTCCAGTCCAAACCTTGATCATCCATGAGCAGACGCATCAGTTCAGCAACAGCGCAACTAGGGTGAGTGTCATTCAGCTGAAAGCAGTTTTTTTCAGCAAATTGCTCCAGATTCGTCCCTTTCGTCACAATCCATTTATCGAGCACATCTTGCAAGCTCGCTGAAGCAAGAAAGTACTGTTGCCGCAAACGCAATTCCTTGCCATTCTCACTGGAATCGTTGGGATACAGAACCATGGTGATCTTCTCTGCTTCATTCTTTGCCGCCACCGAACCGGTATAATCACCGGAATTAAATTCTTCCAGGTCAAATTCATCCGTTGCCGCTGCTTTCCATAAGCGCAGCGGATTCACGGTACCATTATGATAACCCGGAACAGGAACATCGTAAGGGATAGCGAAAACATCCCGCGTATTCACCCAACGCACCCGCTTCTTCCCTGTCGCATCGATATAGGTCTCACTGTTGCCGTTAAATTTAATCCGCTGTCGATACTCAGGACGTTTGATCTCCCAGCAATTATCTGTTGCCAGCCAATGATCAGGCTCCTCCACCTGGTAACCATCAACGATATGTTGCCGAAACATGCCATACTCATAACGGATGCCATAACCCAGAACCGGCAACTGCAAGGTGGCGCAACTGTCCAGAAAACAGGCCGCTAGACGACCTAAACCACCATTGCCCAGCCCGGCATCGGGTTCTATCTCAACCAGTTCTTCCATTTCCAGACAAACGTCGGATAAGGTTTTGGTCAACTCTTCTCCAAGACCGAGGTTCAGCACCGCATTGCCCAAGGTCCTCCCCATCAAAAATTCTAACGAGAGGTAGTGGGTACGCTTACAGTCGCTGTCTTCATAGGCGTAACGGGTGTGCGTCCAGCGCTCCATCAAACGATCACGGATCACCAGCGCTAACGCTTCATAAGCATAGTGGGTTAAGCGGCAATTGCGATCACGGCCAAGGGTATTAGTATAGTAATGACGAAAGTCAGCTTCCAACGACCGGGAATCTAATCCCAAAGGGGGAACTTCGGTTAGATCGGGGCATGAAGAAGATTTCCTGAAACGTGTATCATTCATGAGAAGTACCTTTTATGGAAATATTTTAGTGGGCTTCGGCCCAATTTGTTCCAATTCCGATATCGACTTTTAACGGCACATCCATGGGGACAGCCGTTTCCATCTCTATTCTAATCAATTCTCTGACTTTCTCAAGCTCAGCCTGTGGAACTTCAAACACCAGTTCATCATGAACCTGCAGTAACATTCGCGCTTGCAACTGCTCGGCACAAAGACGCCGGTCAATATTCACCATCGCCACCTTAATGATATCGGCGGCACTCCCCTGGATCGGATAATTAATCGCATTGCGCTCAGCATAACTTCTCACAGCACCATTCTTACTGGCGATTTCAGGGATAGCACATCGTCGTCCCAGGAGCGTGGTGACATATTGATGCTCACGCGCCTCGGCTTTCTTCTCCTCCAAAAACTGTAAAATTGCAGGGTAACGCTCAAAATAATGGTCGATAAACTGTTGCGCTTCCGCACGACCGATCCCCAAGTCTTTCGCCAGGCTGAACGCCCCCATACCGTAAAGCACACCAAAATTTATCGTTTTTGCCTGTCGCCGCATTTCCGCTGTGACCATTTCCGGGAAGACATTGAAGATCTCGCTTGCGGTTCTTTTATGGATATCTTCCCCGGCGAGAAAACTCTCTTTTAAGGCGGGGACATCCGCCATTTGTGCCAACACCCGCAATTCTACCTGAGAATAATCGGCAGCCAACAGGACCCAACCCTCTGCAGGAATAAACGCTTCACGGATGCGCCGCCCTTCAGCCGTGCGGATAGGAATATTCTGCAGATTCGGATCGCTGGATGAGAGCCGGCCTGTTGCGGTCACCGCTTGATTAAAAGAGGTATGCAGTCGCCCTGTCGCCGGATTAATCAACTTTGGCAGCGCATCCGTATAGGTACTCTTCAACTTACTGACAGAGCGATAATCAAGGATTTTTGCAGCGATGTCATGTTCCGCAGCCAGACTCGTCAGGACATCAACATTGGTTGACCAGCCCGTCTTCGTCTTCTTCCCTTTTGGCAGACCAAGTTTTTCAAACAGGACCTCGCCGAGTTGCTTGGGAGAATTAATATTAAACGGTCCACCGGCCAAAGCATGGATCTCCCCTTCAAGAATCTCCAACTTTTTACGCATCTGCTCTGAGAGGGTGCCAAGAAAATCGGCATCAATCCGGATACCGCACCACTCGATCCGCGTTAACACATCGACCAACGGCATTTCGACGTCATAAAAAAGTTTTTGCGCCATCCCGGACGACAGTTGAGGCAACAGCTTTTCAGCTAATTGCCATGTGATGTCAGCATCTTCAGTGGCATAGCGGACAGCCTTTTCGACTTCGACTTCACTAAAACAGATCTGTTTTTTCCCGCTGCCGGTCATTTCCGTATAGGGGATCATACGATGATTCAATTGCTCAGCGGCTAAAGCATCAAGGCCGTGAGATTTGGATTCGGGATGGGTGATATAAGAAAGCACCATCGTATCAATCTCGACACCTTGCAACGCAATTCCCGCATTGCGAAGCACCAGAGCATCATATTTAATGTTCTGACCGATTTTTTTGTAAGTTGGATTTTCCAGCAATGGCCGCAATGCCTCCAGTACAACCTCTTGTGCAAGCTGCTGTGGAGCTCCGAGATAACGGTGGCCAACCGGGACGTACCAGCCATGATTCGCTTGATATGAGAATGACAGACCAACCAGATCTGCCTGAACCGCGACCAAACTTGTCGTTTCGGTATCAATGGCAAAACGTCCCGCTTTTTTTAGCTGTGCAACCATATCGGACAACTCTGCTGACGTCAGCACAACCTGATAATCCCCAGCGGCTGAGTCTTGCAGCGGCTGGCAGGAGAATTGTTGCAACAACTTGGGAAACTCAAGCTGCTTGAATAAGGTCGTCAAGGCATCAAGGTCAGGTTCGACCAACTTCAAATCATCGATACTGATGGCAATCTCCAGATCATAAATCAGGTCAGCCAAGGTCCTGGAGAGTCTCGCCTGATCAGCAAACTCACGTAAGTTCTCCTGCCGTTTTTTGCCTTTGACCTGATCAATATTAGCGAGCAGGTTCTCAATCGACCCAAACTCCTGAATCAAGCTACAGGCCGTCTTCTCACCGATCCCCGGAACGCCCGGGATGTTATCCGAACTATCTCCCGCCAAGCCAAGAATTTCCAGCACCTGCTCAGGCGGGACACCGAAACGGTCGATCACTTCAGCCCGGCCGGAAACCTTCCCTTTCATCGTGTCCAGCAAGCGCACCCGCTCACCAACAATCTGCATCAGATCTTTATCGCCGGTCACCACGGTAATATCAAATCCTTGATCAGCATAGCGTTTCGCCAAAGTGGCAATAATATCATCAGCCTCGTAGCCAGAAAGTTCCAGCCCGGGGAGATTAAACGCCCGCACGACGTCCTTGATCAGCGACACTTGCGGTACCAGATCCTCTGGCATTGCAGAACGATTCGCCTTATAAGCGGGATAAAGCTCTTTACGAAACGTCGGCCCCTTGGCATCAAAGATGACTGCCACCCGATCCGGCTTTTCCTCACGCAGCAAAGTGAGAAGCATATTGGTAAAACCATAAACAGCATTAGTTGCCTCCCCCTTGGAATTTGACAGGTGGCGGATAGCGTAATAAGCTCGATAAATATAGGAAGAGCCGTCAATTAAGTAGACCCGTTCATTTTTTGCCGACATGTTTAACCTTTCTCTTTTCTGGATTGATTGGATTATTTCATACCCACAGGCAAAGGGGAAGATTGGAAGAGGAAACAATCAGCAAAAAGATGTCCCGAACCAGAACAGGCATATTGACATTCCCAGTCTGATGTTATTATCTATTCCTCTGAATTCGTAATACACTAAAGATAAAATTCATCATATACAACAGTGGAGAGATTTCAATGCACGATAATTTTGAAGATCACGACGAATCGATTGAGTACGAAATTGAGGTCGAGACCGACACCGATGTCCAGGCGATCCCCGATGATGGCCTCGTGCTGGCACGCGACACCTTGCCAGCGCGGCTACCAATTATTCCACTACGGCCACGGCCAGCGTTCCCGGGGGTGATCATCCCGCTGACAGTTAATGGTAAAGCCCGGGTCAACACCATCAAAAAAGCCATGGAGACCGACTCTCAAGCCATTGGGTTGGTCATGGTTCAGGAGCTTGACGAAGAGGATTCGACCAGCAACCTGCAACGCGTCGGAGTCGCAGCCAAAATTCTCAAACTAATCCATACGGAAGAAGACAGCGCCCACGTTCTGGTTAACAGTCTGGAGCGCTTCAGCATCGATGAGGTTCTGGAAGTCAATAATATTATCTATGCAGATGTGACCTATTTTCTCAGTACCGCCTACGCGGAAAATCCAGAGCTGAGAGCCTACTCGATGGCGATCATCTCCACCCTCAAAGAGTTGGTTCAGATCAATCCTCTTTACTCTGAAGAAATTAAACTCTTTCTCGGTCGCACAAGTATGGATGATCCGGCGCGGTTAACCGATTTTGCCGCCAACTTGACCAATGCCGATGGCTTTGAGCTACAGGAAGTGCTGGAGACTTTTGATATCCATCGGCGCATCGACAAAGTTCTGGTATTGCTGAAGAAAGAGCTCGAAGTCTCACGCCTGCAAAACAAAATATCGCAGCAAATTGAAGAAAAAGTTTCCGCACAGCAGCGTGATTTTTTCTTACGGGAGCAATTCAAGGCGATCAAGAAAGAGCTCGGCCTGGAAAAAGAAGGGAAAGTCTCTGAGATTGAAAAATATCAGAAACGGTTAAAAAAACTGACGTTGAATGAAGAGGCACAGAAAGCCGTTGATGAAGAGATTGAAAAGCTCCAGATGATTGAACCCTCCTCGCCGGAGTACAATGTTAGCCGTAACTATCTTGATTGGCTGACAATCCTCCCTTGGGGGAAATTCAGTAAAGACGCCTATGATTTGCCCCGGGCTCGCAAGGTGCTTGATCGTGACCACTACGGCCTGGATGATGTCAAAGAGCGCATTCTGGAGTTTATCGCCGTCGGCAAAATGAAGGGGGATATCTCTGGTTCTATCCTCTGTCTGGTCGGCCCCCCGGGCGTTGGTAAAACCTCTGTGGGTAAAAGTATTGCGGACGCCTTAAAGCGCAAATTCTACCGCTTCTCTGTTGGAGGTATGCGTGACGAAGCCGAGATCAAAGGGCATAGACGTACCTATATTGGCGCTATGCCGGGCAAAGCGATCCAGGCTATGAAGAGCGCTGGCACTGCGAACCCGGTGCTGATGCTGGACGAAATTGACAAGATCGGAGCCTCATTCCAAGGCGATCCAGCTTCAGCATTACTGGAAGTCCTTGATCCAGAGCAGAATGACAGCTTTCGTGACCATTATCTTGATGTCCCTTTTGATCTGTCCAATGTCATGTTTATTACCACCGCCAATCAGCTTGATACCATACCTGCACCACTGCTTGACCGGATGGAAGTGATCCGCCTGTCGGGCTATATTCTTGAAGAAAAACTGGAGATTGCCCGTCGCTACCTCATCCCTAAGGCGCTCAAAAGTCATGGGATGACCAAAACTCAGGTGAGTATCAACAAGGCGGCCATTGCGGATATTGTTACCCGCTACGCTCGCGAAGCCGGCGTGCGTGGACTGGATAACAAAATCAAAAAAATCATGCGGAAAGCGGCAATGGAATTTGCTGAAGGCCGCGAAGAGAAGGTGCGTGTCACCAAACATGACATCGAAAATTATCTTGGCAAGCCCGTCTTTGCGGAAGAAGAACTCATCAAGAGCGTTCCAGGAGTCGTCACAGGTCTTGCTTGGACCAGCATGGGTGGTGCGACCCTGCAGATTGAAGCCACGGCAATGAAGAGTAAAAACAAAGGGTTCAAACAGACGGGGCAACTTGGAAAAGTGATGGTTGAGAGTTCAGAGATTGCCTATTCTTACGTCATGGGGCACCTTGAAGAACATAAAATTCCTGAAGATTATTTTGACAACCACTTTATTCACCTCCATGTCCCCGCCGGAGCGACTCCCAAAGATGGCCCATCAGCAGGGGTAACCATGACCACCGCCCTGTTATCCATGATTTTGGAAAAACCAGTACGAGAAAAACTGGGAATGACCGGGGAGCTCTCCCTGACCGGAAGTGTCCTGCCGATTGGTGGAGTCAAAGAAAAAACTATTGCCGCGCGCCGTGCTGGACTGCAAGCCCTGATCTTCCCCTTCGAAAACAAAAAAGACTACGACGACTTGCCTGAATACCTCCGCGAGGGGATAGAGGTTCATTTCGTCAAAGAGTATCCAGAGGTTTTCAAGATTGCCCTTGGGGCTAAATGATTTTCAAACAGGAGTAATGAAATGACCGTTACAGAAATTAAAACCAGCCTTATGGAGCTTTCTATCGAAGACAAAAAAGCATTCATCATTGAGACGCTACCAGAATTGGCTAAAGACGTCATCAAAGAGCCGGGATTCATGATGCAACTGTTCCCGGTATTGCTTGATATTCTCAAAGAGAGCGGCATGGATATGCAACAACTGTTGCAACTGGCGACAATGATGAGTGCACAACAGAACCAGCAATAAGCAAACTACTTTTCTCAACCATATTTTTTTGGAGTCAATTTACCATGCGCGTCTTATCCGGCATCCAGCCTTCTGGTTCCCTTCACTTTGGGAACTTCTTTGGCATGATGCAAAAAATGATCGACTATCAGGAACAGGAAGACCTGTTCTGTTTTATTGCCAATTACCACGCCATGACCAGCGTTTCAGATGGCAAAGCTCTGGCCAAGGGGACCATGGAGGCAGCCGCGAACTTTCTAGCATTGGGGCTCAATCCGGAAAAAAGTACCTTCTGGGTGCAGTCAGATGTTCCAGAAGTACAGGAACTCACCTGGATTCTCTCTAACTTCACCCCCATGGGGTTATTGGAGCGCTGTCACAGCTACAAGGATAAGGTGGCACAGGGGATCAAACCAAACCATGGCCTGTTTGCCTATCCGGTGCTGATGGCAGCAGATATTCTATTGTTCCAGAGCGATAGCGTCCCGGTTGGCAAAGACCAGAAACAACATCTGGAAGTTGCCCGCGATATCGCTATCAAATACAACAATGAGCATGGTGATGTTTTTACCCTCCCCGAGCCCGATATCGATGATGATGTCGCCACCGTTCCCGGTCTCGATGGTCGCAAGATGAGTAAAAGCTACGGCAACACAATTGATCTGTTTCTGGAAGAAAAGGCGCTCCGCAAACAAATTATGCGTATCGTCACCGATCCGACTCCGATCGAAGAAGCCAAGAACCCAGACAGCTGTAATATCTTTCAAATTTATCGTTTATTCTTAAATAAACAAGAGGTTGAAGAACTGCGACAACGCTACCTCACCCCCGGACTCCGTTACGGTGATGTCAAGCAGGAATTGTTTGAGACGGCTCGTGATTTCTTTGCCCCTTATACAGAGAAAAGAAAAGAGATCTTAGCCGACCCAGAAAGACTCAGAAAAATACTTGCATCTGGGGCAGATAAAGCCCGTTACGTTGCCAATAAAACCCTGCGCAAGGTGCGAAAAAAAGGGGGATTAGTCTACTGAGGACAGTCTGAGATTGTGCCGTGAATCTAACTTGAGAGTCGGGACCAACAGATCGGTTCGTCCCGACTATTCTTCTTTTTCACGGGTGAAAGTGATGAATGCCATCCCCGGACGTCGACTAGCTTCACGCATTGCAAAATGGATCCCCTCAAGGTGCCAGCCCAACGCGGTCCAGGTATTTAAAATTTTTTCCAGACTCAGGTCATCAACCTGGCTGGTTTCTACAACTTTATAGATCAGCATAATTCGACCTTCCTGACTCTGCAAACGGAAAAATCGGAAATGATGGCGACAACATCCAAACGACAGTACTACTTTCGATTACAGATCAGCCAGCAACAGTTTCTCCGCTACTATCAGGGCAGCGCTAACGCGATTGAGGTGATGTCAGAGTGTGGAAAGCGACTTCACTTCCCCGCCATCCGCTTGCGCCCGTTGTTGACCCACACGGGAATCAACGGCCGCTTTCTCCTGACGATTGATAGCAACAACCGCTTCATTGATCTGCGGAAAATTTCTTAAGAGAGACCGCATCAACCTTTCCCTTTTGTAGCCACAACACCCTCTCCACTAATGGCGGATGCGAGTAATAGACTGCAGCATACAGTGGATGGGGAAATAGATTGCTTAAATTTTCCCGCGCCAGCTTCACTAATCCTGAAGCTAATTCCTGACCACTGCCAACCATATTGATGGCAAACTGGTCTGCTTGACGCTCATGGCGGCGTGACCACCAGCTACTAACGGGTATCCAGAAAAATCCAATGAGCGACCCGATCCAGCCAAGGATAAAAACCTGTCCTGCAAAAGAGAGTTGCTCCAGCCCCAACCATCCAGGGAGAAGCTGACTGCTTAACAGAGTAAAAGCCAGCCAGCAAACCAGCAAGGCCATAATCTGACTCTTGATTAACTGTTGCCGCAAGTGACCACAACGCCAATGTCCGAGTTCATGGGCCAGCACTGCCAGCAGCTCCTTATTATCCAACTGCTCCATCAAGGTATCAAACAGTACCACCCGCTTCACCTTACCGATGCCGGTAAAATAAGCATTGCTGTGCCCACTACGACGGGAAGCATCGACCTGCAACACTTTCCCCGCATGCGCTCCAGCTTTTTCGAGCAGATCGCGAACCTCGATTTCCAAATCAGCTTTTGCCAATGGTGTGAATTTAAAGAACAGTGGCTCAATTAGGTAAGGTGACAGGTATAAAAGAAACAAGGTGACAACAACCCAGAAGCCCCAGACCCAAAGCCACCAGCTCTGTGGTGCGATTTGCACCAAGGCCAAGGCTCCACCACCCAGCAGCGTGAACAGCACCGAGCCGATCAGAAGAGATTTCAGCAAATCGGCGCACCAGAGCTTGAAACTCATCCGATTAAATCCAAAACGTTCTTCAAGAACAAAATTCTTGTAGAGAGAAAAAGGGAGGCCGATGAGTAACTGGATCAAAGCCAAAAGACCAAAAAACAATAATCCACTGACAATGAAATTATCGGTATATCCAGCTATCCATTGATCATACCAGGGGAGAATCCCGCCAAACAAAAAGGCGATGGTCAGAGCAACCGCCAGAATATCTTCAACAAGACCGACACGATCTCCTGCTAAAGCATAAGCGTCACTGCGGTCAAGACGCTGTTCGTCAATTTGTCCGGCAAAAGCAGCTGGCAACGGTTGTCGCCCTTGTTGCCGATGGCGGATATTGATCCAGTCAAGAGCAAAGCGGATTACGGTGATCAACAAATAGACAGATAAAAACAACAATGGCATTTATTAATTCTCCACTCTTTGCAAGCGTAGCAGATCGCCCTCGTCGGCCCAATCAGGAAGGCGCAGACGCAGCTGAGAATTCGGTTGACCGGCGACAAGAGGTTCTCCGGTTAAGGACTGAATCTCATCCACCCGGAATGTCTCTTGCTTCATTGCAGGGCCGATCAGTTCAATCTCATCTCCCAGGACAAACTTATTGCGCCCTTCAACCCAAAGCCCGTTCTGATCTCTGCGGACAAAACCGACAAAATCATGGGTACGGATATAGTGGGTGTCGGCAGCATGAATCTTGGCATCGTCATGACCGAACAAAAAACCGGTATCATAGGGGCGATGACTGACTTTCTCCAGTTCTTCCTGCCAGAGGGGATCGATATCCGCTGGATCAACACTGAGACGGTCAATCGCGTCACGGTAAACCCGCGCTGTGGTTGCCACATAATAGAGGCTCTTCATCCGCCCCTCAACTTTAAAACTGTCAATTCCCGCCGCCAGTAATTGCGGTAACTGTTCCACCAGACAAAGGTCGCGACTGTTCATGAGATAGGTCCCTCGATAATCCTCTTCGATCGCAAAGCTCTCCCCGGGACGAGTTTCTTCCACCAGCGCATAATTCCAGCGGCAAGGTTGCGCGCAATCCCCCTGATTGGCACCACGTCCAAGCAACGCAGTAGAGAGGAGGCACCGTCCGGAATGGGCAACACACATGGCACCATGAACAAAACATTCCAGTTCAACCTCGGTCTGTCCGCTAAAAGCGTTGATATCTTCCAAAGTCAACTCTCTCGCCAGATTAATGCGACTGACACCGCAACTGCCCCAAAATTCAGCTGTTTGTGGATTACAACTGTTGCTCTGGGTTGAAAGGTGGATCGATCGTTGCGGATCGATCCGACGAATCGTTGTTAGCACTCCAGGGTCGGCAATGATATAGGCATCCAAATCAACAGGTTTTAACTCCTCCAGCAGATGCTCTAAAGCGGTGAATTCCTCCGGCCGCAACGAAGCATTAAGGGTTAGATAGAGGGCGACATCGGCCTCACGTGTTAACTCTCGGGCAATCCGCAACTGTTCAAGGTCAAAATTACCGGCATGTGCCCGCAGTCCGAAATCTGCAGTACCAAGATAGACCGCATCAGCACCAAAACGGATTGCGGTCTTCAGTTTCTGCATATCTCCAGCAGGCATCAGGAGTTCGGGATGTTTTCTGTTTATTTTTTGTTGCATCATAGTGTCCAAGCGATTCAGGTTATCGTTTTGTCGCCGAAGTGCATTGAGCGGTAAAGATTTTTCATGTCAATGACAGCGGCGATGCTCGCCTACTTTTAGAACAAAAGTCAACATCCCCGCGGAGAAAAGTCATCACCATGGCAATTTCTTACCAGCATGCGGAGAGAAGTTGAGGAGCAACTCCGTTTATGATAACGGTGAAAAGCAAATGCGACCAAAAGTGATTTTTTGATTTATTGAGACGTGTTGTGGGGATGCACTGTTCGATTTATGGTCAAAGCCGGTCACTGGAATCTGGACATCAACGATAACGTCACAAAGATGTTAAGACAGGAAAAGCGGTTTGGTTGATGGCTTACGTTAGGGATGGGGTGCAGAACACTGGGTAAGCCATTCCTCACTATTCGGCCCGACCACGCATTGATTATTGACTCGCAATGCCAAACGTTTCTTGCACCGTGAGGTTAACCGTGTGAAACCACTATCAGGAAGAGCTCGCACAGATTCAACGATAAACTGCCAATGCGGTCGTTGTTGCTGTGCGAGCGTGTAGTAAACCCACTTACCACTTTTCTCTTGGGTGAGAAGACCCGCTTTATAGAGCATCTTCAAATTACGCGATACGTTGTATTGCGTATCTTCTGTGACATCCATCGCCTCAGCAACAGTAATACGCTGGTCAACATGGATGAGCAACCAAAACAGACGTAACCTATGCGGTTCGGCCAGTGCTTTTAGCGCATCGATGTATTTTTCGTGATCCATAAAGTTTTACTTTTTCTTGAAGCTGGTGATTATGATCGCGACTCCAATTAAGAAAACAATTCCCGAATGTGTGGCATGAAAAGCCAGCGTTGAACCATCCGCTCCTGACAACAAAGCGATCCAGAAAAAAGGGCAAAAAAAGCCGAGCAACGCAATGTTACGTCCTGCTTTGGTTTGCTCCGACAAGTCGCCACCTTTAATCAGTGCTGTAAAAACTTTAAACATATGGGTGTAGGCGCACCACTTGCTTAAGTTTTTTGCTATTTTAGCTGTAAATTCAACGTATTGGCTTTGTAGCATTGGTCATTAACTCCTGTCAATCGCTGTTAGATGAACTTCAATCCATTACAAGACATATTGAAATAACAGGCCACCTATAATGGCTGCTGTTAATATAATCGCAACAAAGGCAACCACGGCTTTGGGCTTAAGCACTGCTGAAACCAGGGCTATTTCCGGCAGACTTGCACCAGTGCCGCCAATGATTAAGGCCATTGCCGGGCCAAGCCCCATCCCTTTTACAATCAGTACCTTAAGCAAGGGGATGGCCATTTCGATACGCAAATAGAGGGGGACACCAATAACCGCAGCAATAATGACGGAAAGAATATTGTCACCGCCGACATATTTTTCCACAATATCGGCAGATAAATAGGCTGCGGACAGGCCACTAATTAACGCCCCAAGTAACACATAAGGCATAATCTTCTTGAACAGCACCCACGCAAAACGCAACGCATTGTTCATTCTACTAGGGTCAACACTTTCCAGCGCGATCGTAGCGGTCGACCCGCTGCAAGCACTAACGGTACTGCAGTCTTGCACTGTCGGTTCAGATCGCACACGACATTGCATTGAGGCCGTCGCCGAACAACTTGACTGCGGTTTATTCGACTCCAGTTCTTCACCACGTTTGATTTCATTACGCCATGGCGTCTTAGTTATCAACCAGCCTCCAGCAATTGCTGCAATAAAAGTAATCATTAAATAGCTAACAGTGACTCTCAATCCGAAGGTCGCGTACACCATAGCGAGGACAATGAAATTACATAGCGGGGCTGAGATCAAAAAGCTCATAACCGTGCCAAGTGAAACGCCCATGGTTGCCATCCCCATAGTCACAGGCACCACAGAAGCGCTGCAAAAGGGGGTCAACATGCCAAAAAAAGCGCCCATCAGCGGTCCCCACTTGCCATGTTTAGTGAGTTTTTTCTGTAGCTTCTCTTGAGGAATATACTCACGCATAAATCCTGTTAAAACTGACACCACACCAATTACAATCGCAAGCGCTCCGCCGACATGAATGAATTCATGCAGCGCAATTGTAAGTTTATCCATGTTGCTGTTCTCCTTCGATCTAAAAATTGTTGAAAAAATGGGTGAAACTACGGGCAAGATATACTCACTTGCATGATTGCGCAAGTATGATTTTATCTTTTTTTTTCATTGCTGTACGAAAGAATATTTACACTTAAACAGGGGGTTTTTCAGCACAGAAACCTCGGTGAAAGGTGCTCCAATAGGAAGATAAGGGATGACTGGCAAAAAAAAACACCGCTCAGTAAAGCGGTGCTTTTTTTCATGATATGCGCATCGAGACAGCAGAACTATTGAATCCAGACTGTCTGGATATTGACGAATTCCTTGATTCCGTAATGGGACAACTCACGGCCGAAACCGGAAATACCAACACCGCCAAATGGCAGTCGCGGATCACTTTTGGTCATACTATTGACAAATACCGCACCGGAACGTATCTCTCCGGCAATTTTTTCACCTTTGATAATATCCCTTGTCCACACCGATCCGCCAAGGCCAAACTCGGTATCGTTAGCCACAAACAGTGCCTCTTCGGCATCCTTGACGCGGATAACAATCGCCACCGGACCAAAAAATTCCTCATTATAGGCGGGCATCCCTTTGCTGACCTGCGTCAAAATTGTGGGTGGATAAAAAGCAGCTTCACCGGGCATACCACCAAGGATCACTTTTGCACCTTTGGCCACGGAACCCTCCACCTGACGATGCAATTCACGCATCAGATCTTCGCGGGCTTGAGGGCCAACTTGGGTGGTTTCATCACACGGATCCCCCATCTTCAATGCCGCCATATTGGCTTTGAATTTTTCGAGAAATGTCTCATAGATACCATCTTCAACAATAAAGCGCTTAGCGGCGATACAGCTTTGTCCCGAATTAATGCAGCGGGCCGTGACCGCGACAGATGCAGCCAGATCGAGGTCAGCGTCATTCAGGACAATAAACGGATCACTACCGCCAAGTTCCATGACCGATTTCTTCAACATGGCACCCGACTTTTCAGCCACTTTGCGTCCGGCGATATCGCTTCCGGTCAACGTCGTCGCAACCACATAAGGATGCTCAATCACCTGAGCAACTTTGCCTGAGCCAATCATCAGGGTCCGAAATACATCTGCAGGGTATCCAGCTTCGACAAACACTTGCTCAATGGCCAAAGCACAGCGCGGGACGTTAGATGCGTGTTTGAGCACACCGACGTTTCCAGCCATCAGTGCCGGTGCTGCAAATCGAAACACCTGCCAAAAAGGGAAATTCCACGGCATGACAGCCAGAACAATCCCCTGAGGGCGAAACGCGACATAAGAGCGACTGGCATCACTTGCGATGGGTTCCGGCGCCAGCATTTGCTCAGCATTTTCGGCGTAATAGTTACAAACCAGCGCACACTTCTCAATCTCTGCACGCCCTTCCACCACCGGCTTACCCATCTCAAGAGCCATCATCGTAGCAAATTCATCCTTGCGCTGACGCAGGATGACAGCCGCCTTGAGCAGCAAAGACTTGCGCTCGGCAAACGAGGTGGTCCGCCAATTCTGGTATGCGCCATGAACCGCTTCGATCGTTGTCGCAACCTGCTCGTCCGACCATTCGTCAAAGGTCTCTAACACTTCACCTGTTGCGGGGTTTAATGATTCCAATGCCATGTATTGCCCTCCCTTTTTATTGATATCCACGACCGATATAGGTCGTGCTTGTTCTGCCAAGGAACCGTTGCATTTCGCTCCCTCGCCAAAAACAACGTCGTATAACGTGCTCAGATCCTGAGCAGCGAATTATCATAACCTCACCCCTCGCTCAGAGCAATAAAATAACATCCTTAACTTATTGGTTTTAAAGGAATCTGGTGGAATTCTAAGCCAGATTGACTTGCGCAACATTCACTTTTCTGCAATAGTCACAGATATTTGTCGGATTCAACGTTTACGGTCACCGCAAATCTCGTCACCGCTTTCTTGGACGAAGATGCTTGAATTTGTTGTGGTGAAAAACACTGCATCGGCCCCCTATGATTCTCGACCCTGACAACAAATATATCCAAAAAATTCATTCTCATGCCCCTTTAACTGGAGCGACGGTTCTCGATGTCGGCTGCGGCGACGGCAAGATCAGCCGCAATATCGCTGAGTACGCTTCCAGAGTTGTCGCAACAGACTCAAACGCCACCGTTTTGGAGCAGGCGAAACAAAAGAATCACGCAAGAAACATTGAATTTTTATACACGCCCGATGGCATCCCAGATCTGGCGGCCCATTCCTTTGATCTAGTCCTTTACACCTTATCGCTGCATCACATCCCAAAAGACAAAATGGTCGCAAACCTTTCCCATTCAGGACACCTACTCAAGGATAACGGCAAGATTATCATTATTGAACCCAGTGATACAGGTTCATTCATGGCAATAAAAAAACGCTTTGGTGCCGGCAGCGGCGATGAGAGTCAGGAACGACTGCAAGCGGTTGACGCAATGAAAAATCTTGCGGGTTGGACCCTAAGCCTGGACTATCACTTTGATGTCGTCTTTCAGTTTACCGATGAAAACGATTTTTTCGCCCATAAACTACCAAACTATCAAACTCTACCGACAGCAGAACTTGCTGAACTGAAACAATTCCTCAAAAGGAGCTCCACAGATCAGGGAATTATTTTAACGACGGGACGACGCCTGAATATACTCACACGGTCAGAACCCTTAAAAAAGGGTAAATAAGGTGCTTTTTTGGAGCATTCTCATTCTTCCAGCTTGACAACCAGTTAAGAAAACTATAATTTTTACAGATTAGTTTTTATTGTTTTATTGTAAATTTCGGGTGTGGAGTTCTGCGAAAATGAAACGCTTATTATCGTCTCTCACAATTAAAATTCTGCTTTCTTCAGGACTGCTCCTGTTGCTAAGTTCCTGCGCTCCAGCACCGGGCCTTGCACCGTCTGGGGCACTAAAATCACAGTTAAATGAAATCAAACAGCAACAACAAACACAGGCAGATCAACTGCAACAGTTACAAAAAGAGCTCACCCAATTACAAGAACAACTGCTGACTCAAAATATTCTTACTGCAACCAAGCAACCCGGTCTATACATACCAGATCAACTTAAACAGCCAACCGTTTCCAACATGCCCCCGGCAGAGACACCCCTTTCTCCGGCCGAAAATCAAGAAATCGTAGCCGTTGCTGCGTCAGCATCATCCTATCTTGCCGCTTTTTCAAATTTGGCTGCCGGTCATTGGTCCGCAGCTGAAGCAGGTTTTCAAGATTTTCTACGCAACTTTCCAAACCACCAGTATTCACCGAATGCTCGTTATTGGCTGGCAAATGCCCAATTTTCTCAAGGAAAAATGAATCGGGCCATCACGAACCTTCAGTTGATTATTGCAGATCCAACCGCACAAGCTAAAACCCCTGCGGCACTCGTGCAACTAGCACAGATCTACCGCCAGGAGGGACAACCGATACAGGCTGACAATATCCTTGAACAGTTGCGCAACCGCTACCCAGAAAGCCCGGAAGCACAACAACTTTACCGGAGTAACGAGCCGCTTAATTAACGGTTCACACTCTGTCTGAGAGGGAACAGATGACACGAACACTCTTTCGCTGGTTATCGCTGCTGATTTTATTGCTCATCGTATCAGGAGCAAGTCTGGCTATTGCTGCTGAAAATCAAATTTATACCATTAAAAAGGGGGACACTCTCTGGGATCTGTCCAAGAAATTTATTGATGATCCCTACTATTGGCCAAACATCTGGGCAAAAAATCCTGAGATTACAAATCCACATTTGATTTTCCCCGGACAGAAAGTACAAATTCTCGATGGCCGGCTTAAAATCATCCCCGCATACCCTGAGGCAGGTGAACCAGCAGCCACGGCGACTGAAATGCAACCAATGGCTCAACCAACACCAATGCCACAGAGGGAGACCGAAGAGCTCGTCAAAATCAAAGCGACCGGAAGTGGTGACGGCTTCATCCTCACTAACGAAACTCCGCTTGGTGTCTTGGTTGACTCTGTCGACAATCGGATTCTCCTAACCAAAAATGACACCGTTTTTCTGAAAATGAAAAATCCAGCAGATGTCACTGTCGGCGACACTTATGGGTTGTTTGAGCGCGGTAATAGCATTAAGAATCCACACACCAATCAATTCATCGGCACCATGATGAGTAACCTTGGGTTTCTGCAAGTGACTGAAATCAATGGTGACACGGTCATTGCTAAAATTGCCACAGTATTCCGCGAGATTCAACGCGGGGCCGAACTTTTTGAGTATATTCCACTAAGCAAAGAGATCACCCTGCAACGCGGGACGACCGATAAGGAAGGTTATGTCGTTGCTGCGCGTGATGAAAAAGGGACCTTTTCAACCAATGACATTATCTTCGTTAATCTTGGCAGTGACGATGGTCTTGTCAATGGCAATCTTTTTTATATTTCCCGTCCGCGTAAAGCTTCCGATGAGATGATTAAACACGCGGGTAGAATGCAACTTCCTGATGCGGTTCTGGGTGCCGCCATTACCATTGAAACCAAGGCCAAAACCGCATCCGCAATCATTATCAAAAGCGTCGATGCTGCCTTTATTGGAGATAAGGTTTCAGTTGTAACCGACTAATTTTCCACACAGGACACGGGTTAGTTTATAAAAAGGGATTGGACTTGTCTTCAATCCTTTTTTATTTGTACTATTAAAAAAAAGGGGGGGGATAAAATGAACGATGAGCAAGTTGCTCTGTTAAGGTTACACCTGACACCCGGGATTGGGCGGAGCGCCCTGTTTAAACTGCATCAATACTTCGGTGATTTTCTCACCCCGCTGCAAGCACCACCGCAATATTGGCAGGAAGCTGGGCTGAGTGCCAAGTTTTGCAATAAAATTCCTACAGTTACCGATCCGAAATTTGCAACCATCCGTCATAAACTGGAGTCACTAAAGGTTCGTCTGCTTAGTTTTTGGGATTCTGATTATCCGCCTCTCCTCCGTGAAATTCACGATCCACCGGCCCTTCTTTATCTTCGGGGAACATTACCTGACAATGAATGCTTCGCAATCGTAGGCTCAAGACGGGCGACACCTGGCGGCTTGACCTTGAGCAGAGAACTGGCGACAGCCTTGGCTCATCACAATATCTGCATTGTCAGTGGCCTAGCCCGTGGTGTTGATAGTGCCGCACACAAAGGGGCTCTCGATGCAAATGGTTCCACGATAGCAGTCCTGGGATGCGGTATTGACCGGGTCTATCCCCCGGAAAACAGTCATCTATTTCACCGGATTGAACAAGCGAATGCCATCATTACGGAATACCCCCCCGAAACCCCTCCACTGCCGGGTCATTTTCCTGGTCGCAATCGCATCATCAGCGGTCTGAGTCGAGGGGTTTTGATAATTGAAGCGGCGGCTAAAAGTGGGTCGTTGATTACCGGTGATTTTGCCTTGGAACAAGGGCGAGAGCTCTTTGCCGTGCCAGGATCATTGCAACATCGCAACAGCAAAGGGACCAATCAACTCTTGAAAGAGGGAGCTCAACTTGTTACTGAAGCGGCGGACATCCTTCAGGCACTGTGGCCTGACTTGCCGTCACAAAAACAACAAAGGGTCTATGAAGATTTTTCCCTGCAACTTGAAGAAGTGGCACGTAACGTTTATCAAAAATTGGGCCATGAACCCAAACACAGCGACGAGATAGCACGTGAATGCGGCTTGACTCCCATGGAGCTTTCCGCTATTTTACTCGACCTAGAGCTGCGGGGCGGGATCAAAACACTTCCGGGAAATAACTATATCCGTGAGCAAATATAAACCTAAACCACCGTGGGAGAGGTTCCTTGCGTGAGCGAGTTTTGGCGATTGTCAATCTGATCGCCCAATATGTTCTGGGAGCGGAAGATAGCCCGATAAGTGAGCAGGAATTGATGGCAGATCTGATCGCTGTCGGCTTTGAAGCTGATGAGATTAATGATGCTTTCTCCTGGATGGAAACAATTGCACTGCAACCTCAAACAGATTCAACCGCAAACACTCCATTGATGAATCAACCCACCTATCGGGTTTTTGACAGCCACGAACAACAGAAACTCACGACTGAAGCCAGGGGGTTCTTAATCAAAGTACGCACCATGGGACTCCTCACCGATGAAGCTCAGGAAGAGATCATTGATCGGGCGTTACGTTCAGGAGACGATCCTGTCAGCGAGCAGGAGATCAAGCTGATTACGATCCTCAACCTCCTCTCAGCTTCAAGCAGTCTCTGGTTACGAGAAATCGATTGCCTCCTTGAAAATGACTGGGGTCGCATCTATCAATAAGACATACGGGTTGCGCTGTTTGTATGCACAGCCTTTTTACAGAGACCCGTCCTGGACTAATGGGACAGAGGCTCATAGAGGTAACAGATGGCACAATCACTGGTTATTGTCGAGTCACCGGCAAAAGCAAAAACCATCGAAAAGTTTCTTGGCAAAGGCTATAAAGTTCTAGCATCTTATGGGCACGTTCGTGCACTCCCCAGCAAGCAGGGTTCAGTTGATACGGCCAACAATTTTAAACCGAATTACCAAATCCTTGCTGACAGTGAAAAACATATCAGCCTGTTAAAAAAAGAGGTTGCCAAAAGTGACGCATTAATCCTCGCAACTGACCTTGACCGCGAAGGAGAAGCCATTGCCTGGCATTTGCTGGAAGCACTGGGTATTGATGAACAAGCAAAAAAACCAGCAGTAAAACGGGTAACTTTCAACGAAATTACTCAAACCGCTATTGATGAGGCCATGGCTCATCCGCGATCAATTGCTCGGGACATGGTCGATGCCCAACAAGCACGTTCAGTGCTTGATTATTTGGTCGGCTTCAACCTGTCACCATTTCTCTGGAAAAAAATTCGTTATGGCCTATCGGCAGGACGGGTACAATCGGTTGCATTACGCCTGGTGTGTGAACGTGAAGATGAGATTGACGCCTTTAAACCGCGTGAGTACTGGAGCATTGAAGCACTCTTAGCGACTCTCAACAAAAACCAGTTCACCGCTAAACTGAACACTTGTGATGGTAAGAATTTAACTAAATTTGCCATTAGCAATCAGCAACAGGCAGATGATATTCTCGCTGAGCTGGAAAATGTCCAATATCAAGTCACCTCACTCGAAAAGAAAGCCCGCAAACGTAATCCAGCTCCCCCCTTTACGACCAGTACTCTGCAGCAGGAAGCCAGCCGTAAACTTGGCTTCTCAGCACGTAAAACCATGAGTGTCGCGCAGAAATTGTATGAAGGTATTCAGGTCGAAGACGGAACCCATGGCTTGATCACCTACATGCGTACCGATTCTGTCGCCCTATCGACCATGGCTACAAGTGAGGCAAGAGAAGTGATTTGTCAGCTCTACGATGAAAGCTATGCGCTCGATAAACCACGGATATTCAAAAATAAAAGCAAGAATGCTCAGGAGGCTCATGAGGCCGTACGCCCAACTTCAGTTGCCAGAACCCCGGCTCAGCTTAAAAACTACTTAAGTTCGGACCAACAACGTCTTTATGAATTAATCTGGAAACGGACTGTAGCATCACAAATGGCCCAGGCTATTTTTGATGCCACCCGAGTTGACATCTCCGCAGGTGAAAGGTACACGTTTAGAGCCACCGGACAAACCATCCGCTTCCCTGGTTTTATGGCCCTCTATATCGAGGGGACAGATAACGGTGATGATGAAAACCAAGAGGGTTTGTTACCACCACTCGACAAGGGTGATAAACTCAACAATGAACAAGTGATCCCGGAACAACATTTCACTCAGCCTCCACCCCGCTTTACCGAAGCCAGCCTAGTTAAGACTCTGGAAGAGTACGGCATTGGCCGGCCATCCACCTACGCCAGCATTATGAATACTCTGGTCACCCGAAAATATGTACGCCTGGAAAAACGGACATTTTTCCCGGAAGACACAGGGAGAGTCGTCACAAAACTTTTGACCGAGCATTTCAGTCAATATGTAGATTATGATTTTACCGCCGGGTTGGAAGAGGAGTTGGATGCTATTTCACGTGGTGAACTCGCCTGGATTCCACTGATTAAAAAGTTCTGGGACCCCTTTATCGCGCTGCTCCACCGTAAAGATCAGGAAGTCAGCAAAGAAGATGTTACAACCGAAAAGACCGATAAGATCTGCCCTGAATGTGGCAAAGAGTTAGTGATCAAACTTGGCCGTGCAGGACGATTTCTTGCCTGTTCAGGGTTTCCCGACTGTCGGCATACAGAACCGCTGAACAGTGATGGAAAGGAAGTTGAGGAGCCGGTCGTATCGGACGAGAAGTGCGACAAATGTGGCTCACCGATGCTCATCAAGACGGGACGTTACGGAAAATTTCTCGCTTGCAGCGGCTACCCGAAGTGCAAAAACATCCAACCTCTGGAAAAGCCCAAATCCCTTGGCATCACCTGTCCGGAATGTGGTGAAGGGGAGATGATGGAGAAAAAAAGTCGTTATGGCAAGATATTCTATTCCTGTAACCGTTATCCAAAATGTAAATATGCCCTTTGGAATCCACCCAAAGAGGAGCCTTGTCCTAAATGTAACTGGCCGTTAACAGAGATTAAAACCACCAAACGCTGGGGGACAGTTCAACGTTGTCCACAAGAAAATTGCGACTGGGAAAAGGTTCTGATTCCCCCCGTAAAGAAAGCACCGGCTCCCAAAAAGCCAGCAGCAAAGAAAAAGGCCGCGGTTAAAAAAACCGCTAAAAAAACAACATAAACGGTTAAGAACAGCGTATAATCATTACCGGTCGAGCCATAGAAGGTTCGGCCGGTTTGCGTTTAAGAGGAATAACGATGGATATTACTATTATCGGAGCAGGGCTGGCAGGATGTGAAGCTGCTTGGCAGGCGACCCAAGAAGGCTTCCAGGTCAAACTCTACGAGATGAAACCTTTACAGTATTCTCCCGCCCACAAAAGTGAAGACCTCGCAGAACTGGTCTGTTCGAACAGTCTCCGGGGCGCTGGGATGAATAACGCTGTCGGCTGCCTCAAAGAAGAGCTTCGCCGCAGCGGTTCTCTGTTCATTGAAGCAGCAGATGCCACGGCAGTTCCTGCTGGGGGAGCGCTCGCGGTCGATCGCGCTGAATTCTCCGCCTATATCAGCGCCAAAATTGCTGCCAACCCGAATATTCAACTTATCCGCGAAGAGGTGACATCTCTTCCTGAGACCGGGGTCACGATCCTCGCCAGCGGGCCGCTGACCTCACCAACACTCTCTTCAGAGCTGGAAAAGTTAACCGGCAGTGAGCATCTCTATTTTTATGACGCTATTGCCCCGGTGGTCGAAGCTGATTCCATCGACTTCAATATTGCTTGGCGGGCTTCCCGCTACGACAAAGGTGGAGACGATTATATCAACTGCCCGTTAAATGAAGAGCAGTATTTCAACTTTGTCCAGGAACTTGTAGATGCGGACAAGGTCGCCGGACGCGAGTTTGAAAAGCTGATCCACTTTGAAGGTTGCATGCCGATCGAAGAGATGGCGAGTCGCGGAGCACAAACGCTCTCATTCGGCCCCATGAAACCTGTCGGTTTGCCCGACCCTAAAAGCGGAAAGATTCCCTATGCCGTCCTGCAATTACGACAGGACAATCGCCATGCGACACTGTTTAATCTGGTTGGATTTCAAACCCGTTTGACCTATCCTGAGCAAAAAAGGATATTCCGCTCCATTCCTGGCCTGGAGCAGGTACGCTTTGCTCGACTTGGAAGTATGCACCGGAATACCTTCATCAATGCTCCAGCCTGTCTGACAGATTCCCTGCAATTTCGCGCAGCACCACATATCTATGCAGCAGGTCAATTAAGCGGCGTTGAAGGCTATGTTGAATCTGCCGCTTGTGGATTTTTAGCGGGACTTTTTGCCGCATATCATCTGCGTGGAGAGAGATTACCTTCACCCCCTGCAGAAACAGCCTTTGGCGCGCTTTTAGGCCATCTTTCTGCCGCCGACTCAAGCGAATTCCAGCCGATGAATATTAATTACGGCCTCTTCCCTCCCCTGGAAGGTCGCAAGATGAAACGCGCTGACCGCCGCTTGGCTATGGCTGAACGAGCTCTTGCTGCATTGCCACAGTGGTGGGAAAATGTCGCTTCCAGACGGGAGGAGCGCTGATGGAAGAACAGCTGGTTCTGGCATCGGCCTCACCACGTAGACGGGAATTACTGCAACAGATCGGCCTCAAGTTTCAGGTGATTCCGAGTCGGGCTGAGGAGCATATCCTCCCAGGAGAAACGCCCGAAGAGCATGTTGTCCGTCTAAGTCTCGATAAGGCAAATGAGGTGGCTAATCGTAAGAACATATCGGGCCGCTGGTTTATCGGCAGTGACACGATTGTCCTTTGTGATACCCAGATTCTTGGTAAACCTGAGGATGAAACCCAGGCGGCTACAATATTAAAACAGCTCTCAGGACGGGAACATCAAGTGCTCTCCGGCTACGCAGTCATCGACCGCCAAACAGGCAAACAACGTAGCGAAGCGGTCAGTACCAGAGTCTGGTTCCGCCATTTGACAGACCAGGAAATCAACGCTTACATTGCCACAGGTGAACCGGCCGACAAAGCGGGAGCTTACGCCATCCAAGGATTGGGAATCTGCTTTGTTTCCAAGATTGAAGGGAGCTATACTAATGTCGTTGGGCTGCCTCTCTGCAGGCTGACTTTGGCGATGAAAGAGCTGGGAATATCGCTATTGATATAACACTTTTGGAGTCATACTGATGAATAATATTGCCAATAATATTCAAAAAATTCACACCCGCATTAATAATGCCTGTCTAAATTCTGGCCGTAACCCCGATGACGTTAAGCTGGTTGCTGTTTCCAAGATAAAACCGGCAGAAATGGTCACTGACGCATTCGAGTCTGGACAAAAAATATTTGGTGAGAGCTACGTTCAAGAGTTTCGTGACAAGCAGCCTCTGGTCACCGCTCCAGTTGAATGGCATTTTATTGGCAGCTTACAAAGTAACAAAGTTAAGTATTTGCGGGGCAAAGTCACCACCATCCACTCCGTTGATCGCCTCTCTCTGGCCGAGGAGATTGACCGTCAATGGGGGAAAACAGAGACAACTGTGGATGTTTTTTTACAGGTTAATATCGGTGATGAGTCAAGCAAAGCTGGATGTTCTCCAGAAGCACTGGAGAATCTGGTGCGCTCAGTAGCCCCCCTTCAAAATCTTAGAATCAAAGGGCTGATGTGTCTCCCACCCCACTGTGATAACCCGGAGCAAGTGCGCCCATTTTTCAAACAGCTGAAACAACTCGCTGAACAGATTAATCGCCTGCAGATACCTGATGTCAATATGGATGAACTTTCCATGGGGATGAGTGGCGATTTTGAAGTCGCCGTGGAAGAAGGGGCAACATTCGTCAGGGTGGGCACAGCAATCTTTGGTGCTCGGGAAAAAAAGGCTTAAAATGAAGACAATCAACTACCTTCTCTTTGACCTCGATGGTACCCTGGTCGATTCAGTTCCCGATCTCGCCCTTTCCCTCAATCTCCTTCGTGGAGAATTGGACCGCCCCCCATTAACTGAAAATCAGGTTGCCCAGATGGTCGGCGATGGTGCCAGTGTCTTGGTCAAACGAGCGATTGGAGAAGAGTTCTACCAACCAGCCCACCTTGACAGGTTTATGCAACTCTACGACCAGCACCTCCTTGATAACACCATCTGTTACCCAGGAATTCAGGATCTGTTAAATCATCATCCCGCAAATAAAATGGGGATCGTCACGAACAAGCCTTATCAATTATCGATGAAATTGTTAGAGGGATTGAAGTTGACCCGCCATTTCAAAGTCATTATCGGCGGCGACAGTTTTGCGCACAAGAAGCCACATTCGTTGCCAGTGCTCAAAGCTCTGGAGGCACTGTCAGCAGACCCGCAACAAACGGTTATGATCGGCGATCATCATACCGACATTCGTGCCGGCCGGGATGCCGGAACGGCCACGTGCTTTTGTGCCTACGGCATGGGAAATACCGATGGTTTGACGACTGATTTTTATGCGGCACAAGCCACCGACCTGTTGCCACTTTTTCCTGGATCTCATCTTGACTGAAAAGGGTTTGACAACCAGAGAGATCGCTTTTTTCTTTTTCCCACTGGTCCTTAATGTCCAGCTTATGAGCGTCTCCCATACCATTATCAACGGTGCTCTTGCCCGCCTCGATGATTACGTAACCGCTTTAGCAGGCATGTCGGTTGCGCTGGTGGTCCACCTGTTTGTGGGTTCCCCCTCGTACCAGAACCACACCATCACCATGACCATGGTTCGGGGACGAAAATCAATGATCAGCGTGTTGATTTTTATCGGTCTGATTGCGACCTATGTCGCGGTCTTCCTTTCATTGATTGCCTTTACTCCTTTGGGCGATCTGGTCTTGATTCAGCTTCTTGGCACCCCTCCACTGATTGCCGCAGAAGCAAAAAAAGCCCTTTATATTTTGGCCTTTCTCCCTTATTTCACAGGTATCCGTGGCTTTTGCCAGGGGTTAATTATCCGAGCACGGAAGACCACTCTGATCTCTTTCGCCACCGGTGTCAGGGTCGCAGGCCTATTCGCTTTTCTTTCCATTGGAGGCAGATTTTTTTCTGGTGCACAACTGGGGGCCGTTGCTCTTGTGAGTTGCGTTGTGACAGAAACGTTGGTTATCTCATGGCTTGCATGGAAAACTCATCTTCCATTTCAGCAGGGACAGACAGAAAAAACCACCGCTGAAGTGTTACGTTACTCATTCCCCCTGGCTTACTCTTCGTGTCTGCAACAAACCATTCCATTGATTATCAGTGCAATTATTGGACGCCTTCAGGATGGTGCCCTGGCCCTTGCTGCTTTCGGGGTGATCCGAGGCTTCCTGTTCCTTCTGGCGGGGCCAATGCGCAACCTGCAACAGGCATATTTAACCTTGGTAAAGACGATGGATGACAACCGCGCCTTGATCTGGTTCAGTCTCACTTTTGCTGCCGTTTTGGGGCTTTTGGTCCTATTAACTGCCGGCCCCTTGAATCAAGTTATCTTAGGACGACTCCTTGGCGTTGAGACTGACTTGCGGAATTACTTGCGGTGGTCTCTCGCGGCCTGTGCTATTTTCCCACTGTTTTACGGTTTAACCAACCTTCTGCGAGGTTGGTTCGCAGGAGCAGACCAAACCAAACAACTGGGTAATTCAACGCTATTGAAAAGTTCCCTATTGCTCCTCCTCTGGTGGCCGCTTGTCACCTGGAAACCGCCGATCTCCGGCATCGCCATAGGGATTGCCTTACTGTTACTATCAGAGTTGGTGGAATCAGGTTATCTCTACTTCCAACGCCGACACCAACCCGCAAGCATCCGTCATGCGGCTCCACTTTAAGCATAAGGGTGCTTTTCAGCATCCTTTGACTCTAGAATAAAACCATCCAGTGGTGCCCCTATCATTGAAGGCTAAAATAGCGCTTTTCTTTGGCTGAAAAATCGGGACGGGGCGCCAAAATTGGCTTTTACGATGACAAACGTTGTCGAATTATGGTTAAATGCCGCCTTTAAAATTTAAAAACAGGTGCCACGATAAGGAGTTCAATATGTACAGCTGTTCTGATCTAAAAAAAGGGCTTAAACTGCTGATTGATGGAGAACCACATGTCATCGTCCAGTATGACTTCACTAAGCCGGGAAAAGGTCAATCCCTATATAAATGCAAACTCCGCAACATGATCACGGGGGCATTATTCGATCGAACCTACCGTAGCGGAGAAACCTTTGAGCCTGCCAGCCTGGAAGAGCGCGACATGCAATATCTCTATCAGGATGACAGCGGGCATGTTTTTATGGATAAAAAAAACTACGAACAAGTGTTTCTTACAGAAGACACTCTCGGCGATGATAAATATTTCCTGATTGACAATATGGATGTAGAAATCCTGATGTATGGTGAACGGGCAATCGGCATCAGCCTACCAAACTTTGTCAACCTGCGGGTCACCCAATCCGATCCTTGGGTTAAGGGGGACACTGCAGCCGGCAATAACAAGCCAGCAACAGTTGAAACAGGTTACACCTTACAAGTCCCCTCTTTTGTCGAAGAAGGCACTCTGATTCAAATCGATACCCGCACAGGGAACTACGTCACTCGCGTCAAAGAATGATGATAGAGCCTAACTGGCAAATTGCTCGCAAACGACACACCCTGGAAAATCGGGCCCGGATCATTCAACAGATTCGGGCCTTCTTTATTCGCCATGATTTTCTCGAGGTTGAGACCCCGCACCGTATCCCTGCGAACGCTCCAGAGTTGAATATTGACGCAGTCCCTGCCGCCGACTGGTTTCTACAAACGTCTCCTGAACTCTGCATGAAACGTCTTTTAGCTGCCGGATTTGAGCGGCTCTTTCAGATCTGTCATTGTTGGCGTGCTGGGGAAAGGAGCAACACCCATTTACCCGAATACAGCATGCTGGAGTGGTACCGGAGCCACTGCGACTATCGACAATTGATGGCTGACTGTGAAGCGCTGCTAACCGAACTGAAACCAGATCACAGAATTTTTCGCCAGGGGCAAACGATTGATCTGACTCCCCCCTGGCCACGTCTGACCGTGGCTGATGCTTTTTTACAATTCAGCTCCATGCCATTGGCAACAGCTCTGGCAACAGATGAATTCGATTCGGTCATGGCCTTTGAAATAGAGCCAAATCTCCCCAAAGACCGCCCTCTCTTTCTCTTTGAATATCCCGTCGAACACGCGTCGTTAGCAAGAAAAAAAATATCGTCACCGGCCGTTGCCGAGCGGTTTGAATTGTACATTGGGGGATTAGAACTTGCCAACGCCTTTTCTGAGCTCACTGACCCTGTAGAACAGCAGCAACGCTTCACCATGGAAGAGATGCAACGCCGCAAACTCGGAAAAACCCCCTACCCAACCCCAGAACCTTTCATCAAGGAACTAGCGACCCTGCCACCTTCAGCAGGGATTGCGCTTGGTATTGACCGTTTGATAATGCTCCTCTGTGATAAAAACAATATTGACGACGTCGTCAGTTTCTCCCCTGAACAACTCTAAAGTCACTCCGCAAGCTCGCCACATCGACTGATAATGATTCATAGAAATGATATTTTTTGATTATTTTTTTTGTAAACCTTCCAACATAAAAATTATTACAGCCTTTCGTAAATACTTGTTCTCTCAACTCTCTTCAGTGAATTTTAAAGATAACGATAATCAATAGAACCGATTATCAGCCAAAAAACTCCTATTGACTTCATTTTAAAACAACGTATTATAACCATGCCGTTGGCAACCAAGATAGCTCATTTATTATCAGTTAAACATAAATTATATCGTGTAATTTCAATCATATAATGGGTAATTATAAAATATTTTATAGCAAAACCTATTTCTATTTTAAATTTGTGAGGCCGATTTGCCTTGCGCTATCAAAAGGAGGTTACCTATGGGACATGGTCCTGCCGTCAAGCTCGGCAAAGATGAAGCTTCAGGCTACAAGACCAAACTCGGAGTTAAAATGTTTGTTGTCTATACTCTGGTTTACGGCGCTTTTGTGTTATTGAACGCAATGAATCCCAAAGTGATGGAAGCAAGCATTTTTGGGCAGACCGCAGCCGTAATATGGGGCTTTGGATTAATTATCCTCGCCCTGATAATGGCGCTCGTCTACAACCGTCTCTGCACCAAAGCAGAACAACAATTAAACAGCTAGGAGGCTGCTGATATGATTTATACACAATCCCCCCTGGCTATCGGCCTATTCATCTTTTTCGTCCTTTTTGTTTTAGGGTTATCCTTCTACCTCTCTCGGCGCGCCAGCTCTGCAGAAGGATATTATGCCGCTGGTGGCAACATCCATTGGGCAACCAACGGTATTGCTTTTGCTGGAGACTACCTCTCAGCAGCTTCATTTTTAGGGATCTGCGGCATGATCGCGACGGCAGGTTATGATGGTTGGATGTATTCCATCGGCTACCTTGCTGGCTGGATTGTCGCCCTATTCCTGGTTGCTGAACCGATGAAACGACTCGGAAAATACACCTTCACCGATGCCCTCGATTCAAAGTTCAATTCAAAGTCAATCCAGCTCATGGCAGCGATCTCAACGTTGCTGGTTTCGGTCTTCTATCTCATCCCGCAAATGGTTGGGGCAGGCGTTTTGGTTCAACCACTCCTCGGTTTACCACACTGGGTCGGCGTATGTATCGTCGGCGTTGTTGTAACTCTGATTGTCGCAACAGCCGGGATGGCATCTACGACCTATGTCCAATTTTTTAAAGGCGGCATGTTGTTAATTATGTCAACGGTGCTTGTCGGTTTAGTCCTGTTCCGTGGCCTTTCAACAACCCCAGCGGACAATAATGGAACCTCTTACCACGACTTTAAAATTCTGCACGCAGATAGTTCCATGGTGATTAAAGAAGCTGGTTATAGTGTCATTGCGGGGACAAATTCTGAATTTGGCAAACAGGGATTTGTCAAACTCACCAAAGATGGTCTCGAATCAATATGGAAAATAGCTGAATCCGGCACCGGTTACACGTTGGAAGAAACGCTTTTCGTGACAAAAATGGCTGACGGAACGAAACTTTTTAATGGCGCCACGGCTGAAGAGGGTAAATTTTTTCCTATCGGACACATTAAAGAGCTGCAGATAAATGGGGAAGAAGTCGCAGCAACAGGAGCGGTTGGCCCATTGGCCTTCCTGTCTGCAATTAAAGATTCAACCATCGTCCTCTGGGGGAAAAAATATATCAAAGTTGGCGATGAGACCACAACAGTCTACTACCAGAAACCAACACCCGGAGCGCGAATTCTGCGTCCTGGGCTTAAGTTTAAGGTCGACAACGCTACCGGAGTACAAAGGTTCAACTTTATCTCCCTGATGCTGGCATTATTTTGTGGCACAGCAGCACTCCCTCACATCCTGATTCGCTACTATACCGTTCCAAGTCAGGCGGCCGCCCGTAAGTCAACAATTGTCGCTATCGCTGCCATTGGTTTCTTTTATGTCTTAACCCTTTTCATGGGAATGGGGGCCATGACAAGTGGCGTTATCAATATCACCGATAACAACATGTCGGCTCCGTTGCTTGCTCTCTCTTTCGGATTTGTCATGTTCTCGGTCATCTCTTCACTCGCCTTTGCAACAGTCCTTGGTACGGTTTCTGGGCTGATTGTCGCCGCCTCAGGTGCTATTGCACATGACCTGATGGACAACTTTCTTGGCATGAAAATGTCTGATCATGGTAAGGTCCGCGCGGGTAAGATTTCCGCTGTCATCATTGGCTGTATCGCAATCTACTTAGGGATTGTTTTCGAAGGGATGAACGTTTCATTTTTAGTTGGTTGGGCTTTCGCTGTCGCTGCTTCAGCAAACTTGCCGGCAATCTTAATGCTCCTCTTCTGGAAGAGAACCACAGCCAAAGGCATAGCCGCTTCAATCTTTATTGGCCTCACCAGTTCCCTTGGCCTTATTTTGGTCTCTCCAGACATGTGGGTTCGCTATGGCAACCTCCCTTCTGAAGCGCCTGTACAGTTCAACAGTCCGGCTCTGATATCCATTCCTCTCTCATTTTTAGCTCTGGTCATTGTCTCGATGATGACTCAAAAAGATGTGATTATCGGCCACGGGACTGAGGTAGCCTAAAGGCTAGTTAGATTATATTTAAATGGCTTTCACAACTGAGCCGCTTCCGAGCGGCTCAGTTCGATAAAAGATCAAAAAGCACAGGATAAATCCATGAAACGATTTCGCGCCACCATCATTGCAATCTGCCTGATCCTCGCTTGGCTTGGCTTTGCCGACCTCAACTTGTTATTACGGAACCCCAACCCGACGGATATATCCATTACAGATCTGGAGTCGACTGGTGCTCCCCGTGAATGGCTCACAGTCCATGACGGTTATCAGGATCTCACCCAGGCGATCAACATGTCGGGAACAATGGAGGTTGGCTCCTATCTGGTGCCATTAAAACAGTCACAGGATGACCAACACATCAATATCTGGTTTGAAACCCGGGATCCGCAAATCGTCGATATCCTGAATACATATTATTTTTTACTGGAGACCAAAGCACAACAACAGCATTTTTTCCAGGAGAACCAGCAATTTTTTTCCGCCCAAAGGGAGATCACCGGAATGACTGTCGCGAATTTGGTGGCCGATTCGAACCGGAAAAAGCTAAGTCAACTGCTTCAACACATGGACATTCCGCAGTCTGAAAACACCATTTTTATCAGTGAAGGGAAAAAACCTGCTATCTGGCGGGGAATATTCTTCATGACAATAGCCATTATTGGATTAATAAAAGTCTATTTGAGTAGCAAAACCACGTCTTGATATTTTGCTAATAAAAAGGCCGAAGAGTAATCTCCGGCCTAGAATGTTGTATTTTAAATTGTTGACGATGAAGTCAATATGCTATCCGACCCTTGTATGTTTATGACGAGCCCGATTGGCTAAAATGACTGCATCAATGACCTCACCACAGGTGCTACACTTCCAAGCATCGAACTCCCGGACAAAATCATAATACTTTTCCGTATACATTCTTCCCTTACACTTTGGACATTTCATCTGATACCCCCAGAGCAAAGAATTTGAAGAAAACTACCTTAATTTATCGTCTCGATTAAAATGAGATACATAAGTTATGCCAGATGTTAAAAAAACAACTGCCATCCCGAATTAATCGACTATTTTATATTAATTTTCAGGAGGTTACAGACGTTAATACACTACAGAAAAAAGAGAGTTCGTACCGGCAGGAAAAATTGAGAAGTCATGGTCGCCACTATATTGACGATAAGATTCATTAAGATGAAATAAATACTCTTCCTGTAGAGGGAAGAACATCATTAAGGCCCAGATAATGGGATTGTTCTTGGATTGTCAATAAGGTGGCGGGTATCTGCATATCGTCATATATATGACGATATGCAGATTAAATCTCAATATCTACGTTTTCAATGATTATCTTTATAAAGCTTATAGATCAAAGCATCGGCAAGGGCTTGATAAGAGGCGTCTATAACATTTGTGCTCACCCCCACTGTTCCCCAACGCTGGTCATGATCTCCAGATTCAACCAGCACCCTGATAACAGAATCGGTCCCTTGATTTGCGGGGAGGACCCGTACTTTATAATCAAGCAATTTCACATCTGCGATCTGCGGATAGAAATTAACTAAGGCTTTACGCATAGCAAAATCAAGAGCATTAACCGGACCATTACCATCGGCAGCAGTATGTTCAACTTTACCACCAACCTTCACCCGGATGGTTGCCTCCGAAACCGGAGCCTTATCGCTCTCACGCAGAGTATCTATGACCCGAAAAGCGGTCACGGAAAAATATTGTTTGAGTTTCCCCATCGATTTAAGCATCAACAATTCAAAGGATGCTTCTGCGCCCTCAAACTGGAACCCTTGATTCTCCATATCTTTAATATCTTCAAGAATTTCCAAGGTGACGGGGTCCTTACTGTCGAGTTCGATGCCACACTCTTCCGCCTTAGCAAGAATATTTGCTCGTCCAGACAGATCAGAAATCAAAATCCGGGTCCGATTACCGACAGCCTCTGGACGAATATGCTCATAGGTTTCAGGGTGGCGTTCAATTGCCGAGACATGAACCCCACCTTTATGTGCAAAAGCAGAGTTGCCGACATAGGGCTGATGTTTATTCGGGGTGAGGTTGGCCAATTCGTAAATATAGCGTGAAGCGCTGCGCAAGGTTGCGAGTCTCCCCGCTCCCAGACACTCTTTCCCCATTTTCAAGTTTAATGCTGGAATGATTGAACAAAGGTCGGCATTGCCACATCGTTCCCCAAAACCATTCAGAGTTCCCTGGACATGCGTCGCCCCAAGATGAACCGCCATAAGTGAATTTGCAATCGCACAACCATTGTCATTGTGGGCATGAATCCCGAGGGGAGTTGAAATGGCTTTTTGGACCGCGGCCATAATAACCGGAAATTCATGCGGTAAGGTGCCACCATTTGTGTCACAAAGGACAATACAGTCAACATCAGCGGCAGCTGCAGCTTGTAAACTCTGCAAAGCATATTCTGGATTAGATTTATAACCATCGAAGAAATGCTCTGCGTCATAGATAACCTCACCCACCCGCTCCTTCAGATAAACGAGAGAATCATTTATCAACTCCAGATTTTCCTCTAAGGAGATCCGCAAGGCCTCACGCACATGAAAGTCCCATGTTTTCCCAAAAATGGTGACAGTATCCGGCGCGGCCTCAATCAACATCTGAATATTGTTGTCTTCCGCAGGGGTTATTCGGGCGCGTCTCGTAGAGCCAAAAGCGGCAATCTTACTCGTGGTCAGGGTTTCTTTCTTGATAGCCTGAAAAAAAGTAATGTCTTTAGGATTAGATCCTGG
The DNA here is from genome assembly GCF_900107645.1 of Desulfuromusa kysingii. Classification (GTDB taxonomy): domain Bacteria; phylum Desulfobacterota; class Desulfuromonadia; order Desulfuromonadales; family Geopsychrobacteraceae; genus Desulfuromusa; species Desulfuromusa kysingii. Next base: position 103,730 of record NZ_FNQN01000002.1, read on the forward strand.
CCATCCCCCTTCAATATAGTCAATCCCCAACTCATCAAGCCGCTTGGCAATCCGTACCTTATCTTCAACCTGAAAGGAAATATCTTCAGCCTGAGTCCCATCCCTTAATGTGGTGTCGTACAATAAAATATTACCCATTATTCTATACCTTCTTCTCCATATATTTCAGTGGTCACCTAATCACATTAGCGCCGAGATCCTGCAAAGCACTTTTCAACTCAGAGTTGTTGTCACCTCGCAGGAGAAAGGATATCTCCCGTTGAGTTGCCGATAGCCGTGTCAACTGCACCCACAATCCAGGAATTTCGGCATCATTGAGCTTTTCAGGCCACTCGACAAGAGCAACGCCGGTCCCGTAAGCATATTCATCAAAACCAAGCTCGATTAATTCATCAGGGTCAGATAAACGATACAGGTCAAAGTGATACAGATCGAGTCGCGCCTGATAGTGATTCATTAAAGTGAAGGTCGGGCTGGTGATGGGGATTTCTGGATCAACCCCCAAGCCGCGGGCGACACCACGGGCAAAGACCGATTTCCCTGTCCCCAAATCCCCTTGCAACAAGATGAGAGTTGGTTTTTGAAGGCGTCGGCCTAGAGTTTCCCCTAGCTTCAGTGTCTGTGATTCCCCATCACTAACAACTGACAACGAGCGCAAATCAGTCCTCCATCGCCCGGATCAGATCAAGGCGAGCGACCAAGCCAATCATTTTACCATTCTCAACAACGGGCAATAAGTGCACCTTGTGTTCACTCATCAAAGTCGCCAACTCACGAACAGTCGCATCAGGAGAACAGATTATCGGTTCTTTACTATATAATTCACCAACCGTGGTCGCAGTCACGCGATCCACTTCTTCTTGAAAACTTTTTTCACTGCTAAATGAAAAGACCCAGTCAAACAAAGTCATGACGGTCGGAATATGGAGAGGTTTATGCTGCTCTATCAAGTCCGTCTCGCTGATGACACCGACAAGATTTCCATCGTTATCAAGAACCGGAAGATTGCTAAAACGCGTTTCGAAAAATTTTGTCGCCAACTCTTTCAAGCTAGTATCTAAACGAACTGAGACGATTTCAGTTGTCATTATATCCCGTGCTGTTAACATGATCAGACTCCTTTCACCAGTTCTTGCCGAGCAACCGGTAGTTGACAAAGCAAATCAGAAGCTATCATCCCCGCGGTCCCCTGAGATGCAGCAACCAACTCTGCGGCACGGCCATGGAGCCAAGCCCCTAGACTGGCCGCCGAAAAACCATCCAGCCCCTGGGCTAACAAGCCACCAATCAACCCCGTCAGGACATCACCGTTGCCACCACTGCTAAGACCATCATTGCCTGTGGAATTAATGTTGACGCGACCGTCCGGGGCGGCAATAACTGTACGCGCCCCTTTGAGCAATAAAACAATCCCATGCTTGACAGCAAATTCCTGGGCGACCACTAATCGATTTGCTTCAATTTCAGAGACTGACAAACCGGTTAATCGGGACATCTCTCCCGGATGCGGAGTCAGAATCAGGGTCTGCTCACGGTGTTCTCCCAGCGGTTCCAGTTGCCCCGCCAACAAATTAATTCCATCAGCATCGATAATCATAGGGACCGGCGCCGACTTCACCAACGACTTGATGAGATCCGACAGCCCAGAACTCTGTCCCAATCCCGGACCAATAGCCAAACTCTGACGCTGCGTCAAAAGCTGTTCAATTTGCACCTCTGCCTGCAAAGAGATCAAACCGTCGACCGACGGCAGAGGACAGCTCATAGCTTCGGTCAGCTTGACTTCAATAATATCATGAATTGCATCCGGCACAGCAACAGTGACCAATCCACAACCACTACGTTCAGCCGCACTTCCAGCGAGAACCGCTGCACCGGTTTTCCCCGGAGAACCAGCCACGATCAACAGGTGCCCAAAAGTCCCTTTATGACCAGAGGAGGAACGATCGGGGAGGAGCGCCTGAGCTTCTACTTTCTCAAGCAGATGGACGTTGGTCGAGAAATCTTCCCGACCCGCTTGCGGGATGCCAATATCGACAACCTGCAGTTCTCCGACCTGGCCGGCACCAGGATAACTGGCAAGACCAATCTTGGCATGATCGAAAGTGACCGTCAGGGCTGCCTGCACCGCTAAACCACAGATTTTCCCCGTTGAACTGTCGACTCCGGAGGGAATGTCAACAGCAAAAACCACTGCTGCAGACTCATTGATGTGGGTTATAGCTGCGGCCTGGATGCCAACGACATCAGAATTCAAACCGGTCCCAAAGATTGCGTCGATAATAAGAGCCGGTTCTGAAGTAAAAGAGTTCTGCAATCCGGGAATAGTTTCGACAAAGTCCACCGGGAGCCCAAGCCTGCGGATGATGTTCAACATCACCTTGGCATCACCGGAGATCGACGCTTCCTGTCCCAGAACCAGAGTCCTGACCTGCCAACCACGCTCGGCAAGAATCCGGGCCATGACATAGCCATCGCCACCATTATTACCTTTACCAGCAACGACCATCACAGGACCGGGAAAATAGCGGCTGAAGGCCTGTTCAAACTGATCGCAACAGGAACGTCCGGCATTCTCCATCAAAACCACCCCGGGAACCCCTAATCCCCTGATTGCCTGTCGGTCCAGAGCCATTATTTCTTGAGCATTACAAAGTCGCATCATCCCTCCAAAATCACTGTGGCAACAGCATAGTCACCATCATGAGAGTAACTCAAATGAACCTTACTGGCTCCTCGCTGTGCCATTAATTCCGCGGCCCGATCAAAGAGTTCTAGTGAGGGACATCCCAGAGGATCAAGGACAACACAAATCTGTCGCCAAGCGAGTCCATCCCGCAAGCCGGTCCCCAACGCTTTTAAAAAAGCCTCCTTGGCTGCAAACCGGGCCGCCAAGTGGGGAACAGGATCACGTTTTTGTAACGCATAGCGACGCTCTTCATCACTGAAGATCCGCTCAAGAACTTTATTGCCTGGATCGAGAAACTTTCGGAATCTCTCGCTGCGGGCCAGATCTGTTCCGATTCCAACAATCGCCAAGGCTACCCCTTCACTAATGCCAGCATTTCACGTACCGCCCTATCCATCCCCACAAGAGAAGCCCGAGAAACGATACTGTGGCCGATATTGAACTCCTCAATCCCATTCAGAGCGAGGACCGGAATAATATTCCGATAATCAAGCCCATGCCCGGCATTGATCCCGAGACCGAGTTTGCGGGCGGCACTGATCGCCAGTTCAATACGCGCTAATTGTTCTCGCCGCTCAACCTCTGTTTGCACCTCACAGTACATGCCGGTATGGATCTCCATATAGTCGGCTCCCACCTTATGGCTGGCCTTAATCTGCTCAACATTCGGCTCAATAAACAGGCTGACAATGATCCCCGCCTGTTTCATCAAAGCGATTTTCTGCTTTAGGCTGCTTTGCATGGAAATGACATCCAGCCCCCCCTCAGTGGTCAGTTCATGGCGTCCTTCAGGAACGAGAGTGACTGAGTCCGGAAGTGTCTTTAATGCAATAGCCACCATCTCATCAGTGAGTGCCATTTCCAGATTCATCCGTGTTTTAATGGTCTGTCGTAGCACCTCAACATCGCGGTCCTGGATATGACGACGATCTTCGCGAAGATGGATGGTAATGCCATCGGCCCCGGCTAATTCGGCCAAGACAGCTGCCGCTACAGGATCGGGTTCAGAAACGCCGCGGGCTTGACGAATTGTCGCTATATGATCAACATTAATACTTAACTTAGTCACTCTCTCTACTCCTGTGTCTCTGTTTTATGCTCCCAGATGCTCCTGCACCACTGCAGCGAGCTTGTGTGCCAAGGATTCAATCTGGCTCTGATTTTCACCTTCAATCATCACCCTGAGCAAGGCTTCAGTCCCAGAATAGCGAACCAGTAGCCGCCCACTTTCTCCAAGCTCAGCTTCAATGGTATCGATAACCTCTTTAATCGGTTTAATTTTACGCAATTCAGCTTTCTTGCGCACCTTCACATTGACCAAGACTTGCGGCAACGAAGTCATCACCTTCGCTAATTCGGAGAGTTTTTCCCCACTCCGTTTGATGATTGCAAGAACCTGCAAAGCCGAAAGAATGCCGTCTCCCGTAGTATTATGATCAAGGAAAATCATGTGCCCTGACTGCTCACCACCAAGATTGTAACCTTCCTTAAGCATTTCCTCGACAACATAGCGATCGCCGACGGCGGTCCTGACAAGTTGACCTCCGGCCTTTTTAATCGCGATTTCAAGACCCATATTACTCATAACCGTCGCCACGACCGTTTTATTTTTTAATTTCCCCGCTTTGATCATCTCGGTTCCACAAAGTGCCATAATGTGATCGCCGTCTACCGTACGCCCCTTTTCATCGACAAAAATAACCCGATCGGCGTCACCATCCAGAGCAATCCCCAGATCTGCCCGATATTCGCAAACCTTCTCAGCCATAACCTCCGGGTGCATTGATCCACAGCCATCATTGATGTTCATACCGTTAGGGTTCACCCCAAGAGGAATCACTTCAGCACCAAGCTCTGTCAAAACCGCCGGAGCAACCTTATATCCTGCGCCATGAGCACAATCGAGAACAATCCTGACGCCCTCTAGATCAAGATCTTTTGGAAAAGTGTTTTTTAGAAAGACAATATAACGTCCGATAGCATCAGATATCCGGTACGCCTTTCCCACTTCGTCAGCGATAGGTCGCAACTCATCAAGACGATGATTAATAATGAGATCCTCGATTTTTAATTCAAGCTCATCCTGAAGTTTATATCCAGTGCTTGAAAAGAACTTAATCCCGTTATCCTGATAGGGATTATGAGAGGCACTGATCACAACCCCGGCATCAGCTCGCATTGAAGAGGTTAAAAATGCAATCCCAGGGGTTGGTAACGGCCCCACGATCAACACATCAACCCCCATGGAGCAAATCCCGGCAACCAGTGCATTTTCAATCATGTAACCGGATAAGCGGGTATCCTTACCGATAACGACACGATGACGGCGCTTCCCACCGTTTTTAAAAACAAAAGCTGCTGCGCGGCCCAGTTGCATCGCCATCTCAGTGGTCATCGGGTCAATATTTGCAACCCCTCTCACACCGTCGGTACCAAATAGTTTTTTATCCATGTTCAATGTCCCCCCTTCGGGTCTTTTGGTATAATTTCTGGCTCCGCAGTCTCTAGCTCATCTGCCGGGACGGTGACAGGCCGGATATCCACTTGAACCTCGGTGGTTTTTTCATCTTTAAAATGGGTATAGGTGCCACGATGAACCAGAGGAACAATCAGAGAAAACCCTTCATTCACCCCAGTCAGATCAACGTCCTCAGTTTTCACCTCATTGACATTTTTAAGTTCGGTTTCGGCCCCTTCGATAGCCACCGCATCAGGAACCGAATTGATACTTGCAACCTCAAATCCAGGCAGTGGCTCCCCCTTAATGACAACACGGACGGGAACTCGCTTCTGTTTGATCCTTTCCAACTTCAGATCAATAAATGAGGGTGACAACCGGGTCACACGTAAGCCACTCGGCAGATTCAACCTCTCTTCCAAACGTTTAAATGTGGTCAATCCTGGTTGTAAATCAGCAAGGTCAACAATAATACTAATATCGTTCGAACTTGCCTTCATTTGCAACGTTCGCGGACCGCTAACCCGCACATCGACCATGCTCGGAATTTCATTGGCAACCATCAGCGATTTAGGAATGTTCTGTAACTCCAGGGGCACCCGATAACCAACTTCAAGCTGCCGCTCGCCCATAATAAACACCCACAACAACACCGCAAAAACCAGCGAAATTATTTTTAATGTCCAATTTTCAGTCAACAATTTGAACATCAAACTACCCTTTCTTCTTCGCTTGTTTTCTTTTCTTCAATTTTGCTTTACGTGGCTCAAGCAAACGGCCAAGGACTTTTTTCAAACTGACAGCATCGAGATTGCGGGTCATACCACCATTAACAGCAACCGAGATATTTCCGGTCTCTTCTGAAACAACTATCGCCACTGCGTCTGATAATTCAGTCAAACCAAGCGCGGCACGGTGTCGGGTACCAAGATCCTTAGTCAAATCAAGTCCCCGACTTAAGGGCAAGAAACAGCCGGCCATTTCCAACCGTCCCTGTTGCACGACCAAGGCACCATCATGGATAGGAGAAGAAGGCATAAAGATTGCGCGAATCAGTTCACATGTGACCCGTGCATCAATTGTGGTCCCAGACTCTAGAATATCTTTTATCCCGTTCTCCCGCTCAATCGCAATGAGAGCACCAATCTTTCGACTGCCGAGAGCACCACAGGCCTTCACCAGTTCATCGATGACAACTAATTCTTCATCGGCATTCATCCCCCCCAAAAAGGGGTTACTACCAACATGCATCAGCGCTCTACGGATATCATTCTGAAAAATAACCACTATGACAAGGATGATTGATGAGAGAAAATTATTCAGAAACCAATTGAGGGTGTGCAGATCACCGATGCGAGAAGCCATATAAACGGCGAGCACAACAGCTAGGCCAAGCAGCATTTGAACTGCACGGGTTCCCTTGATAAGAAGAATGGTTCGGTAGATGATAAAAGCAACAATGCTGATGTCGAGAATATCGAGTAAGCGAATATTTACAAAAACATCTAACATTGCAGCCACCGCAAGAAGTCTATCGGGATAGGGTCAAACAACGAATAAATAGAAGTATACTGAACAATTGATTAAAACCAACTCCAAGAGTGTCAAAACCTTATGGGAGCCTCTGTTCCCGAATGGCCCAGGCAACGAGAGCTGCTTCCTGCGCAGGCCGGACGTCATGAACGCGAAAGATTTGAACTCCGGCAGCTACAGCCGAAACAATCGTGGCCAAAGTCCCAAAAAGCCTTTCCTGAGGATTGTCCTGATTTAGAATCCGGCCGATGAAACTCTTTCTTGAGGTCCCCAATAATACGGGATAACCCAAGCTGTTAAACTTATCGACATGGTGAAGCAGTTCAACATTTCCAACCGCCGTCTTACCAAAACCGATGCCGGGATCAATGGCAATTCGATCAGCGGCAATACCCGCTTGCAAAGCAAGATCAACACTCTTGCTTAGACCTTCAATCACCTCTGCCAGCAGATCAGAGTAAGCGGTTAACTGCTGCATTAATTCCGGTCGACCACTTGTATGCATCAGAAACAAGCCGGCCCCGGTTTCAGCCGCGACCGTGGCCATCTCTGGGTCAAAAGTCAGCCCACTGATATCATTAATAAAATCAACCCCGCAAGACACCGCTTCACGTGCGACCAGAGCCTTGTTGGTATCAATGGAGAGGGGCAAGTCTGTCCTGTTGCGGAGTGCTTTTATGACCGGTAGAACTCTTGCCAATTCCTCATCAGCTGAAACAGGGAGAGACCCTGGCTTGGTGCTCTCTCCACCAATGTCCAGGATTGCAGCTCCCTCCTGCTGCATCATCAATCCCTGTTGGACGGCCACATCCGTGTTCAAAAACTGACCACCGTCAGAAAAAGAGTCAGGGGTCACGTTCAAGATCCCCATAATACAGGGGCGACTCAAGTCAAGGTGACAGTTTCGACCAAACATTTTTTCTCTGTTAGCGGCCGTCAAGATTCCGGATTTTCTCCCTCTTTGGGTTCTACAACGGGTGCAACCTCATCATTCACCTTGGTCGCTTCTCCATTGACGCTATTGCTATCAGCCGCAGAGTGTGCAGAACTAGAATCATTCTCTTTTGGGGGCTCTTCAGGTGCAGATTCAGCAACTTTAGGTGCTAAATAGTCAGGCCATCCATCAGGAAAAACAACATCGAGAATTTCAGCACTGTCCAACGTTTCTTTTTCTAACAAGAGCTCTGATAAAGCGATCAGCTGTTTTTGGTTCTCTTTGAGTAGCTTCCGTGTTGCTTGATAGTTGTCGTTGACAATGCGGCGAATTTCATTATCGATGTCGACTGCAGTTGCTTCACTATAATTTTTAACATGTCCCATATCGCGCCCAAGGAAGACTTCTCCGCCCTCTTTTTCACCAAATGCCATCGGGCCGATCTTCTCGCTCATGCCCCATTCGCAAACCATCTTCCGGGCAATAGTCGTCACCCGTTCAAGATCGTTACTGGCGCCACTGGTCACCGACTCAAAAGTTATCTCTTCAGCAATACGACCACCTAACAATGAGCGGATCCGGATATTCAACCCTTTAGCTGTCTCACTGTATTTTTCTTCTGTAGGAAGATACATTGTAACCCCCATGGCACGACCACGTGGGATAATTGACACTTTGTGAACAGGATCTGATCCTGGGGTCAACAAAGAGACCAAAGCATGACCAGCTTCATGGTAGGCTGTCACCTTTTTCTCTTCTTCAGTTATCACCATTGAGCGCCGTTCGGCTCCCATGAGAACTTTATCCTTGGCCGCCTCAAAATCGTCCTTCTCGACAGTGGCCTTATTGGATCGAGCCGCCAAAAGTGCCGCTTCATTAATCAGGTTCGCCAGATCAGCACCAGAGAAACCCGGTGTCGCCTTAGCAATCACCTCAAGATTCACATCCTCCGACATGGGAACCTTACGGGAATGAACCATCAAAATTTTATGCCGACCTTTAATATCTGGTCGAGGCACCATCACTTGTCGGTCGAAACGACCTGGACGCAACAACGCCGGGTCCAAGACATCTGGACGGTTTGTTGCCGCCACCAAAATGACACCCTCGTTTGATTCAAAACCGTCCATTTCCACCAGTAATTGGTTCAATGTTTGCTCGCGCTCGTCATGTCCACCGCCAAGACCCGCGCCACGATGACGACCAACGGCATCAATCTCATCTATAAAAATGATACAGGGAGCGTTTTTCTTCCCTTGAAGAAACAGGTCACGAACACGACTAGCACCAACGCCGACAAACATTTCGACGAAATCCGAGCCGGAAATAGTAAAAAATGGAACCCCAGCTTCGCCGGCAACAGAACGTGCCAAAAGGGTTTTACCCGTCCCTGGTGAACCAACCAGAAGAACACCTTTAGGTATTTTCCCACCCAGTTTGGTGAATTTTTTGGGGTCTTTCAAGAATTCGACAACTTCTTCCAGTTCCTGCTTGGCTTCGTCGACGCCAGCAACGTCTTTGAACGTCACCAGCCCCTGAGTATCGGTCAGCAGTTTTGCTTTGCTTTTACCGAAACTCATCGCCTTACCACCGCCTCCCTGCATCTGGCGCATGAAGAAGATCCAAACTGCAATCAGCAATAATATTGGTCCCCAGGAGATCAACAAGGTAAACCAAAAACCTTGATCATCGACTGGTTTGGCTTCAAGAACGACCCCCTTAGCTTTCAACTCAGGAATCAGCTGATCATCCATAGGTGCATATGTCTGGAACTTGCCGCCATCAGCGAGGACCCCAGAGACTTGATTCCCCTGAAAGGTAATACTGGCGACCTGCCCCGAATCAACGGCACTGAGAAACTCGGTATAATTGAGTTTCTTTTGCTCAGTATCTTTCTGAGTCATCATATTGAAAAGCATGATCATCAACAGTGAAATGACCAGCCATAACGCTAAATTTTTTTGAAATTGGCTCACAAGACCCCCTATGGAGTTATTTGATTAATTATTACGCTGCATTCGAGCACCAAAAATTATCTAAAACTAGCTGAAAAAATTACCATAAAAGAACATCAGCCTACAACCCTTTTGTCCCTTTTTCACCCGTCAAATCAGTTCAACACGCAGAACTTTCCCCTGACCCTGCCCTGCAACCGCACAACCGGAGCGGCGCGCTCCAACTACCCACAGAATTGTATCCCCACAAACCAGAAGTGGCATCGTTAATCGCGCTTCGATTTCAATTTGATTATCCGAAAAAAAACTTTTCAGTTTCTTATGGCCAAACATTCCAGATGGCACAAACCGGTCCCCAGGGAGCCAACTACGAACCCGCAGCGGTTGCGACAATGCAGCTAAAGAATATTCCGTCACCCACGCTGATTCCCCCTCCAACTCATCCTGCGTTGAGGTTCGCAACACCCGCCCATCTGGAAGTTCAAGCTCACCAGAAAGGGGGAGAGGCAGATTGAAAGGGGACGGCAACTCAGGCGCCGTGGCCCGAAACCAGAGAGCATCATAACGTCGCGCTACCCAACAACCGGGGAGATTGAGTTGCGCTTGACTCTTGATTCCCGACAGGAGGGCTTCAATCGCCTGCAAATGGATCGCCTCAATTCGTTGCAGATCACCGCGAACCTGCTGGAGCGCTTCGCGCAAGGTTCGGACACGGAGAGCGGGATGCAATGCCAACAAAGCATCCCGACCCAAGCGCAGACCATCAGCGCAAGGCAGTGCAAGTTCATTCACCTGCCGCACAACCTGCTCTTGCCAATAATCTTCTTCAACTTGAATCCTCTGCGTCAACCCAGCGATCTGTGTCTTGAAGCTGGGATTAATCTTCAGCATTTGCGGAATCAACTCATGCCGCAACTGGTTGCGTAAATACTTGGGATTCTTATTACTCTGATCTTCAACCCAGGGGAGACCATGTTGCTGAGCATAAGCAAGGATTTGCTCACGAGAACATCCCAATAAAGGTCGCCACCAAATTGCCTGACAAACACGCATAGAAGCTAGACCACTCTGGCCACTACCGCGCAGGAGCCGTAGCATAAAGGTTTCCACCTGGTCGTCCTGATGATGGGCAAGGCTAATGGCATCCGCATCAACCTCAACGGCAAGCCGCTGCAAAAACTCCCGACGAGCTTGTCGTCCCGCCATCTCAACACTCAATTTGCGTTGCTGAGCCAGATCCGCAACCGCACAGGACTCAACATCACAAGGGACATTCCACTGTGCACAAAGGTCGCGCACAAAAACCGCATCCGCAGCACTTTCTTGACGGATTTGATGGTCAAGATGGGCAGCATGCAAAGAGACGTTAAGGGTTGCAGATAGTCGGGTTAAGGCATACAGCAGCGTCACAGAATCAACACCGCCCGAGACCGCAACCAAAAGCTGCTTGGCCCCCACGGGAAAAGAATCAAGAATAGACTGCTCTAAAGGGGAAAGTTTCATATAAAAACAACCATGGGTCATCTATCTTCGCACCAAAGCCAAAACCGGACTCGCTGACTATAAACAAAAAAAGCCTTCCCCGATAGTGGGAAAGGCTTGCAAATGGTGGCGGTGCAGAGATTCGAACTCCGGACACTGCGGATATGAGCCGCATGCTCTAACCAACTGAGCTACACCGCCTGATCTATCTAAACCTCCGAGGAGGGAATTAACTTTGGTTGCGGGAGAGGGATTTGAACCCCCGACCTTCGGGTTATGAGCCCGACGAGCTACCAGACTGCTCCATCCCGCGACACGAGCACTGGAAAATAGTCTTCCAGACTGAAAAAGTCAAGTGAAAAATCCACCACTTTTTCCCTTTTTTTTCTTTTACTGGCGGGTGATAAAACCTTTGATTTTATCTTTTTCTTGCAGATATTCTTGCGCCTTTACAGCTGTTTCAGCATCCGCATACGGACCAATTCGCACCCGATACCATAACCCTTTCGTGCCGAGATCCGCCTCTACCACAAATGCGGGATATCCTTTGTCCACCATTTTTTGCTTTAAGGCGATAGCATCTCCGGGAGCCCCAAAAGACCCCATCTGCACGGCATGGCTGCCACCGACGGTGGCCTTTGGCAACCTATCAGCAACCACCGCAGCTGGTTTATTTTGCTTCTTGACAGTTGTAGATACTGCAACTTTCGGCGATGATTTTGTAACAATAGGCTGATCCGGAAGATCAATAGGCGGCTGAGTCGTTTCCGCTGCTTGAATCTTTTCAATCGGCTCCAGGTTAATCCCGCTCCCTAGAGGTACGGTCTCTTTTTCAAGATCATCGTAGAAGCTCAGTTTGGGTTCATCTGCGACAACTTCAGTTTCGGGGACATCGACGGCTTTGGCCCTATCTGGCTCTGCCGCTGGTTCCACAATGGGGACAGGTGCATGTGCGACCAGAACTCTTTCCGCTTGTTGATACTTCTGCGTCAGATCCCGCTCCGCACCTCGTCGCCCGACGATCACCCCGAGAGTAAAACTGGCCAGTGAAACGGCAAGCACTAACACTAACAGAATAACGGCCTGACGTTTCTCCATCCGTCGTTGCGTCCTTGTTTTCGACGTCCCTTTCATTTTTTCCCCTTTTTTATCTACATGCGTTCTGGCGCTGAGAGGCCAAGTAACCGCAATGCGTTGGCTAAAACAATCCGCACCGCATTCGCCAGACAGAGTCTGGCTTGGGTCGTAGCCGGGTCATCAACCAGCACCCGATGACGATTATAGTAACTGTGGAACTGCGCAGCAAGATCTTGAAGGTAAAAAACGATCCGATGTGGTTCATACCCCAAAGCGGCTCCCACAATAGTCTCGGGATAACGGGCCAATTGCTTCACCAGAGCCAACTCATCAGCCAACTTTAAACAGCTGTAATCAACATCTTTGGGTTGCAGTTGTTTTGTCCCCGCCTCTTCTGCGTTGCGGTTAATACTACAAACGCGAGCGTGGGCATATTGGACATAGTATACCGGATTGTCGCTGCTTTGTTGTTTGGCCAGCTCCAAATCAAAGTCCAGTTGGCTATCACAGCGACGCATCAAGAAAAAGAAGCGACAAGCGTCACGACCGACCTCATCGATAACATCTCTTAGGGTGATAAAATTCCCAGATCTTTTCCCCATGATATACGGTTTACCATCACGCAGCAGATTGACCATCTGGATCAACAACACCTCAAGGTCTTCAGGAGGGTGTCCCAGACCTGTGAGCATCGCTTTCATGCGAGGAATATAACCGTGGTGATCTGCCCCCCAAACATCGATAACGCGATTAAAGCCACGGTCAAACTTCTCCATATGATATGCAACATCGGAGGCAAAATAGGTGTAACTGCCATCGGATTTAATCAACACCCGATCTTTGTCATCGCCAAAAGCTGTGGTACGTAACCAAAGAGCATTATCCTGTTCAAAAGAGAGCCCTTTTTGTTTCAATTCATCAAGTTGCCGGTCAACCATCCCTTGATCATAAAGATTTTTTTCACTGTACCAATGATCAAATTTGATGCCGAATTTTTGTAGATCGGCTTCAATCCATTTAAGAATTTCTGTCACTCCAAAACGGGCACAGGATTGGATTGCCTCATCCTCGGAGAGATTGTTCAGTTCGCCAACCTCGGAGCGAAACTTAGAGGCCAGATCGACGATATACTCGGCCTGATAACCGTCTTCAGGGAAATCTATTTTTTCACCCTGTAACTCTCTTAAGCGTAATAAGATTGAGCGACCAAGAGTCACAACCTGATTCCCTGCGTCGTTGACATAATATTCACGTTGAACTTCGAAGCCTGCAGCCTGCAACACCGCAGCGACAGCGTCACCGACAACCGCCCCACGTCCATGACCGATATGCAAAGGGCCAGTGGGGTTAGCACTGACGAACTCAACCTGGATCTTGGTCCCATGACCAATCGTGCTATGACCGTAATCACAACCTTGAGCAAAAATCTGATCCAGGACATCATACCAACAGGTGGCAGTCAGACGAAAATTTATAAAACCAGGACCAGCGATCTCAATCTTATCGCACAAAGGATTCCCCTGTAGCACCGCAACCAGAGCCTCTGCAATCTTGCGGGGAGCCATCTTCTCCGGCTTAGCCAAGGTCATGGCAAGGTTAGTAGAAAAATCTCCATGATCTGAATTTTTGGGGATTTCCAATTGCACTTCTTCTGGCAATTCACCCGAGGTTAGAGAACCGTCCACATAGCATTGTTTCAAAGCTGACAACAGTGCCAGCCGTAATTGTTCTTTCATCTTTTTTACTGCCTCTTTTCTTCTGCATCGTCGTCTGGAAGATGGTAAATAAGCTCACCCTCACGGACCATTCCAAGTTTTGTTCGGGCCAATTGCTCCCAATAGGTTTTATCTTTTTGTAAGCGTTCAATTTTATTACGGAGCTGTTGTTGTTGCTGTTGTAATTCGACCAGTTGCTGCTGCAAATCCTGTTTCTGCTGCTCCGCCTGAAAAATTCTCAGTACGCCACGGCTACCAAATACAGCATAAGCGAACATCAGCACAATAACCACAAGCAAACAGAGTGTGAATAGATTTTTTCGACCGGGAGTTATCGATTTGCGTGGAGAAGTCAAACAGTACCTCGCAGAAGGAAAGAACCAGCGGCCACATCAACCCTAAGGGACATATCAGCTGCCACCCAGACTACCACTGATATTGCCGACGGAACCGATGCCGTTCATGGTAAACACTAACATGACTGAACGGTCGCCCTCATTGTCCCGATAAGAGAGTTGGGCACTCCAGCACTGCTGCCGATATTCGATCCCGACAACCTGCTCCAGCTGTTCGTCAGTGGCATAATCATAACGTTGCTGATAAATCAGGTAAACAGGCTTCAAAAAGGCGACACTCAGGTCAATTAAACCGTAATCGATCTCATCTTCAGAATCGTAACTGTATTCAATTCGCAATGAGTTCTCTTCCTTGTCCTGAACCTTCGCCGTGACCGCGATATCAGTCCAATCACCACTATCGACGTCGAGGGTTGTATCGGTAGACAAAGAGAACCAATCCGATGGCAACAGCGTCATTTGCAGGCGCAAATCTTGAAATCTCTGCCCGCTGGCCTCACTGGTCAAATCGTAGGTCTGCGATAAGCGTAAATAGAGAAATTGACGGTACGCTGTCTTCCCATTGGCCCCTTCGGTACGCGTGGTGAAACGCTGCACAAGGGCAAGCTCCACCTGATTCTCTTCATCGATATCATCGTATTGATCAAAATAAGGCAGGTCATCCTGATCAACCTCAGGGATATAGCTATAGACCACCTCTGGCTCGAGCGAGTGCTTGAGCTTTCCAGAGAAACCAAAGGGTTGATCATAAATTCTCTGCATCCGGGTACTGAAACGGGTACTGAACTCGACGATCCCTTCATTGTCAGAATCGGAATCATCACTGATATTCCAATAGAGGCGTTCACGGTAGGAGAGTTCCGGAGTCACGCCGATGACATCCCAGGGTTGGAAACTTGCGGCCAGAAGAGGTTTAACCATCAAGCGCTCCCCGGTTACCCCCTCCTGTCGCCAAAAGTTACTATATTCCGTATCCAGAGCATAATAAAAGGCAGAGTTGGCTATCCGTTGCCGGGTGACATCAAAAGAGATCCTTGGCAACAGTTGCAACGTGGTGTCATCATCATCCTCAAGGTCTTTCGTGTATTTCAATTGTCCCAGAAGACTATACTTTCCCCAACTCTTGCTGAGATAGAAAAGAGACTCGACGCTCTCTTTATTATACTCTTCTGCCACCGTACCGAAATCTTCAAAGTATTCATCATCATTGACATACTCAACATCCGCGACCATGCGGACGCCACCAGGCAACGTGCCATCATGCTGCCACTCAACAGCGTAGCGCTCTTCGTCAACCTCTTCGCCGTCGACCTTATCGACATTCATATGATATACACGCGCTTCGCCAGCATTATTATTGCCAAAGATATAACGATATTCCAGACCCTTACCAATCCCCATCTCCGAGAGATAATCAAGGTAGAGGGTCGCGTCCTGATTAATCCCTAAAACCTGATAGTAGGCGCTGCTATATTGAAACCCACGCTTATCAGAATAACCAATCCCCGGAATCAACAGCCCCGATTCCCGATCGGTTTTTGCTGGATAGATCATGTAGGGGAAGTAAAGGGTCGGAACATTTTTGAGGTAGAAAATCGTATTGCGGGCCCGGGCGTATCCACCTAGAGTCACATCGAGGTGGCTGGCTCCAAACTTCCACGCAGGAACGTCGCCATCACAGGTTGTGAAAGTCCCCTTCTTAACCAGATAATCAAGTTCACCGCGACGTTCGATGGTCTGCCCATATACGTGCAGGTTTTGATCTCGCAGAAAGAAGTGTCCATTCTCAATCGTTCCAGTTTCTTGCTGCAAGTTATAGCGAACTTTACTCCCGGAGAGCTCTTCATCCGGCGAAATGAGTCGGACATCTCCTTCAGCCATAAGGTCCCCGTTGATTTGGTTCCATTCCAGGACCTGGCTACGAACATCAAGCTCCCCCTGAATCAACTTAACATCGCCGCTAGCATGATAGAGCCCGGTGTCTTTGTTGTAACTCAACTGATCTGCCTCCAGCTGAACAGGCAAATCGGACTCACCAACCTGCTTCCAATCGGCAGCCAGAACCAAGGAAGCATGACTGATAAGAATAATAAGGAGAAGAGACCGTAACCACATAATTTTATAAAGACCTTTTTCAGCCATTTCACACGAACCAGAAGCAACAGAATTTAGAAGATGATTGATTATCGGGTAATAACAAGGGAATCGACCTCCGACAATAAAAAGGCGCGAATTTCCGCGACCAAAAACAGTGAGCCCGCCACAAGAATGATATCATCAGATGACCGGCCTTCCAGTGCCGCCTGAAGGGCTGCGATCGGATCTACAAATCCTCTCGCCCACGTACCCGTAGCTTGCACCCGTTGAACAATATCAGCTATTGGCACGACAGCATCGACAGGGGGCTGGGTTGCATAGACACAACGGACAAACGGCAACAGCGCTGAAACGAGCTCATTGGCCTGCTTGCCTGCTTTGCAACCGACGATCAGATGGAGGTTCCCGAGACCCTGCTGTTGTAAGTATGTAGCCAGCTTTCTAGCTCCGGCGGGGTTATGAGCGCCGTCCAGAAGAATCCGATCAGCCAGCCATTCGAGTCGTCCCGGCCAACAGGCTGTGTCTAGGCCGGCCTGAATCTCAGCCGCGCTGATCTCTAAACCTGCTTGCGCAAGATAATCTATCGCGGCGGCGGCCAGAGCAAAGTTTTGTTGCTGATGCTCACCTGCTTGAGTCACCTTCACCGCATCAGCTGGAAGCTGCCCGCCAGTCACCCGAAAAGCATCTCCCTTGCCGTGCCAATGATAATCTACCCCGAACTCCAATAGGGGGATATCCAGCTCTGCAGCACGTTGTCGCAAAACAGACTGAACCTCCACCTCCTGATAACCGCTGATCACCGCAACACCAGATTTGCAGATACCAGCCTTCTCAGCTGCAACCTGAACTAATTCTGTTCCCAGATAGGCGCTATGATCGAGGGCGATCGGCGTAATCAGACAGAGCTCGGGATGAACCACATTGGTCGCATCAAGCCTGCCTCCCATCCCCGTTTCCAGAATAGCCCATTCAACCCCACGACGCTGAAAGTACAGAAAGGCCATCGCGGTAGTGAACTCAAAGAAAGTGACCTTTAAAGCTTCAGCATGCGGTCGGAGTTCTTCGATCAAAGCAACCGCGTCAGACTCTGAAATTTGTCGGGTATCAATCCTGATCCGCTCAGTAAAGCTGTGCAAGTGGGGGGAAGTATATAATCCAGCTGAAATCCCAGCCGCATTAAAAATACTGGCGAGGGCTGCAGCGGTTGAGCCTTTGCCGTTGGTGCCTGCAATATGGATAATCCGTAAACTTTGTTGCGGATTGCCGACGCAGGATAAGAGCTTGTGGATATTTTCCAAGCCCAGTTTAATCCCAAAAAACTGCAGGGAATAGAGGTAAGCAAGGCTTTCCTGATAGTTAGCCATCGGATCTTATTTTTTAGTGAAAATTCGCAGTAGCTGAGATAGTTTCTGCTTCATCTCCTTACGCGGGATAATCATATCGATCATTCCATGTTCCAGCAGATACTCTGAACGTTGAAAGCCTTCAGGTAATGTCTGCCGAATGGTCTGCTCAATAACTCGTGGTCCAGCGAAGCCAATAAGAGCACGAGGCTCAGCAATATTCAGGTCACCGAGCATAGCAAAACTGGCAGTAACACCACCAGTTGTCGGATCCGTCAGCACCGAGAGGAAAGGGACTCCAGCGGCCTTGAGTTTCGCTAAAGCGGCACTGGTTTTAGCCATTTGCATCAGAGACATGATGCTTTCCTGCATTCGCGCACCACCCGATGAGGAGAAAATCAACACCGGAGCATTGGTGTCCAACCCTTTCTCAATCGCTCGCGTGATCTTTTCACCGACCACTGATCCCATACTGCCACCCATAAACGCGAAATCAAACACCGCGACGACAACTGGCAGCCCGTCTAGATTTCCCTCACCACAAATCACCGCATCGCCATCTCCGACCTTTTTAACAGCGGCTTTGATTCGATCTTTATATTTTTTTGTATCCTTAAAATCGAGAAAATCAACCGAACGCATTTTTGCATCCATCTCGACAAAGGTCCCCTCATCAATCACCAGAGCTATTCTCTCGCGAGCGCCGATGCGGAAGTGGTAGTCGCACTTAGGACAGACGTTCAAATTACGTTGAACTTCCTTGGCGTAGATAATTTCCTGACAGTTTTTACATTTGGTCCAGACCCCTTCAGGAACCTGGACGTACTTTTTCACAGTAGAAGCTGTCAACGCTGTTTTTTTACGAAACCAAGCCATGAAACATCCTTTTTGTTTGCGCTCAAAGATAAATGCTCAAAATAATCTCGCGCTTAACTGGTGAGGGCGGTCAGACCACCTTTGAGTTCAGCAACAAACTTTGCAACCTCGGGCAGCAACTCTTCACTTTTTCCATATTTTTCAATAATCTTAACCAACGCACTGCCGACAACAACCCCATCAGCAAAAGTTCCAACCGCACACGCATCCGCCACGGTTGTAATGCCAAAACCAACCCCCACGGGGACATTCGTCATCCCCTTCAGATCGTCTACGGCGAGCCGGATATCCTCTGGAGAAATTTTTTGTCCCCCGGTCACTCCAGTCATCGACACGTAATAGAGATACCCCTCGGCAACTGCCGCCAAGCGCTGCATTCTTTCCCGTGGTGTGGTCGGTGCCAAGAGGGTAATCAGGGCAACCCCTGATTCATGCAACAGAGGACTTATTTCTGCGGCCTCCTCTGGGGGCAAATCAACCAGAAGCAGCCCATCAACACCGGCAGCCACGGCATCCCGAACAAAGCGCTCAACGCCATAGCAAAAAACCGGATTATAATACCCCATCAAAATCAATGGAACTGCGGTCTTTTTGCGCACTTCCGCGACTAGCTGGAGCACCCCGGAAAGGGTCGTCCCTGCAGCAAGAGCTCGCTCTGAAGACGCCTGAATCGTCGGGCCATCAGCCATTGGATCAGAAAAAGGGACTCCCAGTTCAATTAAATCAGCTCCAGCGTCAACTAAAGTTAAAATAATTTCTGCCGCCACTTTTAAATCGGGATCACCCGCAGTTATAAACGGGATCAACGCCGTTTCCTGACGTTGCCTTAATGCTGCAAAAGTTGCTTCAATTCGTGACATCGTTGCCATTTCTTTACGTCTATTAAAAAAATATACTTAATCGCATTGACCCGAAATTATGAGTCTAATTGATTACCGTCTCTGTTTTCAATGCTTTTCTTGTATCACCAACAAACTTCAATCTTTTGGAGCCGCTGCTCTTGATTTCCCGGCCGGACGACGCCGTGGCCGCTTACGCTTTCTTTTCCCGGCAGCAGGCTTCTCCACAGGAGGACGTTTCCGCTTTGGCTGGGCGCGCTTGTAAGTAAAGCAGAAATCTTCATCCTGGGGCATTTCACTGGGAATTTTAAAACCAAGATAAGCCTCGATCTCGTCTAGGACATAGACCATCTCTTCATCAGCAAAGCTGATCGCCCGACCAATCGCTCCCGCCCTTGCGGTCCGGCCGATGCGATGGACATAATCTTCCCGATCCTGAGGAAGGTCATAATTGATCACGTGGGTCACGTTATCAATATGAATCCCCCTGGATGCCACATCGGTAGCAACCAGATGAGTCAGGCTGCCAAGCTTGAATTGATCCAGAATCCGCATCCGTTTTTTTTGTGGGATATCGCCAGACAACACCGCACTGGCGATATCATTCGCCAACAACAGGCCACACAGACGCTCAGCTTCGACCTTGGTATTGACAAACAACATAACCCGGCCTGGCTCAGCTTCTCGTTTCAGCAAACCAAGGAGCAAGGCAAACTTCTCACTCCGTGATACATGGTAGAGAATGTGCTCAATCCCTTCGGCCGAGACCTGATCCGGAGCGATCTCAACCCGCTCGGCGAGGTCCATAAACTCATAAGCAAGCTCCATCACCTGCCCCGATAAGGTTGCAGAAAAAAGCATTGTTTGCCGTTTTTCAAACGGGGGTAGCTTCCGCAAAATATAGCGCAAGTCCTTAATGAAGCCCATATCAAACATGCGATCAGCCTCGTCGATCACCAAAGCCTCAACGCGGTGCATGGAAAACACCTTCTGCTTGGCATAATCGATCAGGCGGCCCGGGGTCGCGACAATAATATCGACGCCGTCTTTGAGGGCCTGACGTTGCTTTTCGTAATCAACTCCCCCAAAGATAGGTTGGACTTTGAGGCCTGTATGCCGGCCAAGCAGCTCAGCGTCCTTGCAGATCTGGACGACAAGTTCACGCGTCGGAGCCATCACCAAAGCACGGGGATTATGACTGGTACTGTTCTGGTTCTCAAGCAAACGGCAAAAAAGGGAGACCAGAAAGGCCGCGGTTTTCCCCGTACCTGTCTGCGCCTGAGCTGCGACATCTTTGCCCGCCAAGGCCAGCGGGATTGACTCTTCCTGGACGGGAGTCAGAGATTCGAACCCCGTATCGTTGATCCCTTGTTGGACCACATCCGGAAGATTTAACTCGGTAAATTTCATAACAACTCAACTCCTGAAGATTCTGCAACTGTATGAATATCTTTATCCCCACGTCCCGACAAGTTAACTAAGATAATCTTATCGGCTCCTAGAGTTGGTGCAAGTTTTATCACCTGGGCTATGGCATGAGCACTTTCAAGTGCCGGGATGATCCCTTCCAGACGAGTCAATTGATGAAAAGCATGTAACGCTTCATCGTCAGTAACTGATACGTATTGTGCCCTTTCAATGTCGTTCAAATGAGCATGCTCTGGACCGACCCCTGGGTAATCAAGGCCAGCAGAAATGGAATGGGCATGTTGGATCTGGCCGTCATCGTCCTGCAATAGATAAGTTTTATTCCCATGCAGAACCCCCGGAGACCCCGCTGAGATTGAAGCAGCATGCTTACCTGTTGCCACACCAAACCCGGCCGCTTCCACCCCGAGAAGTTGGACGGAAAGATCGTCAATAAAGGGATAGAACAATCCCATGGCATTAGACCCTCCACCAATACAAGCTACCGCCACATCAGGCAAGCAACCTTCAGCTTCCTGCAACTGCTGTTTGGCTTCGATACCGATAACCGATTGAAAATCACGCACCAGCAAAGGATAAGGATGGGGGCCGGCAACCGTCCCAATCACATAAAAAGTGTCTCGGACATGGGTCACCCAATGGCGCAAGGCATCGTTCATAGCGTCTTTTAGGGTCGCTGTTCCACTGGTGACTTCGATGACTTTTGCCCCAAGAAGTTTCATCCGGTAGACATTCAATGACTGCCGGCGGATATCTTCCTTGCCCATGAAGACTTCGCACTCCATCCCAAACAGCGCAGCAACAGTCGCTGTCGCGACACCGTGTTGACCGGCACCGGTTTCAGCAATAACCTTCTTCTTCCCCATCCGCCGCGCCAGCAGAATCTGCCCCACAGTGTTATTAACCTTGTGGGCCCCAGTATGATTCAAATCTTCCCGCTTGAGATAAATTTTCGCTCCGCCTAATTCGTTGGTAAGCCGTTCGGCAAAATAGAGTGGACTTGGGCGACCGACATAATGCTTTAAATAGTAATCAATCTCCCGCTGAAACTCAGGATCTTGTCTCGCTTCAGCGTAAGCCTGCTCCAACTCCAGCAATGCCGGCATCAGGGTTTCTGCAACATAACGCCCACCGTACTGACCAAAATGACCACGCTCATCGGGATATTGATAATTCATACTTCTCTCACTTGTTGAATAAATTTATGAACCTTATCGGGATCTTTGTAGCCGGGGCGCTTTTCCACGCCACTCGAGACATCGACAGCGTAAGGGTGGACCACCCTGATAGCCTCTGCGACATTTGCGGGAGTTAACCCGCCAGCTAAAATCAGCGGGCTCCCTCCGGTCAGCTGTTTTGCTAGTTGCCAGTCGAAGCTCTCGCCGCTACCACCATAATGCTTTTCGCTCCAAGCATCCAGAAGCAATGCTGAGACCTTAAATTTTTCTACCCCCGCGAGAGAATCGGCACCCCGAACACGGACAGCCTTAATAACAGGATATGGGGCCAAGACACAGGCTTCAGCGGTTTCATCACCATGCAGTTGGACAACACCCAACCCTGCAGTTTGCATAACCTGCAGGATTGTTGCGGAGCTGGCATTGACAAACAGACCAACAGTGGTCACAAAGGGGGGCAAAGCGGAGGTAATATCTTTCGCCTTCTCAGGACTGATATAACGTGGACTGTTTGGATAAAAAACAAATCCGAGAGCATCCGCACCAGCGGCAACAGCGGAAAGAGCATCTTCAAGGTTGGTAATTCCGCAAATCTTAACTCGGGTGATCGCCATAGACCCTATGCTTTTCCTAACAATGAACGTAATTTTGCTTCGATATCTTTTTCCCGCATGAGACTTTCACCGATTAAAAAAGCTCCGGCTCCAGACCGCTGCAGACGTTCGATATCCGCCCGGTTATGAATGCCACTTTCAGCCACCGCTACCTGTTGGCGCGGAATTTTCCCGGCGAGGCTTTCGGTCACCCCCAAATCCGTTACAAAGTTTTTCAGGTTGCGATTATTAATGCCGATCAAATCAACAGGCAACTGCAGTGCCCGCTCCAGCTCAGCGCCATTATGCACCTCTAGCAGAGTATCGAGTTCCAGCTCAGTCGCCAGTTCTGCCAACTCCAACAGCCGTCCATCATCCAGAGCTGCGGCGATCAGAAGGATCGCATCGGCACCAGCGACTCGGGCCTGATAAATTTGATAGGGATCGACAATGAAGTCTTTACGCAACAGAGGGAGATCAACCTGTCTCCGGATCATACCTAGATAATCCAGCGAACCGTAGAAATATTCGAAATCAGTTAAAACGGAGAGGCAGCTGGCTCCAGAGCGTTCATAACTTCGAGCGATGTCAACGGGATCAAAATCTTCACGGATAATCCCTTTTGACGGAGAACCCTTTTTTACCTCAGCGATAACCGCCGTCCCCGACAATGACGATTGTCGCAAATGCCTGGCGAAGCCGCGCACTGGATCGACGGTGGCTAACTTTTTTTTCAATTCTCGCAGTGGTTGACGGAGCCGATCAGCAGCGATTTCGACACGCTTAGTCTGGAGGATTTGGTCAAGAATCATTGGTTGGTTATCCGTATCAAAGCGTCAAGAGTTGCCTTGGCACGACCCGTCTCAATCGCCTGTCGAGCTTTTTCGATTCCGGCATCAATATCCGTCGACAAACCAGAGGCAACCAAGGCATAAGCACTATTGAGCAGAACGATATCGAGTGTTGGCCCCGGTTTGCCCGAGAGGACGGCGTTAACAATTTCTGCATTCTGATCGGCGTCTCCTCCCTGAAGATCTTCCAGACGGCATCGTTTAAAACCAAATTGCTCAGGCTCAACGGTTTGCACTTCAATGCTATGACCACTAATTGCGGCCACCAAAGTGGCACCGGTCAGAGTGATCTCATCCATCCCATCGACACCATGAACAACAAAACCACGCCGACAGCCTAGATTTAACAGCACCTGTGCCAGAGGCTCAACCAGATCTCGACTGAACACCCCTAAAACCTGACGATCAGCGCCAGCAGGATTGGTCAGTGGACCAAGGATATTGAAGATTGTGCGAATGCCGATTTCCCGCCGTGGTCCGATCGCATACTTCATCGCGCCATGAAGAGCAGGAGCAAACAAGAAACCGACTCCCGTCTTTTCAATGGATTCGGTCACCTGTTCCGGTGAGATATCGAGCTTCACACCAAGCTTCTCTAAGACATCTGCGCTACCGCAGGAAGAAGAGACACTGCGATTACCGTGCTTGGCAACCTTCGCGCCGCACGCAGCAACGACAATAGCAACCGTTGTGGAGATGTTGAAGCTTTTGGTGCCGCTGCCTCCGGTGCCACAAGTATCGAGGATCGTCTCCCGATCAACATTAATATCATCGCGATCAATATCAAGCACATCACCAACCTGGATGGGTGTCGCGCGTGCCCGCATAACCTTTGCCGCACCAACAATTTCGGGGATCGTCTCCCCCTTCATCCGCAGCGCAGTAACAAATGCGCCAATTTGTGCTGCAGTCGCCTCACCACCCATGATCTGATTCATGGCATCGATCATTTCCGGTTCGCTCAAATTTTGCCGTTCAACTAATTTTGCTATCGCCTCTTTAATCATCGCCTCAAACTCCTGATCGGGTCATCGTGAGAAAATTATTCAACAGATCCATCCCCACCGTGGTCAAAATTGATTCAGGATGAAATTGTACCCCCCAAACCGGCAAATTTTGATGTTGCAGGCCCATAATTTCTCCCTCCGCAGTCCACGCGGTCACCTGTAAAACAGCAGGGAAGCTCTCCCGTTCCGCAATTAAAGAGTGGTAACGGGTCGCAGTAAAGGGGTTCGGAAGCCCCTGATAAAGACCACGACCATCATGTTCAATAGGGCTGGTCTTCCCATGCATTAACCGATCTGCTCGCACCACTTTGCCGCCAAAAGCTTCAGTGATCGCCTGATGTCCCAGACAGATACCCAGAAGCGGGATTTTGCCAGCAAACCGCTGGATCGCTGCAACTGAAATCCCCGCCTCGTTTGGCGTACATGGTCCAGGAGAGATGACCAATCGCTCTGGAGCCAGAGTTTCAATGTCATCCACAGTCAACTTATCGTTTCTGATCACTTCAACCTCTTCACCAAGCTCAAGAAAGTATTGAACTAAATTATAGGTAAAAGAATCATAGTTATCGATCATTAACAACATGGTCCGAGTGTCCTATATGAGGCCGCGGTTTGCCATCTCAATGGCACGTCTGGCACCACGGGCTTTATTTAAGGTTTCCTGGTACTCCATCTCCGGGTCACTATCAGCGACAATCCCGGCACCAGCTTGCAGATAAAGCATATCCTTCTCAATCTGTAGCGTTCGAATCGCAATAGCCAGATCCATATTACCACTAAAGGAAAAGTAACCGACAGCCCCGCCATAAACTTCACGCCGGGCAGGTTCCAGCTCATCGATGATTTCCATCGCTCTGATTTTAGGTGACCCTGAGAGGGTTCCAGCAGGAAATGCCGCCCTAAAAACATCGAAGCAATCAAGATCGGGGCGTAATTGCCCACGCACGTTAGAGACAATATGCATGACGTGAGAATAGCGCTCAACCACCATCAACTCACTCACCTCAACCGTTCCGCCAACAGCAACCCGACCAACATCGTTGCGCCCCAAGTCAACCAGCATAATATGTTCAGCACGCTCCTTGGGATCACCAAGCAATTGTTGCTCCAGAGCCAGGTCCTCTGCCGCCGTCTCCCCGCGAGGTAGAGTTCCGGCGATAGGCCGAACATCGACTTGACGTCCCTCTTTACGCACCAGGACTTCAGGTGATGCGCCGACAACAATCGATTCTCCAAAGCGAAGAAAGAACATATAAGGGGAAGGATTGATGGTCCGCAGTGCACGATAGATATCAAAGGGATCACTCTGTAGCTTTCCGGAAAACCGTTGTGAAATGACAACCTGAAAAATATCTCCGGCGCGGATATAATCTTTACATCGCTCAACGGCCCGCTTGAAGTTTTCTTTGCTGAAATTGGTCTCAAGCTCCTGACACCCATCGCCATTATGGTTTTCGTCTGCGGGCTGCAACGGGCGTCGCAACAGGGTTAACATGTGCTCAATCTGCTGCTGCGCACGCTGGTATGCTGTAGTAGCATCCTCATGTTCCGGCAGGTGAACATTGTAGACCAACTTCATTTTCTGACGCATATTGTCAAAAATCAACAGTCGCTCAGTGAACATAAAACAAGCGTCCCAGCCATCTATCTGACGTGGGTTGTTATCGGGAAGATCTTCAACAAAACGGACCATATCATAACCAAGATAACCAACCGCACCGCCGAAGAAACGCGGCAACCCATCCAACTCAACAGGTTGATAAACAGCCATCAGGTCTCGGAGCTTATTCAGCGGATCATCGACTTGGCCTGATTCCTCAAGCCGTCCTTCATAGCGAACCTCATAGTACTGATCCCGGCAACGAAACACCCGCGCCGGTCCAGTCCCGAGAAAAGAGTAGCGAGCCCACTTTTCGCCCCCTTCAATGGATTCGAGTAAAAATGCGGTCTGTCCGTCATCTATCTTACGAAATGCAGAAACAGGGGTCTCCATATCCGCTAAAATTTCACGGTATACAGGGATAAGATTGCCTTGCTTTGCTAACTGACAAAAGTCCGCTTGAGATGGGAAACACATAGGAATTATAAACCTTTGTAAAAGTGAATTCTCTTAACACTATCGCACAAGTCAAGTCAAGTTCAGCTGCAGCCTCAAACGGCATCGAACAACAGAATTGCCCCCCCCCCACAGCACCGCTTCCTGAAAAATGATTGTGGCCTAAATCAGCACAAAACCGCCTTAACAAAGAAATAGAACGATATTTGATAAAAATGTACAGTCAGTATTTCTGACAATCTTTTTACCAGCGCATAAAAGTTGAATAACCCTAGATAAAACCTTATTTTTTTTCATAGCAACAAGACAAATCCAAAAAAAAACGTCCTTGCCTAACAAAACATGGCATCTAAACTTTTTTTTAAACACTGTTATACTAATTTAAAGCAAACATGCTCTCAGGGTTTTATTATTTATTTTTAGTATGTTAGACGATTAACTAGCAAGGATCACCCCTGCTACAGAGCCACTGAATCCTCCAGTGGTAGCCCAATAACAAAAAAGCGTATTGACATGTTTATAACAGCGTATTATTGTTTCAACATCCTAAATTAATTAAAGGTTAAAAGTTGCTAAAATGAATCTCCTGTTTACAATTGACTAAAAGGTGCCGGACTAGATGCCAGGTCGAGCAAAAGACTCCTATAACATCAGATCCGTAGAAAATGCCCTGCATCTTCTCGAAGCTCTGGCAGACGAGGAGAGCGGTTGCAGTCTGGCACAACTGAGTCAGCGTCTGGACATGACTAAGGCCAGCCTGTTCAGAATGATGGCAACATTCGAAAATCACGGGTATGTCCAGCGCGGTAGCTCTACAGGAGAATACGAGCTTGGGCTGTCAGCATTTGAAGTCAGCCAGAAGCTGCTCTCCAAAATGTCCCTGCTGCGCAAAGCGAAACCCGCAATGGCACAACTGGTACGACGGTGTAATGAAACAGCGTACCTTGTCATCCAGAGAGATAACGAAGCGCTGTTCTTAGAGATGCTGGACAGTGCTCAGAAAGTTAAAGTAATACCGCTGACCAACCAGCGCTTCCCCTTACAACAATGTGCCGCCGGGAAAATTATCCTGGCGTTTAATGAAGCATACGCCCCACGAACAACAGACCATCCTGAACTACTAGCTGAGATTAGCCGCTGCCGCAAGCAGGGCTACTGCATCGATAACAACGGTGTTGGTGAAGGGAGTACATGCATGGCTGTTCCGTTATTTAAGTCAGACAAAATCCTTGCTGGCTGTCTCACGCTGATCGCACCAAGCTTCCGCACCGATGAAAGTCGAATTAACAGAGAGTTGTTGCCAGCCCTAAAGGCAACAGGGGAAATGATTTCAGCACAACTGGGCTACAACGTTTACGCCCCCAGAAGCATCCCATGAATATGCATTAAATAGCGAAAGTCAAAAGGTCGGGTGGCCATCTAACACCACTCTTTTATGTATAGAAAAATAAACAGATAGGTTTCTTTTGAAAGGAGGAAAACGAAGAAGACAGCAAGATTCTGAACAGAAAGCGAAGCATAAAGCTCATCATTTCAATCTTAACTTCAGGGAGTAACATTCATCTTTTTGTGAGGAGGATTTTTTATGACGGACAACAGTAGTATCGCGTATTGGAAAGAAACATTGGCTCTGGTCAGAAACATTCTGATTGTCTGGTTTCTAGTTTCTTATGGCTGTGGAATTCTATTTGCTCCAGCACTCAACAATATTTCACTCGGCGGCTACCCACTCGGGTTCTGGTTCGCCCATCAAGGGGCTATGTATTGTTTTATCGCGATGATTTTCATCTACGCAAAAATGATGGGAAAACTCGACGAAAAATACGACGTTCACGAAGACTAGGGAGGAATTAGAATATGGGATTACAAGCTATGACATATCTCGTTGTCGGGATCACCTTTGCCATCTACATCGGCATTGCAGTGTGGGCTCGCGCGGGAAGCACAAGTGAATTTTATTCTGCTGGTGGCAATGTTGGTCCAGTCGTTAACGGTATGGCAATCGGTGCTGACTGGATGTCAGCAGCGTCCTTTATCTCCATGGCCGGCCTCATCGCCAATATGGGTTTTGGTGGTGCATTATTCCTGATGGGTTGGACTGGTGGATACGTGCTGTTGGCGATGCTGCTGGCTCCGTACTTGCGCAAGTTCGGTAAGTTTACTGTACCGGCGTTCGTCTCAACCCGCTACTATTCCAAAGGTGCCAGCGTAGTCGCCGTCCTCTGTCTGCTGGCCGCATCCGGCACCTATATCATTGGCCAGATGACCGGCGTTGGGGTTGCATTTTCCCGTTTCCTGGGCGTTTCCAACTCAACAGGTATCTACATTGGTATGGGTATTGTTTTCCTGTATGCTGTTTTTGGTGGCATGAAAGGAATTACCTACACTCAGGTTGCTCAATATTGTGTTCTCATCCTTGCCTACACTGTACCTGCGATCTTTATCTCCATGCACTTGACCGGCAACCCCATCCCACAACTGGGGCTGGGTTCCGAATTTGGTCACACCGGAGTAAGCTTGTTAAGCAAACTGGATGAAGTCGTGACCGGGCTAGGTTTCGGCAAATACACAACTCAACTTCCAGGCAGCATGCTCAATATGTTTGTCTACACGGTATCACTGATGATCGGTACTGCCGGACTCCCTCACGTTATTATGCGCTTCTTTACAGTTGCTACAGTTAAAGACGCACGTTACTCGGCAGGTTGGGCTCTGATTTTCATCGCTCTTCTTTACACCACCGCTCCGGCTGTCGCTGCTATGGCACGTTTGAACCTGCATGCAACTGTTAATACCGCAGTTCTTGAGGACAACGGGGATCTATTTGCACCGGAAAGCAGTATTGTTTACGAGACTCGCCCCGCTTGGATGAATCGTTGGGAAGTCACCGGCCTGCTGAAGTTTGAAGATAAAAATGGTGACGGCCGGGTTCAGTATTACAATGAAAATTCCAAGGATGCTGCCTTTCAAGCCAAAGTTGCAGCTGCGGGATGGAAAGGTAGCGAGCTTAAAGTCAACCAGGATATCATGGTTCTTGCAAACCCTGAAATTGCACTGCTGCCCAACTGGGTTATCGCTCTGGTTGCTGCCGGTGGTCTTGCTGCTGCCCTGTCTACTGCTGCGGGACTGCTGCTGGCAATCTCCTCGGCAATCTCTCATGACCTCTTCAAGAACATCTGGTTCAAAGATATGACTGAAAGTCAGGAACTTATGGCCGGTAAAATCGCCATGGCCTGCTCCATCGTGGTCGCTGGTTATCTGGGGCTCAACCCTCCAGGTTTTGCTGCCGGAACCGTTGCTATTGCCTTTGGCCTAGCAGCCAGCTCAATTTTCCCTTGTTTGATGATGGGTATCTTCAGCAAAACTATGAACAAAGAAGGCGCCATCGCCGGTATGTTATCAGGTCTCGGCATTACCATGCTGTATGTTTTTGCTCACAAGGGGCTCTTCTTCATCAAGGGGACAGAATTCCTTGGTCTATTTGGTGGTAAAGCGAATTTCTTCTTTGGCATTTCTCCAAATGCCTTCGGTGCCATCGGCGCGATTGTTAACTTCGCTGTTGCCTTTGCGGTCAAGAATATGACTCCACCAGTCCCAGAGCACATCGCTCAAATGGTTGAAGATGTTCGCATTCCACGTGGCTCAAAAGCGGTTGATGGAGCCCACTGAAAAACTTAGTTTAATGCGATCAGCAAACGCTTGACGACTTGGTCCCGCCAGTCCAGCTGGCGGGACTTTTTTAGATACGCAAACAACAGGCAGATACTGAATCATCTTGATCGCCACACCAAGCACGGATAAAAAATTTAAAAACTACTGACTCAGGAGTTAAAAATGGTTTTGGATATTGGCGTTATACTGACCTGGTTACTTTTTCTCGCTCTGTTCCCCATGTCTTTTTTCTGGTTACGACGAGTATGGCGCATCTTCATCAAAAAAAATTACGCTGAAGTCGCCTTGAAGAACGGGCTACCACCGGCAAACCCAAAGAGATGGGCGGTGGTTGTCGGCCTGCTCAATCTTGTTTGTGGTGGGATAGTCACTTGGATTATTATTGGCGTTCCGTTCTGGATCTCCACAGGGATTCCCATCGGCCCCTTTCAAAGTTACGAAACCTGGAGCGCGATCGCCGGGATGACCATTTGGGGAAAAATTATCGCCGATTTGATCATCCGCTTTCAAGCGCACCCCATCAAACTGGGCAGAAAAAAAGATCCCGTCAGCAGTTGAACGAAATGATGAAAGACAAACCTTCCTAACAGCACCATGATTATGATATTGTCCTCTAGCTCACGAAAGGCTTTCTCATGGAAGCCTTTTCCGTTGGGAGAAATCTCATTAATCTAACAAGCGAGATAGGAATATCCATGGGACTCATCAATACTCTACGGGAAACCGAACCATTCAATGAACTACCTGAAGAAATCTTCACAGAGCTTAATCAGGTTGCAGAGACCAAAACATTTCCAGCTCAGACGCATATTTTTCACCAACACAGCGATCCCACCGGATTCCTCTATGTGATTAAATCGGGGTTAGTCGAAATTGTCGCCCAGACCCCTGGCGGGGTCGAAATGATTGTCGATTACCGTAAAGCCGGCGCCTTTTTTGGTGGCACCCCCATCTTTACCGATGAAGGCTACTCCGCTGGAGCGCGAGCAGCAAAAGAGAGTGTCTGCTACCTGATTCCAGGGAAGCTTCTCACAAAAATTTCAGAAAATTACCCTCACATTACCGAGTTTTTTAATAAAGCGATTTACTCCCGCGTGCGCAATCTTTACTCAGACATGGTCAATCATCACGCTGAAAATACTCTTACACAAATGGAAGCCTACCCTTTTAAAAAGAGGCTTTCTGAGATCATGTCAACAAAAACAGTGACCTGTACTGCGGAAACATCAATCCGGGAGATTGCCAGGAAGATGATTGAACGGGGGATCAGTTCCGCATTGGTGTGCGACAAAAAGAATAAATTAACCGGCATCATCACCGAGCATGATCTGGTGGCGAAAGTTCTCGCCCGAGAATCTTCAGATTGCGAAACATCCAGTGCGGCAACGGTCATGACTCCGAAACCCCATACAATGGCTCCTGAAACGTTCATGTATGAAGCAGCAACATTCATGATCGGGCACAAAATCAAGCATATGCCGATTCTGGATCAGGATGAAATTGTCGGTATTGTCACCCTCCAAGACCTGATGAAGTTCCGCAGCCAGAAATCCATGCTACTGATTGGCAATATCAGCAAGGCACGAACGGTTGAAGATTTGATCTCTGCACGGGTTGAACTTGTCAAAGTCGCTCGAGCATTGTTGAGTGAAAACCGCTCACACATTGAAACGATGGAGATCATCTCCTATATTCATCACCGCATCATCCAACGCTGTCACGACATTGTCCTTGCTGAAATGAAACGACAAGGGCACGAACAACCTGAGATCAAATTTTGTTTTATCATCATGGGCAGCGGTGGTCGCAAAGAGATGCTTTTGGGACCAGATCAAGATAATGGTTTTATCTATGAAGATTTCCCTGATGAAAAAAAGGAAGAAGTTGATGCCTTCTTTGTCCCTTTCGCCGACAAACTTGTCGCTGCCCTCGCCCGTATTGGTTACCCGCGCTGCGATGGTGACGTCATGGTTAACAACCCCTTGTGGCGCGGTCGCTTAAAAGACTGGCAAGAACGTATATCCGACTGGATCCGTGTTCCTGAGGCGCAAAAAGTTCGCTATTCTTCAATCTTTCTGGATTTTATGCCTATCGTCGGTGAAGCATCTCTGTGCCATGACCTGCGTGAAATTGTTTTCGCTGAGATAAAAAAACATCCGATTTTCCTTTATCACATGATGGAACTTGACTTTAAACACAAGGTGCCATTGAGTTTGATCGGCAGATTCTCTCTGGAAAAGGAACCAAAGCACAAAGGGAAACTTTCCATCAAACAAGCAGGCAGTATCTTTATTGTTGACTGTGTGCGCATGTTCCTTCTGGAAAAACAGGTTGAAGCAACCACGACCACAGAGAGAATTGATCAGTTGGTTAAACTCAAGGTCTTCAACCTTGAAACAGCAGACCATATCAAGGCTGCCTTTGAAGCATTCACCTTCTTGCGCCTGCGCAATGAGATCGAGTTGACGGATCAAGGGAAATTCCCGACCCACTACCTCGATCCGTACGCATTGACGAAAAATGAACAAGACTTATTAAAAGAAGCGTTCAGGGTTGCCAGTAAATTACAGGATTCAACCAAAAGGCATTTCTCCAAAATAGTCAGCTAACCAAAGGGATAGAATTCAAACTGAGTCACCAGTGACACTCTGACCCAATTATTTGGCGGCAGCGATATGACCAGAGAGCATGAACTACAAGATTACTGGAAGAAGAACCTGAAATATATTGGCATCCTTTTGTCAATCTGGTTCTGCGTCTCATATCTGTTTGGTATCGTCTTGGTTGATCAATTAGATACACTCAAGATTTTTGGTTTCCCTTTGGGATTTTGGTTTGCCAATCAAGGCGCCGAAGTAATTTTCTGCATGCTGATTGTTGCCTATGTCCTATTAATGAACAGATTGGATCGTCAATATAACGTCTTTGAAGATTAATCATGTCAGGAGCACTGGCAAAATGACTGGTAAGGATATGATTCTAAAGACCAGAGACGCAAACACATCGAACCACCACCAAAGGGAAAACCGGCCATGAGTATTACAACCTGGACGTGGATTCTTGTTGGTGTCACCTTCTTTATCTACATTCTCGTTGCCATTCGCGCCCGAGCAGTATCCACGGGCGCTTTTTACACTGCAGAACGGACAATTCATCCCGTCCTCAATGGCATGGCGACAGGAGCCGACTGGATGTCTGCCGCCTCATTTCTCTCCATGGCAGGGCTGATCTCTTTCATGGGCCGTGATGGTTCCATGTACCTTATGGGCTGGACCGGCGGCTACGTCTTACTTGCCATGCTTATTGCCCCCTATCTGAGAAAATACGGGAAGTTCACTGTCCCTGAGTTTATCGGCGATCGTTACGACTCGCAGAGTGCCCGGATCATTTCCCTTCTCTGCGCTATGTTTATCTCCTTTACCTATGTCGCCGGGCAAATGCGTGGAGTCGGCGTCGTCTTCTCCCGATTTCTCAATGTTCCAATCAATACCGGTGTCGTTATCGGCATGTGTATCGTCTTTTTTTATGCAGTGCTCGGTGGGATGAAAGGGGTCACCTACACTCAGGTCGCACAGTATTGCGTCTTGATGGTTGCGTACATGATTCCCGCCATTTATATCTCTATCATGTTGACCAACAACCCCTTCCCGGCTCTTGGCTTTGGCAGCACCATTAGTGCCGGTGGAGCAGAAATTCTCCATGACGCCTCGACTCAAGGGAAATATCTGTTAGATGTCCTTGACGGCCTTCATCAAGACTTGGGCCTCACCCAATACACGTCGGGAAACCGGCCAAAGATCGATCTCTTCTTTATCGTTATCGCTCTTATGTTTGGAACCGCCGGACTTCCTCATGTCATCATTCGTTTCTTTACCGTCCCCAAAATAAGAGATGCCCGAGCCTCTGCAGGGTGGGCGTTGTTTTTTATTGTTTTACTCTATACTGCAGCTCCGGCAGTGGCCGCCTTCGCCCGAACCAACTTTATTAAAACAGTCCACAATGTCAGGTATGATCACGCACCTCAGTGGTTTAAAAACTGGGAAGAGACAGGATTGATTGCCTGGGTCGACAAAAATAGCGACGGAATCATGCAGTATGGCTCAGGACATTCTTTCACCGGAAAACCCAAATATACAGGTTACAAAGGTTCATTCGGACAAGCGATGGTTTCCAATCTTGTTACAGCTGATCCCAATGAGATCTATATTGATCGTGACATCATGGTTCTGGCTAATCCTGAAATTGCTCGCCTTCCTAACTGGGTTATTGCTCTGGTTGCTGCTGGTGGACTCGCGGCAGCCCTATCAACCGCAGCCGGACTGCTGTTGGTTATTTCTGCTTCGATCTCACACGACCTGATGAAAGGGGTGCTGATGCCAAGCATGTCTGAAAAGGGGGAACTCCTGTGGGCTCGTTGTGGGGCAGCTGGGGCTGTCGTCGTGGCGGGACTGTTCGGAATATTTCCTCCCGGCTTTGTCGCTCAAGTTGTCGCCTTTGCTTTCGGTCTGGCTGCAGCCTCTTTTTTCCCTGTCATCATCATGGGCATTTTTTCGAAAAAGACAAACGTCTATGGTGCCATGACTGGGATGATCGCTGGAATCAGCATTACGACCGTTTATATTGTTTATTTCAAATTTCTCAACCCGGGAGCCAACAAACCTGAACACTGGTGGTTTGGAATTTCACCAGAAGGGATTGGCACTGTCGGCATGATGATCAATTTCATATTGATGTACTTCGTTTCCAGAATCACCCCGGAACCGCCGCAAGAGATCCAAAATCTGGTCGCCAAGTTACGTTATCCGGTAGAAAGAAGTCTTGGCGAAACCAAAATATCCACTGACGCTCGCCGCCCCTATTAAAAAAACGCCCTTGAAAGCATATCTTTCAAGGGCGTTTTTTAACCTGAATTGTCTTTTGGTCTAATTAAAGAAGTTTTTTTACCGCTTCCAAGGCAGCAACATAGTTTGGCTCTGAAGTCACTTCTGGCACCAGTTCTACATAAGCGACCTTATCATTCTTATCGATGACATAAACAGCTCTTGCCAGCAGCTTCAATCCTTCCAGCAACAGTCCGTAGTTCAGCCCAAACGAACGGTCTTGATAATCGGAGAGGGTCTGTACCTTGTCTATTCCCGCATTACCACACCAGCGTTTTTGTGCAAAGGGAAGATCGACACTAATCGTATAAACAACGACACTATCCGGCAGTGAAGAGACATCCTGATTGAAGTGCCGGGTCATGGCATCACAAACCGGCGTATCCAAGGAAGGAACAACGGTAATTAAGCGAACCTTTCCAGCATCAGTCGCCAAAGTAACTGGCTGTAAGCCATTATCGACAACCCGGAAATCGGGAGCAGAATCCCCCACTTTTATTTCTGGCCCCAGTAAAGTCGACGGATTCCCTTTAAATAAGACAGCAGCTTCACGTTTTTGATAATCACTCATGATATTTCTCCCTGATTGGTTGGATAATCTATATATGACTGAATTTGTAAAAATATTTACATTCCAAAACAGAACTGTCAATCAAATAATTAGTTTAAAGAAAAACCCCGCTGAAAGATTCCAGCGGGGCAAAACATTAGTGAATACCGGTTTAGATCGACCGTTCTACCTCGGTGGAACAATTGTAACGGTCCGGTTCGTTTTTCTGAGGACCTTCTCCGCGACACTTCCCAGAAAAGCGTAATGCAGCTTCCCTTTGCTATGACTTCCCAAGATAATCATATCAACATCCAGACGATCTGCGACCGCCAGAATCATGGAGGTTGGATCGCCGTGATGAACCTCAATTTGGGGAGGATTAACATGATCTTCCGCCATCAGTTCCGTCTCAGTCTTGATAATCTCATCTAACTGCACACGCGTCTTCTCAGCAAGATCGGCTTCATTCAAGGCATTAAACTTTGCCAGTGTATCTGCCCCCATAGTCAGAGCCACTCGGTTGAGAACCGATGAATCGACGGTTGGCATGACGTGCAGAACGTGCACCTGCGCATGAAATTTACAACCTAACTCCAACGCATACCGAATAACTCTTGAGGAACCTTTACTCAAATCCTTGGCAACAAGAATTTTATTCATTTGAAAATTCATAGTGGCCTCCTTTCATCAAATTATCGTTGCCTACAACCCTCTCCTCTAAGCATAGCATAATCAGCAGAGAGAGCACTTATACTGCATTCATCAAGCGGAGATTGCCGGGGACTCTAGCTTTTTCTTTCGCCGCAGTTGAATCATGAAAAGGAAACCATATAGACTCAGGATCGGGATATAAACCAACTCTTTGGGCAATCTATGGGTTGGCACCTGAAGGTTCAGAATTTCCTGATCAAAGTCAATACCCGCTTTCTCAGCGGCACTTGAAAACACCACGTTATCAATAAAGATGCGTCCTTCTTCGTCTCGGGTTTCAAAGCCAACCTCAGCCATACGTTCGGCACCAGTCGTTTCATCACCGATCTTCAGCATAATAACTTTAGTAAATTCCTTACCATTCATTTTTTCGCCTTTAAGGACAAGGCGTAAAGATGAGCCGGGATCCATATCAGCAACGTACTCTTCAAGTTGTGCGGCCGGTTCTTCAATCAACGGCGGGAAAATCCTGTCCCAGACGATACCGGGTCGAAACAACAGCAATGCAATCACGAGCAATGCAGCCGTTTCCCAAATGCGGTTTTTAACCAGCCAAAAGCCCTGTGTCGCCGCCGCAAAAGCCAGCATCGCCAACACCGCACCAACGATAGTGACAAGCAGATGATACCAGTGATCAATGCCAATCAACAGCAACTGCGTGTTGAAGATAAACATGAAGGGTAAAATGGCGGTACGGATATCGTAGGTAAAGCCTTGAATACCGGTTTTAATCGGATCCCCACCCGATATCCCGGCGGCAGCAAAAGCTGCAAGCCCTACCGGCGGAGTATCATCCGCAAGAATGCCAAAGTAAAAGACAAACAGATGGACGGCAATCAACGGAACAATCAGGCCGTTCTGTGCACCAAGATCAACAATAACCGGTGCCATCAAGGTCGAGACGACAATGTAGTTCGCCGTCGTCGGCAACCCCATCCCCAGGATCAAGCTGATAATCGCAGTAAACAGCAAGATCATCATCAGGTTACCGCCAGAGATAAATTCAACAAATTCGGTCATCACCAGGCCAATCCCCGTCAAGGTCACGGTCCCGACAACAATCCCCGCTGCCGAAGTTGCCACACCGATACCAATCATGTTCCGCGCACCAGAGACCATCCCGTTGATCAGATCGGCCAAACCTGAACGGATAGAGAAGTAGTCCCCTTGGGTCTTACGGAAAAAACCTTTGATAGGACGTTGCGTGACAACAATAAAGATCATCAAGACGGTTGCCCAATAGGCAGATAGAGCTGGCGAAAGACGCTCAACAGTCAAACACCACATCAGCACAACAACCGGAAGCAAAAAATAGTAACCAGCCTGAGCTGTCGCCCCCAACGGCGGCAACTCATTAATCTCTGTCGTATGCTCCAGTTCCGGGACCCGACAGGCCAACCAGAGCAGGAACAGATAGGAGACTAGGAGTAGAGCAGAAACAATATAAATCGTAGCTGCACCGCCAACATGCTTGATCCAACCCAACCCGTAGTAAGTCACTCCACCAATAATGATCAAGGTTAAGATGGTAAAAGTAAATGAAAGTATCCGCTGAGAAGCGGTTTTCACGATAGGTCTTTTCATCCCCTCAAGGCCCATCTTACAAGCCTCAAGGTGGACAATGTAGACTAAGGCAATATAGGAGATAATCGCAGGTAAAAACGCATGTTTAATAACGTCAATGTAGTTAATGCCGACATACTCAACCATCAGGAAGGCTGCAGCACCCATGACTGGTGGCATCAGCTGACCGTTGGTTGAACAGGCGACCTCGATTGCGCCAGCTTTTTCAGGTTTAAAACCAACTTTTTTCATCAACGGGATAGTAAACGTTCCTGTCGTAACAACATTGGCGATAGATGATCCGGAAACCAATCCCGTCAAACCAGAAGAAACGACAGCAGCTTTAGCCGGCCCCCCTTTCAGGTGACCTAACGCAGCGAAAGCGGTGCGGATAAAATAGTTACCGGCACCAGCCGATTCAAGCAGCGCTCCAAAAAGGACAAACATAAACACCATCCCGGTGGAGACACCCAAGGCTACCCCGAAAACACCTTCAGTTCCCAACCAGTAGTGCGACATCCCTTTTGCCAGACTGGCCCCTTTATGGGCAATAACGTCCGGCATATATTGACCACCAAAGGTATAAGAGATAAAGACGGTTGCAACAACCATCAATGGTGGACCGAGCGCACGACGGGTGGCTTCGAGTAATAGAATCAGACCAATAACAGAGACCACTAGATCAATCTGCGATGGATTGCCGGGGCGATCGGCAAGGGAATTATAGAAGATATAGAGGTACGCCGAACAAAAAGCGCCTATCAAGCCGACGATCCAGTCCTGGATAGGAATATAAGTCTTAGGGGACTTCTTCAGAGTTGGAAATGCGGTAAAGGATAAAAAGATGGCAAAAGCCAAGTGAATAGCCCGAGCTTCAGTGTCATTGATAACAAAAAAGTTAAAAATAAACGGTAACGGGGAAGCATACCAGAGCTGAAAAAGCGTCCAGATCAAGGGAACGAAATAAAGAACTTTTTTTGAGAAAGAACCAGTCGG
Source organism: Desulfuromusa kysingii (assembly GCF_900107645.1). Lineage (GTDB taxonomy): Bacteria > Desulfobacterota > Desulfuromonadia > Desulfuromonadales > Geopsychrobacteraceae > Desulfuromusa > Desulfuromusa kysingii. The sequence continues at coordinate 142,569 of NZ_FNQN01000002.1, forward strand.
ATTACGGGCACCAGCCTCTGAATTGGCAAGCTCCTCGGCGAGCTTAAGATCGGCGGCCAATTCTTCTTCTGTGGTCGTACTATCGTTCGTCTTGGTCATGGCATTCTGTCCTTCGGCATGAAAAATATATTCTTATTTTATTGCAATTGTTTTTATTTCAGACGTTCAAAACTCTCAATTCTTCAACATTGATGGCGGCAAAAAAAGTGCACCGCATTATTGCGGTGCACTTTTAATTGTGCGCTAAACAGCCACTTACATCAAACCAGCTTCCTTGTAATACTTGATGGCGCCATCATGCAAAGGAGCGGAAAGACCATCTTTGATCATTTCTTCTTTTTTCAGATGAGCAAAAGCAGGATGAAGCTTTTGAAAATCTTCGAAGTTTTCAAAAACAGCCTTGACAACATTGTAGATAACATCTTCAGGAACCTTGGCTGAAGAAACGAAAGTTGCACCTACACCGAAAGTTTTGGTGTCTTCATCAGTACCACGATACATTCCACCAGGGATGGTGGCGGTACGGTAGTAGGAATTATCTGCAATGATTTTATCAATTTTAGGACCACTGACATTAACCAGAACAGAATCACAAGAAGTTGTTGCTTCTTTGATAGAACCACTTGGATGACCAACAACGAAGACCATAGCGTCAACTTTGTTGTCACACAATGCAGCAGCTTGTTCTGAAGATTTCAGCTCAGAAGCAAGTTTGAAGTCGTCCATGGTCCAGCCATAAGCGTCCATGACCACTTCGATGGTTCCACGTTGACCTGAACCGGGGTTACCGATATTGACACGTTTGTCCTTGAGATCAACAAAGTTTTTGATCCCAGAATCTTTGCGGGCAACAACAGTGAATGGCTCAGGGTGAATAGCAAAAACAGCACGCAGATCAGTGTTTGCACCTTGATCGGCAAACTTGCTGGTACCATGATATGCATGATACTGCCAGTCAGACTGGGCAACACCCATGTCTAACTCGCCGGCGGCAATGGTATTCAAGTTATAAACTGAGCCACCGGTACTTTCGACAGAACAACGAATCCCATGCTCTTTTCTGGTTTTGTTCACCAAACGACAGATTGCGCCACCAGTTGGATAGTAAACACCTGTGACACCACCGGTGCCAATAGTCACAAATTGATTCTCAACGGCCTCAGCCTGACTGACAGGGACAAAACTGGCAGCAACTGCAAAAGCCAGCAAGTACATAAACATTTTTTTCATTGGGACTCCTCCTCAAAAAAGAATGGTTTCTATCCACCCAGTGTGGACAGCAGGTTAAACATCAATAGGATACAACGGTATCTCATTAGCAAAGAAGATACCACTTCTTCAAAAATATCGGCCGGTCAATACAAACTATTGATTTATAATATTGTTTTATACTTGGAAAAGCAGATCAGGCAGAAGAAACCCTCATAACCAAATTAACAGAATTTTTTTCAACAATAGGAATAAGTTTGCAATTTAAGCAGGTTACGCAGAATAACCTAATGAATAGACATAACAAAAGTTATAGGCTTTAGAGATTACAGATTTATTTTAATCGTTTACTCAGTGCTGGTTGGGATATCCCCAATAACCGCGCAGCGATACTTTGATTTCCAGTAGAACGGTTCATCGCCTCTTCAACCAGCAATTTTCCCGCCTGTTGTAGGGTTGGTAAATTTTCCACGCTGGAAAATGGATTGCTGAAAGAATGAGTTTGATCTAACGGCAAAGGCTCAACCTGTGTATCAATCCGTGCCAGAAAGCTCTTCATCGACAAGATTTTTTGATTGTGCTGACTAACAGCATCATACACCATCGCCTCTAACTCTCGAATATTCCCAGGAAAACTGTATGTTGACAACAAAACAACTAATTCTTTAGGTGGTGTTGGCTTCTTTTTTCCTAATTTAACCGCTGCTTCGGTCAGGAAATGATCCAGCAACAAAGCGAGATCATCTTTTCTCTCCCGCAGTGGGGGTAAATGCACATGGTGTGAGTAGAGGCGGTAATAGAGATCACGACGAAACGTCCCCGCCGCCATCTTTGCGTCCAGATCAGCATGGGTCGCAACGACGACTCGGGCAGTCATCTGCTTCGGTTGATCGCTTCCCAACGGATAATATTCCCCATTCTGGAGCAAGCGCAATAACTTAACCTGCGATGCCGAGCTAAGATCGCCAATCTCATCAAGGAACAGAGTCCCTCCTGCTGCCGCCTCAATCATCCCTTTGCGGATATTTTCTGCGCCGGTGAAAGCCCCACGCACATGGCCAAAGAGAGTATCGGCAAATACATTATCATCCAGACCAGCCACATTGATCGAAACCAGTGATCCCTCCTTGGCACTGAGAGTGTGGATTGCCTGAGCGACCAGTTCTTTACCAACACCACTCTCACCGGTGATTAAAATCGGCTGGGTACTTGGTGCCACAGCTTCAATATATTGAAATCTCGCTCGCATGGCGGCACTATTGGTAACAATAGGAGCAAACACCTCAGGATTATCAAGCTGATCGTAGAAAAAGCGACGGCGGATTGCGTGGTTCTCTGACTCCAATTCAATCATTTTTATCGCTCGACGAACACCATCGACCAGACGATCTTCGTCGACCGTCTTGACAAAATAATCGAAGGCGCCAGCACGCATGCAACTTACAGCGGTTTCCAACTGGTTCATACCGCTGAGAATAATGACTCGAATATGCGGATATTCAGCAACAATCTGCCCCAATAATTCTTCCCCGGAGCGGTGCGGCATGGTCAGATCAAGGAGGATCAGACCGATCTCCTGTTGCTCGAGGATGGTCATCACTTCCCGACTGTCGGCACATTGCAACAGGTTGGTAATGCCACCAGGTCCCTCCAGAGTCAAGCTCAGACTCCGCAACCACGGCTGTTCGTCATCGACCAGCAACACTCCAAACGCTGGATATCGATTATCTCCCATCATTGCCTCTCCTCATAAATCGGCAGAAACAGCCTCACCACCATTCCTTGTTGAGGCTGAGATGAAAATTCCAAGCGGCCATGATGGTCCTTCACTATCCCTTCGGAGACCGAAAGACCAAGACCGGTTCCGCCAGTCTTCCGTTTCGTCGTAAAAAACGGGTCTGTTATCCGCCGTAAGTTATCTTCATCCAAACCACAACCCTGGTCACGGACTTCGAGAACAACCATATTGTCCTCTTGATGTTCATAAGTCCGCAACCTGATAGCTTGATCAACAGAGGTTAACGCCTGACAGGCATTCAAAACCAGATTAACCACAACCTGTTCGATACGATGGCCGTTACCACGAAAACATGGTAGAGCAGCACAGTAATCAACCTGAAAGTGCCGCGTTGCTTTACGGATTGCGTTATCGACCAGTCGTAACGCTGAACGGACAACCTTGTTCAAATCGGCCATATCGTCAAGCCCGGAATCGTTGCGACGAGCAAAATCCTTCAAGTCTTCAACAATCCGCTTGATCCGGTTGGAGCTTTCAAGCATCTCCTCCAACATTTTCGGAATCTCCTGACGCATGCGCGAATAATCAAACCACCCGAGCTTGAAGTCACCATGTTGCTGATAATAATCATCCAATATCGGTTCGATACTTTTGTGCGCCTTGGTCAGTTGCGGCAGGCTCAATTGAATCAATCCGTTCGGATTATTGATCTCATGAGCAACCCCGGCCACCAAAATCCCCAGCGAGGTCATCTTGTCAGCATGCAGCAGTTGTTTTTGGCGAATCTGCAACTCTTCGGCCGAGCGCATTCGCTCAGCAATCTCTCGCTCCAACTCCTCCGTCCTTAAAAAAACCTGACGACGTAAAGTCCAGGACCAGAGAGCAAAAGCGACCAAAACCAAGACTAACGGTCCAATGATGAGGGTGCCATAGCGAATAACATTTTTCCACGAAATCGGTTCCGGCTGTAAAACTCCAAGCCACCGTTCTCTGATCTGACGGTACTCGCCGGACTTTTTCAACAGCGAGAGTCCCTCATTAAATCGACCCAGGAGCTCCAGATTGCCCCTCTTCACCGCAAACCCATAGTCCTGAGCAACCAATGGGCGGGCAATGGGATGGATATTATTCAAAGCCGGATCACTGAGAAGATACTCACCGGGCAACTTGGCAACCAAAGCACAGTCATGATGCCCCGAAGCCAGCAACCTGAGGGCATCGGCAAGAGTCTGCACCATATAGAGGTCGGAGGTGATTTCATGCTCAAGCATGTAATCGTGCATCACACTTCCCTTCATCACGATAACTTCCTTGCCGACCATGTCCTTTACTGAGCGAATGGTGGTGTTATCATCGCGAATCCAGATTGATTGATGAACTTTTGCATGGGGGATAGAAAATTCAACCTCCCCGAGACGATCTTCGGTGTGGGCCATCCCCATAAGCAGATCGACATCCCCCTTTTCCAGAGCTTGGCGCATTTCACTCCAGGACGCCAACTGGATATTGATCTCCATCCCCATCACCCGGGCAACAGCTTGAGTCAGCTCAACGTTATACCCGGTAGGCAAACCATCCTGATCCAGATATTCATAGGGGGGATAATTATAATCACCACCGATACGCACCGGCAGATAGAGCTGGGCCGGATCTTCTGCACGGACTTCTCCACCATTGAAGCCGATCAACAGCAAAAGGATCAGGGCAAATAGAAGAATCTTCTGCAAACTAGAACTGTGCATGCCCAGGTGTCCGTGGGAAAGGGATGACGTCGCGGATATTTTCCATCCCGGTCAGGTACATCAACAAACGCTCAAAGCCAAGACCGAATCCGGCGTGTGGACAGGTTCCCCAACGACGGATATCCAGATACCAATCCATATCACCCTGAGCAATTCCCTGTGCCTCCATGCGAGCTTGCAACACGTCAAAACGTTCTTCACGTTGACTGCCACCGATGATTTCGCCGACTCGTGGTACCAGTAGATCCATGGCAGCAACAGTCTTTTGATCATCATTCATCCGCATATAAAATGCCTTGATCTGTTTTGGATAGTTGGTCACAAAGACCGGGCCGTTGAAGACTTTTTCGGTCAAATAACGCTCATGTTCCGATTGCAGATCATGCCCCCATGCTACCGGGAATTCAAAAGATTGTCCCTTCTTTTGCAATTGCTCAACAGCCTCGGTATAGCTGATCGTACGGAATTCTGCCTTGGCCAGTGACTCGAGTTTTTCGATCAACCCTTTTTCGACTCGTTGATTAAAAAAGTGAAGATCCTCTTGGCAGTTTTCCAAGGCATAGGTGACCAGATAACGGAGAAAGTCCTCGCCCAGCTGACAATTATCATCCAGATCGGCAAAGGCAATCTCTGGCTCAATCATCCAAAATTCCGCGGCATGACGGCTGGTGTTAGAATTTTCGGCCCGAAATGTTGGCCCAAAGGTATAAATGTCGGAAAATGCTGTCGCAAATAATTCCCCCTGCAACTGCCCACTAACAGTCAATCCGGTGCGCTCACCAAAGAAGTCCTGCTTCCAATCCACCTGACCGTCGTCCAGCGGCGGATGAATCGGATCCAGCGTACTCACCCGAAACATTTCTCCGGCCCCTTCACAATCATTAGCGGTAATAATCGGGGTCTGCACATAGACAAAGTCCCGTTGTTGAAAAAACTGATGCACCGCAAAGGCAAGCTTGCTACGCATCCGAAATACCGCACCAAAGGTGTTGGAGCGCGGCCGCAGATGGGCGATTGAGCGCAGGTATTCGAGGCTGTGACGTTTTTTCTGCAATGGATAGTTTTCATCGGCGGCACCCACAATCTCAATGGTCCGGGCCTGAACCTCCCACGCCTGTCCTGCCGCTGGTGATGCCACAAGTTCTCCGACCACAACCAGACAAGCCCCGGTCCCAACCTTAGAGGCCACTTCATAGTTCTCAAGTTCAGGAACAAGGACAATCTGTAGCGAAGCGAAGCAACTACCATCATTTAAGGTCACAAATGCAACCCCCTTGCCCCGTCGGATTGAACGAACCCATCCCCTCACACAAACGGACGCTTCGGGCTGCTGTGATTGCAACAACTCCTTGACTGATATCTTTGATAATCCATTCATTGCACTTTTTCCTTTCAGAGCCATGGGAGATCACGAACCTCTGATTATCACCAAATTAAGAGCTGATCTGCAAGTGATATAAAATAAAAAGGCTGCCCTGTTACGGACAGCCTTAATTATCTAGGGGCAGAGATAGAATTCCCCCGCGAAATAAATTTCAAAAAATAATGATGGGCCCCATCCGTTCCACAGAACTCGCAGTCAGTAAATCGGTTTAGACGACCAGGGGTCCGGTGGCATTTTTGATTGGCAGGATCATCTCAAAACAACTCCCTTGCCCAGCCTCTGAACTTACTGCTAAGCGACCATTATGGTTATGGGTAACAATAAAGTAGGCAATTGACAATCCAAGCCCGGTCCCTTGGCCAACCTTCCGAGTGGTATAAAACGGATCAAAGATACGGGTCATAACATCGTCCGTCATCCCCGGGCCATTATCTGTAACTTGTATCGAAACCTGATCATCTCCATAGGGAGATATTCTCAACGTGATTCGGGGATCTTTGATATCGGAGGTCAACACCTGTGCGGCATTCTTGAGCAAACTGAGAAAGACCTGTTGAATCTGTCCGGCCTCACAACAAACATCCGGCACCGGCTGGTATTCACGAACAATGTTGATCTTCTTGAAATCAAACTGGTGGCGCATCTCATAATCACTGGCCGCCAACTCAATCATCCGATCGAGAAGATCGGCAAGAGAACAGGGGATAAAGTTAGAAACTCCACTACGGCTAAAACTCTGCATATTTTCGATAATCTTTGCGGCACGTTGACCAGCATCTGAGATCGAGTGAAGCATTTTTTTACACCCGCGAAGTTGCAAATATTCACTGATTATCTCGATGGTCGTCCCCAAATCTTCCGCTATCTGTCGATTTTTATCTAATTCCGGAGACAAGCGGCGCGACACAACCTGAGCATTTTGCAAGATGACCGCCAGCGGATTGTTAATTTCATGCGCGAGACCAGCAGCCAATCCGCCGATAGATTGCATTTTTTCAGAGCGAACCATCATCTCTTCCAGATGTAATAGTTCGGTGACATCATCCATATAGACCACTGCTCCACCGCCGCCGATTAAGGACAATGGGTAGATCAGAATGTCAAAGAAGCGACTTCTCCCATCCTCCAATTTTTTAAGGCTTTCGACCTTGCGTAAGCGGGTCGGCTTTCGCGTCTGTAATGTCTCCGCCAACGCCGCAGTATAAACCTTGTTGTCAAACAATCGGCAAACCTTGGAGATAGACAGCCCTGCCGCCTCCTCAGCAGAGAGAATACTTTCCTGTTCCGCGCGCTTATTCCAGAGAGTAACTTCCATGTCAAGGTTAACTCCGATCAACACTGAAGGCATGGAGTCAATGATGTTCTGTAAATAGACATGTAATCGCTGGAGAGCCTCTTGAGCTTTTTTCTGCGCCGAAACGTCCCTCACGGTTCCTTCAATATAAGAGATATGACCGGAAGTGCTACGCACAAAATGACCATTCATTGACGCCCAGAAAGAGCCACCATCTCTGCGCAATAGCTGCACCTCAAAATCTCGAACACCATCCTGTTGATGTAGCAACTGCAACCAGCGACGGCTATCAATCGGTTGTTTATAGACGTCATTATGGAAATTGAGGGTTGTCTGCACCGATGTGACTTCCGCTTCACTGACCAGATCGTAACCTAATATTTCCACCAAAGCTGGATTAATCTTTAACAAATCGCCATCAATTGTCGTCTGAAAAATACCGTCACTGGAATTGTTGAAAATATCACGATAGTTCTGCTCAGATTTTTGCAAAGCAGAAACACTTTCTGCCAGATCTGCAAGCATCAGGTTAAAAACAGATTCAATATCCGCCCATTCATCGTGTCGATTTAATTGCATTGGCGAACTGTGGTCCCCCTGCTGGAAAGCCTGCAAACGGGCACTGACCAAAGCCATGGGGTCTTGAATATGTTTTTTAAAAAAAATCTTGATAGAAACCCAGAAGATGATGGCTAACAACAACAACAGCAGTTGTACAATCCCGACCGTATTGATGATAGCCTTATTGATTTGACTCTCGGATTGATGCACAGTTTCAGCAGTGCTCAGATCAAGATTCTCCATAGCGGTTAAAATTTGCTGGGTGAGTTGGCCCAGACCTCTGCTCAACTCACCCAGTCGCACCATTTCATCCTGATATTGTTGCATCTGGAACTGGTAGTATAAAAAGTGATCCACCAGATGCCTGCCCAACCGGTCAACTGGCGCTGCATAATGACTTAAACCTTGCAACTGCAAAATCAGATCGTGGAGTTCTTGTTTCAGCGGGATTGGGGTATCAAACGCGAGATCTAATAAGCGCACAGGATTTTCTTCTGCACTCATCTTGGCAATCATCGCCAACCCGACTTGACATTTAGAAACGAGTAGCACAAGTTGTTCCAAGGAATCCGTATCATCCCCAGCCAATCGAGCCGTCATCAGCTTTTCTGCTGCGATTTCCTGCAACAGCAAAAACAGCTCACCGATATCCTCATCTTCCTCTAAACGCCAGAACAGTAAATAATTGACCCATTCACGACGCTGCAAATAAACCTGAAACTGTGCTTGCAACGTTTCTAGCAAACTTGTCATTTCAGTATCAGAAACAGTTCTCTGCAACTGGGCGATGTCTTTTTCAATCCCTTGGCTTTCGAACTGATACCAAACATCATCAACTTTAAAAGTGCCCTTAAAGACACTGAGACGCGCATTTAACAACCCAAAATCACGACTATTCTGTAAACTTTGAGCGGTATGCTTCAAGGTATTTTCGACGATCTGCCCAACACTTGTCCGCACTCTTTGAGAAGCAATATAGAGGATCAGAGCAATGGCAATAAAGATCAAAATAGCGGCCAAAGAGAATTGCCTTAAACGACCTTTAATGGATAGACGTGATGTATTTTTAAGCATTCAGGGTCCTTAACAAAAAGCAAACCGTCACTATCAGCGAGCGCTGCATTTTATCCAGTCAGCAACTTAGAGCTCTGTTGCGTGCAATATCTGTCATCGTCCAAAGAACGGCTACAAATAATCCACAAATAATGAACTAGAACAAATATAAACAGAACCCAGCAATCCAAACAACAAAAAAAGGGCCACAACGCGGCCCTTTTTAATAACGATTTTCGATTTTTCTCCCTCTCTCAGCTATGTTCACGCGACTTCAAGAACTGCACACCGTCCCATTCTTCCATGGTGTGTCCCAGCCGCCATTCACTTGCGGCCAGATAAGTCAGATGGCCTTCTGCGTCATGTGCCAGCCGTCCCTGTTCCCGTTTTTGGAATTGGTCAAAAAGTTTTCGATCTGCACATTCAACCCAACGTGCAGTGGTATAATCCACCCCTTCATAGACAGCGTTGACATTATACTCAGCCTTGAGCCGCTCCATCGTCACATCAAACTGCAACACACCTACAGCCCCAAGGATAAATTCGGCTCCGGTTACCGGCTTGAAGACCTGCACCGCCCCTTCCTCGGCCAGCTGTGTCAACCCTTTTTGCAACTGCTTCGACTTCAACGGATCTTTCAAGCGGACACGGCGGAAATGCTCTGGAGCAAAGCTTGGAATGCCAGTAAACTTTAGAACTTCACCCGTTGTAAAAGTGTCGCCGATCTTGATCGTGCCATGGTTGTGCAGACCGATAATGTCTCCGGGAAAAGCCTCTTCAACATTAGCGCGATCCTGGGCCATAAAAATTGTAGCATTGGACAATGCGATCTCTTTACCAAGACGGTGATGTTTGACTTTCATCCCACGGGTGAACTTCCCGGAACAGATCCGTAAAAAGGCAATCCGATCACGATGAGCAGGATCCATATTAGCCTGAATTTTAAAGACAAATCCCGAAAACTGCTCTTCGTCTGGCTCAACAATCCGCTCGGCAGTTTCCCGCATTCCTGGGGCTGGAGCCAGCTCAACAAAGGCATCCAACATCTCCTGAACGCCAAAATTATTGATAGCACTGCCAAAAAACACCGGAGTTTGGCTGGCACGTAAATATTCTTTGGCACTAAATGGGTTGGCGGCCCCCTCTAAGAGTTCAATATCATCTCGTAATTCATCCGCCTGACTTCCCAACAGCTGATCCAATTGAGGGTCACTCAGATCTGCAATTTTCACCGTTTTAGTGCTACGGATATCATCCCCTGGCCGGAATAGATTCAACTCTTTACGATACAGGTTGTAGACCCCCCGAAAGCGTTTCCCCATGCCGATAGGCCATGAGAGCGGGGTACATTCAATCTGCAATTTTTCTTCGATGTCGGCAAGGATCTCAAGTGGCTCCAAACCTTCACGATCCAGTTTATTGATGAAGGTGAGCACCGGGGTATTCCGCATACGACAAACTTCCATCAGTTTTTCCGTCTGCGGCTCAACTCCTTTGGCACTGTCTATCACCATCAAGGCACTATCAACGGCAGTCAAAACCCGATAGGTATCCTCAGAAAAGTCCTGGTGACCCGGGGTATCAAGCAAATTAATTTCAAAATCCCGGTAATTAAATTTCATCACTGATGAGGAAACGGAAATCCCCCGTTCTTTCTCGATGCTCATCCAGTCACTGGTCGCATGACGATCGGATTTTCGCGCTTTAACGGTTCCGGCCATCTGAATCGCCCCACCGAATAACAACAACTTTTCGGTCAGGGTCGTTTTACCGGCATCCGGGTGACTGATAATGCCAAAAGTGCGCCGTTTGGCGATTTCTCGTTGCAGTTTTTTACTCACTTGCATTCCCTTTAACTTGTTTGTTTTTAACCCGCCAGCGTTTATGCATCCAAAACCATTGGCTTGGATCACGCCGAATTGCAGCTTCAATGATATCGGTTAAAAGCTGGGTGTTACTTTCAACACTCTGGCCATTATCAGCCGACAACAAGAGCATCGGCTCAATCCAGACATCATAGCGATCATCCGGTTTGCGCAAACAGAATATTGGCACCACAGGAACCTGATATTTCATCGCCAGGTTTGCGATCGCCGTCGTGGTGTAAGCCTTGCGGCCAAAAAAATCCGTCGGCACTGAACCTGGGGGAGAAATATGTTGATCCAGCAAGACCCCGACGCTCCTCTTCGCCCGCAAAGATTTCAATATTCGCTTGGCACCTTTACGGCTGGAGAGAATATTCGCACCAAAACTTTTTCTGATTTTTTCAAAATATGCGTCGGACAATGGATTCTTTAATGGTTTGGCGACAATATCAACGGGGACTCCCAACTCGGTCGGGATAGAGGCCCCTAATTCCCAAAAGCCCAAATGACCTGTCAGGAGAATAGCTCCTCGGTCAAGAGCTAGAGCCTCCTTAAGATGGTTTTCTCCTGAAATATCAATATGATTGCGAACAGCTTTAGGGTCGGACGCTGGCAAATCAAATCGCAACATCTCCATGCTCGACATGCCAAAATGTTCAAAACACCGACGCAGGTTCGTTTCAATCTCAGCAGAACTTAACTCCGGTAACGCCTTACTCATATTTTCTTTCGCCTGCTGGTAGCGACCAGGGAGCAGTTTCATCCCCAAACGTCCGAGGAGACGACCCACTTTCAGCGCCACCTTGCGTGGCAGCGGCCTGATCAGAGCCGCAGCAAGTCGCAGCCCAAGGTACTCAAGACGATGTTTAAAAGAAACAGAAGCCATTAAGTCTATATCCAGAAATGATAAAAAAACGATCTCAGTATCGTGACAAGCCGATGATTATAACGCAACTCCCAGAAAATAAGAAAGTTGTTTTCCCACGGGCAATAAAACATTACCCGATGCTAACACAATATCTTCAGTTTAAGTCATTGTCTTTGTTTAAGTTCTTGACCCACAGAATTGATAATTTTATGCTGCGCTGTTAAAACATCACCTATTCATCCCCCTCAATGTCCTAAGGAGAAAATCATGGCCGTCTTTGAAGTCAATCACCCCCTGGTCAAACATAAACTGGGCCTGATTCGTCAACACGATATCAGCACCAAGGATTTTCGTGAACTCGCCTCTGAAATCGCCCGGCTACTCACTTATGAAGCAACCAAAGACCTCGAAACTGAACCGGAAACGATCACCGGTTGGAATGGCCCCGTCAAGGTTGAAAGAATTAAAGGCAAAAAGATTACCGTGGTGCCAATCCTCCGGGCGGGTCTGGGAATGATGGATGGAGTCCTTGACCTGATTCCCAGTGCACGTGTCAGCGTTGTCGGCTTGTACCGCAATGAAGAGACCTTGGAACCGGTCGCCTACTATGAAAAATTCACCAGCAATATCAACGACCGCACCGCCTTGATTCTCGATCCCATGCTGGCGACTGGAGGCTCGTTGGTGGCATGTATCAATATGTTAAAAAAAGCTGGCTGTACCAGCATCCGTGGACTCTTTCTGGTCGCTGTGCCAGAGGGGATCGAGCGGGTCCAAAAGGAGCATCCTGATGTTGACATCTATGTGGCGTCAATTGATGAGAAATTGAATGAGAACGGCTACATTCTGCCAGGGCTTGGTGACGCCGGAGACAAAATATTTGGAACAAAGTAATCCCCCCAACAACCTTTTGCGGAGAAGGAATTGAAAACATGAAACAGACCCCATCCCCCACAGACTATAACTTTCGGGCGAAGGACTGCCTGCTTGGTGCCCAGATGCTGTTTGTTGCCTTTGGCGCCTTGGTCCTGGTGCCGCTGCTGACCGGGCTTAATGCCAATGTTGCCTTATTTACCGCTGGTGCCGGGACCTTGATTTTTCAAGTGATCACGCGCGGCCGTGTGCCCGTGTTTCTCGCCTCCAGTTTTGCTTTTATCGCGCCCATCATCTACGGGGTTAACCAGTGGGGAATCGCCGGAACCATGTGCGGCCTGGTTGCTGCAGGTCTCCTCTACGCGGTGCTGAGTGTGGTTGTCCGCGTTTTTGGCTCAGGAATTCTGCACAAAATTCTGCCGCCAATTGTTACCGGACCGGTGATCATGGTTATTGGCCTAGTTCTGGCGCCTGTCGCCATCCACATGGCTTCAGGTCGAACCGGAGACGGTTCCGCTTGGTTGGTTCCTGAGACCACCGCGTTGATCATCGCAGGGGTTGCCCTGGCGGTCACCATCTTGGTCTCCCTGCTGGGACGCGGGTTATTCAAACTCATCCCCATCCTTAGTGGCATCACCGCCGGTTATATTACCTCATTAATCCTTGATGGCACCGGTTTCTCGGCCACTGCTCAAGCCGCTTTTGATCCAGGGGCACTACAAAATTGGACAGCTCCTGCCTTGATTTCCATGCAGGCCGTCACAACGGCACCCTGGTTCGCCATGCCCGATTTCACCTTTCCAGTCTGGAACTTGGAAGCGATCCTATTTATTGTCCCGGTCGCTATTGCCCCGGCAATTGAACATTTTGGTGACATTCTGGCAATTGGCGGTATTTCGGGGAGAGACTATGTTGACGATCCAGGGATTGAAAACACCCTCCTGGGTGACGGCGTTGCCACCAGCTTTGCAGCCCTCCTTGGTGGACCTCCGAATACCACTTATTCAGAGGTTTCCGGCGCTGTGGCACTGACAAAATCCTTCAATCCGGCGATCATGACCTGGGCGGCCATCACCGCAATCCTGCTTGCTTTTGTCGGCAAACTTGGCGGTTTCCTGAACACCATCCCGGTTCCAGTCATGGGTGGGATCATGGTGTTGCTGTTTGGCGCCATTGCTGTTATCGGCATCAATACCTTGATTAAAGCGGGAACAGATCTGATGCAACCACGCAATCTGGCGATTGTTGCCATTATTCTGGTCTTCGGTATTGGTGGCATGAGTTTCGATCTTGCGATTGTTAAACTTGGCGGGATTGGGCTTGCTGGTGTTGTTGGGGTTCTCCTGAACCTGATCCTCCCCGCAGGACATGAAGCTTGATATTTACAGAATGAACAGATTTAATCGTAGTTAAAAAAACGGGTTGAACTCTGAAGTTCAACCCGTTTTTTTTATTTACCAAGCCCCCCAAAGATACCCCGGATCGCAGCAGGCAAATCAGCTGGAAGAATAATTGTTTTACTGTTGTTACTCGTCGCCGCTTGTTGGATAGCCTGAACATATTTTTCACCTAACAGGTAATGAACCGACAAATCTCCATGTTGAGCCGCTTTGGCGACCATCTCAATTGATCGCTGAGACGCTTCAGCTTGAACAATTTTCGCCTTGGCATCACGTTCCGCAGCTTCAAGACGACCTTCTGCTTCAAGAATTGCAGCAGACTTCTCTCCCTCAGCAGCGGTGACAGTCGCACGCCTCTCCCGCTCTGCAGCAGCCTGTGCTTCCATCGCCTTAGCCATGGTGGCAGACGGATTGACATCCTGAACTTCAACCGTCTTAAGGGTGATTCCCCAGTCAGCAATATCATCGGATATCGCCTGCTTCAATTTCGCTTTGATATGATCGCGACCGGAAAGGGCGGAATCAAGAGACATCTCACCAATGATGGAACGCAGGCTGGTTTGAATCAGTGCGCCGATTGCCGAATGAAAATTCTCAATCCCGTACACCGATTTTTCTGGGCTGATGATGTTAATAAAACCAATCGCATTGGTGGTAATAACCGCATTATCTTTAGTGATACATTCCTGAGGAGCAACATCAACTTGAATGTCTTTCGTCGTCACCTTGTAAGCCACCGTGTCAACATAGGGGATAATAATATTGAGTCCAGGAGAGAGCGTCTTATGGTATTTCCCCAATCGCTGCACAACATGCTTGGAACCCTGCGGCACAATACGCACCCCCATACCAAGGGTGAAGATAATCAGAACGGCAAAAACGAGGACGATAATCAAACTTTCCATTGAATTCCTCCGATGTTGTTATGATGTTGATGGTGCAAAAAATCACGAGCCAAAGGGCCCTGTTTATTCAATGTCAATAGGTGAAGATGGATCAATTTCCGGAGTACTGACGGGGCAGACAACCAAGCTATTCCCCATGACATCTTTAATCTCAACCGTCTCCCCGGCGTTGATGGCGGTATTGGCAACACAGGGCCAGGTATCACTACCCAGAAGCGGAACCTGAAAACGGACCTCGCCACGTTGTCCCGGCTTACCGGTTGCTTTGATCAGCAGCCCCCGTTCCCCAAGGACCGCTTCACGAGAGAGCCCAGCCATTGTCCGATCGACCGAAAGCGGTTTGATAATTTTAAACCAGCCAAAAGCAAACGCAACCGATGAGATCAACCATAACAATATCTGCCAGTTCAATGATAACGTCAGTCCAGTCCAGAGAATCAAACCAATCAGGCAAGCTCCCAGCCCAAACCAGAAAACCGTAAAAGAAGCCAGAAATATTTCAGCGACGACCAGCAGCATCCCGGCCACAAGCCAATGCCAATAGAGGGGGGTCATACCATCCATTATCATGCTCCTTTTGAAACCATCATCCATGCAGTCATGGTGAGAAAATCAGTGTGCACTTTTTTACTCAAGAAGACAAACCGACCATCAAAGCGAAAGGGCCTGAGCATTCAGAGTTTTCTGTCCCGCTTTGTTGACCAGATTTCAATGTGTCAGCAGGATGGAACTCATCAACAATGGAGAGTCACATCCAAGGCTTGGTCCTTAGGGAAGATCCAAGCTGTCATAAAATCGTTGCAAATTACCTGCGACAACAAAAAACCCAACTCCGGAACTTGTTAGCAAATCTTACGGCACTCCAGATAAAACCGTTTTTCATCCGCTTCGCCCATCGAGAAGGTTTTGCGTGGTAACGCTCCATCCAGCACAATTGTTTTGAACAGGTCGTGCTTGGAGATAGCAGGAAGATAAAAACCCACACAACCGGTCTTACTGCCGAGATCGGTAACCGCTTTTTCACCATGAATATAATCGATACGGGCAGAGGGGTTTTCCTCGAGATAATGGTCAAGAAATGCCTGCAGAGTTGCAACCGTCAACGTATATTCAGGTTTTTCAACTATACACACACCAAATCGGCCGCCAAGAACAATGGGGAAGGCATGAGCGCCTTCGTTTCCTTCAGCAAGGGTCTGTGCCTCCTCAAGATTAGAGCACAATGTAAAATCCAACGGGGTCTTTCGTGCAGCAAAAAAAGCCTTCATCTGTTGTTGCAAATGGACACAATTGACGTTAAACAACACCCGGTGAATCGCCTCAAAGTCGAGCCCAGAATCATGCACATTAACCAGTTCCACCAGCGCAAAACGGGCAGGATGATTCATCACCTGATCAGGGGCGCTAGCCTCTTGCTTCAACTTTTCCCAGATCGCTTTAGCGGTAGCAAACGAATGATTGCCGTCACCCATCGCATAGAGCATTGGGGCACCATCAACATTATATTTTTCATGATAAGCGTCAGGGTCGGCAAGTTTTTCCAGTGCAGTGACGATTTGTTCAATCAGTTGTGGTTGATCAACCCGGTATCCCTTGAGATGACCACCATTCTCCAGCAATTCAAAGTCATAGACGGTTTCGAGTTTTTCAGAGAATAAAGGCTCAATGACCGTTTGCTGCGGGTCATCGATCAAGACCATGATATGAGGCAACTCAATCGCGGCATCCTGACGCACCTTGATTCGTGGAGGCAACCGGTCGAGAATAGTTCCCTCGGTTGCCCGGATCAGACTTTGTGCCCCTGCGGTATAATCATAACGCTCCAGATCAAGAGCGACAATCAGCCCCTTACGTGATGCTGTTGTTGTCGTTTTACGATCAACCAGGATAAAACCGGGTGGTTGTTCTTCCAGACTGCCGTCAGCCAGATATTTTTCCATTGTCTGATTAATTGCACTAATCCGCTCTTCAGTCTCTTCATCGTCTAGATATGCCTCGGGAAAAATCAAATTCAAAGTAGAAATATTCCCAGCCGTCTGCTGTTCCAAGCGCTGCCAATAGGCCTGATCAGAAGTATACTGATCGCAGGCAATCACCGCCCAGCGGTGCATATCTGTCCCCTGTTTCGGCAGCAAAACTTTCGGCAGCTGCATCCCTATTGCTTCAAAAATCGTCTTCACCACAATTATCCCCTTTGGAGTAAGCATTTCTATTTAGGTCTCATAGGTAACATGATTCCAGCAGCTTGAGAAGTATTTGTCAGTGACTATGCTCGCTAAAAATCATATTGAAGCTATTTTCTCAACCTAATTTTTTTTTGCATGTAGAAGATTATTTCCGCAACCTGATTTTTTTTACTTGCAGAAAATCACCTGATGAACTTTAATCGCGGCAGAAAAAAAATGGATAAAGAAAAAGGAATACGGTGAAAATCCGTTGCGGACCCGCCACTGTAACCATGGAAGATATTTCCTTGGAAGCCAGATACTTTTCTTTTCTCATAATTACTGCCTAAGCTTCGTGGATTGAGGAACAGGCAGATCAGTCATGGATAAAAATCGGTATCCCGGACCCTGAATCATCAGGCTCCGGGATTTTTTTTTGGGAAGGAAAAACAATATGAATAAGCTGATATATGTCAGTGGTGGCTGCCGCAGCGGCAAGAGTCATTACGCTCAGCAACGGCTCGAGTCCCTGCCCGGTAAACGCGCTTACCTCGCAACCTGCCCGCAGATCGATGCAGAGATGGAACAACGCATTGTTAAGCATCAACAACAGCGGGCCCATAAAGGGTGGGAAACCATCGAAGCACCACTTGACCTCGCTGGCGCTATTGAACAAGCTCATGGCTTTGACTTTCTGCTCGTCGACTGCCTCACTCTGTGGGTCAATAATCTCCTCTACGAAGCGGAACAACAAGGGATCATCCTCACTGAAGAGGCGATCAGTCATCGCGGAGTTGAACTGGTCAATGCCTGCCGTAAAACCAATCAAACTATCATTTTTGTAAGCAATGAACTGGGGATGGGATTAGTCCCAGCTGACCCCGTCTCCAGACGTTACCGGGATTGTCTCGGACGTTGCAACCAGACTCTGGCAACACGGGCAGATGAAGTTGTATTCATGGTCTCAGGTCTCCCTCTCATTCTAAAAGAAGGTTAAAAATCTCATGCAGTTACTGAATCAAACCATTACTTCTATCGAAGGCCAAAGCGAAACCTCCCGGCAACAGGCGAAGGATCGCCTGGATCAACTCATCATGCCACACTGGGCTTTGGGCCGGTTAATGGACCTAGCAGTCGATATTGCCGGTATTAGCGGCTCTATCCGCCCCAATGTTAAGCGAAAAACCATTGTTGTCATGGCGGGTGATCACGGTATCGTCGATGCCGGAATCAGTTTATACCCACAAGAATTGACAGTGGAAATGGTGCGCGGCTTTGTCAATGGCGTTGCTGGAATCAACGTCCTCGCCAGACAGGCGGGTGCTGACGTCAAGGTGGTTGACATGGGCGTTGCTGGCGACCTTTCCGATCTAGCGATCAATGGTGACATCATTGACCGGAAAATCGCAGCGGGAACCAATAACTTCGCTACAGGGGAGGCGATGAGCCGGGCGCAAGCGATCCGCGCTCTGGAAGCAGGCATCAGCGTCGCTCACGATCTGGCAGGCACCACTGATGTCTTTGGAACGGGTGACATGGGGATCGGTAACACGTCTCCGAGCAGTGCCATTATTGCGACCTTTTGTCAGTTACCGGTCGCAGACACTGTCGGACGAGGAACCGGGCTGGACGACGCACAGCTTGCAAACAAAATCAAAGTTCTGGAGAAAGCGCTGGAACTTAACAACCCTGACCCGACCGACCCGATTGATGTTTTAAGCAAAGTGGGCGGTTACGAAATCGCCGGAATAGCAGGTCTGATTCTCGGAGCTGCAATATTAAAAAAACCGGTTATTGTGGATGGCATTATCTCAACCGCAGGGGCGTTGTTAGCCGCCCGACTGGCTCCTAAATGTACCGAGTACATGATCGCAGCACACCGCAGTGTTGAAAAAGGACAGATCGCAGCATTAGCCGACATGGGGAAAGAGCCACTTCTGGATCTGCAGTTCCGTCTCGGTGAAGGGACAGGGGCAGCGGTCGCCATGAATCTGGTCGAAGGTGCCGTTGCTATTTTAACCGAGATGGCAACATTCAGTGAAGCCACCGTATCGATGGAAAAATAGCCATTCAATCAATCCCAAAAGAGCAGCAGATGCTATTGATCTTCCCAGCAGGTAACGCAATCAGAGGGAAGCGAAACGGTGCGGACTATCAGAGCAAAATGTCTGCGCGACAACCGGGGTCACAACCCCGCAATCTTAGAGGTTATCAACATAACCTCTGAAGAGGCCAAGCAAGCAATGGATATTAAACCTTTTTTTTCAGCTTTGCGCTTTCTCACCATCCTGCCAGTTCCAGAATCATGGTGTGGCGATGCGAACAGCTTTCACAAAAGTCCAAACTGGTACCCGCTGGTGGGACTGATGATCGGTCTGCTATTGGCACTGCTAGACCTGTTCCTTTGTTGGCTCTTACCTGTGTCTGTCGCCAGTGTGTTGCTGCTACTGGCGATGATCGCAATATCCGGAGCACTCCACATGGATGGTCTGGCTGATAGTGCCGACGCCTGGTTCAGCAGTCGCGGACCAGAGCAGATGCTGGAGATCATGAAGGACAGTCGCTCCGGACCGATGGGCGTCGTGGCGATCACCATCGTCCTGTTGCTCAAGCTGATGCTGCTCATCGCTCTGCCTGAAGCCTGGCGCTGGCAAATTATTGTGCTGATGCCTCTGGCCGGACGCTGTGTTCTGCCTGTTCTCAGCAGCCAGCTCCCTTATGCTCGAACCCACGGCACCGCTGCCTTTACTAACGAGGATTTCAACTGTAGTCGTGTCAGCATTGCCTTCGCCACCCTACTGATCCCTGCGTTGGTCTTATCTGGCTGGACCTCTGGCTTAATAATCGTTAGCAGCGTCTGTTTTGGCGGCTGGCTGCTGGGAGCATACAGCCGACGTAAAATCGGCGGGTTCACTGGTGACACCTTGGGAGCAACCTGTGAGTTGGTTGAATTACTCCCAGCTCTGTGCACTGTCATTCTTGCTCATCGAGGAATAATCTAATGGCGTCTCAATTAAAACATGGTGGAAATCTACGTCAAGCTGTTAAAATTAGTGGTTTTCCACAGGAACAACTGCTCGATTTTTCCGCCAGCATCAACCCTCTGGGATTTCCTTCATGGCTACGGCCGTTGATCAGTTCCCAGGTCAGTCAACTGAGTCACTATCCGGACCCTGAAGCAGAAGAACTGGTCTACGCGATTGCCGCACACCATCAGCTTGATCCTTCTCAAGTGATTATCGGTAACGGCGCCAGTGAACTCCTCTATTTGCTGCCTCAGGTGCTGGGACATAAGCGAGCATTGATCACGGTTCCCTGTTATGGAGATTATCTCGCCATCGCCACAGGAGCAAATTTACACATTGATACCTTGGCGCTGGCAGAAAATGATCATTTCCAACTCAATATTGCGCAACTGGAAACGGCCCTGACCGATGACCATCTGGTCATTCTTGGTCATCCCAACAACCCGACAGGAAAACTTTATGATGTTCCTGCATTGCAGCAACTGATCAGGAACCATCCGCAAAATCATTTCATCATTGATGAATCTTTTATCGACTTTGCCGACCCGGCCCATTCTCTGCGCTGGCAGCAGGATGACAATGTGATTATTGTCCAGTCAATGACCAAGTCCTGGGCGATTCCCGGTCTGCGGCTGGGTTACGTTCTGGCGGATGCCAGCATCATCAGCGCGATGCGCCGCTTGCGTCCCGATTGGTCGGTCAACAGCATCGCTCAGGCGGTGGGGATCCGTGCCTTGCAGGATAATGATTTCCTCCAACAGACCCGCAACTATGTTGATCAACAACGGCAGGAACTTTTGACCCAACTACAAGCGATCCGTGGTCTGCATCCGTTTCCCGGTGACGCCAACTTCCTCCTTGTGCGGATTGAACACCCAAGCATTGATGCTTCAGACTTGGCGCAACAACTGTTGCAAAAAGGGATCATCATTCGCAACTGTAACACCTTCCAAGGACTCGACGGCCACTACTTTCGGTTAGCAGTCCGCACCCCTGATGAACAACTAAAACTTTGTACTGAACTACAGCAAATCTTTGCCTCCAACACCGCGAAGAAAATCTCCCCGAAGACCCCGGCGATCATGTTTCAGGGGACCGGTTCCAACGCCGGAAAGAGTATCCTTACCGCAGCGCTGTGCCGCATCCTTTATCAGGATGGCGTCTCGGTCGCTCCGTTCAAAGCACAGAATATGTCTCTCAACTCATGTGTGACATTCCAAGGCGGTGAAATGGGTCGGGCCCAGGTGTTACAGGCACAAGCTTGCCGCCTTGACGCCGACGTGCGGATGAATCCGGTGCTGCTCAAGCCGAGTAGCACCACCGGTTCGCAGGTTATTCTCTGTGGCAAGGTGCTGGAAACCATGCACTTTCAAGACTACGCCCAGCGGCGTAGCAAGATCTTCCCCAAAACCCAACAATGCTACGACGAATTGGCTGCTGAGCATCAGGTCATGGTCCTGGAAGGGGCCGGTAGTCCGGCGGAGATTAACTTTAAATCACGTGATATCGTCAACATGAACATGGCCCGCTACGCGGATGCCAAGGTATTGCTGGTTGGCGATATTGACCGCGGCGGAGTCTTTGCCTCCTTTGTCGGCACCATGGAATTGCTCAATGAGTGGGAACGGAAACTGGTCAGCGGCTTCATCATCAACCGCTTTCGTGGCGATAAAAACCTCCTCGGAGACGCTCTGGATTTGACCAGTCTGCACACGGGGAAACCGTTTTTCGGCACGGTCCCATTCTTGGCTGACCTCGGCCTCCCCGAAGAAGATTCCGTCGACTTTAAAGATGGTCGCTTCGATACAGAAAAAAAAGCGGGTGAAGTTCTCGATATTGCCCTTATTGATCTGCCACACATCTCCAACTTTACCGATGTCGACGCGCTGCGTGCCGAAACCGATGTCCATCTCCGCCGGGTGCGGCACGTTGACGAGCTGGGGCAACCCGACGTCGTTATCTTGCCGGGGACAAAAAATGTCATGTCCGATCTCGACTACCTACTGAAATCGGGACTGAGTCACGCGATCCGTCACCTGGCCGAAACAGAAACGACAGAAATTGTCGGCATCTGCGGTGGCTATCAGTTACTGGGTGGAAAAATTACCGACCCACACGCCATTGAATCTGCTGGTGGTGACGGGCAAGGGTTGGGCTTACTGGCGATGGAGACCACCCTGCAGCCAGACAAGACCACGACTCACTGTCAGGCCATCCACCTGCCGTCTGGAAAGCCTCTCCACGGCTACGAAATTCACCATGGGACCAGCAACGGCAACAATCTCAAACCCATTATTCAGCGTGCAGACGGAATGACCATTGGTGGCTGCATGGACGGGCCAACCCACATCTGGGGAACCTATCTTCACGGTATCTTTGACGCCGACGGTTTTCGTCACTGGTTTCTGGATCGGGTACGCCAACGCAAAGGGTGGCAGGTCATTGGTGCGAGACGCGCGTCTTACGATCTTGAACCCGCACTGGACCGGTTAGCCGATCATGTCCGCGCCTCGGTGGATATGGATAAAATTTATCAGGTGCTGGGCTTATGATACCACTCTACATCCAGATCCTGCTGGCCTTAAGTCTTGATTTCTTCATCGGCGATCCGCGTTGGCTGCCACATCCGGTTAAAGGGATTGGCCGTTTGGCGTTGTTCCTTGAGGGCCCCTTACGCCGGCTCTTACCTCTGCGCATCGCTGGTGTCATCGCGGTGCTGCTGACAACCACCATAAGCGCCGGATCAGTCTGGCTCTGTTGCTGGTTGATGACAGCCGTCCACCCTCTGCTGGGGGATCTGGTCTCGATCCTCTTCCTTACCACCTGTTTTGCCATGCAGGATTTGCGACAACATGCCCTTGCGGTTTACAATGCTCTGTGTGCTGGAGATTTAACTCAGGCCAAAAGCAAGGTCGCCATGTTGGTGGGACGCGACACAAACGACCTTGACGCCGCAGAGATCTCCCGCGCTACGGTGGAGAGTGTCGCCGAGAACACCGTGGATGGGGTCACAGCACCACTGTTGTTTGCATTCATCGGGGGAGCTCCTGGGGCGATTCTCTATAAAGCGATTAACACCCTGGACTCCACTTACGGCTACAAGAATGAACGCTACCTGCACTTTGGCTGGGCCGCTGCCCGCCTTGATGACCTGGCAAACTTTCTCCCGGCGCGCATCAGCGCACTGCTGGTTCCGTTGGCGGCGAAAATAACCTTACAGGGCAACACAAACGCATGGGATATTTTTATTCGTGACCGGAATAACCATCCCAGTCCTAACGGAGGTCAGATTGAAGCAGCCTTTGCCGGAGCACTGGGGGTCCGACTGGGGGGAGAGATCAGCTACGGGGGCAAGAGGTCTTTTCGCCCCTACATGGGAGATCTGCGCAACGAAATGACTCCAGAGAAAATAAAAACCACGCTCCATCTGATGGTCGCAACATCACTGATCCTCCTTGCGGGAGGAATATTGGTGCAACTCATAGCAATGTAAAGGATATCCTTATGGCAAAAAACCTTCTGATTTTTACTGGCAATGGTAAAGGGAAATCGACCGCAGCCTTTGGTATGGCAATCCGCGCGGCTGGTCATGGACAACGCATTCTTATTCTCCAATTTATGAAGGCGGATGACTCGACCGGTGAACTGGTCAGCTTACGGGACAAACTCGGTATCGATATCCGTTTAACTGGCCTTGGTTTCGTCCCCAAGCCTGGACATCCTAAGTACCCGGCCCACAAAGAAGCCGCTCAAAAAGCCTTCGCCATTGCTTGCCAAGCCATGCAAAGTGGTGATTATGACCTGTTGATTCTCGATGAAATCTGCGGTTCTGTAAGCTCTGGACTGGTTGATGAAGCTCAGGTTCTAGAAGCGGTCAAAGGGTCGCGTGACGACCTGAATATTGTCCTAACTGGACGCAATGCCACTCCGGCAATGATCGAAATGGCAGATACGGTGACGGAAATGGTCCCCCACAAACATGCGTTAGAAAATGGCGTCCCGGCACGCATAGGGGTTGAGTTTTAATTGCAGCCCCTTCAATCGTTATTCATGTGAATGGTGAGTTTTTGAGGTCTTGACAGCAGAGACAGAATTCGTTTATAAGCAGGCCACAATTGAATCGTTTTACGGTGCTTAACAAGCATAAATAGGGAAGTGAGGTGCAAATCCTCCATGGACCCGCCGCTGTAATCGAGTCGAAGCAGGCAACATGCCACTGGGAATCCTCTGGGAAGGCTGTCTGTTTCATTGGTGTCACATCACGCCAAAGACTCGTAAGTCAGAAGACCTACCGTAAACCAGCCACTTTTATCTCCCCGGGAACGGGAGCGTGGACGAGCGCGGAAAATACGGAACCCGCACCTGTCATCAGGTGACGGGTTTTTTTATTGTGCGTTCGTCAGCTCTTACGGGAAAACAGGAGGAACACCCATGAAAAGAAGATTCATTGTCTTATGCATCCTGCTATTCACAGCAGCGCCACTCTGGGCAGAGGTTGTCAAAATGGATCCAGTCGTCGTCACGGCAACCCGCACTGGAACCCCATTGAGTCAAATTGCCAGCTCTGTCACCGTCATTACCGCTGCAGAGATCGAGGCAAAACAGCAAACCCAGGTTATTGATGTCCTCAGAAGTGTCCCTGGTGTCAATATCGTCCAAACAGGATCACGGGGAGGGCAAACCTCAGTCTACTTGAGAGGAACAGACTCCAGACATACGCTAATACTGATTGATGGGATTGAGTACAAAGACACCGCCTCAATCGGTGGTATCGCCAACATTGAAAATTTAGGTACGGATAATATTGCCCAGATTGAGATTGTCCGCGGAGCACAAAGTGTCCTTTATGGCTCGGATGCCATTGGTGGTGTCATCAATATCATCACCAAAACAGGGGCACGCGTGCCTGAAGGTTACGTTTCTGTTGAAGGGGGATCGGATAACACCTGGATTAAGAAATCTGGTGTAGCAGCAGGAAGTGAGACCACAACATTTGCGGCGTCTATATCCAGAATTGATACAGATGGCTTCTCTGCTGCCAGTGAGAAAGACGGTAATACCGAGGATGACGGATTTCAACAAACCGCAGCGGCGCTTAACCTTGGAATCAAACCGACGGACAACTTTGACTTCAAACTTGTCGGCCGCGTCGATTCCTCAGAAAAAGATATCGACAGTTTTGCTAGCGGTTCTTTTGCTGACTCCGATGCCATGGTCGAAACAGATGAAAAAATGGGTCGAGCAGAAGGAACCTTTCATCTCCTCGACGACAGCTGGCAGCTAACTCTGGGGACAGCTGTTACCGATACGGAAAGAACGGGAACCGGGACAGGTTGGTACGACAATTATGAATTTGATGGAAAAACCACCAAGTTCGACGTCAAAAATGTCGTGACATTCGGGATCCACACGATTGTCTTCGGGGCGGAAACCGAGAAAGAAGAGTATAAAAGCAGCACCAGTGGTAGCGGTAGTGCGAGAAATGATGCTATTTTCATTCAGGATCAATTGGTTGTCGGCAATCTCTCCACCGCCATCGGGGTCCGCTATGATGACCATGAGTATTTCGGCAGTGAAACCACCTGGAGAATTGCACCGACGTATACGCTGACCGCAACCGGCACCAAAGTCAAAGGATCGATCGGAACCGGCTTTAAAGCCCCCTCACTGTTCCACCTGTTTTACCCTTATGGTGGCAATGAAAACCTCAACCCTGAAAGCAGCATGAGCCTGGATGTCGGTATTGAACAGGCCCTGTTCCATAATGCCTTTCTCGTCGGTGTGACCTGGTTCTATAATGATATTGATGACTACATCGACTGGTACGATGATGGTGATGCAGACTGGTTTGATGGCGATGGTTACCACAACATCACATCATTGAAAACATCAGGAATTGAATCAACAATTGAGTGGTATCCAAATGATATCTTCAGTATTAAGCTCAACTACACTTACACCGATTCAAAAGAAGATAATGATAGCAGAAAAGCGCGAATTCCCCTCCACAAGGGAAGCGTTGACCTCAACCTTTATCCCACTGATAAATTACAGCTTAACCTGAACATCGTTTACTCGGGCAAACGCGACGAGTCGAATGCTACGACATTGGCGGCCTACACAGTGACCAACGTGGCGACATCATATCAGCTGACCGACAACTTCAAAGTCTTCGCACGAGTCGAAAATCTGTTTGACGAAGACTACGAAGAGGCTTCCGGGTACGGAACGGCCGGTTTGTCTGGCTACGCTGGCGCCAAACTTTCTTTCTAATCTCCGTAAACTGTTCTAGACTGGGAGCCAATAGAACCTAGGCTCCCGGTTTAAATTCAGGATTTTTATGCATAAAAGCTTAATTCTTGGCATCATACTGACCCTCTTCTGCTGCGGCAATGCAATAGCGCTGAACGTCACCGACGCTATCAACCGCCAAGTCACCATTCCCAATCCTCCCCAGCGGATCGTCTCTCTGGTCCCCAGCGTTACTGAAACGCTGTTCAAACTCGGGTTGGAACAGCGGATTGCCGCGGTGACTGATTTCTGCACTTTTCCTGAAGCGGCACAGCAATTACCCAAGGTTGGTGGATATGCAGATCCTAGCTTGGAGAGTATCCTGATCCATCAGCCCGACCTGGTCATTGCCGCAGCAGATATGAACCGTCCAGCCCTGGTCCGGCGGTTGGAACTCATGAAGATTCCTGTCTATGTGATTCATTCCCAGACTGTCGCAGAGACACTCACAACCATTCAGAACATCGCATCCATCACCGGGGTAGAAGAACAAGGAAAAAACCTTGTCAACTCTATCAAGGTGAGGATCCAGAAGGTTCAAGAGCAAATTGCCGGACGGACGCCATTGTCAATGATTGAATGTGTCATGTTGCAACCATTGACAGTGGCGGGACCGGATACGTTTATCAACGATGTCATCACCATCGCCGGAGGTCAAAATGCGGTACCTCAAGGGCCATCACGATATCCAACCTGGAACACTGAGGCACTGCTGAGCATCAATCCTGAAGCGATCATTGTCTCAACTTATCCGGGGCAACCGACACCAAAACAATTTTTCGACAACTGGCCACAACTGCATGCGGTCAAAAATAATCGCATTATCGAAGTCGAAGCAGACTGGGTTCACCGCCCGGGCCCAAGGATGATTCTTGGCATTGAAGCATTGGCCAAAGCCCTCCATACAGACATTTCAAATCATGAATAAAGCGCAAAAAACATCAGGCCGCTCACTCTGGCAACGACTCCTGATTTTATCCCCCCTGCTGGCCATATTCATCTCGCTTAGTGCCGGGAACATGGACATCTCCTGGGACAGGTTGTTGACTATTTTCCTTCAGGGACCGGGGAGCAGCATTGAACAAGTCATCATTTGGGAGGTCAGATTACCACGCGCCTTGCTCGCCGGACTTGTTGGTGCCGCGTTAAGTTTATCCGGAGTGACCTTTCAGGCGGTCTTGCGCAATCCCCTCGCCGACCCCTACCTGCTCGGTGTCTCCGGTGGCGCCGCCCTGGGTGCGGTCACGGCGTTGACCTGCGGAGCACAATCCCCGCTCATCATTCCCCTTGCCGCCTTCATTGGCGCGCTCGTTGCGCTACTGTTAGTCTATATGGTTGCGCAAGCGCACACTTGCTCGTCTCACACCTTAATTTTATCCGGGGTGATGGTTGGCAGCCTGGCTGCGGCATTATTGCTGTTCCTGCTCTGGAGAGCTCCAGCAGATGCCACCCGCCAAGCTATTTTCTGGCTCGCTGGCAATCTCTCATTGGCTGACCCGGATTGGCTTTCTTGGGGATGGTTATGGGTTCTCATCGGTTTTTTGCTCCTCTGGTCCCAATCACTGAATCTCGACTTGCTCACTCAGGGAGAAGAGACAGCGGCAGATCTTGGCCTTGATGTTGGCAAAACCCGACTGATTCTGTTTGCCCTGGCTGGTGCTTTGACCGCCTGTGCGGTCTCTCTCGCTGGTTTGGTTGGTTTTGTCGGGCTCGTAATTCCCCATATCTGTCGGTTGCTCTGGGGACCGGGACATCGTCTACTCCTCCCCTTCTCCGCTCTACTCGGCAGCAGCTTTTTGATTATTGCCGACGCCATCGCCCGGAGCCTGTATGCTCCGGCAGAAATCCCGGTCGGTGTCGTTACAGCGCTTCTGGGTGCCCCCTTCTTCCTGTTCTTATTGCGTCGCAAGGGGGATTATCTATGATTCAGGTCAACAATCTCTGCTTTGGGTTTACAACAGCCGAAATCTTTAACAATCTCTCCTTTGATATTCACCAAGGAGAAATCCTTTCGGTTATCGGCCCCAACGGGAGTGGCAAGTCGACGCTGTTACGTTTATTACGAGGCAGCCTTAAGCCTCAGTCAGGAGAGATTCTCTGGGATCATATTCCGCTAGAGAAAATTCCGACGCCCGCGATGGCTCGTCGAGTTGCAGTGGTTCCGCAGTCTTCAGCAACCCCCTTTCCCTATAAAGTCAGGGAACTGGTCGCCATGGGACGTTACCCTTATCGGAAAAACTTCCTCAGCTTTGAGAATAAAAGCGACTTGCAAGCCATAGAACAAGCGTTGGTGATGACCGACATCCTCCCTTTGGCTGAGCGCTCGGTCACCCAATTAAGCGGTGGAGAAATTCAGCGGGTTCTTCTGGCGCGCGCTCTGGCACAAAACAGCTCGGTGCTGTTTCTGGATGAAGCAACGAACCATCTGGATATCGACCATCGCTTTGAACTGACAGAATTGATGTTACGATTGAACCGGGAACAACACACCACGATAGTCCAGATCAGTCATGATCTGGACCTTGCAGCGGCAATCTCCCAGAGAATTCTGCTATTGACCGAACATGGGAACATTGCGGCGATAGGTTCTCCTCAAGAGGTGATGACCGCCGCCAACCTGCAACAGATCTTCCGGGTCGATGTCAAGGTTGACAGCAACCCCTTCACCGGAGCCCCGCAGATTGTGCCGTTGATAAACAATTCAACCCACCAACTTAATGGTCTTAAGGTTCATCTGATCTGTGGTGGCGGCAACGGTAAAACATTGCTGCGTCGACTCCATATGGCCAAAGCCAACCTCACTGCCGGACCACTGAATCAGGGAGATTCCGACGAAACTACCGCGAACGTGCTCAATGTTCCCGTTGTCCAGGAAATCCCGTTCAGTCCGTTTTCAAAAAACACCCTGGCGACCGCAGGTCAATTTATCGCACAAACAGATGTCCTGGTTGTCACCACCCGCTGGTGGGGAGCAGGGAATCTTCCCTGCCTTGATCTGGCAGAAAAAGCCATCCAGCAAGGGACAGCCGTCTTCCTTCTCTCGCAACAACAAGACCAGGACTACACCGGTGGCAAAGCCTGGGACAAAATTCAACAATTGCAGCAACAAGGCGCTCTGCCCGTTCGCAATGAAGAGCATCTCCTCGATGAACTAGAAAAACTGACCGCGGCTTAATTTAGGGCTGTTGCTAGAGCTAAATAAATGTCTGAACGTTGAGATGGCCCCGGTTAAAATCCATAGGACTCCTCTCTTTTTACAGCCAGCAAACAAACAGTGTTTATTTGTGCTAAAATAGTATTTAGCTTTTGAGTTTTTGATCACTCCAACTCTATCAGGAGGAAACAGCATGAAACTCACGAAAATTCTGGTTCTAGTTCTCAGTCTATGCTTAATGTTGGTCACCTTTGCCCATGCGGGTAAAGACCTGGATGCGGTAAGAAATAAGGGCTTTATCCAAACCGGTGTTAACGGTGCGGTCTTTGGCTTCGGCATGCCCGATGCGAAGGGCGTATGGGAAGGTCTGGATGTCGACACCGCTCGCGCTGTCGCAGCTGCTATCTTCGGTGATGCCAGCAAAGTCAAGTTCACCCCCCTTTCTGCTCAGCAACGTTTTACGGCTTTACAATCGGGAGAAATTGACATCCTGACGCGTAATGCCACCCGGACATTAAGTCGTGAAACCCAACTGGGTCTTAACTTCGTCACCGTCAATTATTATGACGGACAAGGTTTTTTAGTCTCTAAAGAGCTCGGCGTTAAGAGTGCTAAAGAGCTTGATGGCGCAACGGTTTGTGTCCTACCAGGAACAACCACCGAGCAAAATGCCGCCGATTTCTTCCGCACCCACAAGATGGCATGGAAACCCGTTGTTATCGAATCTACAGCGGAACTGGCTAAAACTTTCTTCGCCGGTCGTTGTGACGTTTTGACCTCCGATGCTTCTCAGCTTGCAGGTGCCCGCGCCATCTCTGCAGATCCAAAAGGTTACGTTATTCTTCCAGAAATCATCTCTAAAGAGCCATTGGCTCCTGCTGTGCGTCATGGTGATGATCAGTTCAGAGATATCGTTGATTTCTCAGTTTTAGCTATGATCAATGCCGAAGAGCTCGGCATTACCTCGAAAAACGTTGATGAAATGCTCAATAGCAAAAACCCAGTGATCCAACGCTTCCTCGGGGTCTCTCCCGGCAACGGCAAGGCTCTTGGACTGGATGAAAAGTGGGCCTATAACATCATCAAACAAGTTGGTAATTATGGTGAAGTTTTTGAGCGTAATGTTGGTATCAATACGACATTGGGGATCGAACGTGGTCTCAACGCCCTCTGGACCAATGGTGGCTTGATGTATTCACCACCATTTAAATAGTTGATAGGCAGGACACAACATGCCGTCGGAACGTTCATGTTTCGACGGCTCTTTATTGATCTCTTCAGCCTAGGGAACAGTCACTTTGAAACCAGAAGATCACTCTACAGCAACTGACACAGGCGAGGCAGCCGTTCCTTTCTGGCACGATGCGGGAAAACGATCGATTGTTTATCAAGTTTTTGCGCTCATTGCTGTCATTGCCATCAGCTACTACCTTTTCAGCAATACTCAAGCCAATCTGGCACGACAATCGATTGCCACCGGATTTGGTTTTATGGGGAATGAGGCCTCGTTCGAAATCGGTGAATCACTGATCCGTTATTCAGCGGCCGACAGTTACGCCAGAGCTTTGCTGGTTGGTGCATTGAATACTCTCAAGGTTGCCTTTATCGGCATCATCCTGACAACAATCCTCGGCTGTATTGTTGGGGTTGCACGGCTTTCTACAAATTGGCTCATTTCAAAGCTGGCCGGAGCCTTTATTGAAGTGATGCAAAATATCCCCATTCTGCTGCAGCTGTTTTTCTGGTATGCAATTTTTTACGAATCTTTCCCTTCGCCACGACAGGCTCTCAATCCGATTACAGGGGTATTCATTTGTAACCGGGGTCTGATTTTTGCGATCCCGGAACCTCACAGAGCTCATGCGGCAATGGGACTGGCTTTTGTAGCTGTATTGATTGGTGGCTGGTTTCTCAACCGCTGGGGATATAAACGTCAGGAATTGACGGGTCAATTTTTACCCGCCGGGAAAATCACCCTCGCTCTGGCGGTTTTTATCCCGTTGCTGGTTTGGGCTGTCTACGGCGCCCCAACCGCTATGAATATTCCGGAATTACGCGGTTTCAACTTTCAGGGAGGATTAACTGTCAGCCCGGAGTTCAGCGCTTTATTGATCGGACTGGTTCTTTATACCTCCGCTTTTGTTGCCGAAATCGTCAGGGCCGGGATTCAATCCATCAACCGAGGTCAAATCGAAGCCGCCAAAGCGATTGCCCTTCGGCCGGGACAGGTTCTGCATCTGGTCATCTTGCCTCAGGCATTGCGGGTAATTATTCCACCGTTGACCAGTCAGATGTTGAACTTGACAAAAAATAGTTCGCTGGCTGTTGCCATCGGTTATGCCGATTTTGTTGCCGTCGCCAACACAACTATCAACCAAACTGGACAGGCAATTGAGGGGGTCGCTTTGATCATGGTTGTTTACCTGTTCTTTAGTCTGTCCACGTCTATTTTTATGAACTGGTACAATAAGCGTATGGCTTTGGTGGAGAGATAAGATGGCAGAATCAACCACAGTTAAGAGAGAACGTTTAAAGCCACCTATCACCAATGTTGGCGTTCTGGGTTGGCTGCACACCAACTTGTTCAATTCCTGGTACAATTCACTGCTCACAATTGTCACCCTGATCGTCATGGCTTTTTTGTTACCCCCAGCTTTTCAGTGGGCATTCGTTGACAGTTTGTGGAATAGTTCCGCCGAAGCCTGCCGTGATATTGATGGTGCCTGCTGGTCGGTCATCCCTAATAACATCCGCTTCATCATTCTCGGTTTTTTCCCCTCAGGGCAAGAATGGCGACCGATTCTGGCCATGGTGCTATTACTGACATTAGTCGTTTATTCTAAAGAACGCTCACGGTGGAAATCATCGCTGCTTTGGCTCTGGGCTATCAACCTGATTATCATGGGCACTCTGATGTATGGCGGAATCTTCGGAATGCCGGTTGTTGAGACGTCACAATGGAGCGGGCTGCCATTGACCTTTATCCTCTCCTTCTTCGGGATGATCGTCGCCTACCCTCTGGGGATCCTCCTGGCTCTTGGACGGCAATCAAACATGCCGGCAATCAAAACGCTATGTGTTGTCTATATCGAGTTGATCCGCGGCGTTCCCTTGATCAGTCTGCTGTTCATGTCCTCAGTGATGTTTCCCCTGTTCTTGCCTGAGGGGGTCACCATCGACAAAGTGCTTCGGGCATTGATCGCGATCATTCTGTTTACAGCTGCCTATATCGCTGAGGTTGTCCGTGGAGGCTTACAGGCGATGCCAAGAGGGCAATATGAAGCCGCCGATTCTCTTGGGCTAAATTACAGCAATACCATGCGTTTGATCATTCTCCCCCAGGCGCTAAAAATTGTCATTCCACCCTCGGTTGGCATCTTACTTTCAGTTTTTAAAGATACCTCTCTGGTGGTTATTATCGCCTTGTACGATGTTTTAAAGACAACCATGGTGACCCTCTCTAACCCCAAATGGGCAGGATATTCAAGAGAGTCCTATATTTTTCTGGCGCTCCTCTATTTCGGCTTTTGTTACGCCATGTCGAGCTACAGTCGCAAACTGGAAAAAGAACTCCACACGGGACATTAACCAGTATCCACAGCAAGTGAGATCGTCATGAAAGATTTGCAGATGAATAATAAGACCCAAAAGTCAAACCAACCAATCATCGAAATCCACGACATGCATAAATGGTATGGCGACTTCCATGTGCTCAGCAATATTAATCTTCAGGTGCAGCCACAAGAGAAGATCGTCATCTGCGGCCCGTCAGGTTCGGGGAAATCAACCCTCATCCGCTGCATCAACCGCCTCGAAGAACATCAGCGCGGTCAAATCATCGTTAATGGCATCGAACTATCTAATGATATTAAGAATATCGAAAAGGTACGCGCAGAAGTCGGCATGGTGTTCCAACATTTCAACCTCTTTCCCCATTTAAGCATTATTGACAATCTCACTCTCGGACCGATCTGGGTGCGCAAAACCCCTAAAAAAGAAGCTGAAGAAATGGCGATGATGTATCTGGAAAAGGTTCAGATCGCCGAACAGGCAAAGAAATTCCCCGGTCAACTTTCAGGCGGACAACAACAGCGCGTCGCCATCGCCCGCAGTCTCTGCATGAATCCTCAAGTGATGTTATTTGACGAACCGACCTCGGCCCTTGATCCCGAAATGATCAAAGAAGTCCTCGACGTTATGATTGATCTGGCAGGAGAAGGGATGACCATGTTGGTTGTCACGCATGAGATGGGTTTCGCCAAGAGTGTCGCTGATCGGGTGATGTTTATGGACGATGGCGAGATAGTAGAGCAGAACAGTCCGGATGTCTTCTTTGACAACCCTCAGCATGAACGGACTAAACTCTTTTTGAGCCAAATCCTGTAAAGGTTTTCGTCTGCTTCCAAACGACAGAACTTAATGCTCAGCGATATATTGAGCGGCACCAGAGTGCAATTGCAAGCCGTTTTCATCCATCTGCCCAGGTTCCGGGATAAATGGACGCAATGCTTGATGCGCACTTTGTAGATACGCGCTATTCTTATCGAGAACGTCCATGATGCCATAGACCGTCTCCTGATCCAGATTTTCAGAAGCGACCAGCATGGCGCGAGAACCGAAAGTAGTGACTTTCTGGGGCTGAGTAGAATAAATTCCCGCCGGGATCTCAACTTTCCAGAGCGCAGGATCGGCATTAATCAAAGAAGCAATGTCGTCGTCATCCATATTCAGGAGTGTTCCATTGCAGCTCTTAAGTAACCGCCGCAACGAAAAATCAGGATGGATGTCAACATACAGCATCGCTTGCATGGTGCCATAACAAAAGGCCTTGGTGTCACTGTTAGATTGGGATCGAGAGAGATCTCCGACCAGACTAAAATCCTCTCGGCTCCACCCTTTTGCGGTTAAAATTCTTTTCATCTCCCGATACTGAACAGTTCCCGGAGTCCCGCCATTAATCCGTTTCCCTTGCAGATCAGCCAACGATCTGATCCCCGCATCATTGCGAACAACCATCACAACCGGAGTTTCGTAAAGGGAGGTGATCCCGCGGAGGTTATTATAATCAATATCCAGATAAGCGAACATTCCTGTCTTGTTGACGGCCGCAAACAGGGGGTGCGAGTCAACCAGAATCATATCCAGTGAACCACCCTGAAGGTTGGTCAGATTGTAAGCGTCATGATCTTCCGTTGCTGCGACTTGCTGACAGTTAATATCGGTCAGCTGATGATTGATCAACCGGCAAAACACCCGACCGGAAAAATAAGAGAAGGAGCCCGGGGGACCAGTCCCTAAACGAACATCAAAGGCTAAAACAAGACCAGGAGAGAGCAACAGAGCGATAGAGAGCAAAAGACACAGAATCCAGCCAACGGTTTTCGTTTGCATGTTGACCTCCCTGAGAAAGCAACCATATTAAAAAGCAGCATAGGGGGCAAAAGCCTTTGTCACAAAAAAATTATAACAGAGGCCAATGTAAATACAACAAAGCTGCCGTCATCATAGTTCGTTTGACAGAGCTTGGCTGTTGCTCTAGAAACCGGATTGTTCAGTTCTTACTCGATAAGGAGGGGCAATGATAGCGGCAGTGACCTCTTAAATATTTTCAAAGCGGTTCATGGCAACGTTTTTCCGGGATGAGGCCGGAGCAAAAATTTTGCCATTCATTGCAATCCAAACCCCGGGCGGCAACAACTGTACAGAGGTTATGGCACTGGCAATATTGTAGATCGCATCGGTAAAACGAAATCTGGCGGGCTGCATAGCCCCCGTTAACACAATGGTTTTACCGGACACATCCTGTAACCATTGGGCCGTTTTTATCATCGTATCGGTTCCGTGGGTGATCACAATTCTTTCCGCAGCGGATTCAGAGACAACTTTTTTTATTAATTCTCTATCGGCATCACTGAGATCCAAGCTGTCTTTGCGAAACAGAGGAGTTATGCGATAGTCAATGGTAATATTTGCCTCGCGTAACACATTTTCAATCTGTGGTTCACCGATTTCATAACTGCTTTTTGCATCAAAATAAATTTTATCTATCGTTCCGCCCGTCGTTATAATTTCGATCATCATCCCCCCTCACCTATTTAATCATGTGGTTTTATGACCAAAACGTGCCCCGACAATAGAGCCTCAATGATTTTTTTCCGCCCGCTGGTGACTAGCCGCTGAACCGTACCGCGCGAAACTTCCATCTGCTCTCCTGCTTCTGCTTGAGTCATCGCATCACGGTCACACAGAGACAAGGCTTCAAGCTCATCAGCCTCAAGTTCCACAACCTGTAGCTTTGAAACAGGGGTTCCAGCAGGTTTAAACATATGATCAGCAGGGCGTCTGCTTGGGCAACATTTTCTTGGTTTTCGTGGTCTTGGAGACATAGATTTTTCCGTTTAAAGAGCTTCTTTAATGGCCAGAACTAACGACTCACACACTGCCACATGCTGTGCGGGAAATTCCGCATCATCAACTAACTGAGCAACCAGCGCGTCTGAAATTTGCAACATCCGCACTTGAGTCTTGCCATCTTTACTAAAAACAACGATATAGCGGGGCAAAAGAACTGCCCGCTCCAGATTCTTCATCAAAGACTGAGCTGACTTTTTCGGTGCGCATACCTGCACCATATGCAGATCAAAGCCATCCGCCAAGTCAACACCATGGTGGCCAAAGTGATGAACCATTTCCATCCTATCTTCATTATGGATCATGAAACCCTGCATCGCCATCGCTTTGCCAAGGTCTTTGATAAAACGGGGGATACTCTTTTGCGTTTCCGCTAAAAAAACTTCTGCATTCATAAAAGTCCTTTTTGTCACTGCGTCCAATATGTGCATATGCACAGCAATGATTGTAAACGTAAATGTCAAATCTAGCAAGAATAAGGATATGTAAAATTGGCAGCCCCCTTATCCCCCTAATAAACCGTAGAAAAATAATGAGGTTCTCAGCTAGACAATTTCCCTTATCTGAGAAATTGGTAACAATAAAGTAGTTGTTTTTTTTCTCATTATGCAAAATAATACAAAATCCATTTGTTAAATAGCCTACTTGCTCACCCGATAAATGGGTAGCGTCGCATTTCAGAACAAAAAAAGTATCAAAGTATCTAGTAAACGGAAACAAACAACCTTAATCACAGTTTGT
Organism: Desulfuromusa kysingii; assembly: GCF_900107645.1. Lineage (GTDB taxonomy): Bacteria > Desulfobacterota > Desulfuromonadia > Desulfuromonadales > Geopsychrobacteraceae > Desulfuromusa > Desulfuromusa kysingii. The sequence continues at coordinate 179,249 of NZ_FNQN01000002.1, forward strand.
TTCACTTATCCAAGCACATACAACAGTACTCTATCGAACCCTAAAACGAGGAGGAACCATGAAACGAACACTAATCACCATATTTATAACTGCCATCGCTGTGATGCTGGCAGTCCCTGCGATGGCAACACAAACCATCAAAATTGGCTTCAATATTCCCATGACCGGTGATATTCCAGAAGTCGGTGAAGGTTCCAAAAATGCAGCGGAAATGTATCTTGCTGACGTGAACGGTGCCGGAGGTCTTGACGTTGGTGGCAAGAAATATATGCTTGAGTTCATTTATATGGACAACGAATCCAAGGCCGATTCTGCTGTTAACGCTGCACTCAAGTTGATCGAACAGGAAGAAGTTGTAGCGATTATCGGCCCCAATTCTTCCAAACAAGCCGTCCCTGGCGGCGGGACCGCTAACGAAAACCGGGTCCCAATGATCAGTCCTTGGTCTACGAATCCCAACACCACCTTGGATCGCCCCTGGGTGTTCCGCGCTGCCTTCCTCGACCCCTTCCAGGGTCCAGTTGTCGCCGACTTTGCCGCTAAAAAATTTGGTGCCAAAACAGCAGCAGTCCTCTTCGATGTCGCCAACGACTATTCTGTCGGTTTGGCAGAAGTCTTTAAGTCTGCCTGGGAAGCCAAAGGGCTGGGTCCTGTGGTCGCCTACGAATCAAATGGCACCAAAGATCAGGACTTTTCCGCTCAGCTGACCACCATCATTAAAGCCAAGCCTGACTTTATCTTTGTCCCGGAAAACTACAACCAAGTCGCTTTGATCATTCCTCAAGCACGTGATCTCGGCTACAAAGGACCATTTATGGGTTCCGATGCCTGGGGGACCCCAGATCTCGTCAAACTCTGTGGTGAGCAATGCAACGGCCAGTACTTCTCAACCCACTATGCTGCGGCTGGGGCAAAGGGTGCGACCAAGGTTTTCATCGACCGTTACATGGAAAAATACGGTGCAGAGCCAGCTGATTACGCTGCCTTGACCTGGGATTCCATTGGTCTGATGGTCGAAGGGATTAAAAATGCCGGAGTGGTCGATTCCAATCCGCGTAAAATGCGTAAAGCTATCCGTGATGGCCTCGCCGCTATCAAATCTTTTGACGGCGTTACCGGATCATCCAAGTTTAATGAGCAGGGTGACCCCATCAAATGTGCTGTTGTGGTTAAAATCTCTGACGAAGGAACCTTTGTCTTCGAAGAGTCTGTTTGTCCATAATACTGCGGTAGTAAAGCGGGGATCTGAAGATCCCCGCTTTATTTTGACAACCAAAGAAGTCGTTATTCACGACCTGCAACTCCAATTATTTTGAAGGACAATTTCCAGTGGATTTCATTATTCAGAATATCCTGAATGCCATGCAATGGGGGAGTTTTTACGCCCTTATTGCTCTGGGCTACACTCTGGTTTACGGAGTTCTGCGCCTGATTAACTTTGCCCATGGCGATATCTTCATGGTCGGAGCCTATATTTCCTTTTTCGTCGCCAGTTTCCTCATCAGTCCCTTCACAGGCCTTTCCCCTGCAATGGCTTTTATCATCACCGTCCCTTTGACGATGCTACTCACTTCGCTGGTTGGTGTGACCTTAGAGCGAATTGCCTATCGCCCCTTACGGCGCAAAGGGGCACATCGTCTTTACGTTGTTATTACGGCGTTGATGTGCGGCTTGATTCTCGAATATTCCAACTTGGCTTTACTGGGCGCCAGCCGCTTGAAATTTCCAGAACTGATCGAAAAACAGGTCTGGCGTTTCGGTGATGTCACCCTGACCAACCTGAAGGTTATGGTCATCGTCACAGCCGTTCTGGTCTTCTTGTTTCTGCAGTGGGTCGTCACTCGGACACGGGTCGGGATGGCTATGCGAGCCATCTCCTATGATAAATTTGCCATTCCACTGATGGGGATTCCCATTGACAGAATCATCGTTGTCACTTTTGTCCTCGGATCCGGGTTTGCAGGACTCGCCGGGCTGCTTTTCGCCATGAGTTATCCAGTTCTAGAACCGTTTATGGGAATGCTCATTGGCTGGAAGGCTTTTATTGCTGCAGTTGTTGGTGGCATCGGTGACATCAAAGGGGCATTCGTGGGAGGCTTCCTACTTGGTTTTATTGAGGTCGGCGTCGTCACCGTTTTCCCCTCAACCTACAGAGATCTTTTCGCTTTCACCATTTTGCTGCTGATTTTGTGGATAAAACCCACGGGGCTGTTCGGCATACCACAGTCGACCAAGATATAGGTTAGTAGATAAAAACATGAAAAAATACACGTTCAACATCCTTCTGGTCGCCTTTGCCATCGGGCTCCTTTTTGCGACTCACTTCCGCATGATTGATGGCTATATCCAGATAGTTGTCATGACCATTGGTATCAACATCATGATGTCCACTAGCCTGAACCTGGTCAATGGCAACATGGGCGAATTCACCTGCGGTCACGCTGCATTCATGTGTGTCGGAGCCTATGTTTCGTCCATTTTGTCGGTCATCTGTTTTGGGACCAAGTTTGGCGACCCGTTGTTGCCCGCCGCTTCAGTGGTCGTTGTATTCCCTCTTATTCTGCTGATTGGTGGAGCTGTAGCCGCTGTCTCCTCTTTGTTGATATCAATCCCTTCATTTAAAACCCGCGATGACTATCTAGCTATCATCTCCATTGCCGTCAATTACATGATTATTTCAGCCATAGAGAACATGGACTTCGTTGGTGGCTCACGGGGATTTCAGGGGATGAAGGATACCGTCTGGGCAATGGTCGATCTTTTCGATGGCCCGTGGATGCTTTTCTGGGTCATCAACTTCACCATCTTCACCGTCTGGGTGATCCGCCGCTTCATCTCTTCCACCTACGGTAAAGGTGTCAATGCCATCTGCCAAGATGAAGTTGCCGCGGAAATCATGAGCGTTAACACCAACAAGATCAAAATCATCAACTTCATGGTCGCAGCTGGCTTGGCTGGTTGTGCTGGCGGTCTTTACGCCCACATCGTCGGCTATGTAAATCCACAGTCATTCAACATTCTCAAATCGACTGAAGCTCTGGTTATGGTCTATCTCGGTGGCATGGGATCTCTATCAGGTGCCATCATTTCCGCCATTATTTTTACTGGGCTGTTGGAAGTGCTCCGTTCTCAGGCAATTGTCGACGGCCTCCTTTCACCTATCACCTTTATGTTTCCTGACTGGGAGCCTTCAGCTGGGGTTATTAAGTGGGTCATGATCCCCCTGATGCTAGTCATAGTCATGCAGTTTCGCCCTGAAGGAATTATGGGCAACCGGGAATTGGGAGATGTCTTCCCCAAGCTGAAAAAATTTTACAGGTTTAAATGATGGTACAGACACAAAAACAAACAGAATCGACACCTGTCCTCGAAGTGCGTGGCTTGACCCAGCGTTTCGGTGGTTTAACTGCAGTCAATGACTTCAATGTCAAGCTGATGCCGGGAGAGCTCTCTGGTCTGATCGGCCCGAATGGCGCGGGGAAGACCACTGTTTTTAACTTGGTCAGTGGCTTCTATCAACCGACTGAGGGGCAAATTTTTGTCGATGGCAAACCCACCGCGGCTCTTAAACCACATCGAGTTACCGCTCTAGGTGTCGCCCGTACTTTTCAGAATATTCGTCTTTGGAACGATATGACGGTGCTCGACAATATCCGCGTCGCACAACATTATCAATTGGGCTACGGTTTTTTCCATGCCATCGTCCGCAGCAAACATTATCGCACCAGAGAAGAACAGGTTGCCAAAGAGGCCGAAGAACTGCTCGATGTTTTCGATCTCAAACGCTATGCAGAAGAGATGCCGAAGAATCTTCCCTACGGCACCCAGCGCAAACTTGAGATTGCTCGCGCTCTTTCAAGTCATCCTAAGCTGTTACTTCTTGATGAACCTGCGGCGGGACTGAACTCTGCCGACGCCAAAGATTTAATCCGTCTGATCCGCTGGATCCATGAAACCTTTGACGTCACGATCTGGATGATTGAACACCACATGGATGTCATGATGGAGCTCTGCACCCAGATCAAGGTTATTGATTTTGGCGAAACCATTGCTGAAGGCAGTGCTGAACACGTACGTAATCACCCTGCCGTCATGAGTGCTTATCTGGGAGATGAAAATATCTGATGTTATTATCAGTTGAAAATCTTGAAGTGAAATATGGCAATATCCAGGCCCTGCATGGCATCAGCTTTCATGTGAATGAAGGTGAAATTGTCACTCTGATCGGGGCTAACGGAGCTGGGAAAACGACCTGTATGCATACGATTACCCGCCTGCCGCCTCCTGAAGCGCCAAGGGTTATTGCTGGGGATATCAAATTTAAAGGGGAATCGATCCTCAAGACCCAGCCAAGTGATGTGGTCAAAAAACTGCACCTCGCCTTGTCTCCGGAAGGTCGGCGAATCTTTGGGAATTTGACAGTTTTAGAAAATTTGAAGCTGGCCACCTACGCCCGCACCAAGGATGCAGACCTAAACACGGAATACAACTATATCTTTAATCTTTTTCCGCGATTAAAGGAGCGGCGTAACCAACGCAGTGAGTCGTTGAGTGGTGGTGAGCAGCAGATGCTCGCAGTGGGTCGAGCGCTGATGACGGGCTGTAAAATTCTGCTGCTGGACGAACCCAGCATGGGATTGGCACCAGTACTCAAATACGAAATGTTCCGCAAGCTGAAACAACTCAATGAAGATGGGATGACCATCCTTCTGGTTGAACAGAACGCCAATCTGGCCCTAAAACTGGCACATCGTGGCTATGTTATGGATACCGGAAATATTGTGGCCGAAGGGACAGGGGCAGAGCTTCTGGATAATCCGGAAGTCAAGAAAGCCTATCTGGGAGGATAGGAGTTCAGGCTGACGCGGAACTCTACTTCTCAACGCGTTCCAATATCACCATAAAATTAATCAGGCACAAGCCACCAGTTGCGAATTGATGCAGTGGTGGCTTGTGCTTTTTTTATCCAGCAACAGTGAATTAAAAAATCTCACTCGCAAAGATTCTCTCACTTGCGCCAAAGGTAAGATCTTCCTATGATAAGCAATAAAATGACATTCGGCAGGCGGCAACAAGTTCTTCATCGATGACATGAGTCAAACAACCTCCAAGGAATGATTATGATAACTTCATTGCGCCACCAGATTTCAGCCAGAATCTTTCTGCTGTTGCTAGGTATCCTGTTCTCAACCAGTCTCTTTGCTGCCGACACAATCAACTCAGGGGAGATGTTCCCGCAAATTGCACTCCCTGCCCCCATGGACCAACTCCAGCGTTCTTATCTGGGATTGACTGACGAACAACCCTTTACTCTCAACCAGATTGATGCCCGTGTGGCTTTAGTTGAAATCCTCAACGTCCATTGTCCCCATTGCATCAAGCAGACTCAACCTTACAATAAACTCTACCGGATGATTGAAGCTGACCCCGAAACCCGAGGTCAGATCAAAATGCTCGGGGTCGCAGTCGCCAACGACGATGAAGCCATTGACGACTTTGTGGTTATTTATTCTGTCGCCTTTCCGGTTATCCCCGATCGCAATTTTAAACTGCACAGTGCCTTACGTGCAGGGCCGACCCCGTTTTCAGTCTACGCAGTACGCAACACCCCCAGGGATCTCTTCGTCGTCACCGATACCCATCTGGGTGGTGATGATAAAATCGATGAACTGTTTGATTACCTCAAAGATCTATTGAGTATGGATTCTGCCGAGTTCACCTCGCTGCCGCAAACAGAGAAGGCAGCCGCCACCGAATTACTGCCGCCACAATCCGAAGCTGAAATCAACACCATGGTCAAGACCGCTTTCGGCCGACAGGGGCAGAATCTCCATGACTTCCGTAAACTTGATCTGCCTAGCGACCGCTGGGTTTACTCCGCCACCCTGGAGCGCAACGGCCAACGTCAACCGATATTTGCCGAAGTGGCAAATCGCTCTGCCATCTGCGATGTCTGTCACAGTGTCCATTTCTTCTATCTCTTTGATCGCAGCGGACTGATCCTCGATTTTATCCCCTTGCAACTGACAAAGTATGGCAATGTCGAGTGGAACAAGGGAGAACTGAACTACTTTAGCCGCCGTGTCATTGGCAAACATCTGGCAGATTCCTGGGCCTTTTCTCCCAAAACCGACGCTGTCACCAGTGCCACGATGACATCAGCAATCATCTTTGATGATCTGGGACAAGGGCTTAAACTCCTTGAAGAATTGCAGCAAGAAAAATTGTTAGAACCTTAAAACGATTATTTTCAAGACGCTGTAGCAGTGAATCAGTTCCACCAACAGAGATGGATAACATGACCACAAACCATAAAAACGACACGCAAATTCCTTGGGAACTGATTGATACCGCCCCCATTCCCGGACAGGGGACAGAGTTACAGCTATTTCAACGAGAAGGCGAATTTTCTATCAGTATCCTCGATGGAGGCGTGTTGATGAGTACCTGGGCACACCAGTCTGAAGATGCTTTGGCTCAATTACCCTGTGCTAAAATTGTCAACCGCAACCAGCCCCGTGTCCTTATTGGGGGGTTGGGGATGGGCTTCACTTTGGCTGCCGCGTTAAAAACCCTTGGTCCTGAGGCCAAAGTTGTGGTCGCAGAATTAGTTCCGGGGCTCATCGAATGGAACCGCGGGACCCTTGGCAAGTATGCCGGCCATCCGTTGCAGGACCCTCGCACTCAGGTTCGGGTCGGAGATGTCGCTAAAGTGCTACGCGAACAACGCCAAGCCTATGATGCCATTCTTCTGGATGTCGATAATGGTCCTCATGCCATCACCCGCAAGAAGAATAACTGGCTTTACACTACCGATGGCTTGACAGAAGCCTATCGAGCCCTGCGCCCAGAAGGAATCCTTGCCATCTGGTCCGCCGGACCGGATCGGGAATTCATGCAGCGACTGCAGAAGATCGGCTTCAAGGTGAAACAGGTTCGAGTTCGAGAGCATCAGAACAAAGGGGATCTGCATGCCATCTGGTTTGCTGAACGGGAAGCCTGGTAACCCTGCCAGCAACAGATAGATTCTGCAATTGAAAGGGACATTGATGAAATCTTTTACCCAGAACATTCAGGTCCGCTGGTCAGACCTTGATCCTAACGGTCATGTGCGTCATTCGGTCTATTTTGATTACGGTGCCCAGGCGCGGATTGCTTATTTGCAAAAACAGGGGTTAGGCATTGACTGGATGCACCGCAAAGGGATCGGCCCGGTATTGTTTCGCGAAGAAGCTCAATTTCACCGCGAGCTCAACGCCGGAGATCAGTTGATCATTGACGTACAACTCTCCGGACTATCCAACGATCATCGCAAGTGGAGCATGCGCCATCGCATCCTGCGGGGTGAAGAGATCTGTGCCACGCTCAATCTGGACGGCGCCTGGCTTGACCTGAAAAGCCGGCGTATTGCCCCGCCGCCAAATGAGCTGGTGGAAAGATTTGAAGATCTGCAGCAGACCGAGGATTTTCAAATCATTGCGGCGCAAAAAAAGACCTGAGACAACCCGACAAATGGATGTCGTGTTTATTCTCAAACCGGCTGTTCCCCTCCGGCGGCGTCATATGAGAATCAGTGGTTCAAAGCAGGAGCAACAAGCATGGATATTGTTTCGATCTACCAATTGCAAGGCGACATGGATCAATTGGCCCGTAATCTCGCCAACGTCCTCGGGACGACCCCCTACGAAGCCCGTGCCCGCGTCAGTATCTCCAGCGGTGGTCCGGCGATCGTTGCTAATTTTGCCACCACTGAACCCGCCGCAGACTGTGCTGCACGGTTAAAAACTCTCGGCTTCAAAACCCTGGTGGTCGGCTCCGAGCAGATAGAATCTGATCAGCAACGTCAGCTGGTCAGACAAATCCAATTCACACGCGACTCTTTTCAGCTTGTCACCCGCGATGACACCAAGCTCGACATCCCCTACTCCGAGATCAAACTGTTGTTACGCGGAACAGGAATCACCAGCAGTATTCAGGTCGAAACCGACACGAAAAAGAAGTTCGCTCTCGGCCGTGCAGTCGCCACCGGCGGGCTGATGATGAGAAAAAAGGTCACGACCACAACGACAAACAACACTCAGGATCGTCAGCCTTTCTGCCACATTTATGCAGCTGGTCAACCACCACTGGTCCTCCGTCAGGCAGAAATTGACTACAGTGTTCTCGGTGACAACCTGCAACCCAGCCGGGATGCAAACTTCAACTGGATTTGCACAGAACTGCGCCGCCATTGCCCGACTGCAGACTGGGACGAGCGCCTGAAAACCCGCTCCGGACTGGCACAACTTCTCGGCCCCGCCTTTGATCCCGAAAGCGACCTCGACCTGGCGATTACTCTCATTGTGCTGGCGAAAGAAGACAACGACAATGGCGGAGAAGTCTAAAAAGATCGGCCGTCAATTCAATCACAATCTCCCGTGTGACGTAGCTGGAATGGAAGAGTTGATTTGAGTATAAGAACGGCAAATGTTTGAAAACATCTACCCTAAGCCGTTAACCCACCATTAGCACAAATATCCTGCCCCGTAATCCAACCTGACTCAGGGCTGGCCAACAATGCCACCGCTCCAGCAATATCTTCTGGAGTACCAATCCGGTTGAAAGCCGCCATCGACCCTAACTGCCTGATCTGTTCTTCGCTCTTGCCTTGGCGAAACAGGTCGGTATCGGTCGGACCGGGAGAAATCGCATTAACGGTAATACCGCGCGCGCCAAGTTCCTTCGCCAACACCTTGGTCAACTCTTCAACCGCCCCTTTACTTGCGGCATAGAGACCATAATTGGGCAACATCATTTTCGTCACCGAAGTGGAAATATTAATAATCCGACCACCGTCAGCCAATTTCCTGGCCGCTTGCTGACAGGAAAACAGTAATCCCTTAACGTTGAGTGAAAATAGCTGCTCGTAGTCGTCCTCTGTCACCTCAGCAATGGGTTTGTAGATAGCCAAGCCAGCATTATTGACAACAATGTCCAGACCTCCGAACTCATGGATCGCTTGATCAAATAACGTCTCAATCGCCGCCGGATCAACCATGTTTGCTTTGATCGCTACAGCCTTTCCTCCTTGTGCGACAATCTTGTCAACAACGTCTTCAGCAGCGGCCGTATTGCTCATATAATTGACCACAACGGCAGCACCCATCGCTCCCAGTTTCAAAGCCGTTGCCCGACCGATCCCACGTGAGCCACCGGTTACCAGAGCCGTTTTTCCTGTTAAAGATTTATCCATGATCGTCTCTCCTTCTTCTAAGCGAACTATTAAGTAAAATCTTTCAGCGGCTAGTTGCAGATTTTCTACATATGATACAATCTTTTATCATGATCAGAAACACCTCAAAGCCCTGAGTTGTTTTTGTTGTTGCATCACTCTTTATAGAGGAGATTATCATTATGAAGTTAAACCTGCTTATGATTATTACTATTATGACTTTAACATTTTCTACCAATGCTTTCGCTCTTGAGGTCAATTTTGCTGACAACACTTGGGATGGTATTAAAGTCCCAGCAGGACAACAGTGTCAGAAGTTTGGTGGCGACAATCCAGCAACACCTAAATGGATCGTCTCTGATATCCCGGCCGGATCAAACGCACTCTTGCTCGAGTACAGTGACCGCGATTCAGAGAGGATGAATAACGGCGGACATGGAAGGATGCAGTTTGCCATCAACACTTCCGCCAGCACCGTGACAATCCCTTCCGTTCCAGGACATACCTATATGTTGCCGCAGGGATTCACAATGGTTGAAGCGCACCGCGGTCCAGGTTGGGATAAAGAAGGTGCTTATATGCCACCCTGCTCCGGCGGTAAAGACCACGCCTATTATTTGACCATAAAAGCACTCAAAGATGAGATGGTTACCGCTGAAACGGTCATAGAAATGGGTAAATATTAGTCACCACTCTTGGTTTATGGGTCGCATCGGGGGGACATCGTATCTGTGACTTCGTCCCCCCGAACATCCATTCATAAATCCGGCTATACTTAGGAAATAATTCAATCGCAGAGAAGGTCGCAGGGTTGTGGCCCCGCTCGACACCATACTCTTTTGTCGCACCACAAATGAGTATGCAGAAAAAGGTGCCCAGCTCCTTGCCCTCTGGGTTCCCTCCACTCCACAACTGCTTTGAGGAGCGGCAAAAACTCGGGCTGAAGCCCTCAAACATTTGCCGCTCTGATCTCAAATCAGCCGTTCCATTCCGGCTGCGTCACATGGGAGTGGCTGACAGAACTTTGAATGGGATAGAATTTCAGTCCTTCTCCCCTTATACCAGCGCTGGAGTGTAGCAAACCAGCGATGAGATAAGCGAGGAATGTTTGAGGGGGTGAAACCCCTGAGTTTTGCGAGCGCATCGCTGGGTTGCGGAGCGGAAGGAACCTGCCTTAGCAGGCGCTGGTATTGGGGCGACCTCTTTTGGAGACTTTTCTATGTCGCGATAGAAAAGTCTCTCGGCTGGCGGGACGAAACCCGCCGGTTTTCTCTCATCAATCACAAGAACGTTTTATCGAGCAAACACTGGAACAAGATTGAATAACGGACAAGGTCACGGGGTTGCGACCCCGCCCGACGCCATACTCTTTTGTCGCACCACAAATGAGTATGCAGAAAAGGGTGCCCAGCTCCTTGCCCGCGATATCGCGGGTTCCCTCCATTCCACGACTGCTTTGAGGAGCGGCAAAACTCGGGCTGAAGCCCTCAAACATTTGCCGCTCTGATCTCAAATCTGCTGTTCCATTTCGGCTGCGTCTCATGGGAGTGACTGACAGAATTTTGAATGGGATAGAATTTCAGTCCTTCTCCCCTTATGCCAGCGCTGGAGCAGAGCAAACCAACGATTAAAAGAATTCCGGGGACATAATACCAATTTCAAGAAATAAGTATTATGTCCCCGGAATTACTCGACATCATAACGGGGTAAAGTATTGTTCCCGGCTTATGACTTTTATCTTGTCCTCATAGGGTAATTTTTCTAATCTCTACTCATCACACTCAATAAAATTCTATGGAAGATTTTCGCATGATGATGACAGCACGGAAGTTGAAACCGTTGAGCCTGTTGGATAAAGGTGCTGCGTTTTTTGTCTTTGAGGTTAGATATGATGTTCTCGTAGATCCAGAACTCGGAACCGGTCAGATTTCAAGATGAGAGGAATAAGACAATATGAGCCATCTAAAAAATAAAACCGTCCTCGTCACAGGTGCAAGCAAAGGAATTGGTGAAGCCATTGCCAGACACTGTGCTGTTCAAGGCGCCAATGTAATTCTCGCGGCACGGAATAAACAGACACTCGACAGAATTGTGACAGAGATTCGGACTCTAGGAGGTCAGGCGCTTGCGGTTCAATGTGATGTCAGTGAGTACCACCAGGTCAATATCGCGGTCGCTCAGGCGATCAAAGCATATAACCGCCTGGACATCCTGATCAACAACGCGGGACTGATTGAGCCAATTGCGCGTCTGGCTGAAAGCGACCCGGAGACCTGGGACTTTGCTATTGATGTTAACGTTAAAGGGGTTTATCACGGCCTCAGGGCTGCCATACCGGAAATGCTGAAAACAGATGGTGGCACGATTATCAATATCAGTTCAGGTGCGGCTAATCGCGCATTGGAAGGTTGGAGCCACTACTGCTCATCCAAAGCAGCGGTCCTGTCATTGACGCGCTGTGCCGATAAGGAATATAGCGGACAGGGAATCCGCGTTATTGGATTGAGTCCGGGGACCGTTGCCACAGATATGCAGAAAAGCATTCGTTCCTCTGGTATCAATCCGGTCAGCCAACTGGACTGGGATGCGCATATTCCCCCAGAGTGGGTCGCCAAAGCGGTCGAATACTTATGCGATAAAGCTGGGGATGAATTCTTAGGAAAAGACTTTTCTCTGAGAGACAACGAAGCAAGGAAGCAGATGGGATTGCCGCAGAGCGCTAAATGAGATAGTCCGCACCACAGAGGTCAGTCGAAAGCAGACTTGACACCTTTTTTCTTGTCCTCGCGAGAGAAATTTACTAACTTGTAGGAATAGTGTTTAAAAATGATCCATGGGGGGATGTTCGCATGAAAGCAACGACCCGAAATTTAAAAGCCGCATTGCCTGTTGGATCAGGTGTTGCGGCTTTTTGTATTTGGGGTTGGTGACATAATACCAATTTCAAGGAATGAATCCCCGAATACTCTCGTCGTGGACACCCAAGACAGTACGCGCCGGGGAAATGGACGTGGGTACAGGCGTGTGTTGTTGGTAGGGGAAAAGGAATTGTTACAAAAGACTATTCTGCAAAGTACGAAAATGCTGCCCCCGAATTATAAAAATCTAAAAAGTCGTACAACAACTTAATCAACGCGGACGGAAAACACTTTTTCTTCAAATTGAAAAGCAAAACCAAATTGAAGGGGGTCACGTAAAATCACATCGCGGCCGGTTATCATGAACCGTCATGCAACAATAAAATATTTGATTTTTACCAAGGCCAGGTCATTTAACCAACACAGGAGGAGGACAACATGCCAAGCTTTGTAATCAACAAGAACCAGCAATCTAACAGTGATCATGAAGTTCACAACGCGACATCGGGCTGCACCTACATGCCAAACCCAGAAAATCAAATAGACCTAGGTACACACGTAGACTGTCATGGCGCAGTTGCAAAAGCAAAAAGTTCATGGCCAGATTCAAAAATTAATGGTTGCTACTATTGCTGTAATGCTTGCCACACAAGTTAAAAGTGGGGCTATCCTAAACGATCAAAATTTACCTAAGGCGAAATTCCAGGGCCAAAATACTGAATTTTGGGGACATAATACCAATTTCAGGAAATAAGTATTATGTCCCCGGAATTAGCCCCACACTTAGCGAACACTGAGGTTATATCGGGGCGCAGTTGTAGGCATCTTCTTTTAAATATTCATGGAGCGAACATTGCCGAAAATTGATCTTCACATACACACTGTACCTACAATTAGCGATGCACACTTTACGTTTTCACTAGCCAAGTTATGTGAATATGTTAATTCAGCTGAACTTGACGCCATAGCTATAACAAATCATGACATGTTCGACCTCGGCCAATTTAACAAGATTACTGAAAAATTAGATTGTGTCGTATTTCCTGGTATTGAAATAAACATTGATAAAAGTCATGTTCTCGTCATATCCGAAAATCAAAACCTAGATGAGTTTCAGCTCAAAACTCAAACTGTATCTGAGAAGATTACCGCCGTAGGAGATTCAATATCCGTAGATGAATTGGTTGATATCTTTGGCGACCTCAATAAATATTTGCTCATACCCCACTATGAAAAGAGGCCTGCTATCTCAGGAGATACCCTTAATCAAATTGGGGGATTTATCTCTGCGGGTGAGGTTGATAGCCCCAAGAAGTTTATTCGTATGGCAAAAGATGAGACTGAAATAACACCAGTAATTTTCAGTGACGTACGAATTCGCGAGGATATGAATAAGTTTCCAACGAGACAAACATACATTGATTGTGGTGAACTCTCCCTAAATTCGTTGAAATTCAGCCTTCGTGATAGGCATAAAGTGGCTCTATCTAAGTCAGAAGGAAACTCACTCTTTCAGGTTTTTGATGATGGTCAAAGGCTTTCCACTGGGTTGAACATTGTTCTTGGGGCAAGGTCTTCAGGGAAAACTGTAACTTTAACTCAGATAAGTAAAGACTGTACAAATGTAAAATATATTCCTCAATTCTCCCTTGTTCAGAGAGACGATGCTAGCTATGAAAAAGAATTCAATGCGGATGTCGCTCGCAAGAAGAGCACGTTCGCTGATAAGCACCTGAGTCCATTCAAGACTGTTCTGGACGATATATTGAATATTGATCTTGGGATTAACCGACGGAAAGTAGAAGATTATCTGGCAACCCTTCTGAAATCGGCTGAAGAAGCCGAGAAACTTGACGCATTTTCTAAAGTAGCTCTGTTCAATGAAACTCTATTTGAGGTTGGGGTGGACCAAGCACTTAGCGACCTTATTGGTTCTGTCCGTCAGTTGATAGAAAATATTGAGTATAGGGAAGTCATTGATAAGCATGTTGATGTTAATAATTTGAAGGCACTGGCGTGTGAGCTAATAGAACTTCTATGGGCTAAAGCATATGAAAGGAAGAAGAGAAGTTTTGTTAATGATACTGTGCGGGATGTTAAAAACAAACTTCAGCTAAGGACATCAGCAACTCAAGTTAAAGATGTCGATTTATACAAAGTAATGATTGAGAACAAGAAGGTCTCTAAATTTAACCAAATTTCAAAGCTATTGCAGACTGAAAAAGTGATATTTGAGGAGAATATTCAGGATTTTAAGGTCGTTTGCAAGCAGCGATCTTTTGAAGGTTCTGGTGAAATAAAGAATATCAGTGGTCAAAAGGTCGCTTTTAGTGATGCGTACCGAAAGTATGCTATTCCCTATGAGTACCTTGTTGCGTTAAAGGAGAATGAAGCTCTGACTCCATCCGAGTTCTACAAATATTTTGCATGTATTGAATATGAAATACTAAACAAAGATGGGTTTAAAGTTTCTGGTGGTGAAAGGTCTGAGTTTCGGCTGCTACAAGAAATCAAAGATGCTCAAAATTTCGACTATCTATTGATAGATGAGCCGGAATCTTCATTTGATAACCTTTTCTTGAAAGGAGAAGTTAACCAGATGTTGAAGGAGATTTCACAGACCATGCCCGTGGTCGTTGTCACGCATAACAATACAGTTGGAGCCTCAATCAATGCAGATTACATAGTGTATACGTCCAAAGAGATTGCAGGGAAGGATATCGTATATAGAAGGTATTCTGGGCACCCATCTGATAAAGAGCTGTGTTCAATTGAAGGTAAAAAGATAAATAATTTCCAAGTGACCATGAACTCATTGGAAGCAGGTGAAGAGGCTTATGTCGATAGGAGAGGTGGGTATGAAAGCATTAAAAATTGAAAATTATCAGGGCCATTTTCTGACGGAAGACGACGACTACGAAACTGTCGATAAAATAGATAAGGCCATTTTACTGAGGTTGGTTAACTTGGCTCTGGAAGACGGCTTTGAAATCGATGACTACGATGGAGGGGAGCTAAGGAACCAAGCCCACCAAATTATCTACAAGAGTATCAGTGAAAAGCTCAACGATCTCCACCAGAAGCGAAATCAGTTCCGTGACGAGTCTGAGCGTTTGTATTTAGATGAATATGAGAAGTACAAGGCTTGATATACCCAAGTTACTCCCGAAAAGTTGACATGTAATGTAAGTATCTGGCCGAATGATGGCAGTTTGAGATTTGTTCAAGTACCGTATAACAAAGCGCTGCTGCCGGACAAATTTTACGCTGAAGAAATTCCGAGGACACAATACTAATTTCAGGAAATAACCCCGGAATTAGTTCCATCTGGCTGAGATGAGACCTTCTCAGGAGGGTTTTTCTACAGCCTCGTTGAGGCTGTAGAAAAACCCTATAAGATAAGGGGTCAAGTCTGTCTTTGGCTCTTACTACCAAGATTTCGTTATCTCCCCCCTTATGCCAGCGCTGGAGCAGAGCAAACCGGCGATGAGATAAGCGAGGAATGTTTGAGGGGTTGCAAACCCTGAGTTTTGCGAGCGCATCGCCGGTTTGCGTAGCGGAAGGAACCTGCCTTAGCAGGCGCTGGTATTGGGGCGACCTCTTTTGGATACTTTTCTATGTCGCGATAGAAAAGTATCTCGGCTGGCGGGACGAGACCTGCCGGTTTGCTTTTATCAGCCACAAGAACGCTCTGCCGAATCAACACTCAGAAAACAATTTAATCACAGACAAGGTCGCGGGGTTGCGACCCCGCCCGACGCCATACTCTTTTGTCGCACCACAAATGAGTATGCAGAAAAAGGTGCCCAGCTCCTTGCCCGCGATAGCGCGAGTTCCCTCCATTCCACGGCTGCTTTGAGGAGCGGCAAAAACTCAGGCTGAAGCCCTCAAACATTTGCCGCTCTGATCTCAAATCAGCCGTTCCATTCCGGCTACGTCACATGGGGTGAGGGGTGAAAGTGAAAAGTGATATTTGGAATATCGCATAGAAAGAACACTTCGCGGCTTGACGGTTGACCTGTTTACGGACTATATTTAGTCTCATGAAGGAGGATGTACATGAAGCTATCGAGTCAAATCAAACCGATCAGTTACCTGAAAGCCCATGCCGCAGAAATCGTGCGCAATATGCCAGAACAAGGTGAACCCTTGATTATCACTCAGAATGGCGAAGCCAAGGTCGTGATGCAGGGCATCGAAAGCTATGAGCAAACCCAGGAGACCATGGCTCTTTTGAAGATTCTCGCGCTCGGCTCGCGGCAGATTGAGGAAGGCAAAGTCCAGTCCGCCGGTGATGTCATTCAGCGAATTCGGGGTAGGAACAAGGGCCAGGCATGACCTTCCAGATATTTCTGACCGACGATGCTTCAGGGGATTTGGAAGAGTTGTACGACTACATTGCATCCCACGACGCACCGGGGAAAGCGGATGACGTTCTCGATCAAATAGAGAAGGTCTTTTCGAGCCTCTGCGAGAACCCGGAACGAGGGGTTTATCCAAAAGAACTGCTGGCCATCGGGCTTCGCGAGTACCGTGAGATATTTTTCAAGCCCTACCGCATCATCTATCGAATCATGGCTGATAATGTTTATATTATGGTGATTGCCGATGGCCGCCGCGATATGCAGACGTTATTGCAACGACGGTTATTGCAGGCATAATCTGGCGAAGTGAAAAACTGCTATGAATTCCTGGGACATAGCTAGACCTCTCAACTCATCTGTCAGATCCCGCGTTACTCCCAACCATCATCCCACCACTCACAAAAACCAGCCCCCCCACTTACATCTACAAACCAGAGTGGAGTAGACTTTACTTATGGCATAGGCCATACATAGAGAACGTCCTGCTGACCGGGATCATTTGATAACCAGTGGAGATAACATGTCGAAGATCCAACCTCCTTCTGGTGCAGACCTGGCGGGGCCGTAACCGCAAACACGGAGTTGACAGACCTACGGTGTCAACCGCATCGGTCTGTAGAAACAACTCTGCTTCACATTTAAAGGAGTCGTTTATGTCTTTCACATTACCCGAACTTCCTTATAGCTATACAGCCTTGGAACCACACATCGATGCTCGAACAATGGAAATCCACCATACTAAACACCATCAAGCCTACATCACCAATGTCAACAAAGCGCTGGAAGGTTCACAGTTGACAGATCTGCCAGTGAACGAGTTGATCACGCGTCTGGACGATGTGCCTGAAGCGGTCCGTACCGCCGTGCGCAACAACGGTGGTGGTCACGCCAATCACAGCCTGTTCTGGACCATTCTCAGCCCGGATGGCGGCGGCAAGCCCAGTGGAGCGCTGGCCACCGCAATGACTCAGGAACTCGGCGGCTTCGACACCTTTAAAGAGTCCTTCAATCAGGCAGCGATGACCCGTTTCGGCAGCGGCTGGGCCTGGCTGAGCCGCAATCCGCAGGGGAAACTGGTCGTCGAAAGCACTCCCAATCAGGATAGCCCGCTGATGAACGGCAATCAACCAATCCTGGGGCTGGATGTCTGGGAACACGCTTACTACCTGCATTACCAAAACCGGCGAGCCGATTACGTCAGTGCCTTCTTCAACGTCATCAATTGGGCGGAGGTTGAACGGCTATATCAGACCTAACCATCCGCTCAGTCGAGCACAATCTACAAAAGCCACCTCGCAATGGGGTGGCTTTTGTTCTGCAACCCTGACTCCTTTGGACACAAAACTCTAAAGGATAAAATTAGTGCCATCCCCCTCTCCTTATACCAGCGCTGGAGGGTTGCAGACCCAGAGCGGTTGGCAGGACGAAGAAAAAGGGGGCAAGTCTTTGCTTGACTCATCTGGCGGTAGAAATTCCGGGGTCAAAATACTAGATTCAGATAATGAGTATTATGTCCCCGGAATTATGCTCATTACCAATGGTTTTGCTATCTGCCCCCCTTATACCAGCGCTGGAGCAGGGCAAACCGGCGATGGAATAAGCGAGGAATGTTTGAGGGGTTGCAAACCCCGAGTTTTGTGAGCGCATCGCCGGTTTGCGGAGCGGAAGGAACCTGCCTTGGCAGGCGCTGGTATTGGGGCGACCTCTTTTGGATACTTTTCTATGTCGCGATAGAAAAGTCTCTCGGTTGGCGGGACGAAACCCGCCGGTTCTTCTCTCATCAATGACAAGAACGCTTTATCGAGCAAACACTGGAACAAGATTGAATAATGGACAAGGTCGCGGGGTTGCGACCCCGCCCGACGCCATACTCTTTTGTCGCACCACAAATGAGTATGCAGAAAAGGGTGCCCAGCTCCTTGCCCGCGATATCGCGGGTTCCCTCCATTCCACGACTGCTTTGAGGAGCGGCAAAAACTCGGGCTGAAGCCCTCAAACATTTGCCGCTCTGATCTCAAATCTGCTGTTCCATTTCGGCTGCGTCTCATGGGAGTGGCTGACAGAACTTTGAATTTTGAATAGGATAACTTTGCAGCCTCCCTCCCCCTATGCCTGCGCTGGAGCAGAGCAAACCAGCGATGAGATAAGCGAGGAATGTTTGAGGGGCTACTAGCCCCGAGTTTTGCGAGCGCATCGCCGGTTTGCGTAGCGGAAGGAACCTGCCTTGGCAGGCGCGGATATTGGGGCGACCTCTTTTGGATACTTTTCTATGTCGTGATAGAAAAGTCTCTCGGCTGGCGGGACGAGACCCGCCGGTTTTCTCTCATCAATGACAAGAACGCTTTATCGAGCAAACACTGGAACAAGATTGAATAATGGACAAGGTCGCGGGGTTGCGACCCCGCCCGACGCCATACTCTTTTGTCGCACCACAAATGAGTATGCAGAAAAGGGTGCCCAGCTCCTTGCCCGCGATATCGCGGGTTCCCTCCATTCCACGACTGCTTTGAGGAGCGGCAAAAACTCGGGCTGAAGCCCTCAAACATTTGCCGCTCTGATCTCAAATCAGCCGTTCCATTCCGGCTGCGTCACATGGGAGTGGCTGACAGAACTTTGAATGGGATATAATTGCAGCCTCCCTCCCCTTATGCCAGCGCTGGAGTGGAGCAAGACGGGGATGAGATAAGCGAAGAATGTTTGAGGGGTTGCAAACCCCGAGTTTTGCGAGCGCATCGCTGGGTTGCGTAGCGGAAGGAACCTGCCTTAGCAGGCGCTGGTATTGGGGCGACCTCTTTTGGTGACTTTTCTATGTCGCGATAGAAAAGTCTCTCGGCTGGCGGGACGAAACCCGCCGATCTTCTATTATCAATCGCAAGAACTATTTATCAGCCAAATACGGGAGCGTGATTCCATAACGGACAAGGTCGCGGGGTGACGACTCTGCCCGACGCCATCTCTTTCTCACCTCATGACCAAATCGTGTATAACAATTGTAGCCACCATGCTTGTTTTTCACCCAACCACTGGTATTCTTGTTATTCATCACATAATTATGTGGAGACAGTTGCTAAGACACCTCCAAAAGGAGAACAAGATGAAATTAATGACGATTGTATTTGCACTTTCGGCTTTTTTAATTCTTTCCGGCTGCAGTAAAGAGGAAGAAACCGCTTCTTCTCCGAGCAGCGCCCCACCAGCGGTTGAAAAATCAGCGGTCGCAGAGAAAACCGAACAAGCGGTAAAAATGGTAGAAGAGAAAGTCGCTGAAGTCACCGAACAGACCAAAGAAAAAATCACCCAGGTCACAGAACAAGGACAGGAAAAAGTAGAGCAGATGAAAACCCAAGCTCAGGGAATGATCACATCGGCTCAAAGTATGTTACCTTCCGGCACTGGGCAGACCGTCTATAGTAAAAGCTGTAGCAGTTGCCATAAAATGGGCATCATCGGAGCACCAAAAACCGGTGACAAGGCAACTTGGGAACCGTTGATCAGTGGGGGGATGGAACCTCTTGTAACGGCCGCAATCAATGGTAAAGGCAATATGCCCGCAAAAGGTGGCAACTCCAGTCTAACCGACGACGAAGTCAAAGCAGCGGTCGAGTATATGGTAGAACAAAGTCAATAATTGCTCATTTGCTTTATCAGGCAAACATTGGAGCACGATTCAATCGTCTCCCTTATATCAATGCTGTAGTGAAACAAATCGGTGATGATACAAACGAGAAATGTCTGAGGGGTTGAAAACCCGGATTTTACGAACGCTTAGGCGGTTTGCGTAGCGGAACAAACCTGCCTTGGCAGACGCAGGTATTGGGACAACCTCTTTTGGAAACTCTTCTCTATCGTGATAAAAAAGTCTTTCGACCGGCGGGTCATGTCCCGCCGGTTTTCTTTAATCAGTCGTCAATAAACATTCGCGCTGGTAAATAGTTTTTTGCTCCCTCCCCATTCACCCACACAACCAAGGATCTTAAAATGGATGGCAGAAATCGCGCAAATATTGCGCCAGGATTAAACGTTAAAATTGTGCTTAAAAAAGACCAGAGATCAGGTCATCTAACAGCAGGAATTGTCAAAGATATATTGACCCGTTCCGCTTTCCATCCTCATGGTATCAAGGTTCGTTTGCAAAGTGGCGACATCGGCAGAGTCAAGACAATCAGCGCCTTCCAGGAAGATAATATCCCTTAAATGGTTGGTTCGATGGATATGTTCTCCCGGTCAGGTTTTCTGAAAACAATGATCTACCCCTGAGGGCCCTCATGTGAAATCAGACAATTTCAAAATAATGCTTATGCGACTGTTTCTGCCATTTGATCTCGGTTCAGTCATAACTGATATAGACCCGAAATAGAAGGTCGAAAACACGAGACATCTCCTAATCACTCTACCCAGCAAAAGAGCAACTTTCTGTCTATAACTACGCCATTCCTGTCCCAAACTGAATCTCAGTATCTCTCCCCCTAAGGCAAAGAGCCGATTGACAATCGTTATGACATATACTATATAACGAAAATAAAGCGTTATTACTTTTATGTATAACGAAAAAGGAGCGCATAAACTGAACGTCAACGTACAGAAAAGATTGGGCACAACCCTTATCAAGGTCGCTTTTGAAGTCCCCGAAGAGGGGATAACAGTGCTTTACGGACATTCTGGTGCAGGCAAAACCAGCGTGATAAACATGCTTTCTGGGCTAATCACACCTGACAGTGGCACCATCTCTCTCAACGGAAAAGTGCTCTTTGACTCTGCAACAAAAATTAATATTCCAACCCATAAAAGAAGAGCTGGCTATATTTTTCAGGATAAGCGCCTGTTCCCTTTTATGTCGGTCCGCAAAAACTTGCTTTTTGGCTGCAGAAACAAAAAAAACGACAAGATGGTGCTCACCAATATCGCAGAACTGCTGGGAATAGCAGACCTGTTGGACAGAAAACCAGACTCGCTCTCTGGAGGAGAAGGGCAGCGTGTCGCCATCGGCAGAGCGCTACTCTCACAACCTGAATACTTGTTGATGGATGAACCACTGTCTTCTTTAGATCAACAGAGAAAAAATGAGTTGATTCCTTACATCAAGCAGATACCGGACAAATTCAATGTCCCGGTGATTTTGGTCACCCATTCTTATGAAGAAGCAGCATACCTTGCAGATCACATCGTTCTTCTGGATGGGGGCGAAGTCACCTGTAATGGCACAAGTGAGCAGATACTGCCGCAGATATCCTGTCAGTCGCCGCTAAGTTTCGCAGTATAAATTCGATAAGGAGAAAATATGAAAAGGCTCTTAACTTTTTTGTTTGTTGTGATTGTTTTCATCTCTTCCACTGCCCAAGCAGATGAAATCATCGTTGCATCCGGCGCTGGATTCAGGAAGATGGTTGTCGACATAGCGGACACCTGCCAGAAAGATTTTGATGTCAAAATGAACATGTCATTTGGCAACTTGGGGCAAGTCATCGCCCAGATTAAAACAACAGGGCTGGTTCAAGCTGTGATCGGCGATCCGAGATTCTTGACCAAAGCGGGTACAGAGATCGCCGAATCCCATCGCATTGGTGAAGGGAAGCTGGTTCTCATCTGGAGAAAAGGGTTGGATATCAAATCGCTGGATGAGATAACCTCAGATAAAGTGGCCAGGCTGGCAATACCTAATATGCAAAAAGCCATCTATGGTCGTGCTGGGGCGGAATACATGACATCCAAAGGCATCACAGAAAAAGTGCAGGACAAGCTGCAAGTGGTAGCAACTGTGCCGCAGGTGACTTCATATGTCGTCACTGGTGAAGTTGATGCTGGATTTTCAAATCTTACCGATACCCTTGGTTCGCTCGACAAAATAGGCGGATATATCCTGATTGATGAAGGATACAGCAAGATAGATATCATCACAGGAATCATCAAAGGCTATGAAACTTCCGCCGCTGTGGCAAAATATCGAGAGTGTATCAATTCTGAACAAACAAAAGCGATTGCGAAAAAACACGGCCTTTAATGGACAGAATCCTTGAACTGTTAAGCGATAAAGACCTGGCATTCACCATCGCTCTGACAGCTAAAACATGCTGTATTGCGGTTGCCCTGCATGCCATATTCGGACTTTTAATCGGCTATTATCTAGCTCGAAAAAAAAGTTTCTGCGCCGCTCTTATTGATTTAATGGTGACTCTTCCTCTGGTCTTTCCTCCAATCGGAACAGGTTTTATCCTGCTTCTGATGTTCGGCAGAAACGGCGTACTGGGCAAGTTGGGGATAACCCCGGAGATCATCTTCACCGAAGCAGGTGTGGTAACAGCAGCCTTCATAGCCGGACTCCCCCTGGTGGTCAAACCAATCCAATCGGCGATCGAAAAAGAAGTTTTCAAACTGGCTGAAGCAGCAAAAACATTAGGGAAGAATGAAGTTCAGGTTTTTTTCCTCATCGTCGTTCCAGCCGTCAAAAGAAGTCTCGGCGCTGGGTTGATATTGGCAGTAGGGCGATCGTTGGGTGAAGTGGGAATCACCCTCATGGTCGGCGGGAATATTATCGGCAAGACCAACACCATATCACTGGAAGTCTACAACTCCGTCATGGATGCTGATTTTCTCCGTGCCGGGGTGTTGTGTCTCATCCTCGGGAGCATATCCGTTTGTGTATTCTTTGCATTAAGGCGTTTATCGGCCCTATAATAGTGCACTATCTCAAGCCAAAGGAGTTCCAACGTGCTATTTCATGATGATCTCATCAACAAGCTCTTAACCGAAGATGTTCCCTATGGAGACCTCACAACTGAAGAAATGGGGATCAGCGGTGTTCAAGGTGAAATGATTTTCCGGGCCAGATTCGACTGTGTCCTTGCGGGAGCAGATGAAGCCGCAGCAATCCTGAAAAAGTTGGGTGCGGAACTGAGCATCTCAGCCGCTAACGGAAAAGTGATGCAGGCCGGTGATCACATCATGACGGCCAAGGCTAACGCCGGGATACTGCACAAAGGCTGGAAGGTCGCACAGAACATCATGGAGCATGCCACAGGCATCGCGACACGTACCGCTGCAATGGTCGCAAAGGGAAGAGCCATCAATCCAGATCTCATCATTGCCTGTACAAGAAAGAGCTTCCCCGGCGGAAAAACCATCTGCATGAATGCAGTCCTGGCCGGCGGCGGAACTCCACATCGACTGGGCATTTCAGAAACATTTCTCCTATTTTCAAACCACAGCAACTTCTTCCCTGATGAACAGTCACTCCTTGCGGCATTGACAAAAGCGGTCAAAGCGCAACCCGAAAAAAAACTCACGGTAGAATGTGAAGACCTCGATTTCGCTGAAAAAGCGATAAAAGCAGGCGCAGGCAATATCCAGTTCGACAAGGTCAAAGCAGATAAGCTGCATGAATATATCCCCTATCTACGACAAAAATATCCGTATGTGACCTTGGAGGCGGCAGGTGGAATTAACATCGAAACGGTCGCTGAATACGCAATGACAGGGATAGATGTGGCGGTTACATCATTTGTCTACACTGGGAAACCGATGGATATTGAGGTGGTGATCAGACCCGTCTGACAGCTATACGGATAAGGGTGTAAAAGGGAGGAAAGCTAAGAGGCAAGTCTGTTTTTTTGATTTGTGTTGCAGCAAAACAGACTTGCCTCTCTCAATTGACTTATCTACGGGAGATCAACCTTAATCTGGTTCTGGATCATTCCTGATCGGGCTGAGCATCGGCACAGTTTTCTTTTGGCTTAACACCGGATCGACCATTGTTTTGACAAAGTGTTCCACCTGTTCCGGAGCTCTGCCAATGAATTTTATCGGATCCGACAGCTCCATGATCTCTTCCATTGACAGTGGAATTTCGGGGCTGTCCGCCATTTTTTGCAGCAGATCATTATCAAGCCCCTCGTTGCGCACTCTTTGAATGGTCTCCATACTCATATCACGGATGAGATGGTGCATCACCTGTCTGTCGCCACCTTTCTTACAGGCCTCCATAATGACATTTTCTGTAATCAAGAACGGGAGTTCTTCGTTGATATTGCGACGGATCATTTTTTCATAAACCACAAGACCGTCTGTCACTCGGATCAAGGTTTCCGCCAGCACATCCGCAGCCAGGAAGATATTGGAAATCGCCAGAATTCGGATGGCCAGATTATCACAGGTTTGTTCCAGCAGTTCCTGTCCTGTTGCCTGATAAACCGCCGGTAAAAGAGTGATGATAAAACGGCTGTAGGCGGCCAGATCCTCGGTTAAAACCGGGTTGCGTTTAAACGCCATGGTGCTCGAGCCCACTTGATCTTTCCCGAACGGCTCCTCCATCTCTTTGAGCATGGCCATGATGCGCATATCATTACCAAACTTCTGACAGGTTTCACCAAATCCGGCCAGAGCCGACATCAATCTTGATTCCAGCTTTCGGGTATAGATCTGCGAGGTTATAGGCAGACGTTCAGTAAAACCCAGCTTTTCGGAAAAACGCCGGTCGAGTTCCTCCACCGTTGCGGAATCATCATCGAACAGTTCCATGAATGAAGCCTGCGTCCCCGTCGCACCCTTGAGCCCGCGAAAATAAAACCCATCTATGGCTTTCTGCAACCCTTGAATATCGAGGATCAGATCCTGCAACCAGACAGAGGCCCTTTTACCGACAGTCACCGGCTGTGCTGCTTGCAGACGCGTCCGACCTAAAATGGGCATATCTTTGTACTTGAGAACAAAGTCCCGCAGATTCGCTGCCGATGTATACATTTTGGACAAGACAAGTTGCGCCGCATCCTTCATGTAGATGGTATTGGTATTGTCCCACAAGTCATTTGTGGTCGCCCCCAAATGGATGATCGGCTTTGCTTTTGGAGCAACCATACCGAACTGTTCAATTGCTGCTGGAGTGATATACAGATATTTCTTTTCCAGTTTGTAGATGAGATCCATATCAATTTCATAGAAGTGGTCTTTCATCTCCTGAATCTGCTCATCAGTGATATTGAGACCTAGTTCCTGTTCTGCTTCGGCCAGCGCAATCCAGATTTTACGGTAAATAAGATACTGGTTCTCGTCAGAAAGAATTTGCTGCATTTCTCGACTGGAATACTTTTTCACCAGAGATTCAAAATTATATTTCATGGCTTTTCCTTATAAAATAAATGAGAGAAAAATATAAGCAACAGCAACTGCGGCAAGCATGCCGGGGATGTTTCGCTTTGCAATCGTCAGCGGATTGGCCTTGGCCAAGGATGCGCAGATGATCGTCGCACCGGCGATAGGTGACATCGTCCGCCCCAAAGCGGCCCCAATGTTCACAAGGCTCCCCATGTTAATGATGGTCATATTATAGTTAGCAGCAAATGGCGTGACAGCTTCATTAAACGCAAGAGATGCCGCTTCGCCAGAACCTGTCATGACAGCGAAAAAAAATGGTCCGAGAGCAGCAGAGATGCTGGCAATACTTTCAGACTTGGCAAGCATGGCATTAAACTCGTCGACAAGACCGAGAGCATTCATCCCACTGACAAATACTGCGGCGGCAATGATGATCCCGACAATATCTCCATAACCTTTACCCATCCCGTCAAAAAATCCTTTCACTGCGATCGATGGGCTGGTCCTGGTAAGCGCAATACCAAGAGCAGCTCCGAACAGCATCGCATGGGGAACCTGGATACTTTTTGCCCAAGGAATAGCCAGCCTTACCGCGTCATTATTAAAGAAGAGCAGCAGGAGAACCGGGATCAGAGGGACGATAGCAAAAGCAGGATTGACCTTCAGATTTTCAGCGACTTTAAAATCATCATCTGCGGGGACATAACCTTTGTCCTCTTTTTTCAGATGGGCAACAATAGCAAGGACTATAGCGCCCGTGATAATCGCAAATATGGTTGCGATACTGTGAGCAGAAACGATTTCAATCGGTTTAACATCTGCAAGTTTTGCCACAAAAGCATTTCCTGACAGACCAGGACTCAACAAACTCCCCATCGTTCCCGCAAGGACAGATGCACCTGCTATCACCGGATGAACCCCCAAAGAGATGAGCAAAGGGATAAATATCGCACCGACGGCCGCGGAGACCCCCGCAGCACTGATGAGCGAAGTATTGATCATCGCGGTGACAATGGCGGCACCGGGAATCAGGGCAAAACGAACCTTCTTTAACCCTCCGGCGAGCAAGTGAATCAGATGCTGATCACATTTGGTTATCTTCATCGCAATCGCAAATCCCATGACGGAACAAATACTCTTGATGAAAACCGGAGTGACCATGCGGCTGGAAAAAGCATCAAAAGCCGCAAGAGGATTCCCCGCGGCCAGAGCGAGCAGAAAACCAGAACAAATAAGAACCATCCGGGTTTCATATTGTTTGACCAGCAACACAATTGCTCCAATAATGATGATCAATCCTACAATCGTTGACATAAACAACCTCCTTACTTAGTATGAGTGTAATGTATTGGTATCATGTAGAAATATGAAAAAAAGTGTTCTAAATCACAGTGCCAATGTGATCTATGTCACAATTTGTTGGAGAACCTGAGAAATGGATAAAATTGAAGAGACAGAAAAGGATTTATCACGGATTTTCAGCAGATATCTACCATGGATGGATAAGCCGGCAAAAGAACTGGAAGCTGTTTTTGAAAAACACGGCACGAAAAAAAGCTTTAAGAAGAATGCCGTTTTTAAATTCGCCTACGAAAAAAACGATTACATGTATTTCACAAAAAGTGGAATATGCTGCACCTTCTCAACCACAGAATCAGGACAGACCAATATCAGCAGACTGCTGACTTATGGCAGCATCTTTGGAGAAGTCGCCCCCTTCTGTCGGGTTGTCTCTCTGACAAACACCATCGCCCTTGAAGACAGCGTTGTCTATAAGCTTAACTATAAAAAGTTTGTTGAATTGATATCTCAAGATGAAGTTCTCGTCGGCGAAGCCATGAAGATGATGGCATGGCGCATCTACGCATATCATGTCGGAGTTTTTGTTAAAAGCACCTATCATAAAGAAGAAATGATGGCTCTGCTGTTTAAATCTCTAATGGACTATGACGCCTTAGAGAACAACCATGCTCCCCTCAAATATCATCTTAACCATCAACAGATTAGTGAACTTATCGGTGCGAGTCGAGAGACCGTTTCCAGAACATTATCACAGTGGCATAAGCACAAAATTCTGGTGAAGGAAGATAAAGATACCATTGTGAACTACCAAGCTCTGGATCTGATTCTCGCAAATTGCCCTTACCACCTCTCCCAGGGGTAAAACTGGTGTTATTTCCAGATAAAATTCATCATACGATAGCGATGAAGCCACTTGATTTCTTTAAGCCATAGAGCAAATGTGAAAAGAATCCGCACACCAGACTTGAGTCCACCCACTACGAAAATTCCGGGGTAACATAATACCTGTTGGCCAAATTAATATTATGTCCCCGCAATTCCCAGATGGAAATTTTCATAATGCATTCAATACCGATTCTTTACATCGCCAACCTTGCGGAGATTGAAAAAATGGTCCATGGTCGTTGCCGACGCTCTCTTTGGATTTTATATCGCTCTCATCACTCAGGTTCCAGCCATGATTAACTCTACTTACAAAGCCCCCTGGTTATTCCGTAATGGGCATGTGCATACCATCTACCCAAATCTATTTCGCAAAGTGGAAGATGTCGTCTACCAACGTGAGCGCATGACCACCCCCGACGAGGATTTTCTTGATCTTGACTGGTCAGTGGTCGGCAGTGACAGCCTGGTCATCATTTCGCATGGACTCGAAGGAAATTCGCTCCGAGCCTATGTCACGGGGATGGTTCGGACGATGAATCAGGAAGGGATTGATGCACTGGCTTGGAACTTTCGCGGCTGCAGCGGCGAACCGAACCGACAGCTGCGGCTCTATCACAACGGCGACTTTGAAGATCTGCAGAGCGTTGTAACGCATGCCGCGCCCGCCTACCGGAATATCTATCTGATCGGTTTCAGCATGGGGGGCAACATCAATCTCTTTTACCTTGGCAAGCACGCAGCAGCGGTGCCAAAATGTGTCAAAGGAAGCATCAGCTTCTCGGTCCCCTGTGACCTGACCGATGCATCCATTGCCTTGGGACGCAAAGCGAACAGCCTGTACATGAAACGTTTTCTCCGCTTGCTGCACGAGAAAATCAAAACTAAACAGACGCAGTACCCACAACTGATTAACGATCTGAATTATGAGCAATTGAAAACCTTCAGCGATTTTGACAGTCGCTATACCGCGCCCATCCACGGATTTAGCAGTGCCGAAGACTATTGGCAGAAGTGCAGTTGTCGTCCATGGTTGGAACAGATCAAGGTACCATCCCTGATCGTCAACGCGCTGGATGACCCGTTTCTGGAAGGTGGATGCTATCCGCGAAAAGAATGTGAAAAGAATCCCCATACCAAACTGGAAGTCACTCGCTACGGAGGACATGTTGGCTTTATAGCACTGAATCGACAGCATCGGTATTGGTCGGAACAGAGAGCGATGAAATTTATTAAAGATGAGGTTTGAGCCCACGAGAAATATAGAAGAGTCACACTTTCTCGTGTAACACAGTCAGGATGGAACAATTTATTTGAGATCAAAGAAGAACCGGCGGGTCTCGTCCCGCCAGCCGAGAGACTTTTCTATCACGACATAGAAAAGCCACCAAAAGAGGTCGCCCCAATTCCCGCGCCTGCTAAAGCAGGTTCCTTCCGCTACGCAAACCGGCGATGCGCTCGCAAAACTCGGGGCTTGTAGCCCCTCAAACATTCCTCGCTTATCTCATCGCCGTCTTGCTCCACTCCAGCGCGGGCATCAGGGGGAAGAAATGCACTTTAGTGGTCATTTCCCGTGTGACGCAGCCGGAATGGAACTGCTGATTTGAGATCAGAGCGGCAAATGTTTGAGCGAAGCGAGTTTTTGCCGCTCCTCAAAGCAGCTGTGGAATGGAGGGAACCCGTAGGGCAAGGAGCTCGGGTGCCTTTTTTTGCTGACTTTTTTGTGGCACGACAAAAAAGCCAGGCGTCGAGCGGGGCCGCAACCCCGCGACTTTATGGATTTATTATTTTAAGATCAGAAGGGAATCCGCACAGACAAACTACCAATCACTCGGATAATCATCCTCAACCTGTGCCGGATCATTATAAAGCAGGATAGAATCCTCATCGCGTTTGAGAATCTTTAAAACCGCTTCAGTGGGGATCAGCACAACATCTTTATCTCCCATGGCTAACCCCGCACGCCCCGCAGACAGCTTATCCGCAACATCCTGGGTGACAGAGATCTGTTTGATCTTGCCACTAGCAACATAACGATAGACAACATCACCTTCGTCGAGAGCCAATTGATTGCTTTTGATCAATTGCTTCGCCGCAGCTTGATCCGCTTTACGTTGTCTTTGCTGATTCTGTTCCGCGCTTAATTTCTGCTGTTGTTTTGCCAGTTCAGCTTGTTGCTGCTGCAACTTGATTTTGGCGCTATCCTCAGCAGGGGCTCCATATTTTCTCTTCTTTTTGTTTTTGACTCTTTTCTCATGCTCAGCTTGTTTCACCTGCTTTTTATTGACCATTCCAGCCTTAAGCAATTGTTCTTGTAAGGAAAGACCCATTAATAACTCCACGTGATATTTGAATTCGTCAGTGTCAGCGGACAAGGATTAATAACTTATTGAGCGTGGAATCACAAGCCTCTATGCTTAACTTGTAGATCTCACGCCCCCTCCTGATAGGAGAAACAGGAACCAGACAGATGTTGTGCTACAATCTCGGACAGTTGACGTATTTCCAACACACTTGCAACTTTTACCTTGTCCTGGCGGGAGAAATTCTCTAACTTGGTGGAATAGTTTTTAATCATGTTCTGTGGGGGGATGTTCGCATGAAAACAACAACCCGAAATTTGAAAACCGCATTGCCTGTTGGATAAGGTGCTGCGGTTTTTTGTGTTTGGGTGTTGAGATAGTGCCTTAGAACTCAAAGAGGGCTCAAAAATGATTGATTTTACAAATGCAGTCATTGGTGGTGTATTGGTTTTTATTGCATCACAATACATTCAAAAATTTATCTTTGAACCTATACTTGATTATAAAAAAACCACAACTGAAATTTCACACTTACTACTATTGAATCAAGCGAAATTGCATAATGACGGTGAAGATGAAAATGAGCTAAAAAACAATCTTCACGCATTGTCATCAAAATTAAGGGCATTCACAAAAACAATCCCATTTTACTGTTTTCTCAGGTGTATTAGAATTTTTGGGTTACCAGAAAAAGAAAATATCTTAAAAGCCAGTCATTGTCTCAACATTTTAGGGTACGGCGTTGTAAACAACGGAGAATCAAGAAAAAAGAAAATAACAAAAAATATTGAATCAATAAATGAATTACGAAATTTATTAAATATTGAAACTAGTTATTCAAATGCAGTTGACAAACCCTAACAATTTAACCAGACGATAAATACTTCTATCCTCAATTGAAAAGCAAAACCCAATTGTGGTGGTGGCCAAAACTTCGCGTCGCCGCCGGTTATTTTCTCAAAAGAAATCGAGGGACATAATACCAATTTCAATAATTCTTGGGACAGCATATCTAACTAAGGGTTAATACACACGTTGCCCCCAGAATTTAAAAAAAAATCGATGTATCCAGTATTCGTGGACAAGATCATTCAATTAAGGAGGGGACCTTATGAAAACGACTATTTTTGCTCTAACCGTTCTTATCTCTGTATTAGTACCTATCACACCTGTCATCTTAAAACTTTTAGGATTAGGTGGCATGTACGGTAAATTCTGGGGACAGTTCCCACCCTCTCTGTATATAGCATCAGTACAGATATTTCATTTCGGTATCTCACTTCTACTAGCACTTTTAATCATAAACCGATTGAATTTGCGAACCCGAATTCCGTCACCTATCGCCGGGAAACAACTGATATGGATTGGCGGATTATTACTTATTACACCTGGTTTTTTGAGAATATTTACATCAATGATTGAAGGCGGTGGCGCATCATTTGCGTTGATGTCTGTAGCGGCACCCATTGTACGCATAGCTAAGCCTTTGTTTTTCATAGGAGTATTTTTTTTGTTATTAGCTATCAAACCGAGTAAGAAATACTCATTTCCAGAATAAGAATCTGGGGACATAACACCTATTCCCTGAAATTGGTATCACGCCCCCAGAATTACCGTTATGGCTATGAATCATAAAATCATCATAATCCTCATTTTTCTACTCATTCCACTGCAGACACACGCTTCATGCGTTGTCCTTCTTCACGGTCTGGCTCGTAGTAACAGCTCCATGAAGAAACTGAACATTGAACTTCAAAAGGAGAACTTCCAAACGGTCAATGTCGATTATCCTTCCAGGGACTACACCATAGAGAAACTTGCAAAAATCGCCATTCCCCCCGCACTTAAGCAGTGTTCAAGTCATGACGAAATCAATTTTGTGACTCACTCCTTGGGCGGCATATTGGTTCGTCAATATCTATCAAACCATGCAATTCCCAAGCTGGGACGGGTTGTCATGCTGGGGCCGCCCAACCAAGGAAGTGAAGTTGTCGATAAACTGAAACGCATCCCCGGCTTTCACTTCATAAATGGCGACGCTGGAGTGCAACTGGGCACAGGCGATATGAGCATTCCCAACCAACTTGGTCCAGCTAATTTTGATGTAGGAATTATTGCGGGGACAGAAAGTATCAACTTAATTTTGTCTATAATCATACCCAGCACAGACGACGGCAAAGTTTCCGTCGCAAGAACGAAACTAGAAGGGATGCATGACCATATTGAAATGGAAACGTCTCACCCCTTTATGATGAAAAACAAAAAGGTCATTGCTCAAGTTATCCATTATTTAAAATATGGAAACTTTGAGCGGAAAAAGCTCCAGCAAGATCCAGAGACATAATACCCATTTTGTTTTAGAGCCCTCTTCCCCGTGTGACACAGCTAGGATGAAACAGCTGATTTAAAATCAAAGAGAACCGGCGGGTTTCGTCCCGCCAGACGAGAGACTTTTCTATCACGACATAGAAAAGTATCCAAAAGAGGTCGCCCCAATACCAGCGCCTGCTAAAGCAGGTTCCTTCCGCTACGCAAACCGGCGACGCGCTCGCAAAACTCGGGGGGTTCACCCCCTCAGACATTCCTCGCTTATCTCATCGCTGTTTTGCTTCGCTCCAGCGCGGGCATCAGGGGAAAGAAAATACTTTGCTAGTCAATTCCTGTGTGACGCAGCCGCAATGGAGCAACTGATTTGAGATCAGAGCGGCAAATGTTTGAGGGCTTTAGCCCGAGTTTTTGCCGCTCCTCAAAGCAGCTGTGGAACGGAGGGAACCCGTAGGGCAAGGAGGTCGGGCACCTTTTTCTGCATACTCTTTTGTGGTGCATCAAAAGAGTATGGCGGCAAGCGGGGCCGCAACCCCGCGACTTTCTAGGTTATTATTTGGATATTAAAAGAGAATCGAGAGTGACAAATATCTAAGAATTTAACCCAAGGACATAAATTAAATCGTGGCGATAAAAAACTAAATCAGCAACACTCAACTTCAATCTGATGTAACAGTTTTAACGCCTCTTCGTCCTCATAGAGCTCAAAAAGTTCTTGAATATTATTGATATAGCTGTGGATCAAAAAGAGATAATCTTTCCCTGTGCCATTTTCTGAATCGGCAAGCAGGCCTTTAAACTTATCCCAAAAGGCGTTGTTTTTATCTGGATCATCAATATGGCGCCGCAATAAAGCTACTAATTTAGCGGCGTTTTTTTCACACTCAATACCTTTATAACTCACATATCTATCACTTTTGACACTCATATAGTCTATAGCTTCCTTTTCTATAAACAGGGAGTTGCAGTTTGTCACTAACACAACATCTCAATTGAACCACATCAAAACACAAAAAACGGACAAAAGACAAGAAATGCCCATGCGCTTATACTAGAGTTTTAAGTCTTTACAATAACAGGCAACAACACCCCAAAATCTTATGGGATATTGTCCCCTTCCCGTTGTGTGGCAATCTTATCCAACGCCTCTTCTACCGTTGCTAAAATCGACCTAACAATAACATCCACACCAGCGCGGGTTGGATGAATGCCATCCGCTTGATTTAACTCAGGATCGCCAACAACTCCAGCGAGAAAAAAAGGATAGAAAGGGAGGTCGTACTTTTGCGCCAGATCGGGGTAAATCTGATCAAACTTGGTATAATAATCTTCACCCATGTTGCGCGGTGCCTTCATCCCTGTCAGCAACGCTTGTACCCCCTGCTGCTGAAGTCGAGCAAGGAGACGGTCCAGGTTTTCCCGAGTCTGTTGCGGGCTGAGTCCACGGAGCGCATCATTCGCCCCTAACTCGACAATCATCAAATCAGGATCATCACCAAGGGACCAGTCGAGGCGAGCTAAACCACCCATACTGGTATCACCGGAGACACCCGCGTTCACCACCCGAACCTGGCGCCCTCGATGCTTCAGGGCCTCTTCCAGTCGGGCCGGAAAAGCAGCCTCTTGCGGCAAACCGTAGCCAGCAGTTAGACTGTCTCCAAGAACGACAATGCGTAATTCGGCAGATGGAGCCGCAAAACAATCGCAGCAACAGAGAAGTAGAACCAACAGCAGAGTGCCAACAGGAGTTTTCATGAGTCATCCCATAGTCGATATCCAGAACCTGCATCTCAGTCTAGTCGGCGGGGCTGGGCGAGTCAACATTTTGCGCGGGGTGAACCTGCAGGTTGAGACGGGAGACACTCTCAGTATTGTTGGCCCCTCAGGGGCAGGCAAGACCAGCTTGTTGATGGTCCTCTCAGGGCTGGAAAAAGCCGATTCGGGATTGGTTCAGATCGCCGGCACCGATATGCAGCAATTGGATGAAGATGGGTTAGCGCGCTTTCGACGTCAACAGATCGGCATTGTGTTTCAGTCCTTTCATCTGGTACCGACCATGACGGCTTTGGAGAATGTCGCTCTGCCATTGGAATTTGCCGGGGTCGATGATGCTCTCGATCAAGCGGCAACGGCTCTGGCAGCGACCGGTCTTAAAGCTCGCCAGGATCATTTTCCGGGGCAACTCTCAGGTGGAGAGCAACAACGGGTCGCTCTGGCCCGCGCATTTGTGGCGCGACCAAAACTAATTCTAGCTGATGAACCCACGGGAAATCTTGATCAGGAAACCGGTGCCATGGTGATGGAACTGCTGTTTGGCTTGCAACATAAATTTGCGACCACCTTGATTCTGGTAACCCACGATGCTCGTCTGGCTGCCCGTTGTCAGCGCACCGTGCGGATGGCGGATGGTCTCATCTATGAAGCAACAGAGGCCCGTGCATGAGTCAGACCTCTGTTGTGCATCAAGCGGTACGGTTGGTTCGACGTGAACTGCGATCTGGTCTGCGTGGTTTCGGCGTCTTCCTCTCCTGTCTGTTTCTCGGTATTTTTGCTATCAGCGCAATTGGCAGCTTCAGCGCCGCAGCTCGCTCTGGCTTATTAGCCGATGCCAGTGCCCTCCTCGGCGGTGACCTGGAAATCCGCTTATCCCAGCGACCGGTCACCACAGAACAGCGCGATTTTCTCAGTCAACAGGGTCAGCTCTCCGAAATCCTCGAATTGCGCACTATGGCTACAAATCCCAATAACGACCAACGTGCTCTGGTTGAACTTAAAGCCGTCGACAGCACTTATCCCCTCTACGGAACGCTACCCCTGGAACCACCACAACCACTGGCAGTCGCCTTAACGGGTGCTGAAGCAGCATTTGGAGCGGTGGTGGAATCCAGCTTTCTTCAACGCTTCAACATTCAGGTAGGGGAACAACTGCAGGTCGGAAAAGCAACCTTGACCATCCGTGGGGTTTTAACCTCTGAACCGGATCGCAGCTTGCGCGCTTTCCATATCGGCCCCCGCTTGTTGATCAGCCAGGCAGCTCTGACGGCAACCCAGTTGCTGCAACCGGGCAGTCTGGTCACCTATCGTTATCGCCTGAAATTAGCTGATCGTAACCAGGCAGAGCCACTGAAGCTGATACTACAAGAACGTTTCCCCGATTCTGGCTGGCGGATACAAAGCTGGCGAGAAGCTGCACCTCGGGTGCGTTTCTTTCTTGACCGGATGGAAACCAATCTGTCGCTGCTCGGCCTCTGTGCCTTGCTGCTTGGCGGATTGGGGGTTTCCGGGGCTGTGCGCGGTTATTTGAATGGCAAAATAGTTCATATCGCAACCATGAAGTGTCTTGGTGCTTCCAGTCGGCTCATCTTTACCACTTATCTCTTACAGATCCTGTTGCTGGGAACCATCGGCGCTGGAGCAGGATTATTACTGGGAAGTTCAGTTCCATGGCTGCTCACCAAGATTAGCGGTAACGCCTTGCCAATCCCCTTGCATCCCGGATTTTACCCTCTAACGTTAGTGGTTGCCGGGTCCTTCGGTCTGTTGATCGCCCTCCTCTTTTCGCTTAAGGAACTGGGGATCGCTCGACGGGTTCCTCCAGCAATGCTGTTTCGGGGTTACCTTGACAATAACCGTAAAGGTCCTGGTGGAAAAATCTGGCTGGCAATTTTGGTCTGTGCTCTGGTTTTAGCGCTCATCGCTATTTTCAGCAGTAGCGATAAACGTCTGGCGATCTGGTTTATCATTGGGGCCAGTACCTGCTTTATCCTCTTCCGACTGTTAGCTGTTGCCGTGGTCCGGTTGATACAACGTTTACCTAAGCCCAAAAATCCACGCCTGCGCCTAGCTAAAGCAAACATCAACCGTCCCGGAGCCCCTGCCAGCGGGATCATCTTTTCGTTGGGGCTGGGCTTAACTGCGCTGGTCATGATCGCCTTGGTGCAGACCAATCTGAACGACATGGTCAACGACACCATCCCCGAAGAAGCGCCAACTTTTTTCTTCCTCGATATTCAACCAGATCAGGTCGCCCCCCTCGAAACCCTGCTGGGCAGTTATCCCCATGCTCGGATGGAGCGCTCTCCAACCCTGCGTGGTCGCATTACCGCCATTGCCGGAATTCCTGTTGCAGAGGCCAAAGTTGCACCCAATGTGAGTTGGGCTGTACGCGGTGATCGCTTTCTCAGTTACAGCGCAAAAATGCCACCTGGGACAGAAGTGACGGTTGGTGACTGGTGGCCAAGTGACTATAATGGCCCACCACAACTCTCGCTCACGGCTGATCTGGCAGAAGGGTTTGGTGTGGGGATTGGTGACAGCCTGACAGTGAATATCCTTGGTCGGGAAATCAGCGCCAGAATTGTCAATCTGCGCACCGCTGACTGGTCTTCTCTCAAGCTCAACTTTGCTCTATTGTTCGCCCCTGGGGTATTGGAGAATGCTCCACAGACTCACCTCGCCGCAGTCCACTTGGCCGACGAAGATGAAGATGCGGTTTATCGGGCGGTGACCGGTCGCTTTACAAACATCTCGGTCATTAGCACCCGAGATGTTCTGCAGAATGTTTCCCGCACCCTCACCCGCATCGGCAGCGCCTTTCAAGGGATGGCTGGGATCGCCCTGTTGACCGGATTCCTTGTCCTAATCGGCGCAGTTTCTGCCGATCAGCACCGACGAATTCATGATGCTGTGATCTTTAAAATTTGCGGTGCTACTCGGCGCGATATCCTGCTGATTTTTGCTACGGAGTTTACCTTACTTGGAACCATCGCCGGACTACTCAGCGCATTGATCGGCAGCCTGGCTGCCTTCGCCATCCTTAAAGGGCCACTCAACGCCCCCTTTAATTTACATCCAGAAATTATTCTCCTGACGTTGCTGATGGGGATCGGACTGACATTGCTACTGGGATTGTTCGGCACCTGGAAAGCCCTAGGTGGAAAGCCTGCGGGATATCTGCGAAGTGAATAAAGATCATTTCATCGCTGGATCTCCAACACGTTGATTAACTGATGTTTTTATTCTTGTTGTCAAATTTAAGGGGGATGTGTAAGATTGCCAAAATCTAATCCCACAGTTGTCTTGCGATCTCAACGTGGCGTTCAACCGCATCTAGCCGTCAAAACTCAGCATAGACATCCGGGCGAACCTTATTGGAATAGTGATTTCTCAAGCGCGTATTAAAACAAGAACTCGCGACAGGCCATTAACATTTATACGCTTTGTTGACAAACAGGATTCACAACCTAGCACCGTATCCCGCAGCCATCACAGAGAGGTGAGCATGTATATTGTCATATTGATTCTGGCGTGGATCACGCCTGCGGCCATAGCTGGAGCATTGGGTTGGTCCGGAATCTGGGGCTCGGGATCGGCTTTTGCCGAGTATCTGATCCCGATACCCGTTGCCGGTGGGGCTTTTCATGTGCCGAGTTTCGTGATCACCGCTGCAATAATTCTGGTGTGCCGCAATGCGACAGGAACCAAAATTCGCTTTTTACCTGTTCTGGCGTTTAGCGCCTTGGCCGCAGCGCTGTCCCTGATGTTGGAATTCGATCGGCTCCACGCTTGGTTTTTTACTGATTACCAACCCTTTGGCTCACCGTTCAGGCTTGATGGCAACCCGTTACTCTTGTTTATCGCAACCGATGCTTTCTGGGTTGGAGCCTACGCATTAATGAAAGGCTTCGTACCGCCCGCACGGTATTGGCTTGCTCTGCCACTCGTTCCTGCTGCGATCATAGGGCTGAGCGTCATTAACTATCAAACGAGCGGACCAATCTTCAAAAAGGGTGGTCCAATGTATTCCGGCGTCCGTGGCGAAGAAATCGTCATGGTTTATGCCTCAGAAAACTATGATGAAAAAGTTTTTCTCAACTGGGTAAAGCAAAATAGTAACTTCGCACGCCCTTGGCTAAACGTAAACACTGAACATGTTGCGATTCTATTCACAAATAGTATGCAGGTGATCAAGTGGCGCCAGTATGATCAAATGACAAAGGATAGCACGATAGCGACAGTGTGCCTGTATGAAGAAGATCGCTCGATCATCCCACATGATGGTTACTACGATTGTTTCACAGATCATCCCACTGTCGACCAAGAGCTTGCTACCCTGATTGCGAAGAATTCACAAGATCTTGGTACTGATATTGATCATTGGTATGCACGTCTCCTGATGTGTGAAGGCATGGACATATCCGACACAACTCCGACAGATATCGCCCGTCTGGACGTGTGCCGAGCTATGCATCGTGGCTATTCGAGAGATGTCATGAGATTTATAAAAAAGTATGGTGAAGATTCGGACCAGGTAAACTTCATCAAGACCAAGGCTATAAGCGGTGGCTTGACCACAGAGTAATGAATCCAATTCTTGATTCAATATGACCTTTAAGCTGTCTCAATCCAGTTGACGGCAGAAATAATTGCATGGATCTTCTATTACAGGTTTGGGGTGGTAGCTTTTACCTTGCCAATAAGATTTTACTCGCCGTCGCCCTAAGCCGAACGGATAAAAACAAGAGGCTCTTTAGACTGCTTGGATGGTGGATTTACATTCTCGGAGTACCGGCGTGGGTGATTGTTCTGGCGTCAAAACAGAATTGGATCGCGGCCTCGATTGAGGCTGGCGGCGTCC
Source organism: Desulfuromusa kysingii (assembly GCF_900107645.1). Taxonomy (GTDB): domain Bacteria; phylum Desulfobacterota; class Desulfuromonadia; order Desulfuromonadales; family Geopsychrobacteraceae; genus Desulfuromusa; species Desulfuromusa kysingii. The sequence continues at coordinate 218,215 of NZ_FNQN01000002.1, forward strand.
CTTCAATGCTGCTGGGACTTTACAGTGTATACAAACAATCTCAAGCAGCGCCCAAAAAGCTGATACGACTTGCCAAATCAGTGACTTACGCAGCGATCATTTTCGGGATTGGATATAGTATCTATACAAATGGGGGCATCAATTCACTGACCCAGTTACTTGAAATCGGGACTGTGGTCGGCTTTTTGCTAGGGAGCTATTTATTGGCATTAAATCAGTTGACAGGTTGGCTGTTTTTCGCCTTGATGAATGGTAGCATGGCGACCCTGATGTTGATTCAGGATAAGCCCATACTCTCGATTCAACAACTCTGCTCATTATGCTTTGTTGTCTATGGTTTCATTGTGGCAACCAAGATGAAAAACAGATCATAATCACATTCATTGGCCATAAAAGAGGAGCGCCATGCCACAACTCAGTGCATCGCAACAAAAACTATTAAAAACAATCCATCTGCTTGCGGCGGGACTGTGGTTATCAAGTGTTATCATTTTAATGCTGCTACCATTGCTCTCGAGAGGAATCACTTCAGGAGATGAGATCTACATGTATAACCGCGCCTATCACTTTATCGATATGCTGATCCTCACCCCCGCCGCGATTGTTACGTTTCTGACCGGTCTTATTTACTCATTGTTTACCCAGTGGGGATTTGTTCGACACGGATGGATCATTTATAAATGGATCATTACATTATTGATCATTATTACAGGGACATTTTATCTTGGTCCCATGGTCACAAAACTTCTGGCAATTGCGGATGCCAAGCGAATCGTAGCACTGCAGGACTCTTATTATATTCAAGGGGAAGTCATCGGTCTTTCTGCCGCAATCATCAATTCATTACTGCTCATTGTTGCCGTGTTATTCTCTGTTTATAAACCCTGGAAAAATGTAAAAAGATAAGAAGAGACAGCGATTCAACGGTAACATCAACGATCTGCCTCAATCGTGGAACGGGGTCCTGGTCGGCCTTTCGACGCTTCGCATTTCGAAGAGATTGTACTTATGCGTGCAAACAATTTTTCTGGCTTTTAACTCACGAAAACAAAATTCTTTTTTCCTATATGACAAGTCAACACTATTGCAACTTCGCACCATCTGTTATACTGACAACTCAAAGACGGTCTCACCTAACAAATGACCGTAATATTAACTACCAGGAAAACAATCCGTGCCTCTAGAACCCAGAATCAGCCTCGCTTGCCCTTACTGCGACGAATTGATCTACGAAACCCTCAGTTGGTTTAAGCAGCCCTATTTCAACTGCCCCGCTTGCGACAATGGCTTAGCCGCTGGTCAATTCACCAGCGTTATCCGTGAATTAGAGCATGCCATGGATGCAAGGGTCGAAGAAATAATTAATGATGCGCCGCACACCAGTTGTTGTGGCAAGAAATCTTGCTGCCATTAAGGGGCTTTTGATTCACATTTAAGTAACAAAAAAGGGAACTCTCCCTTTTTATTTATCCCTGTTCGTGAAAAAGCGGATTCGAGCTACCTCGAAAAACATGAACAACTCGATGTAAGGAATTAATTTATGTTCGAAGACAACCACCCTGACCTACGAAAAATCGTGAATACTTATCTAGGAGTTGATGCCGGTGGGGCGTCAAAGACGGCCTTTGATAAGGCCAAGTTGGAGATTATCTCGACTAAAACCGCCCTGGCCAAAGCCATCGGTCACATCACAATGGACAAATATCTTGAAATTGTTGGCAAAGATTCTCCGGATGTGGCTCAGATTGTAAAAGATGCGGTCGCAATGTTGGATAGCTACTATATCCCCCTCCCGAGTGAATCAATCAACGCAGGTTTTGCTCGGGCAAAAAAAGAATCGATCGCGAAATTAAAAAGTCATGCGTCTCAGTTAAAATACTTTTCCTTTAAAGACTATACCGTCAGGAAAAAGAAAAAGGCTGCTGCCAAAAAAGCACGCTCGACAAACTTCGATAATGTTCGCGTCGAAATAAGAAAAAGTGTAAAGAGTAGTTGAGATCCCCAGTAACATGATCTGATGAGCTTATCGTAACCCTGCAACAACTCTCTTATTTTATAAAATCATAAACGAAGGGATAATCCGGTTTCAATCCTCCGCAAGGAGAGCTGCAAGGGTCGCAAGGATTGCCGCTACATCATCCGGGGCGACCTCAGAAAACCAGATTTTCTGTGGGTAAATCATCACATTTGCCCCTTTTTCACAGAGCCCCATACACCCGGAGGTCGAAACTCTGACAATCCCCTTCCAACCCTTTTCCTCAACCCCGGCTTTTAATCTCGATTTCACCTGCTGACTGTTATTGTCGGCACATGACTTCCTCGCCCCATCACGATCATTAGTACAAACAAAAACATGAGCAGCATAAGGGGATTCATTTTGTTGAAGCATCAGAAGATATCTCCTAAATATAGGTTAGTTTCGTAAACAACAGATTTCAGAGCACCTGAAAAGACCCATCAAATAAAGGCCCGCCCTGACCTAGATTAAGTCGATCCCGCTTAAAATGGAAGGGGGAGCCCCACTGATAGCATTTATTTTACCAATAGATGATATCGATTATATTTATATTAACTGTTTGTTTTTTCATCCGAATTCAATTAGGCTTCAGGAGTTGTCATCCTCAGTACCATGTTTCAAAAAGGATGCTGTAGCTGTGGAGTGAAAAGATGATGATCGTGGCAGGTCACCCTTTTCGCAACACAAACAGCTCCAACCTGTTAAGGCGGGGAATCTCTTTCCCCGCTTTTTCTTTTGGTCGTAAATCCCGTCAACAAGACAGAAATATCCCAAAGTAGCCTGAGAAAAAAGGGTGACTAACCTTAACTTAACGTAAAAATAAAATGAGGATTTTGGTAAAGAAGATCATGCCGATAAGCGCCACTGGATAAACGGTTGCGTAGGCAGCAGCAGCATAGGGTTCGTCGGAAATAGCCGAGGCACTCGCCAACCCCGGGGTACTGGTCATCCCTCCAGTCAAAACACCAATCATACGTAAAAAATTGATTTTGAGCAGATAACGGCAAATGAGCATACTCAGCAACAATGGTACAGTCGTCACGACCAGGCCGGAAATGAAGAGTGGCAACCCTTGTTGAGACAGGGTCTCTAGAATTGTGGCTCCGGTTCGGGTACCGACTGTCGCCAAAAAAAGCAACAACCCCAATTCACGGATAAAGGTGTTGGCAGTGGAAGGGATTTCCCAGACAATAGGTCCAGTTTTATACAGGTTGCTTAAAATCAGACCAGCGAGTAAAACCCCGCCCGTAATCCCTAACGAAAAAGATCCAATCCATGGCAAAGTCAGGGGGATTCTCCCCAGCAGGAAACCGGCAAGAAGCCCTAAAAATATGGGTAACAACTTAATCCGGAAAGTCTCTTTGACGTCATTCCCAAGGATTCGGCTGACGTTTTTAATGGCATTTTCTTCACCGACAACGTGCAGGATATCGCCCAAGTGGAGTCGGGTATGCGTTTCTGCTGGCAGCTCAATGCCGTTACGGACCACCCGCGACACCCGCACATTAAATGCGTCTCTGAGGTTCAAAAACCCGATGGAATGTCCCACCACTTTCTGCTGGGAAACAATAATGGTTTTCTTGGTCATCCCCCGAGTAAATTCAAGCTTACCCTCGACTGGATGTCCCATATAGAGTTCCATTTTTTTCAAATCTGCTTTGCGACCGACAATCCGCAGCAGATCTCCCTCGCGCAAAATGGTCTCACCGGAAACAAGAATCGGCTCTTCTGCCCCGCGCCGCAATAATCGGGTCAAAACCACGGGGGCAATATTTTTTAAATAGATATCGTGAACCTTTTTGTCAAACAGGTTCGGATTGGTCACTTCTATGTGGTGGTAAGTGAATGGGGGATTATTATCGGTCAACTCACGATGGAGCGACTCTTCTTCATCCTTAATATTCAGGTTGAGGACTTTCGGTAGCAGATTGATGAAAACAATCACACCGACAACACCAAAACAGTAGGTGAGCCCGTAAGCCGCCGGGGCCTGACTGTGTTCAACGGCTTCGACAGCAACGGCGAGTCCCGGCGTACTGGTCAACGCTCCGGCAAAAAGTCCAGCCGCAATCCCGAGGTCAAACTTAAAAAACCAGGAACAGACCAAAGTCATCAAGAAACCAACAAAAACAACAGAGATGGCCCCTAATGCGAGACTTAAACCATGACTCCTGAATGAAGGGATGAAGCCCGGCCCCGCCTGAAGGCCGACCGAATAGATAAATAACACAAGCCCAAGGGTCTGAAACTCTTGCGGAAGAGAATAACCAAAGTGGCCAAAGGCCAGAGCGACAAAAATAATCGCTGAAGAGCCTAAAGAAAATGATTTGAGTTTGATGTGACCCAACATCTCTCCAAGAATAACAACCACCAAGAGGAGAAAAATCGAGTTATGCATAAGTGTCATAAAAGTCTATCTCGCTTTATTTTTAATTCGCTAGAACTGTAACAAATAAGAGAGCTTTCCGCAATCACCTGAACTGCAAAAAAACTTTTAAATTTAAATACTTACAAACATTGTTTTAGTTCTAAGGAGCGTAACAATAGTGTTACAAAAAACTGCCTACAACAGTCGAGGGATAAACCGCTAAAAACTCCGAAAAAAGGGATATAAATTATATCTCTCTTCAAAATCGCTTATGATAAAATGACATCGTCGTCAAAAATAACGCTTTTTGCTGCGCCGGGTACCAATGAAAAAGTTTTATTACATAATATTCACAACTTTATTGCTGGTCACCTTGCTGCTGTCTGCTAGCAGTTGGTTTTATGCTGAACAGATCCTGAATCAGTTGCTTCGTCCTGAAATTGAAAAAACCGCGACCCAGTGGCTTCAAGCTCAGGTCCAGATCAACCAATTGACGTGGTCTGACGGCGAGCTAAAAGTCTTGGGGGTAAACATCAAGTCCCCGCAACAACTGATCATTACCATCCCCGAAGTGATGATAAAAGTGACCCTGAGAAACCTCTGGTCCCATCAGTTGGATGTGCTGCACCTGAAGAGACCGCGAATAGAGATACTCCAACCACCGCATGAGGAAGAGGCTGTCAGCATTGGGCTGAAAATTCCCGACCACCTCCCTTTCACCATCTCGGAAGTGATCCTTAGCGATGGTTTGTTGTTGTTCAACCATGCAGACCAGAAGTGGCAACTACGGAAACTGAACTTTTCGGGGGCATTGCAACCAAACAGCCGCTTCACTCTGTCCAGTTTTTGGGGAGCAGACGACAGCGCCCCTCTCGATATCGCGGGAAAGATTGAGATATCCCCGCAGCAAATTCTGACCCTGAACAAACTCACTTGGCAACAACAGCAGTTACTCACGACCCCCATGCAGATTGCCTTTTCTGGCGCCGACATGAATCTGGATCGCACTCACCTGCAACTTGAACAATTTGACCAGAGCAAATTACAAGAACTGTTAAACGCCTTTGGACAACCGCTGCAGCTCCCTGAAGCATTGACCTTCTCTCTGCGCGATGCGGATCTTGTTTTTTCTCTCCACGATCAGGCGATCACTTTTGAATTGCAGATCGCCACAGGACAACTGGGGTGGGACCAGAAAGAAGGGTCATTGACTGAGTTTAACATTTCAGGACAACTCACCCCAAAAAACAACCAATGGGTTGCAGCTACCACCGTAACGATCGATGAGGTGGGCCTCCCAGATCTGACTATCAGGAAATTGCTTGCGACGGCCAAACTGAACTTCAGACCAGATCAACTCCATCTCGATAACACGGAGGTTAAATTTAACCTCGCGAGTGATCATGGATTAAGCGGTCAGGTCAATATGCGCGGGTCTGGAGAATTCTCGTCACAGCAGGGATCACTGGAATTACAACAATTATCCCTATCTCACTGCGATTATATGTCGACAGATGGAATGGCCGGAGTGGGAGAAGCAGGGATCAAACTCCAAGGCCGTCTTCATGGTCTCTGGAGTGAAGGGTCGACAAACTTGGATCTGCATGGCACTGTGACCGCGCACGAAGCTCTTCTGGGAGAACTCTACGCCAACCTCTCCCCCTATCGAGGCGAGTTTTCCTTCACTGGAGAGATCAACCCTCAGCTGAAAACAGTCACGGCAACAGCAGTCACAATCAACATTCCCCAGGTTGGTCAGCTGACGGCTAGGGGACGACTACACCGTCAGCAGTTCAGCGTTCAGGGGGATATGCAGATGGCCGATCTGCACCGCAGCTACGGAGAACACCTGGGACCAGTCCTCGCTGAAATCCTGCCGACGTTAGCGGATCTCAAGCTTGAAGGGGCTATATCCCTCGACTACAAGCTAGACTGGAACCCGGCCGACTGGCAAACTCATGGGGCATTACAATTCAGAGATGTGAATGTCGATTGGGGTGAGCAAAAACTGCAAATTGAGTCAGCGAACGGTTCCATCCCGTTTGTCATTCATTCAGGAACAAATCCATCGGCACCACCAATAGAAGCCACAGGAAGAATGGTTTTTTCCACTATTTCTAACGGATTGACAACCCTTAAACAAAAATCTCTTGACCTGCTTGCAACAGACAATCGACTGACCTTTTTGTCGCCATTGCAACTGCAACTTGCCGGCGGGCAGGTGACCGTTGACGACCTGAAATTGCAATGGGCAAAGGGGGAACCACAGGGCTCAGCACTCATCAATATTGACAATGTTAACCTTGAAACCTTGACCAAAGAACTGAACCTTCCGATCATGCAAGGGCAACTGAGTGCTAACCTGGGAACCCTTCATTATGCCGACCAGAACCTCATGACGACGGGTCTTGCCAGAATTCAAGTTTTTGATGGTCTGCTGCAACTCCGCAACATGAAGTACAGTGCCCCATTCTCCCGCTACCCGAGTTTTGAAACCGATATCGATTTTTATGGATTGAATCTGTTACAGGCAACCAAGGTTTTTGATTTTGGCGAAATGAACGGCGTTATTGACGGACACATCCATGGACTAAAACTCTTTGGCACCACCCCGGCAGCCTTTGAAGCAACAGTTACAACCCGGGATACAGGGAAACGGAACATCAGCGTTAAAGCCCTGAATAATCTCAGCGTCATCAGCCAAGGGGGGATGACTGCGGCACTATCGAGAGGGATCTATCGTTTCATCGATTTCTACCGTTTCCAAAAGATTGGTTTCAAATGTGCGTTGGATAATGATAACTTTACCCTGTTGGGGACGGCTCTCAGCGGATCAAACAAATATCTGGTCTATGGTGGGTTCTTACCCCCAAAAATCGATATAACCACCACCACGCCAACCATATCATTCAAAGAGATGATGAACCGACTCAGCCGCATTGACCGGACTGGGAATTGAAGCTAAAACAGAAGAGAGAGGATCAAAGATGAAAACAATCACTCGCAGCCTAATGTTATTACTGACGCTGACAGTTATCTCTTGTGTGACTATTAATATCTATTTCCCAGCCGAGGAACTTCGTGGCGCAGCAGACAAGATCGTCAACGAGGTTTGGGGGGACCCTTCGCAAAATGGAGCTGATGAAGCCTTACCACCAGCAGAAGGAAAAACTCCCGGCAGTAGCTTTTTCCACCTTCTTGCTCCCACAACTGCGGTTGCTGCTCAGGATATCAACGTCAGCACTCCGACAATCCGAGCCATCAAAGAGGCAATTAAAAATCGCTCTGCCGAGTTGATAGAGTTCCTGAACTCGGGACATATCGGTCTCAGTTACGATGGTCTGCTCAAAATCCACACCGCTGCAGGCCTATCCATGAAACAGAAAGCTCAAGTAAATAAACTGATCAAGGCAGAAAATCAGGATCGGCAACGACTCTACAAAGAGATAGCCAGCGCCAATAATTTTCCTGATAAAGCGAACGAAATCCAAAATATTTTTGCGGAGTCATGGCGCAAGCAAGCGCAAACAGGGTGGTATATAGAAAAGTCAGACGGTAGCTGGGGGGTAAAATAGCCTGTCTGATCTGGAAAGCCCTCACCTGGCTCTCCTCTGAAGAGAGAACCAGGTGAGGGGAAAGAAACCATGACAACATCCCCCCTCATTCACTCTTCGTCTACCCGACTTACTGACCGCAACACTTCTTATACTTTTTCCCGCTGCCACAAGAACAAGGGTCATTCCGTCCAATTTTAGTCACGCTGATCGGCCGGGGCTTAACCATCTCACCCTCACTGAACAACCACTCTTTCCCTTTGCGTAAGAAGTGGCCACGCTCATGATGAGTGCGAGTTCCATCATCGTTACGAAAGCGGGCGACAAACTCAACCTCACCCTTCTGATCTTCCGCACCACCAGCCTCAGTTGTAAGGATCTCCAGGCCCAACCATTCGGACTTCTCCGCCCAGATCTTGGTTCCCTTATGGTCATAACCCTCGCGAAAATCGGGATGAGTACTCTCATAGATAAAATCGACATCGACAACAACATGAGCCGAATAACGTGCCCGCATCAGTTGTTCCGCCGTTTCGGCTAAAGTCTTCCCGGTAATAATCGGTTCGCAACAAGCGGCGTAGTCAATGCCACTACCACAGGGACAGCTGTTCATAAGTAATCTCCTTCGCAAATCGGATTTAAAAACCTGCCGGAGTTTATTCACCCGTGAGCAAAGAGTCAAGATGGTCTTGAAACTTAAAATTTATGATCAGGTCAAACCTGAATCTCAAGAAAGATGCTATAGTTCCAAGCAACAAAATTCAGGCCAATCAAAATCAATCTTTAACTCTTAGTCGCGAACAGATAGAAACAAGGCAGAGAGATGCATATAGCAATCATTGGTGGGGGGGCAGCGGGTTTCTTTGCGGCGATCAACGTCAAACGTAATCACCCGGCGTCGACAGTTATCATTTTTGAGAAGTCACAACACCTTCTGGCCAAGGTCAAAGTTTCAGGTGGAGGCCGTTGTAATCTCACCAACAACTGCACCGGTATAAAAGAGCTCTCAGCCGCCTATCCACGCGGCAGAAATGCTTTAAAAAAAGCTTTTCGGCGGTTCGACAACCAGCAGGCTATCCACTGGTTTGAGTCGCGGGGCGTTCCCCTGGTCACTCAGGAAGACAACTGTGTCTTCCCTGTCTCACAAAACTCCCAAAGTATTATTGATTGTTTTCTAGAACAGGCCGCTAAAGCCAAGATCAAAATTGAACTGAGGATGGGGGTCAAAGCGATCACTCCGATCGATACTAAGTTGCAGCTGGACTTTGTGGGTAAAGAGAATCCAGCCAGGATCTTTGACAAGGTCATCGTTGCCACAGGAGGATCACCGAAAAGGGAAAACTTACTCTGGCTGGAAAAGCTGAAACACCAGATTGAGCCGCCAGTTCCATCGCTATTCTCGTTCAAAATAGCGGACGATCCGATTACCGAACTCATGGGGATTGTTGTGGAAAATTCCTTGGTCAGCATTCAGGGGACCAAGTATAGATCTGCAGGGCCCTTGCTGATCACCCATTGGGGAATGAGTGGCCCGGCAATCCTGAAATTGTCATCCTTGGCCGCCCGCTGGCTCAGTGAAGAGAACTACCATTGCAATATCCTGGTGAACTGGACAAATCAACGTAATCAAGATGAGGTTCTGACCCAATTGCATAACATGGCAACTGCACACCCAAAGAAACAGTTGGCAAATCTCAGACCCTACTCTCTGACTGATCGCATGTGGAGTTACTTGCTAGACAAAATTAACCTGTCGACAGGTAAACCATGGGGCGAGATCGGCAAAACCGGATTCAACCGGCTGGTCAATGTGCTGACCAATGATATTTATACCGTCAAGGGACAGACTCAATTTCGCGACGAGTTTGTGACTTGCGGGGGAATCAGCTTGAACAGTATCGACGTTAATACCATGCAAAGTAAAACCTGCAAAAACCTCTACTTTGCTGGGGAGATCATGGATATCGACGGGATTACCGGTGGGTATAACCTTCAAGCGGCATGGACGACAGCTTTTATCGCCGCCCAATTGGATTGACAGCAGGGGCGCAATCAACTACTGTCCCGCCCAATTAGCTTTATTTATCAAACGTTTCTGGCAACCGGACAGGCTAGTCCAGAGCCACGACAACATAGCCATAAGGATTTGTCCATGTCGTTTCAATCTCTGGGATTATGTGCCGAACTGCTGAGCGCAATTGCCACTCAAGGGTACACCACCCCCACTCCGATCCAGACCCAAGCAATACCGGTGGTGTTTGCAGGTCTTGACTTACTCGCTGGCGCGCAGACAGGAACCGGAAAGACAGCGGCGTTTGCCCTGCCCATTGTGCAGATGCTAAGCGCAACCACTCCAACAAAAAAACGTCGTAACCCACGTGCTTTGATCCTGGTACCAACCCGCGAACTCGCGGCTCAGATTAGTGAACACATGCAGAATTATGGCCGCCGGTTATCATTGCGATCAACCATGATCTACGGTGGAGTGAATATCCAGGCACAGATTGAACGGCTGCACCGGGGAATTGATATTGTCGTCGCCACACCGGGACGGTTGCTCGATCACGCCGCTCGCGGAACCATTAAACTCTCTGAAATCCAATTCCTCGTCCTCGATGAAGCGGATCGAATGCTCGACTTAGGATTTATCGATGAAATCCTCAAAGTCGCAGAGTATCTGCCACAAGAACGACAGTCGCTGCTTTTTTCAGCGACCTATTCCCAAACCATCAAGCAGCTAGCGGATGAATTGCTCAAAAACCCAAAACAGATTCAAGTCGCACGGCAAAACATTGCTGCGGATGATATCAACCAGGTCATCTATCCGGTAGAACGCAGCCGCAAGCGGGAGATGATCTCTCACTTGATCCGCCATGGTCAATGGAATCAAGTTCTGGTTTTCACCCGAACCCGCTACAGCGCTGACAAACTCACCGCTGAACTCCTCTTTGATGGGATCAACGCCGCAGCGATCCACAGCAATAAGAGCCAGTCGTTGCGGACACGCACTCTGAAACAATTTAAACAGGGGGAACGACAAGTTCTGGTCGCAACCGATGTCGCATCACGGGGGCTCGATATCGCCCACTTGCCCTATGTGGTCAACTATGAGTTGCCTGATGTTCCCGAAGACTATATCCACCGCATTGGCCGCACTGGACGCGCAGGTGAATCAGGCCAAGCACTGTCACTGGTCTGCCCTGCTGAACAACCCAAGTTACAAGCCATTGAAAAATTACTCAAAGGGACCATCCCGAAACAGACCATCGCAGAATTTCCGCTGTTGCCGGTGAAGCGAGGCGCGCTGAAAAAGCCCCGCAAAGCGACCATCAGCAAACCGGATCCAAAGAAAGTTGCGGCAAAAACGAAGGCCAACGCACCCCATAAAGGCAAGTCGACACCAAAACCTAAAAAAGTGCAGAAGTCGAACAAATCCAGAACCGTTGGTCGAAAAAAGGCAGCCCCCGCTCGCGCAACATCTCAAGGCGGACGTCGAGGAAACAGGTCATAGCGTGCAGCAAGAGTCGCAACAATTGACAATGCGCAAGCTGATACTTTGCGACGGTAACAATAGTCGAACTTAAAGGTATCGGCATTTTTTGAAACAGGATCAGCATGAAGATAACAACAAACACTCTCCATATTATAACCATTGCACTCTGGCTAACTCTTTGCTCCGCCATACCAGCGATGGCAGTTCAATCGGGCTGTCGACAGGCAGCAGATCGCTGGATTTTGCAGTTAAATGACCCAAAGAATACCGAACTATTTCAACGCTATGCGGACAACAACTGTCAATTCTCGGGAAAGTGGGTCAAACGCTCTGAGGATAATACATCCAAACCTCAAAGAGAGAGGATGTGCCAAGATCTGGTTCTGCTCTGGTCATACAAAAATTGTATTTATTTCCGGGACGTCATCAATCCCGAAGCTTATGAACCCTGTAAAGCCTGGAGCCGGGAGATGCATCAGCACTGTATGGATAATGATGTTCAGTGGTTTCCTTGAGTGCAGCAGCGCAAGTTTTCTAAAAGAGAAAATTCGCCACGTGGTCAGCTTGTAAATACCAGGGCATAATTCCTCATTGATACCATCCTTGCTTCTCTTGCAACTTTAATTGCCCATAGTTATGGCGTAAGTCTAAAGATATGCTAGAGTGGAAGCGCCCTTTCACCCGCGCAGATTGCAGGTGATTTTTTAATTCCTCTCATCCCTTTTGGAATCACCATGAAAAAAACGTTTAAAATGTCCCATCCAAAGATTAAACTCCCGAGGTTGGTTGAAGCCTTCAAATATGAAGTTAAAAAGTATATCCGCAGAGAACGGCGCAAAGAGCTCCCCCCCGGTGTAGATTTTTGGGACTTTGACTGTCGTTATGGTGCTGATGAAGCTAGCAGTGAGGTCATCCATCTCTCTGCGATCAATAAATGTATTTCCCAGGCCGAAGCAGAACAGCTCGATTCCTTTTATTTGGAAATTCTCGTCAAACCGGGATATCGAAGTAAAAAACCCAAGGACGAGCGGCAAACAGAAGAAGAAGGATCAACGACTCAAGTCCCGGAATATAAACAGTAGCGACTCAAGTCACTTGGGGAAGAACGAAATTCCAGATAATTTTAACCTTGCAGTTCTGATTGGAGCATCGCCGTGACCAACAATGACGTCTTACGCCGCATCCGCTTTATTTTCGATTTCAGTGATTCAAAGATGATGGCACTGTTTGCCCTGACAGAGCATCAGGTCACCCGGGAGCAGATCAGTGACTGGCTGAAAAAAGATGATGATCCTGCATATCAGAGCTGTAACGATGCACAACTGGCAATTTTTCTGGATGGATTAATTATTGAGAAACGCGGTAAAAACAATGGGCCACAGCCCGAACCAGAGCAACGGTTGAATAATAATATTATCTTCAGAAAATTGAAGATCGCATTAAATCTACATGCCGAACACATCTTGGAAATTATGGCTTTAGTTGATGTGCAGATCAGCAAGCACGAACTCAGTGCCTTTTTCCGTCGTCCGGGACACAAACACTACCGTGTTTGCAACGATCAAATCTTCCGTAATTTTCTCAAAGGGTTACAACTCAGATATCGTCCCGATTCTTTGACAGTGAACGCTGTAGAGTTGCCCGTGGATTAATCCACCTCTGAACCCTGGACTTTCACCCTGCGGTAAAGCAGCTAACACATCAACTGAATATGCGTACTTTATAGAAACGTCCTTTAATTTTATTGCGGCTCAAAAATGCCAACGCTTCCTTTGCACTCCCACGGCGGATGGCAACATAGGTATGAAAATTAAAAACATTTATCTTCCCAACCTCACTTCCAAGAATCCCCCCCTCACCGGTTAAGGCCCCAAGGACATCACCGGGACGCATCTTGTTTTTACGTCCACCATCAATACAGAGAGTCACCATAGGTGCTGCGAGGGACGCAGAAGAGGGCATAGTTAAACTCTCCAACTCTGCCCAGGGGACACTGGAGCCCAGATAGTTTTCTATCGCCGTTGCGCGACGATTCTCCGCTGCCGCCACCAGGCTTAAAGCCACCCCCTGTTCCCCGGCTCGCCCGGTGCGACCAATACGATGAATATGCACCTCTGGATCGCGGCTCAGTTCATAGTTAATAACAGCAGCTAACTCCTTAATATCGATTCCCCGCGCAGCGACATCGGTTGCGACCAGAACCGAGACACTTTTATTCGCAAAACGTGCCAGCACTTGATCACGCTCACTCTGCTCCAGATCACCATGGATCGCTAACGCTGAAAAGCCACGTTCCGTTAAGGCATCTGCCACCTCCTGGCACCCTTTTTTGGTGTTGCAGAAGATCAGCGTTGATTCAGAGCGGTAATGTCCGAGAATCCGGGCCACAGCAGCAACCCGCTTGTCTGCTTCAACAACAAAGAAGCGCTGCTCGATTTGCTGATCATCGTGGGTAGCATCGACTTTCACCGTCAGCGGATGCTGCTGTATCGATGCGCTCATCGTGGCTATCGATGGTGGATAGGTCGCTGAAAACAAAAGGGTTTGACGATTTCTTGGAGTCGCAGCAACAATCACGTCCAGATCGTCTTTAAATCCCATATCGAGCATCCGATCGGCTTCATCAAGCACTAACATCCGCAACGATTTCAGATCAAGACTACCGCGTCCCAGATGATCCAGAATTCGTCCCGGGGTCCCAACGACAATATGAGCACCGTGCTCTAAAGAACCAAATTGAGGCCCAAAAGGGACTCCTCCACAGAGGGTGAGAATCTTGACATTTTCAATCAAACGGGCCAACCGCCGTAATTCTTTGCTGACTTGGTCGGCAAGTTCCCGGGTTGGACACAACACCAGCCCCTGAATACAAAAGCGGGGGACCACGATCCGCGACAAGAGACCGATACCAAAGGCCGCAGTTTTACCGCTTCCGGTTTTTGCCTGAGCAATAACATCGGTTCCCGACAGAATCAGAGGCAAGCTATCGGCCTGAATCGGGGTCATCTCATGATAATCAAGAGAAGCGAGATTTTTGAGCATTGCAGCTTTCAGGGGCAAAGAGGCAAACAAGGTCGATTTCATGAAGGGCTCTTCTTTAAAAGGAATAAGTTCAGATGGCACGAACAAAGTTCGTCAACCATTTCGTTCAGCACATCAATAGCACAATTTACGGAGGAATGGTGGGGTAGTTACCAAGGATCGGGAGAGAACACAGCAAGGCTCCCTGTTGCCAGGCAGCCTTGCTGTAACTTTGAGAGCTAGTATTTAACCGATAAACATCTGTCCAAGAACATAGCCAACCAGACAGGCGACGATAACTCCAATCAAACCCGGCATCATGAAACTGTGATTAAAGTACCATTTACCGATTTTTGTCGTCCCCGAAGTATCAAAGGTCACCGTAGCGATATCTGACGGGTAATTAGGAATGAAGAAATAACCGTAGCAAGAGGGCATGATCCCGATCAGTAAAGCTGGTGACAGACCGAGTCCCAGACCGACTGGCAACATCATCCGGCAAGTTGCAGCTTGGCTGTTAACAACAACCGAGACAATAAACATTGCCAGAGCGAAAGTCCACGGATAAGCGGTTACCATTTCAGTAATTCCACCTTTAAAGCTTGGCATCGCGAATTTAAAGTAAGTATCACTCATCCAGGCAATACCAAAGATAGCAATTGCAGCGACCATTCCAGATTTAAACACAACACCTTCAGGAACTTTGGCGGTTTTGGTTTTAGTCGCAAGGAGAATAATGCCACCAAAAGCAAGCATCATCATCTGGATGATAACCGACATTGAGACGGGCTTGGATCCTTCAGACAGAGTACGGATACTCGGAACCATCGCGATCACGACAATGGTTGCCAACGCGAGCAAGAAGATCAACACGGCATTCCGAGCGGAAGTCGGTAATTTCTCATCAAGAGTCGTAGCGGTTGTTTCTTCAATGCGTTTTTTCCAAGTGGGATCTTTTAGACGTTCTTGATATTCAGGATCATCCTTCAACTCACGCCCCCGCCGCAGACTATAAACCGACATGGCCAAGACACCAAGCAGAGTAGCAGGAATCGTCACCGAAAGAATGGTGATCAAAGTAATATTGGCACCAAGGCCGGACATTTGTGACAGATAATAAACAACCGCAGCGGAGATTGGACTGGCGGTAATCCCCATTTGTGAAGCCACTGAAGATGCTGCCATAGCCCGTTCTGGGCGGATATCATTTTTCAAAGCAACATCGCCAATAATTGGCATAATGGTGTAAACGGCATGGCCAGTTCCGAGCATAAAAGTCATGGTATAGGTAACCAATGGGCCCAAAATCGTGACCATTTTCGGCTTGGACCGGAGGATCCGTTCTGCCACCTGCAACATATATTTGAGACCACCTGCTGCTTCAAGAATTGCGGCACAGGTGACAACCGCCAAAATAATCAACATAACCGTGATCGGAGGGCTGGTTGGTGGCATCTTGAAAATAAAGACTTCAATGACCAGACCGATACCGGAAACCACACCGAGACCGATACCACCGTAGCGACTACCAAGATAAAGCATAAGCAACAGAAACAGGAATTGAATGTACAGCATGACAAATCTCCTTTGTCGAGGGGTGAGCGTCAATTGACGGATCATCGTTCGTAAGGATACTTTATTTGTCCTGCAACTATCTGTATACAAAAGGAATTTAAAAAAGGTTTATTCTTTTGTGGTGATTTTGGTGATTGTGCTCACGGAGCAGATTTCTCAATCAGTGGGGGCAGATAAGTTAGCCGATACGCAAATAACGCCGCTCCGGCCGGCCGACGACTCCGTAAATCAAGTCGGCCTTGAGAAACCCTTCCGTCACCAGGAACTCAAGATAACGGCGCGCGGTTGAACGACTGATACCAACAGCTTTACCAACTTCTTCCGCGTTCATATTCGACACTTCTGTATTTTCAAAAACTTCACGGACCTTACCGAGGGTCAACGCGTCAATCCCTTTAGGGATCGCTCCGCTCTCGGTGGTTGCCACATGGTGAGGATGGAGCAAACGGTCAACATCTTTTTGTTCGAGCGCCCCACCTGTCTGTAATTGCCGAAAGTAATCGTGGAATTTATGTAATGACTCCTGAAAACGGGGGAAAAACACCGGCTTGATGATATAGTCAAATACGCCGCCACGAATAGCCTCTTGCAAAGAAGACATCTCTCTGGCAGCGGTGACGAGGATCACATCACAAGGCTGATCACTACTGCGGATCTGTTTCAGCAGATCCATCCCGTTCCCTTCGGGAAAAAACAGATCAAGCAGAACCAGATCAGGTTGTAAAATTTCAACCATATCTGATGCGTCGGCAATATTGTTAGCCACCCCGACGACCTCAAATTCCGCGAGTTTTTCAACAAAGCGTTGGTGTAACTCGGAAATACGCATGTCATCTTCAACCACCAGAACCCTGACTTTTTCCTCAGTCATACCTTTATCCATTTCCCTTAAAAACAGGACTACTTAGGAAGAATAACCGTAAATAAAGCACCACCTAATTCACCATCGCTAAAAGTCATTTGCCCGTTGAGGCTCTCGACCGCCCGCTTAACCAGGCTCAGACCGGTGCCACGGCCATGACCCGCCTTGGTTGTCACTCCAACGGTAAACAGATCATCGACAACCTCAGCAGCAACCCCCTTCCCCGCATCTTCCACCTCAATAATCAGATCGTGGCCAAGATCTGTCAGATAAAGCCTGACGAGCTGTTGCCCTTTGGCTTCACGCACAGCATCAAAAGCATTATCAAGCAGATTCCCCAGAATCGTCACTAAGGACTCCCGTTCAATGTCTGCAGGTAAGTCGACAAAAGAATTCTGGGCATCAAACTCCAATTCGATTTTCAATTCGCAGGCGCGATTATACTTACCCAGAATCACCCCGGCAACTACCGGATCGGGAACGGACTTGGCCAGATTATGGATTAATTGCTGATAACCGCTGGACTCGTTAATCACCAGATCAAGGGCTTCCTGATGGGCTCCGAGCTGAATCAATCCAGCAATCGTGTGCATCTTATTGGAATACTCATGGGTCTGGGCGCGCAACAACTCTGAATACTCTTGCACATGCGACAATTCCCGTGCCAATCGATCCAGCTCATCTTTGGGGCGGAAACTGACAACCAACCCTCCCCGTTTCGGATCAAGCGGCAAGATATTGACAATCATCGGTCGATTCAGCATCTCCATCTCTTGATCTAAAACTTTGACACCGGCGTGCAGGGCTTCTGCGAGGTCGGGACAGGGACAGACTTCTTTAAGTGGCTGCCCATGCAAATTCTTATCAAAATCATTCCCCAGGTAACGCCGTGCCGCCGTATTGACGAAGGTCAGCTCACCCCGGCCGTCAACTGCAATTATCCCTTCACGTATGGCTCCAATAATGGCGTTACGTTCGTGAAATAATGCTGCAATTTCATGGACTTCTAACCCCATTATGGCGGCCTTTAATCCACGGGCAATAAGGGTGGCACCGAAAACGCCAAAAAGGAGAACAATCCCGACATAACTTAAGATTTCCAGCTGTTTGTCATGAATCATCTGATTGATATCACTAATCAGATAACCGACAGCGACAAACCCTGCAACGTTTTGTTGATCATCGCGAATAGGGACAATGCCACGCAATGAAGGTCCCAGCGTGCCAACGGCAAGGGAAGCATAAGATCTCCCTTCCAGCAATGCTTCGCCCAGATCACCACCGACAAAATGCTTGCCAATCCTTTCAGGATTGGGGTGGGACAGACGGATCTCCTCGGTATCGCCCACGACCACATATTCGGCCCCTGTTGCGTAACGTATCGCTTCAGCTACGGACTGGACAAGTTGCACGTCTCGATTCAACAGACCCGTTCGGATTTGTTGATTAATCGCAACAACTTCGGCAACGGATACTGCCTTTTGCCCGATTTGTTCGCGTAGCAATTTCTCTGCTGAGTCGGAGAAAAGCGCGCCGATCAAACTCACCAAAATCATCAATAACGCCGTCACCAGCAAACTGAGTTTAGTCTGTAGGCGGCGGGGCAAAAATTTATCGATCAACTGATAAAATAGCAAACGGTCTCCTGATCTGCTGGTTTGGATCTCAACCTGATCATCGTTGGAAAATATAGAAATTGATAAATAGCACTGAACACAAATTTCAGTACAGGAAGTGTTTGATTTTCTCCCCTTTTTCACCAATTTCAGTCATCGCGTCTATCCCGATCTGCAAATGGGTATCGGACCAATCTTGGGTCACCTGCTGATCGGATTCTTCTGTTTTTATCCCTTCGGGGGTCAATGGAACATCGGAAACCAGCAACAAAGCCCCACGGGCGATCACATTATAGTGACCAACGATAAAGATCGTAGCGGTCTCCATATCGATGCCGATACTGGTCATCTGTTTAAGCTTTTGCAGAAACTCCTGATCGTGTTCCCAGATACGTCGATTGGTGGTGTAAACCACCCCGGTACGGTAATCGTGATGATGCTCAAGAATTTTCTCTGAAACAAACTTGTGGAGTTTAAAAGATGGCAGCGCCGGAACCTCGGCAGGAAAATAATCGTTACTGGTTCCGTCACCACGGATAGCGGCGTTAGGTAAAATAAAGTGCCCAATTTCAGTCGATTTTTTCAGCCCACCGCACTTACCGAGGAATAGTGCCCCTTTCGGGTGGATCGCGCTGAGGAGATCCATAATAGTTGCGGCGTTGGCAGAACCGATGCCAAAATTTATAATTGTCAGTCCGCGACTATTTGTTGCCGCTTGCATAGGGCGGCTTTCACCCTGAATATTGCAGTCAAACCTCTGGGCAAATTTATCGACATAGTGACGAAAGTTGGTGAGTAAAATATAGTCGCCAAAGTCATCAAGGGGCATCCCGGTATAACGCGGCAGCCAATTTTTAGTAATATCCAGACGATCAACCATAGAGCCTCCTAGATCCTCCTAACGACAGACGACCAGATTTGCCGTCTGTGCCTTTAAATCAAAGACAACTTTCACCTGCTTGTTTCTGAGCTGGTGTAGCACCTGTTCCACCTTATCTTCCAGAGTACAACCAATATCTCCCCAATCGGCACCGTCTCGGCTGACAAATTCTTCAATCATCTGCCGGAGAGTCTCGGCTTTAAGTTGCTGGTAAGGAACATCGATCCCCTCTTCATGAAGGTCAGCTATTTTATTTTCGGACACAAGTCATCTCTCCATCCCATTTATTGCTTTTATTTTATTGTTAGATGAGGCTATAAGATCCTTTTTATGCTCACGCGTCAGCTTCTTAATCTGCGCTTCCCGACGACTCGCGCTGCTACGGTTGTGACCGGTCTCTAGATAGACCACCTGCTGCGGCGAACAACGACGGAAGTATTTTGCGCCGGCCCCGGCGACATGTTGGTCAAAGCGGCGTTGGACATCAGTTGTAATGCCGGTATAAAGTGAATCATCCGAACAGAGGATCATATAAACGTGCCAATGCTTATGCATCATAACTTTTCTTTGTTGCCTGTCAATTTGTAGACGTTTTTCACGGTAACATGCAAATGGAATCAACACCATCGACATCGGCTTGCAGAGAAATCCTGCAACATACACTTCTGCCACTTCTCTAACCCAAAAAGGGACATTATGAGCCAACAACAGAGTCAAGATCCACTCCACGGAATAACTCTGGAAAAGATTCTGGAACGACTGGTTGAACATTACGATTGGAGCGAACTTGGGCAGAGGATTGATATCCGCTGTTTTAATAGCAATCCTTCCATAAAATCCAGTCTGAAATTTCTCCGCCGGACCCCTTGGGCACGTAAAAGGGTCGAAGACCTTTATCTCGCCATGGGTTTGGATAATCAATAGAAAAGGATTCAAATCTGGAGAAAAAATATTAAACCCATCATTCCCTTTGCGATCAACTGACGCGACACCGCCCTTGACACCGGCAGCAAAGCCGATTAAATTGCGCCCCATTAAAAGAAGATATAAAACAGTGCCACAATAAATCCCTCTCAAAGGCTTGCAGAATGATTGAACCTTTTAAAATGGGCTATACCGCAATTGGCGGTCTGGGTATCTTTATCCTCGGCATGAAATACCTCTCCGACAGCTTGCAAATGCTGTCCGGAGGCCTGATCCGCAAGGCCATCTCTTCTGTAACGACGAACCGCTTTCTGGCCGTACTCGTCGGCCTGTTTGTCACCACCTTTGTCCAATCTTCATCAATTACGACCGTTATGGTTGTCGGTCTGACCAACGCCGGCTTAATGCAATTGAATCAAGCGATCGGGGTCATTCTCGGCGCCAATATAGGGACCACCATCACCGGTTGGATTCTCGCTGTTAAAATAGGGAAATATGGCTTGCTGCTGATCGCCCTGGGGGTTTTCCCCATGCTCTTCTCAAAGAATGAGCGGGTCTCTGCTAGCGCCAGAATTCTGGTGGCTCTGGGGATGATCTTTTTTGGGCTCGAAATCATGAGTGATGCTTTTAAGCCACTCCGTAGTGACGATGGCTTCATGAGCCTGATGCTCTCTCTGGATGCTCAATCACTGCTGAGCGTCCTCGGTTGCATTGCTATCGGTTGCATGATGACCATGATTATTCAGAGCAGTTCGGCGATGCTTGGTATCACCATTGCCCTCGCGACCACGGGTGCCATTCCGCTCTACACCGCTATCGCCCTGGTTATGGGTGAAAATATCGGCACAACAATTACCGCTCAATTTGCCGCTCTCGGCGGAAGTATTGCCTCTCGGCGGGCAGCCATGGCTCACAGCGTCTTTAACGTGCTTGGGGTGGTCATCATTGTCTCCTTTTTCTCTCCCTACGTCGGGATGGTTGAAAGGATCGTCCCCGGGGTTGCCACCTTCACCAATGCGGATGGGAACCATCCCTACATTGCCGCCCACATCGCCATGGCGCATACGATCTTTAATGTCACTGCCACTTTGGTGATGTTGCCCTTTATCAACTACCTTGCTCGCCTTGTCGTCAAAATAGTGCCAGAAAAGCAAGGGGCAGAAAAAGGCTCGTTCAAATATATCGGCGCACCAGGAACCATCCCTATCGCCATGGGGATTCCAATGATCTTTGAAGAACTCAAAAGAATGCAAAGACGAGTCAACAAAGCTCTGCGTCACTCTGGAAGTTTTCTACAACGTGACTTAAAAGGACGCGATCGGTTCTACCGTAAAGTCGCTGATCTTGAAGACGAAACCGATATCATTCAACATGAGATTACCACCTTCACCGTCACCTTGATGCAAGCCGGAAATGCGAGCAACACCCAGTCAGACAGAGCCTACAGCTTTATCCGCGCAGCTGATGAGTTAGAATCTATTGCTGACTATGCCGCCTCCCTCTGTTCCTATATGAAGCGTCTGGATAAATACGAACTCGATTATAGTCAGGATGGCTGGGATGATCTGATTGGCTTTCATCATGAAGTCTTTTCTTTTTTCACCCAAGTGTGCAAGGCATTTAGTACCGATGATGCGAGCAGCACACGGAAAATCTACGATGAAGCCAGCAGGCTTAATGACTTGGCAGATAGAATTCGGCGAGCCCACCTTGACCGGATGAAAGATGGGAGCTGTGCCGCCCTCCCCGCTCTGACCTTCAGCGACATGGCTGTTGCCCTGCGCCGCATCAAGAACCACACTGTCAACCTGCACGAAGCTCTCTTTGCCGACACCTCATTAGGAGCCTGACCTGAAACTCCTGATTGATGGTAGTGTGGATACGCAATCAAAGGTCGGTTATGGCGCTTATCTCGCTGTTTCTGAGACTGACGTTTCGTTATCTGAGCTCAAACAACGGGTCAAAATTAAACGTTTTGAGCAGACCTCATCGACCCGATTGGAACTGCAAACCTTATTGTGGGCACTCGGTGATATTTCACTATTGAACCACCACATAACCATCTACACCGATTCGCAGAACATCATTGGCTTACCCGCAAGACGTCATCGGCTAGAGCAAAACAAATACCATTCAAGTCAAGGTAAACTGCTTAAAAATTATCTTCTTTATCAACAATTTTATCAGTGGACAGATCAGTTTGATTGTCAATTGATTAAGGTCACCGGACACCAACCGACAACGCAAAAAGAGACTCTGGATCAGTTTTTCAGCCTGGTAGACAAAGCTTCGAGAAAAGCATTGCGAGAAGATCTTCGTCATCGGGAGGACGGATAAAGATTCGTCTTGACGGCAACGCAAACCCCTTGACAAAAGCGCCCCCGCTTCTCCTTATAGATAAGAGTTATGACAGACACAACACAAAAACACCCCCTGCCAATCTATTTGACCCCGGCCGGCGCTCGAAAGCTCAGGGCTGAACTGAAACAGATTCTCTATCAGTTACGCCCGGAAATGGTCAAAACTGCAACTTGGGCGGCAAGCAACGGCGACAGAAGTGAGAATGCCGACTACCACTATGCAAAAAGAAAGCTAAGGCAGTACGATGGACGCATCCGTTTCCTGACCAGACGTCTGGAAGATGCCACCATTGTTGACCCGGTAGAACAGCAAAAAATTGCCAAAGGAAGGGTCCTCTTCGGCTGTACCGTCAGCATCGAGAATGAAGAGGGGGAAGAAAAAACCTTCAGCATCGTTGGCCCCGATGAGCTCGATCCCTCACGCGGTTATATCAGCTGGGTCTCCCCTATTGGTCGCGCCCTGCTAGGCTCGTCAGAAGGCGATGTGGTTTCATTTGTCACCCCCGGGGGCCAAACTGAACTTGAAATTATCAAGGTCGAATACAAAAACCTTGAGTCACAGGATCCTACAGGAGAATGACAATATGGAGCTTGATCTGGAAAAACTGCGGCACCTGATCACAAAACGCGGCGATAAAATTGAAACTATTGTAGCTGGAACCGGCTATCTACCAAGAACAGTCATCGGCGTCGCGACTTTTCTACTCGATAATGATGGCGATATTGACTTATTGACTGCAAAACAACAGGTCACATTTGAAAAATTTTTGCGCCCCCTGCTTTAAAGCCCTCATGCCCGTAGAAAAAACTCCATCTGCCCCTTTCCATTGGCCGCAGCAACAGTTCAATCGAAACGTTGTTGCGGCCGATGGTTTGAAAAGAATGGGAACGATATTGACTCCTCAAGATCAATTTTCACCTTGATAATCTTTAATAAAGATATTATTATTCTTTTTATTTTACAGCAAAAAATACTCAATTTTATGTTTTAAGGAGCATTGACATGCGTCCACTTTCATTGCGCACCAAACTGATTTCAGGGGGGGTCTTATTTCCTGCAGTTCTCCTGCTGGGCCTGTTCATTTCATTTTATGTCCACGAGAAGAATACAGCATTGGATTCTGTCGTTGACAAGTCCAGAATTCTGGCAAGGACTGTCGAATCAACTCGGATGGAGATGGAAGACAAGTGGCAACAAGGGCTATTCAGTGTTGCCATGTTAAAGGATTGGGCTGACCAGGGAGAGCAGAATAAAGTCCTCGCTGCCGTTCCCGTGGTCTCTGCCTGGAACGCAGCGATGCGAAAGGCGGAAGAAGGGGGTTACATTTTCAAAGTCCCCAAATTCCAACCGCGTAATCAGGATAACACTCCGAACACCATGGAAGCCCGCGTTTTAAAACTGATGAAAGATCAAAACCTGAAGGAACACTACGAGATTAATGAAGGGACAAACTCAGTCCATTATTTTCGCGCTGTTTACTTGACAGAAACCTGCCTGAATTGCCATGGCGATCCCGCTGACTCGGAAAAGTTATGGGGAAACACCGCGGGAGTCGATCCAACCGGAACGCGCATGGAGAACTGGAAGGTCGGAGAACTGCATGGCGCATTTGAAATTATCCACTCTCTCGATAGAGCTGATGCCGCGCTAGTTTCAACCCTGTCATGGTCAGGTGGCCTGTTTATTCTCCTTTTGGCTGTTGCTGGAAGCTTAATCGCGTTGTTTACAACCAAAGCCGTTGTCAACCCGGTCAGAGAATCAATGAAAATGATTGAAGGTCTGGAAAAAGGGGAACTGGACTATCGGATCAAAACCGAACGCGTTGATGAATTAGGCCGTTTAGCCAACTCACTCAACAGCTTTGCGGACAACTTGCGTGATGAAGTCCTTGAAGCCTTTAATCGTCTGGCACATGGAGATTTCAGTTTTCAGGCCAAAGGTTTGATTGCGGTTCCCCTGGCAAATGCCTGCCAAGGACTCACCGGAGCAATGCACACTGTTCAGGACGCGAGCGACCAGATCTCTTCTGGGGCCATTCAAGTTTCGGAAACCAGTTCTTCTCTTGCCAATGGTGCGACTCAACAGGCAGCAGCGCTCGAAGAGATCTCTGCCTCCATGGTCGAAATGAATAAACAGACCACCAACAATGCAGACAATGCTGCAGCCGCCAATAAGTTGTCGGATGAAGCAAGGTTGGCCGCAGATAAAGGCAATCAGCAAATGCAAACCATGGTGAGTGCCATGGAAGAGATCAAAGGTTCTGCCCAGGATATCAGTAAAATCATTAAAGTCATTGATGAAATTGCTTTCCAGACCAACCTGCTCGCCTTAAATGCGGCCGTAGAAGCGGCTCGCGCAGGACAACATGGCAAAGGCTTTGCGGTGGTTGCCGAAGAAGTTCGCAACCTCGCAGTCCGAAGTGCCAAAGCCGCCCAGGAGACCACGGCTTTAATCCAAGGATCTGTGGATAAAACCAACAATGGCTCTGAAATTGCCCATGAAACGGCAAAGTCACTTGATGCCATCGTCACGGATGTGACCAAAGTTTCAGATCTCGTCGCTGAAATCGCAGCGGCCAGCCACGAACAGTCGTTGGGGATTTCTCAGGTCAATGAAGGTTTGTCACAACTTGATGAAGTCAATCAACAAACCACTTCAACCTCTGAAGAGAGTGCTGCCATTGCTGAACAGCTTTCCAGTCAAACCGCGGATATGCAAAAAATGTTGCAACGGTTTACCTTAAGCGACGCCGGATCGCGGAGAACATTCACTCCGCCGCCTAAAAAAACCGCACCGACACCACCGCGGCAGATGCAACACCGGCCGACGCCAGCACCGGCGGCGTCAGAGTGGGGTGGAACTCCAGCATCCGCAGTGATTAAACTGGACGATGATGATTTTGGAAAATATTAAGTTACGCTAAGTCCTCACTCACTCCAAAGCTCTATCGGATATCTGGTAGAGCTTTTTTTATTCATTTACAGCACAGGAGTATGACAACCGAGTTGATGCAAAGGACCAGGGGAAGAGGTTCCATGGAAGATCTACAGATTACTGAAGATATTATTATTACAAAGCAGGAGATCGATTTAACTGCAATTCGCTCTCAAGGGGCCGGTGGACAGAATGTGAATAAGGTCGCGACCGGTATCCATCTCCGCTTTGATGTTCAAAACTCTTCCCTCCCTGATGACATTAAACTGCGTCTGCAACAATCGGCTGACCAACGGATCAGCAAAGAAGGCATTATTGTTATCAAATCACAGCAAACCCGGAGTCAGGAAAAAAACCGGATTATTGCGCTGCAGATGTTACAATCCCTCATTCAGGCTGCCATGGTGACACAAAGGCCCAGAAAGAAAACCCGACCGAGCAGAAGCTCACAGAAGAAGCGGATTGAGAAAAAAAAGCTACATAGCCGGATGAAAGAGTTACGTCGAAAGATCACGGATTAACTCCCCCTCCTAACTTATTATTCCTCGATTTTCCACTTTTATAATGACTCTTTTTCCCCTTGCTGTATTTTCTTAAACAATATACATTAGCAAAAATTACTTCTTTGGTGGATGAAGAAACCCATGCCTCAACTTCACTATTTAATTGTCCAACAACAACTAAAACCAGCTGAGAATCTCCCGGAGGTCCTCAAAGAACTGGCGCAAAAATTTCAGCTCGACATCTATCTGAGTCGCCAGCTGTTAACGGGGCGGGGATTATCCCTGCTGACAAAAGGGAGCGCCGAAACTCTAGGGAAAATTTCAAAATTTCTTCAGAGTTCCGGTGTGACCCACTGGCTAGTGGAACCATCCAAGGCTGGATTTGTCCCCCTCAGAATCCGTAACCTGCAGATCAATCCCGATAAAATAACCTTTGGCTGCCAGAAAAAAGATGTTGTCTTTTCAAAAGGGGCAACCATCCTCGCTATTTTTGCAGAGATCACTGGTGAACTTGCAGATAGAAGTGTGAAACAGCTCCTCTCCAGTCATGCCTACCGGGGGCGTGACGACATCCGCAGACTGGAAGCAAAGAAAATCCATAAAATCATCCTTCAGGGTAAACCGGTCCTGGATCTTTATCTCCTTGATGAGAAAAGAGAGGTCAAAGACGCCGTTCGCATTTTCCCAGGCAAATTTGATCCACAAGGTCTAGGACAAAGAGCGACCCTCAGCAGTCGACAAAATCTAGAAAAAATTCTAGAACTTGCTGAAGAGTATGCTGGAGATTTTCACCTGCAAACCGATTTTGGGTTGGTCAACTTCCCCGGCACGATACTGCGTCGGGAAGACCTGGAGAATCCAGAGACACAACGACAGAACTTGTTAAGTCTGGCCCGTTACGGTTGGTTGATGGCAGACTTATTGAAAGCGGGCCCGATTTCCCCGCCACAGGAGGAGCAGCAGGAAGAGAGTCTGGGGCAAACCGCCACAGCAGCAATTTTAATGCAGAATCAGGCTCTTAACGCAGCAGAAGAGATGGCGGACCTGCTCCCCTTGAGCAAAAGAATCGGTGCAGAAATCGACCAAGCAACCACTACGGAGGCAGAATCTTCCTCCCCCGCGACCAGAGCTTCCGACCCTGGACTCCCCCCTCCCCCACCAGCAAAATCGGGAATAGGCTGGTCAAAGCCAAGTTTTTGGTTTGGTAGTGCCGGAGCCGTTCTCTTTATTGCCATTTTTTCACTGTCGCAAATATTTGAAAATGATCTCTTGAATCAGATTGCTTATTCCTCTTTTGCTTCGGGTGCCATCCCTTTATTGATCGCCACGCTCTTTCTCTGGTACGGATTCTATTTTCTCCGGATGAAGCGACAAATAGAGAATACACCAACCAGCAAAGTGCGTTCAGCCGCAATGGGTATGGTTGAAGTTAAAGGACAGGCTATTCGTCGTTATGCGTTAATTTCTCCCATGTCCAATACTCCCTGTGTCTTCTACCGCTTAACCAAGTACCGCCGAGACAAAAACAATCAATGGCGGATAAGCAGTGTTAGTAGTAGCGATAATGTCCCATTTCTACTAGAAGATGACACCGGTCGTGTCGAAATAAACCCTACGGGATGCCGAGTCAGTGCCGGAACGAAACAAGAGGGGTCGCCGGGACAAATTGGTTTACTTCGGGGCGATAATGATAGTGACGATAAGTGGGTGGAAGAGGTTATTGTTGACGGAACCCTCATCTATGTTTTGGGTTATGCCGCTGTCAAGAAGGCTGGTGGTCAAACAATGGCTGAGAAAAAAATTGCCGCTCTACGGGCATTAAAACAGAACCCTCAGGACCTCAAACAGTATGATGTTGATGGTGATGGGGCCATCAGTGCGGAGGAATGGGATGCGGCCCGCAGTACCGTAGGCGAACAGGTACTCCGGGAATCATTGCAGAAACAGCAGCAACGACGCAAACAAGAGGAGCATATTGTCATCGGCAAGAAGAAGGGACGCCCGTTGATCATTACTGAAACCCACTCAGAAGACAGTCTCACAAGTCGCTATTTGTATTACAGTATTCCTCTGTTTTTTGCTGCCGCGGCAGCCACAGCCGGGGCGATCTATCTCTTGTTGAAGTTTCTAAAATAATCACCACAAAAATAAAAAAGGAGAATCATTATGGGCAGTTTAATAGCATTAGGAATTTTTCTACTGATTGTGTTCGGACTGGTTATTTATACCGTCATCATCTATAACGGTTTTGTTGCGCTGAAAAATAATATTGAACAGAACTGGAGCAATATCGATGTCCTCCTGAAACAGCGCTATGATGAACTCCCCAAATTGATCAAGGTCTGTGAAGGCTACATGCAGCACGAACAAAAGACTTTGGAAGCAGTCGTAAAAGCTCGCTCCATGGTGAACACAGCCCAAGATGATGAGCAGAAGCTACAAGCACAGAACACCCTGACCGATACCTTGAAATCATTATTCATGGTGGTCGAACGTTACCCGGACCTCAAAGCCGACGCTGGCTTCAGGCAGCTCAGCAACCGCATCTCTGAAATTGAAGATCAGATCGCTGACCGGCGTGAACTTTATAATGCCTCCGTCACTATTTACAATACCCGGTTGGAACAATTTCCCGATGTCATCATTGCCAGAGCCTTCAATTTTGACAGCCGTGCCCTCTGGAAGATTGATCCAGCGCACCGTCAGGATGTTGAAGTTAACTTTCAACAGGGTTAATTGCCTGCGACATCCGGAACTGGCATTGGGCAGGGAAAAGACGGCGTAACCCTGCCCTTTGTCAACAGGCTCAAAAAAAGATTAAATTCGGAGTCAGAAACGGTCGATGAGTGAATAGTCTCTTGGTCCCAAGACCAATCAGGACCGAATATACAAGGATGGATTCAAGTTTTAGAAGGTCTCTTCATGGCGATCAATCATTACCGACTCCTCGGAGTTCCCCCTGATGCCGGACAGCGGCGGATAAAGTCCGCATATCGCAGTCTGGCTAAACGTTTTCATCCGGATCGCAATCATGGGGGCGAAGCAGCAACGGAATTGTTTCGCCAGATCAACCATGCTTATAAAGTTCTTTCAGATCCCAAGTTACGACAACAATACGATTTAGAACTGTCGCTACACGAGGGACAGCAACAAAGCTCCGGCAAGACAAAAACCACACCCCATTTTGACCCGCAACAAAAATTCAACCATTTCATAAATTCGCTCCTTGATGCTTTGTTTGGTAAAGTCAACGACTCACCTCAGACCCAAGGAAGCAGCGGCCAAACAGCCAGAACTGCGACCCATAAAAGGGCTAAGCCAACCTTCAATTTTCATTACAATCTTGCTTTGGAAAAAGAAAAATCTCCTTATGTCCGCGGCAAAGATGGGGTCTTCAGAAAAGTATCCCCAGAAAACCAGAACCGCTAGATTCTCCTTATGCTGGCCACAGCATCCCCGCAGCAGGGTTATTATTAAAATCCCCCTTCACCGATGAACTAATCACAAACTCCGGTTGATGTTTCTACTAAACTACGCGTATCATTCAACGATGTGAGTGTCCTGCTGGACTCTCTTCTTTACCCTTCCCTGGAATCACCTTAACAGGGCTAGATCATGGAGGACTTAATGGCAGAAATCCCTGACATGAAGATGTGTGAACTCAAAGCGCAAGGATTGATGGAGGAGATTGACCGACGCTCAATCAATCCCATTGTTGTCTGTGGAAAATGTGGAGCTAAAGCAGACAAACCAGAGGATCTACATAATCCTCGTCCATTGATGAAAAAAAAGCTCGATAACTTTTGGAGTTAAAACGGATGCAGAACATGCAGCAAATAATGGATTTTTTTGTTGAAAACGACCTTTTTGCGCGGCACTGTGGCGTTGAACTGATAGCATTGCAGTCGGGACATGCGAAGGCAAAAATGGAGGTTAAACCCTTCCATATGAACGGTGCAGGCACAGTTCAGGGAGGTGCAATATTCACCTTAGCCGACTTCACCTTTGCTGCCGCTGTCAACAGTCGGGGGCGATTATCCATGGCGATTAACACTTCATTGACTTTTCTTAAACCGACTCTTGGAGGAACCCTCTACGCCGAAGCGGAAGAGCTCTCCATAAGCCACAAGTTGGGTTATTATCAGATCAATATCACCGATCAAGAACAGCAACTTGTCGCTTCCTTTCAAGGAACCGCTTACCGTAAGCAGAAACCCGTACTGACTGATAAAATCGCATAAACACAAAATCCTGGCACCGCAGCGTGTCAGCGACAGGAGAATCACAGAATGATTAACGCAAATGATTTACGTAAGGGGATTGTTTTTCTACTCGACTCAGCTCCTTGCATTGTTATTGATGTCAGCTTCCAATCCCCAACCGCACGTGGGGGCACAACCTTGGTCAAAACAAAATATCGTAATCTCATCACGGGACAAGTCTTAAACAGTTCATTTAAAGCTGGAGACAAAATGGATGAAGCTGACTTTGCCCGCCGCAAAGGTCAGTTCCTCTACGCCATGGGTGATCAGGGTGTATTCATGGATCAGGAAAATTACGAGCAATACGAAATCAGCGGTGACCTTTATGATGAAATTAAAGGTTATCTGCTTGAAAATGGCGAGGTCAGTCTGGGGGTATTTAATGATCAAGTTGTCACCCTTGAGTTGCCGCAGGTGGTCGAATTGATCGTCACCGAGACGGCTCCCGCTATCCGCAACGCCACAGCAACAGCGCAAACCAAGGAGGCGATTCTTGAGACCGGCATCTCAGTTCAGGTGCCCGGCTACCTTGAGTCAGGTGAAAAAATTAAAATTGACACCCGTGACGGCCGCTTCGTCTCTCGCGCTTAATGATTTCGGTTCTAACCCTAAAAATATTATCCATAAAAACGGTACCACGAGATGATCAAGATTGAACGGATAAAAGCTAAGCTTCCCGATGTTCAACCCCAGTCGGTGAAGCAGCAATTTGAGCGACATGCCGCCGTCGCCATGTTGCTCCGGGACAAAGACCAAAGGACTGAAGTCATGCTCATCCGTCGCGCTGAAAATGACAAAGACCCTTGGTCGGGAGATCTCGGTTTTCCTGGTGGAAAAATAGAAGAAGATGATAGTAGTCCGCGCGCAGCCGCAGAACGGGAGACATACGAAGAGGTAGGCTACCGATTAACCGCCGAAAATTATCTGGGCCAAAACGATGATCTCATCGGAGCTTACCTGTCGGTACATATCTCTTGTTTTATCTATCAGATCGACCATGAAATCCCATTCAAGCCCAACAACGAGGTCGTTGATCTGTTCTGGGTGCCGTTACAGACGCTGCTAGATCCTCCCCGCAACCAGCAGCTGACTTTTTTTTACCGGGGCAGAAATCGTAAACACCCAGCAATCAAACTTGATGAGTGGAGTGAGCGACCACTCTGGGGAATTACCTACCGTCTGCTGGATAATTTTCTGCGTCATTTTGATCTTTCTTTCACTTATCCCGAACGCAGATAAACAAACTGATATAATTTAAGAGTTAAACATCGTTTGCACCCCACAGGGAAACGGCAACACCTCAGGAGAAGACAATGGAACGGACTACCCGCCTCGTCAATTTTGATGCTTTTCATCAAGGACAAGACATGGACCTGCCTCGAACAATCAACCCTCCCATTTTTCGCGGCTCCACGGTTCTATTTGACAACTTTGCTGAGTTAAGTCTGGCTAACTCCGGTAAATATCAGGGGATAACCTATGGCACCGACCGTATGCCCACGCAACGGGCTTTTGAAGAAGCGGTCAGAGAGCTTGAAGGGGGAGCATTAACCCGCGCGTTCCAATCGGGTATCAGCGCTATCATCAATACCTTCTTGGCCTTTACCAAAAGCGGTGATCATATCCTCGTGTGCGACAATGCCTATGCTCCAACAGTCCATTATTGCACCCAGATTCTGACAAAATTCAATATTGAAACAACATTCATCCCCCCCGCTGCGGGAGAGGAGATTCAATCCTACCTGAAAGACAATACAAAACTCATATTTCTTGAATCTCCCGGCTCCAATACCTTCGAGCTGCAAGATATCCCGGCAATAACCACTTTGGCAAAAAAACGTGGCATTATCACCGTACTTGATAACACCTGGGCAACACCGCTCTACCTTGACCCCTTTGCTCTCGGCATTAACATCTCAATTCAATCGGCCACCAAATACCTTACAGGCCATTCTGATATCTTAATGGGAACCGTCACGACAGATCACCCGCATGCCGCCACTCTACAAGAATATTACCGTATTACAGAAACTTACACAGCAGAAGAAGATTGCTATACGGCTTTACGGGGGCTGAGGACTCTGGCACTACGTTTACGTCAACATGAGCAGTCCGCTTTAGCCATTGCCCAGTGGCTGGAATCGTTACCGCAGATTGGAAACGTCATCCATCCGGCATTACCAAGTCATCCCCAACACCAGATCTGGCAAAGAGACTTCAGCGGATCGTCAGGTTTGTTTGCCTTCACCTTCAAAGAAGAATATCCAGCCGAAAAGTTAGCCGCCTTCATTGATTCGCTGCAATTATTCGGTATCGGTTACAGCTGGGGTGGCTTCAGAAGTCTGATCACAGCAGCTAAATACAATCGAACACAGACGTCAAGATACGCAGGGAAAATGGTTATCCGATTGAATATCGGCCTTGAAGATCCTGGTGATATCATCAAGGACCTGACCGCAGGCTTTGAGGCGATGACATGAAATATTTCAGTAAACAGGGGTTCATGAATCATTCATCCTGACTGGAGGAGAATCACCAGGGGGACATTATGAATATATCCAGATTGATTTTTAGACTGAATGTGGGCCTTCTCGTTTCACTGACAATGTCCTGTGCTGGGCTCCACTCAACAACTCAAAGTGTCGATACGTCACACCAATCAATCGCAGTAGCTGAAGACGGAACTCTCTTAGCCCGTCACGCGCCAATCTTTGTCATTGAAGAGAGTTCAAAGGAGTTCAACCGGATAGGAACCCCTGCCGTCCGCCCGGACAATAGCGGCAATCCTGATGTTTATGTTGACCCGAACCAGCCCACCATTTATGCAATGGAGCAACGGTTTAAAAATAAAGACAGAGATTTCACCAATCTCATCTACCGGGTCCATTTCGAACTCACTCCGCTATACCACCTCACCGCCGGTAAAAACCCTGGCCTCATCATTATTGTGACCCTGGACCAGAATAACAGACCACTGCTCCTCACAACAGTTCACACTTGTGGTTGCTATCTGGCGATTATCCCGACATCGTATCTACCTCAATGGGCGTATCCTCCCGACTGGCCTCAAGAGACTCAGGATATTTACGGAGAGTCGTTACCCTCGCGATTCGTGTTTACACCCACCTTGAATTCACAGCAAAAATTTGTTCTCCAGATAAGAAGTAAAACACATCGGGTTATGGACATCAACCTGTTGTCAGAAACTGACCCTATGGCAACGATCAATCCGGTTATCGCGACACTAAAGCCCATGTCGGCCCTGTCAGAACTGCCATTTGAGGGGTCACAGCTCTCCTTTTTTGAGACTCATGGGGTGAGAAAAGGGTACGTCCGCAACAGCTATAAACCACTGGAAAAACTTCTGCTGAGTTGGTGGAGCCTGGATTGGCGAGTTGGCGAAGACAAAGATTTGGGGCCCAAAGATCAAACCGGGACAACCTTCTACACGACCCTCAAGTTCTGGGAGAGAGAGGAATCTGATCTGTGGAATTTCTATAATTTTCTGCAATATTGGGGCTGGGATCTATAAATCCGGCCAGAGATCAGAAACACGAACGGGGACTGAACCCGCCCCTTGGTGCGATTAAAATTGTGTCAACAGACAATATAAATGTTATGCTAACAGCGATATGATAATCATTTATTGTTCATTACGACGGAGAGATTAAAAAGGAGGATCAAATGGCTGAATCGTTTCGCATCAAAGACTTTATGAATCCCAAGCCCGTGACCGTTCCACCAGAAATGAATATTGCAGATATTGCCAAACTCACCTTAAAAAACAAAATCTCAGGGGTTCTCGTGGTTGATAGTTCGATGAACCTTATGGGGATGATTTCAGAATTAGATTGTCTTCGAGTGATGTCAGACAGTATCTACCATGACGGCCGCAACACCTCATCATTACGAGCTCAAGATATCATGACCAAAGAGGTCACGACAGTCTCACCCAGTGCTCAACTCTTTGATGTTATGACCTCCATGTTAAATCAAGGACAACGCCGGAGACCGGTTGTTGAAAATGGCAAGGTTATCGGTCAGGTGACTTGTCGGCAGCTCCTGAAGATCATAACCTCCTACTCTTAACACCACCAGATCAAGTCCAAAAAAGGGGTGTTAAGTCGATTAACTTAACACCCCTTTGGGATAAAACATCAATTCACAACTAGCACAAATGAGAAGGGCTCCGGAGTGATACTGCCAAAACCACACGGAGATCCCCGCTGAGAGACTAAACCAAAACAATTGTCAAAGGGTCTACAGATCAGGCTTTGACGTCAAGACGTCCGCCTTTACCTGTCTGTTCAGCTATTTGCAGCCGCTGCTGTTCCCCCGTCTGCATTTGCTCGGTCTTCTCCAGGGTCTTGGTGAGGACATCAAAGCCCGCTTGGGTTTTATTCGTTGACATTGCTTGAGCTGCAATACTCATGGAACCTGAGACTTCCATTGCCATTTTCTGCTCCTTTCGCTGGTCTAAACAACGTCTAAAATAACAGTAAGGACACAAGCAGGTCAAGTTATTTTATTTAATTGCTTTAATTAAAATACAAACTAGACAACTATCTTCTTTATTTTGCGCTCTTTATTGCGACAAACTGACGACTGCTTTATACTATTTTAAATTTTTTTGACCCTCGTTGAAAACAAACCACACAAACTATGAATTGTGAGCTAAATAATGAGTGTTAACGATAACGTCAGTCCCGAATGGATAGAAACCCAATATCAGATCTTTAAAAACAACCCTAACGATCTATCACAAGAGTGGCAGTCCTTTTTTCAGGGGTTTGAACTGGGAATAGACAATCAAGAGTCACCGGTTCTAGATCACAAACCGGCCGCTGTACAGACAATGATCCACCGCTATCGCGACATCGGTCACCTTTATGCTTGTGTTGACCCATTGACGCCATGTTCTCTGGATCATCCCCAGCTGCGGATATCCGAATTTGGATTAGAAGAAAAAGATCTCGAGCGAACTTTTGCAACCAGCAATTTTATCCTTCCTGAAGCCCCCCTCAAAGAGATCATAGATGTGCTTGAACAGACCTACTGCCACTCACTGGGGCTGGAATTTATGCATCTGCCTCTGCTCGAAGAGCGGAAATGGTTACAATCTAAAGCCGAAGCATCGCGGCTACGCACCGATATAAGTCGTGACAAGAAGCTCTCCACCATGAAGATGCTGTTGCAGGCGACAAAGTTTGAATCTTTCTTGCATCGCAAGTTTGTTGGGCAAAAGCGATTTTCTCTTGAAGGGGCAGAATCAGCCATTCCACTGTTGGACCATCTGGTGGAGAAAGCCGCTGAACTTTCTTTGAAGCACGTCGTTATCGGGATGTCGCACCGTGGACGACTCAATGTTCTGGTTAATATCTTCAAAAAACCTCTGGGCAACCTGTTTGCCGAATTTGCCGACAATGCCGGATGTAAAGTTGTCGGTGAAGGGGATGTCAAATATCATAAAGGTTATTCAACCGATCGCTGTTTTACTGATGGTTGTGTCCACCTTTCCATGGCCTCAAATCCAAGCCATCTGGAAGCCGTCAATCCTGTTGTTGAAGGAAAGTGTCGGGCGCGCCAAGATCGCATCGAAGGCGATGGAGAGCAATTGGTAATGCCGCTTCTGATCCACGGGGATGCCGCATTTGCCGGACAGGGTGTTGTCGCTGAAACCCTCAACCTCTCTCAGCTTGCAGGATATAGAACCGGCGGCACTCTGCATGTAGTCATCAACAACCAGATTGGTTTTACAACCTTACCGGTTGATGCCCGCTCGACCTGTTACTCCACCGATATTGCAAAGATGTTGATGGCACCGATCTTCCATGTCCACGGTGATGACCCTGAGGCGCTGATTCAGGCCGCCACGATGGCTATTGAATTCCGGCAAAAGTTTCATAAAGATGTTGTGATTGAGGTGATCTGTTATCGCCGCTACGGACATAACGAGGGAGACGAACCCTTCTTCACACAACCACTGATGTACGAAAAAATTCGCAACCATCCATTGACGACTGAGATCTACAAGAACCAACTACTCTTGGAAGGCTTTTCAGAACAGGAATTGGACGCGATGGAAAGTGAAATCGATCAAACGCTGGAAGACGCACTCACCCATGAAGTTTGCCCTCTCCACGAGGAATTCATGAAGCAGTGGGCCCATGTATCCCGTGAGTTCAGCTTTGAACCGGTTGAAACGGCCATAGATCAAGAGACATTGCAACAGTTGAGTGCCTCGCTTACCACAGTGCCTGAAGGTTTCACCCCCCATCGAAAAATAACGTCGCTGCTGAAGAAAAGGCGTAAAGCCATCGTTGAAGGAGATAAGATTGATTGGGGCAATGGTGAAGCTCTGGCGATGGCAAGTCTAGTCCATGAAGGCACCTCCGTTCGCCTCTCGGGACAAGATTCCCGCCGTGGAACCTTCAATCATCGCCATGCAACCCTATATGACATTGCCACAGCCAAAGAATATACTCCGCTAACAGATATAGCCAAACAGGCGGGATGCCGTTTTGATGTCTTCAACAGTATGCTCTCGGAAATGGCCGTCCTTGGTTTTGATTATGGCTATGCCGTAGAAACACCCGATGACCTGACGATCTGGGAAGCACAGTTCGGTGATTTTGCCAACGGTGCTCAAGTCATTATCGATCAGTTCATTGCCAGCAGTCAGGCAAAATGGGATCGGCCCTGTGGCATCACCATGTTTTTACCTCATGGCTATGAAGGTCAAGGGCCAGAACATTCCAGCGCCCGGATGGAGCGGTATCTACAACTTTGTGCTAACAATAATATGCAGATTGTCAACGCCAGTACCCCAGCTCAATTATTTCATTTATTGCGACGCCAGGTTCGCACCCACCATCGCTGCCCGCTGATCCTTTTCACCCCTAAAGCGCTGTTGCGCCATCCTCTCTGCGTATCGACCACGGCAGACTTAACCAGCGGACATTTTCAAGAAATTTTGGCCGATGACCTCAGCCCCAAGCAATGTCGACGGGTGATTCTCTGTGCAGGGAAAATCTACTATGACCTGTTGCAACAACGCCAGCAGGGTCAACATTCCGACGTTGCTATCGTCCGGATTGAACAGATTTATCCTTTACATAGAGATCTGTTGAAAAAGATCCTCAAACCCTACAAAAAAACGGTTGAGTATTGTTGGGTTCAGGAAGAAATTGCCAATGCTGGAGCTTGGGATTATCTGCGTCAGCAGTTGCGTGATCTGATCGGACGCGAACCAAGATACATCGGTCGTAAGCGCTCAGCGAGTACCGCAGTTGGTTCCAACCGGCTCCATAGAATAGAGCAACAGCAAATTTTGGATAAAGCCTTTGCAACCCCAGATGAGGATTAATATGGACATCATAGTACCCCAGGTAGGTGAATCAATCGTTGAAGCAGAAATCGGAGAATGGTTCAAAAAAGATGGTGAGTATGTCAACAAAGATGACTTGCTCCTGGAACTGGAGACGGAAAAAGTCAACGTTGAACTCAATGCTGACGCTTCCGGAAAACTAACAATTCTGGTTGAGCAGGGAGAAATCATCAAAATAGGTGCTGTCGTCGGAAAAATCGATGAGACGGCCACAGCACCTGGGGATGCTGAACAAGCAGCTGGCCCAAAAGAAGAAGCTGTCGCTGCTGCTCCAGTCGTCGCCAAAGTGGCAGTGATGAATCCCGCAGTCCCCAAACTTGCAGCTGAACGTGGCATTGATCCAGCAACACTCAAAGGGAGTGGTCGCGACGGCAGGATTCTCGTTGACGACATCCCCGCAGCAAAAGCGCCGGAGCCAAAAACTACATCTGTTGCGCCCCAGACTGCACCCGCTGCTCAACCGGTAACGACAACTGACAAAACAGAGCGCACCACACGAGTCGCCATGTCACAATTTCGTAAAAAAATGGCTGAGCACCTCTTGCGCGCCACGCAAGAAACAGCCATGCTAACAACATTCAATGAAGTCGACATGAGTCGGGTCATGGAGTTACGGCGGCGTTATAAAGAGACCTTTTTAGCAAAGCATGATGTCGGTCTCGGTTTCATGTCTTTCTTTATCAAGGCCTGCGCTGAGGCACTGAAAGATGCACCAGAAGTCAACGCCAGCATCGATGGCAATGATATCGTTTACCACAACTATTACGACATTGGCGTTGCCGTTGGTAGCAAGCGTGGTCTGGTTGTCCCCGTCATCCGCGATGCTGATCAACTCGATTTCGCCGGTGTCGAAAAAACCATCCGTGACCTCGCAGTCCGCGCCGGCGAAGGGAAACTGACATTGGATGAGCTCCAAGGGGGAACATTCACGGTCAGTAATGGTGGTGTTTATGGTTCTGTCCTCTCCACACCGCTTTTAAATCCACCACAGTGTGGGATCCTTGGAATGCATGGTATTCAGGAGCGAGCCGTGGTCGTGGATGGCGAAGTTGTCATCCGTCCGATGATGAATATTGCCCTCAGCTATGATCACCGGATCATTGATGGTAAACAGGCTGTCGGCTTTCTCAAGCAGGTTAAGAACTACATTGATAATCCAGAAACGTTGCTACTCAAGATTTGAACTCTAAAGGAGAACAAATGTCTGAACAAATATATGATCTGATCGTCATTGGCGCCGGTCCTGGTGGCTACGTTGCCGCTATCCGCGCAGCGCAGCTGGGCTTTACTGTTGCTGTGGTCGAAAAGCGCTCTGCATTAGGCGGGGTCTGTCTGAACGAAGGCTGTATTCCCAGCAAAGCACTGCTTGAATCCAGTGAACATTTTGCCCGAATTGATCATGAACTGGCTGAACACGGGATTGCAGTCACTGGAGCTAAGTTGGACCTGCAACAAATGATGGTGCGCAAAGAGAAGATTGTCAAAAAGCTTACCGGGGGAATTGCTGGACTCTTTAAAAAGAATAAAATTGAAGCCTTTACCGGCGTAGCAGAGATTTTACCTCCCAGTGAATCAATGCAAAAAGTTAAGGTATCTGGCACGGATAAAAACTTTGAATTAACAGCTAAAAATCTTCTCCTGGCAACAGGGAGTGAGGCCATTGAACTTCCCCACCTCCCCTTCAACGGTGATACAACGATCAATGCTCGTGATGCCCTCAACTTGACCGCAGTGCCAAAACGGTTACTGGTTGTTGGTGGCGGTGTCATTGGTCTGGAATTAGGTTCGGTCTGGAGTCGCTTGGGTGCAGCAGTGACCGTCGTAGAAATGCTCCCACAGATTGTCCCGCAAGCCGATCCGCAAGTCGCCCAGACATTACAACGCAGTTTAAAAAAACAGGGGCTGAACATCCTCCTTAAAACTCGGCTGGATAAGATCGAGACCACCAAGGATGGCATCGTTGCCAGCCTGACAACCAGCAAGGGTGAAGAGCAGATCATCTGCGACAAGGTTCTGGTTGCCACCGGGCGACGTGCCCATACAGAGGGACTTGGACTTGAAGCTGTCGGGCTGACAACCAACAAACAAGGACAACTGGAAGTTGATGAAAACTACCAGACTGCAATTCCGGGAATCTACGCTATCGGTGATCTGGTTCCCGGTCCGATGCTGGCCCATAAAGCCAGTGAAGAGGGGGTTGTGTTTGCTGAACGGCTGGCTGGACAAAAATCGACCATCAATTACCAGATCATCCCGGCGGTAACCTATACCTGGCCCGAAGTTGCTTCTGTCGGTCAGAATGAAGCGGAGTTAAAAGCAGCAGATATCCCTTATAAAGCAGGAAAAGTCTTCTTTGCTGCTAGCGGTCGAGCCCTTTGTACTGGTATGAGTGAAGGCTTCGTCAAGGTTTTGGCAACCCCGGAGAGTGGTCGTATTCTCGGCATCCATATTGTCGGTCCGCAGGCGTCGGAACTGATTGCCGAAGCAGCAATCATCCTCTCGTTCGGGGGCAGTGTCCATGATCTGGCGGTGACCTGTCATGCACATCCAACCTTAGCAGAGACACTTAAAGAAGCTGCGTTGGCTGTAAATCAGGAGGCTATTCACGCTTGATATTAATTGCCGGCCTTGACAAACGGATAAAGACAACGAAAAGATAAGCATGGTCTTGGTGTGGATTTTTTATGACTCTGTCACTCATCATCTGCTTTTTTCACCAAATCACAATTTTTTGCCAATAAGGTTTTATCTTGAAATCAATAAAAAAACTGTTCTTGTTACTTGTCGTTGTTGGGCTAATTGCTGCTGGGATTTTTTATTTTCGCGATACAAACCCACCACAGCTCAGCTTAACTCCTGGTAGTGGTCCTATTTCAAAAAACACCAAGATTCTGTTATCCCTCACTGATGAAGGGACGGGGATCAAAAATATACAGGTTGTTGTCATCCAGAAGAACAATCAACTCCCGCTCCTAAAACGGGCCTTTGCACCGCAAACAGCTGTTGCTGACATGGACCTGGATCTTTCTGCTCTGAAATTGCAGGAAGGAGAGCTACAGATTGAGGTCACCTCCACGGATCAATCGATTTACCATTTTGGTAAAGGCAACACCATCAAACAACTTTTCACTTTGACCTATGATTCTCGGGCACCGGTCATTTCACTCCACAGCAAAGCACATAATTTCACTAAAGGTGGCAGTGGTTTGGCAACATTCAGCCTGAATGAGAAAGTCTCCTCAACTGGAGTCCTGTTCGGTGATTACTTCTTCCCCGCCTACCAACAGGAATCAGGGAACTACGCCTGCCTGTTTGCCTATCCTTACAATGTTAAAGAGAGCGACTTTGTCCCTCGAATCATTGCTCGTGACCTCGCCGGAAATGAACGTCAACTGGGAATGTACTACCGTGCTAATAATAAAAAATTCCGACAGCGAAAAATCAATATCACGGACAAATTCCTCTCCCAAAAAGCACCGGAATTTGAAACGTTAGCTCCTGACATTGAGAACCCTCTGGATGTTTTTCTTTATATTAATCGGCAAATTCGCCAACAGAACAGAGACAAAATAACGGAACTCAGCACCCAGACATCACCAACACCGCTCTGGGATGGTGCTTTTCTGCGACAACCACAGGCCGCGAGCCTGGCCCAATTTGCTGATCACCGCACCTATTACTACAACGGCAAAGAAATCGACAAGCAAGTTCACCATGGACAGGATCTTGCTTCAATCGCGCAGGCGGAGATCGTTGCAGAAAATGCTGGTGAAGTTATCTGGTCGGACTATATGGGAATTTATGGCCTCTGTGTCCTTATTGACCATGGACTCGGACTACAGTCCCTCTATGCGCATATGAGCCAACTCGATGTTGCCCCAGGAGACACTGTGACCCGTGGGCAGGTGATTGGTCGAAGTGGGACGACCGGAATGGCTGGCGGAGACCATCTCCACCTCGGTGTTTTTGTCTCTGGAGTTCCAGTGCAGCCCATCGAATGGTGGGATGGTAGCTGGCTGCAGAATAATATTGACAGTAAATTGTAGCTGCATCTATTTCTTGAGTCTTGGATTAGCTTGGATGTCTTGACACTCCCTCTGGACTGGTCTAAAAGATTCTTTTTAAATTTATTTTCCCCCAACAACGTGAGGATGATTTTATGAAAAAAGCGACTCTGTTTCTGCTGGCGACTCTGGCACTCTGCTTTACTGCGAACTCTTTTGCAATGGCTCCGGCAAAAGAGATTAAAGCTGGTTTTATTTATGTCGGACCGGTTGGTGATGCTGGCTGGACATACGCCCATGACCTGGGACGTCAAGAGATGGAACAACTTCCCTTTGTGCAACCATCGACTTTCATCGAAACGGTCCCTGAAGGGGCAGAGTCAGCCCGGGTTATTAATGGTCTGGTGCGTAAAGGGCACAACCTCATTTTTACCACCAGTTTTGGTTACATGGATGCCACAATTGATGTAGCTAAGCGCAATAAAGATATTGTGTTTATGCATTGCTCCGGGTTTAAAACTGCAGAAAATGTCGGAACCTATTTTGGCCGGATGTATGAGCCCCGTTACCTCTCAGGAATCGTTGCCGGGAAAATGACGAAAACCAACGCCATCGGATATGTTGCAGCATTTCCAATTCCAGAGGTCATTCGCGGCATAAACGCATTTACCCTCGGGGTTAAAAGTGTTAATCCACAAGCCGAAGTCAAAGTTGTCTGGACCCAAACCTGGTTCGATCCAGGCGTCGAACGCGATGCAGCTGATAGTCTTCTGGATGTTGGCACCGATGTCTTGGCCATGCACCAGGATGCCCCGGCAACCATGCAGGCAGCTGAAGCACGTGGTGCATACGTAATAGGCTACAACTCAGATATGCGCACCTTCGCCCCCAATGCTTTTCTGACCGCTCCGATCTGGAACTGGGGAGCCCTCTACACCCAATTGGCCAACGAGGTTCACAATGGCACTTGGAAATCAGAGCAGATCTGGGCAGGCATGAAGGAAGATCTGGTTCGCTTAGCTGATTTCAGTCCAGCTGTTCCTGCTGATGTACAAGCTCTGGTAACTGAAAAAGCTAACGCCATCAAAGCAGGCACCCTCCATCCGTTTAGCGGACCAATCAAAGATCAAACTGGAAAAGTGGTCGTTGCTGCTGGACAGACTCCGACTGACGGTGAACTCCTGGGTATGAACTATTTTGTCCAGGGTGTTCAGGGTAC
Source organism: Desulfuromusa kysingii (assembly GCF_900107645.1). GTDB lineage: Bacteria > Desulfobacterota > Desulfuromonadia > Desulfuromonadales > Geopsychrobacteraceae > Desulfuromusa > Desulfuromusa kysingii. Next base: position 261,195 of record NZ_FNQN01000002.1, read on the forward strand.
GATTTCCAAATAACCAGATAGCACTCTCGAAGGCACGCTTTTTTAGCGTGCCTTTTTTAGTCCCTGACTCGCAGTAAAAGCATCAGCTATGACCGATTTCTTGCACATCAAAAATATCCGCAAAACATTCCCTGGTGTCGTCGCTCTTGATGACGTCTCCTTCTCCGTCGCACGAGCAGAGATTCATACGCTGTTAGGTGAAAATGGTGCAGGGAAAAGTACCTTGATGAATGTCTTGACTGGACTCTATCACCCGGATCGCGGAGAGATCAGCATTGCAGGAGAGCGCGTTCATTTCACCAGCCCGCGCGACTCCCTTGCTTACGGGATTGGGATGGTGCATCAACACTTCATGCTGGTACCGGCCCATTCTGTGTTTGAAAATATTCTCCTGGCTCTCGAAAATGTGCCGAACTTTTTCAATCGTAAAAAATATCAGGAAAAGATACAAAACCTGATCGATGAATTTGACCTGGATCTGGATCTGGACACCCCCGTCTGGAAACTGTCCATTGGCGCACAGCAGTGGATTGAGTTGATCAAATTGTTGATGCGCGACTGCCAACTTCTCATTCTCGACGAACCGACAGCGGTCCTCACCCCGCAGGAAGCTGATCGCTTATTTGCCGTGTTACGCCGCTTGAAAGAACAGGGGAAAAGCATCATCTTCATTTCTCATAAAATGCGTGAAGTCATGGAAATTTCTGACCGCGTCACCATTCTGAAAAAAGGGTGCAGTCTTGAAACCCTGAACCGGGGTGACTTTGATGAGTCCAGGCTCGCTTCATTAATGATCGGTCAAGATAAGATTCCCCAATGGCAAAAAACCCTGCAAATGTCAGATCAAGTTGTCCTCGATATTCAAGGTCTTTCAGTTCGCAATGAGCGGGGACTGTCTGATCTGGATAACTTTAACCTCAGTTTAAAAAAAGGTGAAATCCTCGGGATTGCCGGAGTTGCCGGAAACGGTCAAAAAGCCTTAGCCGAAGTGTTGACCGGGCTGAAAAATACCAATCAGGGACGCATTATGGCTGGGGATAAGGATATCACTAACAGCAATGCCAGATACTCTTATATTGCTGGCATTGCTCACATCCCTGAAGACCGCAAGACCATTGGTATCGCCCCCGATATGAGTATTGATGACAATTTGATTATGAAAAGCTTTAAAAGTGGCCTATTCAGAAACTGGATTTTTCAGAATAAACGGGCAATCCGGCGTAATGCCGCAGAAAAAATAGCCCAGTTTGCGATAAAAACGGGCCCTGATGGCACCCCTGTCCGCTACTTGTCAGGTGGCAATATTCAAAAGGTTATCATTGCTCGCGAACTCTCCGAACACCCTGCTGTTCTGGTTGCCCTTTACCCGACACGTGGACTCGATATCGGGAGCGCAGAATATGTCCACAAAGTGATCGCAGATGGCGCTCATCGGGGGATGAGTACGATTTTAATCGCTGAAGATCTGGATGAATTGCTCAAACTCAGCGACAGGATTGCCGTCATGTTTCGTGGCAAGTTGATCGGATATGTTGATCCACGTAAAACGACACGCGAAGAAATCGGCCTGATGATGAGTGGTGAAACCCCTGGAGCGACAACATGAAATTAGTCATTGAACGCCGTGAAATTTCTTCCGCCCTGCTCCGCTTCAGCGCCCCCATTGCTTCTATTGCTGTGGCCCTGTTTGTCGCTGGCTTCTTGTTGCTCGCCAGCGGTGTCAGTCCCTTAGCTGCTTACAAAGAAATCATCATTGAGTCTCTGGGCTCGCTCTATGGCCTGTCAGAAACCCTAGTTAAGACAACGCCTTTGATTTTCGCGGGATTGGGGGTCAGTCTCGCTTTCCGGATGCAAATCTGGAATATCGGTGCTGAGGGACAGATTTACGTGGGTGCGATGGGGGCAACCTGGGTCGCGCTGTTTTCCGGGATTCAAAATCATTGGTTAATGATGACTGCCATGTTCTTTGCCGCGTTCTTTTGTGGAGGATTATGGGCAGGAGTTGCAGGTTTCCTCCGAGCGCGTTGGCGGGTCAATGAAGTCATTGTCACCTTGCTGATGAACTATATCGCCATCCTCTGGGTGGACTATCTGATCTATGGTCCGTGGAAAGATCCCAAGGGATTTAATTTTCCCCTAACCGCCCAATTTGGCGATGCTGCACGTCTTGCTGAATATTTTAATACCCGTATGCATAGCGGTTTTTTCCTCGCCCTGTTTTGCGCTCTGCTCCTCTATTTATTTATCGAACGGACAGTCTGGGGATATGAAATCAAGGTGATCGGCAGCAATCAAAAAGCGGCCCAATATGCCGGAATGAACACCGGTATCGCCATTTTCTTCGTCCTCTTTCTCAGTGGTGCTATTGCCGGACTCGCAGGATTCAGTGAGGTCGCCGGTCTCCAGCACCGCCTCCAGCACGGTCTTTCTCCCGGTTATGGTTATACCGCCATTATCATCGCCTGGTTGGCTAAGCGTAGCGCCATCGGAGTGGTCATTGTTTCGTTTTTAATGGGAGTTCTCCTCGTTGGTGGTGACAGCTTGCAGCTATTATGGCAACTCCCCGTTGCCTTTGTTTATGCTTTTCAGGGGTTGATCCTGTTCTTCCTGCTGGCATCAGATTTCTTCATCATCTATCGTGTTAAACGAGTTAAAGGAATCGCCCATGCTTGAAATACTCCTTGATGCCACGGTACGCGCTGGCACCCCGATTTTATTTGCCACTCTGGGGGCAATCATCAACGAACGCGCTGGCATCATCAATCTGGGCATTGAAGGATTGATGTTGATCGGTGCCCTTGCTGGTTTTTCTGGCACCTATTTAAGCGGCTCTTTACTGGTCGGAGTTTTGGCCGCATTCTGTGCAACTTTCGCCGCCGGGAGTATTCACGCTTTTATTACGGTGCAGCTACGCGGCAATCAAATTGTCAGCGGGTTGGCCTTGACCATGTTCGGCATCGGTATTACGGCGCTGTTTGGCAAAGAGATGGTTGGACAGACCATCGTCGGCTTTAAACGTCTGGCTATTCCCGGATTCAGTCAAATACCGATCATCGGCAGAGCTTTTTTTAACCAGGATCTACTGATTTATTTCAGTTTTCTCCTGGTATTTCTGATCTGGTTTTTCTTTTACCGCACCCGCTGGGGATTGGGTGTCCGCAGTGTCGGTGAAAACCCTGCTGCAGCAGACACCTGTGGCTTCTCTGTCAGCAAATACCGTTTCTTAGCCGTGTCAACCGGTTCAGGTTTGGTAGGAATTGGCGGAGCTTACTTAAGCTTGGCCAGCACTCCCATGTGGATTGAAAACATGTCTGCTGGTCGTGGTTGGATCGCTGTAGCGCTAGTTATTTTTGCTGGATGGTCAAGTCCAAAGGCGATGCTGGGTGCCTATCTGTTTGGTGGCATTACCGCAATGCAGTTGCGCTTTCAAGCGATGGGGACAACTGTCAGCGCCCATATTTTACAGATGTTACCGTACTTTTTCACCATTCTGGTTCTGGTCATTTCAACCTTGCGATTACAAAAAGGGGCTAGCCAGCAACCTGAAGGTCTGGGACTTCCCTATGATCGAGAGGATCGTAAATGACAGCAGCAGAGATATTACTGGAACGCATCCACCGCGATGGAGAAATCAACGGAGAACTCGTCAAGGTTGATCAGTTTCTTAATCACATGGTTGATCCAGTTTTGATCCATCAACTCGGAGATGATATCGCCGCCCGTTTTGCTGATGTACCGGTTGCGAAGATTTTAACAGCCGAAACCAGCGGTATCATGCTTGCGCAAGCAGTCGCTCTGAAGCTCAAAGTGCCTTTCATCTATGCCAAGAAAAAACGCCCCATCACCATGCCGGACTATTACGCTGCGGCCAGTTATTCCTTTACCAAACAGGAATCAACCACCCTTTATGTTTCCAAGGAAGTACTCCAAGCAGAAGATAATATTTTATTTATTGATGATTTTTTTGCCAAAGGCTCAACCCTGAAAGCAATTGAAGAGATCATCACCCAAGCCAAGGCAAATCTGCTCGGGGCGGCTGTCATCATTAACAAATCAACACGCAGAGACATTGAGTCAATTTTGACCTTGGATGATCTCAGTTAAATCGTCTCCTGTCCCTCACTCTTTGAACCAGGCAAGCTCCGCGTCGCAACCACCGCAACACCGGTTCCAGCAACATTCTCGAGGATAATTTGCCCCACCTGCACCGGGGCTTTGACCTTATATCTATGAAGCTCTCGCACCACAGCTAAAACAGTTTCTTTGGGTATGCTTTCCGCTGTTTTAACGGGGACACGAGGCCACAAACCACCACTACAAGCAACAGTCGTACTCACCATTCTTCTAGGAGCTGTGTACTCCTGCCGTGCATACTCTTCCCCTTTTTTGCAGCTATAGCCGGTAATTTCCTCTATTTCACCATCAACTATCGTCAACTGCAGGGGGCAACTCATCGGGCAACCAATACAAGTCATATTTTTTATCTCTTTCATATCATTCAACCTCCTGCGGGCGAACTTCTATTTTCAAGTTGTCGCCAAAGTAACGATCAAGAACCTCAGGAGCAAGGGTAAGCCGGATCATCTCAGCAGGAATCAACATACGGAACTTTTTCTGATAGCGATCACCAATAGATAAAATACAATTCTTCATCGGTTGTTTGACTCGCAGGTAGATAACCTGCTCACGATCAGGGGAAAGGCTATGCGGCACGCAGGAAGCAATATTTGCCCCTTTCTGCAGGGCGATATTATCACCTGGACGGCGCCTACCAAGCGCAAGATCCGCCGCAAATTGTCCAGCCCGCAGTGATTCCTCCGAGACAAAATCGACAATGTCGTGAACGTGTAACACGTTGCCACAGGCGAAAACTCCTGGCAGAGAGGTTTCCAAAGTGCTATTCACCTGTGGGCCTCCAGTGGCCGGATCCATATGTAATCTGAGTTTGGTCGACAGTTCATTTTCAGGGATCAAACCGATAGAAAAAAGCAGCGTATCACAATCAACATCCCAAGACTTGTTAAGGTCGGGGAGACGTTGCGCATCGACCGGTGCAATGGTCAGGCGATTGACGCGATCACGTCCATGGATGAAGGCGACCGTTGCTGAGAGTTGTAGAGGAATATCAAAATCATCGAGGCATTGAACCACATTGCGGGTCAAGCCATTGGAATATGGAAAGATTTCATAAACACTGACAACTTCACAACCTTCCAAAGCCAGTCGTCGGGCCATGATCAGACCGATATCACCTGAACCGAGAATGGCAATCTTGCGTCCCGGCAGAACCCCTTTCATATTGACCATTTTTTGTGCTAATCCGGCAGTCATCACCCCGGCAGGCCTGAATCCCGGCGTACGAATAGCGCCTCGAGTCCGCTCTCGACACCCCATCGCCAAAACCACCGCACGCGCCTGCACGTTCAAATAGCCATGTCTGCCGCTGAGAACCGCCACCTGCAAGGCTGGACTGATATCAATAACATAAGAATCGGTCAACATCGTAATATTCTCAGACAGGGCATGAGCAACAAAGCGCTCGGCGTATTCCGGCCCAGTCAGTTCTTCTTTGAAATAGTGCAATCCAAAACCACTATGAATACATTGATTGAGAATTCCCCCTGCTTCAACTTCCCGTTCAATAATGAGAATATTCTCGGCCCCGGACTTACGGGCACCCAAGGCGGCGGCTAATCCAGCAGGTCCGCCACCGACGATCACCACATCATACTGTTTTTTCAGTGGATTATTCATACTTCATCCTCTGCTAAGATTTGATCTCGACGTGGGATACAGACCTCCGACCCTTGACCACGCTTACTTATTGTCGTCAGGGGGACATCCAGATGCTGGACTAAAAGATCCATAATTCGTGTGGTGCAAAATCCCCCTTGACAACGTCCCATTCCGGCACGGACCCGGAACTTCACCCCATCGAGGGTACGGGCACCATGTTGAATCGCGTAGAGCACCTCTGCTTCAGTGACGGACTCACAACGACAAACGATACGTCCGTAAGCCGGATCTTCCAAGATTGCGGCCTTCCGCTCTGTGGGTGTCATCTGCGAGAAACGGGGGGGGCCATCGATATCTGCTTTCCATCGCTCCTTTTCAGTAAGAGCAATGCCATCAGCACGGAGCATCTCGGTCACATAGGTGGCAATAGCCGGCGCTGCGGTAAGACCGGGAGACTGAATCCCGGCAATATTATAGAAACCACGGACAGATGACCCCTCAATAACAAAATCATTGCTGTCGGCAACAGCCCGCAACCCGGCAAACTCGGTAATAGTGTCACGGTCAGAGATGGCCGGACAATATTCCTGTACCGATGCGAAAACTTTCGCAGCCCCAGAAAAACTGGTGGTAAAATCTTCACGATCATCCACATCTTCTGCGGTTGGCCCCACCATAATCGGGCCATCAACAGTCGGAATAATCAGAACCCCCTTACTGGTGGCGGTAGGGGTCGGAAAAATCAGATGGGTGACAATTCCCTGTAGACGACGATCCAGCATATATTCTTCGCCCTTGCGCGGAGAGATTTTAAAATTATCGGCACCGACCATCGCCGCGACACGATCGGCATACACTCCGGCCACATTAAGGACAATACGACTCTGAAAATCCTGCTGCTGGGTATGGATCAAAAACCCAGATTCAACCGCCTTGATGCTCTGGACCGGGTGAGCACAAAAAAGCTCAACACCATTCTGACAGGCACATTCAATCAGCCCAAAGCAGGCTTCGTAGGGATTAATAACCCCTGCAGTTGGGGCATGGAGAGCTTGAAGGATGGTATGGCTGAGATTGGGCTCCTCTTTTTGCAGCCGCTTCGGATCCCATAACTCAAGGCCGGTCACCCCTCGTGATTCTCCCTGTTTTTTAAGATCCTGTAGATATTGCAGGTCCTCAGTTTGCCGCGCTATGAGCAGTTCACCGATGCGCCTAAAACCAAACTTCAGATCCTTGGCGAGATCGTCCCACATCTGGTTACCAGCCCACTCAAACTTCCCCTTAAGAGTGCCGGCTGATGAATGATGTCCGGCATGAATGATTCCTGAATTGGTTTTACTGGTCCCGAAACCAACCTCAACCTCCTTTTCAAGCAGCGCAAGGTGCAAATTGTAACGTGACAGCTCTCTGGCCAGAGCGCAGCCAACGACTCCGCCACCGATAATAATAACATCGTACATTCTCCAACCTCCTTGAACAATCAACCCACAAGGGGACTACAACTCATTCCAATCCGTCAATCGATCCATCCGGCTGCAACCGCCAACGTTCCGCTGCGGGATGCTTCGGCAAGCCCGGCATGCGTAAAATATCGCCAGTGAAAACCACCAGAAAACCCGCTCCTGAATTTATTTGCAGTCGCCGTACGGTGATATCAAAGTGACGTGGTCGGCCCAGTAACTTAGGATCATCCGAAAGCGAACCCGGTGCTTTGGCAATACATATAGGCAGGTTGGCAAATCCAAGTTGTTGAATCTGACGCAGATCTTTGGCCGCCTGTCGGGTAAAGGCAACATCATCAGCACCATAGATCTGGCGACTAACAATCTTGATCTTTTCTTCCACCGGCAACTCGAGCGAATACAAAGGTGAGTATGGCTGGCTCTGACCGGCAACCTGAATCACCTGTTTGGCCAATTCAATAGCACCGTCGCCTCCGCTGGCATAATGATCACACAGTACAAACGGAGTCTTAACCTTTTGACAGTGATTCTTAATCACATCCAGTTCTTCAGTCTCATCTCCTGAGAAATGATTAAGAGCAACCAACGGCTCTTTATTAAACTTGCGCACATTCTCAATATGCTTGTCGAGATTGTCCAACCCCTGGCGTAATGCCGACACATCTTTACCACCAAGACTGTCAACAGCCCTCCCACCATGTAATTTCAGCGCTCTGGTTGTCGTCACCAAGACCACGGCCAAAGGATCTAAATGACCAATTCGACATTTGATATCAAAAAACTTTTCCGCGCCGAGATCAAAACCAAATCCAGCCTCTGTGATCGCCCAGTCGGCATAATGTTGCGCCATCTGGGTCGCCATTAGACTGTTGCAACCATGGGCAATATTGGCAAAGGGGCCACCGTGGACAAAAGCGGGAACCCCTTCCAGGGTCTGCACCAGATTGGGATGGATGGCATCACGCAGGAGAGCAAGCATGGCCCCGGTGATCTGCAATTGCTTGGCAAAAACCGGCTCACCCTGATAAGTAAAGGCAACTAAGGTATTTTCGAGGCGTTGGCAAAAATCATCCATATCCGCGGCCAGACAAAGCATCGCCATCACTTCAGAAGCTGCGGTGATGTCAAAACCTCCCTCACGCGGAATCCCCTGCTGCTTCCCCCCCAATCCGAGAACGATATGCCGCAAGCTACGATCATTCATGTCCATCACCCGCCGCCAGAGGATCCGGCGCGGGTCAATATTGAGTTCATTACCCTGAAAAATATGGTTATCAATGGCCGCAGAAAGGAGGTTATTGGCGCTGGTGATAGCGTGAAAATCACCGGTAAAATGGAGGTTGATCCGATCGCTAGGAACAAGCTGGCTATAACCGCCACCGGTCGCCCCACCCTTCATCCCCAGACAGGGACCGAGTGAAGGTTCCCGTAATGCCAGACAGACCGATTCCCCCAACCGGGCAAAAGCCTGCCCGAGTCCGATCGTCGTCGTAGTTTTCCCTTCGCCGGCAGCCGTGGGGGTCGTCGCAGAAACCAGAACCAAGCGCCCCTTCTTGCCTGTTGGTCGGTGTAAAGCGTTCAAATCAACCTTCGCCATATCCCGACCATAGGGCCACAGATCAGACTTAGCGATCCCTAATTGATCCGCAATCTGACCAATCGGCTTCGGTCTGATCTGCCGCGCGATCTCGGTATCACTCAGCATAGAGAATCCCTCATCCAAAAAAAATTTAATGCATCTTCATCTTCATATTTTACCACTTGAGGAGGAATTTACTAATTCTGGATGGCGATAAAACGAGAAATATCGACAATATGAATCCTTGCAGATACGGCCCCCATCTCCCCGATGACACTGAGCCTTGAAATATTCTGATCCGTATCCAAAAAAAGAAAAAGCCCCTGAAACATTTAAGTCCAGGGGCACTGATTACAAGTTTTATGGTTATCTCTAGCGGCAATAAAGGCTTTAACGTCTGTTGCCCATAATCCGTAACAGCATCAGAAACAGGTTGATAAAATCAAGATAAAGTCTCAGAGCTCCAAGAATAGCCGCTTTATGGCGCTCTTGTTCGTTAGCAAAACCAGCCTGGCCGATCAATTTAATTTTTTGGGTGTCATAGGCCGTCAAACCCACAAAAACCAAAACACCAATATAACTGGTGACCCAGTAAATCATTTCACTTTGCAGAAAAATATTCACCACCGAAGCAATAATGATTCCCACCAACCCCATAAACATAAAACTTCCAAGGCCGGTCAGGTCACGTTTGGTCGCATAACCATAGAGACTCATGGCGCCAAAAGTCCCTGCTGTGACCAAAAAGGCGCTGGCAATTGAACTGTTGGTATAAATGAGAAAGATTGCCGCAAAAGTGATGCCGTTTAAGGCCGAATAGCCCAGAAACATCAAGGTAGCTGTTGCTGCGCTGATCCGGTTGATAGCGGCGGACATAGCAATCACCAGTCCCAGTTCAGCAAAGATCAGTCCATAAAAAACCACCCGGTTGCCAAAAATCATTTGTTGAGCTGCTGCACTGGAAAGCATCATGAAGGATGCCAGAGCTGTCACCGCAAGCCCCGCAGTCATCCACAGGTAGACTTTGCGAAAAAAGGTGTTAGTAATCGTTATTGGGGCACTATCAGTGTAAGTTCCGTTCGGGCTGTACATTGTTATGTCCTTCTCCTTGTGAAAATAAAAAGTAAAGTTTGTACCTTTATACAAGTGACCAATGGGTATTATACCACAATGACTCCATACGGGATATCTATACCGAAGCAGTTTCGCTGTTCTTGTCGCGTTGCTTTTTTTGCTTGTCTTTTGCCAAAAATAGACACTAAGCTCGCATAAGAACGGCAATTTTTGACCAAAGAGTTTGCGGCTTTATTTGCTAAAAAAACGCCTTCATTGCAGACAGGTTGAATTATGACTCGACAAAAAACTGTAGAACAACTTGAAATCCGTGCCATGACCATTGATGACCTCGCAGCAGTTTTCCACCTGGGTGAAGAACTTTTTACCTCGGAATTTTCTCAAAGCATGTACCGAACCTGGGATGAGTATGAAATCACCACTCTGTTCAACTCTGACAACGAACTCTGCATCGTCGCCGAGTTTGCCGGAGAAGTCATCGGTTTCGCTCTCGGCACCACCGTTGAGAAAAATAACTCAGCCTGGAAATACGGCTATCTGGTCTGGATTGGTGTACGGCCAGGCACACAAAAATGTGGCGCCGGTGATAAACTCTTCACAGAGATTAAGCAACGGATGTTAGATCAAGGTGTGCGGATGATTGTTATCGATACCGATGCTGACAACAAGGGGGGAATCCGCTTTTTCAAAAAGCAGGGGTTCGGCAATACCCAGAAGCATGTCTACATGACCTTGAATCTTTCTCGGGAACAAAAAAAGCGCAAGAAGGATTAGTATGAGTGTCGCTCTTGAACACGTCTGGAACGCGATCGATCCAATCCGTCTCCGGCAAACCTTGATGGAAATGATCGATATTTATTCCCCTTCGGGAAAAGAAGAAGATATACAACTCTATCTGGAAGAACGTCTCGTTGCGACCGGCATTCCAGTCCGCAGACAGATTGTCGAGGGTGAGCGTTACAACCTGATCACCACCATGGGTCAAGGTGAGCCGTCCTTATATTTCGTTGGCCATGTTGATACAGTTACCGCATGGGACATTGATAAATATACCGCTGTGGAAGAATGGGGGGTCGTCCGCGGTCTGGGCAGTGCCGATATGAAAGGTGGTTGCGCTGCGATGGTTGAGGCCTGGCTGGCACTGGCAACCCTGGCCGAAGAACAACGTCCCACACTCGGACTGTTACTGGTGGTGGGAGAGGAAGAAAATGGTGATGGCAGTAGCAGATTTCTAGCTGAGCAATGTCCAGACTGGGCAATTATCGGCGAACCAACGTCATTGCGCCCGGCATTTAACCATTATGGTTATATGGAGATTGCGCTGGTCACTCTGGGACGTCGCATCCACTCTTCGCTGCCAGAATTGGGGCACAACGCAATTGAGTCAATGTTACGCGTTCTACTACAAATTGAGCGCTCACCATTGTTTGCACAACAACCGTCCAAATTAGTCTATTCAATCCGTGAAATGAGTTCATCTCGAGCCGGATTCGTTGTCCCTGACCGCTGTGACACATGGATTGATCTGCACCTTTCTCCAGACGTTCAACCGGCGACAGTCCGTGCAGAACTGGAGCAGACCCTCACCCATGCACGGCAAACAATTAAAGGACTTTCCTTAGAAGCCCGTTTTGACTTTGAATCCGGGGGCTATGAATTACCCCTGAATAATCCATTGATGGTGGCCTTGGAAGATATTTTCCCACGACTCAATTTGCCCCTTCAATTTGTTCCATTCCGGTCTCACTCCGATGGTAATCTGTTTTATCAGGCGGGGAGCAAGCCTTTGATCCTTGGACCAGGATCGCTGGAAACGGCACATACCTCAGAGGAACAAACCAGCTTGACCGAGGTTGAAGCAGCAGCACGAATTTATGCAGCACTGGCACTCGCATGCCCTCATACAGACCATCACCAGGAACCAGTCCGCTAACAAGACCAGCGCCACAAGGAGATAACCATGGAGCCACTTGAGCCGGGGAAAAAGCTGGAAAAATTGTGGGAAGAGCTTTCAAGCCAAATTAACACGGATGATCCACAACAGATTGTCGCCTTTCTGGACAAAATAACTCCTGCCGACACCGCTTTAGCCGTCTCCCGATTGAACCCCGAAGAGCAAACCCGCTTATTAACATTGCTCAACCCAGAAGATGCTGCTGATGTCATTGCCGACATCTCCGACACCCAGGGTGCGGACCTGATTGAGGAGCTGCAACCGGGACACGCGGCAGCTATTCTCGAAGAACTGGACAGTGATCATATCGTTGACATCCTCGGGGAACTGGACGAAGCAGATGCCAGCGCAATTATCGATCAGATGACCCCGGTGGAAGCGGAAAAAGCCCGCCAGTTTCTCACTTATGCCCCTGATAGCGCCGGCGGGTTGATGATCTCAGAATATCTTGATTTTCAAAGTAACCAGACCGTTCAGGACGTCCTTGAGGAATTGCAGAACAACCGTGAAAAATATGCGGAGTACGATGTTCAATACCTCTATGTCACAGATGACAACAATCACCTGCAAGGGGTGCTGCGGTTGCGAGACCTGCTGTTTCCAAAACGGACGACAAAACTTGCCAGTCTGATGATCAGCAACCCCTTTCGGGTCAACGCCAATGACTCTCTGCTCCAACTCCATAACTTTTTTGAAGAACACAACCTCTTCGGGGTACCCGTTGTCAACGACGACTCACGCTTACTCGGGATTGTCCTTCCAGAAGCTGTCGCAGAGGAAAAACACAATCGAAGTACAGACCAGTTTCTCGGTTTTTCAGGGATTATCGGTGGTGAAGAGTTTCGTTCCATGCCGCTGCTGGCCCGTTCTGGACGACGCCTGTCCTGGCTCTCTTTGAATGTTGTTCTGAACATCCTCGCTGCAAGTGTGATCGCCTTCTATCAAGACACCTTAGCAGCCGTCATTGCCTTGGCTGTTTTCTTGCCCATGGTCAGCGATATGAGCGGTTGTTCCGGTAACCAAGCCGTTGCCGTCAGCATGCGTGAACTCTCTTTAGGCTTGGTGCGTCCGACCGAGTTACTGCGGGTGCTGGCAAAAGAGGCGAGTCTCGGCGTCTTGAATGGTCTGGCTCTTGGAATCCTGCTCGGAGCAATCGCTTATGTCTGGAAGGGAAATGCATTTTTAGGCCTGGTGGTTGGTGGAGCTCTCGCCGTCAACACCATTGTCGCTGTTTCTCTCGGCGGATTGATTCCTCTGTTGTTGAAACGGGCAAAACTTGATCCGGCTCTGGTTTCAAGTCCGTTGTTAACAACCGTGACAGATATGTGCGGATTCTTTTTTGTCCTCAGCTTCGCTTCTCTCGTTCTGGAAAAGCTCTGAGAGAACAACAATTCCTTTCCCTGCAAATAGATAGTTCCTTTATCGGTTGAGGTCATCTTTCACAGCTTTTCAAAGACGCTAAGCTGCTAAACCTATCTACCTGATTTTAAACGACAATAAACCCTGCTTAAAAAAATAAATAGCGCCCCTATTTTTTATATTGACGCCACAAAAATTTGAGCGTATAGCTTCGCTGAAATGACATTTTAGTCGGAAGAGTGCAACGACCAAGCGACAAAAGCGACCCCTTTTTAGCCACAGCCGCCAAGCCCTTCCGATACATAAGTTGTCGCCTCATGGGTGAGGTTTTCAGTAGCAGTGGCTTGTATTTTTAAAAGGGGTTGATCATGCATATTGTACTCTCTTTCAATCAGAGTGTCGCTGAGGAGGACGACCAACCTCCCTCACTCACACATTTCGACACTCAGCATCTCCCACAAGATTTCTATGCCGAATGGGATGACATCCAGACGATTCAGGCTGTCGCTTCAGCTCTGGCACAAAAACATCAAGTGACATTAGTAAACGCCGATCTGGACGCTTTTGAAAAGTTCCGCGCATTGCGACCTGATCTGGTTTTCAATATGGCTGAGGGGCTGTATGGTGGCAGTCGTGAGTCACAGATTCCTGCGATGCTGGAGATGCTGCAAATTCCTTATACTGGCAGCGATCCCATCACTCTCGGCATTTGTCTTGATAAACTCCGCACCAAAGAAATCCTGGCTTATCATCGAATCCCGACTCCGGCCTTCGTCCAGCTCCGTCATGCTGCTGACCTTCCTGCCGATTTCCAGTTTCCGCTGCTGGTGAAACCGGCACTGGAAGGATCCAGCAAAGGGATCACAGACAAATCATTAGTTCACAATGCAACCGAATTACAGAGGCAGCTTGACGACGTCTGGGCCCACTATCTACAACCGGTGCTGGTCGAAGAATTCCTCTGTGGTCGTGAATTCACCGTCGCTCTGATTGGTAACGGGACAGCCGTTCAGGTTCTTCCTATTGTCGAGATTGACCTTTCGACCCTCCCTCCGGGGGCAAATCCGATCTATTCCTACGAAGCCAAATGGCTCTGGGATACCGAAACCGCCCCCTTGCAGATTTTCCATTGTCCGGCACAGCTTGCGCCGCTCCTACAACGAAAAATCGAAGACCTCTGCCGCAAGGCGTTTTTCCACCTGGGTTGTCGCGACTGGTGCCGTATTGATGTGCGGCTGGATACCGGTGGCCACCCACAGATCATCGAAGTTAATCCGCTTCCGGGGGTTCTGCCTCGGCCGGAGCAGAACAGTTGCTTCCCGAAAGCTGCCCGTGCCGCTGGATTAAGCTACCCGGAGATGATTCTCAGTGTCGTCACTGCTGCCTGCGAACGACTCGACCTGGTGGAGAAAAATGATGCGCATCGCTGTTTGTTATAACCAGACCCCCGAATATTCCAACCACGGAGAGGTTCGTGATCGGATTGCGGATAGAGGTTCCTACGATCAAGCAAAGGCAGTATTACAGGCCCTCCATCAGCTCGGACATCAGCCGGAACTGATTTCGCTCGCGGACAATTTGATGGATTTTCTCCGCAAGATAGAACGTTTCTCTCCAGATCTCGCCTTCAACCTCTGTGAAGGATTCTGGGGCAATGCTCATCTGGAGATGAATGTGGCTGGCATTTTTGAACTCCTGCATCTCCCCAGCAGCGGTTCACCACCACTCTGTCTTGGACTGACCCAGGATAAATTGCGTAGCAAATCACTATTGCTGCAACACGGCCTGCCCACACCACCATTCTGCGTCGCAAAACTTGGAAACGGGCATCATGACACCGCTGGTCTAAACTACCCGCTGATTGTCAAGCCGCCCTTTGAAGACGCTTCTCAGGGGATTGAAGCCCTCAGTGTGATCGACACCTCGCAACAACTCAAACAGCGAATTCAATTTATTCACGATGTCTACCGCCAGCCAGCCCTGATTGAAGAATTCATCGATGGCAGAGAAATCAATGTCGTTATCCTCGGCAGTGAAAACTTAACCGTACTGCCACCAGCTGAGATCACCTTTGCGCCTGAGTTATCGCGAAAAATCGTCTGTTTTGAGAGTAAATGGGCCCCGCAGAGTCTTGCCTACCGAGGGACCATCCCCGTCTGTCCGGCAACAATAACATCAGCGGAAACCCGGTTGGTCAACAACGTTGGACAACAGGCTTACAAATTATTTGGCTGCCGTGACTACGCTCGGGTCGACATCCGCCTACGCAACCAGATTCCCTATATTCTTGAGGTCAACGCTAACCCAGATATCTCACCAGATGCAGGTTTGGCTTGCGCAGCCGGCGTCTCAGGATTGACCTACAACCAACTCATTGAACAGATACTGGAATCTGCCAGTCAACGAAAGGAACCGTACTAATGCACAAGCTACAACCTGCTGACATGTCAGAGTTGAAGGGTATCCTCAACCGACTCAGAAAGATTGATGTGTTTACATCGTCAGAAGTTGAATGTGCCGTTGAACTGCTACAGATCGTCCTTGATCAGCCAGAACAACGCGATTATCAGGTCCTGGTCACAAGCAATGATGACCGCCCCGTGGGATATATCCTTTATGGGCCTATTCCACTGACTGACGGTAACTTTGACATCTACTGGATCGCCACCGATCCAAAGATCCATGGTAAAGGATTCGGCCGTGAATTAATCGAGTCAGCCGAGTTTGATATGCAACAGCAAGGTGCTCGTATGATCTGTCTGGAGACATCCTCCAAAGAAGCATATCTCAAAACCCGTAATTTTTATGAAAAGTCCGGCTACCGGAAAGAATCGGTCATTGCCGATTTCTATAACCCGGGAGACGACCGGATCACCTATATCAAACGTTTTTCCTAACGCGGAGATCAGTTATGGAATCCTGGCAAAAAATTTTGCAAAACAGTTTAACAGAACCGACAGCAATAGCTGCACGTTTCGGCATTGATCCGGCCCCCTTACTCACCGTCGCTGAACGCTACCCGATGCGGATCAACCCTTACTATCTGGGTTTGATCCAAACAATGGGTGACCCCATCTGGAAGCAGGCCGTACCCGACGAACAGGAGCTACAAGATCAGGTCTGCCATGTTGACCCTCTCAATGAAGAAAATCAAAGCCCGATTCCTAATCTGGTGCATCGTTACCCCGATCGTGTCCTCTTCATGATCAGCTCAACCTGTGCCATGTACTGCCGCTTCTGCACTCGTAAACGGAAGGTTGGTTGTGCCAATATGGCGATCAACGCAGAGAGTATTGATGCCGGCATTGATTATATCCGTGAGCACCGTGAAATTCGCGATGTTATCCTTTCTGGTGGCGACCCGCTGCTACGTAGTGATGCCAGCCTTGACAATATTCTCAGTCGCCTCAGGGCGATCCCACATCTTGAGATTATCCGCATCGGCTCCAGAATCCCTGTGGTTCTACCGCAAAGGATCACTCCGAGCCTGGTGCGGGTATTGAAGCGCTATCATCCACTCTACATCAACACCCATTTCAATCATCCTGATGAGATTACTCCACAATCAGCGAAAGCCTGCGCCCGGCTAGCCAATGCGGGCATCCCTCTGGGGAATCAAACCGTTTTGATGCGCGGGGTTAATGATAATCCTTTGGTCATGCGACGACTGATGCAGCGCTTGTTGATGATCCGAGTCCGCCCTTACTACATTTATCAGGCCGATCAAGTTCAGGGGACGGATCATTTCCGCACCAGCGTCGAAGAGGGTTTGGAAATTATGCGCGCTTTGCGTGGCTACACCTCGGGAATGGCAGTACCAACCTATGTCATTGATGCCCCCGGTGGCGGTGGCAAGATCCCCTTACTTCCTGACTATCTCCAGCAACTTGGCAGCGATGTTGTGCTGAAAAATTACCTTGGCGACGTCTATCATTACACCAACGCCGAACCAGCTAAACCAGCAGAGCAGTTGGAGTGGCAACAAGTGGTAGGCAGTTAGGGAATTCACTAAGGAGCACGGCATATGTTTAGAATACGGCGTCTTTTCGACACTCGGCTCTCCTCTGATCAGAGGGTCATGGAACAGGTTCAGGGAATTCTTCGCGAACAATTCCCCGGCTTGAGCGACAAGGACGTGAACAAATTGCCACAACAATTAGAGAACCCGCTCAAGCATAAATTTCGTGCCGTCCTCTATGTTGCTGAAGGAGTCCGTAGTGGGGTCAAGGGATTTGCCTTGCTGCTGCATGAACCGCAGCTAGGCTTCGACTATCTCGATTACATTTCAGCAGCGACCAACATGACTGGCCGAGGTATTGGTGGGGCTCTCTATGAACGGCTGCGCGCCGATGCGACCGCCTGGAGCAGTCGGGGGATATTTTTTGAATGCCTGCCGGATGATCCAGAACTCTGCAAAAGCCCCAAGCATCGGGCCCAGAACCGGTCTCGACTTAAATTCTATGAACAGTACGGTGCTCGACCAATCAATGGAACCGCCTATGAAACCCCGGTCAAACCGGGAGATGACAGCCCTCCCTACCTGGTCTTCGACCCCTTGGGGAGTCAAGAACCACTGAACCAAAACCATGCTCAAGTCATAGTTCGGGCCATTCTAGAGCGCAAATATCAGCAACATTGTCCGCCGGAATATATCGAGAAGGTCGTTCATTCTTTCACTGACAACCCGGTACAGATTCGTCCTCCCCGTTATCTGAATCCCGAAACCTGCAAACCACCACAGCACAGAGAACTCCCTGAGGATGAAAAGATTATCCTCGTTGTGAATGACCAGCATGATATTCACCATATTCGTGAGCGCGGCTATGTTGAAGCTCCAGTCCGAATCCGGGCGATTACCCGCAAACTTTTACCCACCGGGATGTTCCGCGAGATCAGAGCGAAGCGCCATCCAGAAAAGATGCTTAAGCGCGTTCATGATCAGGGTTTTATCCGCTACTTAAAAGCCGTTTGTTTGCATTTCCCCGAGGGGAAATCCGTTTACCCTTACGTCTTTCCGATTCGCAATCAAGCCCGTCCTCCGGTGGATCGTGCGATTCGTGCAGGCTATTACTGCATCGATACCTTTACACCGCTAACTGCCAATGCTTATCCGGCAAGCCGACGTGCCGTTGATTGTGCCCTGACTGCCGCCAACAGCCTACTGGGGAGACAACGCCTCGCCTACGCCTTGGTCCGTCCACCGGGACACCATGCAGAGCGCAGGTCTTACGGAGGCTTTTGCTATTTTAACTCCACAGCGGTAGCAGCTGAGTTTCTCTCTGCCCATGGGCGCGTTGCCGTGCTCGATATCGACTATCACCACGGCAATGGTACGCAGGATATTTTTTATCGTCGCGCCGATGTTCTCACTCTCTCTATCCATGGGCACCCCCGCTTCGCGTATCCCTACTTTACCGGCTTCGATGACGAAATGGGCGAAGGTGAAGGACTGAAATATAATCAAAACTACCCCCTTCAAGAGGAGTTAGAAGGGGGAGGATATCGGAAAATTTTGTCTCAGGCATTACAACGCGTCAACAAGTTCAAGCCACAATTCTTCATCATTGCCCTCGGTCTGGACACTGCCAAAGGGGATCCAACCGGAACCTGGAGCCTGAATGGGGAAGATTTCTTTGCCAATGGTCTACTTATCGGGAAATTACATCTGCCAACACTGGTGGTCCAGGAGGGAGGGTATGATAGTCGGGCACTAGGAAGCAACGCTCGACAGTTTTTCCAAGGGCTCTGGGCTGGAACTTTTCTGGAATAATAGGTTGACGATTTCCTCTACCGCTACTAACTTGAAACTGTGCTGCAAACAAGAGTTATGGATTGGGCGTAATTGATTTGTGCAACGTCCCATTCATCACCGCCCTGTTGACAGGGACTCAATCTTCTTACATCCGTCTTTTGGCCCTTTTGTATGGGCAATAAAGATCAAGGAGAGCTAAATGAAGAACATCGAGCTGCATAATGAATAATTCCCTCAGCCTGCTGAAAAAAATTGTTCAAGAAGCGGCGTCTTTAGCTTCTCCATCCAAGCAGATGGTCTACATTGTTTCAGCCGTGCGTGCGGCAATGCAGGTGAGTGTCTGCAGCCTCTTCATCGCGGATGAGACAAATGTCCTCACCCTGACGGCGACTGATGGCCTTGATCCCGCAGCTGTCGGAAAAGTGAAATTAACCTATGGAGAGGGCTTGGTCGGCACCATCGCCCGCAATAGCCATCCGCTGAAC
Organism: Desulfuromusa kysingii; assembly: GCF_900107645.1. Lineage (GTDB taxonomy): Bacteria > Desulfobacterota > Desulfuromonadia > Desulfuromonadales > Geopsychrobacteraceae > Desulfuromusa > Desulfuromusa kysingii. Next base: position 280,597 of record NZ_FNQN01000002.1, read on the forward strand.
ATTGAAGATGCATCAAAACATCCCGGTTACCGCTACTTTCCTGAAACCCAGGAGGAACAATACCAGGCATTTCTGGGAGTCCCCTTGGTTCATTTACGCCGTCTGGTCGGAGTTCTGGTGGTGCAGGAAAGTCAGCGCCGCAAATTTACAGACGATGAAGAAGCGTTTCTACTCACGATCGCAGCACAGTTAGCCGCCACTTTATCGCTGGATCAGAGTCATTCCTGGGTCGATATGACTGCGCAAGATAATCAGTCGATGCAACGTGTCCTCGGAGTGAAAGGGGCCATAGGGATCGCTTCTGGTGTGATTCACCTCTTGAGCGAAGATTCTCTGGAGCAGGTTGCTGATCAGGAATGCAAGAACATTGATGCTGAGATTGATAAGTTTCATACGGCACTACAGCAATGTCAATATGAAATAGATCAAGGATCACTAGCTCTTAAAGACTCCCTATCCGGGGATATAGCGACCATATTTACCGCCTATAAAATGTTGCTCGAAAGTAAGGAACTGATCGACGACGTAGAACGAGGGATTCGCCAGGGGAATTGGGCTCAAGGGGCGTTGCGAGCTGCGATCAGCCAGTATGCTGACCTCTTTGGCAATATGGAAGATCCTTACCTGCGCTCGCGGTCTGAAGACGTTTGGAACATTGGCAACAAACTCCACTCTAAACTTCATGGGCGAAAAACAGCGGTCAGCCAAGATCAGAACCTGATCCTAGCGGGCGACTTGATCAGCATTACCGACATAGCCCGCTATAAACGTGAACAGTTGGTAGGGATCCTCTGCCAGACAGGCTCAAGCCTTTCCCATACTGCCGTCCTTGCCAACGCTCTCGGTCTACCAGCAGTTATGGGAACCGGAAAAATCAAGAACCTGCAACAGGGAATTCCCGCCATCCTAGATGGCTATCAAGGGCAGGTGATTTTATACCCGTCTCAGGAAGTCCTCAGTGAATATCAGAAGCTCGCCAGTCGCGAGAAAAATTTATTTACAGAACTGGAAGGACTGAAAGAACAGCCGGCAATCACTCCAGATGGTCACAGGGTTCACCTCTATGCGAACACGGGACTGATGGCCGATATCTCACCCGGTCTGAAGCGTGGCGCTGAAGGGATTGGCTTATACCGCTCAGAAATCCCTTTTATGATCCATGAGAATTTCCCTACAGAAGAAGAACAACGGCTGATTTATCGCCATGTTCTAAACACATACGAGGGAAAACCAGTCACCCTCCGCACGTTAGATATCGGCGGCGACAAAGCCCTCCCCTATTTCCACTTTTCTGAGGAAAACTCCTACCTCGGTTGGCGGGGTATTCGCTTCACCCTTGATAATCGTCCCATTTTCATGACCCAGATACGCGCCATGTTACGTGCATCAGAAGGGCTCGACAATCTCCATATCCTGTTACCGATGGTCAGCCGGGTCGATGAACTTGACGCTTTCAATCTTTTACTTGAAGATGCCTGCACCCAGCTCAAGCTGGAAGGCTACCAAGTCAAACGCCCCCCTGTGGGCATCATGGTTGAAGTCCCTGCGGCAGTCAATTTGCTCCCCTTCTTTGCCAGTCGCATCAATTTTATCTCGATCGGATCAAATGATTTGACCCAGTACCTGCTGGCTTTGGATCGGAACAACTCCCGCGTTTCGCACCTTTTTGATAATTTACATCCGGCAGTGTTGCAGGAGATCTATCGCATTGTACAACTGTGCCGCACGATTCATCTTCCCGTCAGTCTTTGTGGCGAAATGGCAGCCGATCCTCTGGCCGTTATCCTGCTGCTAGGGATGAAAATTGAAGCCTTAAGTATGAGCGCCTACAATTTATCGAAAGTCAAATGGCTCATCCGCACCATGCCGGTCAAAGTTGCCGAGGAAACTCTGCAGAAAGCATTGACCATGGAAAGTGAAGTGCAGATTCGGGAACTGACCAAAGGAGTACTGATCAAGCATAAACTCGGAAAACTGGTGCACTAAAACCATGGCAACAGTCCAGCGGTGGATTTTTTGTGGGGGCGAGAAAAGTCCGTGGATGACAAGAGTCAACTTTTCTCGCCCTGTTCAGTAAAGACACAATCTGCTGAATTAGATGCTGAGAGCACCTAGATCAGTTGCAGAAGTCGCTATTATTCTTCCCCACTGATGGTGACTGTCTTATCAATCATATCAATGATAGGGACTGTCGGTATTTCTTTGATGCCGTAGATTGCCTCCAGATTCATATCGTCAGGAACATGACTAAGCAACTTTTCAGCAACTTTTTGATTGGCTTGGCGAAAGCGCAGTTTCACATTCAAGTTGATCGGATCATCACCAGTGCCAGTCAAACCATAATGGACTTCTCGATACCCTTTAGGGGGAATCGTGTCATGCTTGGAAAAACTGACAATCGACCAAGGATCGATGGCAAAATGCATATTATCCCCCATGCCATCCGAGTTAAAACGTCTCGCATCGGCAGGTAACTGCCCCTTTGAGTTGACCTGACCGCTGCTCAAGATCGTCTTTCCAGAAGCATCAGTGGCTGTCACTTCAAGCCACATTTGCCGAATATTGGTCAAAGATGTCGGCAGATAATGTCCGGCCCGCTGATTATTGATCCGCACTACCACTTCGGCCAGTTTTCCATGCCGATACACTGGGCTGATATCCAGAGTTGCAGCGGCTTGCAAGCGACCAACGGCCATCTCGTATTTCTGACGTGAACTTGCTGCCAGCTCTTCATCACCAGACTTTTGCGCCGCCATCTCCGTCAGTGCATACATCAAAAAATTGGCACCGTTGAAATAGTGGTGATATTCATCCCGTACCGGCTTCTGAAAGGTATCAGCAGAGCGCTTAAATGTCTCCAATTCCACCATATGACAATCCTGACAATTGATCCCCTTTGCCGCATAGGGGCTATTCTTCCACTCTGAATAAGTCATCTCCAGAGGGGTATGCTTCTCATAGTGGGTGATCTGATGGCAGGAACCGCAAAGTTCTGTCTGTTGATGTAAGGGCGATTCAATACATTCATGAAAACCATCACCACAACCCTCTTCAACAGGCAAAGGGCCAAACTTTGTCAGCACCGCTTCGCCATCCACCTCTTTCCCCGGGGAAAGAATCATTGAACCATTTTCCGGTTGATGGGTTGGGGTCTGCCAATGACTATGGCCTTTAATGGAGTGGCAGACATCACACGAAACTCCTGCCATGGCGAGCGGACTCAAACCTGTCAACCCTGCCCCTTTGACTTCTCCAGTGACCACAGCAGCGGCAGAATGACACCCCTCACATTGCCTTGCGACATCATGACCCACTGCTTCAATAGCCAGCATTAGCTCCCCTTGATAGATCGGATCCTGGAAGGCCAGAGAATGCATTGATCCGCGCCATTCTTCATATTGTTGAGGATGACATTCGCCACAGGTTTCAGGTTCTGTGAATTCCGCAGCAGTTTTTTCCCACTGAATCAGTGATGGAGCATAGGGGTATTGCTCTTTATCCACCACAGCAAATTCTGCCGCTGCGAGAGATGAAAAAACCGCAAGGATTATGCTTACTCCCAAAAAAACACAGACTTGTTTCAATTGCATCGCCAGCTCCTTTTCCTCTTGATGGGTTGGTGTTTCCACCTAAACAGAGTACCAAAGATCTACGCATAAAACCCTCTTTATTTGGTGTAGTTTTTACTGTTGATCATTATTGGTGACGATGAGTCCTTATAATTAGGATCAGTTTTGGGGATAAAGAGACAAAGAAGGGAAAAACGGATGGAAACGGTCTGACAAAAACCGGCACATGTTAAAAGATTTCTTGTGTCACAACCTGAGATAGGCTAAATCAAGGATTATCTAAAGAAAACTTCAAGAAGACGTGTCGGCTATTGACCGGTTACTTTATTCCATGCATCACAAGGCAACAATGAATCACAAAATAGACATGCGCAAATTTCTAAATACCTGTGTCGCAATCGAAAAATCCATTGCTTCAATCTATCGCCAGTTTGCAGCCACCATTCCTGAGGATGAAGAGCTACAAGCCATCTGGATTAAGTTGGCAAAAGAGGAAGATCAACACGCCATGGATATCAGTTTCGCTGCCCGGTTACCCCATGAAGGGGTTTACCAGGTTAAAAATCTGACTCAATCCAGGGTTGACCAACTGCTTACGATCACAAAGGACGTCCTTAACAAAGCCAAGTTGACAAATCTATCGGCACAAGCGGCAGCAAATATCACCCTGAAACTGGAGCAGGAGTTCTTGGACGTGCATATTGCAGCATCCGTCGAATTTGAAACCGCAAGCATGCAAAAAATGTTTCAATCCATTTCCAAAAATGAAGAGGAGCACTGTCGGGAGATCAAAGCATACTGCGATAAAATCAAACAATGAAACATCGACTTTAAACCTGCTACAGACAAGCAATACGAGCTGATAGACACTCATCTTCGCCCATCTCAAACTCACGACAAATCCATGGTCTTATGGTGTAGATAGTACAAGACATTGTTTTCCGGTCCAGCGCTGAACACCAGCCATCTTCTAAGCGTGCCATACTCCTCCTCCCCCGAGCATCTGTCACCGTCAAGGAATCAGGGACTTCAGGGTCATCAAAAAGCATTGCTTCCAAACGGCAGCAACAGGCCTTACAGTTGGCACAGGTTGGTTCGTTAGCGAGCTGGGACTTGGTTTGGTTTGACATAAGATCCTTTTTATTCAAAAAAACGATAACGGCAACATAACAAAAACCCCGCAGTAAGTTGCGGGGTTTTTGTAGATAACAAGACAAAAAGTTCAGCCTATTTCAGCTTAAAACCAATCAGGGCTTCAGGAGCTATGACTCGGAAGGTGAAAGATTCCGTCGCAAAAAAGTTAATTTCTGTCGCGGTATGGCTGTGATAACCAACAGCAAAATCTTGGCCGACAGTCAACTCCAGATCACCACTTCGATTAGCCACAAGCAAAGCATCCTTGACCAATTCCGAATAAATAACCTGCCCCGCAATCTGCCTTTCAACAATGGAGCGCAATGTTCCACCAGGGGATGTCCGCGCAAGGAACTTCCAAATATCCGCTGAAACAATCAGATTGGCAGGACCTTCAACACCATCTTTGAGCATCTGCGTCTGCCCTTCAGAGATGGCATCCACCAAGGCATCCATTTCAAGAACAAACGATAGCTCATTCCCTTTTACAATATCCTGTAAACCAATGATCATACCAGGCTTGAAACCACTATAAATAGCCTTTTCTTCAAACATGGCCAACTCGCGACATGCTTCTACCAGTGCGTCCAGTTGGAGATCCTTAGCTCCTCTCTCAACATTGTCCAACTCCCAGGTCTCCAAGGTAAAGTTAACTCGTGCTTCGACGAGCGGCAAAACCTGATGCAACCCGTAACCAACCTTCTCACCCTTTTGTGCTTTTGGAAGCGATAAACGTCCTAGAGTCACGCAAGCATGACCGATTCCATGAGGACCATCGATATCGATATATTTCCGTCCTGACAGGGTTGCAACCAGAGTTTCTTTAGCCATCGAGTCGATTTCATCCCAACCTTTTGGGCTGATGGGGGCAAGTTCTCTACGTAGTAAGTCCATAAATAAATTTCTCCTATCCAAAATTTCCTATCTTTTTAAACTACCGATTCCCAATCCCTGACCTGCAAGAGAAGCAGCAACATCTTTATTCGCGTCCAGAGTTGCACCCAGAAACTCCTCTTCAACTTCCTGTGCCCCTTCCTGATAAAATTTTTCTTCTTCGGGATCGAGTTCTTTCAAAAGACGTAAAAATTCCCCGGCATGCACTTTTTCCTCATCGGCGATATCAATCAGAACCTTCTGGGCAAGGACATTATCCGTTGATTCTGCAAGTTGCTGGTAGAGCTGAATCGCTTCGTATTCAGCTGCGACCATAAAGCGTATAGCACGCACCAACTCTGGGTGAGTCAGCATGCGATCATGTTTGAGAACACTGAATGGGTGACCAAATTCCGGCATTTTTTCCTCCTTGACAGCTATTAAGTGTGTCTCCAACGGGAAACTTCAGTTGGAGACGATGTCCGCGTTTAACCAGGCTATAAAAATAAGCTCAACCAAAAGCATAGCACTTAGCTACCTACATTCAAGTGTTTAGACTGACGCCGGGATGGTAATACAACGCTCGCGGCCAGACCGAAATGAGAGGAAAAATCCGCAGGTTAAACGGGGAAAAAAGACAACATGGACGAGGATAAAAAGACGGATTTCGGGTCTGGAACACAATCACGAGGGAATAATTTAGACGTGCCAGAGCAGAGGGTTAGACGCTAGGAACTCATCAACAGCCCCCCCTCAAAACTTACTTTGGTTTCAATGATTAAAAATCAGCGTGATCCTAGCTTGAGAGTCGTAAGCAGGAAGGGTGTCAACTCGGTGCTAAACAAAATCTGTTGCGCCCCTGTTCCTTCGCACGGTAGAGAGCACCATCAGCTAAAGAGATCAATGTTTCCGGTTGATATTTATCAATTGGAATCAAGGTTGCTGCTCCGATACTGATGGACACAGTGCTGCCCACTTCAGAATTCCGATGGGGAATCTGCAACGCGCTAACCGCTTCGAGGACCCGTTCCGCGACCTTCATCGCCCCCTCTAAGGCAACTTCGGGGAGTAAGAGGACGAACTCTTCTCCGCCGTAACGAGCCGCCAAATCCGCGGGCCGTAAAACTGATCCAGCCAGTGCTGCAGCAACATCACGCAGGCAATCATCACCAGCCTGATGGCCATAATGGTCATTAAATTTCTTGAAATAGTCGATGTCACAAAGCAGCAAGCTGACCGGCTGACCTGAGCGCTTGAGCCGTAACCACTCTTTGGCCAGCGTGTCATCAAAGCAACGACGATTCGCAATCTGGGTCAGGCCGTCGATGTGAACCATCTTTTCCAATGCCTCCTGAACCTGTTTACGACTGGTGATATCTTTAAACTGGGCGACGATACCAGGACTACCATCAATCATGATAAGGGGGGCCGTCGTTAGCAGATAACAACTATCTTCTGCCACCTGACCGGACAGACAAAGTTTGACTTCAGTGGTCTTGGCAGTGCTACGACTTTTCAACGGACAAGTTGCGTCTTGACACAGATTATGACTGAGAAACGATGAACAGGTCTTGCCAAGCACTTCATCATCGGTCTTGTCGAGCATCGCCAACATCGCATCATTCACCCTGATAATGCGTCCATCCTCCCGCAACACCCACATAGGATCGCTGTAAGCGGAAAAGATTTGTTCCAGCTGCATGCAGGCGATATCAGATCGGAGTTGTCGAGTATTATTTTCTCCGAGAATCTGCTCATAACTGGTCTGAATCTGCTTCATCTCGTCATTTAACTGCAACAGGCGTTGATTTTCCTTCTCAAGTTGCAGAATTTTATTTTCCAGTTGCTTCTTACTTTCAGCCATCTCAGTCCCTACAATCAAATTTATCAGTGCAATAGATATCAGAAATAGAAAACCTGGAGAGCAACAAAACTGTCTATTCTGTAATCACCTCAAACTCTGGTGGATCTGCAATGGCTTTTTTCACTGAACACATGCCCGCAGCACGGACAATCGCCTTTTGATACTTATCCGGAAAGCCATCGGGGAGCTGAATCGCCATCTTGACTTTTTCCAGTCGACGGCTCTCTGGATGGCGATCAATATCCAGGGTCATTGTCATCCCTTCTGTGGATAACTGCCGCTGCTGACAAAACCGTTGCGCATAAAACCCGGCACAGGTCAGGATCGAGGAAAGAAATAACATGTAGGGCTCTGGTGCTGAATTGGTTCCGCCATTGTCTTCAGGTTGGTCGGTGGAAACTTCAAACCCGGAAAAATTTGCATTTACTACTGCTCCGCCAGGAAAAGTAGCTGTAATCATTGCCATGAACGTTCTCCTTGTAGATTTGTAAGTATTGATCTGTTTCTTTTTCTTAATCCATCAGTCCCCAAACATCTGACTGATGTTATCAAAAAAACTGCTAGCACTTGCCGCTTCATCTTCCGGGGTGCTGTTCGTCTTTTGTTCGCCGGCTGACTTCTGGATTAACTCTTCCGGAATTTCACTGAGAAAGCGGCTGGGTTCACGTTGTTCCAGCTTGCCGTACTTGCGTCGTTGCTGGGCACCAGAAAAGAAAAGTTGCTGTTGCGCACGAGTTATACCGACATAGCAGAGTCTGCGCTCTTCATCAATATCAAAAGTTTCATATATTGATTTTTTATGCGGCAGGAACCCCTCTTCCAGACCGGTGAGAAAGACAACGGGGAACTCCAAACCTTTACTGGAATGTAAACTCATCAAAGTCACCGCATCAAGTGCGAGTTTGCTCTCTTTATCATTTTTACCTGGAGCATCATCATCAAAAAGAGATATGCGATCTAAAAAACCAGTCAGGTCAGGATCAGCTGTTCGGTCCAGATAAACGGACATGCTGTTCAGCAACTCTTCCTGATTTTCTACTCTACGTCTGGCAACTTGAGGATCCTTTTCCTGACGATAAATCTCGTCTGCGAACTTCAGTTCGACAAACAACTCCTGTAACGTCTCAAGCAATCGCAGCGGCTTCTTGAAGCGCTGCTGATAGCGCTTAATCAGGGTGGTGAAATCTGCACAAGCTGATGCCGTCCGCTCTTTCACTTCGGCAACCTGCTGCGGCTGTTGCAAAACCTTCCAGAGTGAAATTCCCCGGTCGGCAGAATGGCGAATAATCCGGTCAATGCTCCCGGCGCCAATGCCACGTTTGGGATAATTGAGAATGCGGAGCAAATTCACTTCGTCAGCGGGATTTTGAATCACTTTCAGGTAAGCAATGACATCTTTGATCTCTTTGCGGTCAAAAAACTGCTGACCACCAATCAAAACATAAGGGATATTTTCATAACGAAGCTGTTCTTCAAAAGCCCGGGATTGACTGTTGGTCCGATAAAGGATTGCAAAGTCACCATAATTGAGTTTATGGCGATACTTCTCGGCATGAATTCGTTCCATCACCTGACGGGCTTCATCTTCACTATCTTCACACAGGTGATATTCAATCTTTGCCCCACTCCCAGAAGCGGTCCATAACGCCTTGTCTTTACGTTTTACATTATTCTTGATGACGGCATTGGCAGCGGCAAGAATGTTTCCACTTGAACGATAGTTCTGCTCCAGCTTAATCACTTTCGTCCCTGGGAAGTCCTTTTCAAAGTCGAGGATGTTAGCGACATCTGCCCCGCGAAATGCGTAAATGGATTGATCATCATCGCCAACCACACAGAGGTTACCGTGCGCGCTTGCCAGCAGTTTCAATAAACGATACTGCACTGGGTTGGTATCTTGATATTCATCGACCATCTGATATTGAAACCGGGAACCATAGTGTTCAAGCAGGTCGGCATGTTCTTCTAGCAGTTGTACCGTAAACATGAGCAAATCATCAAAATCAACCGCGTTGAAGGCTTTCAGGGCTCTCTGGTAACGGGGATAGACCGCAGCGACAAGCGCAGAGACAGGATCTTGATCGCTAGCCTGATAGTTGTCGGCAGAGATCAGGTGGTTCTTGGCACTGCTGATCCGCCAGAGGACTTGATCCGCATCGGCAGAGCTGCTCTCTGAACTCAACTCTCGCAACAGATCTTTTATCAACCGTTGCTGGTCGGCGGACGCATAGATAGAAAAGTTCTTTTTGAACCCGAGCCGATCAATGTGGACTTTGAGGATGCGAACACAAAGAGAATGAAACGTTGCGATCATCATCCCTTTGGCCGCAGCTTGGCCCACCATCTCCCGAACCCGCTCGCGCATCTCCCGCGCAGCTTTGTTGGTGAAGGTTACGGCAAGAATCTGTTCAGCAGGAATTCCCTGGTGCAGCAGATGGGCAATTCGGCAGGTAATAACCCGGGTTTTCCCCGATCCTGCACCAGCTAAGAGGAGCAGTGAACCTTTTTTATGGATGACGGCTTGACGTTGTTCTGGATTAAGACTGTTGAGGTCGAACATATTATGTCTATACTCTGTTATCAGTTGTTGATTCGGGTGCATTCTTCTGCTAAATTGCGCCCCATGTTTCGATTAGTCATTCTACTTATTAGCCTTGTTTGGGCATCGTTAATGCTGATTTCTTGGAGTGGGGCAACCCCGGTCCAGAACAGTGCAGACGTTGAGATGCCCATCTCTGTCAGCTCCTAAGCCCTTTTAATCACGGCTTATCTCTGCTATTGCGGAGCGTACGCGATTTTTCTCTGCGCCTCACCTGGCATATTTATCCCCCTGTTTAGAGTTCCGTCGCTCCAGTTCAGCATCAATGGCATTCAGCACTTCCCATTTATTGATTGACCACAAAGGGGCAAGCAGTGCCTTGCGTGGGCCGTCTCCAGTGAGGCGGTGAATAAGCGTCTGTGGGGGCAACCGTTCAATAAAATCGACGACCGTCTCAACATACTCATCCATCGTCAACATCTGCACCTCACCACGTTTATAATATTCACCCAGAGTTGTCCCCTCTAAAATATGCAACAGGTGAATTTTGATACCGTCAACATTCAACCGTGCAATCTCAGCCGCAGTTGCCATCATATCAGCATGACTTTCACCGGGAAGGCCCAGGATGACATGGACACAAACCTTCAGGTTCCGCTGCTTGGCCCGTTGATAGGCGTCAAGAAAGCAGGCATAGTCATGCCCCCGCTGGAGATAATCAAGGGTACGGTCATAGATACTTTGCAGCCCCAGCTCCAACCAGAGATCTGTTTTCTGATGATATTCTCCGAGCAGATCCATGACCGGTTCCGGGACACAGTCCGGTCTGGTGCCAATCGCCAAGCCAACCACATCTTCCACTGCAAGTGCCTGATCATAATAATCACGCAACTTGGAAACGGGAGCAAAGGTATTGGAAAAAGGTTGAAAATAGGCGATAAACCACTTGGCCCGATATTTTCTTCGCATCACCTCTTTGGCATTCTCTATTTGCGTCGCAATCGATTCGCCGCGCTCAATACCGACCGAACCGGATCCTCCCGGACCACAGAAAATACAACCATCCGTATTGCGCCCACCTTTGCGGTTCGGACAGCCAAAACCTGCATCAATAGAGATCTTATGAACTCTGCCACCAAAGCTTTGCTTCAGATGGGTCGAGTAGAGATTGAAAGCTTTTTTTTGCATGGCCGGAACTATGCCAGTTGCCGGGCGACAGAGCAAGGGACTTATTTAAAAGGCTCAATTTCAACAACGTAATATTGATAAAAAGTCAGGACGCCACTCTCTGATTCGGTCTATAATGATTCTTTCAGCTCACTTTGTATCCATACAGTTACTGACGAATAGCAATAACCTGCGAAAGAAAAGGAAAGCGAATGGCAGCCCTTGCCGCGACGCCTGGAAATATAAAGCCCCTGAAAGTTTGCATCCTCTGGCACATGCATCAACCCGATTATCTCGACCCGATCAGCGGACAGACCCTACTTCCCTGGACCTGGTTGCACGGCGTCAAAGATTATGGGGAAATGTTAGATACCATTGTCGAAACCGACGCACGGGTCACCGTCAATCTGGTTCCATCCCTCCTTGAACAATTAGAACGTTACAGCAACGGGACAGATCATGATCGCTGGCTCGACATCCTCTCACGCAAGCCGGAAGAGCTCGCCGATACCGAACGTCAGTTCATGGTTGAGCATTTCTTCTCCGTGAACGAAGAAACCCAGATTCTCGCCCACACCCGGTACCACGAACTGTTTCGTCAACGTGGCAAAGGGGCACGACCCGACGCTCTGAACTTTAACGAACAGGACCTGCTGGATTTACAAGTCTGGTTTCTGTTGGCCTGGACAGGTCATTATCTGCGGCAAAAATCCACTCTGGTTGCCAAACTTTTACAGCAGGGGACACATTTCCGCGAAGAGCAGAAGCAACAGTTGTTAAGTTGCTGCAACGATGAGGTGAAACGAGTCCTCCAATTTCATCGCCAATTAGAAGAGAGTGGTCAAATAGAGATCTCTGTGACCCCCTATGCCCATCCAATCTTACCGCTCCTTTGTGATTTACATACGGCACAGGAAGCGAGCCCAGGCCTCCCCTTGCCGGCAGCGACATTTCGCTACCCGGAAGATGCCCGCTTGCAGGTGCGGGAGGGGTTAAAAACAGCTGAACGGATTTTTGGTCAGCGTCAACGTGGCATGTGGCCAGCAGAAGGGGGCGTCAGTGAAGCCGCTGTGACCATATTAGCGGAGGAAGGGGCCCTCTGGGGCGCAACGGATGAGGACATCCTCGCCCGTAGCCTTAACGGCGGTCTGAGTGATCGCAGTAAACTCTATCAGCCTTATGAATACAACGGCCTGCCGTTACTGTTTCGCGACCGTGAACTCTCTGACCGAATCGGTTTTCTTTACGCCAGCTGGGATGGCAAAGAAGCGGTCAAAGACCTGTTACAACGGTTGCATACCATCGCTCGATTGGCCCCGGGGGGAACCGTCGCGATCATTCTGGATGGTGAAAACTGTTGGGAGCGCTATCCTGATAACGGCTACCCTTTTCTGCGCGACCTGTACCTGTCTTTAAACCTTGCCCCGGATTTGCAGATGGAAACAGTTCAAGAAGCCCTCTCCCACTCTGAACCGCGTCATCTGGACCGGTTAGCTCCCGGATCATGGATTCGTTCCGACTTTACTACCTGGGTGGGCCATTCTGAAGAAAATCTGGCATGGGAGCTGCTACATCAGGCGCGCCAGGACACTGTCACCAATGAAATCCACCACGCCCTTGAACACCCGGATGAGCCCCTCACTGATCTGGTGCGTGAACTCCTTCGTGCCGAAGGGAGTGACTGGTTCTGGTGGTACGGTGATGAACATGCTTCAGCTCAGGCTGAAATTTTTGACCAGCTGTTCCGCCGGCACCTCGAAGGGTTGTATCAACTTCAAGGTCTTTCTGCCCCAGCCCATCTGTTTAAGGCGATTAAACCTGTTTCGGTCAAGGCCGCAGGCTTTGAACCCACCGCATGTTTTACCCCTGAGATCGATGGTTTGGTTGGAGATTATTTTGAGTGGTTAGCTGCAGGTTGTATTGAGCTGTCGGTTGGTGGTGCTATGTATGCCAGTCGTGAGAGCTTACAGAAACTGCACTACGGTTATGATGCCGCCAATCTCTACTTCAGGATCGACCAGATTGCGATGATCAGACGTCTTGCAGGCCAGAAAGGGATCTTTGAGATCCGTTTGATGATCAAAGAACTCTTTTATATCCGCTATAATCTTAGTAACAACATCCTTGAGATTTGCCGTAACGGCCAAGTTTTGGCCTCAGGAGAGGCGGCGAGTGATCAAGTCTTAGAGATGGCGGTTCCATTGGACAAGCTCGAGCTTCATCCCGGTGATATGGTGACCTTGAGTTGCCACGTCTATAAAGATAAACGTGAAAACGGCCGGTGGCCAACTGAAGGCAGTGCCAGCTTCTGTTACCGTGGAGCGGTTCTGGATGAAGAAAACTGGCTGGTTTAATGTTAAAATAGTATTTTTGCTGACCGGATAAAAACGTTCTTACCTTGAAAGGAAAAAGTCATTGTCAGAACTACGTTGGGATCCATTAAAAGATAATTGGACTATTCTCTCGCTGGGGCAAGGCCGTCGGCCACAAGATTTCTGGCAACAGCATGAAGCTCCCCCCGCCAGTTTTTGCCCTTTTTGCTCCGGAAATGAAAGTCATACCCCGGCGGAAATTTATGCTCACCGTCCGGGAGGAAGCCCTCCCAATCATCCGGGATGGCAAGTCCGGGTCATTCCAAACAAAGTTCCGGTTCTCGGGATTGAAGGAGAACTGGACAACCGGGCAGAGGGGCTTTACGACCGGATGAACGGCATCGGCGCCCATGAATTGATTATTGAAACGCCTGACCACGAAACCCAATTGGCGGATATGACAATTGAACAGATGACTGAAGTCCTGAAAGCCTACCGGGCACGGTTGCTGGACCTGCGGAATGATAGCCGCTTCCGCTATATTTTCATCTTCAAAAACTGTCGAGTTGGCACCGCTTCCCGTATCCGCCATTCCCACTCTCAGCTCATTGCCGTGCCGCTGATACCACCATTGGTGGCCACGGAACTGAACTCTTGCCGTGAACATTTCCAGCGCAAAGAGCGGTGTCTGATCTGCGACCTGATTAAACAGGAACGCAAACAAAAAGAGCGCATTGTCAGTGATGACGGTGCCTTTCTGGTTTACGCCCCTTATGCTTCTCGCTTTCCCTTTGAGTTGATGATCACTCCGGTAGAGCACAAGCATGACTTTGCGGCACAGACCGATCAACAATTGAAACAACTCGCGAGGACTCTACGCCAGTCCCTGCAACGAATCAGAACAGTTTTACGTGACCCACCCTACTCATTAATTCTGCATAGTGCTCCGCCGGTCCATTCTCGCTGGGGACGTCCCGATTATTGGGCGATGCTCCCCTTTAATTACCATTGGCATATTGAACTGGCCCCGAAGCTCACCAGAATGACCGGCTTTGAATGGGGCTCAGGTTTCCATATCAACCCAACGGCACCAGAAGAGGCGGCTGATTTTTTACGCCGGGCAGACATCAACGCGACGGTGAAACATGACAGCTAATTTTTTACAAAGGTACTACCCACTGGGTCTACAGTGTGGCCGCAACGCCTGGGATGGAGCACGACTGACACCACAGTTTTCACAAACCCCACGGCCCCAATGGACTTACTTCCGTCACTTACTTGCAGATCACCTGCGGACAGTAGCAACATCCCCCTTTACCGCAGCAGAGATGGAGCTTTGGGCGACGCTGAATGAGGTGCTGCGCTACGTTGCCAGTGACTTCCTCAACAGACGGGGTTTCCGGCTGCAAAACAACCAAATCAGCCTAGCCGACAAAACTCTCCAGGTGGCAAATGTCGATCATCTGTTACAACAATATTTACAACTTTTCCCGGTCCCTGAAATCGAGTTAAAGCAGATAGATTCTGCGAGGCTGATTTCTCTGCTGGAGGAGACACAGCAGACTCGGGAGCTGTTTCTGGAACTGGTGCTGCTCTACGTCCAGAGTCAAAATGTAGCATTGCAACCGGCGCGGACCCTTTTTGCTACGGAAGAGCAGCGGCTAAATGACGTCAGCCGTTATCGTCAGCAACTTGAGTTCATCGATCAGGAGATACCAGAAACAACAGACACTTTTAGCTCGCGACCACAAACACTCCTGGCACGACTGCTGGAATCCATCCGACAAGGGAAAACTCTGCAACAACAATTAACTCTCTTGCGGCAGATCTGGGGCGCTATCCTGCCAAAAACATTACTGGATCGCATTTCTACTGCTTTTGAACAATATGAACAGGAGGGCTTCCAACCTGGATTCCCGGGGAAACCAGAAACAATCGCATTAAACCCGGCAGTTTCTATGGATGAAGAATATGCCGATTTTACCATTGACCACGACTGGATGTCACGGACGGTGTTACTGGCGAAGTCAACCTATGTCTGGTTGGTACAACTTTCGCAAAAATACCAGCGCTCGATTCAGCGCCTTGACCAGATTCCGGATCAAGAGTTGGACCAACTCACCGACGACGGCTTTACCAGCCTCTGGTTGATTGGCATCTGGGAGCGCTCGAAAGCCTCTTTAAAAGTCAAGAACCTCAGCGGTCAACGACAAGTTGCCGCATCGGCCTACGCGATTGATGATTACCGGGTTGCCGCTGACTTGGGCGGTGACAGCGCGCTGGAGGATTTACGCCACCGTTGCCGCCAACGTGGACTGGACTTGGCTTGTGATGTGGTCACCAACCACACCGGAATTGAGTCAGCTTTGTTGCGCGAACATCCCGATTGGTTTATCCAGCTTCCTCATCCGCCATATCCTAGCTATCGTTTCACCGGTGTCGATCTAAGTGAAGACCCCACCTATGCGATGCAGATTGAAGATGGCTATTTTGATCATAGTGAAGCGGCCGTGGTCTGTCGCTACCAGAACCGTCAGACCGGAGAGGTTCGTTTCATCTATCATGGCAATGACGGAACCCACCTGCCGTGGAACGATACAGCACAATTAAATTATCTCTTACCTGAAGTCCGTGAAGCCATGATTCGCCTGATTATCGAGGTGGCGAAACGGTTTCGAATTATCCGCTTTGATGCCGCTATGACGCTGGCGAAAAAACACTTTCAGCGTCTTTGGTTCCCCCTCCCTGGAGGCGGTTCCGGAGTCCCATCACGGACCGATTATGCTATGAGTCAGGAAGAGTTCAATCGCCACTTTCCCGTCGAGTTCTGGCGAGAATTGGTCGATCGGATTCGCGTCGAGGCTCCCGACACGCTGTTGGTGGCTGAAGCCTTCTGGTTGATGGAAGGCTATTTTGTCCGCACCCTGGGGATGCACAGGGTCTACAACAGCGCCTTTATGAACATGTTAAAGAACGAGGAAAACGGCAAATACAGGGAAACCCTGAAGAATATTCTGGCCTTTGATCCGGCCATATTGCAACGCTTTGTCAACTTTATGAGCAACCCGGACGAAGAGCCCGCCGTTGAACAATTTGGCGATGGCGACAAATATTTCTGCGTCGCGACAATGCTGGCGACGATGCCAGGGTTGCCGATGTTTGGGCATGGTCAGGTTGAGGGATTACACGAAAAGTATGGGATGGAGTATCAGGCGCCACGTTGGCAGGAACAGGCCAATCAGCAATTGATTGAGCGACATGAGCAGCAGATCTTCCCTCTGCTGCGTAAGCGGTCATTGTTCAGTGGCGCTGAAATGTTCCAACTCTACGATTTTTCTTCAACTTATGGCGTCGAAGAGGATGTTCTTGCCTACAGCAACAGGTTAGCAAACAATACGGTTCTGGTCCTCTGTAACAATTCGCAGAAACAGATTTCCGGTAAAATAGGCCCGGCGGTGCCGATGGCCGATAAAAACGGGGTGAGCTTCCTCCACGCCTGCGGCATTGATGCCGATCAAGACTTTGTGCTGATGACCAACATCAGTGGTGGGCTGCAATGTCTTCAACCCGCAGAACAACTCCGCTCAGGGGGGAACTTCCATCTCCAACCTTACAGCCATCGGGTTCTGACCCATTTCAATAGTCTATCGGATCAAGACGGTCGTTGGCAGATGATCTGGGAGCGCTACGGTGATTCCGAACGACGGAATCTGTTGCTTGACCACGATGCAATCCTCATTGAATCCAGCTGGGATCTGGCCCACGCACTTCTTGAGCAGTCTTTTAGCAACAGGACTCACTCCAAATTTGAGCAACTCATCGAGAGACTCTTCGCCTGCTACCAAGCAGACAGGGTCACTTTGATGCCAGCAGAATACCTGCTTGAGATCATCGTTCAGGTCCTTTTCCCCGGATCAATGCTGCAAAAGGCTGACTTTTTAGAGCTGGCAACCCTCTTGCAGCGATCTCATCCCATGGATGATCGACAACTGTTCCAACAGCTTGATCGCTTCTTCAACCAACAATCATTCAGGACCCTGCTCTCCTGCCACTACTACGATCATGTCGACTGGCTTGCCGAGGAAAAACTCACAGATTTCTGTCTGATGATGCTGCAATTTGAAATCTTTAACTGTCGCTCAATAGCGAAACATGACCTGCCAGCAGCTCAAGCAAGAATTCTACAGCTGCTGAAGCAGCTCAAGCGGCTGACCCGATTGGCGAAACAGGTGGGCTATCAAGTTGACGCATTGTTGCAGCAACTTGAGACCGAAAAGATCACCGCGAAGGTTATTCCTGTCACAAAAGACCAAGGGATGAAGATCCTCTTCGTCGCCTCAGAGGCAACCCCTTTTGCCAAAACCGGCGGTTTAGCCGATGTCGTGGGCTCCTTGCCGCGAGCGTTGCGGCAACTCGGCCATGATGTGCAGGTGGTGATCCCTTATTATCGGGAAACCGCACGGGTAAAGGTCCCTCAAGTTAAACAAAATAAAAGCATTGAGATCACCTTCCACAACCGAGCTTTCCGAGGCAGTCTGAAACAGGCGGTCTACGATGGGGTCCCCTACTGGTTCATCGATACGCCTGAACTCTTTGATCGTGAAGGACTTTATGGAACCGCAGCAGGTGACTATGAGGATAACAGTTTACGTTTTGGCTTTTTCTCAAAAGCGATCCTTGAAATGGCAAAGGTGCTTGATTTCAAACCTGACATTATCCACATCCATGACTGGCAGAGC
Source organism: Desulfuromusa kysingii (assembly GCF_900107645.1). Classification (GTDB taxonomy): domain Bacteria; phylum Desulfobacterota; class Desulfuromonadia; order Desulfuromonadales; family Geopsychrobacteraceae; genus Desulfuromusa; species Desulfuromusa kysingii. The sequence goes on from NZ_FNQN01000002.1 coordinate 298,794, forward strand.
AGCCTGATTCCCGCGTTGCTCAAGACCAGCTATAGCCAACAGGAATTTTATGCGCACACCAGAACCCTGTTGACTATCCACAATCTGGGCTATCAAGGAATGTGTGCGACTGACACCTTAATGAAACTGGAATTACCCCCGGAGTTAGGTTCATCTTCAGCTCTGGAATACTACGGCCGCTTATCGATCCTCAAAGGTGGAATTAACTTTGTGGATTTGATTAATACCGTCTCCCCCACCTATTGTCAGGAAATCCAAATTCCTGGGCAGGGACAAGGTTTCGACGGTCTCTTGCGCGACCGCCGCGAAGATCTCTCTGGGATCATTAATGGTCTGGATCAGCGCGTCTGGAACCCGGAAACAGATCATCATCTGTCCCACCACTATGCTGCTAAAAATTTACGCGGCAAGGGGTTCTGCAAATCCTCGTTACAAAAAGAACTCAATCTGACCACCCGCAAAGATGCCCCCATCATTGCTGTCATCAGCCGTCTCGACCAGCAAAAAGGGATCGACCTGATTGAGGCAATCTGGGAACAACTTCTGGATCGCGACGTTCAATTTGTCCTCTTGGGTTCAGGCAGCCAACCACAGATGCAATTCTGGCAAGAGCAGCAAGGACGTTATCCCGGTCAGGTTTCGATCAACCTGACCTTTGACGAGACCCTTTCACACCGGATCTATGCGGCAGCGGATCTGCTGTTGGTCCCGAGTCGCTATGAACCTTGCGGCCTCACCCAGATGATTGCACTCACTTACGGCGCCTTGCCGATCGTCCGCCGCACTGGTGGACTTGCGGATACGGTCATTGATGTCAATGAGAAGCCGAAATCAGGCTACGGCTTTGTCTTTGAGAGATCAGATCCTTCAGAGTTATTGCATGCGATTGACCGAGCGTTGGAACTTTATGCGAACCAGAAAGGTTGGCGATCGATCGTCAAGCGAGGGATGTCTCAAGATTTCAGCTGGGGCCACTCTGCCCAGCGCTATCAAGCTTTATATCAAGACATGCAGGCAAAACAGGCCGAAAACAAGGTCTTGGAGGATAAACCTGTTTCGCCCAAAACCTGACGAAGTCTTCACTCACAACACCAAGGGAGTTTCACGGAGACAACTCCATTCGCCCATGGATGCATCATAAAGTCGATATTGCGGATATCCAAGCAGCTCCAGAACAAAAACACAAAAAGCGGCGCGGATACCCGACTGACAATAGGTGACGATGGTCTTGTCACGACGGAAGCCCAGATCGGTCAACATCCTTTCCAGTTCATTGTTTGACTTGAGAAACTCCGCTGCCCCCTCGCTGGGGGCAGCCAACAATAGATCTGACCAGGGACAGTGTCGTGCACCGGGAAGATGTCCACGACGCAGATTTTTAGTCTCTTCTATCCCCCAGTACTCAGCTTCCCGGCGGGCGTCCCAAATTTGTACTTCCGGGTTCTGGCACCATGATCGCAGCTCTTTCCAGCCGATAAAATAGTTCTCCCGGCGCTTAATGATCATGTCGGAGCCAAACTCTGGACGTTCTAAGATTTTAGAAACCGGACGCTGCTGGCTTATCCAACCTCTGCCACTGCCATCAAGGATACTGACGTTATCGACTCCAAAATGGCGGCAGACACATCTGAACCTCGCAGCGAGAAGACCGTTCTCATCATCATAAATAATGTAGTGTTTGTCGCGTTTGAGCCCAAGGTCATGACAGACAGTCTGAAACTCATCAGCAGTCATGACATATTGGGTCTTCTCACCGTTAGTGTCATAGCGTTTAAGGTGGGGATTGGTGGGCGAACAGACAGCTCCGGGGATATGCCCCTGTAGATAGGAGCTCTTATTCCGGGGATTTTCAATCACCTGAATTTGAGAATTATTCAAGTTCTCTTGCAGCCACTCAGGGCTGACCAGCAAGGGGATCGTCATCAGGTGTTGTGCTCCGGTTAGAGACGGTAGAACAGGAGCTATTTTAAACAGCTCCTCTACCTTCACCAAGGCTTGGCGATAGTCACAGAATCAACCACTTGACAGGCTTGAACATCTCATTCTGAACCCTGTCAACAGCACACTCCGTCCAACACCCGCCTTACCGTTTGGATTAATTCCGGCATGGTCAAAGGCTTCATGAGAAAAGCATCGGCACCGAAATTTTTAACTCCATTTTCATCAACCTTGTTGCTATAACCGGTGCAGACAATGGTACGAATATCGGGCCTGATCTTCTTCATCTCCAGAATCAGCTCCCGACCGGTTAAACCCGGCATAGTCTGATCTGTGAGCACCAGTTGGAAACCGTCGGCATTGGCAGCAAACAGTTTCAGAGCTTCCTGACTATCAGTCATCACCGAGACCTGATAACCCATCTCGGTCAACATGGTGTGACTCATTGTGGCGACCATCTCATCATCGTCAACCAGAAGGATTCGCTCGTCCCCGCTGGGCAACCCGGTGACGTTAAGCATGGGCTCATCGGCAGTTGCCCCTTCACAGACAGGGAAGTAAAGGTGGAAGGTTGCCCCTTGTCCGTTGTGACCTTCGACGGTAATCATCCCCTTAAGCTTTTCCATCACCCCTTGAACCGTCGCAAGCCCCATTCCGGTATGCGTCTCTTTGGTGGTGAAAAAGGGGTCGAAAATCTTTCCTTCAAGCCCTGGAACAATGCCGCAACCGGTATCCTTCACGCTAAGGTGAAGATAGCAGCCGGGCTGACAAAGGGAGTGGGCAGAAATTTGCTGTTGTTGTAATTCAACAGTTTCCAAGCTGACAGTCAGGCTCCCCTGATCTTCCATGGCATGGACCGCGTTATTACAAAGGTTAAGGAGAACTTCCTGAACCTGAGAAGCATTCGCTTGAATGTAGACAGGAATACTTTCTGGGCTTAAGTTCTGCTGTAAACAGACACTGCTGGGGATGGTCGACTTGACCATGTCAATCACTTCGGCGATCGTCTCAGAGAGTTGCAACCGCTCACTACATTGATCGTCCTTGCGGCTGTAGGTCATGATCTGTTTAATCAGGTCACGGGAACGCAGAACGGCAGTTTTAGCGCGGTCAATAAACTCATTGACCTTAACAGGATCGTAGCGTTTTATTTGTGCCAGTTCGAGATTACCGAGAATAACAGAAAGATTGTTATTGAAATTGTGAGCCATACCTCCGGCCAGAACACCGATGGCTTCCATCTTGTACTTCTGCTGCAATTGGTGTTCTAGGTCTCGGCGATCGGCTTCAGCTTTGACCCGATCGGTGATGTCATGGATGATGGAGAAAAGCAATACCCTCTTTTGTACCTGGATGGTGGTCGAATAAACTTCAACGGTCCGGACTTCCCCGCTGACAATCCGGTGCGGAAAAATAAAATGGTTCTCTTGCCCCTGATAAACACTTTGCCACGCCTTGACAATGATATCAGGGGATTCCATGTTGATCTGATTTATATTGGTCGCAATCAGTTCTTCATGTGAATAGCCATAAAATCTCTCTGCCGCCAGATTGGCATCAACGATCAAACCATTGTCAGGATCAACCAGAAACATCACCGCACTGTTATTCTGGAACATCTTCTTAAAGCGTTCCTCACTCTCGCGCAGGTTTTCCTCTGCTTTTTTTTCTACGGTAATATCCCGCGCGACCGCTACGGCTCCAGCGATGTTCCCCTGACGGTCAAAGTAGGGAGCGAAGCTATAGGTTCCAATCCAGGTTTCACCGGTATCCTTGCGACTTAGGATATACTCAACATTGGCCTCAGACTCCCCTCGCAAAGCTCTGGAGATTGGCCATTGAGACAAGGGGACCGGCGTCATATCCATCTGGTAAACTTGTAGGATTTTAGAGTATTCTGCTAAATGAAAGGTATATGCGTCCTTGTTTTTGAAGCGATGAAAACCAGCAAAGGCCTCGTTCAGATAAATCAGCTTCCCGGTATTATCCGAGACAAATACCGCATCGACCATCCCCTCTAGAATTTCATCGACCTTATCCTGATATCTCTGACGCTCCAGTTCGGCTTCTTTGAGGGCAGTGATGTCATTACCGATCGCAAGAATTTCCTCGAGGTTCCCTTCATCATCAAGAATCTCTTTATTCGTCCAGGTCACCCAAACCGTTCGACCGTCTTTGGTTATATTTTCACTCGAGACCGATACATATTGGCTGGGATTTTTTGTAATATCTGCAACCAGTTGATCGAGGTAGCGTCCCGTACTTTTTTCGACGTCCGGAACAATTGTCATGACCTGACGGCCCAGCAGCTCATCAGCGGTGTAACCGAAAAAGCGCAAGCCAAAACTATTGATATAACGGATGATTCGGTCCTTATCCCAGCGGATAATAATACTGTTTGCAGACTCAAGGAGCTCACGAGTGAAATTGAGCTCTTTTTGCAACTTTGAATTTTCTTCCTTTAGCTGTGATACGGACTCATCGTTCATCATTCTACCTCTCGGTTTTAGTCTTCTTCGAGGATGGAAATTGCGAACTACATAACCACGTTGACATTAATACCATTATTGTATTTGGTTGTTCATCTCTAATCTATTGTTATGTTTCACAATTGTCAATTTATACCTAATTCCCATTGCCATTTTATATTTTTATTCATCTGTGCCGCTGGCGTTTCCTTTCATACCCATTCAAATCACTGCCACCTAAAGAAAATCTGGATGAAACCGCCTCAGTTCGTTATGATGTGGTTTCACAACAACCTAACGAGGTCAGCATGTCAGAAGAAAAAAGTGCTTGGATGTGCCATATTTGTGACTATCATTCAACGATTGGTTCAGGGATCGCCTGTAGTGAATGCTTCAAGATTACCTGTAATGAACATATAACCACAGCGACTGTGATGAATCCCGAATCCGGACTTTATGAATTAAAAAACATCTGTGTCGAATGTCAGTTCAAAAAAACTCTAAATCACTAATATTAGCCATAAAGCCCTGCCCTGCCGGGCCATGAGAGAATTATGTCAAACTCCAACAGCAGACTCGTATACTCGGATGAAATGGGATCGACGTGCAAAAACTGCGGTCACCCGCTACAAAAATGCCATTGCAACCAGCAACCAGACAAGCACCCCAAAAGTGATGGGATCGTGCGGATTCAACGTGAAACCAAAGGGCGTAAAGGCAAAGGGGTGACAATTTTAACCGGAATCCCTCTGAACGGGCCCGAACTGAAGTCATTGGCAAAAACGCTGAAACAAAAGTGCGGCACCGGTGGAACCATCAAAAATGGGGTGATTGAAATCCAGGGGGACCACCGTGACCTGCTATTTGATCTTCTTTCAGCAAAAGGTTGGCAGGTTAAAAAAGCGGGGGGATAAGCGGATCCCCCCCCGCAACTTAGCTACCGAAATAGATTATTCAAGCTATCCACCCGCTTTATTTCAAGCAAGGCAGAATAGCAGTATGGCTCTCCCAAAATACATCACCTTTAACAAACACAACCAACAGATGATCACGGTTCTGTTTTTCTGCCATTTAATCTGGGGATTAGCTCTGGTGGCTTTCTGCTCTGTCGGTCAACGGATGAGCCCGGAAATCCCTTGGTTGACGGCCATATTCCTCGCCTTGCAACTTTATTCCGCGGCACAACTGCTGCTTCCGGCTCTGCTTCTAGAGCAAGAAAAACGTTCGCGCGGATTTTATTTTTTTTGGTTTAGCATCATGGTCCTGACCTTATTGCTGATCAATAAAATATCGATTGTTGGGATCTGGCAACTCCCACTAGTCGGGGTCAAATCCGGGTTGTTACTGTTCACCGGAACCCTGATCGGAACGGTACTGGCCCGCTTCGTCAACAAACTCTGGGAAGTAATCCCCATATGTATTGCCATGGCTCTGGCTGACCTTTTCAGTTGGTGGCTCGGACCGACGGCTAACTTTGCCAAAGAGATTGAACAATATTACCTTGCCCCGGTGGGATCACCTCCACTCATCGACATCGTTTTGGTCAAGTTGGCTCTCCCGAATGCGACCAGCCTGGTCCCGGTATTTGGGATCTCTGATTGGATCATGGTCGCCTTCTTCGTCAATGTTTCACAACATTACGCCATCAACGACAATCTGCTCGGGTTGTCCGGTGCGGGATCGGCAACGGGAACACTCCGGAGTCGCTATCTGCCGGTAGCCGTTGTGGCTCTCTTTACTGCTGTTATCCTGGCTCAGTCGAGCGGATTGTTTATTCCCGTATTGCCGCTGATTGCCACGATGATGTTGCTCTGGTATGCCGTCCATCAACTGCGTTCAGGTCAATCGACGGATTAATATGGAAAAATCGAAATTCATCAAAGCCTTTCTCAATGCCAAACCGCTGCCGCTCGATAATATCACCGAGGCCAGAAGACTCGAAAACGCCCGCTCTTCAAGATCGGCAAAAGTTCCTTTTCCCGGGCATATTGACAATGTTACAGCGGACACAGCGGCGGGAACAACCAAAGTCAGAATCTACACCCCCGCGGGAATTGGCCCCTTCCCCATCATTTTATACATGCACGGAGGTGGCTTCAGTATTGGCAGTCCCGAGACCACCGATAATCTCTGCCGGGTTTTCGCCAAAACGGCAAAAGCGGTTCTGGTCAGTGTCGACTATGCTCTGGCTCCTGAACACAAGTTCCCTTATGCGTTGGAGGAATGTTATCGAACTGCGCTCTGGATTCTGGAGAATGATGTCGCCCTCAATATCAGGGCAGACCAGTTGATCATTGCCGGAGACAGTGCTGGAGGAAATTTGGCAGCGGGGGTGTGTCTGCTGGCTGGGACGAGAAAAGATTTTAGCCCCATCTATCAAGTATTGTTCTGCCCGTCTCTTGATCTACAAACAGAGCATCAACACAAAATCAAAGACGTCAATGACAACCTGCTAACAGCCGAAAACAGCCGGACCTTCAGTCACTATTACCTGCAAGATCCAAATGACGTCAGCAACCCGTTGGTATCACCGCTTTTGGCAGAAGATCTTTCCAACCTCCCGCCGACGACGATTATCACCGCTGAGCTGGATGCTCTGGCGGCCGAAGCCATTGCTTACGGGAAGCGGTTGCAAGCGACAGGAATCGCCGTAATCCACCGCCACTACCTTGGGCAGGTTCATGACTTTGTGTTGTTTGTGAAGTCCTTGGATGAAGCTCGGGAGGCGGTTGAATATAGCGGCCATGATCTCATCAGGATAGTGGCCGAATAACCACCAGAATCTGTACCGTAAACCAACCTTTAAACTTCTCCAGCGGGTTTAGAAAAGATGACTGCTGCTGGCGGTCATAACGGCTCGTTGCAGCCATTTTCACGCTTACAGATCAATATTCAGACAATACTCACCGGGGCAAAGCCCCCCCCTGCGGTTTTCATATTGGTCACCTGCCCTTGATATAACCGAGCCCCGACGCCAAGCAGATGATTACGATAAACAAACAGACGGACGTCCATTTTATACTCCTGCCCCTCTGTAGACGTCTCAACCGATGGCGGAACCAACTGCTGAACTAGGGTTGTTTCAGGATCAAGATCAGCAAATCGTTTTCTGGTGATCCCTTTCCCGAGAAGAACTCCGCGACCGCCAAATGCGGTGACCGGTTTAAAGATCAACTTTTTTCGCCGTGACCAGAGATCACCCTCATCCTGCCCGGACAACAGGGAACTGGGGGGAACGACTTTTAGTAGCAACGCGGTATCTCTGGCTGACAGACCGAGATTGTCCAGCGACTCAGGATCAGACCAAAGCACCATCCTCCGCTTGTCAGCCAACAATCCGTAAGCAAAAGGGTTGGGGGAGAGACAAACCTGAGCGGTTAAATAGGCCTTTTTAAGTTCCTGCATCGGCTCAGTTTCAAGAAAAAAATCACAATGACGATTATAGATCAGGTCGACCTTTTCAGCGTTGAAATAGACACCATCGGCTTCCACCTGAAGATCTTCCGGGGAGGCGACATGGGCGTCAATGCCATTTTCACACAACCAATCGCGGAAACCGATCATTTCGAGAAACAGTGCCTGCTGGTCCAGGTTTTCATCCATGATGATAACCCTCTTCAATGGCTCATCAGCCGCAGAAAAATCCTGCCACTCCTGCAAGAAACTGTTCAACAATCTGCGTTTGAAGCGGTTGGAGAGAGCTGAACGGGTAGACGTTCCAGCCTGTTGCTCACTGAGCCAAGCGATATAAGCACCACCGGCATTCGTATTGACCTCGATCAAGCGTGGACCATCGGCGGTTAAGTGAAAATCATATCCCATCATCAATGCGGCGTGGTTGGGGTCAAAGCGGGCAACCTCGGGTAAATCAGGGAAGACTTTGTGGCGATAGCCACTGGACTGGCTTACTCGAAACAGCAAACGCACCAGCCGCAACATTTCACACAAATCCTGGCGGGGAATATGGGCCCTCACCCGGCTGATAAGGGATTGGTTATCTATAGACATTATGCACCTTTTAAAAAGAATTAATCCTGCGGATAAAGGACTTCAGCAAACCATAACTGCGCCGGTTAAAATCAACGGATAACCGTGGCAAGTGTTTCAGATCGGGCTGATCATCTTCTTCAGGAAAGTGAGAGCACAGACTCATCTTCCCTCCGGGGATCAGAATTCCACTAAATTCATTGGTGAGAATATGGAGATGATCAGAATCAAGAACTTTATTGAGGCGAATGATCAACTTGTTTTTAACAAACCGCAACGAGTGATAATTACGATAGAATTCATCTATGACCCGAACCGCTTCATCAGGATCACGGGTTATGGTGAACAGGCTGAAATCCTCACCAGAGATCAATCCCCTTTTCAGCAGGCTTTCTTTGAGAAAATCCAGCCAGTCAGTCCAATAACCACCTTCATCATCGATCATCACCAGTGGAATCGGTGGATTTTTTCCCGTCTGAATTAAAGTCATAATTTCCATGGTTTCATCCAGAGTTCCAAACCCTCCCGGGAACATCACCACGGCATCGGCCTCTTTGAGAAAAGCGACTTTGCGGTTGAAGAAGTATTTATAGGTGATCACTTTTTCATCTTTGTCCATCACCGGGTTGGTGTCCTGCTCAAACGGGAGACGGATATTAACAGCGAAGGAGTTTGCCGCACCTGCCCCCTCGTTGCCAGCACGCATAATTCCAGGGCCGCCACCAGTAATGACCATATAATTGTGTTCCACCAGCATCCGGGAAAACTCAACGCAGGTTTTATAGATCGGCGCATCGGCAGGAGTTCTGGCACTGCCGAAAATGGTTACTTTTCTACGGTTTCGATACGGAGAGAAAACCTTATTGGTGTAACGCATTTCTTTCATCGTTGTGCGCATCAATTTTTGGTCAGCCAGGTAATCATTCTCCTGACCCGACTTCAAAGCTCCCAGAATCATCTGGCGAATCATATCAGGATGATGAACTCCGGTTTTCCGCATCAGCTGGTCAATAAGCTCATCTATCACTCCGTTACAGCGATCAAAACGTAATGGCATAGCAACCTCCTCCTGATCTTTTCAGTTCATTGTGCTCCCACGAAAAAAGCGGCAGCATGATATTATCATACTGCCGCAAAAAAAGTGGCCAAAGAAGTACGTAAGCCGGGTTCTGTTTCCCGCTGAAGTTACCCGCAACGGGACAGTGATCATTCATCTAGGACCGTCGTTGCCAACGGTCTCCAGCAGCCAGACCCGGGAACTTTGGGCGGACAACCCTCAAACGTTCCCCTATTCGACCTTGCTCCGGATGGGGTTTACCGAGCTTCTGACGTCACCGCCAGAACTGGTGAGCTCTTACCTCACCCTTTCACCCTTATCCACACTGCGCCCGAAGGCTGGTGTAGACGGTCTCCTCTCTGTGGCACTTTCCCTGAGGTTACCCTCGGTTCCCGTTAGGAACCATCCTGTCCTGTGGAGCCCGGACTTTCCTCCCTCCAACGCAGCTAATGCTACGACAGACGGCGATCACCTGTCCTTCTTTGACCAAATTTGATGATTAAGAAATATTCAACATCAGTTGTCAATTTCGACATAAAGAATCCGGTTACAGTGGGGGCATGTCTGGATTTCTTCAACTTTGAGCAGCTTGTTATACTGTTGTGGCGGCAGCTGCATATGGCATCCAAGACAGGCTCCATTGCTAGCTAACGCGAGAGCAAGTCCGCCCCTGCGTTTAAACAAAGTATGATACTTACGCAGCAGGCTCACAGGGAGTTCAGTGGCAACAGACTCGCGGGCCTGAGTCCGTTTGAGCAGAATTTCATCGGCTTCTGCCAACGATTTTGCCAGCTCAGCACCGCGAGCTGCTGAATTTTCCTGGATCACTGCAAGTTCTTCCTGTTTTTCCTTGAGGTCTGCTTCCAACACAGCAACTTCTTGTTGCTTGGACAGCATTTGCTCCTCAACATCTTTGTTGGCCTTCTTAGCGGTATCGATCTCTTTCAGAACCGCAACATATTCCTTCTGCGTTTGAATCTCCGGTAACCGAGCCTCGACCCGATTAACATTATCACGCTCCTTCAACAAACCTTGCTGTAATTCAGCTTCTGCCTGTCGCAAAACAGCAACCTCTTCGGTCAACTGGTCGAGCATCTCCTGCACCCGTGTCGCATCGACTTCAAAGTCTTTCAATTCTTTATGGTAACCTTCTCGGGTTGCCTCGATAGCGCTGATCTCCTGATCAATCTCCTGCAGATCTTTCAGCAAGTTCATTGTGTTTTGCACGTTAATAACCTCCATTTTCAGTCAATGTTGTGACAGTCAGAACAAAATAAAAGGATCACTCTCGGCTGTCATTTCTATTACCTCAACCTCTAAATTCTGTCGGGATAAAACTTTCCGTAATCGCTTGGAGAGCTCTACCACCATGATTTGTTCTGTTGCAAAATGTCCGGCATCAATCAACGCAACGCCTTCAGCTCTTGCCCTTTGTGCTTCATGAAACTTGATATCAGCGGTCACCAGACAATCCGCACCTTGCCGTGAGGCTGCGGAAAACAGTGACATCCCTGTGCCACCACAGACCGCGACACGCTTTATCTTCCGCTCTAAATCTCCAACAATTTTCACCGTAGATAGATTTAATGCCCCCTTCACCTGTGCGGTGAATTGCTGTAGCGGAACCGCCTGTTCAAGCTGACCAATTCGCCCCAGACCCACATCGGTACGCTGATTTGCCAGTGAAATCAGGTCATAAGCGACCTCTTCATAGGGGTGAGCTTTCAGCATGCGGGACACAACTTTCTGAATCAACGCCGGTGGAACAATTGTCTCAAGACGCACTTCTTCTGTAACAACAGACTCTCCTGGGGCACCAATAAAGGCATCGGTTCCCTGGTCACCACGGAACGTTCCCACTCCGTGACTACTGAATGAGACGCGATCATAGGCCCCAATCCGTCCTGCTCCAGCAGCTAAAATGGCATCACGAACTTTCTCCTCATGACCGAGGGGTACGTAGACAACCAGTTTGTAATAATGACCGGGTTCAGGAGCCTCCAGGGGAGTTGTTTGAGTGACTCCAAGCCGTGCAGCAAGCCAGTCGTTCAAACCGTCTGCGGCACGATCCAGATTCGTGTGCGCACAGACAACAGCAATGTCGTGTTTGATTGCTTGAAAAAGAACCCGTCCAGTCATATCAGTAGGACTCAGGCGTTTGAGTGGTCTAAAAATCAAAGGATGATGGGAAATAAGAAGTTGCGCTCCACATCGATGAGCGGCTTCAATTGCGATCTCTTCGGGATCTAAAGAAATTAAAATTTTATCAATTTTTGCTCTTGGGTCACCGACCTGAAGACCAACATTGTCCCAATCTTCAGCTAAAACAGGGGGACAAAGACGGTTAAGAAGGCCGATGATATCAGCGAGACAGGCGATTTTCTGTTTAGCCATACAGCCGCCCCCACAAAAAGAAAGAGTGCACCGGTTTCTCGGTGCACTCTCTAGTTATTGCTTTCCCTATACTTACCCTCTGCGACGCGACCTTTACGTCTACCCTGGGTTCTATCTCTGGCAACGTAAACTTGGATAAAAGACTGTCTCCGTTCAATCTATAAGGCCTAATAAAGAATGTAGCGTCATTATCGCTAGGGGTTAATCTGGTGGGCCCACGAGGACTCGAACCTCGGACCAGCCGGTTATGAGCCGGCGGCTCTAACCAACTGAGCTATGGGCCCTTCGCACAAGAGATAAGGATAGTGAATACAGCTGCTTTCTGTCAAGCAAAAGTCTTCCATCCTCTTCAAATTTCTTGCGATTTGGTTAAATAAACATCAACTTTCCGTTGAGGCAAACCCTCGCAACCGTTTTGCCCGACTGGGATGACGCAGCTTTCTCAACGCTTTTGCTTCAATCTGCCGGATCCGCTCACGGGTGACGTTAAAGTCCTGGCCAACCTCTTCGAGGGTATGATCTGATTTTTCACCGATACCAAAACGCATCCGCAGCACTTTTTCTTCCCGCGGAGTCAGCGACGCAAGGACTCGCGAGGTCTGATCGGAAAGATTCCCTTTAAGAACCGCCTCCAGAGGAGAAACAACCCCTTTGTCCTCAATGAAATCACCAAGCGAGGAGTCTTCCTCCTCACCGATGGGGGTCTCTAGACTGATCGGCTCTTTTGCGATCTTCAGCACCCTACGGACCTTGTCGAGAGGGAGATCCATCCGATCAGCGATCTCCTCCGGGGTCGGTTCACGTCCACATTCCTGCACGAGCTGGCGTGTCGTTCTGATCAACTTATTGATCGTCTCAATCATATGGACTGGAATTCTGATTGTCCGGGCCTGATCAGCGATAGCTCGGGTAATCGCCTGACGAATCCACCAGGTGGCATAGGTTGAGAATTTATATCCGCGACGATATTCAAACTTGTCGACCGCCTTCATCAAGCCAATATTTCCCTCTTGAATCAAATCGAGAAATTGCAGGCCACGGTTGGTATATTTCTTGGCAATGGAAACCACGAGGCGGAGATTCGCCTCAACCAGTTCTGCTTTGGCTTTTTTCGCGATCCATTCCCCTTTATAAACTTTTTTCAAATACTCAAGCAGATCACCGGGCTCAAAACCGGACTCTTCAGTCACCCGCTTGAATTTTCTTTCAGCCGCCAGCAACCGCTTTTCGACCGACAGCAGGACGTCACCGGCGACATTTAACTCATCAGCAACGGCATGCGCTTCTTCGTCATTCTGTCGCATCCGGGTCAGATAACTGCTGATTTCGTTATAGGGGCGATTGATCTTTTCTTCGCAATCAGCAATTTCTGCTTTCCCTTTTTTAACTTGGTTGCCCATATCTTTAAGACGGTCAACAATCTTGGCAACCTGAAAATCTTTGAGCCGGACCTCACGTAACAGCTTGATCAGTTCTTTCCGGTCGGCCGCATCCTGTTCTTCGAGTTCCTGACGCTTCTTTTTACTGAGAGAACCCTGTAACGCTTCCTGCGTCTCCTGCAATCGCTGATCAATAACCTGGATCTGCTCATACGCTTCAAGTAAGCGCTTACGCTGCTTTCCTTCGGCTTCGCCACCCTCTTCTTCGTCATAGTCACGGGTGATATCTGATACCCGAATCTGCTCTTTCTCCAGTTTTGCAAGCAACTGCATTACCGCTTGAGCAGCGATCGGGGTCCGCATGACCACCTTCGTCACCTGAGCCTCACCCTCTTCAATACGTTTGGCGATCTCAACTTCACCTTCACGGGTCAACAGGGCAACTTGTCCCATTTCGCGTAGATACATCCGCACCGGATCGCTGGTTCGACCAAGAGTCCCGGCCTCAAGCTCAACTTCACGTTCATCACCATCATCATCGTCGTCGTCGTCTTTTGATGTTGATGCTTTACTTTCAGTTTCAACAATTTCAATGTCCATCTCGCCAAACATCCCCATCACATCTTCAAGTTGCTCTGAAGACACCATGTTAGCGGGCAACATGTCATTCACCTCATCATAGGTCAGGAAACCTTTTTCCTTCCCCATGTCGATTAGTTGCTGAATCTCATCCGGATTAATTTTTTTTGCCATTCGTCCCTGATCTCCTCTGCCGTCTGAAAAATGCAGACTTCTATATTCAAGTAAGTGTAACCGCTACTTCAAATTTTTAAACTGTTTGAGCAAATTATTTGCCTCATTTATCGTCCCTGAATCTCCACCCTGTTCAAATTTACGCAATTTTTCAATCGATTCCCGCCGTTTTTGCTTTTTCAATTCTCGCTGTAAAGCGGTTAAACAACCGGAAAAAACCGCATCCACTCCTTCACTGAATTGCCCCTTATCCAAAAGCGATATCGCCATCAATAACCGCGCTTTATCCGCCGGAAGGTCATCAATGAACGTGGCCATATCTAGGCCAGACTCAGTCGCCTGATCTAACAGTAGCTGTGCCATGTCCCGAGCTTCTTGATGATTAAAAAGATCAACGCCTCCAGCCTTCAATATCTGCTGACTGCTGACATGATTTTGCAACAAAAGACACAACAGCGTCTCCTCGGAACGACTCCAGTCGGGCTTTACTTCAGATCTCCTCGACGGAGGTGCATACCCTCCCGGTGCTTCCACGGGAAGAGGGGGTTCCGGAAGCGGACAGCTCTCCGTTGCAGGGGGTGACAAGGTCGGTCTTTTTTGTTGTCCCCGACCGATAACCTTGTTGTTCACCTGACGCAAACGCTCAAGATCAATGCCACTGCGCTGCGCCAACTCCTTCAAATAAAGATCCTGCTCTAACTCACTGCTCAGCTTCGCAATCTGCTCCACAATCTGTTCGGCCGCTCTGACCTTTGCCTCAATTCCGTTCCCCGCCTCAGAAAGGACATCTGCCATGAAGAAATCCATAGCCGAACGTGCTTTTCCAAGCCGGACACGGAAGGCATCGACACCTTCCTTGCGCATAAAGGAGTCGGGATCCTCACCCTTTGGCAATTCAATGACAGCAGCAGGAATCCCCTCCTCCTGCAATACGGTCATCGCCTTGAATGTCGCCTTTTTACCGGCGGAATCCTGATCAAACAAAAGGACAACCCGCTGAACATAACGCTTGAGCAAGTGCGCATGGTCTGTCGTCAATGCGGTGCCACAGGTCGCAACAACCTGAGGAAATCCAGCCCGATACAGCGCCAACTGATCAAAGTAACCCTCGACTAAAAGAACTTCTCCACACTGGCGCATGGCCTGTCGTGCCTGAAACAGACCAAACAGAATCCGCCCTTTATGATAGATGGGCGATTCGGGTGAATTAATATATTTGGGCTTACTATCATCCAACACCCGCCCGGCAAAGGCGATAATCCGCCCCGACAGATCATGGACCGGAAAAATCAGCCGTCCACGAAACGGGTCATAGTCACCACGCTCTTGCTTCCCGGGCCGCAATAGCCCCAGAACGCGAGCATCATCCGTAGCAAGGCCCTGTTCTTCTAAATGGGTCCTCAGCCCGTCCCAGGATTCGGAAAAACCGATCTGGTATTCCCCCGAAGCTTTACGACCATAACCACGAACTTTCATATACTGACGCGCAGGCTCACCTGCCGGATGCTCCATCAGCAAGCGATGAAAGTATGCCGCCGCCACCTCGTTGACCCGGTATAGGCGCGCCCGTTGCCGTTCTCGTTGCTCCTCTTCCGGTGTCGGGATATGCTCTTCCAGCTCAATCCCGGACCGTTCTGCCAGCATCCTTACCGCATCCGGGAAGACAAGCCCTTCGATTTTCATCAAAAAGGAGAAGACATCACCACCAACGCCGCAACCGAAACAGTGGAAAAACTGCCGCGCAGAATTGACACTGAACGAGGGCGTTTTTTCCGAATGAAAAGGGCAAAGTCCGGTATGATTAGCCCCGGAATGTTTCAAACTGACATATTGAGAAATTAACTCAACAATATCTGTTCGCTCACGGATTTCATTGATTTTACTCTCTGAAATTTGCCCGGACATCCGTTAATCTCTCAATTCAACGATAGTTATATTATCTCCGCCCTGAGCAATCGGAGCCGCATAAAAAGCTGTCACTCCAGCCTCTGCCGCAAGATGCTCACGCACAGCCCGGCGCAGAATCCCCTCTCCTGAACCGTGGATGATTTCAATTTTTTGCAAATTATTTAACATGGCGTCATCAATGAAGCGGCCTAGCTGCGCCATCGCTTCATCAACCCGTTGGCCAATCAGTTTAATCTCTGGACGAATCTGCCGATCCACCATGCTACGTGAAACCTGACCGCCACCGCTGGAACTGGCAACAAAGCGACGTGGGCTAAACTGTTCCAACGCTTCAAGCGACTGGCGCATGCGTTTGCCACCAACCAATAAATCAATCTCCGCACCCTGAATCCGCTCGACCTGGGCCTCAACCCCTAACGCAGAAATCCGCACCAACTCCCCGACCGTTAGCTGGACCGGAACGCTGCCGGACCGCTTTAGTTTCGGTCTATAAGGGGACAAGTCTGCTCTGGCAGCCGAAAATTGCTGTTTTTCATCTATGGCCTGTTGCGGTGACACCGTGCCGGGCTTGCTCCTGCGCAAGACCTTCATCCGTGACTCAGTTGCAGCAATCAACTCATCAGCCTGTCGGGTCGCCCTAGCAAGGATCTCCTTCTTTTTCTCCTTGAGCTGCTGCAGTTGTTGTTTGCGTAACTGTTGAGCTGAGTCAGCTTCAAGCCGCAACCGTTTGGTCAGGACAAGTTCCTGATCGAGCTCCTGCTGTCTGCGATTCAACTTTATCAACAAAGCACTATGGTCATGCTCTTCCTGACCAAGGTATTGAACCGCACGCTGTAAAACATGTTGCGGCAATCCCAATCGTTTAGCTGTCGTCAACGCACTGCTGGCTCCGGGGATTCCATAACGGAGTCGATACGTTGGTGCCAGAGTTTCAGGATCAAACTCAACCGCCGCATTCTCAATCGCAGGCTGCCCGTGAGCAAAATGCTTCAACTGACCCAAATGGGTAGTCAGCAGCGTCTTGGCTCCCTGCTGGCAAAGCTGATCAAGCACCGCTTGAACCAGAGCCGCACCTTCTGCAGGATCGGTTCCCGTCCCCGCCTCATCAAGCAGAACCAGAGTTTCAGCATCAGCTTGTTCAAGAATTTCCCGCATTTTCAGCAAGTGACCTGAAAAAGTTGATAAACTCTGCGCAATGCTTTGCTGATCACCGATATCAACATGCAGATGCTGATAGAGATGCAAGCGGCTCTCCGGGTGACAGGGAACATGTAGCCCTGAACGCAGCATCAGCAACTGTAGACCCAATGTCTTCAAAGCAACGGACTTACCCCCGGTATTCGGGCCACTGATCACTAGAGCGTGACAATCCTTCCCCAGCAACACATCGATCCCAACCGCAGCATCATGATCAAAACGACCGTCGATCTCCATCAACAGAGGGTGCCGCGCTTGTTTTAATTCAATGACCGAATCACTGGCCAACTCTGGCCGGCACCCCTGATATCCACGAGACAACCGCCCCGCCGCAAAGCGAAGATCAATCCGGGCCAGTGTTTTCTGATTGTTTTGCAGCACCGGCGTATCACGACGCACCAGCCCTGCCAACTCCAGTAAAATCCGCCGTTCTTCCCGCTGCTCTTCCCGCGCTAATTGTTGTAGACGGTTGTTCCCCTCCAACACCTGCGAAGGCTCCAGATAGAGGGTCTGGCCACTAGCTGACTCATCTTGCACAAAACCTTTCAGTTGGCCACGGCAATCACTTTTCAGTGGCACGACATAGCGGTTATTGCGGATAGTTATCAGCCGTTCCTGAAACAGGCTCGAAGAGTGCTCACCGGTTAACAACTGGTCTAGTTGCTGCTTGATACGACTACGCGTCTGGCGGATCTGATAACGCAAATCTCCCAACACAAATGACGCACTATCGAGCAGTTCACCACGGGACCCAATTGAGTCTTGCAGGCGCCGTTGCAATTCAGCCAGAGGAGTTATGTTAAAGGCTAAAGTCGCGAGAGAGAGATCTTGACTCTGCGTCTTAAACCAGAGGCGACAATCCTCCATAACCCGCAACGACTGCACAACTTTCAGCAACTCTTCAGTGGCAATCAGACTCCCTTCAGCCCGGACCTGACCAAGCAACTCGGTCAAATCCCAGCAACCACCAAGGGATGGGGCCTGGCCATCATTGAGACATTGGACAGCCTCATCCACTTCAGTCAAAGCGGCCTCAATATCAACTTGAGCTGACAGAGGCTGCAATTGCTCAGCAGACAGACGCCCTGGCTCTGACTGAGTTTGACCGGCTAGAAGCCCCTTTAACCGGGGATATTCCAGACGTTGCATTGCCGTTTCACTACAGATCATCGCCTGATTATTGTCCAATCAAACTTCGGCTTCCCATAAATATTGATTCTCCGAGAGTGGCAAACGGTGGCGCCAACTGTGAGGCCTTGATCTTCCCTCTGACAAAATCGGGAGCAACGGAAGAGTTGAGAGCGAGGACGATCATTGACAGGACCACTACACCCTGGACCACCCCGAATATCGCCCCTGCTAAGCGGTTAAACCCACCAAGAAAAATAAGTTTAACAAACCGGTTGAGGACAAAACCAATAACGGCAAAAAGGAAAACCAGAAGTAAAAATATTGCGAGGAATGAGCCCCAGACGCACAGCTTATCTGGCAAGCTGAAAGAATCTTGCAGCAGTTGCGCCAAGGGCAAGTAAAAGGTAAAAGCAAAGACTCCACCCAAAACCAGCCCGAGTAACGAACAAACCTCTTTCAGTAACCCCCGGAAAATCCCCTTAAAAAGGAAGAAAACAAGGACCACCAATATGACAATATCAACCAACCCCAAGAATCACTCCATCGTTACCCTGCCAGAAGTTCCCGCACCAACTGATTGACAACCTTGCCATCAGCAGAGCCTTTCGTCTTCGCCATAACCAGCGGCATCACCTTCCCCATATCTTTCATGGATGCTGCACCAATCTCCGCAATCACTGATGTCACAATACTGCGAATTTCAGCTTCATCCAGTTGGGCGGGAAGATACTGCTGTAAAACCGCCAATTCAGCCTCTTCTTTAGCTGCCAACTCGGGACGGCCATTGTCGCTGTACATCTGTGCGGCTTCGCGACGCTGCTTCACTGCAGTACTGATCACACCAAGAATACCGTCATCATCAAGCTCTTGTTGTATTTCGATCTCTTTATTTTTGATGGCACTGCGCAACTGCCGAATCGTTCCAAGACGGTCCGCTTGTTTGGCCTTCATCGCCTCTTTCATATCCTGCATAAGTTGATCTTTGAGATTCATAGATTCCCCTGTGAAAAAGAAAGCCTGCCAGATCTATACTCTGGCTCTTTAAATACAAAGAGGGTGTCCGGAAAATTCCGACACCCGCAATAAAATATGGTCTCTAACAAACGCCACTGATATTTTGCCTTCAGCTTATATACTCATTTAAAATAATCTGGTAGTTTATGTGTTTCAAAGCCATAAAGCAAGATTTCTTTACATGTACCACTTGCTTTTTGCTTTCGCACGTATTTTGGAGCTGAATAAGAATTGATGATCAGCTCCAATAGCACGACAGGAATTGATCGACACCGAGCCCTTAAGGGAACTTCAAAGGTGAACAGAAGCCATCAGAACGAATGCTAAAGAGCCTATCCCCGGATCCGATTCATCAACGCAAACCGCCAAGATCGCTCCTCATATCTGGAGCCGCAGCAGATGAACCCTTTTACCTCTCCTCAAGGCATGATATAAACGCCCATATTCTTCGTATGTTCTTTACTGTTATTCCATAAGATCAAAGCTGATTGAGATCAAACTTGGCGGGGAAGCATGATTCGCAATCTTTTTGCATTTTTCAATAACCTGAAAATTCGCTGGAAAATGCTGGTGATCACCCTACCTTTGTTGGTCTTCCCCATTTTTTTGCTGGGCGGGATGATCGGTTACATTGCCACGACCGAAGCCTATAAGGGGATCATTGACGCGAGCAAAGCCGATCTTGACCACATGGCCAGCTTCACCCTCGACCTTCTGGATGGTCATCATCGCCAATTCGAGGTCTATCGCGAAGACAAAAAAAAGACCGTTCGCCAAGAGATGAAAACCCTGGTCGAGTTGGCCTACACGTTGATCAATGAGCAACAACATCAATACGATCTCGGCAATATCAGCCTCTCAGAAGCCCAGCAATCGACCAGAAACAGCTTCAAAGATGTCAGTATCGGCAGCAGCGGCTATCTGTTCGCAGTCACCAGCAAAGGAGAGCTAAGGGTTCATCCCACCCGTGAGGGGGAGAACATTATTAGCGCAAAAGATAAAAATGGTCGTCTGTTTATCCGTGAACTGGCCGAGCGGGCGCTTAATTCCAAGCCCGGAGAGGTTCTCTACACCATCTATCCCTGGCGCAATGAAACTCTGGGAGACAAACACCCGCGCAACAAAATTGTCGCGTTCCGATATTACCCACAATGGGACTGGATCGTCGCGGCCGGGGGATATCTGGATGAAACATACGATGATCCAGAATTTGAACAACAATCCCTGATCACCCTCTCACAACAAATTAAAAGCAAAAAGGTTGGCATCACCGGCTACGTTTATTGTATGACGAGCGACGGGGTCATGACCATCCATCCCGATGCAGAGGGTCAAAGTCTCATCTCCGAACAAGACACCACCGGGCACAAATTTATCGCTGAGATGACAGAGAAGAAAGATGGCTGGATTCGCTATCCATGGCTAAACAAGGGGGATAAAAAAGCACGGATGAAGATCGTCCGTTATCGCTACTTTGCACCCTGGGACTGGATTATTGCTGTCAGCAGCTACGAAGATGAATTCTATCAAGCGGCCAACAATCTTAAATGGCGCATTGCCGGATATGTCCTGCTGTTACCAATCTTAATAGGAGTTGTTGCCACCCTTCTACTATTTTTAGCCTCCAAAGTCATGACCGATCCGATCCATAAAATGATCACCGTCATCCGTAGAGTTAAGCAAGGACGATTGGATGAGCAGGTGCCGGTCACCAGTCATGATGAAATTGGTGAGCTGGCCATCTCTTTTAACCGGATGACACGCATACTGAAAAAAAACAAGGAACTGGAAGCCACCCTAGCCCAGCAGGGAAAGATGGCGTCCCTTGGCGTTTTATCCTCAGGTGTGGCTCATGAAATCAACAACCCCCTAGGAGTCATTCTCGGCTATGCAGGACACTTGGAAAAAAAGATTACCCCAGAAGATCCGAACTACGCCTTCATCCATGAGATAAAACGGGAAAGTAAACGCTGCAAAAAAATTGTTCAGAACCTCCTGAGCTATTCACGCACACCGCGACCGGTCCTTGAACCCACCGACATCAACCGCCTGCTCAGTCAAATCATTGATTTTGCCAGCAATCACTCTGACCTGTTCAAAATTAATGTTATTGAAAACTTTAGCACGGATATCCCTAAGATTTCTGCTGACATGGACCAACTGCGACAGGTAACGATCAATCTGCTCCTCAACGCTGCATCCGCATCTGCGGAAGGGGGAGAGATCCGGGTTGCAACCGGTCTCGACGGTGATCAGTTTGTCCGCATCGAATTTTCAGATGACGGTGAAGGTATTTCCGAGGAAAACCTTGAAAAAATCTTTGAACCGTTCTTCACAACAAAAACCAAAGGAACCGGACTGGGTCTGGCTATCACCAAACAGATCATTGAAATGCATCAGGGAGAAATCTTCATCGATTCAGAGACAGGCAAGGGGACGACAGTCGTCATTCGCTTACCGCTAACCCGTGAAGAATATTAAATCGACAAAGAATTTAAAGGCTTATTATGGCAGCTAAAAAAATTATGATTATTGATGATGAGGAGGGGCTCTGCCGCATGATGGCAGCGGTATTGATGGACGAAGGCCATGCCGTACGCAGCTTCAATAATCCGCTGGAGGCCGTGGAATTATTTCGTCCCAACCTGTGGGATCTGGTTATTAGCGATATTAAAATGCCCGGAATCAATGGCCTGGAAGTGCTACAAAGAATCAAAGCGATTGAAGCTGATATCCCGGTGATTGTCATCACCGCCTATGCCACAGTAGAGATGTCCATTCAGGCTCTACGCAAGGGGGCATACGATATGCTGACCAAACCCTTTGAACCGGAGGAACTGCTATTTCGGGTTCGCAATGCTCTGAATCACAACCAACTCAAAACAGAGAATCAAAAGCTACGTCAGGAGCTTAAAGGGAAGTTTAATTTTGATAATATCGTTGGCGCTTCGACACGACTGCAACATCTGCTCGACAAGGTTGAAAAGGTTTCCGTACGTGACACCTCGGTCTTGATCAGTGGTGAATCAGGAACCGGAAAAGAATTGATAGCCCACGCCATCCACTATAATTCACCCCGCAAAGAGAAAGCCTTTATCGCGATTAATTGCGGAGCGATTCCTGACTCGGTCATGGAGAGTGAACTTTTTGGCCACAAAAAAGGGGCTTTTACCGGCGCTGATACCGACAAGGAGGGGCTTCTCAAAGCGGCAGACGGGGGGACCCTGTTTCTGGATGAAATCGGCAATCTACCCCTCAATATTCAAAAGACATTATTGCGGTTTCTCCAAGAACAGGAGTTCAGACGGGTGGGCGAGACAACCGCGACCCGTGTTGATGTCAGGCTGATCTCAGCAACCAACTCAGACCTGGAAAAAGAGATAGAAAAAGGGACCTTCCGTGAAGACCTCTTCTATCGGCTTAACGTCATCAATTTGCATTTACCACCATTACGTCAGCGCAGACCTGACATCCCGCTACTAGCAGCTCACTTTATCGTTGCACAGAATAAAAAGTTCAAAACCGAGATCCGTGGACTTTCCCCTGAAGCCCAACAAGCGGCGATTGAATATTCGTGGCCCGGCAATATCCGCCAACTGAAGAACGTGATTGAAGCCTGCATCACGATTGAGACAGAGCCCCATATCAGCCTGACAACCCTAGCGCAGTTTATCGAAACCGATGAGACCTTAACCGATAGTGATGATTACAACAAAGCACTGGCCCACTTTGAAATTGATTACCTGCGGCAGCTGCTGAGTTCAGTGGATGGCAACATTGAGGAGGCTGCGAAGAAGGCGAGTATGAACATGGCGACCATCTACCGCAAGTTGAAAAAGTACGGTCTTCGCAAACAAGACATACTGAAGTCGTGACATCAATAGATTATTTAAAAGAGAGCAACTCAAGAAATGAAACCCCAACCGGCTTCATAATCCAGATTCCCAAGGCACAAATAATAAACGCCGCCATCACCCAGTTGAGGATCTGTGTACGTAAAGCCCAATTGGGTTCGGGGGACTGTTTTTTTTCAGCATCGGGGTCAAGATCTTCCCGAGAACGCTTGCGGGCACCGTTACGAATCAAGCGGCCCGATGATAAGAAGATAAAGGCAGAGACCAAAAACTGGGGCATGACTTCGGTACTGACCACACCAGTCGCCAATAACACCGCATAATAAATCAATGCGGCCAAGCCTAAAAAAGTCATCTGTTGACTTAATTTCATCTTCCCAGCCCCAGACAAAAAGATTGCCTGTCATCAAAAAGGTTGCACCTGCGAAAAGCTTATCAAACCTGCTTAAAACTTCCCAGACTGCTGCACCCAGAAATTCATTCTGGCAATGCCAACAAAGCGACATAGGCCGCTACTAACGCAGAAAAAAGGCCAAAGACACAGCCAATTGCCAGAAATACTGAGTCTTCCCTTAGCTGATCTAATGATAATGCCATTAAACAGACCATCATCGTCCCGTAAAGGTATTGCATCGCTAACCGTTGTCTAAAGCTGCGGAGAAAGAGGATGGCAACGAACAAGGACCAGATACTCAAATAAGAAAACATTGCAACGGCGTTCGGAGGAAGACCGATGCCGATTCGGGGAAAAATTTCATAACCGATAATGGATAACCAGAACATCCCGAAGGGAAGTAATGTTGCTGCAGCATAGGGGTGTCCCTGCTGTTGACTACGCATCCCGATCAGGATTTGAATTGCTCCGGTCACCAGCAGAACAATGCCGATCAAGGTCGCCGACGATTCGAACAACCCGGACATGCAGACAACATAAGCCATCAGACTCATTGCCAGTGCCAGCAGACCTGAACGGGGCAACCGCTTTTGCTCTGGAGAATAGTAGTCGGTCATGGAGGACTCCGTGGTACAGAAACGCATTGAAAGGACCTTGCTTGAGACA
This sequence comes from Desulfuromusa kysingii, assembly GCF_900107645.1. GTDB lineage: Bacteria > Desulfobacterota > Desulfuromonadia > Desulfuromonadales > Geopsychrobacteraceae > Desulfuromusa > Desulfuromusa kysingii. The sequence continues at coordinate 322,934 of NZ_FNQN01000002.1, forward strand.
AGGTCCTTTCAACACACAGATTCAGCAAACAATCAGTCCTGAACTTTTTGCAGAACCAATTCTTCCTCTTCGACAAAAACCGATTCTTTCGCCGGTACAGCCACCTTCTTGGGGCGCAGCGACATTGACATCATCGCCCCCACCAAGAGTAGAACTCCTGCGACAATAAAAGAGGATTCCATACTGCCGGTCTTTACTTTGAGCATTTCAGAAACGCGCACCAGAACAAAAGCACCAATGCCCCAGGCTGAAAACAGCAACCCATAATTCATGCCGAAGTTTTTCATCCCCCAGTAATCTTTAGCAAAGGAGGGGAACAGTGACAGGTTCGTCCCATAGTTAAAGACCATCGCGGTTACCAACAATGCCACCAGAATCGGACTGGAGCCATCACTTCCCAAGATGGGAATGGCAGCAAACATCATACAGGCCTGGAAAACCAGCACGATACATAATGTTGTTGCTCGCCCAATTTTATCTGAAACGACTCCGGCAATCAAACGGCCAGCGGCATTACCAATGGACATGATCACCACGACAAGAAAAGCCATCTCCCCCATTGACGCCTTGGCTAAACCCTTGGCACTACCAATCACCATCAGTCCGGCACCGGAACCGATAAAGAAACATAACCAGAGGGTATAAAATTTACCGTTGGTAAACAGTTGTGAAGGTTTAAGATCAATCACCGCGGCCGTCACAGCCTTAGAAACTGTTTTTTGCTGCGGATCAGCAACAAAATCTGCGGGTGGATTTGACACCAGCATTCCCAAGCCAGTGACAACCACAGCAAAAGCGATCCCAAAATACATCATTGATTGCTGTAAACCTACTTCAGCAAGCAAATACCGGGCTAAGGGGGCAATATACACCGACGCAAGGCCAAAACCAGAGACAACGATCCCGGCAATCAATCCCGTTTTCGCTGGCGAGAACCACTTCAAAGCGGGAGGAGTTGCCGCCGAATAACCAAACCCAATCCCGGTTCCGGCCAACATGCCAAAGCCAACAACCCAGGCCCAATAGTTTGTGGTCTGAGAAATCCAGATAAATCCTGCCCCCACCAACAAACCACCGATCGCACAGGTGACTTGGGGGCCAAACTTGTCTTGACATTTACCCGCAAGAATCATGGCTCCCGCAAAAGCAAGACAAGCGACGGCATACGGATCATTGATACTTGCAGCATCCCAGGTAAAAGCCCCCGGTCCACCAGTGGCAATGGAATCGACAATGGCACTCTTAAAAATACTCCAAGTGTAAAGTATGCCCAAGGCCAGGTTAATTCCAGTGCCGGCCAGCACCACCTGCAGACCGCGGTTTTTGATTTTTTGTGGTTGCATAGATTTTCTCTCCTTAGTTGGCAGTTCCGCTGTCAAAGAATCAACCTCTGCGACATTCGCGGAATGGTATTGAATAGGATCTCGACGAGATATCATGTGTGCAAGGCGGTGAGACAACGGCCACCTGTTATTAAATTTTATCTTCAAAGGCACAGTATTTACGGAAGAACTCACTCGCGGCGACACAGCCGCTGAAACCGGTGACAACACGGCTGGTTGTTGCAACGATTTAATCCGGGAATCCGTCTGCACCAAAACTTCAGGATACCTCCGGGCTAACAGGTCGAACTTTTCACACTCCCGATAGCGGGAGGAGCAGAAATGCGACATCGCCACAACATCATATGGAGAGATATAATCTTCACCGACATCACAAAATCTTTCGTCTTGGTCAAAGTACGGACATATCGCCATAAATTCCTCCCGTAGCACCACAATGTGCATGCCCCCTTCATCGCAAACTACGTACCAAATCGAAAGATTATTAGTCCCTTTAATTACAGTAAGTTAGTGGTCTTTACCCATTCGGGCGAAAATCGCTTTTTTCGCATAATTGCAAAAAGGCAACTCTCCTCACCGGCTAAACCAAACAGAAAAACAGAACTATGTTTTATTTATAACTGACCGGTTTTCTTGACATTAAATTAAAAAACATCCTCTTTATATTTAAATAGAAAACGTTATTTTGCATTTCTGAAAACAGTCTGAGGGTTTTTCGCAAATATGCAAAAAACCCTCAGGTCACAAACAGTGAGATTTTATTGGCAATAAACGGAGCGGCCCAACAGGAGGGAAAATCGACAAACAAATAACCGCTCAGACAGGATTAAACTTCAGATGTTAACTATTCATAAGCCAAGGGAACGGCACAGATAAACTTGAAATCCTCAGTCGCTGAAGAGTTGCGATACTGATGTTTTTCGTTCGGAAGCACCATGGAAAAATCTCCCCCTTTAACCGGATGCTGGTGACCGTCAGCATCGACCAACACCCCTTCACCTTGAAGAATATAATTTAAATGTTCCACATCATGAATATGATAAGGAGTATTGCCTCCCGGGCTGATCGTAAAAACCCGAAAAGAAAAATTCGGAGCTCCATCGGTCTTCCCCAAAGGGACTTGCTTGGCAACATTAACCGCCCCCTCCATCGACATCGGTATTGTAGGAACCTGATCTAACGAAGTGATTTTCATAAACAACCTCCTTGAGAGCGTAATATAGGACGAGTCAGTTAAGATAACAGACCCGCACTCTTACAACAAGAAGCCAAATAGGCACACATTCATAGGGTAATAATGTTGTTATCTCTTCAGCCATTGTGCTAAATTTCTCGGGTAATTTCTCACAAAGACGCCTGTTTCGAAAGAAAACCTCTTTCTAGCCAACATTTTGGAGAAGAATCGATGAATCCTGCTACACTGATTCCCACACCTGATGCCATTTCCGCGCCCTGGGGCTGGTTCTATGTTCTGCTTTTGCTCACCTTCCTGCTACACGTTCTGGTCATGAACGCCATGCTCGGTGGCGGCATCATTGCCTTATTCAGTGCTCTGCGCGGTGACCAGCAAAACACCCTATTAGGCAAAGAGTTCGGTTATAAATGGCCATACACCATCGCCTTTGCAGTTAACATGGGAGTTGCACCACTGCTGTTTGTTCAGGTTTTATACGGTCAGTTCATTTATAGCAGTTCGATTCTCATGGCTGTCTGGTGGTTCTCCATCTTCGGCCTGGTGATTCTGGCCTACTACAGTGCCTATATTTATGACTTCAAGTTTGAGGCCTTAGGAAATCCACGCATCTTTTTACTGGAATTCTCGGTCTTCATTTTGCTTTTTGTCGCCTTCCTTTTCAGCAACAATATGACCCTGATGCTCCAGCCAGAAAAGTGGCAAGCTTATTTCAGTAATGGTGGCGGCACATTGCTGAACTTAAGCGATCCCACATTGTATCCTCGCTATCTCCACTTTGTCGTTGGGTCTGTCGCGGTCGCAGGATTGTTCCTCGCCCTTGTCGGTCATTTCCGTTTCACGAAAAGTAACGTCGATCAAAATTTTCTAATTGCGCAGGGGATGACCTATTTCACGTACGCCACGGCTATGCAAATTTTTATCGGTTTCTGGTTTCTGCTTGCCTTGCCTAAAAACGTGATGATGATCTTCATGGGCGGCAGCGTTCTCAGCACCATTCTGTTATTAGCTGGAATCATTCTTGGATTTACAGCACTTTATTTCGGTTATAAAAAACGGGTTGTTCTCACCTCTGCCATCGCCCTGGTGACATTAATCGTGATGGTCATTATGCGTGATCTGGTCCGGTCCGCCTATCTACAACCCTATTTTCAACTTTCGGATCTGACTGTTGAACCACAGTATTCTCCTCTGATTTTCTTCCTGCTCGTCTTTGCTGGTGGACTACTTTTAATTGGTTACATGCTTAAACTTGCCTTTGGCTGCCGCAAGGAGGTCACAAAATGAACTATCCAGTCTGGGAACTCACAACTTTTGGTGGCGGTTTTCTGATTGCATTTGTCGCAATCGTCCACGTTCTGGTCGCCCACTTTGCCGTTGGCGGCGGGCTCTATCTGATCATGCTGGAAAAAAAGGCCTACAAGGACGATGACGCCGGCTTACTCGATTATGTCAAAAAACACAGCAAATTCTTTCTATTGGTTTCAATGGTCTTTGGTGGTCTCACTGGGGTCGGCATCTGGTGGACAATCGCCCTCTTGAATCCTGCGGCAACATCCAGTCTTATCCATATCTTCGTCTTTGGCTGGGCAGCGGAGTGGGTCTTCTTCGTCACCGAAATTGTCGCCCTGTTTATCTACTTCTATACCTTTGGCAAGATGGACCGCAAGAACCATATCATCATCGGCTGGCTCTACTTCTTCAGCGCCTGGATGTCACTGTTTTTGATCAATGGCATCATCGGCTTCATGTTGACCCCCGGCGGATGGATTGAAGACCACAACTTCTGGTCGGGTTTCTTCAATCCGACCATGTGGCCTTCATTGATTTTCCGTACCGGCATCTCCTTGACCTTGTGTGGAGTCTTCGGCTTTATTACCGCCTCCTTTGTTAAAGATGCAAACCTGCGTCAAAAAGTGATGCGCACCTGCTCTGCCTGGGTTGGTTTCCCCTTTATCCTGATGATCTTAGGTGGTTGGTGGTACTTTAAAGCCATCCCGGAACCAGCGATAACCCTGATCCTTGAAAAATCACCGCAGGTGGGCGACTTCCTACTGCTGCTGGCCTGGGTCATGCCCCTTCTGTTTATCGCCTCAATGATCATGGCAATCCGCTTACCCAACAGCTTTCAGCGGTTCTTCAGTTTTGTCATCGTCGCTATAGCTCTGATCTATTTTGGTGCGTTTGAATTTGTCCGTGAGGGGGGACGCCACCCCTACATTATCTATGATCATATGTATGCCAATCAGGTTTACACCAAAGATGTTCCTGACATCCAGAAAGCCGGGTTCCTCGCCACGGCAAAATGGACCGAGAACTCAGACGTCAGTGATCAAAATCTTATCGCCGCCGGTCGGGACCTCTTCAAGTTTCAATGCAGCGCCTGTCACTCTGTCGATGGCATCCTCAATGACATCAAGCCACTGGTTAAAAAGTATGACAGTGTCTTCGGTATGGATTCAAAACTCAACGGTCTCGGCAAACTAAATCAGTACATGCCTCACTTCATGGGGACCCGTGAAGAGCGCTTTGCTCTCGCCAGCTATATTGTCTACAGCCTGAATCAAGTTGATGATCTCAACATGGGGAATCCAGTTGTGGAAGCCAAAGAGCTACCCGTCGCTATTCCTGCCTTCGACAAAGAAAAAGATGACTACGTGCTGCTGGCATGGAATAACCTGGGCATGCATTGCGTCTCTGACAGCGACCCCTACTGGATTCTGTTACCTCCCGCGAATGACCTCTATGCTCAGCTGGTAAAACGTGGCGATTCTCCAGAAATTATTACTGAGGGGGTTGAAATCACCTATCAGGTCGAAGAAGGTTTTGAATATCCCGAAAAACAAGTCCGTTTTTGGGAATTTGCCGATAAATTGCTCGGCAAAGATCTCGCCCCCGGTGTTGGTGTGAGCGGCTTGAAAGTTGCCGGGAAAATGGCCCTCGCAGAGGACCATCGTGCCTTCACCGCAGCGTTTGTTCCAGTGGTCCCTTATCCTGCGGATGGCAGCTACAACCCCTATCCGATCTTTACCATCACGGCTAAAGACAAGGAGACCGGGAAAATATTAATGACTACCAAAACCGTCGCTCCGACCTCCACCGAGATGGGCTGTAAAAATTGTCATGATGGTGGTTGGCGAGTCGATGGGGTGGCTGGTTTTTCTGATGAAACCAGTCTTGATGTCCTCGTTGCCCACGATAAGAACAGCGGCACCAACCTCGTTGAGAGGGCTAAAAATGGGGAACCGATGCTCTGTCAATCCTGTCATGCTGACCCGGTATTGGGGACCAAAGGCAACCCTGAACTCCTGAATTTCCCTGCAGCGATTCATGGCTGGCATGCCAACTTCCTCACCGACCGGGAAGGGATGCAGGCCTGCGCAGCATGTCACCCTTCACGTCCCGATGGCCCGACACAGTGCTTCCGCAGTCACCATTCCGAATTTATGGATTGCACTAACTGTCACGGCACCATGGAAGACCATTCACTTAGTCTCCTGAAACATGAACTGGATGCTGGCAAAAAAGGGGCTGCCAGATTAATGGAAAACTTGCAACCGCGAGTTGTTGAGACTGTTGCCGAGATTAATCCACGTCTCCCTTGGCTCAATGAACCGGATTGCCTCAATTGTCATGAGGAGTTTGAAATGGGGAACACAACCGATGCTTTCAACACCTGGACAGAAAACGCTGAAGGGTTGTACCGAAATCGCCACGATCAAATGGAGGCCATGATGTGTGAGGCTTGTCATGGCAGCACCCATGCGGTATATCCAGCAACATTGAATAAGTTCGGGACCAACCGTGACAGTATCCAACCGTTACAATACCAGGGTAACAACCGCCCCATTGGCAATGATTGTACCGTCTGTCATACCGTTCAACCGGAGTTTGAAGGACATCACCCGAACTCATTACGATTGTAAAAAGAACGCCAATAATTTTCAAAACATCCTGGACAGGACAGCTAAATAGCTGTCCTGTCTACGTTTGGTCATCATTGTTTTGAAACCTGCCATGTTTACATTTGACAGTCACAATAAGCAAGAGTATACAGAAAGATAGCCAATTTTACATATATTCAATTTTTACTATAAATAAGAACCAAGAGATTTATCAGGAGGTAAAGATGAAATTTTCAGAAGCGTTTGAACTTGGCCAATTAAAGCTGAAAAACAGATTTATCATGGCTCCGGTAAAAAGCGCCTATGGCAACCTTAAAGGGGAAGTCACCCCGCGGCACTTGATCTACTATGACAACCTCTCAAAAGGTGGCGTGGCAATGATCATCCTGGAACCCGTCGCCGTCAGCAAATCGGGGAAAGAGCACCCGAAACAACTCACGGTTCACCTGCCGGAGAGTCAAAAGAATCTGGAAAAGATTGTCACTGTTCTCCATCAGAATGACACTCTGGCCTGCCTGAACATCAATCATGCAGGTCGTGCCGCCAACCCGAAAGCGACAGGGATGGCAGCAGAGGCTCCGTCAGCTGTCCCCTGCCCCGCGACTGGTCAGACCCCGGAAATTCTTCAAAAGGCCGAAATTAAAGGGATCCTCAGTGGCTATCGCCGGGCGATCCGAACCGCAATTGCCGCTGGATTTGATGCTATTGAAATCCAGGCGGGCCACGGTTATCTCATCCAACAGTTCCTCTCTCCGCGCACCAACCGGCGCGAAGACATCTACGGACGGGACAAATCACTATTCATGAAAGAAGTTTTTGACATTGTTCGTGAAGAAAGACAACAGTTAACGGTCTTAGTCAGAATCTCAGGGAGTGAGTTTGTCGATGGCGGTTTTGGTCCGGCAGATAACGGAATTATTCTGAAACTGGCGCAGGAATATGGCTTTGATGCCATCCACTGCGGATTCGGTAATGCCTGTGACACTCCGCCCTGGTATTACAACCATATGGCATTGCCAGAACAGAAGCAGCAGGAAGTCGTCCAGGCCATACGCAAACAGACAACTCTCCCGCTCATCGTCGCCGGACGGATGGGAGATATCAATAAACTTGAAACCTATGAGCGTGAAAATCTGGCCGATTGCATTGCTCTTGGCAGACCTCTTATCGCCGATCCAAACTTTGTTAATAAGATTTTACACCAACAGACAGACGACATCACCTCCTGTGGCTACTGCCTGCAGGGGTGTCTCGCCAATGTTAAAAATGGCAGCGGCATTGGTTGTATTGTCAATCCACGCATCGATAAACAACCATTACAAACAAAAGATCCCAAAACAGTCGCAGTTATCGGAGGCGGACCTGCGGGAATGGCCGCAGCAACACAGCTGGCAATGATGGGACATCAAGCTACCCTGTACGAAAAGCATCCAACCTTAGGCGGTCAGTTTGAATTGGCCTATAAGGCTCCCCACAAAGAGTCCATGCTCCGCCCTTTGCATAGCCTGATTCAGCAGACAGAGAAGCAGGCCGTTAATATTCTTTTGGGAACCACGGCCACTGCGGCCTCAGTTGAAAACTTTGATTGTTGTATTGTCGCCACTGGGGCCCGACAGATGATTCCTGAAATCACTGGACTTGACGACCAATATTCAATGACCAGCCTGGAATTCTTCGCCAAGACAAAACCGGTTCAAGGAAAACGGATCTTGATTATCGGAGCTGGAATGGTCGGTATAGAGGCGGCTGAAATGCTTGCCGATGAGGGCTACGATGTGGTCATTACCAAGAGAACCGACACGGTTGGCAACGACATGGAAATGATCACCAAGAAAATGCTCCTTAAGCGTTTAGAGCAGAAAAAAAACCTGTTAATCTCTGTCAATACGACAGTGCTGGAATTCACCAAACAGCAGGTCAAATATAAACATCACCGCAAAGAGGGAGAATGGGCTCCGTTTGACACCGTTATCATCGCTGCAGGAATGTGCCCCGAGGATGATCTGTACGCACAACTTCAAGCCACAGGAAAATCGGTCCAACTGATTGGCGATGCAGCAACACCTGCTGACATCTATGCGGCCACGCAGATGGGCTACCTAGCAGCGGCAACATTGGTTTGATCAACCGTCAGAACGATAGGGACTTGTCTATAACAATTTTAAGCTAAGGAAAAACAACCATGAAAAAAATGATTGTAGGGCTTCTCGTGCTATTTTCCCTCGCCTTTGCAGCGTCCGCTTATGCCAAGGATGTGAAGGCGGCCTTTATCTATGTAGGACCGGTCGGTGATGGGGGCTGGACCTATGCCCATGACCAAGGACGGATCGCGATGGCGGAGCTTCCTTTTGTCACGAAAACGACTTTTATCGAGTCTGTCCCTGAAGGGGCTGATGCAACCCGAGTCATTACCGGTCTTGCCAACAAAGGCTACAACCTTATCTTCACAACCAGTTTCGGGTTTATGGACTCAACTGTTGAGGTCGCTAACAGGTTCAAAGATATCGCCTTTGAACACTGTTCCGGTTACAAAACGACGGCCAATATGGGCAACTACTTTGGCCGTTTCTATCAAGGTAAATATCTCTCTGGTATCGTCGCTGGATCGATGACCAAATCTGACAATATTGGCTATGTTGCCGCCTACCCGATCCCTGAAGTTATTAGAGGAATCAATGCGTTTACCATTGGTGTCCGTGAAGTAAACCCCAAAGCGACCGTCAAAGTTGTCTGGACTCAGACATGGTTTAATCCTGGTCTGGAAAAAGATGCTGCAGATTCATTGCTGGATGTCGGCGCAGATGTCCTCTCCATGCATCAGGACACACCAGCCACACTCCAAGCGGCTGAAGAGCGGGGCAAATTTGCCATCGGTAATGATTCTGATATGAGACAGTTTGCCCCCAATGCTTTTTTGACTGCTCCGATCTGGGACTGGGGGGTGTTGTATAAGGAATTTGCCACCAACGTCCATAATGACACATGGACACCAGAAGAAATCTGGGCAGGAATGGAGACAGGTGTGGTCAAGCTGGCTCCTCTGAGCGACAAAGTCCCCGCAGCCGTACAAACCCTGGTAGCCGAAAAACAACAGGCTCTTATGGAGCATAAGATGCAGGTCTTTGCTGGGCCGATCAAAGATCAAGCCGGAGATGTCATCCTCCCGACAGGAAAAACCTATAGCGACAAAGAACTATTGAGCATGAATTTCTTTGTTGAGGGAGTACAAGGATCAATCGCTGAATAAGGTTCTTCAACTGCCAACTCGCATCAACAACAAAATGGCCGCTAACCAAAGTCCTTGGTTAGCGGCCAAAATAATTGCGATCTCAATCGGTCTGAAAAAGTTATTCCTCCCAGGGTGGAAGCATCCCTAACGTTGTCAATTTGTCTGCAAATTCCAGCGCTTCCCGCGATAAAACGAGTTGACCGTCTTTATCTTTAAGCCAGCCGCTGTTTTTACACCAATCCAGAGCCGCCTGTTTTTTCTGCCCCGCCAACAGAGCCAATAACTCCTGATCCTGCTGGGATAAGGTCATCCGCTTAAAACGGTAATCCTTAAACGCTTCCCAAGCCTGAGGAACCCAACGACTGACGATCTGCTCACCAATAGTTTCAGCATAGTTGCGAATCTCCAGTTGGGCATGAGAATCCATGCGCAAAGCGAGAAAATGAAACAAGTTATGCAGATCAATCTGCCAGAAGGCTTCGGTATAGGTACTTAAGGGGAGGTCTTTACGTGCCTGTTCTCTGGCAACACCACCATCAAGACGATGGTGGTAGACCTCTTTTGACAAACGGTGCAACTCCTGTTCTGCATGCGTAAGCTCCTGGCCGATACTTTGATCAAAATACCCGGAACTACCCTGCTTATTATCTTGCGCCTGTTGTCGCCACTGGTCCGCAGCTGTCATTTGGGCACCGTCGATGGCAATGGAATAGCGGGTACTGTACTCATTGACGCTGGCAGTACGGTGGCGAATCCACTGGCGCCAGGTATCCATAGGCACCCGAACATGGAGTTTCAGACTGCACATTTCAAAAGGGGTTGTATGGTAGTTGCGCAGCAGATAACGGATCAGGGCGCGATCCTGTGAAACTTTTTTCGTGCCGTCACCATAAGAGACCCGAGCAGCCTGTACGATCGAGGAATCATTGCCCATATAATCAACAACACGGACAAAACCGTCATCAAGAACTGGGAAGGTTTGACCAAGGATGGCATCGAGCTCTGGGCTAACTGGACGTATTAATTGAGTTGTCACGTAATTTATCCTTTAACGATGTGAAGATGTAGCTAAAAGGGCACCAAAACCTACGAAAATTGATCCGCTGACCCGACCAAATATTTTCATCCGCCGTGGCTTCATCAACCAGAATTTGGCTTTGTGGGCCAATAGAGCATAAAACATAAGGAAGGCAAACGAGAAGAACATTAATGTCGCAATCAAAATAGAGAATTGGGGCAAGATAGGCAGCTCGACATGCATAAACTGAGGGAGCAACGCGGTCAAGAAGACGATTGCCTTAGGGTTACTCAAAGCCACCCCCAATGCCTGAACAAACATTTTTTTTGCCGATTTCACTTCTGGTTGCAAACACGACTGCACCTGATTGAAATCGATCCCGCGTTGACAAAACATCTTTATCCCCAGATACGCAAGATATGCGGCTCCCGCATATTTAACCAGATTGAAAACCAATTCAGAGGTATTGAGCAGTGCCCCCAGGCCGGTTACAGCAATAATCCCCATAATCAACAAGCCGGAAATATTACCAAGAGCGGCAAAAATGGCTTTTTTCCATCCATGTAATGTACTGTTGGTCATAATAAACAAAACAGCCGGACCTGGTGTTGACGCTGCAACAAGGACCAATATCAAGTACATGAACCAAGCATGAATCGTCATAGATCATCTCCAGTATTATTTTTTTAAACGCTAAAAATAACACATTTCGCCAAGATTTTATTTCAATTTTTTTCTTTGCGACATTTCTAACAAAATTTAAAACGGATTTGTGGCTGCAAGCAGGGTCAAGAGACAACGGGAGGGTTCTGCAGAGGAGAGAAAATGACTATTTTTCAGCGTAAGGACCTGACAATCAAAGACTGCCAGGCCCATTGACGACGATAATTAAAACTGCCACGCCAGAGAGAAGTCGACCGCGTCCTCGCTGAGATTCGATTCAAGCTCAACCGGGGTACCATCAGGCATGGTTCCGCTCGACTTAACACTGCTGTCAAATGCATGCATATAGCCGAGATTAATATTCACGGTTTCAGTAATCTGATAACCCAGACCGACCGTGATATGGTGTTCAGAGATGGCCGGAAAGCCAATAATACGCAAGGTCTCATAACCATAGGCATTAACAGACTTACCTTGAATTTTTACCGTGGTTGTACCATCAAAGTTACTATGTTCTTTAAGCTGATTCTCTGCATAGTTATAGCCAAGGCGCAGGATCAGTTTGGCGGTGGGTTTGAATTGTCCACCAATCGCAATGACGTACTGATCATCCCAATCCAGATCATCGTAACCCTTCGCATCAGACCAGTTAAGCCATTTCGCGTCGAGAGCAACGAGGAAACGATCTGAAGGACTATATGAGACGCCAAAACCGAGGGTTTGTGGGGCTTCCAGAGCAAAATCATCCATAGTGCCATCACCGTCAAGATCATAGACATTTTGATGGTCAGCATTGATCGGGCTCATATAAGTCGCGCCAATGGAAAATGCGTTTGTCAGTTGATAAATAGCACCGAGTTGTCCGCCAAATCCATAGTTGCCAGAGGTCCCATTGTCCAGATCCAGAGCAGAATTGACCAGATGTGCGGCAAAACCCACCGAGAGCTTTTCGTTGATTTGATAGGCAAACGTTGGGGCAAACTTTAAAATCATCAACTGAGTCGAATCAACCGCACCGGTGTTAGCGATATCGGTATCGCGATAATCAACTCCTAGCCCGGTCACCCCGTAAGCGGCTAAACCAACCCGCATCTTATCGTTAATCGGGGTCGAAATGCCAAATGCCGGCACCATGTAGACCTTCTGATCCGAATCGGCGGTGAGTGGAGTGCCATTATTGATCGTCACTTTGGCGTCAATCTTTGGGGCAAAAAACGTTGAAGCAAAATCAAATTGCGATTCGGGACAATAAGGACCAACATTCATCGCCGCAGGATTGCTGAAGGTTGCGCTGATTGCATCCTGTGGTGCGGCGATCCCAGTTCCACCCATAGCACGTGAAACCGGGCCAACACCAATCAGATTATCACCATTGGTCGCATAGCTTAAACATGGCAGAAGCATTGCGGCACAACAAAACATCGACGTCACGAGAAACTTCTTCATATAACCTCCTCACCTCATTATGAGGTGTCGCTCAAAAAATTAAGGCCCTCGCAGATTTCATCAAATCCGAGAGGGCCTTGGGCTTTACTTCATTGCGTCTTGCAGTTCATCTTTACTGAGCTTCCGTGGCGCATCCATCAACAATTGCTTTTCCAGTTCTGGATACGAGAGGTCTTTCTCTTGCAGGAAGATGTCATCATTACCGTGGCAGTTTTCACACATCACCTTTCCACCTTCTTTGTGAATCGGAGCAAGTTGCAAGAAGTGAGTTGTGTAAGGAACCCAGGCAGCCTTAGACTCAAGGTCTTTCTGCTGCAGATGAATCCCCATGTGGTTAAAAGCATCAGCTGAAGTTGTCCCGGTGGTATGAACCATGGGATAAACTTTGCCGTCGAATTCACCTAACTTAAAGATATGCTCATCTTCAGGGACCCGGTTGTGACAGGCGACACAGGATTCATACTCAGTCCCGTGACAAGCCTGACAGCTAACGAACTCGCCATGAATTTCATGGGCTTCGTTTGTTGTCGCCGCATCTTGATGACAATCATAACAGCTGGCTTTGATCAGCCCCGGGCTCATCATGCCCAGTTGTTCTTGATCACCGCCACGACCATGATATTCCTGCTCGCTCCGATGACAGGAATTACAGTCCATTCCCAAGGCGACATGGAGATTTTTCTCCTGGGTAAAGAAGCCAGCGCCTGCCAGATGGTGACAAGGGATACAAACTTGCAGGTTATCAGGCTTGACCTCGACCTTATGGTTGGCTTGCAGCCCAGCATTAGCTATCGGGGCGGTACCAATATGACAGGTGCCACAGGTCGCATGACAAGCCAGACAGTCCCCTTCCATGATTTGCCCCACCACAACTTCTTTCTCATGAGTCTTGCCGAGACGAGCAGAAAGCTTATTGCGAACACCGGTCATATTGAAATGGATTGAAGTCTGGGCATTCTTGACAATATCCTGATGACAAGATGCGCAAATCTTTTGCCCCCCATCTGCCGTTGGATCTTTAATGATCCCTTCGTGCGCTAGCTTGACATCAGTCGCGTCAGGATTGCCACCGTGACAGAACTCACAAGATTGCCGACCATGGATGCGGTCGTTAACAAATTCCGGGCCGACATATAATCCTTGGGCCACAGTTTCAGCCGCAACATCATGGCCATAACCATCTTTAGTGTCTGCGGTGACTGAACGTAAATAATCCAGTTGACCATGACATACGAGACATTGGCTGGCATTTTTGGGGTTTGCATAAGATTTAGGTTGAACACTTGTATGACTGCTCTGGCCATGTGAGCTAGCGAAAACACCACCAGCCAGAAGTAAACTTAACAGCACGCTGAGACTAGCTACGAACAAAACTCTTTTAATCATATTTTCCTCCATTGTTGTTTTAATTCTTACGTGGCAGCGGTTCTGACGATTCAGAATCGGTTAAAGCGCTCCTTTCTAAAGATGAAGGGTTGAGAAAAAAACCGAACGCTCGGTCTGTGGCAGAATAAAAAAATATATCCAGTCAGCAGCGCGAAAAAATCCCTCATTGGGAATATATTGTGAAGCCAACTCTCTCGCTGTTGGATATTTCCTACGTTGTTAAAAGACTCTGTTTCAGCCTGTCTGATATAAATGATGGAGATGATCCCATTCTGAACGGATGGGTTAAAAAGAAGGGTCGAAATACTGTGTCGATTTAAGGGGAATGTACCTGTGCGCATAAATCCTCTTAATACCATTAAAAATCCAAGTATCAGCGCATAGATTTGCCAATCAAACGATTGCAAACCGAGCGCTCGTTCGGCCTGACGCGAAGAGAATAATAGCCTCTCAAACAAAAGTCAAGACCGAACGCTCGTTTTGCTAAATAAATTTAATTTTTTTATTTTACGGGGAAATTAAAAAGGGGGAATGGGGATAATATTGATCTCATGCTGCAACCAGACTGTTGTTTTTCGGCCTCTCAACAGGTCGAATAGCAACTGCTTAGCGGGCGACACCTTTCCAGGCACAATCCCAGACCATTTCCAGATGGGGGGGAAGTGGTTCTTTAAAAATACCATCAAGACGCAAATTGATCATCCGGAACATGCCGCCAAACAGGCAGGTTGCCGCGAGGGTTACGTCCATTTCCCGGATCTCACCGTTATTGATTCCGGTCTGGACAACTTCGCGCATCATTGCCAGAGGGCGGGAAGAACAAACGGGAATGGCTGAAGGCATAAATTCCTTATGCTTGGCGTGGAGCATAAATTCCATCTCGGCAGGATTGGTTTCAGCCCAATCAAAGAGCATTCTCATGATTGCTTTAGCCCGTTCCTGAGTCGAATCGTATTGAACCATGATCTCATCCATCGACTTCGTCATCACTTCGAGCATTTCTGCATAGATCGCCTTGGCAATCTCTTCCTTGCTTTTAAAGTGATGATAAACCGCACCGATGCTAATATCTGCTGTCCGCTTTATATCGTGAACAGAGGTATTAAAATATCCTTTACTGGTAAAAAGGATAAGGGCCGTCTTTAAAATTGTTTGTCGCAGGTCAACAGCGTTGCCATTTTTCTTCTTGGTCTTCGGCATAAATGGATCATCCTGTCTAGAAAATGAACCTTCGTTCGGCGTAAATAAACAATATAGAGAATATTCAAATAGACCGCAAGGGCTTCCTCTGTCTTGATTATTATCGACAATGACGAATGCCAAACATGTGGTCGAAACCAATCGTGACAGCAACGCAAAAAGGACTCCCGATGGGAGCCCCTTGCGATCGTGTCAAAGAGATCAAGTCTACTTGCTGCTCGACTTTTGCGCCCGCGGGGAAGTTCTCTGCACGGCGGCCTTGGTCATCCCCACCAACACCAGCACCGCAGGGACCAGTTGGGCAACAATGAGCAACGCACAAAAACCGATCAACAGCAGGACCAAAATGCCACTGTTGTAGGTTTGCGTCGTATCAACAGCAAATGCAGGACTAACAAACATCATGATCATAGCAATCGTCGACAAGGCAGATTTAACGGGAAACATCGCCTTCGCCTTATGCTTTTTATTCGCCTTGATAGCTGTATTTTCGGCATATTTTTTAAATGCGTAGCTGACGACCTGACGAATCTCTTCACCATTATCTTCACCAACCGTTTTCAGTGCGTGATAAAAAATCCCTTCTTTACGAATCCGACGCTCCATCTCAATCGGCATTTCATCTGAAACCAAAATAATCGAAATATTGCGGTTACATTTTTTCAACAATGGAATCAACTTGACAATATTCTGTTCATCGTAGTGACCATCAATCACAACCACCTGAATATCTTTATTGATAATTCCTTCAAGAGCATTCGCAACAGCATCAACTGTTGTCACCTGATAATCACTGGCATTAAAGAGGCTCGCCAATTGCTCCCGGGATCCCTGATTTTTATTTGCTATCAATAGACCTTGCATAATTGCCACCTTTCTATCTTAAAGATTCCACTTAGGGACCTAGGAATCAATGTGAAGATTTCACTTCCTTGCTGCTCTTACCAGCCAATCCTTTTATTATCCCGATGAGCATGATTGTAGCTGGAACCAGTTGAAAGACCACAATCAGGGCAAAGAAGCCGATAAACAATGAGAGCAGCAAACTCCCCCCACCAGCACTTCCTTGATCTGCGGCAAAAGCGGATCCAGAAAAAAAACTCAGGGCAATCAAAGTGTTGCGTAAGGTGTTTTTCATAATGTCCTCCATCTATATAAAAGATTTATTTTTATTCCGTCTCTTGTGATTAAAGATAAGCACAGCACGTGCCAAGTCTGCAAAATATCAACGTTTAAAGATTAACCCCCTGTATTTATTGAAAAAGAAGTTTTCAACTTGAGAATATCACGGCATGCAAATAGCTATCTTGTATATAATTGACATACATCAAGACAACAATAACTGGGAGAAAAATCCAAAGAAAAACACTTAAGGCGCTGATATAAAAGGGATTTCACTCAAAGGTTGGGTGTATAAAGTTTTTTATCTGGAGATATTTTATTTATTAGCCCAGAGCGATTAAAACGGTAGCTGCTATACTTTTCAAACAAACACACTTGCGTTGACAACAGCATCACAACCGACTCTTTGGAGGTCTTTATGCCACATCTACAGTTTGAGATAAATCAATCCTTAACGGATGCAGACAAAATGGATTTTTCCGAACAGGTCCGTCAGTTATTTTCCGAGATTATGGACACTGGCACCGACCATATCAGTATTTCAATTCGTGAATTCGGCACTCATAATTTGTCCATAGGTCGAGTAAAAGAACCAGAAAAAGGAATTGCTGTCGTCAATGCCGATATCCGCGAGGGACGGACCATGAAACAGCGGAGGACTTTGACTTTAGGATTTATGGACCTGCTGCAGAGGACTTGGGATATCCCCAAGGAGCATATGTACGTCACCCTGACCGAACATAAAGGGGAAGATTTTCATCTGGTCGAGAGATATTTATCCGGTTGGCAAGAGGGGGAAGATCCCCTGGTAGATTGAACGGCTAAAACCTATACGTTCGGACAATAGAATCGGCACAGTAAATAAATACCCCCAACCAGATCAGCGTAAAAGTTATCCCACTGTGCCAATCAAATGGTTCCCGGTAGACAAACACTCCCAGAGTAAAAGCAATTGTCGGCGCTAAGTACTGTAAGATCCCTACCGTCGAAAGCTTCAGCTTTCTCGCAGCAGCAGCGAACCAGAGTAAGGGCAAACTCGTCGCAACACCTGCGCCAACCAGCCAAAGGGTGATGTTAAGATCGACAAAGAAGAGACTGCCAAAAAAGATCTGCCGGTAACAGATATAAGCCAACGCAGGAATGAGCAATACGCAGGTCTCAATCAGCAAACCGGGAATCGGTGCGACTTGGATTTTTTTACGGGCATAACCATAAAAAGCAAAAGTAAATGCCAACGTGAGCGCAAACAGCGGTAAATCACCATAAGCCAACAATGAATAGCTGACGCCAGCCAATGCACAAAGGATCGACATCAACTGCAAGCGGTTGAATTTCTCACCCAACAACAGAAAACCGAGCAAAATATTAACCATCGGCGTAATGTAGTAACCTAAACTGGTTTCGATAACATGCTCCGTATTGACCGCCCAAATATAGATAAACCAATTCAAGCCGATCAGCAGACCACTGCCACAGAGTTTTTTCAGATTTGCTGAATTGCTGGCAATCTGTCTGACTTCGGACCATCTATGCTGAAAACTGATAATCAAACAGAGAAAAAGACAAGACCAGACAATCCGATGACAGATAATCTCAAACGGGACGACATCATGCAATTGCTTCCAGTAAACAGGTAAAAAGCCCCAGGTGGTAAACGCAGCAAGGCCGAACAAAATTCCAGATAGTTGTTGGTTCATAGTAACCCTTAAAATATCGTAAGCAGTGGGAACGCGAATATAGCACCAACAACCAGAGAAATAACCCAACAAATCAAAATTAAATTGATCGTTATCCATGCAACTCCATTGTGATCAAGTTACAATGCAAAAAGGACAGCCGGTTGGCTGCCCTTTTTGTGAAATGGAGTTTGCTCTTATATTTTAGTTCTTAGCCGAAACTGTTTTCCGGCCACTTTGCTTGGCGGCCTCCTTGGTCAGACCAAACAGAGCTAATACAGCAGGAACCAATTGAGCAATGATCAACAACGCACAGAAACCGACAAACAGAAGAACCAGGATGCCGCTGTTATAGGTCTTGCTTGTATCCACAGCAAAGGCAGGTACGGCGAACAAAATCAAACTGAGGGTTGCGATGATAGCTTTCATGATGATCTCCTTGAAATGATTAAGTCAGGGTTATATGTTTTATTGCTGCTTGGTGACTTTGGCCTTACGCTTACAACTGGAGATATAGCAGCGTCCATGCCAAGCCATATAATCCATCAAAAAAAACCATTCAACCTCCTAGTTTTATTAATAATTATGCTTCATCTGCAACTTCGAGGATTAACGTTCTCGAGGTAGCGTGTATAAAAAAAATATACGCAAAGGAGGGTTCAAAACAGCAGAGATAACAGGGATGAACAGATAACACCCTGATATTTAATATTTTTATTTAAATACCAGGGTGTATATAAAAATATGCAGCAGATATATTTTTTCCGCATACAAGCAGGGTGACGCTTACAAAGACAGTTACAATACCGCTGCCATCTGCTCGGCGATAGAGAATAAACCAAACAGCCCACCGGTGTGCACAAAGACAATCCTTGGGCCAAAACATTGCGGATTTTTTTCCAGTTCAGAAATCATGGCAAAGTAAGCTTTCCCAGTATAAACAGGATCCAGCACCACCCCCTCTAAACGGGCTAGGTCTCTAATCGCCTCCAGTTCTGCAGGCTGAGATAACGCATATCCCTTACCGACATAACCATCGAGAATCTCTATATCCGCCGGCGAAACAATAGATTGTGGTAAATATCGCTCCTGAAAGTCATCCATGATCGTGCCGATAACCCGCTGGAAATATTCCCGGTCATCACAGACATTGACACCGACGACCCGAAAACCCGCAGCAAAGAGCTTATTACCCAAGACCAATCCAGCCGTGGTTCCACCTGATCCGACTGCTGAGATGACCGTCGTTGTAGCTGCGACTGAAGCATCCAGCTCTTTCACGTCATTGACAAGTTCTTCAACAGCAGAGACATAACCCCAAGCGCCGAGGGCATTAGAACCCCCTTCCGGGATAATATATGGGCAAGCACCGGCCGCTACCAATTGCTCTGCCTGCCGGGCAAAGTAAAGATTCCGCTGTTGATACTGTTCTGGTGTGATCCAGATAACCGTAGCATCAGCAAGATAATCGAGTAAAATATTGGCCTCGGTCGCCGGTGGCTGAGCGGGGTTCGGGGTGCGCAACAGCAGCACCGTCTTGAGCCCCAGTCGTTTGGCCGCAAAAGCAGTTGCACGGCAATGATTGGATTGCGCCCCGCCGCAAGTAATCACTGTATCCACACCCATCTGCAGGGCACGGTGGAGCAGAAACTCTAATTTCCGAACTTTGTTTCCCGAAAGCTCAGTGCCGGTGTAATCATCCCGCTTAAAATAGATATCAACTCCGAAACGATCACTTAAACGTTCCATTTTTTGCAACGGAGTCGGTGTCTGCGCCAGTTGAACCCGTTCAGGATATTGAAATGAGATAGACTGTGACATGAGACTCCCTTTCATTTTAGGGTGATAAATTCCCGTAAATCAGATTCCAGGATGGTTTGCAATTCGGCAAAATCCTCTTCTTGCGTCTCCAAAAGGAGAAAACCGAAAACCGGATACTGACGAAAATCAATCTGTCTGAGCTCAAGCGGATGCTTAAACTTTGTCAGCAACTTTTCGTAGTCAAACGACGCGATGGCATCAATCTCAAAGCCACTTGAGTTATCCAACACAACCATACTGTAGAGCACTCCCTCTTTCCCCTGAAGAAGCTGTGACCAGTCAGGTTTTTGTTGTCCATAAAAATACCGATAGGGATTAAAGCCATAAGCCATGGCGGTCAGGTCTGCGGTCGTGCACCAGCCTCCGAAGCGCATTGCGTTGACTTCGATGGGCAGAACGGTACCATCACGCCCCTTACGCAACTCAATGTGTACGGGAAAGTTTTTCACCCCGGCCAGACGACCAATTTTATCTGCAAAGCGGGTAAATGCCGTCAGGTTCTCCTCAACAATCTCCTTTGATGAGATATAAACTCTGTCACTGACGTCAGCATCCGAAGAGAAAACATGCTTCAGGATCCCCAGAACAACCGCCTCACCCGCATCATTATAATAGACATCGACGGCGAACTCTTCACCATCAATACATTGCTCAATAATAAAAGCATTGGTGTCCAGTACTGAGTCGGGATACAAGCCTTTGACCTGATCGATCTCGGCAACAATTGCCGCCTTGGCTGCCTGCCACTCTTTCTCGTTGGCAACCTTGTAAACGCCCATGCTCATGAAACCAATACTCGGCTTGATGATAAATGGCAGGGGCAGTTGATCAAATTGAAGATCTTGCAACTCATTGAGGTTGACACCGCGGAAATAAAAGTCCGGGAAAATTGTTTGCGTCAATTGACGGAATTTCAATTTATCCTTAAACAGTGCAATTTTGTCTGGCAGATCACTAAAAGACAGGTTCTCCGTTATCCAGCTGATAGCATTCTCAGAGGTTGTGTAGATCGGAAGACTTTGGTTTTGTTGTACCATCTCGATCGCGCGGGATTCACTGATCAGATTCGTGCCGGCATAAAGATCCATCTGTCTGGATAACTCAGTCGCTACCACAGGAATGCCGCTATCCATCATCGTCTGTTTAAAAAAATCTGAAATATAGGGCTTATCGACTAAAAACATTTTCTTTCAACTCCCTCTCTCGTATCGACACCATGCTGATAATCGCAGGTGATATTCAGCACACTGTATAACATCCCCATCACAGACGGGCAATATAGACACAATGGCTCACACTGTGGTTCTCGGTATGTTGTCGCAAGAGATGAAGATAAAGGGCCAAGTTGAGCCAAAGAGGCCTGAACCCCTCAGTCCAAGCGGACGCACAGTTATTCAACCACCCGTGCCCGGACTACCTGCCCCCGAACCTTATCCAAGCTGGTAAAGGGCCCGATTCCAGTCGAAACGGTCTTTGCCTGCTGCGAACCAAGACGGCCGGGAATCTCCATGCGCACGTTCCGCACTTGCCCCTGAACATCCGTGAATTGGACAACAAAACCAATATGGCTAACGCTCTGCTCCGTCCCGTTGCTGACCTGTACCAGAAGATAGTTGCTACGATCGCGACCTAATCTGAGTTGTAAATATTTGTCTGGATTATCAGGCAGATCGAGCCGGACAAAAGCTTGGGCAGCAGCTTTTCCCGCTGTAGAATTGGAGCTTGCTGCGGCTGAAAAATAGTTTTTCGCCGTCACGATATCGCCACTAGCTAAAGATAATTCCCCCAGAGCGTTCATTGCCGGAGCCGTCGGTAGCAAGGTGATACTCTTTTTCAGGTCAGCTTCACCTTGAGCTTTTTCATGCAACTGTAAATGTGCCAATCCGCGTTGCAGATAGTAATGAAAATATTCGCGGTTATACTGCACCGCCCGATCATAGTTCGTGATGGCATCCCGATATTGATGCTGCTTTAAACGCACATCGCCACGCAACGAATGAAATAAAGCCTCGCGAGGTTGCAGCTGCAACGCTTTATTCGCCAGGTTCAGAGCTCGCTCATAATTGTCCTCGCTCAACGCCTTGCGCCCTGCATCATAGGCCTGATACGCATCGCTATCGCGCAACAACGGTGCCAGCGCCTGCTGATAACGATCCCGACCGATTTCTCCGCCCTGCGGCAAGTTAGCCGCCGTGATCCGGTTGGCATCCACCCGCTCCTGTGACGGGGGATGACTGGCAAACAATCCGCTGAGCCAGTTGGCGTCACCGCCTGCAGACAAGCGGACAAAGGTCTCCTGTAATTTTATTGCCGCGCGGGGATCATAACCTGCCTTGGACATGTATTTCATGCCGTAGAAATCGGCTTCAGTTTCAGCATCGCGACTATATCGCTGGGTGATTAATTGTGCCGCAATCCCAGCACCACCGATGGCCAGCTGTGAAAACTCACTATTTTGCGAAGCGATCCCTGCGGCCATAACCGCTCCTTGCAACAGCATCCCCCGCTCCATCCCTTTGGCCCCATGACGCGCGGCAGCATGGACAATTTCATGGCCCAGCACAGCAGCCAATTCCGCCTCGCTCTCAAGCTCCACCAGCAAGCCACGGTTGATGACGATTTTCCCACCGGGGAGCGCCCAGGCATTGGGAGTCGAATCATTGATCACATTAAATTCATACGGTAGGTCGCGATCACTCACCGCCGCCAGTCGTTGCCCGACCCCTTTGACATAAGTGACAACCTGCGGAGAAACATTATAATCTCCCCCTTGCATCTGCCGACTGGGAAGATATTGCTCATTACCGATATTAATCTCAGTCGCTTCAGGGACCAGAGCCAATTCATTCTTTCCCGTGACCGGATTCACAGCACAACCGGACAAACAAAGAAAAACCATCAGCCAGATGAATGCTAATTTTCTCTGCATATTTTTCTCCAATATCTTTATAGTAATCACTTAAGTCATCCACTGAGGATATCACAACTTTAACCAACACGGAAAAGAGGCATTCATGAAATACCTGTTTCTCACTTTATTATCTTTTTCACTGTTGCAATCCAGTGTCTTTGCAAAACCCACAGCCGTTGTCCTCTATCCTACCGGGGCCACGGTTTCTGAACAGACCATCATTGCTCAAGGGAGTCGTACTGCAACGCTACAATTGCCGCATGTTGCCATCCCGGAATCTTTACAACTTGCGCTACCTCAGACAACCGGACCAAGGATCACCGGGATAGAGTTCACCTCGATTCTCCCCGACGCCTCTGACTTCAAAGAGCTTGAAACGCTGATTTCCCGCCTTGAGGGAGAAATTGCCAACCTGGATGACCAGATCCAATCACGCACCTTGGCACTCGATTATTGGAAAAATCAGCAGGAGCTTCCACTTAAAACCCTTGCGGATACGCGGGAGATGGGCAAAATCATTCGCGCTGAAAGCCTCACCCTGCTGCAAGAGGCAAGCAAATTTCGGCAGCAGAAAAGCGAACGTCAGGCACAGCTTGACGAGGCGCGCAAGCAATTACAACAAAAAACCGGTGACAATCAACGCAACTGGCAGGTTCAGATCAGCTTTTCCCAACCACCAACAACGGATCTGGGACTTAGCTATTCCTACCGCATTCGCCGTGCAGGTTGGCAGTCCAGTTACAGCTTAAATGCCCTGCCCGAGCAGAAAAAAATTCAGTGGGTGTGGACCGCAACCATCAGCCAACAGACAGGGATCGACTGGACCGACGTGAAACTGACAATCGCCACCGCCGAACCGGTTTTCACCCTGACACCTCCGGGAAATGCCCCTTGGAATATCCGGGAGCAACAGATAGTAAGAGCACGCAACAGCATGAAAACCATGGCCATGGCAGTGCCACAAGAAGCACTCATGGACGCTGGAACAGAAATGGAGACCCAACCGCTGCCGGAAAGAGTCACCGGCCAACTGTTCGACAGCTACGATCTGGGACAGATCAACATTGCTTCAGGCCAGGAGTCCCGAATGCAAATCAGAGAAGGGATCTGGAACGCCGCCTTTACCTATCTGGCGCGGCCTCTATTATCCGAACAGGTTTTCCTGCAAGCCAATCTTGGGTTAAACGAGGACTTCCTCCCCCTGCCAACCGGTGTCGCTTCCATCCAGGTCGATGGTGTGCATATCGGTCAGCGAAATTTTTCCTTGTATGAAAAAAACAATGTCAACATCAGTTTTGGCAGCGACCCAGGTATTGCCGTCGATGTGCAAACCAACCATGTTGCCGGGGAAAAAGGGTTGTTAGCGCGAAAAAATACCTACAATTGGAACTGGAACATCAGCCTGACGAATCATAAAAATTTCACGATTGATCTCAGAGTGGAAGATTCATATCCCCATTCCGGACATGAGAAAATTGAACTGCAAGAGTTGTTCTCTCCACCGCTACCGCTTCGGGAAGAAGATCAGTTGGTCTGGAATCTATCCATCCCACCACAGCAAGAGCAGCAGATCAATTACGGCTACCAAGTGACCTACCCTGAAGACATGCCGGTCTCGTTAGGACGATAAAACCGAAACGCAAAAAGGGCAGCCGACGGGCTGCCCTTTTTATTAAACGGAGGATTATCTGTGCTTTAGTTCTTAGCAGAAACAGTTTTCCGGCCACTTTTCTTGACGGCTTCTTTGGTCATACCGAACAGGGTCAATACCGCGGGAACCAGTTGGGCGACGATGAGCAAGGCACAAAATCCGACAAACAGTAGAACCAGGATGCCACTGTTATAGGTCTGGGTGGTGTCCACAGCGAAGGCAGGGACGGCGAACAGGATCAGGCTCAGGGTGGCGATAATAGCTTTCATGATGGTCTCCTTTAAATTGTTGGGTAAATTATGTTTCTATATTTGTTGCGTTTATTGTTTTAGTGATTTGTCACTTGTTTGCGATCACGGCCAAACAATCCTTTGAGGGTCCCGACCAACATGATCGTCGCAGGGACCAGTTGGCAGATAATGATCAGAGCAAAGAAGCCGACAAACAAAGAGATGAGTAATCCAGCACTACCGCCAGTGGTGTTTCCTGCCGCAAAAGCCGAAGAAGAAAAAGTGATCAGGGCGATTAAGGTATTGCGTAATGTGTTTTTCATGGCGTCCTCCATCTCTTATGTTTGGTTGCTTTTTGTTTTGCTAATGACCAGATATAAAGCAGTGAACGTGCCAAGTTTAAAAAAATAAACACTAAAGATAGGTAAAATACTGAAAATAAAGGGAGTTTTATTTATGAAACTGGCAAGAAACCGTGGAGGTTGCTGATTCAGCTGTATATAGAAGACATACAACTAAACGGATTGAACGATTGAAAAACATCCCGCTAAAAACTGTAACTAGCTAAAATTATTAATTTCTAAGCAAGTATATAATTTGTATATTTTTTTATTTTTTAAAAATATTTTATTTATGCAGAGCAAAAAACGCATCAAAGAACAGTCGTTGAGAGGATGTCAACGGCGACAACGTTGATCTCCGCTGACAAAATCAGTAATATCGCAACCTCACTCCTGTTGCCATGAGATGATAAAAATGGATAAAACCAAACCAATCAACCCGATTGCATATCAGCCCGGTTTAAAAAAAATCCGCAAACGCCGTTGGTTTCTGTGGGCGGTTATCTGTGCCTACCTGCCAGCGATGATGATCGCCCTTGATTCTCCCGATTACAGGAATCGCGCGACCGTTGTTTTTTGCGTCTGGATTGCTTTGCTTATTATCGCGGTTGTCTTCGCCTGTATTGTCCGCTGCCCCCGTTGTGGTGAGTGCTTCCATACCCACGGGCCAACCTTTCTCCCCTTGCGCCGCTGTCTTCATTGTGCTCTCCATATCAACGCTGATAAAAGGGGGGCAGAAGCGATCTCGCCCCAAGCAAAACCGCCGAAGAAAAAATAGTTCATTGCCCTTGGCACACAAACCAAGTAATCTTGGCACATTATTGTCGCTAGCTTGCTGCTGTCTGGGAGGTCACAATGGATGAAACAGAAGAGGTCAGCCCTGAAGAATTACAGTCCGGTCTCAAGAAAATCCGTCGCCGCCGTTGGTTTTTCTGGATCCTCATTATGGCTTACTTACCAGCGATGTTGCTTGCGCTGCGGAGTGCACAGCCAAACCAAGCCGTGGGCATCGTCTTTCTCGTCTGGATTATCCTGTTGATTATTTCTGTCACCCTCCTCGCTCTGGTAAGGTGTCCACAATGTGGAAACTGTTTTCATATGAACGGCTTCCTGTTCCGTCCGGTCAGACGATGCTTTCATTGCAAGTTACATGTCACCGCTGATAAGCAGAAATCGAAGCAATAACACATTATTGACAACAAAAAAGGCCGTCCCTGCTGGAACGGCCTTGCATATATTATGGTAATGATTCTTTATTCTGCCTTGGGAATCATCCCTTCCAAGGTTCCTTCTATCATCTCTGCAAATTGCTTCAGATTTGCCGCAGCAGAGTCTTCCAGGTCATTCCACGCCACCCGGATACTATCATCTTCAGCCTCTCCTCTTTTTAAATAGAAATGGGAATCGAGTTCAATTTCTACGGTAACGTTATCGGTCTGAATCCTAAGCATCGTCAATCTCCATCGTTAAAATATCAAATCTTGCGCTGACGTTAACAGGGCAAATGATCACCCTTACTTGTTGCGGCTCGCTTTTTCATCAATCCCCGAGACCCCAAAACGGCGACGCAGCTCGGCGTAAACTTTCTCTGGTGGCAAATCGTAATATCCCAGCAATATCAGCACGTGAAAAAACAGATCGGCGGCTTCATAAACAATCTCGTCCGGGTTGCCCCCTTTACCTGCGACGGCGGTTTCAGTCGCCTCTTCACCAATTTTGCTGAGAATTTTATCCAAACCTTTATCAAATAAAGATTTGACGTAAGATTTTTCCCCGTCAGCCATCTGCTTGCGTTGGAGAACAATCTGGTAGACCGCTTCGAGAATATCCTGCTCTTGGTTGTTTTCTTCAGACATGATGATCTTCCCTATTATCGATTAAATTCTGGCCGGAACACCGCGCTGCTGCAGATATTCCTTACATTCAGCGATGGTGTATTCCTTAAAGTGAAAGATAGAGGCTGCAAGTGCGGCACTGGCGCCCCCTTCAACCAACCCTTCGCGAATATGCTCCAGATTGCCAACCCCACCTGAGGCGATCACCGGAATCTCAACGGCGTCACTCACAGCTCGGGTGAGGGCGATATCATAGCCATCTTTGGTGCCATCACAATCCATCGAGGTCAGGAGAATTTCACCACAACCCAAACGTTCCATCTGTTGCGCCCAGGCAATAGCATCGATACCGGTCTCTTTACGTCCGCCATGGGTGTAGACCTCCCAAGCTTGCGGCTGGGAGCAGGGCACTCGACGGGCGTCAATAGCGACAACAATGCACTGACTGCCAAAACGCTCTGCTGCTTTGCGTACAAATTCAGGATTTTGCACCGCTGCAGTGTTAATGGAAACCTTGTCAGCCCCGGCATTGAGGAGGTTACGGATATCGGCGATTTCCCGCACACCACCGCCGACAGTCAGCGGCATGAACACCCGCTCTGCAGTTTTAGCCACAACATCGAGAATAATGCCACGATTATCACTACTGGCAGTGATATCCAGAAAAGTCAGTTCGTCAGCACCTTGATCACTATAGGCTTCTGCCGCTTCAACCGGATCTCCGGCGTCGCGTAAACCGACAAAATTGACCCCTTTGACGACGCGACCGTCTTTGACATCAAGACAGGGTATAATCCGTTTCGTCAACATCAGCATCCCCCTTTTGTCAGCGCAACCGCTTCGCGCAAATCAATGGCGCCAGAGTAGATCGCTTTGCCGGTAATCACCCCAGTGACCCCGGAGGATTCAATCTGCAAGAGTTTACGGATATCGTCCAAAGTTGACAGTCCGCCGGAAGCTATGACCGGGATAATGATCGCTTCAGCTAATGCTCGGGTCGCCTCAATGTTTGGCCCCTGCATCATGCCATCACGGGAGATGTCGGTATAGATGATGGCCTCAACCCCAAAACCTTCCATCTCTTTGGCCATCTCCGTGGCTTTTTTCTCGGTCACATCGGCCCAACCACGGACAGCCACCAAACCATCTTTGGCGTCAATTCCAACGACAATCTGTCCGGGAAACTTGCGACAGGCTTCCTTGACCAGAGCAGGATTTTCTTTGGCGACGGTGCCGAGAATCACCCGGGTTATCCCCAGATCCAGATAAGCCTCGATGGTTTCCAGATCACGGATGCCACCACCCAATTCAGAGGGAATATTTATGGCGTTGACAATCGACTGTATTGCAGATTTATTTTTTGGCACCCCGGCAAAAGCGCCATCAAGGTCAACAATGTGGAGAAATTCTCCCCCCTGCTGCTGCCAGAGGAGGGCCTGAGCGGCAGGATCATCATTGTAGACCGTATCTTTATCCATCAGACCCTGCTCCAAACGGACGCAGTGTCCCCCTTTAAGATCTATTGCAGGTAGAATAATCACCTTATAATTCTCCAAAATTTTTAAATATGTTCAGTCCAACGGCTTGACTTTTTTCAGGATGAAACTGGGTTGCCATTATATTATCGCGCCACAGGGATGCACAAAAATCGATATCACCATAACGGCAACTGGCTGCAATATCACTGTGATTTTCTGCGTCACAATAATAGGAGTGGACAAAATAAACGAAACTTTGATCCTCCGTTCCAACAAAAAGGGGGGACTGTTGTTGAATGTTGATATTATTCCACCCCATGTGCGGCACCTTGAGACGTTCATTGTTCTCCACCATCCCCGAAGGAAAGCGGACAACTTTCCCAGGAATCAGTCCTAACCCCTGATGGCGACCGAACTCTTCACTCTCGTCAAACAGCATCTGCATGCCGACACAGATCCCCAGCAAGGGTTTTCCCGCATCAATATGTGCCAGCAACGGCTCAACGAAACCGCCATCGCGAAAATGATGAATACAGTCCCGGAACGCTCCTACGCCAGGCAAAACAACCTTATCTGCGGTCTCGATATCTTTAGGATCAGCGCTCACACGCACCTCGAATCCAAGGCGTTCAAAAGCCTTTTCAACGCTGCGCAGATTGCCCATTTCATAGTCAATAACATTAATCATCGTGCTATTTACTCCAGCAGGTGGGAAAATTTCCAACAAAGAGGCGCAGAGAAAGGAGATACAATCGTCACAAATAAACTCTGCGTCTCTCCCTCTCAGTGTCTGTGCGTTAAAGATTGTCCCGCTTCATTATTCCAGTTTCCCTTTTGTCGACAACACTCCATGAATCCGAGGATCGAGCCCGGTCGCTTCATCCAGTGCGCGGCCAAAAGCCTTGAAAATCCCTTCAATGATATGGTGCAGATTATCGCCATAAGCCAGATTGACATGGATATTGGCCCCTGAATGGTTACAGAAGGCGACAAAAAATTCCGCGACCAGTTCGGTATCAAAATCGCCAACCTTCGCTTTGGGCAGATCGACATTAAACACCAGAAAAGGTCGGCCGGAAAAATCGATAACCACCGAAGATAGAGCCTCATGCATGGGCATCGTCGAACGTCCAAAGCGGCGGACTCCAGACTTGTCTCCCAAGGCTTTCTTGAACGTCTCCCCGAGGACAATGCCAAGATCTTCAACCGTATGGTGGGCATCAATTTCCGTGTCGCCGGTCGCCTGAACGGTCAAATCAAAAAATCCGTGCCGCGCGACGGCGGAGAGCATGTGGTTAAAAAATGGGACCGGACTCTCAATATGGTGCTGCCCTGAGCCATCCAGATTCAGTTCAATACTGATGTTGGTCTCTTTGGTTTCACGACTGATTTTTGCTGTACGGATCATATATTTTCTCCTGTACGGACAACCCCGTGTCTGTCCGGCGGCTATTTCTTCAAGCGGATAGAAACCGACTTGGCGTGTGCTTCCAGCCCTTCCAGTTCAGCAATCTGAATAATCTCTTGACTGAGCCGTTGCAATCCACCTTCAGTAAATGAGAGGATGCTCGATTTTTTAACAAAATCATCCAGAGACAGCGGTGAAAAGAATCGGGCCGTTCCGCCAGTTGGCAAGGTGTGATTGGGTCCGGCGAGGTAATCCCCGGCAGCTTCCGGAGTGTGATGCCCCATAAAAATAGCACCAGCGTGGCGGATCGCGGAGAGAATCGCAAATGGGTTATCAACTGCCAGTTCAAGATGCTCGGGGGCGATCCTATTTGAAAATTCAATCGCTTCAGACAAATCTTCAGCGAGGATAATGGCCCCGAAATCATCAATCGATTGGCGGGCAATGGTTTCCCGACTCAGCTGTTGCAGTTGTTTTTCAACTTCGTCCTGAACCGCGATCGCCATCGTCTCGGAACTGGTCACCAGAATTGCCGAAGCTAACTCATCGTGTTCAGCCTGAGATAACAAGTCCGCAGCAATATGAGCGGCATTCCCGCTCCCATCGTTAATCACCAGAATCTCACTGGGTCCGGCGATCATATCGATATCAACCTGCCCGAAGACCAGTTTTTTGGCGATCGCGACATAGATATTCCCCGGTCCAGTAATCTTGTCGACCCGGGGTACGGATGCTGTTCCGTAAGCCAGCGCGGCAACAGCTTGAGCACCACCCAGCTTGAAGATTCGATCGACACCGGCAATCTTGGCCGCAGCCAGAACATGGGGATTCACTTCCCCCCCCGGCATCGGAACCACCATAATCACTTCGGCAACTCCGGCTACTTTGGCAGGGACAGCATTCATCAACACCGAAGAAGGGTAAGCCGCTTTCCCACCGGGGACATAGATACCAACCCGATCCAATGGCCGCACCATCTGCCCGAGGAGGACATCATCTTCATCAGTGGACAGCCAGGTTTCCTGCTTCTGTTTCGCGTGATAGGCTGCAATCCTGTCAGCAGCCAGTTGTAACCCTGCCATTGATTCGTCACTAACGGCAGCCAATGCTGTGTCAATTTCAGCAGCACTGACCTCAATCGTTTCAACCGTCAGATCAATCCGGTCAAATTTGGCGCTCAGTTCAAACAACGCGACATCGCCGCGCTTTCTGACATCGGCAATAATGGTCTTGACCGTTTCCTCAATGACGTCGGGAACCTCATCCGCCCGCTGTTCAATCCGTTGCAACTGTGCAGAGAAATCGGGATCACTAAATTTTAAAATTCGCATCATACGGAACTCCACAACCTATAAAGATATTTTAACCTCATCGCCAATAACCTTTTCCAGACCATCAATGATTTTGCTGATGCGCTCATGTTTGGTTTTTAGACTGGCGCGATTGACAATCAATCGACTGGTGACCTCAGCGATGGTTTCCACTTCAACCATATTATTGGCCTTAAGCGTGCCGCCAGTTGATACCAGGTCAACGATTCGTTCCGACAACCCCACCAATGGCGCGAGTTCAATAGAACCATATAGTTTAATCAACTCGACCTGCACCCCTTTGGCAGCGAAATACTTCTCGGTGATATTCGGATACTTGGTCGCAACCCGGATATTTGACCAGTTGAGGGGATTGTCTGATTGCTGCATCGACTTGGGTTCAGCAACCACCAAGCGGCAATAGCCAAACTTCAGATCCAGGGGTTCGTAGAGATTCTTCCCTTGTTCCAGCAGTGTATCCTTACCGACAACCCCGATATCGGCACAACCGTACTCGACATAGGTGGGGACATCCGTTGCCCGAACCGCCATAAAACGCAATTTAAGGTCCGCGTTTTCAAAAACCAACTTCCGGCTTTTTTCGCTCATCTCCGGGCAGGTAATGCCGATTTGAGCAAATAGCTCCATCGAATCCTGCATAATTCGCCCTTTTGGCAAGGCGAAGGTAATCCAATCATTCATTATTCATACCTTTTTCTCTCTCAAATAACTGCAAAGAGGGTTAAGCAAATATTTCTTCTGGAAGATATGACTTCTATCCAGGGTAAAGCGCAGACACCATCCTGAGTGTCAAAAATCACAATAATACCGCAGCACAGATTTTTTTACGATACCTTCGCTATTCCTGCTCTCGACTGACCTTAGCACCCAATGCGGCCAGTTTTGTTTCAATCTTCTCGTAGCCGCGATCAAGGTGGTAAATCCGCGAAACCTCCGTGGTGTTATCAGCAGCGAGACCGGCCAGAATCAACGAAGCACTGGCACGGAGATCGGTTGCCATCACCGGAGCACCCGTGATCTGATCAACCCCTCGGATAATCGCACTGTGCCCTTCAATCTGAATATCAGCACCCATCCGTTGCAGCTCGCAGACGTGCATAAAACGGTTTTCAAAGACCGTCTCCGAAATCCTGCTTGAGCCTGCAGCCTTGATCATCAAGGCCATGAACTGAGCTTGCATATCGGTTGGAAATCCTGGAAAGACGCTGGTACGGATATCAACAGAGGTCAGTTTTTGCGGGCCGATGACTCTTAAGCCATCGGCTTCTGGAATGATTTGCACCCCAGCTTCAATCAACTTGCTGATCAAGGCCTCTTGATCCGCTCGCACCGCACCATGCACCAGGACATTCCCTGCCGTGATCGCCGCAGCGATCATAAACGTCCCCGCCTCAATCCGATCAGGAATCACCTGACAGTTGAGCGGTTGCAGTTGACTCACTCCCTGAACTCGGATAATGGCCGTTCCGGCCCCTTCGATTTTTGCGCCCATACTCTTCAGAGCATCGGCTAACTGAACAATTTCTGGCTCACGCGCCGCATTTTCAAGGACAGTTTCACCTTCGGCCAGAGCGGCTGCCATCAACAGATTCTCGGTTCCACCCACCGTCGGCATATCGAATGATATTTTTGCCCCACGCAGCTTATCTGCGCGTGCTTCGACATAACCGTGATCCAGCTCTATCTTGGCTCCAAGGGCTTCAAGCCCTTTGAGATGCAGATTGATCGGTCGCGCACCAATCGCACAACCTCCGGGAAGACTGACGCGAGCCTGCCCGAAGCGGGCCAACAAAGGACCAAGAACCAGCACCGAAGCGCGCATGGTTTTGACCAGATCATAGGGGGCTTCAATACTCTGCACCAACTTGGTATTAACCCGGCAGCAATGATTCTCCATGGAGACTTCAGCTCCAAGTTCACGCAGTAATTTACTTGCCGTATTGATATCCCGCAGATTGGGAACATTGCCGATTTCACTGTTACCATCGGCCAATAGGGTCGCAAACAGCAAGGGGAGAGCTGAGTTTTTAGCGCCACTCACCTGAACTTCACCATTCAGAGGATGACCGCCTTTGATCACTATTTTTTCCAAAAATATCCTGCTTTCTTAGTATAAACAACCACCAACAACACGTGGTTGACCGGAATAGTCTTTTCGGACAAAGACATCTTTAAACCCCGCAGCTAAAAACAGGCTTTTGACTGCTTCTGCTTGCTGGTAACCAATCTCAACCAACAACCAACCATGGGCGTTTAATCGGGTCTGCGCCTGAGTCACAAGTTGCTGATAACACTCCAAACCGTCATTATCTGCCAATAAAGCCAACTGCGGTTCGAAACAACGCACTTCTGGCATCAGCTCATCCCACTCCTGCCTGGAAATATAAGGGGGATTGGAGACAATTAAATCATATTGTCGCTGTGGCAACTCGGCAAGATCTCCTTGCAGCAGTTCGATTCTCTTCTCGAGTTGATGTCTTGCAACATTTTTCTGCGCGACTGCCAACGCCGGTGAAGAGATATCCAAACCGGTCATCTGCCAAGTGGGTCGTTCGCTTGCCAGACTGATAACGATGGCTCCACTGCCAGTTCCAACATCTAACAATTGCCCCTCTGGGCCAGTGTGATTCAAGGCTTCTTCTACGAGGATTTCGGTATCGGCCCGCGGGATCAAAACCGCTGGGGTGACGACAAATTCAAGAGACCAGAACTCAGTCGTTCCAAGCAGATATTGCAGTGGTTCGCGCTGACCGCGTCGCTTGACAAGTGGTCGAATTTTATCCAGTTCAGCAGCAAGCAAAGGGCGATCATAGTTCAGATAGAGGCCGACCCGGTCAAGTTGCAGTGTATGCGCTAGCAACAACTCAGCGTCCAGACGCGGACTGTCGATCCCTTTTTCGGTAAAGTAGGTGGTGACCCAACGTAACAGCCGGAGCAAAGTCCAGAGATCATTGTTCTCCTGCTCTACCGGCACTGTCAAAGAATTTTGCGTCATAACGGTTGGTGCCAACAAACAGGAATACAGACACCAACAACGCGATCCGCAGTCGACAAAGTATGAGAGACAGCCCAGCAGGGTAAAGTTGACAGATCAGCAGATGGCACGATGACTAGCTCCCTTGTTGGCTCATCTGTGATGCTTGTTGGTCCGTAATCAAAGCATCAAGGATTTCATCGACATCCCCCTGCATGATGGCGTCAAGTTTATAGAGAGTCAATCCAATCCGGTGGTCGGTACAGCGCCCTTGGGGATAATTATAGGTGCGGATGCGCTCACTGCGATCACCACTCCCGACTTGAGTTTTCCGATCAGCGGCCATTTCAGCTTGCTGTTCCGCTTGCATCTGATCAAAAATCCGTGATTTGAGGACTTTCATAGCTTGCGCTTTATTCTTATGTTGTGATTTTCCATCCTGACAGGAGACGACAACGCCCGTCGGGATATGGGTCAGACGCACGGCCGATTCGGTTTTGTTGACATGCTGACCACCGGCACCGGAAGAACGGTAGAGATCAATCCGCAGATCGGCAGGATTAATCTGGATATCGACATCCTCAACTTCAGGAAGCACCGCCACAGTACAGGCAGAAGTATGGATGCGCCCTTGTGTTTCGGTATCAGGAACCCGCTGCACACGATGCGTGCCACTCTCAAACTTCAGTCGCGAATAAACCCGTTCGCCACTGATCAAGGCAACCACCTCTTTGAAACCACCCCCATCAGTTTCCGAAGTATTCATCATCTCAACCTTCCAACGGTTGCGATCAGCATAACGGGTATACATACGGAACAGATCAGCCGCAAACAGGGCAGCTTCGTCACCACCAGTCCCTGCACGAATTTCCAGAATAATATTTTTTTCGTCGTTCGGATCTTTAGGGATGAGCAACAGCCGTAATTGTTCTTCCAATTCAGCCTGCTGCCGCTCCAATTCAGGAAGTTCTGCCTTGGCAAGTTCTTTCATTTCGGGGTCATTGTCCTGCAACAACTCCCGGTTTCCTTCTATATCATTGCAAACGTGCCGATACTGGCCATAAACACTGACCACTTCGGTGAGATCAGCGTGTTCTTTTGCCAACTCGCGGTAGCGCTTCTGATCCGAAATGATAGCAGGGTCCGAGAGGAGCCCTTCAACTTCACGGAAACGATCAACAACATCTTCCAAATTTGCAAACATAGGGATCTTTCATATCGTAAGCAAAAAAAAAGCGGCCCCATCGGGCCGCTTTTTTAAATTCTACCCGATTATTTCTGGGCGTACTTTTTGCGGAAGCGCTCAATCCGACCAGCGGTATCAATCAGCTTCTGCTTGCCCGTATAAAACGGATGGCATGCAGAACAAATTTCAGTATGGATCTCTTTGTTAAGCGTTGATCTGGTTTCAAAAGTGTTCCCGCAGTCACAGCGAACGGAACAGACATTATAGTCAGGATGGATGCCGTCTTTCATCTTCTTTGTCTCCTTAGCGGCCTGGCTTTTGTACAGACCTTATGTATTTTTATTTCAAACAAACCATTTAAATATCACTTTTGTCTATCTGGAGCAAGAGAAATTATCCAACCAGCTTGCCCCGCAGATGTTACAACGACAAAGAGACAGACAAAACTAACATTGACGAAAACGAGGCCACCGTTAGAAGGGGCAAACTTCGCATCCCATTATTGATTCATCGAATCCAAAAATTCTTGATTTGTCTTAGTTTCAGACATCTTCTCCAGTAAAAATTCCATACTATCGACGGTATTCATCGATGAGAGAACCCGGCGCAGTAACCAGATGCGCTGCAACTGAGCGGCGGTGAGCAGCAAATCTTCTTTCCGGGTGCCAGAACGATTAATATCCATGGCAGGATATGTTCGCTTATCCGCCAAACGTCGATCAAGATGAAGTTCCATGTTCCCTGTCCCTTTGAATTCCTCAAAGATAACCTCATCCATCTTGCTACCCGTGTCGATCAACGCCGTAGCAATAATAGTCAAACTCCCCCCCTCTTCAATATTCCGAGCCGCACCAAAGAAGCGCTTAGGCTTATGTAAAGCATGAGCATCGACACCACCTGAGAGGATCTTGCCACTGGAAGGGACAATGGTATTGTAGGCACGAGCAAGACGGGTCAGCGAATCAAGGAGAATCACAACATCGCGTTTATGTTCTACCAGCCGCCGAGCTTTTTCAATAACCATTTCAGCGACCTGGACATGACGATTGGCCGGTTCATCGAACGTTGACGAGATAACCTCGCCATTGACGTTACGCAGCATGTCGGTCACTTCTTCAGGACGCTCATCAATCAACAAGACTATCAGGTAAACCTCTGGATGGTTCACAGAGATGGCATTAGCGATATTCTGTAGCAGAACAGTTTTACCTGTCCGTGGTGGCGCGACAATAATCCCACGCTGACCTTTACCGATCGGAGCGGCCAGATCAATCACTCGCGTTGCCTGATTGTCAGGGGTGGTTTCAAGGATCAGTCGTTCGTCAGGAAATAAGGGGGTCAAATTGTCAAAGAAGGTTTTGTCACGCATTTTCGCCGGGTCTTCAAAGTTGACTTCTGCAACCTTGAGTAAGGCAAAATAACGCTCACCTTCTTTTGGCGGTCTGATCTGCCCTGCGACGGTGTCGCCGGTACGCAGAGCAAAACGTCGAATCTGGGAGGGAGAAATATAAATATCATCGGGGCCCGGCAGATAGTTGGCATCCGGGGCGCGCAGAAAACCAAACCCATCGGGCAGTATTTCCAATACACCTTCGCCAAAAATAGCTTTTTTCTGAGCAGCAGTCGCCTTCAGGATTGAATAAATCAGATCCTGTCTGCGCATACCACCAATTTCTTCCAATTTCAGCTCTTTACCCAGGGCAATAAGCTCAGCTATTTTTGTCTTTTTTAAATCTTTCAGGTTCATAAAAGGTTCTCCAGCCCTTTACTAAAGGGCATATGCAGAAAGTTGTTTTGGTCTCTGCAGATAAAAAGAAAGTTGAAACAATTAAAAGTAACAATGATCAAATGACTGCATTCCTACGTGCGAATAAGTATCGTATCAAGCAGAGACCGATTTAATTTGGGGCAGGTATAATATTTTCGTTATCGTAGAACTCTTTTTCCGGTAACAATTTTATTTTATATATAAGAATGGCTTTATCAGAATTTATTTTGTTTTGAGGAATTATATCTTCAAACCTGTCATCAGCAGGAAATAGAGCGGGTAGGCGCTTTAAGTATTTTCGTTAGCTCCGCTTTTACCCGCTTTATCTCCCGATGTCAACCGTGAACGACCGTGAAGCATAAATTATTTTTCACATTCAAACCCGATTATCGCAAAGAATCGAATAAATTCGGGCTGATTCCAGAAGCGATATCTGAAAATAGATTCTGATACATGCGTGGTAACGTCGCCACCCCATTTTTGTCCGGGGTCTCAGCAAGAAATCTTTCGACTCCAGACAGATCAACATTTTTCACTCGCACGAGGTTGGTTTTATTGTAATACGCCTCATCAAAATCTGCATACTGAAGCACCAGCGCCTGAAAACTATCTGGCCCCGCCAGCTCCCATAGGACTTGACCTTGACGATCAACCACTGCTGCGGTTGCCCTGATATCGCTGAACTGAGTGGTTAATGTTTCTAACTTGGTTCGGGAACGTCTTGTTTCTTCAATCTGCTCACCTGAGAAGACGACGACAAGGACAGCATCAAGAACATTTGTTCGGGCTATTTCCGCAACCGTTGTCGCATCAAAAGCATACCCTAGCGGGTGTCCTGATTCGTCATGTGGACTTCCGGCACTCAACAGTGAAAGGGCGGTTAGCTCTGGACTGACCGACAGAGAGCGCACATCAAAGTAACCCTTTTTCTCTTTCAAAGCTTCGACCAGATACTCATGTTTTCCCTCTGCCGAACGGGTCAAAATGGCAAACAGGTTATCTCTTTGTGGATATTTCAAATTACTATTCGTGTCAACCAACAAGGGAAGAACCCCTAAAACCTGGACACGCGACTGGTATTCCTGTTTAGGCACCTGAAACGTGCCACTTCCACATCCCGCAAGAAAAATAATCAACAGACCAGCGTACAACATTCTTTTCATCTTAAACCTCCTGAATCCTTTTCAATTGGAAGGGGGAAACTGTTTCAAAAAGAGGTTAACAGAAGAACTCATCGGATGAAAGCTCAGCTCGCAGAAAATCTTATTTTGCTACTTTTTGCGGGAATGGCAGAGGCTTGAAAATTATCCAGCCCCCACTGAAGAACCTCTCTGGTTGACAGATAAAGTAATGCTTCCGGAGGGGCTTGACCAAGAAACTCCAGCGCCTGACAAAGCATGAATACACCGTTTTCCTCTGAGACCAGCCCCACATCACCATGACGTTTGCTCAACTTTTTACCATTATCAGCAAGCGCCAACGGTAAATGAAAATAGTCAGGGATGGCAGCATGCAAACAACGATACAGATGGATCTGTCGTGGCGTAGATGAGAGCAAATCAGCACCACGGACAACCTGCGTCACCCCGGTATCAATATCATCGACGACGACTGCCAGTTGGTAGGCGAACAAACCATCGGCCCGGTGGAGAATAAAATCACCGACGTCAGTTTCCAGATTTTGCTGTTGTCTCCCATAGACGCCATCGTCAAAATGGATGTTTTCATTGCTCACCCGTAATCGCACTGCCCGGCCAACGCGACCTACGGGGAGCCCCTCCCTACAAGTCCCTGGATAAACAGGGGCCTCTTCCTCTGGATGGGGAGCACTTGCGAGAATTTCCCGCCGCGTACAGCAACAATCAAAAACCTGACCCTGATCACGTAACTGCGCGAGGACTTGTCGATAGCGCTCATAGCGTTGACTCTGATAGAGAATCTTACCGTCCCACTCAAAACCCAGCGATTCTATGAGCCGGATCATCCGCTCAGCAGCCCCAGGAACAACCCGAGGGGGATCGAGATCCTCAATTCGCAGTAACCAGCTCCCGCCGGAACATTTTGCCAGCAAATAACTCCCTAAAGCAGCTAAAAGTGTTCCAAAATGTAAGGGGCCAGTCGGGCTCGGCGCGAAGCGACCGATAACAGGTTTAAACCTTTGATTCAATTGCAATATTTTCTCCATACCAAGGAGATGATGCCGAGAGCTGAAGCAACAGTCAAGCACTCTGCACGCCTGACAAGAATAAAACTGATCATTGACAACAATCCATCTTCGGTGTATTCATCACCTATAGGGTTATCTTTAGGAGGTGAGAAGTGGTCATAACAAGAGCTACCGAATATGCAGTAAGAACAGTCCTTTATCTGGCTCAACAGCCAACAAATGAGATCGTACTGAAGAAAGATATTTGTCGCACTCAGGACGTCACTCCGGCCTTCCTGACGAAGATCTTACAGCCATTGATTAAAGCCGGCATCGTCAGTTCCCAGCGAGGTGTCGGCGGTGGTTTTTTATTGGCTAAAGACCCGAATGAAATTACTATGCTTGATATCCTTCAGGCTGAAGAAGGTCAATTAAAATTAAATCATTGCCTTGTTGATACCGAATTCTGTCATCGTGATGGCTATTGTTCAGCGCATGAAGTCTGGCAGATCACCCAATTAAAAATGGCTGAGATTCTAAATGATCACACAATTGCAGACCTTGTTCGCAGAGAAAAAGAGAAAATAAAAATTTTAAAAGATCGAAACATCTAACCTGTTATTCGCAAAATTCAATCCGATTGAATCAACAGGGGCAGGACAAAGCTGTTGCCTCTGTTGCTATCTATCCTCAACAGACAACTTCGACTCATATGGCAAAAAAAACCTTGAAGTCCAAGAGGGGGTAGGACTTCAAGGAAAAGCAGAAGACCGCCACAGTCTTCTGTAAGATAACCGTTTCTTATTGTCATTTTACTATGAGAAACACCCCTGTCAAAGGGTCTGGAAAATTAATTTTACTTGATCCCTCCCCCTCGTCTCCATGCTGACATTGTGGAATAATTGACAAACCTCATACGGGTAAGATAGAGTCAGTTTTCAAAAGAAAATGAACAACGTCTTTATCCAGAGTGGTGGAGGGAGAAGGCCCTTTGAAGCCACGGCAACCGACATTTCTTGGTAAAAGAGAGGGTTGGTGCCAATTCCTGCCCTGTACACATTACGCGTCGGGGACAGATGGGGACTGTGCCTGAGATACGCTTAATCATTGTATCTGAACGGCCCTTTCCTGATACCGGAAAGGGCCGTTTTTTATTGGCAATTGTTGCAGGGGATGGAACTTGAATAACAGTGTTGGCATTGTAACCACAAAATATGCAGAATTCGATGTCGAACTCCGGCTTGAGAGTGGGCGTCTCCTCGGCCCTCTGACGCTAGCCTATGAAACCTACGGTGAACTCAACGCTGATGCCTCCAATGTCATTTTGGTGACCCACGCCTGGACAGGCAATGCTCACGCAGCAGGGCGTCATTCCGAAGAAGATCGGAAGCCCGGTTGGTGGGATAACATGATCGGTCCAGGAAAAGTTCTCGACACCAATCGTTACTTTATCCTCTCCAGCAATACTATCGGCTCCTGTAAAGGGTCAACAGGCCCGACCAGCATCAATCCCCGGACCCGGAAACCTTATCGGCTGAGTTTCCCCGTTATCATGATCCGGGATATGGTCCGCGCACAAAAGCTGCTCCTTGACCATCTGGGGATCACCTCACTGGCCGCAATCGTTGGTGGCTCCATGGGGGCAATGCAAGCGATTGAGTGGGCCATCCACTACCCGGACATGGTTCGCGCTATTGTCCCTATTGCCGGGACCGGCAAGACGGCACCCATGGCCATTGCTCTGAACGCTCTGGCTCGACAAGCCATTTTTAACGACCCGCTCTGGAAGAAGGGAAACTACCAACCGGAGCATCCCCCGGCTGACGGCTTCTCACTCGCACGGGCAGTCGGCCATATCTCTTTCTTGTCTGATATTTCCATGCAGTTAAAATTCGAGCGACGTTTTTCCGTGCGTGACGGGATGTTTGATTTTTTCGGTAAGTTTGAAGTTGAACGCTACCTGGACTATAACGGTAAGAACTTTGTCGACCAGTTTGATCCGAACTCATTTCTCTATCTGGCAAAAGCCCTTGATCTCTATGATGTTGCCTGGAACTTTGATTCACTGAGTGAAGCGCTGGAACGAGTCCAGTGTCCATCCATCTGGTTTGCATTTAATTCCGACTGGCTTTACCCTGCTCAACAAACAGAAGAGCTGGTTGAAGAGTTACAACGGTTAAACAAGACGGTTGACTACCATCTCATTGATTCCGATTACGGTCACGACTCATTTCTGGTTGAACCAGAAAAATATATCCCCCTATTAAAAGAATTTCTCGATCAGCTAAATTAACCTCCCTACTCGTCCTCCGACTTCTTATCAAACAAATCCAGCTGCTTGAATTTCAACTCTTCCGACTTGAACGGACGGGGTTGAAACCGAGGACAATCAAGCATAACCATGCTATCGGGCTGCTTACATTGTCGGATACAACGGCGACAAAGTTTGTTGATCCCAAAGTGTTTTTTTTCCGTCATAGGCCCTCCCTACGGACAGCTCAAGCTGAGCAGATTTTCTAAACAATTGTTGTCTACAGCTCAGTTAAAATGCTACTTTACATCATTAATCGCAGCGTTCATACCTTCTGGATGATATCAAAATGCAGGCAGATACCCTCAAAATAACCGTTCTCGGTTCGGGAACCAGTACCGGAGTTCCAGTGATTGGCTGCCATTGTGCGGTCTGCACTTCCAATCATCCTTACAATCAGCGGACCCGCTGTAGTGCACTGCTCAGTTATGGAAAATACAACATTCTGATTGATACCTCAACCGATCTGCGACAACAGGCATTACGTGAAAATATCTGTCATATTGAAGCGGTCTTCTATACCCACTGTCACGCTGACCATGTTCATGGAATAGATGATCTGCGCAGCTTCAATCCGCGCTCAAAAATACCTATTCCACTTTACGGATCGGAACAGACGCTGACAACGGTCAGAAACAGCTTCAGCTACATATTCAATCAATCTGAACCCCTTAGTTATATCCCGCACCTGGAGCTCCACCCGATTCATCAGGCGGTTGAACTGTTCGGCCTGAAGATTGTCCCTATCCCGATGCGACATGGGCAGATGGAAACCTTTGGCTATCGTTGTGGCCCGGTTGCTTATCTAACCGATTGCAACGCTATCCCCCAAAATTCTCTTGAAATGTTGCAAGGACTGGAGTTGCTGATTCTCGATGGACTCCGCTTTTCGCCTCACAATACTCATTTCAATATTCCCCAGGCCATCGAAATGGCACAGCAGATCAATGCAAAACAAACCCTGCTGACTCACCTCAGCCATGAAGTGAATCATTGCGTTCATGATCAGGAACTGCCGAGCGGCATCAATCTGGCTCATGATGGTCAACAATGCAGCTTTCATCTTGAGCTTACAAAATGAAACCAAGAACCCTATGAGCACAGAACTCCGTTTACACGGGCAGATCAATAAACAGATTGAATATTTCGCAACCGCTGCCGGGTGCCGAACAGCGCACCACCATTTCTTTCAGGCCGTCGACCAGAATCTCCGTTTTTTCGCCCCTGGTAGCGAAATCATCCTCAGCCCGACAGGGATTCAGCAGACAGGAACAGGGGGAACCTTTTGCGAATACATGTTTGGGGTCGACCAACCGGTCTCGGACCTGAGCAAGGAGGGGATCTTCAACCGCTTGATCCTCCTTGGTGCCGGATATAATCAAACCGGACAGCTGGAGATTAACGAACAGAACCACAGTGAACAGAGTTACAAGGATGTCTTTCTCAAAGGACATGCCATTAATAATTATTTCTTTTTTATCAGCGGACTGAAACAGCCAACACACCGTCAAATTCAGGAAAAAATTCTTCGCTGTCTGGGTAGGATTCTCAAGAGAACCGCCAACCTTAACCGCCGTGATGACTCTAATCTGGCAGAGTTGCTGCTGGCTCAACTGCCGGAAAACTGTACCATCTACCTGGTGCGATTATCGCAGACCAACCACCACCATTTCCAAAAAGAATTTCAGACCCTCTATTATCGCAATCGATCGATCTCCAAAAATACTCATGCTGCGCTCCAAGGGCTTGCCGACAACCTGGGACTTGATCCTTACCAGCAAGAGCGCATCTGCGTTGATGTTATGTATCAGCACCGCGATAACTACCAGATCATTGATGATTACAAGAAGGTCCTGGTGGAATGTTATCAGCAAGGGGATATCAACCGTCAACAGCACGCCCGGTTGACCCGCTTAAAAGCTCTTGCGATGCGCAATGAAATCCCGTCATCTCTCTTGGAAGCGCTTGATAAAAAATTAAAAGCCCAAGTTAAAAGCACCGCCCAGGAACCTGAATACACGGCCATCGCCCGAGATATTCTGCATGACCTGTTGCTACGTCAGGGAATTAGTCACAAAGACACAATCCAGCTATTGTTTGCAAAGCAGCAGGCCCGCCGCAACCATGATCACAGT
Organism: Desulfuromusa kysingii; assembly: GCF_900107645.1. Taxonomy (GTDB): domain Bacteria; phylum Desulfobacterota; class Desulfuromonadia; order Desulfuromonadales; family Geopsychrobacteraceae; genus Desulfuromusa; species Desulfuromusa kysingii. Next base: position 366,640 of record NZ_FNQN01000002.1, read on the forward strand.
TTTGAAAAACTCCTGTTGGAAACCGGACAGCTGTTCGACGAACAAATACGGGACGGAGCACAATTATCATTGTTAGAAGACTTTTCCACGATCATCACCCTTTTTGACCGTTACGACAGCACCTCAACAAATATCAGTCAGATTGCCTTCATGGAAAGTTACTGCCCGACAGAAGAACTGCTGCAAAACCTGCTGACCAGTCGACAAGAATTCAACAACCTGGTCCGTGGACTGTTTGACAAACTCTTTTTTGTGGATATCATCCATAATCACTATCTGGGTCGGTTTGGACGTCAGAAACTGGTTTGCCTCAGAAAAGGCCTGGAAGAAGTTGCCGCCGGCATTGTGACAGTTAAAAGGTTAGCCGCCGAATTAAAAGTTATCGATGCCAGAGAAAAACTCTACGGCATCGTCCTCAACCATGCCAAAGACCATATCCGCACCCGTTATTCACGCTACAATACTCATTCTGAACAGGATGAACTTTATGCTGAACTGAATGATGAACTGCTGATACGTGGTATAATCAACAAGCCTCTTGATCCACAACTGTTTCAAACGGTGATCCACGACATCAAGAAAGAGGCGCTCTATTTACGGCAACTGCTCCCTGAGATTATTGCCAACAATAATATTGCCTTACGTCATGACTTTTTCGCTAACAGCGGGTTGGATCACTTTTACATAGAAGAACTGGAACGTGAATACTTTACTCTCAACCAACTTTCTCTGGAGCATTTGCGCAAGCTTCGCGCTGGAGCGATTTAATTTTCAAGAAGGGGAGACTTTTCATGGCACACTCTGACCTTCACAAGGTGCGTAACTTCGGTATCATCTCCCACATTGATGCGGGCAAAACCACGGTCTCAGAACGTATCCTCTTCTATGCTGGAGAAATCCACAAAATGGGAGAAGTTCACGACGGTCTGGCCGTTATGGACTGGATGGAGCAAGAACAGGAGCGGGGGATAACCATTACCGCCACCGCCACAACCTGCCAGTGGCAGGATTACACCTTCAACCTCATCGACACTCCTGGTCACATCGACTTTACCATCGAGGTAGAGCGTTCTCTGCGAGCGCTTGATGGTGCGGTTGCCATCTTCAGCGCCGTAGAAGGGGTTCAACCCCAGAGTGAATCGGTTTGGCGGCAAGCCAGTCGCTACCAGGTTCCCCGTATTTGTCTGATCAATAAAATGGATCGGGTTGGCTCCGACCATCAGCAGGTTCTGGAATCGATGATCAAAAAGCTTGACGCCACCCCGTTGCTGTTACAACTCCCCTTAGGGAGCGAAGAGAACTTTCATGGGGTGATCGATCTGCTTGCCGAAACCACCATTTTATTTGCCGATGATGACCAAGGAAAGACCCTCGTCACCGGTGAAATTCCAGAAGAAATGAGAGAGACGGCCCGGCAACAGCGTGATAAAATCATCGAAGCCGCTGCCGACTTTGATGATTCCATCCTCGATGATTTTCTCAATGGCAAAGAAGTTGCGGCAGAGAGAATTCTTCCCGCGTTACGTAAAGGGGTCATCAACTGTGACATCTTTCCAGTGCTGTTGGGGTCCGCTCTTCGCAATAAAGGGATTCAGCCTTTACTCGACATGATCTGCGCCCTGCTCCCCTCGCCTCTTGAAATACCAGCATCTCCAGCGCTCCGCATTGATAAACAAGAGCGGTGCCAGATCACCACCGATCCGGCAGCAAACCTGTGTGCGCTGGCGTTCAAGGTGATCTCCGATGAAGGGCGAAAGCTCAGCTATCTACGCATCTATTCCGGTAGCCTTGCCCCTGGCGATGTCGTCTATAACAGTCGCACTCTGGAAACCGAAAAAGTCGCCCGCCTGTTCCGCATGCACGCGCACAAACGCCAGAGAATAAGTTCAGCAGCTGCCGGAGATATTGTCACCGCAACGGGTTTAAAAAATGTCCTCACCGGCGACACCATCAGTCTCCCTGACTTCCCTTTGCGATTAGCAGGGCTTGAATATCCAGAACCGGTGGTCTCATTGGCGATTGAAGCAAAAACGGTTGATGACCGTGACAAACTGCCGCTGGCATTAGAAAAGCTACAGTGGGAAGATCCCACCTTCCACGTCACCGAAGATCCAGAAACCGGACAGACACTCTTGACTGGGATGGGAGAGTTGCACTTGGAGGTTGTTGTGCAGCGGTTGAAAGCGGACTTTGGCGTCGCAACTCAAACCGGCCGACCACAGGTCGTTTATCGCGAGACTGTCCGCTGTGCCGCAGAGCAACATGAAGTTTTCGAACGCGAAATTGACGGCAGGATCCACCATGGCGAAGTGACAATCAGGATCAATCCAACCGTCCGAAAAAGTGGGTTGCATATTGATGTCCCGGAACAGATCCTGAGCGATTGGCCTCCTGAGCTTGCCGATCTGATCAGAGATAAGTTGACCATCGCTTGTCAATCCGGACAAATTGCTGGTTATCCTCTGACAGATCTGCAATTGAGCCTGGTTGAAGCCCCCTATAGCAGTAATAAAACCACCGACCTTGGCATTTCAACGGCGATCAATAAAGCCATAAGAGTGGCACTAAAGAGTGCGAAACCGACGCTTCTGGAACCGGTCATGGCGTTGGAATTGGTTTCGCCATCCGATTATACGGGTCGAGTGATGAGCAGTCTAAATCAAAAACGGGGTCAGGTGGAGGGTATCACATCCCGGCCTGGGCAGGATTTCATTCGCGCCACGGTCCCGCTATTAGAGATGTTCGGTTATATGACTGAACTGCGCAGCGCAACCAAGGGACAGGGAAGTTTCACCATGGAATTTTCCCACTTCGATCAAGCACCACCGGAAACGTTAAAAAGATTTGGTGCCACTTAAGCCGCATCGAGGACAAAAATCATGTTGAAAGACCGACGGAAGATTCTGACCAGCTTGATTTTGATTGCTCTGTTTCTGGTGATCGTTCTCGCACCGTTACGATCAGTCGTCTTTGAAAACCCATTATTTAAACAGATTGATAACACCGCAACCACGCAGATCGAAGCTTCACTGACACGGGCGCTGGCTAGCTTTGCTCTGGCACGGGTCACGAACGGGGTGATCTCGGTCATCCAGGAATCGGAAGTGGCGGTTTCTCCCGCAGGGGTTGGTTTAAATCTAGCCTTCGGACAGATTCTTGATCCCCTCAATGATATGGTAGAGCGCTTCTCCTGGGTGATGCTGGTTGCGCTCTCATCACTTGGAGTGCAACGTTTTCTGCTTGAAGCCAGCCCTTGGCTAGGGATTGAAGTCATCGCCAGCAGTGCATTACTGTTGTGGTTGGCAGGCCTTTGGCTGGGCAACTGGATCCGTCTTGATCTCGCCTCTTTAGGTAAACGACTTCTCTTTCTTGCCATCATCGTCCGCTTTGCCGTGCCGTTGACAGCAGCTCTCAACCAGACAACCTATGACTATTTTCTAGCTGAGCGTTATACCGTTGCCAGCCACTCTATCGCCGCGACCAATACGGAGTTACAACAGATTGAAACCACTCCAGACGCTCCCACAACCGAAGGATGGTGGCAACAGTTTACCGCGCACCTTAAGCAGGCCGAACTGGCGATTGATTTTGCACGGATTCAATCCTGGATGACTGAACGCAGTACGCAGATGATCGACAACTTTCTGGACCTGCTTGTCGTCTTCCTCCTCAACACAGTGATCCTGCCGCTGGCTTTTCTCTGGGGCATTTTCCGTTTTTTTAAAGTGCTGACCGGGATGTCACTGCTGCCACAGGTTGAACAGACGCTGGGCAAAAAAATAGCGGGTTCTAAAACCGCACGGTCATAATATGTACGGGACAAAAGGGACGGCCAGAGAAGACCATTCAATGAACAACCCCCGTCTTTTGTAGATAGTATTCATATCCCCCTTCGTAAGGAACCATCTTCCCGTGGTCGATCTCAAACACCCGGTCTACCAGCGAACGAAGAAAATGGCGATCGTGACTCACCAATAGTAATGTTCCGGTAAAACCTCGCAACGCCTGTAACAGAACTTCGCGTGACTGAATATCTAGATGATTGGTTGGTTCATCCAGAATCAAGAGGTTAAGAGGCCGCCCCAGTAGCGTTGCCAGGACCAGTCGTGACTTCTCTCCACCGGAGAGCTTATCGACCCGCTTATCGACATCATCCCCCTGAAACAGAAACGCGGCACAAAGATTCCGTAGCACCCCCACCGTTTGCTGCGGCAAGGCATCCTGAACCGTCTCAAATACGGTTCTCTGGGGATTGAGGACTTCCATCGAGTGCTGGCTGAAATAGCCCGGAAAGATATTGGCGCCTATGGTCACAGACCCTGTTGTCGGTTTCGTTAACCCGGAAAGAGTTTTGAGAAAAGTTGACTTTCCCGCACCATTGACCCCGACCACCGCAATCTTGTCGCCCCGGGACACCATTCCTGAAATCCCGGAAAACACCGATTTTTCACCACCATCATCCTGCGGCCAGGTCTTCCCAAGAGACTGAATTGCGATGACATCATCACCACTACGCGGTGGCGTGGCAAACTCAAATTTGACAACCTTCTGCTCTGGTGGCAGTTCAATCCTTTCGATCTTCTCCAGTTTCTTCACCCGCGACTGAACTTGCGCGGCATGTGAAGCCCGTGCTGCAAACTTGGCGATGAACTCTTCTTCTTTTGCAAGCATATCCTGCTGTCGTTTATGACTGGCGATCAGCTGTTCGCGTCTTATTTCTCGCTCACGCAAGTAGAAATCATAGTTTCCAGCATAACTGGTAATCATGCCATGGCCAACTTCAACGATTTTATCGACCAGACGATTCATAAAATCCCGGTCATGGCTGGTCATCACCAGAGCACCTTGATATTCTTCTACAAGCCAGTTTTCCAGCCAGACAATCGACTCAACATCGAGGTGGTTCGTCGGCTCATCAAGGAGCAGCACATCGGGATTCAAAGTTAAAATCCGCGCCAGCGCAATCCGCATTTTCCACCCCCCGCTGAAACTCTCAACCGCACGATCATAATCCCCTGGCCCCACACCCAGGCCCGTCAGAACCGCCTGAGCGCGAGATTCCAGATCATAGCCACCGCGATGTTCAAACTCTTGCTGGACTTCCCCATAGCGCTCCAATAACTGAGTCATCTCATCCTCGGCTAAAGGATCACACATCTGCGCTTCCATTTTGCGAATCTGTGCGCCAAGAGCGACCGTGACCTCCGAGGCAGCAACCACCTCCTCCAGTGCGCTCCGGCCTGACATATCACCAACATCCTGCGAAAAATATCCGATGACGGTCTTTTTTGCGCACGAAATTTCGCCACCATCCAGAGACTCTTCCCCGGTAATCAAACGAAAGATAGTCGACTTCCCCGCGCCATTTGGACCAACCAGGCCAGTGCGACTGCCGGGTAGGATTTGAAAACCGGCATTTTTGAACAGTATCCGGTTACCGTGCTGTTTTGTTATATCAGTGAGATGAATCATGGGACTCCTTGCAAGCCAAAAATCTTGTTCAGGTAACATGTTGGACACATCCGGGCAAGTAAAAAACCGTCTCGGATCGCCCCTTCTAGTGATAAAAACTTATGGAATTTTAAAATGACAAATGGGGGTCAATAGCGGCCAATCTCAACGATGGGCAAAGGAGAGGGCAAAAACGAAATCCGTGTCTTCTTGTACCTTAAGGTGATTGATCCCATTTTTTTCATGTAATAGGAAACCGAAGCGAGATTAAAAATCATGGCAGCGACCGTTGCAAATGAAACCTGCCTTAACCCCGAAGAGATGTCGGGGGCAACAACCAACGAACTTAATTCCCCCGTTTTGGTAACAAAAACCGATACCCATCATATTGCAAGACCACACCAGCAGAGGTTATCTGCTCGATACTGATATCAGCAGAGACCATATCCTTTTCTCGCATCATTCGATCGTTCAATTGAACCATGCTCGCGGTTGCATCATCGCGATTAAACGCATGTAACGACATGTGCAACTCCGGTATCTGCTGTTGAATGGATAGTGGTAGTTGGTTAAAACGATAAATCTGCTTTTCACTCCGCGGGACATGAAGACCAGTCACTGTTGGGGAGTCTTGGCTCTCATGAGCGGGACTTGGCGGTGCAACCGCAACGGCAGTGGAATTTCTTTGGGGAATCGCAGGGCTCATCTGAACAGAAGCTGATTCTTGAAGCATCTCTTGTTGCTGACCGGGAGCAACAATTAAAGGTTCTGCGGTTGTCGGTGTCAACGGTTTCCAGGGATTAAAAAACCAGACCAGCAACACAATATTAAGCGATAAAACAATCACTATGCCCAAAAACCAGAAACGGGATCTCACTGTATTTTGTGACGTCAGCTCGTGGATGGAAGGCGATGATTGGTTCGCACTTTTCCCTCTGCGTTTGTTTTCTGACTTTTTGATCGCCTCAAGAATAAACGACATTCGGCCCTACTCCATCAGTTCTGCTTCTCGACTTCAGTTTCTACAGGGTTAATTGGCACGACAACATTCTGCTTCTCGATGCTATTTTCCGGGGAAGGTTGTCGGACCAGTACAAACAGAAAATAGATTCCCACGACCAGGAGCGCACTCAACACAGCAACCCAAAACCACTGCCAGAAGTTATCGCCCGCTGACTTCTTCCCTCTTTTTGGCCCAAACACTTCATTGGCCGCCTCGGTAAGGAGGGCCGGACTGACAATATTGACGCTCCTGACGTAAGCACCAAGTAAGCCACGATCACAGAGAAGATTTATCAATCGCGGCACTCCACCGGTCAGCTTGTAAAGTTTAGCAACTGTCGCTGCGGGGAAAAGGGGGCGTTCGACCCCGGCGATTGCCAAACGGTGATTCAGATAAGCACCTATCTCATTTTTTGATAGGGGTTCCAGATGATAACGTGCTGTGACCCGCTGGGCCAATTGTCGCAGCTCCTGGCGTTCCAGCATGTGGTTGAGTTCCGGTTGTCCAAGCATGATGACTTGCAAGAGTTTACGCTTGTCTGTTTCCAAATTAGTCAACAAGCGAATCTGTTCCAGCACATCGACACTTAAATTCTGGGCCTCATCAATAATCAGAACAGTCTGTTTTTCCTGACTGTGCGCATCAAGAAGATAACGATTAATCAGGTCGATAAACACCTTAACGCTCGAATTTTCCTGGGGATAAACAATTGCCAACTCATCACAAATGGTCGCCAACAACTCGACCACACTTAGCTTAGGATTAAGAATAAAAGCTATTTCTGAATTTTCCGGGACCTGTCCCAGCAAACACCGACAAACGGTCGTTTTCCCAGTCCCCACTTCACCAGTTAATAACACAAAACCGCTATCTGACTTCATCCCATAGATCAAATGCGCCAGGGCTTCACGATGGCGAGCACTCATATAAAGAAATTGAGGATCGGGAGCTATAGAGAATGGATCTTCTTTGAGACCAAAGTAGTCTTTATACATAAATTGTCTATATCTTCAGATAAGATGTCAGGTTCATATATGGGTCGATATAACATAAACAACGAAACAGGTCAGCTTAAACCTGAGGTTCAGGGACAATTCCGGTCACTGTAAACCAGGCACTCGCAACCAGGATTGCAACGAACAAAAATACCGGGGGGTAGCCAACCCACAGGATTAAAGCACCTGCGACCAGTGGAAACAGTGCAGTGGTCAAGCTGGTCGCACCGACGATCCCTTTATACAGGGCTCGATTTGTATTGGTAGTAATTTCAATGAGGAGCCCCTCAAAAGCAATTTTCCTGGCAGATATCGCAACGCCCATCAGAAAAAATACCGTCAGAAATAATGGCAGGGGTTTTCCCGACAGGATCAGCACCAGCAGAGGCAACACGGTCCCACAACCAATACACCCCCGCACAACTCCACGAAAACCAAACTTTTTAATCGCTTTTCCCCAGACCAGATTAGACAGAATCATACCAACAATCTGCACCATCAGATAGTTACCGATTTGTTCACCCGTTAACCCGTAGTGTTTGCTGGCATACGCGACGTAAAAAGGCATCAGAGTCAAGCCGAATCCAGACATATTAACGAGAAAAATATACTTTCGCAAAGACGGGCTCGCACGCAAATGCCGTGGGATCGCCCGCAATACCTGCAAAAAAGAGTGTGCTTCGCGCGATGGTTGGACCTCTGGTTCATCAATGGCCCAGAACCCCCAAAAGGCAATAAACAACAATCCAGCAGCAAGGCCAAACATCCACACATAATTGAGCGGGTAGACAAAATACCCCAAGACCCAGCGGGACAGAGGTGCAGAGATCAAAAAGGCCACACTGGTAAAAATCTGACGATTGACAAAAAAACGACTACGTTGCTCGACAGCTAATGACTTACCCAGGATATCGGTATATGAAACACCCGAAAATGTTCCGGAAAGAGAGAAGATAAACATCAGGAGAAAAACCAGACTGATCAAGGTCGTGGGCACGAACGATTCGGCAGCTAGCAACACCAGAGCAACGCTCGCCAATGCCGCTATCCGCAAACCGACACCTAGCAGTAAAAAAAATCGCTTGCGCGGTTGCAAATGCAAGTAACTGGCAAAAAAGAGCTGACCGACAATGGGTGTTCCAACCATAATCGCAGTTAAAAAACCGATTTGAACTGTCCCCCCACCAACCTTGACAACCAGTGAGGGCAACACGGTATTGATTTCCGTAAAAGTGGCGGTGAGAGCAAAAAATGTTGCGTGCCAAAGAAAAGCATAATAATTACGAGTTGCGGTATTCATATGTCATTACTTTTCCCAAACCAGCGGGTTGAAACAAAGTGAAGTTAAGTATACATCGGGAAAGGATAATCTTACAGGACAAAAAAAGCCCCGCGACCAGGAGGGGGATCGCGGGGCAACATTTTGAGAGGTTTCTCGAAAGATATTTATTTAAGGTATCAACTCCTTGCCTGCCACAACAATTTGTTGATGATTCATTTATAACCAATCGTGTCATCTTTGTCAACAACAAAATATAACTTTTTTTGTTATCTTTATTAAGATCAAGAAATCAAAGTAATAGTTTCGTAAAACTAGAGCCCTCACCACCCACTACCGCTACGTTCATGACATAATCAACAACATCAATTAAATCATAGCTAAATCCAGCAGGAGCGTTATTTATGGCTGAATGGACAGACACATCTCACTATACGGTTGGTGAAGAGATCGCCAACAGTGTGACTCACGGCATTGGGGCCCTACTTTCAATTGGTGGATTAGCCGTTTTGGTTGGTTTTGCCAGCCTCCGTGGAAATGCTTGGCACATCACCAGTTGCAGCATTTTCGGCGCAACCTTGATTCTCTTGTATGTTGCATCAACTCTCTATCACAGCATTCCTGTGGCAAACATCAAGGGAATCCTCCGCCAGATTGACCATTCGGCAATCTACTTGTTGATCGCCGGAACCTACACCCCGTTTACGCTGGTCAACTTACGTGGTCCGTGGGGATGGTCTCTATTCGGTGCCATCTGGGGAATTGCCCTGTTAGGGATAATCCTGAAGTCAACCTCCTTCGGCAGGCGACCAGGGATATCTCTTGGCCTCTACCTATCTATGAGCTGGATTGTTGTTATCGCCCTGAAACCAATGCTTGCGGTGCTTGACAGAGGCGGCTTGGTATTATTGCTCCTCGGAGGACTGACTTATAGCGTTGGTGTTGTTTTTTATACATGGAAAAAACTCCCGTACAGCCATGCGATCTGGCACCTGTTTGTCATGGCAGGCAGCTGTCTCCATTTTTTTGCGATCTTATTCTACGTAATCCCCAGTTGATGATCGACAAAGTTGCAACGGCTTTAAAACAAAACCTCGGCAGGTTTCTGTATATGCAGGAACCTGTACCGAGGGGAAAAAATCATTGACCTCATCCGTCACTCATCCATCAACCGGAATCGCCTAGTCCGTTGCAAATCCCAGAATCGTAAAACCAAGTTTTTAATCATTGTGTTACTGGCGCTATCCTCAAATCACCAAGACTCGTTTTAAGGGAGAGCCCCACCCACCGCCCGTCTGCTTTTGACTTGACCACCATCGATTCACTTTTTGGATCACAATCACATACCCCATCGGTAATACAGATTGGACATGGAGATCATGTTTATTTAATATCCACATGTTTCACAGTACTTTCAACTTAAGACAACCTATCCCCATATCAACAGCACGATCAAACCATTATTTCTGGCACTTGAATTGTTCAATTGCCTTTTTATTAACAAGATCAGAGGGAGAACACATGATGAAGACAGGAAAAATGAGCGCCTTTATTGTTGGTACGGTCCTGCTGCTCTGGGCATCACTCGCCGGAGCGACAGATCATGCTTTCATTAAAGGACCGATCAACAGTGGTCCCGAAGCCACAAAAGTCTGCCTTAAATGTCATGCAGATGCAGCCACACAAATCATGCACACAAGCCATTGGACCTGGGATGTCGAGCAGGTTATCGACGGCAAAAAGGTCAAACGCGGCAAAGCTGATTCTATCAACAATTTCTGTGTTGCGGTCCGCTCCAATGAACCCCGCTGTACAAGCTGTCACATCGGTTACGGTTGGAAAGACGGTAATTTTGACTTCAGCAATGAAGGTAACGTCGACTGCCTGGTCTGCCACGACACCACAGGCACTTACAAAAAAGCACCAACTGCTGCCGGATTCCCTGCTGAAGAAGTTGATCTGACTTACGTCGCTCGTAATGTCGGTGAGAGTTCACGTCAATCTTGCGGTAGCTGCCATTTCTTCGGTGGCGGTGGTGACGCCGTCAAACATGGCGATCTCGATTCCAGCCTTGATTATCCAAGCGCAAACATTGACGTACACATGGACGCCGACGGCAATGACTTCACCTGCGCCAGCTGCCATGAAACGGAAGATCACAATATTCTCGGACACGCGATGGTCGTGACTCCAAAAGGTGAGCAACACATCGGTTGTATTGGATGTCATGGCGATGATGTTCACGGCGAGTGGGTTCTTGACATGCACGCAAACACTGTTGCCTGCCAGACCTGTCATATCCCTGCGTTCGCCAAGGAAGTGCCAACCAAAACATCATGGGATTGGTCAACCGCCGGGCAAGACATCAAAGGTGAAAAAGATGCCTACGGCAAACCCACCTATGCCAAGAAAAAAGGGACCTTCACCTGGGGAAAAAATATCATCCCTGAATACACTTGGTATAATGGTTCTGCTGGAGCCTACCAATTGGGAGATAAGCTCAACCCCGATGAGGTGACACTGCTGAATTACCCTCTTGGTAATATCAAAGATAAAACCGCCAAAATTTACCCCTTCAAAGTGCACACAGGGAAACAAATCTACGATACTAAAAATATGTACCTGATCACGCCACAAGTCTTCGGCGGAAAAGGTGACAAAAACGCCTACTGGAAAACCTTTGACTGGGAAAAAGCATCTATTTCAGGGATGAAGGCGAGTGGTCTTGATTACAGCGGTGAGTATGGCTTCGCCCCGACCAAAATGTACTGGCGGATTAACCACATGGTCGCGCCAAAAGATCAAGCCCTCGGCTGCCTGGATTGTCACAGCAGCAATGGCCGTCTCGACTGGAAAGCTCTCGGCTATAAAGGTGATCCGCTTAAAAACCCGAAGTATTCGAGAAACTAAGCAACGATCAGTAATACGTAACAGGGGGAGAACTATTTATAATTTTCCCTCGGCATAATGACCGGCAGCAAAAGAAACCTCAGAACCTCGGGGTAACTCTTTTGCTGCCGGTTTGCTTTCCGACGCAAAAAAATAGCTCCAGTTACAATTGACTCTGCACCCATTGGATGATCCCAGCGCTGGTCATCGCACCAGACTGACGTGCTTTTTCCACCCCGTTCAGGAACAGAACCATCGTCGGGATCGAGCGGATCTGCAGCTGCGCACCAAGATTTTGTTCCACTTCGGTGTTCACCTTGCCCAACCGCAACCGAGGCTCTAACTGTAGTGCCGCATCCGCAAAGGCTGGTCCCATCATTTTGCATGGGCCACACCAAGGCGCCCAAAAATCGATCAAAAGAGGAATTTCATTTTTCTGCAAATGCTTCTGAAAAGTGGACTGCGAAAGGTCAACGGGTTTACCCGTGAAGAGTTGCCGGCTACACTTCCCACACTTAGGTTCAGCAGCCAGACGCTCTGCAGGGATACGGTTCACAGCTGAACAGTGGGGACAAACAACATGTAAAGAACTCATAATCGATCCTTTCTGTTTATGACTTCAGAACTTGGGATTTTACCCCAATATTCTTGGCTTTTCCAATAACACACGGTTAGCAACAATTTATCCATTGTCATGCAAACGAGATCTTTAACTGTAGGCATAAATTCTATCACGACTTGTTCGTCACGCATAAAAAATCCCCGCCAAGGAAAAAATCCTGACGGGGCAAGTCACGTGGAGAGAGAGTCGCACGTGGAAATCTATTTTTTAAAATCCAACCTCTTTTTCAGTGCCTCAGCCAGAAGTTCAATAGTGTGCTGAGCTCGGACAGGGACTCCGGCCTTTTCTAGCCCACCACGAATCTGCATCATACAGCCAGGGCAATCCATTGCGACGCAAGTGGCACCTGATGCCTGGATATCGGCTACCTTATCCTGAAGGATTTTTTTAGAGATATCAGGATGACTTGTCAACGAATAAGAGCCACCAAAGCCACAGCAGCGATCAGCATGATTCATCTCCACCAACTGATAGCCGGCATCCTTGATCAACGTTCGTGGCTCTTCCCAGACGCCAACGCCACGTTTCAAATGGCAAGAATCATGGTAGGTGATTTTTTCATCTGTAGCTAAGCCAGCAAATTTTGCTGCTCCATCTAACTGATTCAAGGCAAAACTGGCGGCATCTACGGTGATATGCGACAGCCGTTCTGCCCGCTCGGCCCAGGCCGGATTATCTTTCAGAGCCTCAACAAAGTTGTGCTTCAAAGCCATAGCACAGGTGGGACAGGTGGTGAGGACATAATCAGGATGATCCTCCAGCATCGCCTCAATATTCTGCTTTGCCAGTTCTACAGCCGTTTGTTTATCACCGGAATAGATCGCCGGAATACCACAACAATTTTGTTGCTGTGGATAAAAGACCTCGACGTCCAGAGCATTCATAACCTCGATCAGATCAAGACCAAGCTCAGGGTAAAGAAAATCATTGGCACACCCCCCAAACAAAGCCACCCGATAACGCGGTTTATCAACATGTTGTGGTTTCTGGTTGAAAGAATCCCGCAAGGCTTTGTCTGCAATTGCAGGGAGAGTTCGCCATTCTGTCAACGGGGAAAAGAATAAAGGGAGATGACGAATTGTTTTTTCCCCCTTAGTCACAGGCTTTTGCAACAAACTGGCAGCTTTGATCAAAGAGTGGAAAAGCTTACGATTCTGCATCACTTTGCGAAAAACCAGTGACTTACCGGCACCGATCCCCTCTTCATCACCGACAGTTTCACGCAGATGGAGGATAATCTCTTCCAGATCAATCTGGCTGGGACAGACAGCAACACAAGAACGGCAACCAATACAAGCCTTGACCAATTCTGCCGCGTTATCCAAGCCATGATAAAAAGCGGTGAGGATGATACCAATCGCGCCAATATAAACATGGCCGAAAACATGCCCACCAACTGTCTGATAGACCGGACAAACATTGGCGCAAGCTCCGCAACGGATACAGTTAAGAGCATCACGGCATTGGGGAGACTCTGTCAATGAACTCCGACCATTATCCAGGAGAACAATGTGCAACTCTTTCTCTTCGCCATCACAGGGAACCGCACCGCGAATCCAGGTCACATAGGAGGTCAGTAATTGCCCTGTGGCATTTTTAGGGAGAATCTGAATAATCGCAGCGGCATCTTCCAAGGTGGCGACGAGCTTCTCAATCCCCACCAAAACGACATGAACCTTTGGCAACGTTGAAACCAACCGGGCATTCCCCTCATTGGTCACCAGAGCGATCCCACCGGTCTCAGCGATAGCGATATTCGCCCCGGTAATACCGATTTCGGCATCCAGATAACTCTGCCGTAATTGGTTGCGGGCGACTTCGACCAGATGCTCAATCTCAGCAGGTTCCTGTTCTCCAGTCTCCTTGCTAAACAGTTCGGCAACCTCTTCCTTGAACATATGGATCGCCGGCATCACCATGTGACTGGGGCGCTGTCCTGCAAGCTGGACAATCCACTCACCCAAATCGGTTTCCAATGCCTGGGTCCCAGCCTGTTCCAATGCGACGCTCAGGTGGGTTTCCTCACTGACCATACTTTTGCTTTTAACAGCCAACGTGGCATTTTTCTGTTTTGCTAACTCAATGATATAACGGTTGGCATCTGCAGCTGTCTTCGCCTGATAGATGATGCTACCGGCAGCTTCAGCATTCGCGATAAACTGTTGCAGCAACTGCGCATGGTTTTGACGCACTTTCGATTTCAGCGTAGCAATATTGCCACGCAATGCTTCAAAATCATGTCCGGTGAATGCTTTTTCCCGAGCAAGCAAAAATGCATCCCCAAATTGGTGCAAAGCATCCTGCAATTTAGGTGTTGCCAATGCGGTGTCAATCCGCTCACGATAATCTTTACTGCGCTGCTTAGACATCGTTGTCTGCCTCCTCACATTTCCAAATAATCGTTGGAGAAGCCCGGCACCAGCAAAATGAACAACTGTTTCGGTCCATGCGCGCCAATCGTTAATACTCTTTCGATATCGGCGGTACGACTCGGTCCGGTAACGTAGGCAATATAATTGCGAGGATTCCGTTGGTGTAACTGCCGTAATGGCTTCACGGCCTGCAAGCCATCAGCAACTATTTTTTCTGGGTCAAGAAGAGCAAACTGTTTTGGCGGTAACGTTGTTGCCAACCGGACATCCTCATGAGTACTCTCCAGAACCAAAGTTCCAGTATCTGCAATAGCAAAGTTGACACCCGTAATTCCGGCCTCCGCCTGAATAGCAGCCGTACGAAAATTGTCCACCTCAATGGAGATTCCAGTTTTTTTCAACGCTGATTTCAATTTAAAACGCCCAGCCGTCAAAAACGGTGGGACCAGCAATACACCTGTTATTTGCGTAGCAATATATTCAGCAGCATCGCCAATAGACTTAACCGCAATGACCTCTGCTCCAGAATTTATAGCAGCCTGAGTGAATTGACTTACAAGCTGAGTGGGCAACATCGCACCTCCAATTTCCAATCAACTGGTATGACCATTTACCCTACATAGACATATTTTATATGTCAATTCATAAAACAATTCTACTTTGAACAAAGACAAGGAACGCTGTATCCATAAATGAATCATCCGATTCATTTATGGATCGAACGATTATTGTTTATTTCCTTGCTGTTATCCTTATATTTTTCTTTATTGATTCACATTTGCATCAAAACAACAAATAAGGATAACATACCAATACACCGATTATAGAACGTTTTTATAATATGGAACGGTCCTTGCTATTAGTTGATAGTATAATTTCTCACAACAGGAGCCTCTTATGATGAAAAACGCTTTTATTGTTTCTGCACTTCGCACCCCTTTTGGTTCTTTCGGTGGCGCCTTTACCGACATCTCTGCGCCTGATTTTGCTGCTCAAGTTATCAGTGAACTCATCCAGCGCAATTCCATACCAAAGGAAGAGGTGGATGAGGTCATTATCGGCCAAGTCCTCCAGGGGGGATCGTCTCAAGCCCCAGCTCGGCAAGCAATGCGCAAGGCAGGACTGCCTGACAGTACGCATGCCATGACAATCAATAAAGTTTGTGGTAGCGGACTCAAAGCCATCATGCTTGCCGCCGATTCTATTCGTCTGGGAGATACCCAGATTGCCATAGCTGGAGGAATGGAAAACATGTCCCAAGCTCCCTATGCCACGCATAAAACACGATTTGGCCAGCGACTTGGAAATGGTGAAATGATCGACTTGATTATTCAGGACGGTCTCCTGGATCCCTATTCTCAAAGGCATATGGGAGACATCACTGAAGACTGGGTCGAGAATCACGGCCTGACACGGGAAGATCAGGACAATTACGCGATCCACTCCTACCAACTGTCACAGAAAGCGATCAAGAATGGTACATTCGCAGACGAATTAGTTCCTGTCAGAATCAAAACCCGCAAAGGTGAAATCATTGTCAGCGAGGATGAAGAGCCCCTGCGCGGCAACATTGACAAGCTGCCCGGTCTACGTCCAGCCTTTCGTAAAAACGGCACCATCACAGCAGGCAATGCTTCATCTATCAACGATGGAGCCGGTCTCGCTCTACTCGCTAGTGAAGAAGCAGTTAAAAAACATCACCTCACCCCGATTGCCAGAATCGTTGCCAGCAGCACCAACAGTCTCCATCCTGAGCTCTTCGCTGAGGCTCCTGTTGATGCGATACGAAAATGTTGTGCGAAAGCCGGATTGCAGATCAGTGATATCGGACTATTTGAAATCAATGAAGCATTTTCGTCTGTCCCTCTAGTTGCAATAAAAGAGCTTGGTCTCGACCCTGAAAAGGTCAACGTCAATGGAGGAGCAGTGTCCATCGGTCACCCGATTGGAGCCAGCGGCGGCCGCTTAGTAGCCACTTTATTACGTGAGATGAAGGTACGTAACGTAAAATATGGGTTAGCAACCCTCTGTATTGGCGGTGGTGAAGCTGTTGCTGCCATCTTTGAGCTTGTTTAAATCACACAGGAGAAAATGATGAAACCGATTTTTACCGACCCTGCCAAAGCACTGGAAGGACTGACAACCGACAATATGACTATTGCAGCAGGTGGCTTTGGTCTTTGTGGCCTTCCAGAAAATCTCATTATTGCATTGCGTGACAGTGGCGCCAAAGGTCTTACCGCAGTCAGCAATAATGCCGGTGTAGATGAGTTCGGACTGGGACTGCTGCTACAGACCAAACAGATTAAAAAGATGATTTCTTCCTACGTCGGCGAAAACGCCATCTTCGAAAAACAATTTTTGAATGGTGAACTGGAACTGGAACTCACTCCGCAGGGAACTTTAGCAGAGAAGTTGCGCGCTGGTGGTGCTGGCATCCCGGCTTTTTTTACCCGCACAGGATTCGGTACGCTGCTGGCAGAAAACAAACCAACCCAGACCTTTAATGATCAGGAATATGTCCTTGAAGAGAGCATCACGACTGATCTTGCCCTTGTTAAGGCCTGGAAAGCAGACAAAGCAGGCAATCTGATCTTCCGCTTCACTGCCAACAACTTCAATGCTGCATGCGCAAAAGCAGGACGCATAACCGTTGTCGAAGTCGAAGAAATCGTTGAAATCGGTGAACTTGATCCACATCAGATCCACATTCCGGGCAACTATGTCGACCGGATTGTGGTCTGCGAAAACTTTGAGAAACCCATCGAACAACGGACGATCGCCGGCAAATTAACCCTCAAAGGATTCACGCCAGCCCGTGAGTGGCAAGCCAAACGGATCAGCAAAGAATTTAAAAATGGGATGTATGCCAACCTTGGGATCGGCATGCCGACCCTGGTCGCAAACTATATTCCAGAAGAGATCACCGTCACCCTGCACGCCGAAAACGGCTTACTTGGTGTTGGTCCTTTCCCTGATGAAGACAGTATCGATGCCGATTTAATTAATGCCGGAAAACAGACTATCACCTGGTTACCGGGTGCCGCATTTTTCGATAGCTCAGAATCTTTTGCTATGGTCCGTGGTGGTCACATCGATTTGTCAGTTCTTGGTGCCATGCAAGTATCCCAATTCGGAGATCTGGCCAACTGGATGATTCCCGGATCGATGGTTAAGGGTCCAGGGGGAGCAATGGATCTGGTCTCCGGAGTGAAGAAAATCATCATCATGATGGATCACTGCGCTAAAGATGGAACCTCTAAATTAATGGAGCAATGCACCCTGCCACTAACCGGCAAGAATGTTGTCGATATGGTTGTCACAGACCTTGCTGTTTTCAAAGTTGACGCAGAAAAAGGGCTAACTTTGACCGAGTTGGCCCCAGGTTCAACTCTGGAGATGGTTAAAGAAAAAACAGGGTGTCCGTTCAATGTTACTGACGATCTTAAATAATCAACCAATGAAGGAGAATCACTATGTCGAAACGTATTGCGGTCGTCACAGGTGCGGCAAGTGGTATCGGTCTAGCTGTCGCTAAAGCCTTAGCAGCCAATGGTAACAAAGTCGTTCTGGCTGACGTCAATCAAGAAGCAGGAAACCGTGAAGCTGAACATATAGATGGCATGTTTATCAATGCCGATCTAAGTACCAGGCAGGGGTGTCGGGGCTTGGCTGATGCGGTACTAAAAGAATTCGGGCGCTGTGATATTCTGGTGAACAATGCAGGAATTCAGCATGTTGCTCCCATTGAGGAATTTCCAGAAGAAAAATGGGAATTCATCATCAACTTGATGCTAACTGCTCCCTTCTTACTCAGTAAGTACTTCTGGCCATCGATGAAACAAAACGGCTGGGGGCGAATTATCAACCTGAATTCTGTCCATGGCCTCCGCGCCTCAGAATTCAAATCAGCCTATGTCTCTGCAAAACACGGGATGATGGGTCTCACCAAAACAGCGGCTCTGGAAGGAGCTCCACTTGGAATTACAGTGAACAGTATCTGTCCAGGATATGTGCGGACCCCTTTGGTTGACGGTCAAATCGCAGATCAAGCCAAAACGCATGGAATTAGCCGCGAGGAAGTTCTTGAAAAAGTCATGCTTAAAAAACAAGCGATAAAACAGATGGTTGAACCTTCAGAATTAGGAGATGCGGTTGTGTATCTCTGCTCTGACTCGGCACGTTGCATGACTGGCACTGCCTTGACAATCGATTGTGGCTGGTCTGCCAGCTAAAACCATCCTTAGCTCTCCTGACTTTTGGCAAGAGAGCTGGGGAACATTTTAAAGTACTGGATCTTATGGATAAAAAACTTCTAGAAATAGTTTTTGACAACCTCTACAACGGCATTTATGTCGTTGATGGTAAGGGTGTGACCATTGGTGTCAACAAAACCTTCGAAGAAATGTCAGGTTTTAGTAATGCGGAACTGACAGGTCGAAATCTGCGTGATTTGGTCGGTGAAGACAACTATTTTTCAGGATCCGCCAGCCTGTTAGTGCTGGAACGTAAATGTCCGGTGACCGCAACCTATTCGACCAGTACCAATCGTAAATTCCTGGTAAAAGGGCGCCCGATATTCAACCATCAAGGAAAGATCGAATATATCATCAACACAATCTGGGATCTAACCGTTGTTCACTATAACCACCAGATCGACGCTGATACAGCAAGAAGCCAGATTTTAAGCGATGATGATTTCATAACCTGCAGTGAAAAGATGTCATCGGTCATCGATTTAGCCCTGCGAGTTGCTGAAACAGATTCAACAATTCTTCTTACAGGGGAGTCAGGAGTCGGAAAAAGCCTTCTTGCCAAAACTATCCATCGCTCCAGCGAGCGCAAACAAAAAGTTTTGATGAAGATTAATTGTGCAGCGATACCGGAATCATTAATCGAATCGGAGCTATTTGGCTATGAAGGAGGTGCATTCACCGGTGCTGATAATAAAGGAAAGGCTGGTTTACTGGAAATAGCTAAAGGGGGCACGGTTTTTCTCGATGAGATATCAGAACTGCCCCTACATTTACAATCGAAACTTCTTGGCGTCATTCAGGATAAGGAATTTTACCGAGTCGGTGGCCGAGAAGCACAAAGAACCGATATTCGTCTGATCGCTGCAACCAATAAGGATCTGGTAACACTCGTTAGTGAAGGACAATTCCGGGAAGACCTTTACTATCGCTTGAATGTTGTCCCCATCGCGATTCCACCGCTGAGAGAGCGTAGAGAAGACATTCCTACTCTGATTCAGCACTTTACAGAAAAATATAATCGTAAATATAACAGTTATAAAAAACTCTCTGAAAACCTGATCAACCAGATGGTCAGCATGCCCTGGAAAGGGAATATCCGCGAGCTCGAGAATGTTGTTGAGCGCAGCATTGTTACGACTCTAGGAGATTTTATCAGTTGGGAAAAAGTACAGATTCCCGGAATCGAAAACATTATCCCGAAGGACATTGGTCTGAAAGAGATGCTGGCAGAGCAAGAGAAAGAAATTCTGTTACAAGCACAGAAAAAATATAAGACCACACGCAGAATTGCTGCAGCACTGGGCATCAGTCAAGCGACCACCGCAAGAAAATTAAAAGCAATAAACGATACCCTTTTGGATCAAACAGAAACAAATAACGACATTTCACCCCATCTGCCGGAGTAAATGGTGTTGCCATTGAACGGCACTGAGACATTGGTACCTGAGTTTATACCGCTAGTGGACAAGCCATCTAGCAACCTTTAACCACGTTGATCAAGGAGGAAAAATGAAAAAAATTAAATTATTCATCGGCTTAATTTTAATTCTAACTTTGGCTTTGGCACCAAACGCCTTTGCAGCAAAACGAGAAAAGTTCGGCGCCGACAAAAGACATGGTGAAGTCAAAAAAGAGTTGCGAACCATTAAGACTTCTAGTGAAAAGTTTAAGTGGAAAATGGTGATGCCATGGTCTAAAGGTCTGTTGTTTTATGATGTAGCCCAACATTTTGCTGATTCGGTCAAACTGGCTTCAGGCGGTCGCCTCGACATTAAACTTTTTTCCGCTGGTGAGCTTGTAGGCGCAATGGAAAGCTTTGACGCTGTCAGCAAAGGTCAAGCTGATATCGGTCATGATTGGCCGGGCTACTGGAAAGGCAAGAATGAAGCTTTTGTTGCATTCGCTTCTGTTCCAATGGGATTGGATGCTGAAGGTTATAACATCTGGCTGTTTGAACGTGGCGGGCTGGAAATGATGCAAGAAATGTACGGACGCTACAATTTATTCGCACTTCCTGGTGGCAACGTTGGTCAGGAGCTAGGTTTATTTTCCAATAAAAAAGCGTCAAAAATCGAAGATTTCAAAGGGATGCGTGTTAGAACTGCAGGCTGGTATATGGACATCCTGACCAACTTGGGTGCCAGTGTTACCCCACTTCCTGGAGGTGAAGTTTATCTGGCTCTTGAACGTGGTGTCATTGATGCTGCCGAATTCAGTACCCCAGCAATGAACTATCCAATGGGTTTTGATGACATCACCAAGTACGTAATCCAACCTGGTGTCCATCAGCCATCATGTCAAAGTGCATTCTTCATCAACCAGGACTCTTACAACAAACTCCCTGATGACTTGAAATGGATCCTTGATATTGCCGCAAAAGAGACACAATTATGGTCAAATGCCTGGGCAGAGGATCTCAATGCTAAAGCCGTCAAACTGTTCAAAGAAAAAGTTGAATTTGTGCGTATGGATGAAGCATCAATCACTGCTTTTGCCAAAGCCTCCCATGAATATTTAGAAGGGTTAAAAGCAAAATATCCTGATGTTAAAAAAGTTATGGATTCTCAAGACCAGTTCAAAGCTGATTTTGCAGACTGGCGTGAAGAGCGTGGTGGCATCGCCCCATGGCCTTATGCTGATTTTGCTGGTGGAAAACATAAACAGTAATTTTAGAACTGCAATGCTGTGGAGATCTACAGGTCTCCACAGCATTATGTGACAATTCAACAATTTATTTCGGATTAAGAGGTTCCTATGCCTATGTTTGATAGTACAATTGATACCCTCAACGAAAAGGTTGGCTTTTATTCGTCGTATCTGGTATTGCCCCTGATTCTCGTGGTGGCGTGGGAAGTTATAATGCGTTACGGCTTTAATTCTCCAACGTCCTGGGCTTTTGAATTGACAGTTTTTCTTTATGGGATACATTTCAGCTTCGCTCTTGCTTACGCCCACAAACACAATACCCATGTTGCTATCGATGTTTTTGAGTCACGATTAGCCCCTAAATCACGTCTCCTCTTACGGATAACGACCAACATCGTGCTGTTTATCCCGACGATTGGTCTCTTAACATTTTATATGTGCGTCATGGCGGTTAACTCATGGCAGCAATGGGAGCATGCTTCAAGCTCCTGGGCCCCAGCAATATATCCGCTGAAAACACTCATGGCGATAGGGTTTATCCTCTTCTTCCTACAAGGTGTCGCCAAACTGACCCAGGATATTCGTTCCTTAAAAAAGTCTGACTAAATTTGCTTGAGTCTGGAGAAAAATACCAATGAGCGTAGAAGTCTTAACCATACTTATGTTCTTGACCCTGATGGCTTCCATCGCCATGGGTCATCCCCTAGCAATAACTCTTGCTGCAGTTGCAACTTTCTATGGTTTAGTTGATAACGGCTTTAACCTTCCAGCCTTACTGGGTCTATTTGCCAACAACGCCTGGGGAATATTTCTCAACTACACCTTGGTCGCTATTCCACTATTTATTTTTATGGCGCAGATCCTTGATCGCTCCAAGGTCTCTGAAGGCCTTTTTGATGCCCTGTATACCGTACTTGGTGGCCTGCGCGGTGGTCTGGGGATGGCTGTTATCGTTGTTTCAACAGTCTTTGCCGCCACAACTGGAATTGTTGGAGCATCAGTCGTCGCCATGGGATTAATGGCCGGCCCAGCACTATTACGACGTGGATACGACAAAGCCCTCTCTGCCGGGATTATCTGCTCATCGGGTACTTTGGGAATTCTGATTCCCCCATCCATCATGCTCGTTGTCTATGGTGGATTGACCGGACAAAAGGAAACATCTGTCGGTAATCTTTTTGCGGCAGCTATCTTACCGGGATTACTGCTTTCCGGGATGTACCTGCTTTATGTTGGGATACGTTGCTATTTGAACCCCAAACTCGGTCCTCCTATTCCGGCTGCAGACCGCACTGCTAGTGGTATGCAAAAGTTTTCCATGACCATGAAAAACTTTGTTCCTCCTTTCGGCTTAATTCTCACCGTCATGGGAACAATCTTAGCGGGAATCGCCACCCCAACCGAAGCTGCCGCTCTTGGCTGTGTCGGAGCGCTGCTGCTGGCTCTTGTAACCCGAAAATTAAACTGGAACGTTATCACTCAAGCTTGCGTTTCAACGGCGCGAACCACCGCCATGATTATGGCACTGTTCATTGGAGGAAAATTTTTCTCTGTTGTCTTCCTAAGCATGGGTGGTGGCGATGTTGTCGCAGATGTTTTATTGGGAATGGACGTTAACCCCTATGTTGTTTTCGCCATTATGATGGCAGTAGTTTTCTTCATGGGAATGTTCATTGACTGGGCTGCCATTTTGCTCGTTGTTGTGCCAATTTTTACTCCGATAGCAATGGATCTTGAGTTCAACCCACTCTGGTTTGCCATGATGATTTGTATCAACCTACAGACATCATTCTTGACTCCTCCGTTTGGTTATTCACTTTTCTACTTTAAAGGTGTGGCCCCACCAGAATATAGTATGGGAGATGTTTATCGGGGAATTCTTCCTTTTGTTATGATTCAGATTGTTGCCTTGGCGACGATGATATTTTTTCCGCAAATTATTACCTATCTTCCCGATCTGTTCTTTGGTCGTTAACGGCCGGAAAGGAAACAAATTATGCTTCCTAAAGTTAAGACGATTCTGTATGCCACTGGAATGGGTGCTGGGGCTCCACATGTTTTTCGTTATGCCTTGATGATGGCGAAACAACATGATGCCAAGATCATCGCGGTCTCAGTACTGGAAACTTTGTCTGAGATGGTCCAGAACATTGTCGCGCAATACGTCCCCCCAGAACAAAGGGAACAGATTCATCATGCAGCTCAACAAAGCTCGAGAGACAAGCTTCGGGAACGCATCAACCAGCTGTGCACCAAAGAATGTGAAAATGATCAGGACTCTGCCCAACGTCTTGTAGACATTCGAATCGAAGATGGCATGCCAGCTCAAGCCATACTGAAAGTCGCGGAGGAAATCAATCCTGACATCATTATCATGGGTTCACATCGACACACCGCTATTGGAGACGCAATCTTGGGCGCAACGACACGTAAAGTGTTACATAGTGCCACGACACCGGTCTTAGTCGTTCGTATCCCTGACGGCTTTCACGAAGAGGGTTTCTGATTAAATTTAAACCGTTTCCTTGTCCTCATTGCAACATGACATAGAAGGCTAATATGATTTCAAAGGCAGTTATTCAAGAACTTATAAACGAACTGGGTAAAGATAATGTCATCTCTACTCCCGAAGATTTACTGGTCTTGGGATATGATGCGACCCCGGGATTACATCACCGTCCCGACATTGTTGTATATCCCACAAGCACTGAAAAGGTTCAAGCAGCATTACAGATAGCCCGCAAACAAGGATTTCCAGTAACTCCTCGTGGCAGTGGGAGTGGTTTATCCGGTGGCAGCATTCCGGTTAAAGGGGGGATGGTTCTCTGTTTGAACCGAATGAATAACATTCTAGAGATCGACGAGGAAAACCTCACGGTAACCGCTCAGGCAGGCGTAATTACTTTGGACCTAGCCAACGCCGTCTTAGCAAAAGGTCTCTTTTATCCCCCAGACCCAGCCTCCCAGAAAATTTCTACCATCGGTGGCAACGTTATGGAAGATGCGGGTGGCTTGCGCTGTCTTAAATATGGAGTCACAGGGGATTACGTCATGGCGCTGAAATGTGTCTTGCCAGATGGCAGCACCATTACCACCGGCGGAAAAAGTGTTAAAGATGTTGCCGGCTACTCCTTCAAAGATTTATTGATCAGCAGTGAAGGGACTCTTGCAATCATCACCGAGATTACATTGCGACTTATCCCTCCACCGCAGACGAATCAGACCATGTTGGCTTATTTTGACAATATTGAAACTGCGGGCAAGGCTGTATCCGAGATCATCGCTGCAAAAATCATCCCCTCAACCATGGAAATTATGGACAAAACGACCATCAACTGTGTCGAAGATTATGTCAAGATTGGCTTACCTCGTGAAATAGCAGCACTGTTATTGATTGAGGTTGATGGCCATCCAGCTGTTGTCGCTGAAGAAAGTGCCGGTGTACAAAAAGTTCTCAAACAAGTCAAAGCTACAGAAATCCATATTGCCGCCAATAAAGAAGAGGCGTTAGGACTCGCCACAGCACGCCGTATGGCTCTTTCTGCAATGGCCCGGGTCTCCCCTTCAACCCTTATGGAGGACGCCACCGTTCCCCGTTCCTACATGGCTCAGACATTTGCTGAAATTGAACATTTAGCTGCAAAATACAATCTTATCGTTGGTACATTTGGTCACGCTGGGGATGGGAACTTGCATCCAACAGTTCTTTGTGACGAACGTGACACTGATCAGATGAAACGGGCACACGCATTTTTTGATGACCTCTACACAAAAGTCCTGGAGTGGGGCGGCACAGTTTCAGGAGAACATGGCATTGGTATTGCTAAAAGAGAATATCTGGCTCGCCAAGTGGGTTCCGGTGGAGTGGCGGTTATGAAGCGGATCAAAACAGCCTTTGACCCGGATGGAATCCTCAATCCTGGCAAAATATTTTTTGATGACCAGGAGTTCTGAAATGATAGAGCAGGAGAAATTTGGCAATTTCACCCACCAAGATGCGCCCAAATATGAAGATATTCTACAATGTATGCGTTGCGGATTCTGTCTACCTACTTGTCCGACATTTTCTCTGACGGGAAGAGAGCGTTCCAGTCCTCGTGGTCGTGTAGCATTAGCTCGTGCTGTCGGCGAAGGCAAAATGGAATTTAATCAAGCGATGAAAGAGGAGGCCTTCTTCTGCCTTGATTGCCGCGCGTGCACGACAGCCTGTCCATCAGGGGTACAAGCAGGAAGTCTCATGGAGATGTGCCGTGCCCAAGTCAGTCAACAGCACCCTTTACCCAAATGGCAGACAGGTTTCCGTAATTTTGTCCTAACAAAAATGTTGCCAAACCCGGATTTAATGGAGACATCAATGCTCCCGGCACGGCTGTACCAACAATTGGGGATTCAATGGCTGGTGCGCTACAGTAAACTGCTGAAACTAGGGCCCAAATGGATTGACAAAGCAGAGGGGATGATGCCGGAGCTTCATCAACCCCTGCGCCAGAATATTCCACAATTCAGCCCCGCCACAGGAGAAAAACGTGGCACAGTTGGTTTCTTTCTAGGCTGTGTCATGACCTTGATGTATGCCGAAGTATCTCGTCAAACCATCAAAGTTCTCAACCATCAAGGGTTTGATATCATTACCCCTAAAGCGCAGAAATGCTGTGGCGCTCCACATATGACCGAAGGAGATCGGGAAACCACTCGACAACTGGCCCAACATAACTTGGACTTGTTTATGGATTTGGATGTCGACGCTATTGTTACTGACTGCGCCGGTTGTGGTGCAGCATTAAAAGAGTATGAGGAACTTCTGGCCGAACGTGAAGATCACACACGATTACAACAGTTTCATAGTAAGATAAAAGACATCAGTGAATTTCTTGTCGAGGTCGGTGTCCGCGCGGAGAATCTTATACCAGTCAACAAGGTGGTCACTTATCATGAACCATGCCACCTCTGCCATGCTCAGGGAGTCAGCAAGCAACCGCGAGATCTCATTCGGGCCATTCCCGGTGTCGAGTTTCGCGAGATGAAGGAAGCCAGTTGGTGCTGTGGCTCAGCAGCAACCTTCAGTTTAAAGTTTACAGAGGCCAGTCAGAAAATTCTCGATCGTAAGCTCCACCATGTTGCCGAGACAAAAGCTGATTATCTGATAACCGCCAATCCGGGCTGTCATTTACAATTAGCCTGGGGACTGCGTGAAGCGGATATGCCACAACCGGTTCTGCACCTGATTGAGCTTCTAGGTGAAGCCACACCGGACCATTAAATTTATTAGAAAACCACAACAAGAATATAAGGATAAAAGCTCCAGCTCATTTCTGAGTTGGAGCTTTTCATTAGATATAGAACAAAGATTCCCGCACCATAAATCATGATCAATTTATGATCCAACCAAAAGGACACCACTCAGCTTCAGCTCTGTACGAAAAAATCACCCCATTCATAGTCGAGAGTCGCGGGAGCGGCATCTGCAAACAACGCCGACTCAGCTAGTTTTCAGACTACAGACGGTTGTAGCCGTTCAAAGCTGCAACACGATAGGCCTCAGCCATAGTGGGATAGTTAAAGGTCGTGTTAATAAAATATTTAACGTTATTGTATGGCTTCGGTTGGGACATAATTGCCTGGCCGATATGGAGAATCTCAGCCGCATTATGGCCAAAACAATGGATTCCAAGAATTTCCAGAGTCTCCCGATGAAACAGCAGCTTTAACATCCCGACAGTATGAGTGGTAATCTGGCCACGAGCCAAGTGTCGGAAAAATGAGTGTCCTACCTCATAGGGAACGCTCTGCTCGGTCAACTCCTGTTCGGTCCGACCAAGGCAACTGATTTCCGGGGACGTATAGATTCCGGTCGGGATATCACTCACCAAACGCTCTTCACAACAACCTTCAGCGATATGAGTCCCGGCAAAGCGACCTTGGTCATAAGCTGCACTCGCAAGATTCGGGAATCCAACAATATCGCCGACCGCATAGATGTGGGGGATAACTGTCTGATAGGTTTCATTAACATCAATATTGCCACGATGATCGGTCTCAATTCCAATCTCTTCAAGACCCATTCCCGAGGAGTTACCACTGCGACCATTCGCCCACAGTAACATTTCAGACTTGATCACCTTACCGGTCTTCAGATGCAGAATAACTTCATCATCCTTGACCTCGACCCGCTCATACTCTTCATTCTGACGCACCAGAATCCCCTTTTCATCACGCATGTGATAACTCAGGGCATTGCTGATTTCTTCGTCCAGAAATTCAAGCAGGCGCTTGCGGGTGTTCACCAGATTGACCCTGACACCGATATCTTTAAACGCTGAAGCATATTCACAGCCAATAACACCAGCACCATAGACCGTTATCGTCGCTGGCAGTTCACTCATCTGCAGAATGGTGTCGCTATCGACAACTCGTGGGTTGTTGAAGTCGATATCATCAGGACGATAGGGGTGTGATCCTGTCGCAATCACAAAGTGATCTGCAGTATAAAGACGTGGAGTGCCCGATTGGTCCATAATTTCGACGCTATGTGGATCAACAAAGCGGGCGTGCCCCTCAATAATCTCAACGCCATTACGCTCGTAGAACCCTTCACGTTCACGAACTTGACGATCAATCACACCATTCACACCAGTAAGCAGGTCCGCAGATGTCACCTTGAGAAGATGACGACCCCGGTCAAGGAAATGACTCGTTCTGATTTCGGTTGTTTGCCGGACAATTTCGATAAAAGCTTTGCTTGGAATGGTACCGAAGTGGGTGCAACCTCCCCCGACTTGATAACTTTTTTCAACAACGGCGACAGATTTGCCCGCCTTAGCAAGTTGGATTGAAGCCCCTTCCCCACCGGGTCCACTGCCAATAACAAGGGTGTCAAAGTGTGTTTTTAATGTATCCATTTTGATCTCTCTGCTCTGTGTTTCCTGAAAAATAATAGGTTATCAACACTCACAATCCGTGGTCAGGCCCTCTTCACCCCGATTGATTCATATAGATTCCTGACAATCCTATCACACTTTCTTTCCCCTTGAAGACAACGAGCGCCGTTGCGGGGTTAAATCTTTGAAGTTCTAACTTTTTTTATAAAAAAAGCCTCTGGCTTGCGCAACAGCCTGAACTTTCCCTTCAGCATCTAAAACATCAAGATATTTATTAATTTCACTTCGATGCATGCCCAGAATCTGCACCAGATCATCTAGAGTACAGGGTCTTCTGGCAATGGTTTCTAAAATGGCTGTTTCGGCATCACGGCGATAGGATTTTATATTTTTTCGTTGTGGCGCGGCAGCAATAATCTCGGCATTATCCAGTTGTAAAAGATCAAGAACTCTGCGCAATTCAGCCTTTGTCGCACCATGAAGGTCGGTTTCTGTCCCCGGACGATCGAGAGTATTAATTTGCACCGAATCCGGCTTAATCTGTTGGATTATTTTTCTTAACTCCTGGAGTTCTTGTTCACTGTCATTGTAGCCAGGGAGGATAAGAACTTCCAACCAGATTTTTCCGCTAAATTCTTTTCTAAACGCGATCAAGCCCTGTAGATGGTGCTCTAATGTCAGGGTTTCAGGCGGGCGATTGATTTTATTAAAAACAGCAACCGTTGCGGCATCCAAAGAAGGGAGGACAAGATCAGCTGACTTGAGCTCTAACCGAACCTGCTTATCGTAAAGCAAGGTTCCATTAGTTAAAACTGCTATAGGGATCCCGGGCTTGGTCTGTTTAATAAACGCAATTACATCACCGATGCGACTATTCAGTGTTGGCTCTCCTGAGCCAGAGAAGGTGATATAATCAGGATCAGGATTATTCGCAAAATAATTGCTTAACTCAGCGACAATCTTGGCATAAGGAACATACTCTTGTCTCTCAAGCGTTAACTTTGTTGTCTTACCAACCTCACAATAAACACAATCAAGAGAACAAACTTTTTTAGGGACTAAATCAACCCCCAGAGACATCCCCAGCCGCCTTGATGGGACGGGGCCAAATAAATATTTATACATAACCAATCCTCTTTAATTCTCGTACGACTCAAACAGCCCGACCTAACCATTGACGACCGTTTAAACAAAGATACAATGGTGCTTTCAAAAACTCCATCAGGATGCAGACAAAACCTGATTTATAGCCTCCAGAATCAAATCAACCTCTTCACGCTTGATCACCAGCGGTGGAGCAAAGCGAATGATATTTTCGTGGGTGTCTTTCGCCAGAATCCCCTGTTCTTTCAGTTTGTAACAATATCCTCGCGCCCCCCCAACCTCGGGATGAAATTCAATGGCAAGCATGAGTCCACGACCCCGCACCTCTTTAATATGAGGATGGGAGATTTTTTTCAATTCATTGAGGAAATACTCCCCCTGCTCATAGGAATTTTCGATCAGATTCTCTTCGAAAAGAACCTTCAATGCCGCTCTTGCAACCGCACAGGCCAGGGGATTACCACCGAAGGTACTGCCGTGTTCACCAGGCTGCAAAACATCCATCACTTCAGTATTTGATAACACCGCAGAGACCGGATAGAAGCCACCCGAAAGAGCCTTACCAATCAGGGTTAAATCTGCCTCAATTCCTGCGTATTCCTCAGTTAATAATTTTCCGGTACGTCCTAGCCCAGTCTGAATCTCATCCAGAATCAAAACCACATTGTGACGATCAGAAATTTCTCTGACCTGTTTCAAATAGTCATCTGGCGGAATTATCACTCCGGCTTCGCCCTGGATTGGTTCCACCAAAAACGCGACTGTATTTGCGGTGATTGCCGTTTCAAAAGCAGCTGCATCGCCGAAAGGGATACATTTAAATCCCGGCGTAAAAGGGCCAAACCCCGCGCGTGCATTTTCATCGGTGCTGAAACTGACGATACTGATTGTGCGACCATGAAAGTTATTCGCACAGACAATAATTTCAGCCTTATCCTGCGGCACCCCTTTCACCAGATAGCCCCACTTGCGCACCGTTTTGATCGCCGTCTCTACCGCCTCAGCCCCACTGTTCATCGGCAGGACCTTGTGTGAATGGGTCAACTCACAAAGCTCTTGATAAAATGGACCTAGCTGATCATTGCGAAAAGCCCGCGACGTCAACGTCAATTTTTCCGCCTGTGTCACCATCGCCTGCATAATTTTAGGATGACAGTGGCCCTGATTGACCGCTGAATAAGCAGCCAGACAGTCGAGATATTTGTTGCCATCAACATCCCAGACCCAAACACCTTTGCCACGCGTCAAGACGACATCAAGAGGTTTATAATTATGGGCTCCATATTGATCTTCCAGGCCAATAAATTCACTCTGTTGCATGCTCGACTCCTGTCTTCAAAAATATAAGTAGGATTCAGACTGTTAATATTGTCATAACATAGGAGAGAGCTTCTCGTCTGTTATTTTTAAACCGCTTTGAGGTTAATGTGGCAGGGTAAAGTGGGGGCCTTGAGCTGGACAATTTTGCAGCAAGGTCATCGTCTCTTGAGCTGAAATGGCTTTGCTATAGAGATAGCCCTGAACTTCATGGCATCCCAGATTGCGTAAGTAATCAAGTTGAAAAAGGTTTTCCACTCCGGCACCAACAACATTCAGCTTCAATCCCTTGGCCATCATCGCGATACCGTCTGCAATACAAGTCTGGTCGCACCTTTCCTCAATTTCGCGGACAAAGGAGCGATCGATTTTTATGGTATTGACTGGTAAATTTTGCAGATAACTGAAAGATGAATAACCACGGCCAAAATCATCAATGGTCACAGAGATCCCAAAATCACGCAATATCCGCAGCTGTTTTACAACCTCAGCGTCCCCCTTACTTAATCCCTGCTCCGTTATTTCAACTTCGAAAAACTTAGCAGCAAGCTTGAATTCCTGCAACGTATGGATAAAGAGCTCTGCAAAATCGGCCTCTTTCAGTTGCACAAGAGAAACATTCAATGACACCTTAACAGGAGGAATACCTTGTTTGCGCCAACGAACAACCTCTTCGCAGACTCGACGTAAAACCCAGAGCCCTAGAGGCACCATCAACTTTGAAGACTCGGCAGCCGCAAGAAAGTCTTCAGGATAGAGAAGTCCTCGCTGGGGATGTTGCCAACGCAACAACGCCTCCATACCGACAATGGCATGATAACTCGGATCAACTTTGGGCTGGAAAAAGACCTGAAACTGTTTTTTTTCCATGGCATGGGAGAGATCACGTTCTGTGGTCAGAAAATTTGAGTCCGAGTGGAGAGTTTTGCAATAAAAACAGTAGCCGTCCTTGCCGTTTTCTTTCACGTGATACATTGCCATATCAGCACTACGCAGCAAAGTTTCCTCGGTCTCCCCCGCATCAGGATAGATCGCAATACCGACGCTCATACTCAGGTAAAGTTCATGATTATTGATACTAAAGGGCTGTCTCACTGCCTTGAGGATCTTCTCTGCAACGGCCGCGACACTTTCTCGATGGGGAATATTGGGTAACAAGAGACAAAATTCATCGCCACCAAACCGTGCCAGAGTATCCTCGGCCCGCAGATATTCAAGAATCCGCTCAGAGACTCGCTGCAAAACCAGATCACCCATAACATGCCCTAGAGTATCATTAATTAATTTAAAGCGATCCAGATCCATAAACAGTAAAGCAAATTTCTGTCGGTTCCGCTTTGCATGTGCAAAGGCCTGATTCAGCCTGTCATTAAATAAACCCCGGTTAGGCAATTGAGTTAACAAGTCATGATAGGCTTGAAAACTAATCCGCTCTTCTGTCCGTTTCCGCGCTGAAATATCTCTGACACTTCCCAAGGTGCCAATGAAGACCTTCTCCCCGACCCCATTCTGTTCATAGACTCCGGTTGCATTCAATTCAACGATCAATTCATAGTTATCAAAGGATCGCACACACTCATTTGCCTGATTCACGAGCAGACGCATCTCTGCATTCCGGGTCGCTCGCTCTCCTGCTCGTCGCTCTCGAAATAGCTGTGAGCTCGTTGCCGCGTTATGCGGATGGATGATCGATGAAAAATGTTTGCCAAGTAATTCATTCCGCTTATACCCAAGTAAATTTTCCACCCTATCATTGACATAAGTGAAAACACCCTGAGCATCAAGCATATAGATAAAATCAGGTGAACTGTTGACGATATAGCGATGCAACTGTTCTGACCGGTCCAAAGATTTTTCAATTGTCAGAGTCTCCCGCTCCCGATGATAACACTCAAGAGCTCGACTCACGGCTGCCAACAACTCTTCAGGGTTATAGGGTTTACGGATAAAATCATAGGCTCCAAGACGCATGGAATCTTTGATTGAAGCAAAAGAGGTGTCACCACTGACAACCACAGTTTCCAAATTCAACTCAGCTTGACGGACAAAATCAAGGACCTCAAACCCAGTCATTCCGGGCATTTTCAAGTCAAGAAGCAGCAGCTGGTAATCATGATCTTGTAACTTTGTGATCGCTTCGCTACCGCTTCTAGCCAGATCAACACGGTAACCATTGATGCGTAATAGAGCTTGTAGACTCTGCAATAAAGACAACTGGTCATCAACAATCAAGATCTGTGATTGCCTGGCCTCTTCTTTCGTTGCAATATGGTTAGAACTCACTCTTTGCACAACACCCCCTAAGCCTTAAGTTGGCGAACAATTCTGCAAGGAATCTGCAGATGAAAGCTCGTACCAGACTCCCTTGAACTATGGCAGCTGATCCTCCCACCAAGATCATCCACCATCCCCTTGATAACACTCAAACCAGTCTCCTTCTCATGACCAACAACGGGCTGAAACAGCTGCTCCTGTTGTTCGGTGGAGAGCCCAGGTCCATTATCTGCAACAATGACTTCAATATGTCTGCCATTATCGGAAGAATAACCAGCACGCGTCAGCAACTGAATAATCCCTTTCTCACTGACAGCTGCTGCTGCATTCTTGAGCAGATTGACGAGAATCTGTTTCACCAGCACCGGATTGGTCGCCACGTTTTCGAGCTTATCTTGCAGATCAAGTCGGATTTCAACCTGCCGTGATTGCAATTCACCATCGTCGACAGCATCAATCGTATCGAGCACCAGTTGATTCAGGTCAATACTCGGCTCAGGGAATCCAGGAATCTCCTGCTGGTTCAAATAATAATTAAGGATATCATCAATCCTGCGAACTTCTTTTTGAATTGACTGGGTCAGCTCCTGATTGTCAGTGCCCGCCAGAGAGTGATTTAAAACTTCCGTATAGTTGCCAATAATGGTCAAAGGGTTCTTGACTTCATGACTGACTCGGCGCAGCAAACTTCCCCCTTCGGTGACATAATTCTGAGCATCTACAGACATCTTCATCATCGCAGCACTGACAACGGGGACAAACATTTTGATCGGCAACGACTCGAGTCGCTGGAGATCATGGGTTGAATCAATACCAAGGACAACGACCCCCAGAGCCCGCCCATCGAAGAGGAAAGGTTGGCAACTGATTCCAGCCCCCTTCGCTAACCTTATCAGCACATGATCATCAACCGTCAGTGGTTGCAAGGGGTGAAACGAGTCGGTCACCTTCCCGCTCTGTAATGCCGCAGCAAGCAGGTTCGAT
This sequence comes from Desulfuromusa kysingii, assembly GCF_900107645.1. GTDB lineage: Bacteria > Desulfobacterota > Desulfuromonadia > Desulfuromonadales > Geopsychrobacteraceae > Desulfuromusa > Desulfuromusa kysingii. Next base: position 400,710 of record NZ_FNQN01000002.1, read on the forward strand.
TGCGCCTCCATCGAGACCTTCAATTCGCCAATCAATCTTGGCTGGCTGTCACTCAGAATCCCAGTCAGCTGAAAATGTTGCTGATCCAGTAACAGGAAGATGGCTTCATTTGCCGGACTATTTTCCAGGTAGAGTTGTCGCGCTATCGAGACCAGCTCTTTCGGATTCTGGGCCAGACCAAGGCGAGAACGGATTGCCTCCTGAGTGGCAAGGACAAAGGAAAGCTCCGTCAGTCGCTCACACGCTGCTGCCATCTCCTTTTGCAGCGTTTCAAGATCATTTAAAGCATCTCCATAGTGAGGATATAACCCCTTCGCCCACGCTGAAAGATAATCAATTTCGTTCTTGGTCAATCCGAACAGATGTTCTGCCAACTCTTCTGTTTCAGGGAATAACCGTTTAGGGCTTTGGCAAAATTGTTGCGTCAGGCGAGCAATTTTAAGTAATGGATGGCCGCCCTCAATCTGCGAAAGATCCGCATACAAGAAACGAATCGTATCGACTAAAAAGGAATCCAGATTCCATGGCCCAACCAGCTTAGCTGCAACCTGAAGGTGGTCAACCTGATATTCAGCCTCCTCCAGTTGACATTGAACCGCGCTGCTCCACGGGTGGACATCCAAGCGCACATAATTGTCACCCGCCCTGAAAAACATGGCATAAATTCCGAGGTTCTGCAGTAAACCACACAACTGCGCCTCTTCAATATGCGGGTAATTGACTGAAGGTGCCAGACAACGGGCAACGATTCCAGAGACTTGAGATGAAAACCACAGTCCATACTGAAAAGATAACTGCTGAGGCGTAAAGTCATGCTGGATAACTTGCCGAGCTGACTGCAAAGCAATACCGGTTATCACTGCAACGCCTAGCTGCTTAACCGCTGAGGAGACGGGCTCAAAGGGATCAAGAGGTTGCGAATTGGACTTGCTGGCCGCAAGAATTATCCGAGCAGACAGGACCGCATCATGAAGCACAATATCAGTCAAAGACTGTTCATCACTGCCGCTTAAACAAGCTTCGATCAAGTCGATCAACACCTGTGGCATACAGAGCAGATCCATGACATCTTGTTCAGACAATATTTCGAAAGATGCTTTCATACCCTCAGTGAATATCCCTCCATATGCGAGAAACAATAGTTATATGATCCAATATGGAAACTTAATCTGTTATATTATCAGCTAAATCTGTTGTTACGGCAAGCTGATTATCGAAAAAACCTCTTGATATTCAGTAAGTTATATACTTGTTCTTGTTTTTATTCCTTAATAAACATCGGCTAAAGAAAAAAAATCAAAACTGTCACAATCGCATCACGGGTCGATAACATGCTGAATATATAGAAAATAAAGACATTTACTGCAAACTGCTTGAGGAAAAGAGAGGTAGAGCCGATTATTGGCAGAGTCAAATAAACTGAGGCAAAACTGGTAACTACCTAGAATTAAAGGTTTTTCTATATTGCCATTTTAAAGAGGTTTTGACACTGTTGCCGTGACTACACATGGTCAAACAGGACGAAGAGATCCTCCTTAGCAAACAAGGTGGGCAGACATCAAGGTCTCAGCAACGAAACGGACAAGTTGTTATGTCAATTGGGAGTGTTACAATACGTTCAAGAAGAGCGGGAAAGTTCTGAGTTTTCGATGATCTGAGTAACTTTAGCACGATCATCCTCAGTCCAAGGGCCAACAACGACCAACCTCATCCTCTCCGCGGAGAATATGCTCTTTGCCACTCGCTGTAAATATTCCGGGGTTAATTGCTGCAATTCCCGGCAATCCTGCTCCAGCGTCCGCAGATAACCAGCCTGCAATCCCCAACCATAACGAACCGCCATCGCCTCACTTTGGTCGCGGGAAAATTCGAGATCAAAGAGATAACTTCTGGTGACGGCAGTCAATTCGTCGCCAGGAATGGGTTGATCACGCAGTTGCGCCAGAATCTTGAATAGCTCAGTGACGGTAGGTTGTAAATTTTCTGCGGCGACTGATAAATCGATGGCCAGATAGCCAGTATCATCTAACAGTGAACAATTAGCTTCGACTGAATAGGTCAACCCCAGCTCTTCACGTAAACGCAACGACAACCGTGCACCACCGCCCCAGGACAAAATTCGCCGCAACATGCGGACGGCCAGAGTTCCTTCGTCCTGTCGCCCCGGCAACAGAAATGCTAACTGCAAACTGATCTGCGAATCAGAATCCTGGACCCAGAGACTCTGCGGTTGAGGATGGAATTTATCCGGGGCAGGGGGAAAGGGTAAGCTCTCTTTTGCCGGCCAATCGCCAAACTCACGTTCAACACTCTGGAGAAAGGTCTCTCTTGTCACCGGGCCACAAGCGCAGATCACCAGATTTTGAGGAATATACCAGGAACGATAGTAATCAACCAGCTTGGAGCGATCAATTCCATGTAATGTTTCTGTCGAACCGATCAACGACTCGCCTAAAGGATGATCTGGCCAGAGAAGACCCACCATCAAGTTATCGGGATTCACCTGAACGCCATCTTCGTTAAAATCCTCACGGGCTTCTTCGAGGATGATACGCCGTTCGATATCGATATTGTTAAATACAGGTCGCCTGAGCATCGAAGCAAACAGGGCTACCCCTTCAGCCAGAAAGTCTGGATGGAGCGGTGAATGAAAACAGGTCGTCTCCATATCCGTTGCTGCATTCACAGAACCACCGATCCCCTCAAAGGCTCGCTCCAGATCAGTGCTGGTGGCATACTCAGCAGTCCCGCGGAAAATCATATGTTCGAGAAAATGGGAGATACCGGCAAGCTCGGTTGGCTCACAGCGACCGCCGACAGCCATAGAACACACCAGCTCCGCTGAATGGAGGTGAGGCATAGGGACCGTGACCAGGCGAATGCCGTTGGCTAATCTGTCAGTATAGTATTCAGACATGCAAAAGATACAAAGGGCTATCATTTTCTGATAGCCCTTTTACTCCATTCATATGCAGATAAAACTTCAAGCGCTTAACAACTTTGCGGCCTCTTTGGCATGATATGTAATAATTAAATCGGCTCCCGCACGCTTCATTCCCAACAGGGTTTCCATCATCACCCGGTCACCATCAATCCAGCCTTTTTCGGCAGCCGCTTTGACCATGCTGTACTCACCGGAAACATTGTAAGCAACCAATGGCAAGTCAAAATTATCTTTTAACTCCCGGAGTACATCCAAATAGGCCAGCGCAGGCTTAACCATAAGAAAATCAGCGGATTCAGCAACATCCTGATTGGCCTCACGGAGTGCTTCCATGCGATTCGCGGGGTCCATCTGGTAACTGCGTCGGTCACCAAATTCCGGGGTACTCTCTGCCGCCTCACGGAACGGACCATAATAGGCGCTGGCATATTTAACCGCATAACTCATCACCGGAATATGTTCAAAGCCATTTTCATCCAAAATATCCCGAATCGCCGCAACCCGACCATCCATCATATCTGAAGGGGCAACGATATCGGCACCAGCTTGGACATGAGAAAGAGCTTCAGCAGCCAAGAGCTCCAGGGTTGAATCATTATCAACGTCTCCATCTTTGATCAGGCCGCAATGACCGTGATCTGTATACTCACACATACAGACGTCCGTAATCACCGTAAGCTCTGGAACCTGTTCCTTGATCGCCCGAACCGTATTCTGGATAATACCTGTCGCACAATAAGCATCGCTACCGACGGCGTCTTTCGTTTCAGGAATACCAAACAACACCACAGCAGGGATGCCAAGATTAAACACCTCTTTGGCTTCGATGACAATATTGTCAATCGACTGCTGATAAATTCCCGGCATGGAACCAATCTCTTTTTTGATGTTTTCACCAAAGGCACTGAACATTGGATAAATCAGATCATCGACCCGCAGATGAGTTTCACGGACCATGCGGCGAATATTTTCATTCCGGCGCAAGCGACGGGGACGGTAACTGGGAAAATACATAAAAGACTCCTGTCTGTTCCGGTGCGGTGGACACAAGATTCACCGCACCGGTCTATTTTGAATAATAATCTGCCATCGCCAAAACCAAAGCATCCAGAGTCCACTGTTCCGGCTCTAGAGCAACCTCAAAACCATGGCGACGGATAGTTTCAGAGGTCTGTGGTCCAATGGAAAAAAACTTGGTCTCCCCCTGCAATTTCTTAAGATCATCTCCAAGCATGGTATATAGGTTAGCAAATGTCGACGAGGAACTAAAACAGATGGCATCAAGATCACCACCTCTGAGGAGGTTACAAATCTCCTCTTTCCTCTCTTTCGGCATAATTGTCCGGTAAGCAACAGGTGCAGTCACTTCAGCGCCGCCGTTCTTAAGCGCCTCAATAATCAGTGGTCGGGCGATTTCAGCTCGCGGATAAAGAATTTTTTTTCCGGCAATCTCATGTTGCATAAGTGCGGCAACAATCCCTTCAGCACGGTGGTCCGCTGGGACAATGTCTGGATGAACATGATTTGCTTCGATCGCGGCGGCTGTTTTCGGACCTACGGCAACAATCAACATGTCGGTCAGCACGCCATAGTACTGATTATTCTCCAACAAGCGTTCAAAAAAAGCTGCAACGCCATTAACCGAAGTGAGAATCAGGATATCGAAGTCATCCAGATCCTGCATGGCAAAATCAAATGGGGCCCAACTCTTTGGCGGCACAATTTCAATCGTCGGGATACAGACGGCCGAGCCGCCCTGTTGCTCAAGTAACGCAACAAAATCAGCAGCTTGGGGTTGTGGCCGAGTCACCAGAAAACGTCTTCCCGCCAAGGGCAACGTTGAATTCAAGATCAATCCCCTTCAGTGTTGAAGGTTTCACAACCGTAGACTTCGTTAAGAATTTCTGCAGCCCCTTGAGACAGCAACTCTTTCGCTAAGGCGACACCGGTTGCAAATGCCTGATCAACATGACAGGTCATGGTTTCTTTCAACATTTTCTGACCGAGGACATCTGAAACTAATCCGGTCAACTCTAATTGATCGCCCGTGACAGTACCAAAAGCGGCAATTGGAACCTGGCACCCACCTTCAAGTGTTGACAACACAGCACGCTCTGCCGTCACAGCGTAAGAGGTTGGCAGGTGATTGAAAAAGTCGATCAATTCGTTGGTGGCATCATCATCAATGCGACTTTCTAAACCCAGAGCGCCCTGCCCAATGGCGGGAAGACAGATCTTAGGATCAAGATATTCGCCAATTTGTGCAGAAAATCCAAGCCGATGCATTCCCGCAGCAGCTAAGACAACAGCGTCAAGGTTGTCATCGGTCAATTTACCGATTCGGGTTTGCACATTACCACGGATATCAACCATTTCCAGATCGGGACGGCGATGAAGAAGTTGCGCTTTACGCCGTAACGAAGAGGTGCCGATTCGGCCATTCTGCCGGATCTCTGCAAAGCTCTTATATCCCGGTTTCAAGACCACAATATCACGCGGGTCTGCCCGCTCCGTAATACAACGCAGCCCGGTACCATCAGGAAAAAAGGTGGGGACATCTTTCATTGAATGAACCGCAATATCGACCTCGTCACGCAACATCGCCTCTTGAATCTCTTTGACAAACAGCCCTTTTCCACCCACCATCGCCAAAGGAACATCGAGAATTTTATCGCCCTGAGTTTTAATTTTGGTCAGTGTAACCTCCAAATCAGGATAGCGTTTTTCTAGTTCTTCTTTGACCCAGTTAGCTTGCCAGAGGGCTAAAGTACTTGCGCGAGTGCCAATTCTCAAAGTGCGAGTGGACATAATGTCTCCTTGTTATATGGATATAAATTATTTTATTTTTGGCCGTTTTATTTCTGCCTATCAACATCCGGCAGATCGAACAATGTGCGGACCGCATCAAGGTACAAGCTACTATCATCCTCAGTGCTGGTCTGTTTCAGAACATGAGTAGGATGATGCAATATTTTGTTAATAATAGCACTGCTCATCGACTCGATTGCTTTACGTTCTTTAGCATTCAAACCATTCAGGTTGGAAAAAGTTTTTTCCACTTCGCCCTGACGTACCTGCTCCATCTTCTGACGCAGAGCGACAATTGTCGGCTTCACTTCCAGAGTTGCCAGCCAGCGTTGAAACTGTCCTACCTCTTCGTTAATAATGAGTTCTGCTTTGGCGGCCTCTTTTTGTCGTTCCTTCAAGTTTGCCTGTACAACACCCTGCAAATCATCGACATCGTAGAGATAAATGCTATCCAACTTATTTGCGGCAGGATCAATATCCCGTGGTACCGCAATATCAATCAAGAACATCGGCTTGTAACGTCTCTCCTTACAAACTGCTTTGAGTTTTTTGGCCCCCAAAACATAGTCGGGAGCACCGGTCGAAGAGAGGACAATATCAACTCGGTGTAACTGTTCTCGAAAGTTTTCAAAACTAACGGCTGTTCCGTTAAATTCTTCCGCCAGCCTCTCCGCCCGACTGAACGTTCGGTTTGTGACTAGAACGTTGGAAACACCATTATTGATAAAGTGTTTTGCTGCCAGTTCACACATCTCACCGGCACCAATCAACATAACGGTTTTATTCTCCAGAGAGTCGAAGATTTTACGAGCGAGTTCAACGGCGGCAAAAGAGACGGAAACAGCATTGCTGGCAATTGCAGTCTCACTGCGAACCCGTTTGGCCACTGAAAATGCTTTCCGCAGAAAACGATTCAGAATTAAACCGACAGTCTTATATTCACAAGCATAACCGTAAGCGGTCTTGATCTGTCCCAGAATCTGCGGTTCACCAATCATCATGGAATCAAGACTGGACGCAACCCGCAGCACATGCACGATCGCCTCCGCTCCAGAAAAATCATAGAGATGGGGAGCCAGAACATCAGACTCCAAGCCATGAGATTGAGCTAAAAATTGTTTCATTTCCATGATTGCAACATCGGGTTGACGACTGATGCCATAGAGTTCAACACGGTTACAGGTTGAAACAATCACAGCTTCAGAAACAGAGGGCAGAGCCAGAAGCTGCTTCAGAGGATGTTCTATTTCAGCGGGAGAGAAAGCGACTTTCTCTCTTATTTCTACTGGGGCCGTTTTATGACTTAACCCCACGATAACAATATTCATATATATTTGCTCTTCAGACTTTCATCAAAGAATGGCAAAAGCCTCAAAGGTGTGATAGCCACCAAGCAACAGGTTTACCCCAAGGAAGGTAAACAACAAAAAGATAAACGCGATGATAGAAAAAATGGCGGCTTTGCGGCCACGCCAACCAACTGTCAACCGTCCATGGAGAAGCGCCGCGTACAGAAACCAGGTGATCAACGCCCAAGTTTCTTTTGGGTCCCAGCTCCAGTAAGTGCCCCAAGCCGTATTGGCCCAGAAAGCACCACTAATAATCCCCAGCGTCATCAATGGAAAACCGACACTCAGACAAGTATAATTAACTCTATCCAGAATATCCAGAGAGGGCAATAGCTGATAAAGCCCGGTAAACCGCTTGCTTTTCAACATGCGATTTTGAATCAGATACATTACTCCAGCCCCAAAGGAGAGGGCAAAAGCTGCATTTCCCAAAAAAGCAAAAACGATATGGACGGGGAAGAGCCAACTTTTCAAAACCGGATTTAACTGGACCACCACGTTTGGGCTTAACGCACTGGCAATCATTAGCAGAAAAGCCAATGGAGCCGCAAACGCCCCCATCACCGACAGATGAAAGCGGAGATCGAGCAGTAAAAAGAGTAAGACCAGACACCAGGCAAAAAATGCGAGTGATTCGTGCAAACTGGTAACAGGCGTTCCTCCTGCGGTCGAATGCCGCACACCAAAACATGCTGCGTGCAAGATAACCCCTGCCAGCAGCATCCAACGACCGGCACGACCAACTTGCGACCGCTTACCCAGCATAGCAACAAGATAGCAAATACTCGCCAGCAGGTAGATGAGGGTTGTCGCGCCAAATAACAGGTTCATTGTTCCCATAGCACCCCTTCTAGTTATTCAATCAGAACTGATCATATCAATATTGTTAAACTTCAACGAACTGCAGGATTGTATTTTTCACGACCATTTCAGTCAACTTCTTTCTATTTTTCCCCCAAGAAACTTTATTGATCACCGTCCGAAAAGTTCGGCCTCAACCAACTCACACAATATATGACCAGCAAATTGGGAGAGTTCAAGCTGACGCGGAGTCGAGGTTGTTGCCAGATTAAGACAGATATCAATATCGACACTTTTCAGTGGATCTTTCAAACAATCGTACGAAATCAGCGCTATTCCTTGTTCATTCTCGACAACTTCTTCACACAAGTTTTTAAGTGCCAGAGCATCAGAGCCATCATTGTACAACAACAACAGATGTTGCTCAGAGGCTATGGCGCGATAATGGCGCACCAGATGCTGCCCATACTCTTCCGCAGCCAACATCTGGCCATTCAAAATGGCATCACTCCCAAGACAAACGGCAGGGAGAACCGGACGATCAAAGCTGAGTCGAAAAGCAAATTGACTCGCAAGTTGTTGCGCTACAGGTTGCAACACGCCATTGCCGGCAATCAAAAGATGCCCTCCTTCTGCAAAAAGCGCAGCAAGCCGCTTCGCCAGAAGGACTAACTCATGACTTTGCTCACGACTGAAACGCTCTAGCAGTCCAATCGTCTGCTGACATGCAGCAGATATTCTCTGGTTCATTTTTATCTCCATCATAAAATAGAACGGCAATAGCCCCCCAGCCAACAGGCATGATATGAGGCCATCCCATCACTGTCAAGCAGGAGGAATAAAGTGATTACATCTTGATTTTCCTCCAAATTTGTATATATTGAAGAATTGAACATTTTCTTGACGATATGTCTTACTCAATGACACCCAAATAATGTAAAAGGAGAAATAAGTAATGGCTAGTGATAAAGTATTCACATTCACCGACGCACAATTTGATGCTGATGTTTTAAAATCAGAAACTCCTGTTCTGGTTGATTTCTGGGCAACTTGGTGTGCCCCTTGTAAAGCAATTGCACCAGTTCTGGATCAGATCGCCGATGAATTTGATGGTCAAATAAAAATTGGCAAGGTCAATGTCGATGAGAATCCGACAACTCCAGGGCAATATGGCGTCCGCGGTATTCCTACAATGATCCTGTTTAAAGGTGGAGAAATCGTTGATCAACTGGTCGGCGCTGTACCTAAAAAACAAATCGAAGCACTACTGCAAAAAGCGTTATAAGCGTATAAACCCAACGGGCCCCTTGAAGAGGCCCGTTGGGTTCAACTAATCAGCAATCTCATCAAGCCAAGAATTCATTTTCTCCTCTTCTTGCCACGACATTTTCTCGTCACTCATCTCTGCCAACAACTGCTGCTTATCTGCACGGACTTTTTCTATCAATTGATTGGCTTCTGCTATGATGCCTCGCGAACGATAGCTCCAACGCCGGTTGGCACGGCTTTTTTCTTCCACCGCATAATTGTACTGCTTCGCTAACTGTTCTGCGCGTTGCAGCAGATTCTCCACACGTTCTTTTTGTTGCTGCTGTGCCATCTCAACGTCATGAACTTCCTGCTCAAACTCAGCACTTACTCCTGGTGAAACTTTTTGAGCCGGGACATAATTCAGATTATCGGGATCTTCCGTTTCAACGACCTTCACCTTACCGCGACATTCCTCAGGAAGCGCCTGTAGATTGTCACTCATATAGAGTCGACCCTGCTTATCACGACAAGAATATGTCGTTGCTTGCGCTGTCACGCTGATAAACATCATAACCAGCAACAAAGACAAAAACTTTACCATCATCTCCTCCTTAAAAGTTTCGATGACTATCAAGCAGAATGGTGACAGGTCCATCATTGATCAGGTCGACCGCCATGTCGGCCTGAAATTGACCTGTTTGGACTTTAACTCCTCGCCCCTTTAACTGCGCCACAAAATAATCACAAAGGGGAGCAGCTATTTCCGGTAACGCGGCAGCAGAAAATCCGGGCCGACGCCCTTTGCGACAATCGGCCAGCAAAGTAAATTGTGACACAACCAACACCTCACCAGCACAATCAAGAACAGAAAGATTCATCTTTTCCGCCGAGTCTTCAAAAATTCTCAACCGGGCTGTTTTCTCTGCAAGATATTCCGCATCTCGCTGATCATCACCGACTTCCACCCCCAGAAGCACCAACAAACCAGATCCAATTGCTGCAATCTGGACATCATCAACGGTCACCCCGGCACGGTTCACTCTCTGGATAACAGCACGCATTTCAGGCCCTCAACCAATCGTCAACTAATTCACCGATATCTGCTGAGCGCTCCAGTTGTGCATCAACATAATCGCACCTCGGGGCAAGAGAACAACCTGATCCGACAAGCACTGTTTTCATTCCAAACTCTTTTGCCATTTTCAGGTTTTGTAGCTGATCTTCTACCATAATACACTGCTCCCCCGACAGTTCCAGTTCGTCCAGAATCTGCTGATAAGGGCCGGGATTCGGCTTTGGTTGGTAAGCGGCGGTGCGAATATCAAAAACTCCAGCGAATAAACCATCCAGGCCAAGAGCCGTCACCACGCGATCCACATGACAGCGTGAACCATTAGTAAAGACATAACTTGGCAAGCGGAGATTACTTAATGTCTGTCGTAGCGCAAGATCAAGAGAGAGCTTGGAACTGACATCAACCGCATGCACATAATTAAGATAATCTTCGGGATCCACACCATGATAACGGATCAACCCCTGTAATGTTGCACCGTAATCTTCCCAGTAGCGCCGTCGCAAACCATCGACATCTGCAGGGTCAATCGCAACCACTTCTTCCATGTAACGATTGATCCGCACATCGATCAAGGAAAAGATATCTCGCTCTGCTGGATACAGAGTGTTATCCAGATCAAACAAAACTGCCTGCATTGCTGTCTTCTTATTTGGGATCATAATTTCCGCTAAAGACCTCAACAGCCGGGCCAAGCATCATCACTGGGCCATTTTCCAACCATTCCAACTCCAAGTCACCACCGCGCAGATGATTAAGAATCTTCCGCGTTGTGCGACCAGTCAAAACCCCCGCAACAGTGACAGCCGAAGCTCCGGTCCCACAGGCAAGGGTCTCACCAGAGCCACGTTCCCAAGTTCGCTGAATCACTTCTGATGGACTAAGAACCTGGACAAATTCAACATTGATCCGCTCAGGAAACCAGGCATGGTTTTCAATCAACGGGCCGATCCTGTCAACCGGAAACGACTCAACCTCATCGACAAAAATAACGGCATGAGGATTGCCCATGGAGACACAGGTGACCTCATATTGTTGGCTATCAACGGCCAGAGAGATTGATACGGCTTGCTCCAATTCAGGACCGGACATGGGAATATCGCCCCGTCTTAATCCGGGAGCGCCCATATTGACCTGAACTCGATCCACCAACCCTGAAGGTCCCGTACGCATAAGTAACGACCGGAGACCGCTACCTGTTTCTACACTGATATCCAGTTTTTCAACCAGTCCGTGATCGTAGGCATACTTGGCAACACATCGGATCCCATTCCCACACATCTCCCCTTCGCTCCCATCCAGATTAAACATCCGCATGCGCACATCCGCAAATTTTGAAGGGAGGATAAGAATCAGCCCGTCAGCGCCGATTCCAAACTGTCGATGGCTGACCTGACGTGCCAATGTTGCAGGGTCATCAACCCGCTCTTCAAAGCCATTCACATAGACATAGTCATTTCCAGCCCCGTGCATTTTTGTGAACTTCATGATTTCTCCCCGGAAACGGTTGTGATAGATGATCTTCCAGTACTATAATTCAGTAGAAGCGATGGACTCAACAGATTAGTTATCATAGCAGATATCTCCAAGGAGACCGTTTTGAAGAATGCTACTTTTAAAATCATTCAGCTCCATGCCAGTGAGATGGATAATTTCTCTTACTTGATCTACTGTCCGAAGACATTACGCGGGGCAGCTGTCGACCCGTCAATGCGCCCTGAATTACTTCTGGACGCAATCAAGAAGCACGCGATTCAATTAGAGTTCCTCCTCAACACCCATGGACATGCTGATCATATCTCAGGCAATAAACTCATTTTGGATCACACGGGAGCCAAACTGGCTGCGCACCCTGCTGACATGCCAACAGCCGATATCCTCCTTGCAGAGGGGTCTGAAATTGTGCTGGGAGAGGGGACTATTGAGGTCATGCACACCCCAGGACATACTCCAGGCTCTGTGGTGTTTAAAACTGACCAACAGATCATCACTGGAGACACCTTGTTTGTGAGTCGCTGCGGTCGCGCAGATCTACCGGGAAGTGATGTTGTCGCGCTCTATCAGAGCTTACAACGATTAAAAAAGTTGCCGGAAGAGACCAGAATCTACCCTGGCCACAATTATGGTCCCACCCCAACGTCAACCATTGGTTGGGAATTAAAAAATAATGAGTATTTAAAATGTCCAGATTTACAAAGTTTTACCACCTTGCGCCTTGGGGGATGAGAACCGTTAGACCTCCACAGGTAAGTGACGCAAAACAACAACCCGTGTCCCAGCCAGCCGATCATTCCAGCCCCGACGTTCGGGACTGGTCAATACCAGCAAATATCCAAGCCCCACCGGAATCAATTGAAACAGACCGCCGACGCTGCGTAAAAAAGCTTGGGAGAAAATCAGAGTCCCTCCATCAATGGCTTCAACACGTAATCCAGCCAACATCTTTCCCGGTGTTTGCCCGGTGAGAAAGTGGAACAGGGTAAAGTAACCAAAAGCCAGAAAAAACAGCACCAGAAAATAAGGGACAGAGAGATCTACCATAGTTTCCAGAGAAGGGAACAAGCGGGTTTTTTCGGTCGACATCGCCGCTTCTGCAGCCACAACAAAACTGATCCCAACAACCAGCAGGATAACAGCATCAACGGCAAAAGCTCCGACACAGGAAGCCAATGAAGGATGTTGGCACCGGGAACGGGGCGCTCCATCAACAGCTGGAGCTGCAGGAACTACGGTAGAAAAATCATTCAGCCGATGACTAGACTCTTCTTCCAGAGAAGCCTCAACATCAATCGGCTCTTCGAGAGAAGGTGGGACCATCTCTGTCATCTCCAAGACGAAAATCTCCCCTTCCCCATCAGGGGCTAAAGAGGCATCTTTATCGATGGGCTTCGCAACATCCTCAACAATTGAAACGTGAGGATTCTGTTTTTCAGAAGTTTTCAAGACAGACACCGGAGCCCCCACAGGCTGTGGAGACTCCGGTAAGTCAAAAGGGCGCGGAGGATCCTCCTTAGTCTCCGAAGGGTCAGGACTGACCGTACCTTTAGGTTCATCTTCGAAAGAAAAGTCACTATCTTCGGCAGCGCCGCTAACTTTGTCTGTCGGATCAAAACCAAAGTCATCCTCTAGTTCATCGTCGTCATCAGGCAAATCAAAAGAGAAGTCTTCTCCGGCCTCAGCTTCCGCAGCAGCCTTTTTATCTTTAGGAGCTTCAATTGTCTCTTCAACATCTTCTTCATCCGGAGCTTCTTCAAACAGCTCATCGAATGAGAGATCATCATCCTCAGCACTATCCCCCATAAAGTCAAAACCGAAATCATCACCATCGGTTCCATCGACGACAGGTTCTCGGCTTGGTGCACTCTCTGCTGCCGTCACTGTTCCGGTCGCTGCGGTCACTGCGGCATCAGCTGCAACACTGTCAAACTCAGGTTCTTCAGCACCACCAGAAACACTCATTTGTCCGGGAAACAGGACACTCTTGATGCCAAAGCTCTGTTTGAATTCAACCAGATCCTTACCGCATTTTTTGCAGCTATCAAGATGGTCAAAACTGTTGTAGCCACATTTAGGACATCTCATGACTTTTCCTTTCTTTTATACATAGTCACCTAAACCATGCTAGCCTGAAGCCAAATCCCCATAAAGATATTGTAAAATCGCCATTATCGCAAGTCCTGCCGTTTCAGTCCGCAGAATTCTAGGCCCGAGACTCACGGATTGATACCCTTGTTCCTGAGCTTGTTCAGCTTCCCGTTGACTAATGCCACCCTCAGGCCCGACCAAAACTGCAATCCTTTGCGGTAGAGATTGTGGTAGAACCTGTTGCAGAGGCACAGCACTCTCCTCCCAGAGCAACAACTTTAAATCTGCATCCACCGTTGATAATGCATTGGTCAATGTCGTATCTGCTGTAAGTTGCGGCAAATGATACTGTCGACATTGTCTGGCCGCCTCTTGAACAATCTTTTGCCAGCGCTCCAAACGTTTCTGCTTCCGGTCGGACTTCAAAGACCCAACACTCCGCTCCATGGGTGTCAGATGGAATTCATTCACCCCGAGTTCTGTCCCCTTTTGGAGAACCAACTCAAGCTTATCTCCCTTGGGCAATCCCTGAATTAGGGTCAAAGAACACAAAGGGGCAGGACAAAGATCCACCTGTAAAATTTCAGCAGCGAAGTTCGCTCTTAAAATCGCCGTAGCAACCAAGCCAAAGCCATTAAAAAATTGAACTTTCTCCCCTGGATTTAATCGTAGGACAGTGTGCAGATGTCTTTTCAACTCTTTTGGCAAAGGGAGAACAGTACCACAGCACAATTCTGATTCAGGGAGATAAAAACAGCGCATGGTATGTCTCTAAATAACTCTCTGCCCAGCCAGACAGACCCACTCATCTTGATAGCGACTGGGAATCATCTTTATAGGAAGTGCGGCAAAAGCCTCACGAACCAGAGCCTCTTTTTCAGTCAAGATCCCAGACAAGACCAACCAACCTCCTGGTCGTAAATGGTCCATAAATGCCAATTTGAGACGGATATTTTCTTCTGCCAGAATATTTGCAACGATTAAATCAAATTCAGACGTCAGTTCTTCCAAAGAGAGTTCGCTGACCTCTATCTTTTTGGTGTAGTTGTTTTTGTTAATATTCTCAAGGGCCACGGAACAAGCAACAGGGTCAATATCGTTAGCAACAATCTGGGGACAACCAAGAGCGGCCGCGCCTAAAGCCAATATTCCTGATCCCGTGCCAACATCAAGCATTGTCTGTGGAGGATTTGTGCGACTCAGTAATTCCGCTACCATTTCAAGACATAACTTGGTGGTCGCATGGGTTCCTGTCCCAAAAGCCATCCCAGGATCAATCTCAATAACAGCCTCGCTTCCGACTGGGATATAATCTTCCCAACTGGGATGGATAACCAGTTTATCACCAATATGAAAAGCTGAAAAATTTTGTTTCCAATTTTCAGACCAGTCTTCCATCCGCACCGGCCCTCCCAACTGCATATCAATATCCTGATCCTTGAGTACGGGGATCTGTTTAAAAGCAGACATCAGCGAAGAGATCAAGTGTTCAGGATCAGAGACAGCGGGGAAATAAGTCTGGAGCGTGTAAATCGCAGCAGGATTCAAATCGTTGTCAGGAACAACAAAGGTGTCGAGAGAAACCGCATCAACAACAGTTCCAGAGCAACCAAAGTCGTCCAGAGCAGTCGTGACGAAATCGACAAGTTCACCTTTTACCTTAATCTCAATGACAATCCATTCATTTTTCATATTTAATAATTAACAGAAGCTATCACTTAAAAGCAACAAATAATCAGAGGTAAGACCCAAGCAGTTGTAAAATCTAAATATAAGGACTTCTCCAGAAAAGAATAATTAAAGAAAGATTATTATTATCCTTGCACACTCTGTACGTCTCTGATAAAGTTGTTAAAATTTTCATGAGACTTCGCTAGTAAAAGTTAAAAAGGGGCTTATTTTACCTCTTTTTGTCCATTTACTGGCTTTCTTCATTTCGTTGAAGATAAAATAACAGTTCTGATATAACGAATTATGATGAATGCCATATTCTTAATGACATGTGGCAAAATAAGTACAAAGGAGAAACACAATGCACATCTTAGTTGTTGAAGATGAGAAAAAGGTCGCCAGCTTTATTAAAAGGGGACTCGAAGAGGAAGAGTTTACCGTTGACGTTGCTTACGATGGTGAAGATGGCATGCAGATGGCTATCGATTCACCCTACGATCTTATTCTTATGGATGTGATGCTCCCAAAAATAGATGGCTTAAGCGCAATCAAAGAACTACGCGAAAAAGGGATCTCAACACCGATTCTATGCTTGACGGCAAAGGACACTGTTGAAGATATTGTTTCTGGGCTCGACTCCGGGAGTGACGATTACCTGACTAAACCATTCGCCTTTGCTGAATTAATTGCCAGAGTCAGAGCTCTCATCCGCCGGGGATCACAAGATCGTGGGGCCGAGCTCTACTTCGCTGACTTGCGTCTAGATCCTGTCGGTCACAATGTCTGGCGTGGCGACAAAGAAATCGACCTGACTTCAAAAGAGTATGCCCTGCTGGAATATTTCATGCGGAGCCCCAATCAGGTTCTTACCAGGACCATGATTGCAGAGCATGTCTGGGATTACACTTTCGACTCCTTCACCAATATCATTGATGTTTATGTCAACTACCTGAGAAAGAAAATTGATCGGGATTTTGACAAAAAGTTGATTCATACTGTTCGTGGAGTTGGATACGTTTTAAAGGAGTCTGATTAATTGACTCGTAACACCCATCTAAAAAGTCGCTTCCCTTCTTTAAGCTTGCTGTTTCTGGCAATTGTTTTGATTGGAAGCGGTTTTTTTTGGCATACAGATCATCAGCAGCGACTCCTTAATCAAATCGACAATCAATTATTGTCGACAGCTCAGAATGTGTCGTTTTTTTTCAACAACATTCCGACGGACAGCTCTGCTAAGAAATATCTCTGCAAAAGACTGACTGATTTTTCAGCCATGTCAACGGTCTCTTTGAGTCTCTCGATCTACTCCGCTCAAGGAGAGCTACTCTGCCTTACGGAAGAGGTGGCCTCAAATCAGCGCATGTCTCTGGACAAAAAGATCAATCCCCCAAAAAGCATGACGTTGAAAACCGTCATCACTCCGCAAGGTGAACTGCGTTCGCTAATATACCCCATCAGCAAGCAGGACACTCCTGCCTTGTCTTTGGTCATCAACCACAATCTAGCAGAGCTGAAAAACCAATCACATCTCTCTGCATTGATTCTGCTCCTGATCGGTCTCTCGATTTTCACTGTCTTTACTGTCTTGCAGCAGAGAGTTAAAAAGGCAAACCTGGCAGTAATTAAACGCTTGGCCCTGCAGATGGGACGCGCCGACGAAGAGGATCATCCAGCGTCATTTGTTGTCCCCACATCCGTCGAGCCCGAGATCCAGGAGTTAGCTTCCAGCTACAATCACATGATGACACGCAGGGAAGATATTCTCCGCAGAGCCCATCAATTTACCGCGGATGTCACCCATGAATTACGGACACCATTAACAATTTTACGCGGTGAAACAGAGCTTGCCCTCAGAAATGGAAGAGATCCCAAACGGTTGCGCCAGGTCTTGGAGTCAAACCTTGAAGAAATCAGCCGCATGAGCTACCTGATTGAGGACTTACTGCTATTATCAAAAGGTGATTTAGGTGAAATTCCATTAAAGAAAGAACCCCTCCTGCTCAACGAATTAATTATTGAACTGCACCACCAGGCACAGCTCCTGGCAACGGCTAAAAACATTAAGGTTGAATTGCATTGCCCTAAAGAGTTGGCATTTCTTAGAGCTGACAGCTTGCGCTTGCGACAAGTGTTTTTAAACCTGCTGACAAATGCAATTAAATACACTCCTGACGATGGCGATGTTTCAATCACCTTGAGTTTTGACGAACAATATGCGGTGATCACAATTACTGATACCGGCATAGGGATAGGCAGCGAGCATTTAGAAACAATCTTTGACCGTTTTTATCGGGTCAACAAAACCAAAAACCGCAATGATGGTGGATCAGGGCTTGGTCTGGCAATTGTCAAATGGATTGTTGAAGCTCACCATGGATCGGTCAAAGTCAGCTCGTCCCTAGGTCAAGGTAGCAGTTTTACAGTGACCTTGCCCCGACTCTCTGATTCAGAAACACTGGTTACCGTTGATCAATAGATGATGCCTGTGCAATTAAAATTCAGGGCTTTAAAATTCCTTATACTTTAGGGGTTCACTTTTTTTCCCGGATCATGTATCTTTTTCTTTAGAAGCCTCTTCGGAAGCTTCTTGCCCCGAAGACCTACCCCCCCTCCAGGTCTTTGGGGCTTTTTTTATCCAAATTGAACCCAGTGGCAATTCTGCACCTTTTTCTAAAAAGATCAATTAAGGCGATGGTTGCTATAGCACTGTCATCACCGTTGGTGCAAAAAATAAGAAATTGCGTATCTGCACAGTGTAATGCTCAATTATAGGTGTTAGTCTGAATAAATGCGCATAACTGTAAAACAACAAGTTCTCTTAGCTCCGGCGACCATCCTGGTCTTATTGATTCTACTGCTTGCTTTTATGCAGTACACTTACTGGGATTTGTCATTTAAGCGTCGGGAAGCCAAGGCCATCGGCACGACCTTTGTTGCCGTTGCAGAAGCGGATATGGCCGCAAGAAGATTACATGTTTTGTTGCGGACCATGCAACATACGGGGATGGCCGCTCCTGAAGAGATGGCTTTGGTTGCTGATCTCTATGAACGCATGCTTGATTCGATTAGTCGCATCAAACCATTTGGCCCTCTCGTTGGTTCAGGACACCTCGCCTCATTGCTTGAACTTGCCGAAAACCTTAACCCTGCAGACAGCCCTGAGACCGAGCAAACGGCAGAATCGTTTGCGCGTTTCAGAGCAGAGCTCTCTGCGTTATCTAACATCACTCAAATCTATCGCAATCAATCACGCGTAGCACAAGAACAAGATATCAACCAACTCGTCGAAAGAACGGCAACAGTCTCCATGTCAGTCCTAGTGCTCGCAATCTTGCTAGGATTATTGATTTCAGGCTACTTTAGCCGGCGCATTCTCAACCGGGTGCAGAACCTTTCTCAAAATGCGGCGAGTATTGCAGACGGAAAGTTGGAAATACCTCCGGCACCGGATCGGATCCGGGACGAGCTGGACACCTTGGCGGTATCAATCAACCGGATGACAAAACGGTTGGTACAAGTCGTTGGAACAGAAAAACTTCTTGAAGGTGCGGAGGAAGAACGACGTCGAATCGCCATGGACCTGCATGACCAATCGCTGTCCGACCTGTCGACGATATTGCGTGGCTTGCAGAATCTGAGAGAAAATCAGTCAGATCCAAGAGCGCATGAGAAAACCCAAAAATTGGAACAGGATCTCGAGCGGGCCATTGCAAACCTACGTGAAATTATGAACAACCTACATCCGCAAATCCTCGACATTCTCGGTCTGGGAGCAGCACTCGAAGCTCACCTTGAACAGCATTGCAATACCGAAGATCTGCCCGAATATCATCTTTACATCGACCCGGAAAGCAACACACTAGACTTAGGCCGACTCAAACAATTGGCCCTCTACAGAATTGCCATTGAAGCAATTCAAAACGTGATTAAACACGCCGGGGCAACGCGTTATGAAGTCAACTTAGAGATCTGTGAGCAGACTCTCGTTTTATCCATTGAAGACAACGGCAAAGGAATGCTGGATCAAAACGGTTCCAACCCGGGACGTGGATTAAATAATATTCGTGAAAGAGCGCGGGCAATCTCTGCCACCGTTGAGTGGAAACCCTCACGGTTCTCCAGTGGCACCCGTTTTGAACTCACGCTGCCCTGTTAAGATGAATTCAGGAGAAAAGCATGCAACCTCTGAATATTCTGATCGCTGAAGACAACCCTAAAGATTTTGAATTTCTAAAACTATTACTTAACGAGTGGGAAGAACCCGTCAACATCACTCGGGCACCCAATGGCAGCACCGCTCTGGAAATAGGGCTATTACGCGACAATCCTCTAGTCATCAGCGACATTCAAATGCCGGAGATGAACGGAATTGATTTTGCCAAAAAACTTTGGCAGGTACAGCCGAAAGCTCGGATTGTTTTCTGGAGCCAATTTAAAGATGAAATGTATGTCCGCGCTCTGGTGAAAATTGTCCCTCCAGAGACAGTATACGGTTATATTCTGAAATCGAGTCCCAGAGAGCGGATTGTTTCCGCCATTCGCACGGTATTGTTAGATGAACAATGTTGGATTGCTCCGGAAGTCCGGAAAGTTCAAGGTCGAGCTGGACATAGCTTGACAGCATTATCTGATATCGAATATGAAGCGCTGCTCGACATATCCTTAGGATTAACTGATAACCTCATTGCACAACGTCGCTATCTATCACGCCGAGGGGTGCAAAGTCGTCTTAATTCCCTTTACAATAAACTGGGGATTGATCAGGAACAGTTCCAAAGTGAAAAATTTGGCGACTCCTTCAATTTACGTAATCGGGCAGTTTCAGTCTCAATCGCTCGAGGTCTGATTAATGCATTTGAAATGGAAACGGAAGAAAAAGAGTTTCAAAACTGGTTTAAACTCTTCCGGCGCACCCATAAGTCTAAAGATTAGTCCCCCTGCCAGCACCATAAAAATATACCCTTTCAATGGATCATCACGGCATTCAGCGGTAACCTGTTGTTCCGGTTTCCTGGTCCCCTCTTGTCTTAAACTCACCACCATGATAAAAGGTCTTACCAAAGAAACCGGAGACAAATATGACCACAGTTTTTAAGCCAATCCGCCCTAAAAAACTTTCTGAAGAAATTGTTGAACAGATTAAAGAATTGATTTCGCGGGGAGACCTCGGTCCAGGACAACGCATTCCGTCAGAGCGTGAATTGGCTACATTTCTCGGCGTCAGTCGTCCGTCTGTCAGAGAAGCAATCATGGTTCTTGAGGCCATGGGATTTCTCGAATCACGTCAGGGGGGTGGCACCTATGTTCGTTCACTTGCAGATGTGACCATGGCCGATCCCCTGGCTAATATGGTTGAACAGCGCGACCCGCGAATGCTGTACGCTTTAACAGAAGTTCGTATTGGTCTGGAAACCTGGTCTGCTTATCTTGCTGCCAAGCGCGCAGAACAACCCGAACTGGATCGGTTACGTGAGCTGTACAACATCATGGAAAAGCAATCTAGTGGTAATGGTTGGGACCCTGAGATAGATTTCCAGTTTCACCTGACCATCACCGCTGCAACACATAATACCCTGCAGATCCATGTTCTGAATACGATCCAGAAACTCTTTCAGACAACTATCATGGTAGCTTTAGGTGAATTCTACAGCAAAGAGGGATACATTGAGCAGCTACTGAATCATCATCGTGAAATTCTTGAAGCAATTGAAGCGCGCGATCCCGAACGGGCGCGGGAGTGGATGTTAAAACATTTGACTCTCGTGGAAGAGAAGCTAGCTATTTTTCTACAAAAAAAACATCCTGAAACCGTCTGACTCTCACCTCTTGACACACCGTTCCGGCTCTTCAAGGTCAGAACATGACATGGTTCTATTGCGACCATTTTTTTTAGCAAAATAAAGGGCCTTATCTGCCTGTCCCAGCAGAGAATGGACCGAATCAATTTCTGGACACACCGAAGAAACCCCCAGACTGACGGTGACCCGTATCGCTTGACTAGGCTTGTCGGCGGTTTCCATGATAATGTCGGCATTCGCAATTTTCAGCCGCAAATTCTCGGCGACAATCAGCGCCGCTGCAGTTTCGGTATGAGGGAGAATGACCAGAAGTTCTTCCCCACCATAACGACAAACGACATCAGAATCACGGACAGTAGCAACAATCAACTCCGCAAGTCGCTTGAGAACAAGATCCCCGACTTGATGCCCCCACCCATCGTTGACTTTTTTAAAGTAATCGACATCCAGCATGATTATCGAGAGAGGCTCTTTGTAGCGTTTTGCCCGTTGGAATTCCCCCTGTAACCTGATTTTCATATAGCGACGATTACAAACTTCCATCAAAGGATCGGTGATACATTCGTGTTCCAATTCGCAGTTTCTTTTGATCGCATTGGACGTTTGCAACGATAAAGAAGTCACAAGAAAAACAAAAACAGCACCGAAAAAGAAAATCCCCGGAACAATAAAATCGACAGAACCCCGATATGAGTCAAAATAACTAACGGTATAAGCGAAGTAGCCACAGATAAACAGGAGAACAAGTATTCTCAGAGCTCCCCACCAGCGGCGCATATTACCCGCAGGCAACTCTGAAATTAACCTCTTAACCGGCCAGAGAGATAATATCATCACCGCCATTGCGAACAAGAGAAGAAGGTTTTTCAAAACAAACATATTTTTTCTTCAGGAAAAGTGTTAGCCAATCCAAATAAACATACCGTAAATTTTAATAAATTAAAACTAAAAGTTACTTTATATGTATTTTAATATGCTTTTTTGACTGCTGCTGTTTTACAAGTATGCTAAATTAGAAAGCTAACCTATTTCATCTTCGTTACATTTTGGATTTTCTTATGGATATACAGTCAATTTATCAAAAAACGATCTCACAGTGGGGCAAAGAAGCTCAATACGACCAGATGGTCGAAGAGTGTGCTGAACTGATTACGGCGCTCAAACACTTTCGCCGGGGCAAGGTGAATCAGCAAGTTGTTATTGATGAACTGGCTGACGTCACCTTGATGCTAGGTCAATTAAGATGGATGTTTGGTGCGGCAGAGGTTGATAGTGCTGTGCAGAAAAAATTGCTAAAGCTCAACCAGTTGATGGAAGGACTCAAACAACACAAACAGGAGACGAATAATGGCGATTAAAGAAGGCTCCCCAGCACCGGACTTTAACTTATCGGGCAGTGATGGAAAAGAACATCACCTCAATGACTATCGGGGGAAAATGCTGATTGTTTACTTTTATCCGAAGGACAACACTTCCGGTTGCACCAAAGAATCCTGCGCCTTTGCAGAGATGTTTTCGGAACTGCAAGCGATGGAGATCAACCTTCTGGGAATCAGCAAAGACAGCCTGACATCGCACGATAAATTCATCTCTAAATTCAATCTCCCCTTCACCCTCATCTCTGACCCTGACAAAGTGATGATGCAGGAATATGAGGCCTGGGGAGAGAAAAAAACCTATGGGAAAGTCAGCGTTGGTTGTATCCGTTCCACGGTCCTGATTTCTGCCAATGGCACTGTCCTTAAACACTGGCCCCACGTCAGGAAAGCCGCAGATCATCCGCAACAGGTTCTGGATTTCATAAAGGGGCTCTGACCTATGGATACCACCGAACAAATCAGGCAGTTTTTGGACTTTTTACAACCTCAGCTGGGACAGGAAGTTCATGTTGGTCCCTGGTTAGAAATTGACCAGCAAAGGATTGATCAGTTTGCCGCAGTCACCGGAGATCAACAATGGATTCACGTCGATCCAGAGCGGGCCCAAAAGGAGTCCCCATACGGCTCGACGATCGCCCATGGCTATCTGACCCTATCTCTGCTCCCCTATCTGACCGAAAGTAATCATCCTGATTTTTTTCAGAACAATTATCCAGGGATGAAATACCGAGTTAATTATGGTTTAAACCGGGTCCGATTTCCGGCACCGGTCAAGGTCGGAGCAAAGATCCGGGCGAGGACAACAATTCAATCGGCAGAACAAATCGGCGGAGCAGTGCAAATTTGTTACATTATTACGATAGATATTCAAGGTGAAAACAAACCGGCATGCAGCGCCGAATTTCTGGCGCGACTTTATCCTTAGAACTAAAAGCTTTAACGCAGAGGCAGAGAGTAGCAGAGAAGTGCATATTTTTTAAACCAGATGAATTGCCCTTCCTGGAGTCTTGGTGGCCAGCGTCTGTCTATAATATTTTTTTTTCCACACGCTGCGATCTCAGGTCCTCTCTGTTAAAAATTATTTTTTTGCCAACGCATAGATTTCTGCATAGATAGTGTGGGGATCAAGATGGTTTGCCGTAGCAATCTCTTTCATCGATTGTTGTGGCTCGGCCGTTATACTCTTCAGTGCCAACCCGTGAGCAATAACCTTCGGGTCTAATTGATACATTTCACATATCTGTGCCAAAGTTCGATTTCCAGTACCACCAGGGGCCTCTTCGGGCATCTCATTGGCTGCCCCCTTACTCCCAGGTTTCATTGCTGCATAAATCTGTTGCGGTGAAACACCATTTGCTTCAGCAATTTCCTGCATTGTCTGTGCTGCCGAGTCCACAGTTATCCCGGCTTGTTTTAGCAATGCCATACTTTCGTCCAGATCAACTTTAACTTTATCCACAAAATCCGCAAGTGGCGACAATTCCGCATGACCATAAGGAGGCTCACCATAGTAAAGATTCGCTTTCTCGGTGATTGCTGCTCCAAAATTAATGATTGAACTCATGGGGGGAATCCCCGCCAAAGTTCCGAAAAAAACAACCAAAGTCACAAGTAATGAAATATTAAAATCAGCCGTAAAGATTCGCAGTTGTTTTGACTTGTTCTGCAGATAACTGATCATCGCTTTCCAGTTGTAATAAACATGCAACAGAATCGAGACCAACAAAAGCACCCCAAGATTAATATGAACCGCTCCCCAGTCTTCCTTAGTAAGCGACCACAATCGGTACCCAGCCCAGTATGCGACACGACCGGAAGGAACAATATAGAGAATGATACTGGTCACCATCAGCAGCACAAAAGAAATTAAAGCCGTCAGCGATGTAATCCTGCGCATATTCATGATTTACAAACTCCCTTGACATTAATAAGTTTGTGAAACATAGCAAAGTTCGAATATTTATGGGGTTAAGTTTTGTAAAATAGATACAGCATCTTGCTAAGTTCAGAACACCATAAACCTTGTAAGTATAAACAATAAAGTTCAGATAAATATTGCGTTCAAATTCTATAAATATATTTATTTATGAAATCAGACGGTTTTCAATCTTCCACCACATTGCTGGTGGGTATATCTTCTATTCCGATTCAAGCGCCTGACCCGATGGAATTCAGTGCCGCACTTTTGACAGACCGCAACCAGTTTCAACCGCTGTTGATGTAGATCTTTTACTGCTTCACTTTCACCAGAACTCTTAGCTGAAATACCCAAAGCATTGGTCCATAACTTCCAAGACGGACCATGTGCTCGCTGATAAGGTTGTGAACCTGCTTTGCGGCTTAAATAGTCGCAGGCATGGGCAACTTCATGGAGAAAGGTCTGCTTCAAATTTTCAGGTTCTTGTGCAAATTGAAGACGGATGCAGACAGGCTCCCCACCCCTGGAAACATAAGCTCCCAATCGACGAGTTGCATGACTTTTCTTGATTGGAATTGTCGCAATTTTCTCAAGAAACCCTGCTTTAGATGCGTTTAAAAGCATCCCTTCTACAGCTAATTCTATCTGTTGCCAAAGATTTAATGCGTCGGCATATTGTTTAACTGTCATGTTCAATCCGTTAAAAATATTGAATAACTGCTACGACTCAAAAAAACCAATAACCAGTACCGTTATTAGTCGTTATCTGCAATGATAAATCCATGACGAAAGAAAGACACATCGAGATTGAACAACTGGACTGGCTTCCAATTCCGCCGACCCTTGAAGATGGGTTGGCTGAGCATGCCATATCTAAACGCCAATTGAAGAATTGGACCCTGGTGTTACAATCACGGCAGATTCCTTGTCGCAGCGAAAAAGTAGATAATAAGTGGCAACTGTCTGTCCCTGTCAGTCACTATCAAAATGCCCTACAAGAACTCATCCAGTACGAAACAGAAAACCAGAACTGGCCACCACCCCCCCCGGCGGAACGGACATTACACGAAAATACCGCCTCAACTATCTGGATTCTAATTCTTCTGGCAATTTTTCACAACGTCACTCAGCATAAGATCAACCTGTTTGGACATCACCCGGTCGATTGGTTTGAACTAGGCAATGCCCATGCTGGAAAAATTCTGAATGGCGAGTGGTGGCGATTGATCACCGCGCTAACCTTACATTCCGGCTTTCTCCACCTGTTCAGCAATATTACTCTGGGTGGAATTTTCATGGTGCGTCTGTGCCGATTACTGGGATCAGGACGCGCCTGGTTTCTGGTTCTCTGCGCCGGAAGTCTGGGGAATTTTCTGAACGCGCTGGTTCAATCTTCTGATCATCGTTCCATCGGTGCATCAACGGCTGTGTTTGGCGCTGTCGGACTACTTGCCACCATCAATATGCTCCATTTTCGCAGCACCCTGCGCAAAAATTGGCCGTTGCCAATTGCTGCGGCATTGGGGTTATTGGCACTGCTTGGTGCCAGCGGAGAAAATACTGATATTGGAGCACATTTGTTTGGCTTTATTTCTGGGAGCGGGTTAGGGTTTATGTCGAACTTCTTTACACAGCACGTTAAATGGTCATGGAAACAAATTGATAGAAAATTGGCTTTGTGTTCTGCCTGCATGATTTTAGGAGCCTGGGGGTTGGCACTAACAGCCAACCTGTAATCCTTATTAGTTGGAATCCATTGCACCACAACTATATAGCCGTAAATACGCGCGGATAGTGCGTTGAAACACATAAATTGTTTAGGATCTGGTAAGAATAGTTATTTTATTTGTAACCATATGAGGCAGAATACGAACTATTACTCCAAGACCTACCCCCTTTCTATACTTTTCAGAAGGCTCTTGGCAAAACATATACAATTCTTAAACGCACCTCATAACTATCTGTTTTTATTATACAACTCATAACAAACACTATCGAGATAGATGTCGACTTTATTTACATACGCAGGATACCACGACAAAACTCCTGTCATTACACCACGTTACAAACTGGCACACTTAATGCTTATAACTACGGTAAGTTTGGGAGCGCTACTCGTTAGATATTTATTCAACAAAAATTGGAGGCAAAAATGAAAAAAGGTCTATTATTAATCATTCTTTTGGTATTCGGTTGGGTTGGAGTTGCAAGTGCAACACCTATAACTCTTATTGACACAACAACGTTCACCGCAACAGGGACAAATGCAGCAGAGGATTATGTTGCTCATGGCTGGGGTGATGTCAATTTACTAGATGGTTTCTCAGATTACGTTACTTGGAATCACTTGTATACTTTTGACCCAGCTGCCGACTCAATCCTCGGTGGAACTCTTACTCTTTCACTTCGTGATGACAGTTCAAAATGGTATGATTTTGGTGAGATAGCATTTGGTTATGCTGAAAGTGGCAACTGGGATTTAGGTGAAATTGACACTGGCATCTATTCATATAATGTAGGTTTGTCCTCTTTAGCTGACGGAGTTTTCCAAGTAACAATTGCTTCTCTAGGCGGTGACTTCTACATTGACAGCTCGGAACTGTCTATTGATTATGCTCCTGTTCCAGAGCCCGCAACGTTACTACTTCTCGGTTCAGGTCTTGCTGGTTTAGCTCTGTATCGTCGCAAGCGCACAAAATAATAAACAAGCACAGGTTAAATTCAAAAGCCCGACATTAATCTGTCGGGCTTTTTACATTCAAACAAACGGCAAATCCATCTGCAATGACTCAACGGCACAAATATCGATTGTCAGATGCGATACCGTCACCCCCAGAAGCCTCACGGCTCGCTCTCCGGCATCGGTCTTCTTCAGCAACCCTCCTGCTATTTCCAAAATATCTGCCGCTGTTTCAATCGGCTTTTCATGACTGAAACTGCGGGTGACTATTTGAAAATCGGCATACTTCACTTTCAGGGTGAGAGTCATGCCACTGGTCTGTTGACTCTCCAGTAAAGCACCAACACGCTGAGACAAATCTCCGATAATTGTCATCATCTGATCAATATCAGTGATATCTTCATCGAGGGTCGTTTCTTTCCCAATCGACTTACGTATTCGATTCGGCACCACGGGGCGCAAATCAACACCACGGGCGATATTGAAATAATATTGGCCAGCCTTGCCGAATTGTTGCTGCAATTCAAGCAGGGAATGGGTCCGCAAGTCGGCACCGGTCAAGATCCCCAATGCTTTCATCTTTTTCTCTGTCACCCGTCCGACACCATGAAAACGACGAATTGGCAACTGAGCAATAAATGGGGCGGCTTGATCGGGGGTGACGACAGTCAATCCAGCAGGTTTGTTGACATCTGAAGCTATTTTAGCGAGAAATTTATTATAGGAGACCCCGGCAGAAGCGGTCAGCATGGTTCGTTGCCGGATATCTTGACAGATATTCTGCGCCACCCAGGTCGCGGATTGGATATTGGCTTTATTCGTGGTGACATCAAGATAGGCTTCGTCCAGAGAGAGGGGTTCAACCAGATCCGTATAGCTCAGAAAAATTTCTCTGATTTGTTGGGAGACCTTTTGATAAATGTCAAAACGGGGACGGACAAACACAACATGGGGACAGAGCCGATAAGCTCGCGCACTGGACATTGCCGAGTGGATTCCAAAGCGCCGCGCCTCATAAGAGCAGGTTGCGACAACACCGCGGCTATCCGGGTTTCCACCAACAGCAATAGGTTTACCTCGTAACTCAGGATTATCCCGTTGCTCAACAGAGGCATAAAAAGCATCCATATCAATATGGATAATTTTCCTTTGATCTTCGACCATCTTTGCAGCATAAAAAAACCACAGAGAATTAACAACCCTGTGGTTCTTTCTTTATACTTAATATATGCGCCGCTTAGTTGATCTCAACAACCTCAAGATCAAAATTAAGGGCCTTGCCTGCCATCGGATGGTTCGCATCAAGAACAATCTTCCCTTCTTCCGCGGACTTAACGGTCAATAGCAGTGGAGTTCCATCTTCTAACTGGGTCTGAAACTGCTGGCCGACTTCTGGAGTTAGACCGTCTTCGAATTGATTAGGATCAGCATCAAAGACCATCTCCTGATTATATGGGCCATAAGCCTGTTCTTCCGGCAATCGCACCTGCTTTTGTTCACCAACCTTCATCCCGATAACGGCGAGATCAAAACCGGGGATAACTTGCCCTGTACCGACTTCAAACTCCAAAGGTTCGGCTTCACGTGACGTATCAAAAACCTCACCATCATCAAAGGTTCCGGTGTAATGAATCTTAACTTTTTTACCGACGACAACTGCTGACATTATTTCTCCTGTTTGAATTATATGTGTCAAGAAAACTGATTATGATGAATCTTTTCATCATGTAATGATTGACGCGGATGGGCAGATTTTTCTTCTGCTGGATAACCGATGGCAACAACCATCGCAACTTCCATTCCTACGGGGAGTCCAATCAACTGACGGACGAAATCAGAGGCCCTGGTGTAATCATCATGTGCACGTAAGCGGAGTTGAGACCAACAACTCTTTAAACCCAACTCCTCTGCTGCCAGTTGGACAACTAGAGCGGCAATGGCGCTGTCTTCAACCCAAACATCAGATACTTCTGGATTTGCAGCAATAACAACGGCAAGTGGGGCTGAAGTAAAAAAAGCGGCGCCTTGTTTCTTGGCACTCGCTAACTGTGTCAAGATATCAACATCATCAACCAGGACAAATTCACAAGGTTGTTGATTTTTTGACGTCGGTGCACGTAACAACGCTTCACTTAATTGGGCAATTTTTTCATCTTCGATGGGTTGTGGTTTAAACTTGCGGATACTTCTGCGCTGTCTTAATAAATCAATCATCTTTGTAACCTAGTAAATAATCAGGAATGACTCCCTGCCCCCCCGGTAGAAACTCTGCTGACAAGGTGATAAACCTTGTCCAGCATACGAGCAACAGAACAATCAGTTTGCTGGACAATTCCAAGCAAATAATTGGCGATAGGAAAAACATAAAAATTCTGCATATTGTCCCGGTTAAAGCAGATATAACGACAATAACTGAAGCCGACATTATTCATAATATCAGCCGACAACCCTGAAGTGACCTGCAGTAAACCAGAATAGTCTTCAGTATCGCCCAAGGTATTGCCAAGCAACGTCCCATCATCTTTCACCAGTACACAGCCGGAAACGCCCTCAATCTGATTGATTCTTTCGACAAAGTCAACAGCTGTAGCCATAACAATCTAACCTTTCTGGAACGTTTCGAGCAGGGGGGTAATAAGTTGACGATAGTTAGCAACCTTTTCGGGCTCTAATATCTCCTGATTAATCTGTTCAATCAACGTCTCAATGCGGGAAAACTCGGAGGGGCCGAGCGTCAACCATTCATCCATAACCTCATCAAAGACAAATCCAGCCATCGGCCCAAGAACCTTGCCAAGCGCCCCTTTCATTTCCATAAAGAGCCCTTGTAACGAAGCGCTGACCTTTGCTTCCCCGACTTCAACAGCTGCTGAGCTAACGTCGTTGGGGCTCGTCGGAATTGTGGAGTCGGCAAAGTTTCCAAGCTTATATTCTTCATGTAGCAGATTGAATGACATGGTCAAGAGGTTTTGATTAAAACTGGGATCGCAGATAGCAAACACAAGTGTCCCTTTTTCCAGTTCACGTGCTACGACCACAGATTCATCATAATTTAAAGATAAATCCGTTAAGTCATCAAAGTTCAATCGTCCAACAGAGTAGAGCTTCAACAGATGCTTTCCCACCACTTGCAAACGTTCCGCCTTAAAGATAGAAGGAAAGTTTGCTGCCTTCAACCCTTCTTTGGAGTTAACAATAGACGCACCAATAACCCCGGGAATAACCTTAAGCTCATCAATTAAGTGTATCATTTGCTTGTCCTCTCACGCAGTCTGCTGCCCTTATCCATTTATATAGCGATTGATGGAGCCTTCAACTTCTTTGATGACTTGCTGCGACTGCACCCCAGGCTTTAACTTTGCCAGGACACAGAATTGCTGGTTATGAAACAATAGATAGCGATATCGATTTGCACCATTAAAAGTGGCATATCGATAGGGACCAAAGTCGCAATCTTCCGCCAGATCAGTAAGGAACGCATCAAAAACGGTGGGATCAACCTCATCGAGTGAAGACGTTTTCGGGCTTTTTCCCACCAGGACCTTTTCTTGATCAAAAATCGAATATTCCTGCACCGAAACCAAACGAGTCAAAACTTTTTCTAGGACCTGATAGTTACTGTTTTCTGCAGATTCAACGGGCTTTGAGTCGGCAGATAAATCGTTGATGAAACCATCAACACGTTCATCGACATCTTCAAGATAAGATTTCTCCAACTCAGCAGCCTCATCTTTACGCTTAAAGGCTTCGATCAGTAAATGTTCCATGGGCAGTTTAATCACGTCATTCTGACGGCGGCAGATCCCATCCATTTCAATTTCTGCACCGGTCCAGCCAACAATATCAAGGGCAGCATCCAGTCCACTCTGGTCACCGAGTTCAGCATCAATCAGTTCCCCTCGACTGACATACAAATAAGCAGTTTGGTTGGAATTCGTCACCTTGAGGGTGCAGTTTTTTTTCTCCACCTTCATCAGTTGCAGAAACGTTGCCAGAGTAATTCCGCGAATAAAACTTTTGCCTCCGGCATTCAAACCATTAAAGATACCTTCTTCAAGCATCTGCAAGTCAAGCGGCTTATCCAGAAACTGTAAAGTATCCATCTTTTCCAAACGGGCTTCGATCTCTGGAGTCCCGAAAGCTGACATGACAATCACCGGTAATTGCGGTTGATGACGACTGGTCCATGCCAATAACTCAAAACCATTCATGACTGGTAGCTTCAGATCAGTCACCAGCAAATCAATAGGCGCTGAACGCAACACCTCAATAGCTTCGCGCCCATTTTCCGCCGTCACAATTTGAAACTTGTCATTGTGAACGCTCAAGCCATCTTTTAACGAAAGAAGAAACGATTTTTCATCATCAACAATGAGTATTTTTTTCACAATTAGACCTGTTTGAATTAAAGGTTTCGCTGCAACTGCAGCGCCCTAACTTCCTCTGTTACGATCGGCAACCTGATTGTGACCTGAGTGCCACAACCCGGCTCACTGACGATATCAATATCACTATCCATCATTGCCAGCAACTTACGAGTAATCACCAAACCTAAACCATTGCCGTTCACTTTATTCGTATTAAAGGGTTGAAAGAGGTGTTTCAGTTGTTCTGGATAGATGCCGCTTCCGTTATCAGCAATTGTCAGCCACATTAGCTGATCTCGGACTTCAGCACGAATGTGAATTTCTGGAACCTCTTGCTCCCTTAAGGCATCGGCGGCATTATTGAAGATATTCAACAACGACTGATGTAGAGCCCGTTCATCAATTCTGACCCAGGCGAGATCCAACGGAATCTCTGTCTTAATCCGGATGCCATAAGAATTAAAGTCGCGTTCAATCAACGAGATAAACTTGCCCATAAATTCCACCAAGTGAAGATCTTTAAGCTCAACACTGTCGTACATGGTGAATGCCTTTAATGACTTCAACAGATATTCCATCCGGCCGATGTCAGCAAGGCCTCGGTCGAGATACTCTCTTAAAATCTGTGGAGAAGTCGTTTCCGAGTTCTGCTTCAGCACGCTCAAAGCCATCTTCAATGAATTTAGCGGATTGCCGATTTCATGGCGGATCCCAGAGAAGATAAAGCCGATATTGTCCATCGCATTTGCAGCTTGAGCAATAGCTTCGAGACGACTCTTCTCAGTAATGTCGCGGATAAAAACACAACGACAATCGGAGGCCGCTTTATAGACAGAGTGGCCAAACAGGCGCCCCTGATACGTCACTTGATGGGCAGCTCGACCAGCAAGGTCGAAATCATCAAGAGCCTCAATATTCCGGACAAAAAGATCATACAACCCCTGATAATCACTACAGAGTTTATCATTCTGCAGCACTTCAAAGAAGGCAGCATTACAATAGTCGATCGCATGTTCTTTTAAATCCAGAACCAGTATACCGATTTCTATGTGCTCGAGAAGTTGTGCAAACCCCCAAGTATTTTTATAGTTATCATCTAGCTGTCTAGCAGTATCCCAAGCCATCGAGGGAAGCTCCTCTTAAATACCCAAAAAAATCAATCAGAAGACCCTTTGCTGCTAGACTTCTGGTAGAGAGGCATTATAACAAGTGAGAAAAATAATTCAAGAAAACTAATAATTTTATATAATAGCGTTCTACTAGCTTTCTTCCGAGAGAGACACACAAAGCGCAGCCAACTTACCATCGGTTAATTGCTCCAACTGGGCAACCGAAACGGGGACAGCGGAATGATTGTTTCCAGCAGCAGCATAGACGACCGGGAAACGCTGCAAGGACAAGTCAAGAAAAACAGGAAGATCTGCCGGCAGTAAAAATGGACAAACACCTCCGGGAGCATACCCGGTGTAGCGCAACACCTCATCCGCTTGTGGCAACTTTACTTTTCCACTCAATCCAGAGGTCTGCTTCAATGGAGAACTTTTGACTTTCATATCACCGCAGGTGACCACAATAACCGGTTTGCCACCGACGACAAAGAGCAAGGTCTTGGCAATCTCCGCAACACGGCAACCAACTGCACTCGCGGCGGCCATAGCCGTCGCGGTAGGCTCAGCATACTCCCACACTTCAATATTATGGTTCGCCAGATACTCTTTCAACTGATCTAGACTAGCCATGATATTTAACCAGCAGACCTTCAGCCTCTGCAACTAAATCAGCTTCCATACGAGGGTCATTCACCACCTTGCGTAATATCTTCAAGCCGTCCTTGACCCAGTTTTTAGCAAAATAGGTCTGTGCCACCCGCAACTGCCAACGCGGATTATCCGGCTCCTGCCGGCAAGCGGCATTAAACGTATCAAGAACTATACTAAGCTCCCGGTTATAACGTAGCCAGAACTCAGCTAAGGGGAGGCTGACTCCCCCTTTACAACCGGAAGCGGGTAACAGTTTGAATACCTTCTCGGCATCCGTCAAAGCTCCGGTTTCCTCGAAGACAGACGCAGCCAGCAAGATAAAACGATGATCAGTCGTCCCCGCTTCAAGGGCTTTACGTGCATAGTCCGCGGCGATATCAAGCTGCTGTTGTTGCACATGGAGGTTGGTCAACTGGGCATAACAAAAGGAAGGGTCGATGCCACGTTGCAAGAACTGCTGCAACCGTTCCTCAGCCAGGGGATAATCGCCGTTAGCAACCAGAACCGGCACCAAAGCCTCAATCGCCAGAAGCAGCTCAGGATTTTTCTCCAGGGCCGATTCGAGCATAGATCGACCTTGCTCCAAATCACCTTTTCTGGCATACAGAGCGCCCAGTTCAAAGTCGTAGAGATCATCTTGATCCGCTGCGTCCACCTGAAGCCAAAGAGACAACGCCAGATCATCCTGACCGGCATGTGACATCAGAAAGGCTTCTTTAAAAGGTTCACCCTTTGCTTCATAACGGGGAGCTAAAGCAGCCGGATAAGAGGTGAGCACCAGTTCTAACTGACTTTCGGCATCACCGAACCAAGCCTCATCATCAGTGAGAACTGTTGTCGCCTGGGTCGAACAACTGGAACAAGACCTCGCTTTGTCTGTCTCGGCAACATGAATCTCTGCTTCCAGTGGCTCAGCAGCAAGGGCCTGCTCAATATCCTTCCGCAGTCCGGCGCTACAGACCTGCTCTTGTGCCAAACGTAGATGATCAGCGGCCTGAGAGTAATCGCCACAGGATTGCAACCCTAAGGCTTCATCCAGATTAAGTCTGGCCAGTCCATCTCCAGCGGCGATACGCAACTCTTCTACCTCTGCAGACTCCCCTTCTTCCAGCGGTTGCGTTGACAATTGTTCGGCTAAATATCTGGCATCAACATAGCGTTGTTGAGCAACAGCTTTACGTAGCCCATCAATAGAACGGCCACCGCCAAAAAACTTTTTGAAAAAACCCATATCAGATGATCCTATAATCTTGGCTTAAGAAGGACGTGATGCAGACTTAAAATAGTGAATCAATCAACTCAAAATCGAGTTCACTCTCTGCCAGTTGTTGTACTAGAGCAATTTTTTCTTCATCGTCAGCCCCAATCTTTGCGACATCCTCTTGGATTTTCGTATAGATTCCAGCCGTCGTGTCAGCGGTCCGCATATAGGGTATTTTGGCATCATCAATAACCCGCTGCACAATCGCTGAGATGGGAACAACACCATTGATAACTAATCCAGCTATTTTAGGCTGATATTCGGGAAGACGATAAAGCGTTGACAACATTACCAGCAATTCAACCCGACTGCTCGGCACAATCAACAGAGTTGAATCATGTAACATATCAATGATCCGCTGCGTCGAAGCCGCACCAAGCTGGACATGATGGACGATTCGGCTGCCCTTGCCTGGATCACCCTGAAGCTCAATCTGCAACAACTCAGATAGATATCTTAAGGTTGGGTCAGCTAGGATTGGAGAATAATTAAACCCACCAACAACTTCAATGGCAGTCTTCTTAAACGCAAGCTTGAGATACTTCAAGGTATTTTCACGTTTGCTGCGAATAAGTTTATTCGGCAGAATCATCCGCACCTCAGCACCGGTTTCACGGAACAGAGCCAGATTCAATTGTAGCGCGTCGATGACATTACCCACGCCCCCGCCAGCAACGATTAAAACCGGCGCGTCAAGCTGATAGGCCAACTGGGCATTATTAAGGCCAACAACCGACCCAACCCCAGTATGGCCAGCCCCTTCAATGATCAGAAAATCACATTCTTTCTCTAACTGTTGCGTTGCCTGACAAATCTGTTGCAAATATCTGCTAGGGTCAATCTTACCTTCAAGCACATTGCGAGTTGTGTAGGCATCGAGGACCACCGGAGACATCAATGAGAGCTGATCTTCCATATCATAGACGTGGGCAATCAGAGCCGCATCAATATCAACAAACTGCCCCAAGTAGTTGGTTCTCTTTGGTCCGAAAGGTTTAATAAAACCGACCCGATCATATTTTTTACGTGCCAGGTGTAGCAAGGATATGCTGGTCGTCGTTTTGCCACTATGCTGACCGGTCGCAGCAATAAAAATTTTTTTACACATAAACCCGCTCCCTGGAAGACGGACCAAATATAATCGACACAATCAGGAAAGAAACAAGTTCCGCTCTTTAATAAACGTAGGATAAAATTTTTCTGCAAGGTCTTCAACAATCATGGGATTTGCCTCAAGAGCTAAAGCTCCCCGACTAAGACTCAAATCAATGTCCATCTCCTCAGAAAAACCAACCCCGAAATGGTGACAAAAATCACTTGCAAGATTAATAACTGCGCAGAGTTTAAATATTTCTGGTTTTTCGACACGTATTTTTTCGAACTCATAATGGAAGAGGGTTGCCTCAACAATCATCTTGGGATAATTCCAATAATCAAGTAGAGCGGCACCAACAACTTCGTGAGAATAGGCAAACAGAGCTCGCTCAACATCCCGGAGTTGCCCCTGACCAGATTCGACAGCTTGTCGCACCTGTCGATAAAGTTCCTTATCACGATTGACCATCACCACTTTGCCGATATGGTGCTGCAAGCCAGTCAGATAAGCGACATCCTTATCAATGTCAGTCAGTCGGTCAGCCAGCATGCGACTAGCAACCGCGCAGCCAATCGAATGCTCCCACATCTTCCGTTCCATGACCCCAAAAGTTCTACTGGTTGACCGTAAACTGTATTCCAATGCGAGGTTTTTAAGGACATCTTCACCGACGATAATAATTGCCCGGTCAACGGTATTGACCTGTTTCACCAGTTGATAAAACACAGAGTTAGCCATACGCAACAAGCGTGCAGAAATGACCGGGTCAAGGGAGACCGCGTTGGCCAACTCCTTAATTTTCAAGTCTGGTTTACGCAACAACTCCAGCAGCTTGGTTGCCACAACGGGGGACGCGGGCAGCTCCCCCATATTTTTAATAACAGACTCAAAATCCATGAACATACTCATCAAACATGCCCCTGTTTTTTTATCTCTACCAGCCAGTTCTGGCAACTCAGATCCCTGGTCAATTCAACTATGTTAATGATCGTGGTAACCGAGGACCACTAACACACAACTGCCGTCGGCAATCACATTTATCCCCTGTTCTTCACAATATTGAATTGCGGCAGGACTTTCAGAACCAACCTGCATCCAGATATTCTTGATCCCGTGGCCAGCGGCTTGCTCAACAACTTTTTCCGTGACCTGCGGTGGAGTGATGATCGAAAGACTCTGCACCTTTGCTGGCAACAGGGAGACCGAATTGACACAAATTTCCCCTTCAATTTGCTCTGCTATTGGATGGACAGGGATAGCCTGAAGTTTATTTTGCTGATAACAGCGCAAAACTTTGTTCCCGTATTTATCTCGATTAGCTGAAGCGCCAACAACACCAAAAGCTGGAGAAGCAAAAAATTGTTCTATTTTCTTTTCAATTGTCATAACTTCTTCCTTTCCTGGAGGGCAAAACTAGCAAATATTACCAGATGCTTTCAAAATTTCCAAACGTGCTAGTTCGTCACAACGCTCATTTTCGCGATGCCCGGCATGTCCTTTCACCCAAACCCAATCAATCTGGTGCTTCTTCGCCTGTTCCAGCAATCGTTCCCAGAGGTCACGATTAGCCACCTCATCCTTTTTTGAATTTTTCCACCCTTTACGTTGCCACCCTGCGATCCATTCGGTCATCCCCTTAACCAGATACTGGGAGTCTGTCGTCACGCACACCTGACAAGGTCGCTTCAACGCCTCTAAACCAGCAAGCGCCCCGAGCATTTCCATCCGGTTATTGGTTGTCTCTACAGCATAACCCGAAAGCTCTTTCTCATGCTCACCTTGACGCAAGATTGTCCCATAACCACCGGGACCGGGATTACCGGAGCAAGCCCCATCGGAAAAAATTTCCACTTTTACTTCTTCTATATTCATCAGTAATATCCTTATTTTCCGAGAGAATAACACAATTTTGATAAACACCAAACGCAAACGACCTCAGACTTTTTTAAAAATTCTATGTGATCGCTGAGTCCGCATCGTAAACGGACTCTTCACAGACAGATTGTCCTAGTTGTTCCGTTTAAAAATCAACTCCTGAATGACAGAAAAACCCTCCCACTAATGTGGAATAAGCATTGCTATTTTGCTATTTTCAGAAAGGATTCATTCACGACTTCGGCCACCTTCCGCCATTGCCTACGTCAGCTCCCTGCTGCTGGCTCTGCTTCGAATCTCGAGAATGGCAGACACAAAAAAGCCCTTCCCGTAAAACGAAAAAGGGCTTTTTAAATGTGGCGTCCCCAGGAGG
Organism: Desulfuromusa kysingii; assembly: GCF_900107645.1. GTDB lineage: Bacteria > Desulfobacterota > Desulfuromonadia > Desulfuromonadales > Geopsychrobacteraceae > Desulfuromusa > Desulfuromusa kysingii. Next base: position 438,698 of record NZ_FNQN01000002.1, read on the forward strand.
ATTCGCCCACTACGTTAGTCGCTTCAAGCTCTTTCCTGCGTGGGCTCCCCTCCACTTACTGCCGCAAACATCCTGTTGACTCTGCTGCCATTAAGTCAGCGTTCACTCCGCTTCGAATCCCAACATTGTAAAAATAAGAAAAGCCCCTCCACTTACGTGAAGGGGCCAGTCTTATTTTGGCGTCCCCAGGGGGATTCGAACCCCCGTCGCCGCCGTGAAAGGGCGGTGTCCTGGGCCAGGCTAGACGATAGGGACTTAATTTTATTAAGTCCCTGCGGAAATTGAATCCGCAGGTGTTACGTAGTGGGAGTTAATACCCTAAAATCCTATAAATTTGCAAGCAGAAAATTCACCATCTGCAGTAATAGAGGCCGGCTGCTATCGTTGGCTTTTATCCCTACCGAACGAAAGAGCAAGAATCGGGTTGGTGTCCTCAAGAACAAATGGTAATTTCCTATCTGGACACAAAGGAGTTCCCTATGCCAGATGATTATCAACGCATCGCTCAGGCCATCCACTATCTCAAAGGTTCGGCACACAACCAACCCTCCCTTGATGAAGTTGCAGCACAACTCGGCTTGAGCCCCTATCACTTTCAGCGCTTATTCCGCCGCTTCGCGGGTGTCAGCCCCAAACGTTTTCTACAGCATCTGACAACCGAACACGCCAAGAAGGTCCTTCTGCAATCAACTTCGGTTCTGGATGCAACTTTCACTGTCGGCCTCAGTAGTCCCAGTCGGCTCCATGACTTGTTGGTCAGCGTTGAAGCAGTGACCCCCGGTGAATATCAATCGCATGGGATCAACCTGCAAATTTCATACGCTGTCCACCCCTCCCCTTTTGGATCATGCTTTATCGCCGTGACAGAGCGGGGAATTTGCCGGCTTGAATTTATTGACGAGACAGAAACTGAGGCGATGACACAAAGATTGCGACAAAGCTGGCCTCATGCACTCATCAGCGAGAACTCGGTGAAAACCGAGAAAATTGTCAAAACAATTTTTACCCCGCCCCATTCACCTACCAACAAATCGTTACTGCTCCTTTTACAAGGGACAAACTTTCAACTTAAAGTCTGGCAAGCCTTACTCAAAATTCCGCCGGGAGCGGTCACCTCCTATGGGGCTTTGGCAAAAATGATCGGCAAACCGCAAGCCAGTCGTGCTATTGGAACCGCTATCGGCAACAACCCAATCGGCTACCTGATCCCTTGCCATCGAGTATTGCGTAGCGATGGTGGCATTGGTGGTTATCGCTGGGGGATCGAGCGCAAACGGATCATGTTAGGAAAAGAACTCTGTGAAGGGCACTCTGAATCTAATTTTTCGATTTGAAAAATAAATGGATAGATGGTTACATAAGCAACCCGTTGGTGGAGACCTTCCGCCGGCGTAAGAATTCATCAATCAGACAAGAGGTCAGACGACTTCTATTGTCATAGAAGACACCAGGTAAAATAAAATGAAGATCATTCTAATCGTCCTTTTTGCCGCTTTTTTGGCCACCCCTGCAACCGCGACACAACAACTGCGCATCGGCCTGTTGCTCATCGAAGACTCGATCCCTTTCTGGGTGGCCGAACAAGAAGAATACTATCAGGCCCACAATGTTGACGTCCAATTGATCCCATTTCTGAGTGCCTTGGAACGTGATTCTGCTCTTGCAGCGGGGGCGATTGATGGCGCCATCAGTGATCCAATTGGTGCAATCCTGTTTGATCAGGGCACCGGCAGACTGAAGATCACCTCTCTCGGTCTTGGCAAAACTCCCGCCGAAGGGGTTTTTGCCATCCTCGCCTCACCGAAGTCAGACATCACGACCGTGGAACAACTTAAAGGGGTCGAAATTGCAGTCTCCAATTCGACCATCATTGAATATGTCACCGATAAACTGCTGCAAAGCCAGGGATTCTCTCCCGATAATTACAACAAAATCGAGGTCAAGAAGATGCCTATCCGGATGCAGATGCTGCTCTCAAACTCCGTCTCTGCCGCAACCCTTCCGGAACCTCTAGCTTCAATCGCTGTCGCCAAGGGCGCCAAAATACTCTTAAAAGATAGTAATGCTGAACAGAGTCTCTCCCAGACAGTGATCATTTTTCGCTCTGAGGTTTTAGATAAGAAAAAAATCGCCGTGCAAAAGTTTTTTCGTGCTTATGGTGATGCGGTCAACAGTATTAACACCTCTCCCGAAAAATTCCGCGCCCTGTTCCTGGAGAAAGGTCGCATCCCTGCGTTTATGGCTGACAGCTACCCCATCCCTGTCTACCCACAACCTGAACCCTTTAGCGTTGAGCTGTACCAACCTGTGATCCAATGGTTGGTAACAAAAGGTCTGGTTAATGAGATCGCCTATGCAAAGATGGTTTCTCAAGATTTCATGAGTGTTCAATCGCATGATGATTGATATCGACTCTGTCAGTCTCTCCTATGGGACACAAAGGGAGAGAAAAGAGGTCCTCAATAATATTTCGTTTGCGATTAAGCCACACAGCATCTGTGCCATTATCGGCCCGTCTGGTTGCGGCAAGTCTTCGCTGCTGTTTCTACTCGCCGGACTCAGACAGCCCGATTCAGGAAAAATAGTCGTCAAAGGAAACCCCCGTCGCGGTACAATCTTGCAGAATTATGGCCTTTTCCCTTGGAAAACCGTAGCGCAGAATATCGGTCTGGGGTTAACCCTGCAGCATATGAATAAGAGACAAATCGCGGAGAAGGTCACCGCATTAATTGCTGAAATGGGCCTGACAGGGTTTGATAAACACTTCCCCTCGCAACTCTCTGGTGGGATGCAGCAGCGTGTCGCCCTGGCCCGCTCTCTGGCCATTGATCCTGAGATTCTACTGATGGATGAACCCCTCTCATCCCTTGATGCCCTCACCAGAGAAAGGCTACAGAACCTCTTCCTGCAGGTGCAGAAAAACAAGCAAATAACCGCTGTCATCGTGACCCACTCCATCGAAGAAGCCGTTTTTCTAGGGAATACTATTGTCGTCTTGAGTGAACGACCTGCAAAAATCGTCCAGATTGTTGACAACCCTCAAGCCGGAGACCTCTCCTACCGTGGGCAGGAACACTTTTATAGCCGCTGCAACATGCTGCGCAATCTCCTCAGGGAGGATAAAAATGGGTAGAAAGCGTGACATTTTTATTGCCGCAATTATTCTCGTCCTGACCTGGGAAGTTGTCGCCTTGCTGCTTGATTCCATGGCTTTACCACAACCTTGGGAAGTGATAGCCGATTTTCTGCTAAAAATTGCGGACGGTCGCCTCGTCGATGATTTCTTCATCAGTGCCTTGCGGGCGGTGTTGGGGATCTTTCTTGCCTTTGTCGTCGCAGTTCCTCTGGGGCTTGTCGTCGGCGCGGCCCCTTCATGGAGAAAACGGATCTCCCCTTTCATCTACCTGCTCTATCCCATTCCCCACGTGGTTTTGCTCCCCCTGGTGATTATCCTCTTTGGCATCGGTGAGTTTTCAAAAATATTTCTCATCGCTCTAATCGTCTTCTTTCAGGTGCTGGTGACAACCAGAGATGGCGCCAAGAACATTCACCAGAACTATTTCTATTCCATGCAAACCCTGGGGGCAACACCATTTCAGGTCTACCGTCATCTGGTTCTGCCTGCAACGCTACCAAAAATACTCACCGCCATGCGTATCTCCATCGGTACCGCCATCGCTATCCTCTTCTTCGTTGAATCCTTTGCTACCGCCAAAGGTTTAGGCTACATCATCATGGATTCATGGGGACAATCGGATTATATCTCCCTCTATACCGGAATCTTTTCCATGGCCATATTAGGGTTTATCCTTTATATGCTTCTCGACCGGATCGAACAATGGGTCTGTCGTTGGCAGATTGTCAGATAGACTCACCTCACAGGTCATCGTTCCATTTTGATTCTTCGATCACCGTTGTTGATTGCCAAAAACGGTCAACATGGTAGAATAACAACTCGCGGACAGGTTATCCTAAAAACACCGAAGGTGGACATAAGGGGGCCAGATGGCTAACACCGGAAACAATTTAAAAGTTCGTGTTGATATGCCCCGCAACCGTATCTATTGCACCATCAGAGGGGACGTTTCCAAACCTGAACTGGAAAAGTTTTTCACCGACATCCGCTTTGGCATTGCAGATTTAACCCCTGGCTTTAGTATGATCACTGATCTTACCAACTGTCGTATCGCTCACTTGGCAGCCATCCCGACTTTTCGCAAAATGATGCATTATATTGCCGATCATGGAGTTCAGGAAGTTATTCGCATCATCAATCCAAAGAATTTGGTTTTTAAACAAATGTTAAACCTAACTTCACGGATTCAAAGTTACAATCCCATGTATGTCAACACCCTCGCTGAAGCTGAAGATAAACTTGATACATCCATAAAAAGAGAGGCCCTGCGCTTCCAGATCATCAACAAAACGATTGAATTTAATACCGACATTGTCTCTTCGGTGGGCAAGTTAATCGATGTGTCCATCGGTGGTTGTGCGATAAAAGCAGACGAGAATCAGGTCTCTCTCGAAGAGGTGATTAACATCAAATTCTCACTTACAAATAAAAAATCAGAAATCATGAATTTTGAGCTTGAAGGGAAGGTCTGTCGTTTTATTGATGAGGGGTTTGCCGTTGTCTTCAACGAACACAGCAGTCCAGAAAAAGAATTATTGCAGGAATGTCTGGTCCAGGAAACCCAAATCATCAGCTAACGTAAAAGAACATCAAGATACAGCCTGCGGTTTATCCAAGTCTTGCTCTAGTCTTCTTCAGCTGGTCAAGTGTTAAACAACAGTAGCACAACCTCTAACCTAATCGGAGGTCACATGTCAGAAGCCATAAATACTGATTGTAAAGATCCAGCAGGACACTGGAAGCACTTGTGTGAATTAAGAAAACAGGGAAAAGGAGATGAAGTGAATGCTCTGATGGCGGACCCTGGGCATAAATGCCTTAATTGTAATGCTGTTGCCAAACAGGCCCAGAACCTCTGTAATCCGAGTCCGTTCAGTAAAGTTTAGACTTGTTTACAAAATCAATTTGAACATGGCAAAAATCTATCTTTAGAGCAAGAACCTTACTCCATCTATAGATGTCGATTCAAAAAGTCTAATTTTCTAACATCGATGTGGAAGAAAGGTTTTTAATCGTTTTCTGAAGGACAGAAAACGTATAGGGTTTTTGCACAAAACCAGAAACCCCTTTACCGATAAACTTTTGAGATATCTCATATTCACTGTAACCGCTGGAAATAATGACTCGAATATCCGGATTCAGAAGTTTTAGTTCTCGGTAGCATTGTTCTCCACCCATTTTGGGCATGGTCATATCAAGGATAACAAGAGAAATATCAGGGTTATTTTTGAAGACTTCAAGGGCTTCTTTTCCATCATTGGCAGTCAGAGGGTCAAAGCCAAGTTCTTTCAGCATTTCTACGCCAATACCGCGAACAGTTTCTTCGTCATCGACTAACAAAATCTTTCCAGAACCGACCCAGGAGTCTTTATCTCGATCTGCATTAAAAACTTCAGCAGGCTTTTCAGATGCGGGAAGCAAAATCTTAAACGTCGTCCCCTTACCAACCTCACTATAAACCTTCAGGGCCCCCTTATGCCCCCGAACAATCCCCATGACTGCCGACATCCCAAGCCCCCGTCCAGTAAACTTTGTGGTAAAAAATGGGTCAAACAGCTTCGAGAGAGTCTCTTTAGCCATTCCAATTCCGGTATCAGCAACTTCTAGATAAACATAGAGACCACCTCTCAAGTTTTCTTCTAACCAGATATTCTTTAAGTACTTTTCGTCACAATGCATACAACCCGTGGAAATCGAAATAACACCACTTTTTTCACCGATAGCTTCCGCAGCATTAATTACAAGGTTCATGACAATCTGACGAATCTGGGTAGCATCTGCATTGATCGACGGCAACAACAAATATGGATTCAGTCGCAGAACGATATTTTTAGAGATGGAAACCTCAATCATATGCAGCATCTCTTCAAGGAGATTATTTATGTCGAGAATTTCTGTAACGAACTTTCCTTTCCCAGAATACGCCAACATTTGTTTCGCTAGGTCTGCGGCTCTTTCGGCAGCTTTTTCGATCTGCTTTAAATTCTCAATAGCAGGTGATTCCGGAAGTAAACGCCTTTTTGTCAACTCAGCATGCCCCATTATTGCAGCAAGAAGATTATTAAAGTCATGCGCAATCCCACCAGCAAGGACTCCTAGACTTTCTAACTTTTGAGTTTGGATCATTTGCTCTTCTAGCTGGTTACGTTCCTCTTCAGCACGTAACTTCTCTGTAATGTCACTCACCAGCGCAATATTATATTCCGCATTATCATATTCAAAATAATTCGCCGTAATTTCCACAGGAATAGTCCGGCCATCTTTGCGGCAGTGACGAGTCGTGAATTTCAAGACGCCCTTTTCTTGTAACTCTTTCCAGTGGGCAATCCAACGCTTCTTAGGAAGTTTGGGGCCTAAGTCATAGACACTCATGTCAAGCATCTCTTCTTTACTATATCCAAGTGAACGGCAAGATTCACTGTTGATATATGCAATTTTACCGGTCTTATCAATCAGATAAACAGCTTCGCTGACATGATCCATAGCAAACCCCATCAGAGCCATGACCTCCTCGGCCTGCTTGTATTCAGTCATATCGCGAGTGATAGATAAAATTAGTTTTTCACCCGAAATTTCAATGATACGAGCTGACATTAATCCTGTTTTTATCACTCCATCTTTAGCAATAAATTCTGCTTTTAGATTCTCTATATACCCGTTTTTAGAGAGCTGAGCGACAAGGTCTTCTCTTTCTTTTTGATTTTTCCAGATATTTAATTCAACCGAGGACTTGCCAATAATTTCTTCAGCCCGATACCCCATGATATGAGTAAAACTTTCATTAATATCGACATAAACACCATCATGAAGCCGGTTCAGATTGACGGCATCCGGGCTAGTTTTAAAAGCAATGCGAAACTTTTCTTCACTTTCATGAAGGGCAATATATTTTTCCTTACTCTCAGTGATATTATCAACGGTTCCAAGAATGAATTCCCGGCCTTTAATGGTGACAGAACTGACCTTTATTTCGGACCAGAGAAGCGAGCCATCCTTTTTTAATAACTTCACTTCCCTCGCAGTCGATTGATGCTTGGTGATCCCTGAAAACGACATGAGTTCAGGTTGAGAGATCATCAGATCATTGACTTGCATCTGGGTTAATTCCGAACTGCTATACCCGGTCATGACGCAAAAAGCCTCATTGACAAAAACATATTTCCCATCACTATCCGTAAGAGCAATCCCCTTCTCAGACTGGTTAATGATTGCTTGGAACAGTTCCAGGCTTTCTTCATATAAATATTCGGTCACGGGTAACAACTCCATTTAACCAATCATGATAAAACATTCAATCTGCTTCCACATTCAGGCAGGTTTCACTTATTTTTGCTCTAAACAACTTTTGTGGAATATGGAATCAATAACAACAAAGGAGACTTAAGAAAACAGGTTAAATAAAGATTCCGACCAGCCCCACAGCAATCAAAACAATACGGATGATCACAGGTTTAGGAGCGATAATCCCAAATGACAACGCCACGAGACTTACTCCCATTTTCACAAAGACGATGAGGGCAGGAAGAGGAGCAGCAAACAGCTGGACCAAAGGAGGATTAGCAACCATCCCCAAGGGGATTAAATAGAGTCCCAAGCCCAACGCCATCGCGCTACCGGCTATCTTCAACCAATTTTCATCGACCATCCCCGCGGCGATGAATACGGCCCCACACACTGGTGGGGTGATTGTTGAAAGCAGAGCGAACCAAAAAACAAAGAGATGGGCGATCAAGGGAGCGACCCCCAGCTCCTGCAATGCTGGTCCTGCAACGGAAACGCAGATAACATAAGCTGCCGTGGTCGGCACTTCCATGCCAAGGACCATGCAAGCGATCCCGGTAAGCAGTAGCGCTGGCCAGAGCGAATGCCCGGCTCCGGAAAGGATCAAAGAGGTTATCTTCACCCCAAGACCTGTCTGACCCAACACGCCGATAACGATGCTGGCACAGATAATAATTGCGGCAATGGTCGAAATCTGCTTGCCGCTGTTGATCGCGACAAGTTGCAGACGCTGCAATGAGCGGGAGAGAGAAAAGCTAAAACCCACATCAACAAACAGAAGTAGAAACGCCGCAAGAATGGCCACACAAGCCGCGTACTGCGGAGTATAACCACCGATAAACATGCGCTCTAAGAGGATAACAAAAGGGACAATAAAGAACATCGCCGTAGTGAAGACAACTCTTCTGCTGGGGAGATTCTCCTGTGCAACCCCTTTCAGGTCATAGCGCAAAGCGAACGCATTGATACCAGCCCAGACGGTCATAAAATAGAGGATGGCGGGAAGGAGCGCGGCCCCCATGATGTCGTTATAAGGGACGCCGGTCAGCTCAACCATCACAAAAGCGCCGGCTCCCATCAGTGGAGGCATAATCTGTCCACCGGATGAGGCAACGGCTTCAACAGCTCCGGCAAGGGATCGGGGATAGCCAAGTTTGACCATCGCGGGCAAAGTGATCGCCCCCGTTGAGGCCACATTTGCAGATGCCGAGCCAGAGATAGAACCAAATAGGGCCGATGAGAGAACTGAAACCTTCGCCGCCCCCCCTTTTAGGCGACCGGCAACGGATGTCGCCAAATTCATGAATCCCTGCCCTGCTTCACCAGCATTGAGGACGGCCCCCATGATGACAAAGATTGAAACAATAGATACGGAAACACCTGTGAGCTGCCCCCACAGTCCCCCCTCAGCGATCGTCAAAGTCCCCAAAAAGCTCCTTATCGGCAAGCCAGGATAACCGAATTCTCCAGGGATATATCTTCCCAGCAGGCCATACAACAGAGCCAGCAGAGCGACAAGAGGGAGAGGCCAACTAATGCTGCGTCTGGCCATCTCAAGGACGACCAGAAGCAGAGTCACAGCGATTACCAACTGCAAATTACCCTGAAGGGCACCATATTGATCTGAAAGTCGTTCTTGATTCAGGACAATATAACCACAACAAGCAATCACCATCGCAGACAGAAAGCCGCCTATCCATTGTGCACGAGGAGTTTTGGCCACAAAGATCAAGGTCCAAGGAGCCGCTAAAGCCAAGTGGATAGGGCGACTGATCATATTCGGAGTCATACCGCTGAACACCAGAGACAGGTGAAAACTAATTGAGACGGCACCAAGGCCAAACCAGAACCATTTCCATGGCCCAGTTAAAGTTGAATCTTTCATAATAATTATTTACCGTACACTCAAGTCTTTAGCGCAGCGCCGCAGGAACCTCGACACCAATTTCCTGATAATACCGTAACGCTCCAGGATGCAGCTTGCCGTAAATGTTACCAAGCATGGCGGTTGAAACACCTCCCCACCAGGCATTGTTTTTCGCCATCTTTTCTTTTTGCTGCCAGAACGCCTTGGTCAATTGATAAGCGGTCTCGTCAGCCATATCAGTCGTCGCATAAGCGACAACAGGCAATGACGTCGTCGAAACCGGATAATCAACACCGGAGTAGGTTCCGGCAGGGATCAGCAATTCTGTCCGCTTGGTGAGCTTAATCTGTTCACTGGAGAGAGACAGGAGATTAATGCCAACCCCTGCAGCGGCTTCAAGGACATTCGGGGCGGGATAAGAACTAGAGGTCGCAAACCCGTCTATTTGACGATTCTTCAACGCTTGAACCGCACTCCCAAGCTCAGCATTGGCCAGATGAACCTTACCATCCAGACCAAAGAGGGTGAAGTATTTGGCGGCCTCTCTGGCCCCAAAAGATCCTTTACCAATAAGAATATCCTTGCCGGCCAGATCAGCAAAAGTTTTAATCCCGCTGTCAGCCCGCACAACAAAGTGCATCGTTAACGAAGGAATCGGAAACAGGGAACGAACATTCAGATACTTGGCAGGATTATCTGCCGCAAACTTACCTTGGCTTTGCTGAGCAAGGCGGATCAGCGCTGGAGGGGTGGTAAAAACATAATTACCACTACGAACCAGAACCTCTTTGACATTTTGTACCGAGCCTTGGCTCTCTTCTACCGTCGCAATAATCTCGCCATCAGTGCCGGACTTAATGGCTTCGGCAACCTGTACTGCCATCTGATAATAAGAGGTACTGGTCTTTGCTGACTTGTATGTCACCCGTGTTTCAGCGTGAACAAATGTGCTGCAAGCCAGCAACACTCCAACGACAAACATACCGGTTATTTTTTGCACCTTCATTGATATCCTCCATCTGCAACATGACGTTGCTGTATTGATAATGAGTTCGTCACTAGCAGAGCTAGCGAACGACAATTCTCTAGCGCACAGGGTAACGGTTGCTGCGGCAGAGATCAAATGGAAATAATTTTTCTGCCCAAGGTTCCAAAAGCTGACTAACGCTGAGAAAAAGCAATAGCAGCCAGCAATATTGGAACAATAAATGCCCAATATTCAGCCTTAATCCAAAAAAAAGTATGGGTATTCACCAGTAACATTTCTTCGCCCGTATCAACGTCGATGACACGCTTGCCCTTGCCTGGATCATTCAATTTTTTGCCAATGAACCATAGGGATATGGCTGACAGCACGATCCCCGCTGTCAGAGCCCAGTCATCATCCATACCTGCGGTATTAAGAACTTCACGTACCCCAGTCGTCAACAACAAATAAATGAGAGGAACAACTATTCCCCAACCTTTCCACACGAACATAAGACTTACCCCTGAAAAATTAGTGACAAAAATAAACTAATAGTAACGCCGCCAGCATTAAAGAAATCATCTCACTCAGCGTAAATGGGTTCAATATTGCCACATATTCGAAGATAAAAGAATTGACTTTAAAAAATATTCTCGATACTCTCACAAAGAGCGAACGTTCTTTTTGTCACATTTCACCCCCAACTGATCAGGAGATGAATATGCAAAAAAAAGTTTTGCCCCTATCTTTAGCCGCCGTAACAATCATCCTTCTTCTTGCAGCACAAACCGTTTTTGCTGGACCTTCTATTGACGAAGTTAAAAACAACGTTGTCAATCTCTGGAAACCGATCAAAGAAAGTCAACCCCATGTCACTGCGGTCGAGTTTAAAAAAATTCTCGATAGTGACAAAGATCTCATACTAATTGATGTCAGAACTGCAGACGAATACAAAGCCGCTCATATCCCAGGAGCGATTCATATTCCCCGAGGCGTTATGGAGTGGGTCACCCCAAGAACTATCGAGAACACAGACATACCGATCTATACTTACTGCAGAACCGGTGCAAGGTCGGCTTTTGCTGCCCAACGTCTAACTGATATGGGCTATACCAATGTAACAAATATTTACGATGCCTTTAAAGGTTGGTTGGAGGCTGGATATAGTGTCTATAATCGCCATGGAGAATTCGTTATGAGTAAGGGGGGCTTTGAGAAACAAGAGTAATCGCTTCCGTTAAATTGTCATGGTTAAAAGAGCCCGGTGATTTTACAGAGATCTCCGGGCTTGTCTTATTTGTGTCACCGAAGTGGAGTCGACCAACAGAATCGCCGAGGCAACGAGTTCAAAAAGAATCAAACAAATCGACCATCCCCCTTTTTTGGTGTAGACCCGAAAAACCAAAAGAAAAAGCCTCCCCCGATTTCTCGGAAGAGGCTTTTTCAGTTTGGCGTCCCCAGGGGGATTCGCCCATTTCGTCAGTCGCTTCACGCTCTTTCCTGCGTTGGCTCCCCTCCACTCACTGCCGCAAACATCCTGTTTGCTCTTCTGACATTAAGTCAGCGTTCGCTCCGCTTCGAATCCCAACATCGTAAAAATAAGAAAAGCCCTTCCACTTACGTGAAAGGGCCATTCTTATTTTGGCGTCCCCAGGGGGATTCGAACCCCCGTCGCCGCCGTGAAAGGGCGGTGTCCTGGGCCAGGCTAGACGATAGGGACTTATAACTTCTAAGTCCCTGCGGAAATTGAATCCGCAGGATGCTACTTGTTGAATGGTGAGCCGGGGGGGAATCGAACCCACGACCATCTGATTAAAAGTCAGATGCTCTACCAACTGAGCTACCGGCCCAAACAACGAGGAGACTTTATACGTGAATCACTTCAATGCGTCAACCTTTTTTTAGCCTTTTCCCGTAAATGGATTACGGCGAAAGAGAGTCTGGTCTCGACGCGGTCCGATTGAAACCAATACGACCGGACAACCAGCCCAGTTTTCAATTTTATTGACATAATCTTGTACTTGTTCCGGGAGTTCTTCATAGCTGGTCAAGGAACAGATATCTTTTTGCCAACCAGGAATCTCTTCATACACAGGTGTACACTCTTTCAATACATCGAAATCCTGTGGGAAGTCTTCCAGAAGTTCTTCTTTATAACGGTAAGCCGTACAAACTTTAACCGTTTCCAGGTCACTGAGGACATCCATCTTAGTCAGCGCGATGCCAGTTAAACCATTGGTACGAACAGCTTCACGCAGAGCGACGATATCCAACCAACCGCAACGGCGTGGACGACCTGTCGTGGCACCAAACTCACTTCCGGCATTACGCAGTTGGTCACCCATTTCATCGTGGAGTTCGGTAGGAAATGGACCTTCACCAACACGGGTCACATAAGCCTTAGAGATGCCAATGACTTCATCGATCAGGTGTGGTCCAACACCTGCTCCGGTACAAGCCCCGCCAGCAATAGTTGAAGATGATGTCACAAAGGGATAGGTCCCATGGTCAACATCTAACAGACTCCCTTGTGCACCTTCAAAAAGAACATTGTGGCCCGCCTTCATAGCTTTTCCTAGAACCATGGATCCATGTCCCAGATAGCCACGCAGACGCTCAGCATAACCGAGATATTCCTCAAGGATTGCCTCTTCAGATAGAGGTTCTTCACCGAGAAACTGTTCCAGATAAAAATTCTTCTCTGGCAATACTTCATGCAATTTACGTTTGAAGGTTTCTGGCTTCAACAAATCGGCAAAACGGATACCTCGACGCGCGACCTTGTCCTCGTAAGTTGGTCCGATCCCCCGTCCGGTGGTGCCAATTTTTTTAGCTCCAGACTTCTGTTCCCGGGCAATGTCGATCTTGATGTGATAGGGCATAATTAAATTGACAGCGCCATCAACCATCAGCTGGCTGTCATCTTTTAAATAGCCTTTTTTCCTTAACCCATCGATTTCTTCGAGGAAAACTTTAGGGTCAAGCACCACTCCACTGCCAACAATGCAACGCTTATCTGCATGTAAAATTCCAGATGGGATCAAGTGCAAGACGGTTTTCTCATCACCGATCACCAGAGTATGGCCAGCATTATTGCCTCCCTGATAACGCACCACTTCCTGAGCATGCTCAGTATAAATATCGACAACCTTCCCTTTACCTTCATCGCCCCACTGGGCCCCTACGACAATTACGTTGGCCATGTCTTTACTATGCTCCTGTTATGCCGACAACCTGATGTTGCCAACGATTAAAGATTATTACAGTACAACGTGCTGCTGATCTAACTGCTCCCATGAAACCGTTTTTTGTTTTCCATCCGCCAGTGAAATCATTTCAATATCCTGTCCTTGCCCAGCGACAACAGCCATATAACGATAATTCATCTGGCGTGCATAATTGAGGGCTTCTTCCTGCGTACGGTCGAGGATATCTCTTGCCACTGAATAGCCTTGTTTACGGAGTTGACAAGCTAAAGACTGTGCGGCCCGGAGGCTGGTACCGGTTGAAAAAATTAACAGATCGCAACTTGGTACAACGCGCTCGTCCAACACTTTATCCAAGGCAAACAATAGATGCAACAAACTAAATGTAAAGCCGGTTGCTGGAGCCGAAAAAGCATACTTTTGGGTCAAATTATTGTAGCGACCACCACTACAGACTGTTTGGCCGACTCCGGAAAGAAATCCTTGAAAGGTAACCCCGGTATGATAATTCAGCCCGCGCAATTCACCGAGATCAATAGTCACATGATCCAAAACCCCATATACATCGAGGACGTCAAGAACTTGAGCCAAACCATCCAGAGCCTTGCGGGAACGTGGGTTGCTCACCGATTTTTCTGCACGTTCCAGAACCTCCCGACCACCATAAAGCCGCGGTAAAGCGAGAATCTCCTCACAGGTGTTGTCTGGCAACTCACTTGCTTGCAGCAGCACAGTCAGTTCGGAACTATCCTTGCGCAAGACAGCATCTGCAACCTGTTCAGCCAGATGAGCCCCGAGTGGTAAACCATCCATAACCCCACGGAAAAATTCAACCTGGCCAATATCAATGGTGAAGTCCTGCGCCCCGACCGCAGTCAGAGCTTCGACGGCCATGGCAATCAACTCGGCATCGGCTTCAGGACTGTCCAGACCGATGAGTTCGACCCCGGACTGAAAAATATCCCGATCTTTTCCGGCCTGCTGCTCCGTATGGCGCAAAACCCGTCCATTATAACAAAGCCTCAACGGCAATGGCAGTTCGCTCATTCGCGTTGCCGCAATACGGGCAATCTGTGGCGTCATATCGGGAGGGAAAGCCAGCATCCGGCCACTCTGACGATCATCAAAGCGAAAGGTTCGCTCGCGTAGTCCATCACCGAGGAGTCCCCGTTCCAGAACATCAAGAAATTCAAGTTGGGGGGTGATGACGGGACGAAATCCCCAGGAACGATAAACCTGCTGCAACTGCTGTTGTAAGTACTCTACTTTAGCGGCTTTCAGAGGCAAGAAATCACGCACACCTTTGGGGAGGTCCGTGTCCGGAGGGGAATCAGAAAAACGCATTAATATATCTCCACCCTATCCAACGATAGACACATCGTGACAGGTATACTTTAAGGCCAGTAGCAAATATTTTTACAAAGTGATTGCGGCAATCTTGCTACAGTTTTCCGTGCATGTCAAGCAAGGGAAAGCTCTGTTAATTTGCAGTTTTGGGTCATTTGAATTTTGTGCCATAAGAAAAAATTCACGATTTCATTCCCTCTCTGGTGTCGGGAGGATGCCGGAATCCACAGAGCGTAGATGTAAATCCTGCTGCGGGAATGGGATCTCGACTTCTGCTTCACGGAAACGGCGGTCGATAGCAAGAAGAAGCTCATTTTTAACATCCGGACGGTTATCAATATTGCTGATCCACACCCGTAATTCAAAATCAAGAGAGCTGTCACCAAACTGCACAAAAAGGGGCGAAGGTTTCGGTTTTTTCAGGACTAATGGGTGTTGATCACTCACTTCAGTCAAGATCGTCAGCACCTTTTCCAAATCACTCCCATAGGCAACCCCGACAGAAAGAACAATCCGCACGCGGCGGTTCGTGAGAGTCCAATTGGTCACTTTTTGTGAGATCATCTGCGCATTGGGGACGATCAGCTCCGCTTCATCCATATTTTTGACAACAGTGGATCGTAACCCGATGCGGCTGACTGTTCCATACTCACCATCAATCAAAACCCCGTCTCCAACTTTGATTGGACGCTCAAACAGCAAGATCAAACCCGATAAAAAATTATTAACGATGTCCTGTAATCCAAAACCGATACCGACACCGAACGCTCCAAGGACAACGACAAAATGTTGTAAACTTAATCCAAGCAGACTGAGAGCGACCAAAAATCCAATCAGAACGACTCCATAGTGGATCAGTTTTTTAACTGCATCACGAACGCCACGATCAACATCATGGCGGATGAGAACTTCTGTCTCGCTGAATCCTTGCAAAACCCAGGAAATTTGTAGCGACAGATAAAAAGTGATGACCGCCGACACCAACATCTGCATCGAAAGATGAAAGTTACCAAAAACAATTGTCCACTGGCTGAAATAATTCCACCCATCGCTCACGGTTGCAAACAATCTCCAGACAGGGAGCAGATAAAGAACCAAGAAGCTGTAAATCAAAAAGTTCAGCAAGCGTTTCAAACGCACGGCTAACTCTTCTCCAAACTCTCTAAAGAATGATTGACCTGACTGGATAAGCAAATCAGTGGTCAACTCAATTCCGCCAGCAATCAACATCACAGCCATTTTTGCAAAGAGGAGGACCATTCCAGTTTCAAATGTTGCCTGAATCAACCAGTTTGAAAAATTCATATAACCGGCAATCTGGCCGATCAGACTGACGCCCAGAACCGCCACAACCAAGCGCATCAACGCTCGATACAGCCGACCTTCCCCCGACTGGCGACTTTTTTTAGAGAGGAGAAGTTGCTGCACCAACAAAGGGATAAAGATAACCGCCAGCAGAGCGATATAAATCCGGAACAGAGGTTGAGGCAGGGCAATTAAGCGAAATGCCGAGGTCAAAAAAATTACCAGAGCGGTTAAAGATAAAACCCAGGCTTGGCGCCGATTTTCCAGAAGGGGGATCGCCAACGAGGTCGCAGAAATTGCCGCCAGCAGTAAAAACACAAACCGGATAAGAGGTGGTGGAGCAGGAAACCAGAACCAAAAAGCAATGATGGTAAAAAAACTTGCAGCGGCCCAAGAATGTCTGATGATAAAATGCCATTCGTCGGTTTCCTGAAGTTTGCTTCGATAGTGGTGTAACAGGCTAAGGATCAGGGAAAAAGTGATGATCATCAATCCCAACAACCAGCCATTTTCTTGCAGATAAGATTTATTGAACTTAAGGGCCGCCGTCAATCCGTCTTTGGTTTGGTTGCGAAGTTCTGAATTGAACTGTCGATAAAATTTCCCCGAGCCAAAGGAATAGGCGTTTTTACGGAAAGTTGCTTTACGAAGTTTCCCCAGCGCCAAAGTCAAATTATCACTTGCGGCACTGACGTCACGATGGAAGGTGCCGATTTGTTCTTGCAGTTGTAGAAGTGGCGCTGCCGTTTTATGCAATGAGGCTTGAAGCTGCTCCAATAATTTCTTTACCAGAGCCATTGTTTGTTGTGGCGGGGCGACATCCTGTTTTTCCAATTCGCCGCTCCAGGCATACCAAAACTCTTTATCCTTTATAACCTGTGCACGGATCCCTTCGACCTCTTGCTGACGTAAGGTTATTTTTTGCTGCAGGGCATCCAAATCCTGGCGTATCTTATTGAACTGATTAAGATATTGGGTCAAACGATCGACGTACCAATGGTCTGGCGAACCCAATGGTTTGATCTCGGCTGTCAGGTTTTTAAAATGCTCAGAAATTTCAGTTAACGATTCTTTCTGTTTGGATAGATCAGTCAATAATTGGAGTCGTTCTTCTGATCGAGCGGCAAAATCGGCCAAGGCTGATGATCGAGAGCCAAGCTCGCTTAATCCCGGAAAAACAGCTGGTTGAACGATCTCGTCAGCAGCAAATGCATCCCTGGTAACGACACCTTCAGCCAACGCTGAGGGTGGACACATCAAACCCAGGCATAAAAGCAACCAAAGGAACAACCTCAAAACCATTTCTTTCTTTTGAAAAACCAGATCATGCCACCTCCGCATGCGATCATCACCCCCCATACCAGCGGATAACCGTAACGCCACTTCAATTCCGGCATCAGTTCAAAATTCATCCCATAAACCCCGGCAATAAAAGTCAGAGGGATAAATATCGAAGCCATAATCGTTAACACCTGCATCACTTCATTCATTCGCTGGCTGACGCTGGAGACATAAAGGTCAACCAGTCCGGAAGCGGTATCACGAAAATTTTCTACGGTGTCGAGAGCCTGAATGCCATGGTCGTAAAGATCACGCAAAAAAATACTGGTAGAATCAGCAATGAGTGGCGATTCACTATGCATCAGATTACCGATCAATTCGCGCATCGGCCAAACCCCTCTACGGAGATAGATCAATTGTCCTTTAAGCTGATGGACCTGTTGCAATAATTCTTGGGTTGGCCGACTGATCAGTTCCGTTTCCAGATAATCGAGCCGTTCGCCAATCTTCTCAAAAACATGGAAATAACTATCGACAACGGAATCGAGCAGTGCATAGGCAAGATAATCAGGACCACGTTGCCGAATTCGCCCACTCTTGCGCTCAAGACGCAATCTGACTTCGGTAAATACGTCCCCCGGTTGCTCCTGAAAAGTCAGCACGTTTTCAGCAGTAAACACCAGACTGATTTGTTCTGCTTGGATCTGATGGGTCTGTTCATCAAAAAAGAACATCTTGAGAATAATTAAAGCAGAGTTTTCAAACTCTTCAAATTTTGGAGGGTGGCTGGTATTCAGAATATCTTCCAAGGTCAGCGGATGAAGATCAAATTCTTTGCCGAGAGCTTCAACATGCGCAATATCATGAACACCGTCCAGATTAATCCAACTGACGGTCGGCTGCTTTTTCAGTTGCAGGCAAGTCAACAGACTAACGTCGGTTTCTGTTTTGAAAAAGTCTTCTGAATAGTCAAGATACGAAAAGATTGACCGCTCCATCCTCTGTTCACCCACGTGGATCAACGTCCCAGGAGGCAGACCAATTTTTTTGGGTGAACTGCGAAACAGGGAGGTCACAGTTTGCAGGGGATTAACAAGAAGTTTCATAGAGCAGAATCCTCCTCTCTTAATTTATGCTGGCAAGAGATCAGCGCACCGAACCATAGTCTTCATCGGTCAGCGATGAAGTATATTCATCCAGAGCCTCTTCAGCTTCATCGGGATCAGGAACTCGGGCCAGATGAATCAGGGCATCCCCTTCATAAGCCAACGGCAGGTTCAACTGCCCGATCACAACACCGGTGAAAGGAGCATATATCGCCTCACGTTCATCACCGAGCGGGTCACTGAGGCTCCCCAATTGCGCCCCTTTTTTGACAAACCCGCCCAGTTGCACCTTACGTGAGAAGATTCCGCTCATACTGGCACGAACCCAACTGGTCCTGTTGGTGACAATCGACTCCCGAGTCTTTGCCCGTTTGCTTGCGGGCAGCATGCCGGTATGCCGTAGCAGGCGGAAGATCCCCTGCAATCCCGTGCGGATGACCGACTCGTTAAAATAGAGCGCTTCACCACCCTCAAACACCAACACTGGCTTACCAAGTTCTGCCACTGCTTCACGTAATGAACCCTCCCTCAAGGCTGAAGGGACAACCACGGGGGCACCAAATGAGGTTGCCAGCTCCAGGGTTTGCTGATCATCAAGACAAGCGCGAATCTGGGGAAGATTGCTGCGAAAATTGGATCCGGTGTGGAGATCAATCCCGAAATCACACCGGCTGGCAATTTCGGTCATAAACAGATGGGCCAACCTTCCAGCCAGAGACCCCTTCGCCGATCCTGGAAAAGATCGGTTCAGATCACGCCGATCAGGGAGATAACGGGAGCGTTGAATGAAGCCAAAGGGATTCGCAACCGGAATCGCCAGAAGAGTCCCACGCAGGTTGTTCATAGTCCGGCTTGCCAACAAGCGGCGGATGATCTCGACGCCGTTAATCTCATCACCATGGACAGCGGCGCTGACAAAAAGAACTGGCCCCGTGCGACGGCCATGAACCACCTGAACCGGTAAGGTCATCAGGTTGCTGGTGTAGAGGCGAGGCATCGACAATTCTACCGTTGCTCGTCCTCCAGGATTCACCAGAACACCACCGAATTCAAACGGTTGAGGGCGGCTCATCCCTTGCCCCGAGTCTTCGTCCGTCCCGGCTTCGCCTCTTTTTCGATAAATTTGATAATCATTCCAGCAACATCTTTTCCGGTCGCGGTTTCGATCCCTTCCAGACCCGGCGATGAATTAACCTCCATCACCACTGGACCATGGTTGGCCCGTAACAAGTCAACGCCAGCAACATTAAGACCCATTATCCGTGCGGCACGCACTGCGGTTGAACGCTCTTCAGGAGTTAAGCGGGCAATGCATGCACTCCCACCACGATGCAGATTGGAGCGGAACTCACCCTCTTTCCCTTGCCGTTTCATTGCAGCAACAACTTTATCGCCGACGACCAGGCAGCGGATATCGGCGCCATCCGCCTCTTTGATAAATTCCTGCACCAGAATATTTGCATCCAAACCGCGAAAAGCTTCGATAACACTTTGTCCTGCCTTTGCGGTCTCCGCCAACACGACACCGATTCCTTGAGTCCCTTCCAGCAGCTTGATCACCAGCGGTGCACCACCGACTTTTTCGATCAAGTCGTTGGTATATTGGGTGGAGTGGGCAAAGCCTGTCACCGGCAAGCCAATGCCCTTACGGGCTAATAATTGCAGACTGCGTAATTTGTCACGTGATCGACTGATGGCAACAGACTCATTGATGTTATAAACGCCCATCATTTCAAACTGGCGTGCCACCGCCGTGCCATAAAAGGTAATTGAAGCCCCAATCCTCGGGATCAGCGCATCATACCCAGTCAACTCTTCCCCCTTATAATTGATTGTCGGTCGTTGACTGGCGATGGTCATATAGCAACGCAGCGGATCAATGACTTTCATCTCATGACCCAACTCGCCCCCTGCTTCAACCATTCTTCGGGTTGAATAAAGGTTCGGGTTCCTGGACAAAATAGCAATCTTCATCAGTGTCTCTCTTTCATTCCGGATTGTGAATCAGGTTTTCCAAACAAGTATGACTGCTCAGGAAATACGACCATTTCACGCATGGCTGTCCGGCCCAGCAACATCCTGAACTTCATATTATCACGATTGGTCAGAGTTATCTCAATGGGCCAGATATGATTCCCCAGCCGCAAAGGGGTCTCAATCACATAACGCATTTCCTGGTGTCCCCCCGAATCCCTGATTTCTCGATAGTCTTTGACCGGACATTGGCAGATAACTTCAATATCTAACCGTTTTGGCAACGGGTGGACACCAAAACGGACCATCTCTTGACCTGCGTCTTCGAAGGGTTCAACAAAAAACGTATGCAAAGCAGAGGTTCGCGCCCCGGTGTCAACCTTTGCCTTGATTTGATGGATATTCAATTCTGGCAAAGTCACCCATTCACGCCAACCGACAAGTATTTTATTCATCAGAAATGCCTCTGAATCCATTGAAAAAGCCAGCGGTTACAAAACCTTCAACATTGTGCGCGACTATATATGCCTTTATGTAAAATTTTGCACTGTTTATTTGTGTCATTTAGCTGATTTTTCTACTTATTCGGACTTTTTTAAATAGATAGCAACGACATAAGCTGTTAAGTTTGCCTGATCCAATCACTTGGTCGGATATATCGTCACTTTTATTGCGGTACTGCTTACTTCTGTTCTCTGCGAGATAACAAATGGACATCATATACAATAGCACAGCTTATCCTCTCATCATTCTGCCCATTCTCGTTTTTCTGGCCAGAATCATGGATGTCTCCATTGGCACATTACGTATTATCTTTGTCGCCAAAGGGCTCAAAGGTCTCGCTGCCGTGCTGGGCTTTTTTGAATCCCTTATCTGGCTACTGGCTGTCACTCAAGTCATGCAGAACCTTACATCATGGCAGACATATATTGCTTTTGCCTTTGGGTTTGCTTCAGGAAATTACGTTGGCATTCTACTGGAAGAAAGAATTGCTCTGGGCAATCTGTTGATCCGGGTCATCACTCGCAAAGAAGCGAATGAGTTGGTACACGTCCTATGGAATGCAGGGTATGGCGTGACCAGCATCGACGCTCAGGGGGAAACGGGGCCGGTGAAAGTTATTTTCAGCGTTGTCAAAAGGAAGAAGCTGACAAAGATTATTGCCATTATTAAAAAGTACAATCCCCAGGCTTTTTATACCATTGAGGATATGCGTTACGTGACTGGCAACTACCATCCGCCAATAGTTAAGCGGACCCTGTTGCCACAGTTCGCGTTAAAAAAAAGAAAATAGGCCGAACCTCCCCTGTTTGGATGTTTCCAGGGGAAGTCCGGCCCAATCAGATGGCGTTCAAGTTGTCAGGGAACCTTCTGCCCTCAATGCTCGCGCAAATATTCAACCAGAACCCGCACGCCGAAACCGGTCCCCCCTTTGGGTTGCCCGGCCTTGCCATTGCCTTCCCAAGCCATTCCGGCGATATCGAGATGAGCCCAGCAATAATCATTAGCAAATTTCTGCAGAAAAGCAGCAGCAGTAATGGAGCCCGCGGCTCGTCCTCCCGTATTTTTCACATCAGCAAAGTCACTCTTGATCAAATCTGCATACTCTTCCCAAAGAGGCAACTGCCAGAGCCTTTCACCACTTTGTTCCCCGGCTTTAAGCAAGCCTTGGATCAGACCCTCGTGATTTCCCATAACTCCTGCAGCGAAGTTTCCTAGTCCGACAATAACTGCCCCTGTTAAGGTGGCGACATCGATCACGGCTCGCGGCGCAAAACGCTCAACATAGGTCAACGCATCAGCAAGGATCAACCGACCTTCAGCATCGGTATTCAATACTTCAATGGTTTTTCCCGAAAGTGAGGTGAGGATATCGCCCGGACGGATCGCTGTCCCAGAGGGCATGTTCTCCACCGCAGGGACCACCGCCACCAGATTGACCGGCAGCTGCATCTTTGCAGCCGTCATGATAGTTCCGAGGACTGCGGCAGCCCCCCCCATGTCCATCTTCATTTCATCCATCTTTTCCGACGGTTTCAGGGAGATGCCTCCAGAGTCAAACGTGACCCCTTTACCAACCAAAGCGATAGGTTTCACATCGGCCTCGTCCCCCTGATATTCCAGAACAATCAAGTAAGGGTCACGGACACTCCCTTGAGCGACGCCGAGCATGGCACCAAACCCTTGCCGCTCTAATTCACAGCGGGTTAACAGTTTCGCTTTGATGCCAACCTGTTCAGCCATAGCAACGGCCTGCATTGCCAGGTATTCTGGTGATTTCAAATTTCCCGGGGCGTTGACAAGGTCACGGGCAAAACAGACCCCGGAAGCAATAGCTTGCGCCGAAGCCACAGCGGTTTGTGCTACGGCGACACTCTCAGTCTCAGGGAGCAGTAAAGTGACATGATCCAGAACCGCCACTTGCTTTGCTTTCTCTTGTGGCAAATAGCGATCGTAACGGTAATCTGCCAACAGCACCCCTTCGGTAATGGCCTGAATCCGTGCAGCAAAAGAGGTTTTTTTAATCAACGTCTGTGGCAAGCCAAGGACAAAACTTGCCAATTGCTTTTCAGCCAGATACTTTGTCGCGCTGCTGCTGACCTGACGCAGTGAACGGAGCGAAAAGTCAGATTCTTTCCCCAATCCTACCAGTAAAATCCGTTCAGCGACCGTCTGTTTCCCACCATGGAGGAGGAGAAATGATCCCTTGCTCGCAGCGAACTCTTTACTCTTTGTCGCGCGACTCAAAACGCCGTCCAGTTGCTGATCAAGTTCTAGCAATGCTGCGTCTTTGTATTTTCCCTGAAAAACTCCAAGAACCAGGCAAGCGGTCTTCTGTTCGAGAACGTTCCCATTTTTGACTGTAATTTTCATAATAAACCATCCTTATCAGCAGTTATTTTATCAAGCACGGCAGCAACCTTAGCGGTTGCCGAAGCGACTGTTTCCAGCTCAACTTCGATCCGCTGTTCGGGTAATGTGTGCATATAGAGCGGATCATAATAGCGGACCATCAATTCGCGGACCAGTTTATCCCACTCCCCGGAATTTAACAATTTCAGGAACTCGTTGACAACATTGCGCCCCAACCGCTCCTTTAACGCCATGATGGGTCTCTGAAACTGCTCTCGCAATTGATCCAAAGCCGGATAATCTTCAAGAATAATCTGCGTGCGGACATCCAGCGTCGCGGTAATCCAAAGGCTTGTCTGGATCTGCATTGCTTGATGAAATGTTTTTGGCACCATCAAACGACCGATATGGAGGCTTTCCCCTTCGGTCACCAGATAACTGCGGTCTCGCAATTGATCCAAACGATCCCACAACAGGGCATCAAATTGTTTTTGCAAAGGTTGTGGTTCCAGTCCCAAAGCCCCAAAGGCGCTGCCACGATGGTTTGCCAACCCCTCCAGATCAATAACCGGATAGTCCCGCTGCTGCAACTGGGTCAATATCCGCGTCTTCCCCACCCCCGTCAGCCCACGCAGGACAAACACCGGGGGCCACTGTTGTTGCTCAAAGAAATCCAAAACCGTGCGCCGAAAGCCTTTATGTCCTCCAAGCAGTTGACGGGCAGGTATTCCTGCCAGATTCATAAATGAGGTCATCGCCAATGAGCGCATTCCTCCCCGCCAACAAAAGACGATCACCGGCCCGGAATGCCCGCGTCGGGCAGCTTCAACCTGCCTCAATAACGCCGGGATTTTGGGCGCGACAATCTCAACACCACGGGTTCGCGCATCCCTTTTCCCCTGCAACTTATACAGAGTCCCAACTTGGGCACGCTCCTCGTTACTAAAAATGGGAACATTCACCGCACCGGGGATGGTTGACTCGGCAAACTCAGCCGGGGTTCGGACATCGATAAGCAAAGCCCCTTTACGCCTCTGTTGCAGAGCCTTTTCCAGTTCAATTGTTTCTTGCATCTCGTTGTTCCAATACGTTATTCAGATAATCCAAGAATTTTCCACGCTAACCGCTCGACAGTGTCGACGATTGATGTCCATTTGGAAATACGGATGGAAACTACACCAATGCCTCCACCGAAACAAGGGCATGCAAAAAAAAGAGAAAAACAGGTTGACCTAACCAGTTAAGTCCGTTATTGTCGTCAACCGTTGTCGCGGGATGGAGCAGTCTGGTAGCTCGTCGGGCTCATAACCCGAAGGTCGGGGGTTCAAATCCCTCTCCCGCAACCAAAAAAATTCAGGGACTTGCATTTATGCAAGTCCCTTTTTTATTGTCTTCCCTGTCAGCGCCTTACCTTTCCTTGCAAACTAAGCCACCCCTATTAGTATTTTCAAATAAATTGTTTTAATCTTAAAACGTTGATGATATATTATTATATATCTATCAAAATCAAATAACTTTCACGGATGGAGAAAGATGGTCGATCAAACTGCCATTATTGTTATTTCTGCATTTTTGGGTCTAGCCAGTGGCATCATTATGCATCGTTCTGACTTCTGTGTTGCGGGGATGTTTCGCGATCTGTTTTTGTTTCGCCATAGCCCCCTACTGCGCAGCCTGTTTCTCTTGGTTGCTGTCAGTATGTTCCTTTTTCAAACAGCCCAGTTAACCGGGGTTCTGAATTACAATCTCCCCTCATCTCTTTACGGTTTACCGGCGCTGACAAATCTGCTTGGCGGGACGCTATTTGGCATCGGTATGGTTTTGGCTGGTGGCTGTGTTGTTGGTACTCTTTACAAACTGGGAAGCGGGAGTCTGCCAGCCGCATGTGCATTTTCGGGATTACTGATCGGTAGCGCCCTGTATGGAGAGTTCCACCCCTTCTGGATGCAACTGACACAAGCTACCCGTTTGGGGGATGCCGCCACGTTACCACAACTGCTGCAACTCCCCCCGACTCTGGTCATCTTCATTTTATTGCTGATGGCTGGGGGATTGCTCTATCAATGGCAAATAAAGGGGCTGCTGGTGCGTCCAAACCGGATAAAAGGCTACCTGCAACCCTGGATCGCAGCGCTGCTACTGGCTATGATCGGGCTGACTTCTTTTACCCTTCTGGGCATGCCCATCGGGGTAACCACCAGCTATGCTAAAATCGGAGCATTATGTGAGAATCTGATGTTTCCCGGTCACGTTGCCTCACTGAGCTATTTCCAGAGCCATAATTTTTCATACTTCTTACCCCTGAGTCGGCAAACCCTGCATGCTGGAGCAGGTCCGGTCTGGGATGGTCTTGCCCTGGTACAACTTCCCTTGATCGCCGGGATTATCGTTGGTTCGGGGCTTTCTGCAGTCAGCATGGGAAAATTCAACCGCTGCTTTACCGTCCCTTGTCGGCAACTGTTGTCTGCTCTTGTTGGCGGAATTATCATGGGATTAGCGGCGCGCATGGCTCCTGCTTGCAATATTTGGCATCTGTTTGGCGGGTTGCCTCTACTTTCACTACAGAGCATCCTGTTTACCTTGGGATTGTTCCCCGGAGCCTGGATCGGGAGCTTCATATTTGCCCGTTATATTGTCCAACAATAAAGAGAGGAAATATATCAATGCCTGAAGCTGTCAACAAGACGGTAGAAATAGATGTCCGTGGACAGATCTGTCCATCTTCCCTGCTGACAACGTTGCGTGAAGTCAACAAACACAAGCAGCTGTTGCGGTGTGGTACTCTGCAATTGGAGATCCTTACGGATAATCACGATTCGACCAATCGCATCTGTGATGCTGTGGGCAATATGGGTTACCATGTTGAAGTGCTTGATGAAGATAATTACTACCGGATTTCAATCGTAAAATTGGCTGTAAAAATGGGGCTCTAGGATATGAGCAAAAAACCAAAAATGGCACCCTTGGCAGCTGAAGAACTTGAACCACCAGCTCTTTTGGCTGAGTTGCAAACAGATCTCGGACAACTCCGCGCTGAGAACAAAAGCCTCAAACAGCGGGAACAAGAGTTACACAAATATATTCGGGCGAAAACTGACCAATTGCTTACCGTCATTGGCACCTTACCGCTCAAACCAGAAGAGCTGGATAATGCCACCTTGATCAGTGTCGATCCAATCGGCATTGTCGGCGATTCTTTTTCCCAAGTGATTGAACACCTCA
Organism: Desulfuromusa kysingii; assembly: GCF_900107645.1. GTDB lineage: Bacteria > Desulfobacterota > Desulfuromonadia > Desulfuromonadales > Geopsychrobacteraceae > Desulfuromusa > Desulfuromusa kysingii. Next base: position 465,243 of record NZ_FNQN01000002.1, read on the forward strand.
ACGAAACCAATAAAGATCTGAGCTTTGCCATGGGTGAACTGCAGGCAATCTTTGACTCAGCTGGTGCCAGTATTCTGGTTGTTGACACCAACAGAAAGGTGACATCCTTCAATCAAAGTAGCCGTAAACTGTTTTTTTCTGGAAAGAAAATCCCCCTTGAATTTTGCTGTAATGACGCCATCTGTCATTGCAGTAACATCCCTGCAGACTGTACCTTTAAACAGGTCCTTAAAACCGGGGAAGCGCAGAGAAACTCGGTAACACACGTTAATAATCGCTACTATCACGTCATCGGCACACCAATCAAAGGCAAGGATAACGCTATTTCTCATGTTGTCCTCGTCTACTCAGATATCACCGAACGCAAGAACAACGAACAGGCCCTGCGCGAAGCTGAAAACCGGCTGGACCTCATTCTAAACAGCGCTCAAGCCGGGATCCTGTTGATTGATCCGCAGACCCACGAAATTGTCTACGCGAATCAGTCCGTAGCCGAGATGACCGGCTACTCACGCAACAAGTTACTAGGCAATATTTGTCATAACTTTGTCTGTCCCGCTATCCAGGGAGCCTGTCCGATAACCGACTGTCTGCAAGAAATAGACAAGTCAGAACGCACCCTGTTAACCAAAGATGGCCGACAAATTCCCATCTTAAAAACAGCTAAAAAAATCAATCTCAACGGTAAAGAACATTTGGTAGAAAGCTTTATCGACATCTCTGAAAGGAAGGACGCCGAAGAAAAACTCAGGGAAAGCGAAGAACGTTACCGCACCCTCTATTCCACCATGCAAGAAGGTGTCGCCCAATACCGAATGCTCTATGATGCTGATGGAAACGCCATCGATTATGAAATCATCGATGTCAACCCCGCCTATGAAAACATCATTGCCCTGAAGCGCCAACAAATCATTGGCCGCAAAGGGAGCGACATCTACCCTCTGGAGAAAGGCAAAGCGGCCTGTCTGGATATTTACAATCATGTGACAACCAGCGGCGCTTCCACCAGCTTTGAATTTAATATAAAAGAGCGGAACAAGACCTTCAACGTGTCGGTGACAAGAACCTCACCAGCCCATTTTGCAACTATCCTTGAAGATATCACTCAGCGCAAAGCGGATGAACAACACATCGAAAAACTGGCTTTTTATGACAATTTAACCGGGCTGCCAAATCGAGTCCTGATGCAAGATCGACTTTTTCAGATGACGAGCCACGCCAAGCGCTGCGACAAAAAAGTAGGATTACTCTTCCTGGACATTGACCATTTTAAGCGGATTAACGATACCTTTGGTCATGACACCGGAGATCAACTGCTTAAAACCGTCGCCAAAAGATTGCGTAATGTATTAAGAGATTGCGATACCATCTGTCGTCTTGGCGGTGATGAATTTGTCGCACTGATTGCCGATATTAAAAGCCGCAACAACGCCTCGATGGTCGCCAATAAAATTCTTGAAGCGTTATCGCACCCCACCGTCCTTAAAGGAAAAGAGGTCTCGTCTTCGACCAGTATCGGCATCAGCATTTACCCGGAAGATGGTGCGGACCCGGACTCTCTGCTGAAAAATGCCGACACCGCCATGTATCAGGCAAAAGAAAGCGGCCGCAACACCTACCGTTTCTACTCCTCGGAGATGAACTCCAAAGCGCTGAAGCAATTACTGTTAGTCAACGACCTCAGAAAAGCATTAGTCAGGGGTGAATTCTATCTTGACTACCAACCACAGCTTGATTTATACGAAGGCCGGATAACCGGAACGGAAGCCCTACTGCGCTGGAATCATGCCGTTTTTGGTAAGATATCTCCAGCGGAGTTTATCCCCCTGGCAGAAGAGACGGGGCAGATTCTCAGCATCGGGCAGTGGGTTCTGGCGAAGGCCTGCCAACAAGCTCGCGAAATGCAACTGCGCTGCAACATTCCTTTACGCGTGTCGGTCAACCTTTCAACTAAACAGTTTCAAGATCCAAACCTCCCTGCTTACGTTCAAGAAGTCCTTGCCAATACGGGACTTGCGGCTGAAGATCTGGAACTGGAAATCACTGAGAGCATCCTCATGGAAAACGTCGAAAAAGCGCAGCAGATCCTCCATCAGCTCAAGGCAATGGGGGTCACTCTTGCAATTGATGATTTCGGTACCGGCTACAGCTCATTGAGCTACTTAAGAACCTTCCCCATTGACCGGTTAAAAATTGACAGATCTTTTGTCCAGAGAATTACCACCCACCACAATGATGCCGCCATCATCAATGCGATTATCGCTCTGGGACATAGTATTGGCGTCAAATTAGTCGCCGAGGGGGTGGAACAAAAAGGGGAGATGATTTCTCTGCAAGAGAACCAATGTGATGAGGTGCAGGGATTCTATTTCAGCAAGCCTATTGATCCTGAAACGCTGATGGATAAAATTTCCAGCCAGTCGGTGTTCTGCTTTTTTAACCATCCCGCTGCAGATGGAGCAAAAACGACAAAGACTGTATAGCCTGGGATTTGCGTTGAGGCCGCAAGACCAGCGTGACAAATCCAGGCGCGGGAAAGAGAATGTAGGGCCAATCAATCCCGCTGATCAATCAGCCCCAAGGTGAAACGTTCGCTGTTAGTGGTTCTTCAGGGGGCTTCTTCTAACTTATCAACCTCAAGAAATTCATCCATCATTTCAACCAGGTAGGGAATCTGTGGCTTTGTCGCATAACCATCGGCACCAACCTGATCACATTTTGCGGCCATCTGTTCATTAATCAACGAAGAAAACATCACCACCTTCACATCCCGCAGCAGCGGATCTTCTTTGATCTTTTTGCACAGGGTTAAGCCATCCATTTTCGGCATTTCAATATCGGAGATCAGCAGATTTAAAAGCTCTTCCAAGGGTTCCCCGTCGATAACCCGTTGCCTGATACCCTGAATATAATCGTAACATTGCTGCCCATCGACAAAAACTTTCAGATCGGTGTAGTGGGCTCCCGTTAAAACTTTTTCTATCCCAGAGCGGATCAGAGCTGAATCTTCTGCCATCACTAACTTCATCCGCTCTCTTGTATGTGGCCGTTTTTCCAACATCTCATCAGCGTGGAGATCGGCTTCATAGTCCAGATTGGCTTCAGGATCAAATTCTGCGACGATGTGTTCCAGATCAACAATAAGAATTTCCCGCCCCTCAATATTGACACTCCCCGTAAATCTTGGCCGGTATTGATCAATAAAATTCGCCATCGGCTGGACATCTTCCCAGGAAACACGGTGGATCTGATTCACTCCGTCGACTTTAAAACCGTTCACCCGATCATTGAATTCACACACCAGGACAACCTGTCGCACTTCACCCTGGGATTCTGCTTCTTTGTGACCGATATGTGATTTCAGATCAATCAACGGGATCGTCGCTCCACGCAGCAATAAGGTCCCGAGCATTCCAGGACCACTACCGGGGATAACGGTTAAGGCATCCTGATCAAAAGTGATAATTTCTTTCAACTTATGGACATTGATGCCAAAAGGCTGAACCCCAAGATAAAATTCAATGATTTCCATCTCATTGGTCCCAGTCTCAAGAAGAATTTCTTGCTTCCGATATCCGCTCATTGATCAACCTTTCATGAATAGCTGTCTAACGATAAATGATTTGATCATTTTAATCATATTCTGTCAATACTTATCAAGATTTCTCTCTCCACGCAAACTTTTTTTGTGTATACTAAGACATTAAATTACATTTACCGTTCGTCGGGGGATCGTATGACAGATATGGCACAATCACATTACCAGCTAGGGATGAACTATTTTCAGGGCAAAGGGGTTGAAAAATCTTTCTCCGAAGCCCTTAAATGGTTCCGTCTGGCAGCTCAACATCGCCACGCTAGATCCATTTTTATGCTTGGCCGAATGTATGATAAAGGGATGGGAACCGCAGAAAATCCGGCAGAAGCAGCAAAATACTATCAGCAAGCAGCAGAGTTGGGTTACTCACGGGCACAAAACATCCTCGGTCAAAACTACATTAAAGGTCGTGGTGTCACAGCAGACTATGATCAGGCTCTTCACTGGTTTCGTAAGGCCGCTGATCAAAATTTTTCTGATGCTCAGTATAACCTCGGGTTGATGTATGCCAAAGGACATGGCGTCCCTAAAGATTTTCTCGAGGCCAGACGCTGGTGGGGAATGGCAGCTGAACAGGGCAACTCTAAAGTACAATTCACCCTAGGACACATGTATCTGGTCGGCAAGGGAGTCAAAAAGAACTACTCAAAAGCGCGGCAGTGGTTACGCCAGTCTGCGGATCAAGGATTGCCAACCGCCCAGTATCACCTGGGAATGATGTACCTTAGAGGCACTGGAGTTCTACAAAGCTATACGGAAGCTCGCACTTGGCTGCAAAAAGCAGCAGAACAGAACTATCTCGATGCCACCTACAATTTGGGAAAACTTCTCAGCTCTGGAAGCGAAGAAGTTCGTGATCCCACATTAGCAGTGGTCCTGTTAAAACAGGCGGCGACGCGTGGACACCAGCGTGCACAAGTAATGTTGGGACACCATTTCATAAAAGGGATTGGCGTCGCCCAAGATTTTCAACTCGCTTATCATTGGTGGCTCGAAGCGGCCAATGACGGTAGCGCTGACGCCCAGTATAACCTCGGAATTATGCATTTAAACGGCAAAGGGGTCACAAGAGATTCGCTCGAAGGGAAAAAGTGGCTCACAAAAGCAGCGGATCAAGGACACACCAAGGCGCAATACTGCCTCGGGGTTATGTATTCGACCGGCAAAGGGGTCCCGCAGGACATGGATGAGGCTTTTCGCTGGAAGGAAGCGGCTGAATTCTGGGAAACCTTGTAACCTGACAGAGCTAAAGCGTAGCAATTCTCTCAAGCCAATTTATTCGCTATTGCATATTTGATGCATATATGCATAATCGGCCTATGCATACATATCCAGACACACCCAAGATTCAAGCCCTGATCGATGCGACTGCACGGGTCATGATTATTACTGACCAGAAGGGAACCGTTACCCTCCTCAGTAAACTGGCGCAAGAGAAATTGAACATCTCCCCTGGAAACTCCCTCAAAACCGAGCTGCCAGACTGCTGGTTTCCAATCCTGTCAATCCTGCGAGGGACACAAAAAAGTCGCGAGTTGCCACTCCAGATCTTCGATCAAGAGTATCTGGTGAACATCAATCCGATCATGGAAAATGGCGACATTATCGGGGCCGCTTGTATTATGGTCGACAGTGTCCAACTCGACACAATGGCGCAGGGGCTGCCCTCTTTTCAAACCCTGTTACGGCAGCTGGATACAATCATTGACTCATCATCTGATGGGCTTTTTGTTTGTGATGCTAACGCCAACGTCATCCGCATGAATCCCGCATCAGAAAAAATTCACAACCTCCCTGCGGCTGAAATTGTCGGCCGCAACATGCGTGAATTGATCGAAACTGGCTTCATTGATCGCTCAGCGGCCCTTGACGCGAGCATCCACAAAAAGCGGATCAGCCTACTACAGAACAAGAACGGACATAAACTGATCTCTATTGCGACCCCTGTTTTTGGCGAACAGGGCGAACTGATCCGCATCGTGGTCAGCGAACGCGACATCACCGAGATTGACAACCTGCAACATGAGCTGGAAAAGCAACAAGCCCTGAAAGACAGCCTCCGTGATCAAATGCTCGCCATGCAACAGGTTGAGCTGGACTCACAGCCCATCATCGCCAGAAGTCCGGCGATGATCCGGGCATTGCATCAGTCGATCAAAGTTGCAAAAGCCACTTCGTCGGTGCTGCTACTGGGAGAATCCGGCGTCGGCAAAGGGTTAATAGCCGACCTTATCCACAAAAAATCCCAACGTGCCGACCAGCCACTCATCAAAATCAACTGTGGCGCAATACCGGAGTCGCTCATTGAAGCCGAGCTTTTCGGTTATGAAAAGGGGGCCTTCACCGGTGCTCAAGCCAGTGGCAAACCTGGCCATTTTGAATTGGCTGATGGCGGAACCTTATTTCTGGATGAAATAGCCGAACTCCCCCTCCCCTCGCAAGTCAAACTGTTGCGTTTTCTGGAAGATGGACAGATCACCCGACTTGGCGACACTAAAGAACGCACCGTCGATGTCCGCATCATCGCAGCGACTCATCAAGACCTGAGTGAAATGGTCACCCGAGGTAAGTTTCGTCTTGATCTCTACTACCGCCTCAACGTCATCCCCATCCAAATTCCTTCAGTCCGTGAACGACCTGACTGCGTATTACCATTAATCCGTCACTACATTGATAAATTCAGTACGCAATCTGAGACCCAGAAACGCTTAACCCGAGCAGCACTGGACGCCTTGGCAAGCTACTCCTACCCTGGAAACGTCCGTGAGCTGATGAATATTTGTGAACGCCTGGTCGTTATGTCAGACACAGACCTCATTGACCTTCCTGATCTTCCAAGCCAGATCACCTTTAACTCACAAGGGAATGAGTTTCCAGCCCACCACATCCCCCCCGGAGTCTCCCTACAGGAGGCCCTAGACCTGATGGAGAAAAAACTTTTGGCAGAAGCGCTGCGACAATACAAAAATCAAACTAAAATCGCAGCAGCACTCAATGTCAACCAGTCAACCATCGCCCGAAAACTAAAAAAACATCATCTCACCTGACACCTCAGCTCTATGCATTCCTGCATATATTTCAAGGCAAAAGAGGTGACACATAAATTCTTACAGAACAAATATTTCCCCCAACAGCAAAATATTATTATTCAATTTCAGCATGTTACAATTTAAAAATAAACGTTCTAGTTTTCATAACGAAGTTTGGCATTTTCATTGCTATTGAAAGAACCCAGATTCATCAGTCCACCTACATCAAAGGAGAGCTTCAATGTCTGTGTTAAATAATGCCGCGATTAACATCCCTTCACCACAAAATGAACCGGTTCTTGCGTATGCACCGGGATCACCGGAGCGTCAAAAGTTAAAATTGGCCCTGGAGGAGTTGAAGTCCAAACAGATCGAGGTGCCACTGATCATTGGTGGGAAAGAAGTTCGTACTGGGAATACGGTTAAGATAGCTTGTCCTCATGACCATTCAATCCAATTGGGAACAAGCCACAAGGCAGGTCCCAAGGAAGTGCAAATGGCAATTGATGCTGCGATGGCAGCAAAACCTGCTTGGCAAAGTCTACGCTGGGAAGAGCGCGCGGCTATTTTCCTGAAAGCTGCCGACCTCCTTGCTGGTCCTTATCGGTTCCTTATCAACGCTGCTACGATGCTCAATATCAGCAAGAACCCTTTCCAGGCTGAAATTGATGCCGCTTGTGAGTTGATTGACTTCCTCCGCTTCAATGTGTATTTCGCTCAAGAAGTTTACGCTGACCAGCCACTTCATTCACCATCACCTATCTGGAATTATGTTCAGCATCGTCCTCTGGAGGGTTTTGTCTTTGCTGTTGCCCCATTTAACTTCACCGCTATCGCTGGCAACCTGCCAACGGCACCAGCCATCATGGGCAATACCGTGGTATGGAAACCAGCATCCTCTGCTGTCTATGCCCCATACCATTTCATGAAGTTACTCCAGGAAGCAGGTTTACCAGATGGGGTCATTAACTTCGTTCCAGGTTCTGGGAGTGATGTTGGCAATGTCTGCCTTGATAGCCCGGACTTTAACGGCATCCACTTCACCGGAAGTACAGCGGTATTCCAAAGCATGTGGAAACAAATCGGCAACAACATTGCCGCAAACAAATATAAAACCTACCCACGTATCGTTGGTGAGACCGGCGGTAAAGACTTTATCTTCGCTCACAGCTCCGCTGACGTCAAAGCCCTTGCAACCGGTATCGTCCGTGGTGCATTTGAATATCAGGGACAGAAATGCTCTGCCGCCTCCCGTGCTTATGTTCCAGAATCACTTTGGGAACCGGTCTTGACAGAAATAAAAGCGCAAACGGATCGGATTAAAATGGGAGATGTTGCCGACTTTAGAAACCTGATCAATG